>JAEUKT010000002.1:0-1200000 GCA_016794125.1 Alphaproteobacteria bacterium | reverse complement strand
ACAGGAAAAGATCCGCGCCGAACAGCGCGCCGCCGCCGCAAAAATTCCGCAGCCTGCCAAGGTCGATACCGCCAAACCGCAAAACGGCGGCGGTTTCGAATTCCAGTTCGGCAAGCGCCTGCCCGTCTGGATCGGCGGCATTTCGCTGGCGCTGGCGGGATTCTACCTTGTGAAATATTCGATCGAACAAGGCCTGCTGACCGAAGAAGTCCGCATCGTGCTGGGCTTTATTTTCGGCGCGCTGCTGATCGGCGGGGCGCGTTATATCCGCGAGAAAAACCCGACCATGGCCGACGGCGCGCGCATCGCGATGGCGCTGGCGGGTGCCGGCATCGCCGACCTGTATGCGACGATTTACGCCGCAACGCAGATGTATCATTTCTTCCCGCCGATGGCGGGCTTTATCGGCATGGCGGCGACGACCGCGCTGGCCGTCGTGCTGTCGGTGCGCCACGGCATGCCGGTTGCGGTGCTGGGGATGCTGGGCGGGTTCGTGACACCTGCGCTGATCCGCACCGACCATCCGTCCGCGCCGATGCTGTTTTTCTACCTGTTCTGCCTTGTCGCCGGGCTGTTCACCGCCTTCCGCAAGCTGGGCTGGTGGGCGCTGTCGGTGCCGATGGCGGTGCTGGCATTCGGCTGGATTCTGGCGTGGAATTTCAGCGGCAATTTCAGCCCCGATGACGGATTGGTGATGGGCCTGTTCATTCTGGCGGTCAGCGGCGTGATCATGGTGCCGTCGGCGCAGGAAGACACGAAACTGAGCGGCAAGGACCGCGCGAGCATCGGCACGCTGAACGTATTCACCGCCGTTGCCGGCATTTCGCTGATGGCGTTTGTCACCGCGCGCTGCGATTACGGGCTGCTGGAATGGGGCATGTTCGGGCTGCTGGCGCTGGGCGGCATCGCGATGGCGTTTTTCCGTCCCGCGCAGTTCAAATACGTGCCTTACCTGTCGCTGGGCGCAAGCCTGCTGATGCTGCTGATCTGGCGGCATCAACCGGATGCGGAAATGGCGATGGTCCAGCTGGGCCTTGCCGGTGTTTATACCCTGCCCGCATTCTGGCTGCTGCGCCGCTGGCCGTCGCTGACGATGGCGGGCGTGATGTCGGCGGCCGCGCTTGGTTTCTACGCCGTCGGTTACGGTACGATCGGCAAGGAAATCTATCCGCTGCTGAACATCGTGTCCGGCGATGTGCTGCATGTGTGGTCGGCGATTGCCGTGCTGTTCGCGCTGTTCTTTGCGTGGTTCACGGGCGATGTGTTCCGCAATTTCGCGGGCGATGAAAAACTGCGCGACCGTTTGCTGGCGCTGTTCAGTTTGATGACGACGGCATTCGCGTCGATCGCCCTTGTGATCGAAGTGCATCAGGACTGGATGGCGGTGGCCTTCGCCGCCGAAACATTGGCTGTGTGCTGGGTGGCGTGGAAGATCGACATCAAGGCGCTGCGCAAGATTGCGGCGATCCTGTTCGCCGTGTTCCTGCTGCTGATCCTGCCGCAGCTGGCCCTGCTGGGCAGCGTGACCGCCAACAGCCTGACCGGCGTTGAATGGTCGCCGTGGCGCGGGTTGCCGCCGCTTGCGGACCAGCCGCTGTTCCAGCTGGGCATTCCGATGGTACTGATCGGCGCGGCCGCGTTTTTCCTGCGCCTGCGCGGCGACGACAAACTGGTCGAGCTGTTTGAAATGACGATGGTGGCGCTGGGCGCGCTGATGCTGTATTACCTTGCGCGCCATGTGTTCAAGGTGCCGGGCGACGTGCTGTTCCGCAAGGCGGGATTCATGGAACGCGGCATCATCACGAACATCTTCTTCGCCGCGTCGCTGCTGGTCGTTTACACCGGCAGGCTGTACAGCCGCCGCGCGCTGTTGTGGGCGGGGTCGTTCCTGTTCGCGATGGCGATGTTCCGCGTGTTCTATTTCGACCTGCTGATTTCCAACCCGCTTTTGAACCGCGGGCAGGATGTGGGCGCAACGCCGCTGCTGAACTGGCTGTGGCTGCCCTATGCCTTCCCCGTGCTGTGGCTGTGGCTGGAGGAAAAACCGCAGCTGCGCATGGCGACGCTGCCGCGCAGCCTGACGGGCGGGCTGTCGCTGACGCTGCTGTTTATCTTCGTCACCTTGCAGGTGCGCCAGTCCTATCACGGCCGCTTCCTGCTGGAAGGGGCGACGGAAAACGCCGAAGTCTATACCTATTCCGCCGTCTGGCTGCTGCTGGGCGCGGGGCTTTTGTTCCTCGGCACGCTGAAACAGAACAAGGCGCTGCGCGTCGCGTCGCTGGGCGTGATGATCGTGACGGTCGGCAAGGTGTTCCTCTATGACATCGACGAGCTGACGGGGCTTTACCGCGTGTTCTCGTTCATGGGCCTCGGCCTGTCGTTGCTGGCGCTCAGCTGGTTTTATTCGCGTTTCGTGTTCAAGAAGGATCAATAATGGAACCAAAACCCAAACACGACATCGCCCCGAAACTGGGACGCCTGTTCGCCAAGGCCGCGCTGGAGATCGCGCAGGAAATGTCGTCTGTGGCGGTATGGGAAGAAAAGCTCGAACTGCTCGCGGAAATCGTGAAAATGCCCGATTTCGAAAAAGTCCTGCGCGACCCGCGCCTGAAGCCCGACGACATGAAAGATGTCATGAAGCCGGTGTACGACAAGATGGAAGTCGATGAAATCTTCCGCGAATTCGTCGATACGCTGATCGAGGAAAAAAAGCTGTCATACGCGCCGTGGGTGTTTGAATCCTACGTCAAGCAGCGCAAGGCGCTGGAGGGGAATGTGGATATCACGCTCACCTCCGCCTTCCCGATGGATGCTTCGACCTCCGACCACCTGATCGAGCGCGTGCGCGACCAGTTCAACATCGTGGCGGGCGAGAAAAAAGTGGAAGTCGATCCGTCGCTGATCGGCGGCATGATCATCAAGGTCGGCGATTACGAAATTGACCAGAGCACGCGCGGATACCTGGCGCGCAAGAAGCGGCTGGGGCTGTAGCACCCTCTCTCACCTTCGCCACCCCGCCGAAGGGCGGGGTGGCGTAAATGTTAAACCTGCGGCTTCATCCGCCTGCGTTTCGGATGCGTGTCCAGCCCAGTCTTTGAAAACAGCACCGCTACCGGCCGCGTCGATTCAAACTGCGACAGGGCGATCGTGGTGATGGCAAGGATGGGGATGGCGAGGAACATGCCCGGCACGCCCCACAGCATCCCCCACATCGCCAAGTTCGAGATGATGAAGATCGGCGACAGGTTCAGGTTATTGCCCATCAGGTACGGATCAAGGATATGGCCGAGGAAGGCGTGGGATGTCAGCAGCGTCGCCAGCAGCATCGCCACGGTCGTCAGGTCGCCATGCTGGATCAGCGCGATCAGGCAGGGCGTGGTGACGGCGACGAACGACCCCGCATAGGGAATGAAGTGCAGGAAGAACGCCATCACGCCCCAGAAGCCCGCGAAATCGACCTTGAAATAGGTGAGTATCAAAAACGTCAGGAATGAATCGAGCAGCGATACGAAGGCCTTCACGCCGATGTATTTCTGGATTTTGGTGTCGATGACCTTCAGCACGTGGCGCACATGCGCCTCGCGTTCCTTGTCGGTGATCATCAGCTTCATCTTGCGGTTGAACCAGCGCTGTTCGTACAGCATGAATCCGACATAGAACAGGATGATGATCGTCTTGCCCGCGATGCCGGTCAGCATGCCCGCAAAAACGGTGATGAACTGGCCGATATCGACATAGTTGCCGAAGATTTCCTTGAACGCTTCGTGCAGCGTGGGCGTGTGGTCGAGGTTCAACCGCTGCGCCAGTTCCGCCAGTATCTTGTCGAAGCTGTCGCCGTATTTCGGCGCCTCGCGCATCACGTCGTCGATATTCGCGCTGACCATTTTATACAGCAAAAACCCGACAAGCCCGATGATGACATGCGCGAAAACGAACCGCCAGATGCGCGGCAGCTTGTATCCCGATTTTGTCGAGAGCAGACCCAGGAAGCGCGCAATCGCGTTGATCAGGTACCAGATGAACAGCGAGATCACAAACGGCATGATGACGTTCGCGCCGATCCGGCAGATGTAAATGAACAGGCAGGCCGCGATAAAGCCCAGCGCAAGGCTGTGCGCCTTGTTGACCGGCGCGGGGGCGGATTGTTTCACCGTCATGCGTCTTTCCCCGGGCCGTGGCTTTCGATATCGCCGGTTTTCGACATTAAAATGGCGATGGGCTTCGTGTTATCAAACTGCGACATGATGATGACGGCGGCCGACAGGATCGGCACCGCCAGGAACATGCCCGGCACGCCCCACAGCACGCCCCAGGCGGCGATCGCCGAAATGATGACGATGGGGGACAGGTTCAGGCTGTCGCCCATCAGGCGCGGGTCAAGGAAGCTGGTGCAGAACACCTGCACCGCCGACAGGAACAGCATCAGCGACGCCAGCTGCGTCATGTCGCCCGCATCGCCGATCTGCACCAGCGCGGCCACGCAGGGCAGCACCACGGCGGCAATCGCGCCCGCATAGGGAATGAAATGCAGGATAAACGCGATCACGCCCCAGAATTCGGCGAAGCTGATTTTAAACGCCAGCAGGATCAGCCATGTGGCCACGCCGGCAATCGCGCTGACGAAGGTTTTGACCCAGATGTAACGCTGGATCTTGTCCTCGATGTTCTTGATGATCTTGTGGATGCGCGTTTCGGCGGTTTTTTCGCGCAGCATTTCATGCAGCTTGCGGCCGAAAAACTGCTGTTCGTAGAGCAGGAAGCCCGTATAGAACAGCACGACCAGCGATTTGCCCGCGATGCCCGTGAAGGCGGTGACAAGCGATTTGATGAAACCGCCGACATCAAGGTATGTGCCAAGGTCGGACGGGCTGACCTGATATTCGGGCGGCAGGCCCGACAGCATGCGCGGCAGGAAGGCCATCAGTTTTTTCTGGTAGATGGGGGCGGCGCGCAAGACCTCGACCGCGTTCACGGAAATCAGTTTGTAAACAAACCACAGCCCGCCGACGAGGACGAGCATGGCGAACAGGAAGCAGAAGAATCGGGGCAGGTAGGTGTCGCCCAGCTTGATGCGGCCCAGACCGCGCGCCATCGCATTAATAAGGTACCAGACGAAAACCGCGATCACGAAGGGGATCAGGATATTGGCGGCGACGCTGAGGATATAAACGATCAGGCAAAAAACAATGAAACCAAGCGCATAGCTGGAAACCAGCACCGGTGTCGATGCGCGTTGCGATTGTGTGGCCATGTTGTTTCCCCTGCCCGTCTTTCCTTTAGTTGACTTTAGGGCAAGAGGGTTTAGTGTCAATCACTACAAAGCGACCGCCGCGCGGGAGAGACCGGTTGAAAGACCGGCGCCGAAGGAGCAATCACCCCGGAAAACTCTCAGGCAAAAGGACCGCGCGGTCACTCGTACTCTGGAAAGCGGCTGCAGCCGCGCCAAAGGAGCAAGCATCTGGTAACAGTGCGGAATCTCTAAGGCAAAGAAGACAGAGCGGGGCAAGTTTCCGACTGACTATGTAAAGGAATTTGCCTTGGAAGCCGCTCAAAAAACCGACGCCCCCCTCCTCAAAACCGCGCTCTGGCCGCTCCATACCTCTATGGGCGGAAAAATGGTGCCTTTCGCGGGTTATGACATGCCCGTGCAGTATGACGGCATGGGCGTGTTGAAGGAACATGTGCATACCCGCACGGCAGCCGGCCTGTTCGATGTTTCCCATATGGGTCAGGCGGTTTTGACCGGCAACGATGCCGACCCCGCCATCGCCCTTGAAACCATCGTGCCGGGCGACATCATCGGCCTTGAACCCGGCAAGATGCGCTATACCGTTTTGCTGAACGACGACGGCGGCATTATCGACGACCTGATGGTGACCCGCTGGGATGCGCGTACGCTGCTGGTGGTGGTGAACGCCGCCTGCAAGGAAAAGGATTTCGCCTTCATCCAGTCGAAAATCGGCAGCCGCACGAAGCTGCAATATCTGGGCGACCGCGCGCTGCTGGCGCTGCAGGGGCCGAAGGCGGAGCAAGTCGCCTCCATCTTCTTCCCCGATGTGCTGAAGATGAAATTCATGGAATCCGTGAAGACTTCATACAAAGGCCATGAAATTTTCCTGTCGCGCTCCGGCTATACCGGCGAAGACGGGTTTGAAATTTCGGTGCCGGAATCTTTCGCGGTAGAGTTCACCAAGGAGCTGCTGCAGGAACCGGAAGTGAAACTCATCGGCCTTGGCGCGCGTGACAGCCTGCGCCTTGAAGCGGGGCTTTGCCTCTACGGCCATGACATCGACGACCATTCGACGCCCATCGACGCGAACCTGAAATGGGTGATCCCGAAACGCCGCCGCGAACAGGGCGGTTTCCCGGGCTACGACAAGATTAAAAAGCAGCTGGACGGCAGCCCCTTTATCCTGCGCGTCGGGATTAAACCCGAAGGCCGCGCGCCGATCCGCGAAAAGACCGAATTGTTCGTCGGCGACAAAAAAGTGGGCGTGATCACCTCCGGCGGTTTCGGCCCCACGGTCGATGGGCCTGTCGCGATGGGATACGTCAACGCCGATGTCGCCAAGACCGGCACCAAACTGAACGCCATGCTGCGCGGCGTGGCGCGTCCGTGCGAAATCGTGGCGCTGCCATTCGTCAAAACCAATTACAAAAAAGACTAAAGGGAAAACAAAAATGACCAAGATCCTGTTCAGCGAAGACCATGAATATATCCGCATCGAAAACGGCGTCGGCACCGTCGGCGTGACCGATTTCGCGCAAAAGGCGCTGGGCGACGTCGTTTACGTCGAACTGCCGAAAATCGGCGCGACTCTGACCAAGGGCGGTCAGGCGGGCGTGGTTGAATCTGTGAAATCCGCATCCGAACTGTATTCCCCCGTTTCCGGCGAAGTGGTCGAGATCAACGGCGACCTGTCGGGCGATCCCGCGCTGGTCAACACCGACCCGCTGGGCAAGGCATGGTTCTTCAAAGTGAAGATCGCCAACGAAAACGACCTCGCCGGGCTGAAAGACGAAGCCGCATACAATGAATACATTAAAGGACTTTAAGCGCATGCCGCAGACGATCCAGGACCTTGAACAACGCACCGATTTTATCCGCCGCCATATCGGGCCTTCGGAATCCGATATTGCCGCGATGTTGCGCACCGTGGGCGCATCCAGCCTTGACGATTTGACGAACAAATCCGTGCCCGCCGCCATCCGCGAAAAATCGGCGCCCGTCACCGGCGAGCCGATGACGGAACATGACGCACTGGCGCTTTTGGAAAGCATGGCGAAACAGAACAAGGTTTACCGCTCGCTGATCGGCGCGGGTTACTACGACACCATCACGCCGAACGTGATTTTGCGCAACGTGCTGCAAAATCCCGGCTGGTACACCGCCTATACGCCCTACCAGCCCGAAATTTCCCAGGGTCGTCTGGAAGCGATGATCAATTTCCAGCAGGTGACGATGGATTTGACAGGCATGCCGCTTGCCAACGCATCAATGCTGGATGAAGCGACATCGGCCGCCGAAGCGATGACGCTGGCGAAACGCGTCGGATCATCGACCAGCAACGTATTCCTTGTGGCGGATGACTGCCACCCGCAAACGATTGCGGTTGTGGAAACGCGCGCGAAACCGCTGGGCATCGAAGTCGTCGTGGGCAAAGCTGGCGACCTGATTGAAAAAGACGGTTTTGCCATCCTGCTGCAATACCCCGGCACATCCGGCGCAGTCGTCGATTACGGCGCGCTGGCGGCAAAAGCAAAATCGAAAAACATGGCGGTTGCGGTTGCGACCGACCTGCTGGCGCTGACGCTTCTGAAGCCGCCCGGCGAATGGGGCGCGGATATCGTGTTCGGATCGGCGCAGCGCTTCGGCGTGCCGCTGGGATACGGCGGCCCGCATGCCGCGTTCTTTGCCGCGCAGGATGCCTATAAACGCTCCATCCCCGGCCGCATCGTCGGCGTGTCGGTCGACAGCAAAGGCAAGGCAGCCTATCGCCTTGCCCTGCAAACGCGCGAGCAGCATATCCGCCGCGAAAAGGCGACGTCGAACATCTGCACCGCGCAGGTGTTGCTGGCGAATATCGCCGCTTTCTACGCCGTCTATCACGGCCCCGAAGGCCTGAAGACGATTGCGACCCGCACGCACCGCCTTGCCGCGATTTTCGCGGAAGGTTTGCGCAAGCTGGGTTTCAGCTCCACCAACCAGCATTTCTTTGACACCGTGACGGTCGATACCGGCAGCCACGCGCAGGAAATTCTCGACCGCGCGCAGGCCAAGGAAATCAACCTGCGCGATTTCGGCGACGGCCGTATCGGCGTGTCGCTGGATGAACGCTCCACGCGCGATGAAGTCTTCCGCCTGTGGCAGGTGTTCTCCGGCAAGGGCGCGCTGGGTTTCTCGGTCGAGGCGCTGGATGCGGGCGTGGCGGATGCCATTCCGCAATCGCTGAAACGCACATCGGAATACCTGCAGCACCCGACCTTCCATCAATACCGCTCCGAAACGGAAATGCTGCGCTACCTGCGCCATCTGGAACAGAAAGACATCGCGCTGAACCGTTCCATGATCCCGCTGGGTTCCTGCACGATGAAGCTGAACGCGACGGCGGAAATGATCCCCGTCACCTGGCCCGAATTCGGCAACATGCACCCCTTCGCGCCGCTTGATCAGGCGCAGGGATATAAACTGATGCTGAAAGATCTGGAAGCGAAGCTGTGCAGTCTGACGGGTTTTGCGGCGGTGACGCTGCAGCCCAACGCAGGGTCGCAGGGCGAATATTCCGGCCTGCTGGTCATTCGCGCCTATCATGAATCGAAGGGTCAGTCGCACCGCAATATCTGCCTGATCCCGTCTTCGGCGCATGGCACCAACCCCGCGACCGCCGTGATGGCGGGCATGGAAGTTGTCATCACAGCCTGCGATGAAAACGGCAACGTCGATCTCGCCGACCTGCGCGCGAAGGCGGAGCAGCACAAAGAAAGGCTCGCCGCGCTGATGGTCACCTATCCGTCGACGCATGGCGTGTTCGAGGAAGAAATCCGCGAGATCTGCAAGATCATCCACGACAACGGCGGACAGGTTTACATGGACGGCGCGAATTTCAACGCGCTGGTCGGATTGGCCTGCCCCGGCAAATTCGGCGCGGATGTCATGCACATGAACCTGCATAAAACATTCTGCATCCCGCATGGCGGCGGCGGCCCCGGCATGGGCCCGATCGGCGTTGCGGAACACCTTGCCCCCTTCCTGCCCGGCCATCCGCTGGTGGGCGGCGTGGGCGGCGAAGATGCGATTGGCCCTGTATCCGCCGCGCCCTATGGCTCGGCATCAATCCTCCCCATCTCGTGGGTCTATATCACGCTTATGGGCACGGAGGGGCTGAAACGCGCGACGCAGGTGGCGATCCTGAACGCCAACTACATCGCGAAAAAGCTCGAGAAGCATTACGTGACGCTGTACAAAGGCAAGAACGGCTTTGTGGCGCATGAATGCATCCTTGATACGCGCCCGCTGAAAACATCCGCGAATATCAGCGTCGACGATATCGCCAAACGCCTGATGGATTTCGGTTTCCACGCGCCCACCATGTCTTTCCCCGTCCCCGGCACGCTGATGATCGAGCCGACGGAGAGCGAGAGCAAGGCGGAGCTGGACCGTTTCATCGAGGCCTTGACGGTTATCCGCATGGAAATCGAAAAAGTGGAAAAAGGCACATGGCCGCAGGGCAACAACCCCCTGCAGCTCGCCCCGCATACGCTCGGCGACCTGACGGCGGAGAAGTGGGAACGCCCCTATTCCCGCCATGACGGCGCATTCCCGGCGGCGCATCTGGTCGGCGATAAATACTGGCCGCCCGTCAACCGCATCGACCATGCGGCCGGCGACCGCAACCTTGTCTGCGCCTGCCCGCCGATCGAGGCGTATTCGGAAGCTGCGTAAGCATCTGATTATCCGAAAACAAGCCGCCCCTTCAAACGGGCGGCTTGTTTTTTTGCATCACTGCCGGAATTCTTGGGAACCCTGTTGAACCGGATGCCCCGCCGCATGTTAGGATGCGTTATGAGACCGGTCATCCTGCCATTCCTGCTCGCCGCATTGTTACTCGCCTCCCCCGCCCGCGCGGAGGAGCAGAAAGAGACGTTACAGCAGCAGATCGCCCAGCGGCTGGTCAATGTGAAGGACCGCAAATTCATCACGCTGAATTCCGAAAACGACCTGTATGGCGGCGGCACCGACCAGAATTACACCAACGGCGCGCGCATCACCTATTTCGACATGGGCAAGCGCCCGCCCGAAATTTTCGATGTGCTCGACAGGCTAATCCCGACCTTTTCGATCAACCCGACGACCAGCGTCTATTATACGCTCGGCCATAACCTGTACACGCCGAAGGACATCACGCGGGTGACACAGGACCCGAATGACAGGCCTTGGGCCGCGTTCCTTTACACCTCCGCCGGACTTGTCAGCGTGACCGACAACCATATTGATGAAATCGAGGCGACGTTGGGCGTGGTCGGCCCTGCGGCGCTGGGGCGGCAGGTGCAGACATTCGTGCATGAACATATTTCCGACAGCCCCACGCCGCGCGGTTGGGACAACCAGCTGTCGAACGAGCCGGGGCTGATGCTCAGCTGGCAGCGCCGTTGGCCGGAGCGTTACGGGTTTGAAGGCCCGCTGGGATTGTCCGCGGGGGTGGAGCCGCATTTCGGCGTGACGCTCGGCAATATCTATACCTATACGAATGCGGGCTTGTCCCTGCGCCTCAGCCCGTCGTCGGGGAGGTTTCAGGACGACCCCGCCCGCGTGCGCCCCGCCATGCCCGGCACCGGCGCGTTCATCGTGGATGACGGCAAATTCAGCTGGCACCTGTTCGGCGGCATCGAAGGCCGCGCGGTTGCCCGCAACATCTTTCTGGATGGCAACACCTTTGCCGACAGCTATAGCGTCGATAAAAAACCCTTCGTGGGCGATGCCAGCGCAGGTATCGCCTTTACCTATGGCCATACGCGCCTATCCTATGCGCTGATGTACCGGACGAAGGAATTCGACAAACAGGACGACCCGTCGATTTTCGGCACTGTCAGCCTCGGTTATCGCTTCTAAATCAATAAGTTACATAATACTTTCCTTATTGTACCCCATGGGGTATCTTTTCTGTCGTTCAACAACAGAAAGATCATCGCGCATGTCGGCAGGCTTCGCCGCACAGCTGGGAGAAATCGCTGCCCTGTCGCAACGCGCGGCGGTGCAGACGCTGGGCGTGGTCGGCGACGACACGGCGATTGCCTGCAACCTGCTGATCGGCGGGCAGAGCCACCGCAAGCTGCCGATGGTCTGGCAGGTGTTCAAGGGCGCGCTCAAGAATAAAGCCATCCTGATCCCGACCGCGCTGGGGCTCACCTTCACCATGCCCGGATTGATTGTCCCGATGCTCGCGGCGGGCGGCGCGCTGCTGTGTTATGACGCGATGGAAAAAATTGTCCACCGCAAGATGAAGGCGCCGAAGCCCGAAGCGAACGAGGCCCATGCGCAGGATCATGCCGGATGGGAAAAACAGCATATCAAGCATGCCATCCGCACCGACCTTCTGCTGTCCGCCGAAATCACGACAGTATCGCTGCTCACCGTCGCGGGCGCGCCGTTCCTGATCCAGCTGGGCACGCTGGCGGCGACAGCGCTTGCCATGACGGTCGGGGTGTATGCCACGGTTGCGGGCGTCATCAAGCTCGACGACCTGGGCGACAGCATGGCCGCCAAAAAGGGCGACAGCATTTTCTCGAAAACCGTGCGCAAGGCCGGCGAAGGTCTGGTGCGCATCGCGCCCAAGCTGATCAAGGCGATCGGCGTGCTGGGTTCCGCCGCGATGTTCGTGGTCGGCGGCACGATGCTGGTGCATGGCATACCGGGCGCGGATCACATTGCGAACGCCGCGCTGGGTTACCTGTCATCGAATACGCTGGTGCAGGGCGCGGCGTCGCTTGCCCTTCATGGTGGCGTGGGGCTGATCGCGGGCGTGGCGACGCAGCCGGTTGGAAAAGCCGTGAAGCCTTACCTGCGCACCGCAGTCGCATATGTGAAGAAAACAGTCCAGAAGTTCAAACCCGCGAAAGCTGCCACGCCCACGATCGCGCGCCCCGTGCCCGCCCTGCTGCCCGCCAATGACAGCTTCGCGAAAATGCCGGATGTGAAAGCGGCGATCAACACGGCCGCCGAAAAACCGCAGGCAGTCGCCGCGATTGCGCCTGTTCAGCCTCAGGTCTTGAAGCCGCCGCCCGCACCATAAAGCGCTTTGTAACCTACGCTGTATTTAGCCGAAATCGCGTCGATATCCGCTTTGGTAATATCCGCCTTCGGCTCCACATCGCGGATAGCGACATTGTTGAACATGAACGACACTTTGCGGTTGAATTTCTGGGCGATACGCAGCGCGCTATGCGCGGCCTGTCCGATATCGCGCGCACGCTCGGGCTCGCCGAGCTTCAGCTCGGGCGCGGTCAGGCTCGGCAGGCCGCGCAGGCTGAAGGCGTTCGCGCTGTAAAACAGGTCGTCGGCCTTTTTGGCAAGATCGTCGCCCTTTGACAGCGTCACGATGCCGTGACCATAAGTGACAGGCAGCACATCAAGCCCCTGCTTCTGCATAAAGGTCGATGCTGCCTGCAGCGCGGCCAGTTCGTTGCCATAGGCGCTGGCATCGGCCTCGAGGACTTTTGGCGCGGATATGTTACCCGCTTCATCCGTCGTAGCGGACATGAGAAGTTTCAGCATGGTGATTAATCCTTAAAGCTTCTGTTCGGGCTGTTTCACGACAACCGGCTGGACAGCGGGCTGCAGCTGCTCGACTTTTACTTCGCGCGATGCGGCGAGGCCGAATTTGGTGCCGAGTTTTTTGTTGCTCCAGCTTTTCAGGTCGGCGAGCGCGTCGCCGAAAATTTCGCCGCGCACTTCGCGCGCGCCCGATACAAAATTCGTCGCTTTGTCGCCGCCATCGACCATGCCCTGCCCGAATACGCCCGCCGCCGCAAGAGCGCCGCCGAAGGCCAGCGTGCCAAGGGTCGCAACACCGACCGGCGATGCCAGCACGCTCACAACCGCAAGGCCGGTGCCGATGATGCCGACCGCGCGCAGCAGGTTGCCGAGCGCAAGACCCGCGACACCGCCGAACTGCTTGTTGTCCTCCGCAGTCGCGCCCGGCTTGGCAAGGTGATCGGCGACATATGACGTAAGACTGTCGAGCGTGAAGTCTTCGCCTGCTTTTCGGATTTTGCTGAACATGTTTTACACCCTCAAATGATTTTGATTTTTGTTATTTGTTGCCATCCGTTTTATCATTGCATTGTAATTATGTCAACTAATCGCCCTAACCCTGTAATTTAATTACTTTTTGATCGCTATCTCCCTGATATTGTTTGGGGTATTATAATACCATTGCCAGCCTGTCCAGAATCACCTAGGATTTTTCCTATTGGAACAACAACCGAAGGGACATCATGGCCGCCACCGGTCTTCTGGCACTACTCGACGATATCGCCGCATTGACGAAAATCGCCGCGCGCAAAACAGTAGGTATCTCCGGTGACGACCTTGCAGTGAATGCCCATGTGCTGACAGGCGGCGCGGGCGGCATCGACCCCAGCCGCGAAATACCGATGGTGATGGCGGTCGCCAAAGGCTCCCTGAAAAACAAATTCTTCTACCTCATCCCCGGCGCAATGGCGCTGTCGGTCGTCGCCCCTTGGGCAATTGCGCCCTTGATGATGGCGGGCGGCGCATTCCTTGCCTATGAAGGCGTCGAGAAGATGCTGCACAAGGACAAGCACGAAGATGAGGCCGCGCCGAAGAAAGACGCGAAAACGCTGGAGGCCGAAAAGGTCGCCGCCGCGATCAAGACCGATTTTATCCTCTCTGCCGAAATCGTCGTCGTCGCGCTGGGCGCGATGGCCTCCGCCCCTTTCCTGACGCAGCTGGGCGCGCTTGCCGCGGTTGGCGTCGGCATGACAGTCGGCATTTACGGGCTTGTCGGCGGCCTGGTGAAACTGGACGACTGGGGCCTGAAACTCGCGAAAACCGAAGGCGAAGACGGCTTTTCAAAATTCAAGCGGAGTTTTGGCACCGGATTGGTCAAGGCCGTGCCGCCCCTGATGAAGGGCCTGTCGTTCCTTGGCACCGCCGCGATGTTCGCGGTCGGCGGCGGGATTTTGATGCATGGCATCCCGGGACTTGAACATGCCGTGACCGGCCTTGCGCATCTGGCCAGCAACAGCCCGATGGTTGTCGGCATGATCGAAACGGCAGCGACGATGGCGACCGGTATCGTGGCAGGGGTGCTGGCGATCCCCGCGGTGAAGGTATTGAAAGAACCGGTGATGCACCTTGCGGGGCTTGCCAAGGATTTCTTCAACGAGAAAATCAAGGGCCCCGTCACCGGCTTTGCGAAAAGCCTGCTGCACAAGGTCTATGGGCATCCCGTGCCGGTCAATGACAACGCGCCCGCCGCCCCAGTTGCTGAAGCATCGGCTGGCGCACTGAAATCGGTGCCGGATGTGAAGGCAGCCTTGAACAACGCAGCGCCCAAGGCAGAGCCCGGATTGCCGGCGGAAGTGAAACCCGCCGCCCCCGCCTTCAAAGGGTTCGAGAAGATGCTGAACCGCAATTTCGGCAAGTAAAGTTTAACGACGACCATGATGCCGCCGGGGAATTCGACCGCCCCGGCGGTTTTTTTTACACTTCTGTCCGATAGGGGAATCCGTTAGGTTAGGCGCAGAAAAACAACGGAGATTCTGACATGGCCTTTGGCGGTTTGCTGGCATTGCTCGACGATATTACCCTGCTGCTCGACGATGTCGCGGCAATGTCGAAAGTCGCGGCGACCAAAACCGCCGGCATAGCGGGCGACGACCTTGCCGTGAACGCGCAGGCGCTGGTCGGCATCGACCCGAAACGCGAATTGCCCATCGTCTGGCGCGTCGCAAAAGGTTCTTTCAAAAATAAATGCATCCTGATCCCCGCAGCCCTGATCCTGAGCATCATCGCGGAATGGGCAATTGTGCCGCTGCTGATGCTGGGCGGCGCGTTTTTGTGCTACGAAGGCGCGGAAAAAGTCATCCATGCGCTGAAGCCGACGGTCGAGGACGTATCGCACGCCAAGGAAGTGCGTCAGGCCGCGCAGAAAAGCGCGGAAGAATTGATGGAGGTCGAGCAAAAGAAAATCGCCGAAGCCGTGAATACCGATTTCATCCTGTCCGCCGAAATCGTCGCGGTCGCGCTGGGCGCGGTGAAGGAAAAAACGCTATGGGTACAGGCGGGCGTGCTGACCGGCGTGGGCATCGGGATGACCGTATTTGTGTACGGCCTTGTCGGTTGCATCATCAAGCTGGATGACCTTGGGATGTACCTTGCCAAAAAACCCAAAAAAGCGGTGCAGAAACTGGGCATCGGCATTTTGAAATGCGTGCCGTACCTGATGAAGACTTTATCGGTCGTCGGCACCGCCGCCATGTTTTCGGTCGGCGGCGGCATCGTGCTGCACGGCATTCCGGCGGCGGAACATGCGATGAAAGATTTGGGTTTTGAACATGGCCATGAGCTATCCTACCTAAATACACCGATTTCACTTATCGTCATAACGTTGGCGGGATTGCTGATCGGCCTTGCGATCGTGCCGGTCTGGCACCAGTTGGAAAAACCGTTTGCCAAGCTGAAGGCGAAATGGGCGGTGCGCAAGGCGGCCAAAGCTTAAAACCGCGGCCCGCGCGTATAGCGTTTCATTTCTTTCTGCTTTTTCTTGCGCGCGGCGACATCGTGGAACGCGCGGCCGGGGCGGGCGCGCCAGACGGTCTTGTATTTGCGGCGCAATTCTTCGGCCTGTTCGATTTCATAGGCGAAGCCATTGGGGCTGAAGCGCTTCATGCGCTTGATCTGGTGGTTCAGCTCGGTGATGTTCCGGCGCAAATCCTCCGGCGTCATCTTGCGGAAATCGGGGGTGTTTTCGGTCATGTGTCATGGTAATCCCCGCAGGGGCATCACGGCAAGACGGTATAATGCGTGTTAAAGCCTGAATTTGAGCTTCGGTTTTTTCGCGGGCGGGGCATCGTTGCGCGGGGCGAGCGTGAAAACGGCGTTCGTCCCCGTGAAACCGTCATAGACGACCGTTTTGCCATCGACCGTCGATATCTTCAGCCGCGCATTGTCGTCCAGGGGCTTGGCCTGTTGGAGCATGGATTGGCGTTCCAGCGCATCCAGTTCGTCAAAGCGCGTGATGCTGACAAAAGCGCGTCGTCCGCCCTCTGTCTGTGCCTGCCCCGTCTTCAGGAACAGCTTGTGATCCTCGGATACATAAAGCGTTTCGATGCGTTCATGCAGAAAACCGTCGATACCGATGACCATGATGAATTCCTTTGAAAAACGGCAGCCAGCCGGACAGTTATAGAATATGGCCATTTTTATGTCAAAAACATTCAGAAATATACAGCAATATCAACAATAATTCCACATGCATCGCAGGGTTTTGCATGGTTGCGCGAATCCCGGTGATGTTGCATTCTGCGGGAGCATTTATAAGGAGCACATGCACGATGTCATCCGCACAAGCCGCCAAATCCCAGACCACCGCAACCGCCAGCCATAACGAGCTTGCGAACGCACTCCGCGCCCTGTCGATGGATGCGGTGCAAAAGGCGAATTCAGGCCACCCCGGCATGCCGATGGGCATGGCCGATGTTGCGACTGTGCTGTTTACCCAGTTCATGAAACATGACGCCTCGAACCCGACCTGGCCCGACCGCGACCGTTTCATCCTCTCCGCCGGCCATGGCTCGATGCTGCTGTATTCCATCCTGCACCTGTCGGGTTACGAGAAAATGACGCTCGACCAGCTGAAAAATTTCCGCCAGCTGCACAGCCTGACCCCCGGCCACCCCGAAGTCATGCCCGAAGCCGGTATCGAAACCACCACCGGCCCGCTGGGTCAGGGCATTTCCAACGGCGTGGGTTTCGCGCTTGCGGAGCGCATGATGAATGCGCGTTTCGGCAACGAGATTTTCAATCACTTCACCTATGTCATCGCCTCCGACGGCGATTTGATGGAGGGCATCAGCCACGAGGCCTGCTCCCTCGCCGGCCATCTCGGCCTTGGCAAGCTGATCGTGCTGTACGACGATAACGAAATTTCCATCGACGGCCCGACATCGCTGTCCTTCACCGACAACACCCCGAAACGCTTCGAGGCTTACGGCTGGGAAACCTTCACGGTCGACGGCCACAATCCCGAACAGATCGCGAAGGCCATCGCCGCCGCCCAGCTGAACCCCAACAAGCCGAGCCTGATTTCCTGCAAAACAAAAATCGGCTATGGCGCACCGACGAAAGAGGGCAAGTCGTCCTCCCACGGCTCGCCGCTGGGCGACGAAGAAATCACGGGCGCGCGCAAGAACCTGAACTGGCCGCATGTGCCGTTCCACCTGCCCGAAAATGTTGTGGCCGCATGGCGCGCAACCGGCAGCGCGCACCAGATGGAGCGCAAGAACTGGCAAGCGCGCCTTGATAAACTGGACGGCGAAAAACGCGCGCTGTTCGACCGCATGATCAGCGGCGATGTGACCAAAACGGTCGCACCCGTCATTTCGACATTCAAGGCCAAGATGAAAGCGGAAGCGCCGAAAATCGCGACCCGCGCAGCATCCGGCAAAGTTTTGGAAGCCCTGATCCCCGCGCTGCCCGAAATGGTCGGCGGTTCGGCGGACCTCACCGGTTCCGTCCTGACGCTTGTGAAAGACATGGGCAAGGTGACGAAGGAAGATTATTCCGGCCGTTACGTCTATTGGGGCGTGCGCGAGCACGGCATGGCGGCTGCCATGAACGGCATGGCGCTGCACAAGGGGCTGATCCCCTATGGCGGCACGTTCCTCAGCTTCACCGATTATTGCCGCCCCTCCATCCGCCTGTCGGCGCTGATGAAGCAGCGCGTGATTTACATCATGACGCACGATTCAATCGGTCTCGGCGAAGACGGCCCGACCCACCAGCCGGTGGAACATCTGGCCGCGCTGCGCTGCATTCCCAACTTGCTTGTCCTGCGCCCTGCCGATGTGATTGAAACGGCGGAAGCATGGCAGATTGCGCTGGAACATACGAGCGGCCCCTCGGTGCTGGTGCTGACGCGCCAGAACCTGCCGCTGGTGCGTAAAGAGTCGTCGGACGACAACCTGTCGAAGCGCGGCGCTTACATCCTCGCGGAAGGCTCAAGCGATGCCACCGTCACCATCTGGGCGACCGGTTCCGAAATCGAAATCGCGCTGAAGGCGCGCGACATGCTGGAGGCTGACAAAATCTCCACCCGCGTCGTCTCCGCCCCGTCATTGGAATTGTTTGCGCAACAGGATGCCAAATACCAGTCCTCGCTGATTGGTAATTCGAAAGTGAATGTCGCTGTCGAAGCCGCCGTCCGTCAGGGCTGGGACCACATCATCGGCCGCGACGGCATCTTCGTCGGCATGAAATCCTTCGGCGAAAGCGCCCCCTATCAGGAACTCTACAAACACTTCGGCATCACCGCCGAAGACATTGTGGCGCAGGTGAAGAAGAAGGTTTAACGGTTCTTCTTCATGGCGAGGAAAGCCCATAAGCCGCAGATGAAAGCGCCATACTTGAAAAAGGTATGGCTCGACGAAGCAAAGGCCGAGGGGCATGAGGGGTATCCGCTGGATATCCCCAGTATTCGCGCACAACCTTTCGAGATCGAGTTCACCCACCCCGTCACTATTTTCGTCGGCCAAAACGGTAGCGGAAAATCGACGATCATGGAGGCTCTTGCCGCGCTGTGTGGCTTCGGCGCGCATGGCGGTTCGCGCAACTATGCAACAAGCACGAATGAAGGCGAAAAGTTCAGCCGCTTTTTGCGCGCCGCTTGGCTGCCCAAAGTGACGGAAGGGTTTTACACCCGCGCCGAAACTATCCATAGCTTGATACAGCAAATGGACATGTACGGTGTGGAAGCGGGCGGCGGGATGAACGCCGACGAAGACTACGAAGGCAGGTTACTGGAGGGGTTATCCCACGGCGAAGGCTACTCCGCCCTCTTCCGCAACAAGCTGCGCGACTTTGGTATTTACATCATGGACGAGCCTGAAGCGGCTTTGTCACCACGCAAGCAAGTCGATTTTGTCCGTCTTCTCCACGAAAAGGAAAAGACTGGACGTAACCAGTTCATTATTGCAACGCATTCGCCTTTTATCATGGCATATCCCGGTGCAACGCTGCTGCACCTGACACCGAAAGGCATTGTCGAGAAATCGTATAAGCAGACAGAAAACTTTAAAATCCTGCAGGAATTTTATTACGATCCAAAATCATTTATGGACCGCGTTCTTTCAGGCGAGCCTGACGAAGACTAAAGCAAACCCTTCCGCTTATACCTCTGCTCCACCTTCTTAGCCGTTTCGGGGGAGGCAACCCAGTACATGGGCGGTTTCGACACCGCGTCGATGCGGCTGAGGCGCGGGCCGTGGTCGGGCATGGCGTGGGCTTGTTTGGCGGGCAGGCCGTCGCCGATTTTCTTTTGCGCCTGAAAGAAATTGATGTCGTCGATATTGAAACCCGATGTCACGCCGTAATGAGCATCCAGCAGGCTGCGCAGTTTTTCGCGATCGACCGTCACCTCCGACAGTTTCGGGTTCAGCGACACCAGCGCGTCCCAGCTATCCTTCAGCGCCTGCGGCGCATCGGCGTCTTTCAGCTTCTGCCAGATGCCGCCGCCGCGCCAGTATGCCTCCAGCGCGCGCGCCGTTTTCACGCCCGCAATCTGCTGCAGCCCTTCATCGGCGAACAGGCGTTTCAGCGTCGTGTCTTCGTACCCCGATGCCGTCATGCCTTCGGGGATTTTCCATGCGCCCGCGATGCCGCGCAGGTTGTTGCCGCGCTGGAAATTCCAGGCGGGATGGCGGGCGGATTTGTTGAATGCCCTTGAAATCGAAAGGGGTTTTTTCGGCTGCGGCATCTTCTTGTTCCTTTGTGAAGGCTGCACGTTATGTTAAAAATTTTCCTATGTCAACTTCGCCTGAAAGGCTTTAAAAATAGCCCCAAGAACCTAGTTCATCCGGCATAGAGAGGGAAATTCACATGACCGTTAAAATCGCCATCAATGGCTTCGGCCGCATCGGCCGCCTTGTCCTGCGCTCCATCATGGAAAGCGGCCGCAACGACGTGACCGTCGTCGGCATCAACGACCTTGCCACATCCGAAGCCAACGCCCACCTGCTGAAATACGATTCAGTGCATGGCCGTTTCAAGGGCGATGTGAAGGCAGCGGGCGACAAGCTGGTCGTCAACGGCCACGAAATCCGCATGACCGCGATCAAGGACCCGACCCAGCTGCCGTGGAAAGACCTGGGCGTCGATATCGCGATGGAATGCACGGGTATCTTCACGAAAAAAGAAGACGCGCTGAAGCATATCACCGCGGGCGCGAAAAAAGTCCTGATCTCCTCTCCCGCGACCGATGAAGACATCACCGTTGTTTACGGCGTGAACCATGACAAGCTGGCGGCGAACCATGTGGTCGTGTCGAACGCGTCCTGCACCACCAACTGCCTTGCGCCCGTCGCCTATGTGCTGAACAAAGCCGTCGGCATCAAGCACGGTTTCATGACCACCATCCACAGCTATACCGGCGACCAGAACACCGTCGATACGATGCACAAAGATCTGCACCGCGCGCGCGCGGCGGCGATCAACATCATCCCGACCTCGACCGGCGCGGCCAAAGCCGTCGGCCTCGTGCTGCCGGAACTGAAGGGCAAGCTGGACGGCACCTCGCTCCGCGTGCCCACGCCGAACGTGTCGGTCGTTGATTTCAAATTCACCGCGAACCGCGAAACGACGGTCGATGAAATCAACAAGGCGATTTCGGATGCCGCCGCGAACGGCCCGCTGAAAGGCATCCTCGGCACCTATACCGAACCGCTGGTATCGTCCGATTTCAACCACGACCCCCACAGCTCGATCTTCGCGCTGAAGGAAACCAAGGTCATCGACGGCACCTTCGTGCGCGTGCTGATGTGGTACGACAACGAATGGGGTTTCTCGAACCGCATGTCGGACACGGCCGTGGCGATGGCGAAGCTGAAATAAGCTGCTTCAAGCCCGACTCAGGACAAAGCCCCCGCGCCGCAAGGCCGGGGGTTTTTCCTTGCGCCAATAGCGGTACAGCCGCCCCCATTTGCTTCAAAACCCTTGATATTCCGCGCCCTACCTCCATAGTGCGCAATATTATGTTAAAATAGAAGATGTAGGAGAGGGTGTCCGGGGATTATGGCCGACATCATTACGAATTTTTTTCTGACGCCCGTTGCGAACAGGATCGCTGCGACGCAAACGAAGAAACTTGCGCCGTCCCTGATCGAACTGGGCGCGGACTCACTCACGCGCAACCCGCAGCGCGAAGCAATTGCGCGCCTGTTTTCGCCAGCATCCACCAACAGCCTGATCGCGCGGCTCGACAGTTTCCTGACCGCGCAAACGGCGCAGAATAACAGCGCCAGCAGCCTGAAAAACAACCTGAAATCCACCACGGGGCTGCGCACGGCCAATGACACAGGCGTGCAGACGCAGCAGGTTTTCACGCGGCGCGAAACCGGCGCCGAACTGCGGCTGAAGGAATTGCTGAAGCCGCCTGCGGCCGCAACAGCCACGGCGGCACAACCCGCCGCCGAAGAAACAGCCGCACCGCCCGGCGTGCCGGCCATTACGCGCAATGCCGGATTAAGGGTCGATGAAGGCGGCAGCGCGTTGCTGGACAGCAGCCGGCTGCGCGCGGGCGACGTCGATACGCGCCCGCAGGATATCGTGTTCACGGTCGATGACAGCGGGCCGCGCCACGGGCAGCTGGAGCTGGTATCGAAACCCGGGGAGGCCGTCACTACCTTCACCCAGCGCGACCTTGATATCGGACGCATCCGTTATGTCAGCGACGGGTCGGAATTCACGACCGACAGTTTCAATTTCACGGTGTCGGACGGCACGTCGGAACGCACCGGATCCTTCGCCATTTCCATTTCACCCGTCAACGACACGCCGGCGGCATCCGCCAATGCGGGGCTGACCGTCGATGAGGGCGGCAGCGCAACCATTACCACCGCGCAATTATCAGCAGCAGACCCCGACGGGTTTGCAGCTACGACGGTGTTCGAGATCACCAGCGGCCCCGTTAATGGCCGCCTTGAAATCGGCGGAAACGCCGTCACCAGCTTTACGCAGGCGGATTTGCAGGCGGGGCGCGTGACCTATGTGAATGACGGGTCGGAAAACACGTCGGATAGCTTCAGCTTTAGCATCAGCGACGGATCGGCGGCATCCGCCGTCAGTACCTTCAGCATCAATGTCAGGCCCGTCGATGACGCGCCCGTGGCATCCGTCAACACCGGCCTGACGCTGTCCGAAGGCGGCAGCGCGGCCATCACATCGGCACAGCTGTCAACCAGCGACGTCGATACCGCGCCCGAAAACATTTCCTATACCGTCACCAGCGGCCCGGCCAACGGGCGGCTGGAATTCGCCGATAACGCGGGCGCCGCTATTACCAGTTTCACGCAGGCCGACGTCGATGCAGGGAGGCTGCGGTATGTGAATGACGGCTCCGAAACGACATCCGACAGTTTCACCTTTACCGCCAGCGACGCGACAACGGGGCTGCCCTCCGCAAGCTTTAACTTCACGATCAATCCCGTCGATGACGCGCCCGTGCTTTCGAACAATACCGGCGTAGCGCTGAACGAAGGCGCGACAGCCACCATTACTTCGGCGCAGTTGCGGCTGACGGATGCGGATACGGCAGCGCAGAACCTGTCCTATTCCGTCACATCCGGCACGATGAACGGGCGGCTGGAGCTTTCCACCAATCCCGGCGTTGCGGTGACGACATTCACGCAAGCCGATATCGATGCAGGCCGCCTGCGTTTCGTGCATAACGGTTCTGAGACAACCTCCGACAGTTTCAGTTTCACCGCGCGCGACGGGACGACGACGCTGGGCACAGCCACGTTCAATTTCACGGTCGCGCCCGTCAATGATGCGCCCACGCTCGTCAATAACGGTGGCACCGTTGTGGAAGGCGGATCGAGCATCATCAGCATATCGAACCTGCGCGCAACCGACCCAGACAGCACCAGCAGCAGCCTTGTCTATACTGTCACAACCGCCCCCACAAACGGCCGCCTTGAAAACACAGGCAATGCCGGTGTCGCGATTACCAGTTTCACGCAGGACGATCTGGCCGCAGGACGCGTGCGGTTTGTGCATAACGGTTCTGAAACGACCTCCGCCTCTTTCGGCTTCTCCCTCAGCGACGGGCAGGCCACGCTGGCCAATAACACGTTTAACTTTAACGTCACGCCGGTCAACGATGCGCCGATACAGGTAACCAATACCGGCACAGCCGTCACCCGCCGCACATCGACGATCATCACATCGTCACAGTTGCGCGCGACCGATGCGGACAGCGCCAATATCACCTACACCATCAGCCGCGCGCCCAGCCGCGGGCGGCTGGAACTGACGACCAATCCCGGTGTTTCCGTGACCAGTTTCACGCAGGCCGATATCGATGCGGGACGCGTGCGTTATGTCCATACCAGCCTGCGGACGACAGATGACAGCTTCCGTTTCCGCGTTTCGGACGGCAATACGACGCTGGCCGTTCAGACCTTTACAATTGACGTTCAATAACCCTGATTTTACAGGGCTTTTGAAGGCTTGATTTGGTGCCCCGCCCCCCCTAAAATACCCTTCAAACAGCGCAAGAAGGGTGTAAAAATGAGCGTCAGCCAGAAAGTACAGAAAATGCCGGCAACGAATAGCAATGCACGCGGCCTGACCGCCGAAGTGAAAAAAATCCTGTCGTATTACGAAAGCGACAATCCCGGCACGAAAGCCAGCATCAGCCGCATCCTGATGACCGGCAAGCTGGCCGGCACCGGCAAGATGGTCATCCTGCCCGTCGATCAGGGTTTCGAGCATGGCCCCGCGCGCAGCTTCGCGGTCAACCCCGCCGCCTACGATCCCCATTACCATTACCAGATGGCGATTGATTCCGGCTGCAACGCCTATGCAGCGCCGCTCGGCGCGCTGGAAGCGGGCGCGGACACGTTTGCGGGCGCCATTCCGCTGATCCTGAAAATCAACTCCTCCAACAGCCTGATCCAGGCGAAGGACCAGTCGGTCAACGGGTCGATCAAGGACGCGCTGCGCCTTGGCTGCTCGGCGATCGGCTTCACGATCTATCCCGGCTCCGAATACATGCTGGAGCAGCAGGAAGAAATCCGCGCGCTGTCGGAAGAAGCGAAATCCTACGGCATCGCGACCGTCATGTGGTCCTATGTGCGCGGCCCCAAAGTATCAAAAGAAGGCGAAACCGCCATCGACATGATCGCCTATGGCGCGCATATGGCGGCGCAGCTGGGCGCACATATCATCAAGGTGAAGCTGTCGACCGATCACCTTGAGCTGCCCGAGGCGAAAAAAGTCTACGAAGAACAAAAAATCAAGATCGGCACGCAGGCGGAACGCGTGGCGCATGTCATGCAGTCTTCCTTCGCCGGACGCCGCCTTGTGGTGTTTTCGGGCGGCGCGACCAAGGATCAGGAAGGCGTCTATGAAGACGCGCGCGCGATCTATGAAGGCGGCGGCAACGGCTCGATCATCGGCCGCAACTGCTTCCAGCGCCCGCGCGACGAAGCGATGGCGATGCTCGACAAGATCATGGACATCTATCTCGGCAAAGATGTCTGATAAAAGATACCCCCGCCCTTGCGTGACGCAGGGGCGGGGATGCTTCCCTCCCGCGCCACAACACTCAAAATCTGCGGCAATCATAAAAAGAAAAAATGAACGATTCCTCCGGCTGCCAGCTTTACATCATGACCCCGCCGAATTTGGTGCCGGAGGCCTTCGCGCCCCAGTTGGAGCGGGCGTTCGAGGCGGGGCCCGTCGCGTCATTGCAGCTGCGCCTTGAAACGCGCGACGACGACCAGTGGAAACGCGCGATTGAAAAGCTGATGCCGATCGCGCACAAGCACGGCGTCGCCTTCATCATCAACAACCGCGTGGAACTGGCCCGCGAAATGGATGCCGACGGCGCGCATGTGGGCGTGTATGACATGCGCGTCAAGGATGCGCGCAAACTGCTGGGCCCCGATAAAATCATCGGCGCGACCTGCATGGACAGCAAGCACCTTGCCATGACAGCGGCGGAGAACGAGGCGGATTATGTCAGCTTCGGCCCGTTTTTCACCACCCGTTCCCCCTATTACCCGATCGAGGCATCGGCGCCCAAATACATGGTGTCTCCCAATATCCTGACCTGGTGGAGCACGCTTATGGAAGTGCCCTGCGTGGCGGCGGGCGGTATCAAGCCCAGCAATTGCCGCGATATCATCAAGGCCGGCGCCGATTTCATCTGCGCATCCACATCCATCTGGGAATACCCGGGCGGCGGCGCAACCGCCATCCGTGACTTTACCGAAGCCATGAACCAGGCGGCGTTAAAAGTCGGCTAAGCCTTTGACGGAAGCTTCCCGCAGGGTTAAGCTTTTTCAGCCGTATAACCTGTATAAACCTCATATAAAGGTATTCATCATGACAAAATTCCTCACGCTTCTGGCCTTGGCCATGCTGGTCGCATCGCCGGCCGTCGCCGCCCCTTCGGACAAGGAAGCCGAGGCCGCCGTAAGCGCGTATCTGGCCAGCAAGGCCGATGCCGCCAACCGCGAGGAAGCGATCGCGGTCGGCCATACCGTCGCCGACCTCGACCGCGACGGCGCGGAAGAAATCGTGCTGACCTGGTCCACGATGGGCGCGTCCTATTCCCATGATAACATCAGCGTCCTGAAAGGCACGCCCGGCACATTCACCGAAGCCGCGACATTTTCCGTCAACGGCACGACCGAAAAGCCGCAAGTGAAGGACGGCGTGATCACCGTCGAACAAATGACCTTCGCCAAGGGCGACCCCATGTGCTGCCCGAGCGTGAAGAAAACCGTCACGTATAACTTCGACGGCAAATCGCTGACGGAAAAGTAATTTCATACCGCGTAAAAAAGCCCCTCGCTTGCGAGGGGCTTTTTTTATACCGGTACCGCCTGCACAAGGTCGATATCCTCAACCCCCGCGGCCAGCATGACCAGCCGGTCCAGCCCCAGCGCATTACCGCTGCAGGGCGGCAGGCCGAATTCCAGCGCAGACAGGAATTCTTCGTCCACAGGATAATCGTCGCCATATACTTTTTTGCGAAGGTCGACATCGGCGATAAAACGCTCCCGCTGCACCTTGGCATCCGTCAGTTCGCCGAAGGCATTGGCGATTTCGACACCGCAGATATACACCTCGAAGCGTTCGGCAAACCGGCCGTCTTCCGGTTTCGGACGCGACAATGCCGCCATCGAAACAGGGTAGTCGTAAATGATCGTAGGTGCAGGCGCGCCCAAATTCGGCTCCACCTTTTCCATCAAAATCTTCAAAAGCGCGTTTTCCCAGTCGTCATGCGGCGAGACATAGACGTTGATGCGCGCGGCTTCGGCGCGGATATGCGCAAGGTTGCCAAGATTGGCCGATATATCGACGCCCGCATATTTTTGCAACGCATCGACCACCGTGATCTTTTCCCAGTCAATCGCGGGGTCACAGGCGCGGCCATTCGCCATGACGGGCTTGCGCAGGATATGGCGCACAAGCTCGATGGTTTCCTGCATCATATCCTTGTAATCCATGCCCAGCTGGTACCATTCCAGCATGGCGAATTCAGGACTGTGCCAGCGCGATCCTTCGCAGTTGCGGAATACTTTTGCTAACTGGTAAATCTTGGGCAGCCCCGCCACCAGCAATTTCTTCATCGCGAATTCGGGGCTGGTATGCAGGTACATATCCCGCTTGCTCTGGCGGTCGGCGCTGACCAGTTCGGTTTTAAATCCCTGAATATGCGCCTCCATGCAGGGAGCCACCTGCAGCGCGGGCGTTTCAACCTCCAGGTACCCCCGCGCATTGAAAAACGCACGCACCTGACCGAATATGCGGGCGCGTTCCTGCAAATGCGGGATCTTTTTCATGAAGATGTCGGGATGCCACCAGTTGGTCATTGGCCGAGCTTAAAGCGTTTTGCTTGCTGGCGCAAATTTTCCTGATGCGCGTCGCGTTGTTCGGCCATCGCGCCCATAGCGTGCGGCGAATGGGCGAGTTTATCGCGCACGACCGCCAGATCCTCCGGCCCTGCCGCGAACTGGCCGAGCAGGTCAAGCGCGGAGACACCCGCGTTATTCTTCACCGTCGGGTCGGCCTTCATCAGCAAGAGGTTATCCAGCAGCCGCACCCCCTGCCCCGCCAGCGCAAGGCGCACCGCCAAATGCAGCGGCGTGTCGCCGTTCGGCGGGAAATTCTCGTCGGGGTTGGCCTTCGATGCCAGCAAAATTGTCGCGGCCGTGATGTTTTCTTTTTGCAAAGTGTAATTCAAAGGCGATATGCCGTTGTTGTCACGCGCATTTACATCCGCGCCGTGATTGATCAGCCCCATCATGATAATCAGGTGTGCGCCGTCGCGGGGCGCAACGCCATTTTCGCTGTCCAGCTGGTCGATAGCGGTAAAGAACAGGCTGCGGCCCGTCGCAGGATCGGTGTAAGACGCATTCGCGCCCGAATTCAGCGCCTCCTGAAATACGACAATATCGCCCTCGCGGACGGCGCGCAGCAGCGCGTTGTTCAGCTCGGCGGGCGTAAAGGGCGTGTCGGTCATGGCTGCGGGCGGCGGAAACGTGCGGTTGCGGGGGCGGTCACGGGGGCGGTCGTGCCCTGCATTTCCTGCATGATGCCGCGGTCGCGTTTGTCGGCCAGATATTTGTCGCGCGCCTCGATGCCGTTTTTGTATTCTTCCATCACTTCGGCAAGTTTCAGCGCATGCGGCCATGTCTTGCCATGGATGCGGGCAAGGTCGAGCGGCGACTGGCCCTGCGCATTCGCCTGCCGCGCGTTGCCGCCGTTGCGCATCACGAATTCGACGCGCTGCGTGTCTTCTTCCTTGAGGTCGATGTTGAGCGCGGAATGCAGCGCGGTGAAATGAGTGTCGCCGCCTTGATGGTTGATGTCCGCACGCTCCAGCAATTGCTTGGCGATGTTCCAGTGCTTCACCTCCAGCGCCTTGATGAGCGGGGTGATGCCGTCATTATCTTCCTGGTTGGCATCTGCGCCATGCTTGAACAGCATCTGGATCATGTCGCGGTCGCCGTTGCTGGCGGCGAACCACAGGCCGGTGCGCCCGTTGATATCTGCGGTATCGACATCGGCACCTTCGGATGCCATTTCATCGACCGAATCCGTATCGCCCTTTTTGGCGGCGTTCAGCAGGTTGTTGTTCATGGCGCGGCTGCCCATGGCAGAATCCTTCTTTAAGACTGACGAAAAGATTAGGCTGACAATTCCATAATGTCAACAAAATGAGGGGCTTGGCAGTAAAACAAGGGGTTAGCCGGTTCAGGGTTGCGGGCTAAAACCCCGCATTCCTTGACACTTTGCCGTAAAATGCCCTATAAACCCTACAGTTTTGTTGAGCAAGGCATCCCCCTATTCATGGATGATCTTACACGCTCCGCGTCCCCCAGTCGGCGAAGTTACGCTCACTGGGGTTAACTGGTTTTGAGGATTTTTGATGTTCGAAAGCCTTTCCAACCGCCTCGGCGGCATCTTTGACGGTCTGACCAAGCGCGGCACGCTGCGCGAGGACGACGTCAACGAAGCGCTGCGCATGGTGCGGGTGGCATTGCTGGAAGCCGATGTGGCCCTGCCCGTCGCGAAGGCATTCGTTGAAAAGGTCAAGGCAGAGGCGGTCGGCGAAAAAGTCCTGCGTTCGGTGAAACCCGGCCAGCAGGTCGTCAAGATCGTCCATGACCAGCTGGTCGAAACGCTGGGCCATGAAGACAGCGCGATCAACCTGAACGTCCCCGCCCCCGCCGTCATCCTGATGGCCGGTTTGCAGGGTTCGGGAAAAACCACCACTGCGGGCAAGCTCGCGAAATTCCTGCAGGACAAGCAGCGCAAAAAGGTTCTGCTCGCATCGCTCGACATTTACCGCCCCGCCGCGCAGGAACAGCTGGATATCCTTGCGCAAAAGGTCGGCGCGGGCAGCCTGCCGATCGTCAAGGGCGACAAGCCCGAAAAAATCACCAAGCGCGCGCTCGAAATGGGCCGCCTTGAAGGCTACGACATCATCATCCTCGACAGCGCCGGCCGTTTGTCGATCGACGAGGCGCTGATGCAGGAACTGGCGGATGTGCGCGATCTGGCGAAGCCTGTCGAAATCCTGCTGGTGGCAGATGCGCTGACCGGTCAGGACGCGGTCAACACCGCCAAGAATTTCAACGAGCGTATCGGCATCACCGGTATCGTGCTGACACGCGTCGACGGCGATTCACGCGGCGGCGCGGCGCTTTCCATGCGCTCCGTCACCGGCAAGCCGATCAAGTTTATCGGCATGGGCGAACAGGTCGATGCGCTGCAGGCGTTCGATGCGAAACGCGTGGCGGGCCGCATCCTCGACATGGGCGATATCGTTTCGCTGGTCGAAAAGGCTGCCGAAACCATCAATATCGAAGACGCGCAAAAAGCCGCCGAAAAAATGGCGAAAGGCAGCTTCGACCTTGAAGATTTCCTGACCCAGCTGAAGCAGATGAAGAAAATGGGCGGGTTGTCCGGCCTGATGGGCTTTATGCCGGGCGCGGGCAAGCTGAAAGGCATGATGGAAAACGCCAATGTGGACGACAGCATCCTGAAGCGTCAGGAGGCGATCATCCTGTCGATGACCAAATCGGAACGCGCGAAGCCCGACAGCCTCAACGCCTCGCGCCGCAAGCGCATCGCGGCGGGGTCGGGCGTGACCGTGCAGGACGTGAACCGCCTGCTGAAACAGTTTCAGGACATGCAGACGATGATGAAGCGCATGCAGAAACTGGGCGGCAAGGGCATGATGCGCAATATGGGCGCGCTGTTCGGCGGCGGCGGCCTTGGCGAAATGGAACAGATGGCCAAGAACATGGAAAGCTCTCTCGGCAAAGGCCCGCTTGGCGAAAACCCCTTTGCGAAAGGCGGCGGCGACGGCATGCCCGATATCGCGGCGCTGCTGCAGGGGGACAAAAAGAAATAACGGAATTTGAAAGGCCCCTTGGTTGCAGGGCTTTTCATCCTGACATGAACGCAACCGGATAAACCTTAATCAAACGAAAGAAAGAAAACCAAATGTTGAAAATCCGCATGGCCCGCGCAGGCGCCAAGAAAAAGCCTTACTACCACGTCGTCGTCGCTGACAGCCGCAAGCCCCGCGACGGTAACTTCCTGGAACGTCTGGGCACCTACGACCCGAAACTGGCGAAAGACGATCCCAAGCGCGTCGTGCTGAACGGCGAACGCATTAAATATTGGGTCTCCGTCGGCGCGCAAGTTTCCGACCGCGTCGCGATCTTCATGGGCAAAGCAGGTCTCGCCCCCATGCCCGCACGTAAAAACAACGTCGAGAAAGCCGTTGCAAAAGCGAAAATGACCGACCGCGCGAAAAAACGCGCTGAAAAAGCGGCGGCACCGAAGGTTGAAGCAGCTGCCGAAGCGCCGGCTGCCGAAGCTCCCGCTGCTGAATAAGGTCTTATCCGGTTGAGCAAAGCGGCGGCAACTCCTGCGGGCGAACTGACATGCATGGCCGAAATCGTCGGCGTGCATGGCATCCGTGGTTTCGTGAAGGTCAAGGCCTTTACCGAAAACCCGGACTTGCTCGCGGAGGGGCCGCCGCTTTGTGATTCAACAGGCGAGAAGACCTTCACTTTCACCTCGTTCCAACAGCACGGGAATATTTTCCTGGCGCAGCTGGAGGGGGTTTCCGACCGCAACGCGGCGGAAAAACTGCGCGGCACCAAATTATACGCGCCGCGCGCGTCACTGCCGAAGATCAAAGACAAAAACACCTATTACCACACCGACCTGATCGGCATGACCGCCTATAGCGAAAAGCGCGACGTCATCGGCCGCGTGCTGGCCGTCGCCAATTTCGGCGCGGGCGATTTGCTGGAAATAAAACCGCCGAAAGGCGCAAGTTTCTACCTGCCCTTCACGGGCAAGGTCGTGCCGCATGTCGATATCGACAAAAAAGAAATGACCGTGGATGTGCCGCACGGCCTGCTGGATTAGCAGTTCAAGTTAGCGCGAGCAAGTTTTCCTGCGTGCCGGACTGACGCGTCCGTGAAGTGTAAATATCCGTACGGCACATTTTCCAGTTCAGCCAACCGCACAGCAACAGCGTCGTACCGGCGGTCGCCAGCACGGCAGGCGACATCGGGATAATCCAGGCCGTTGTGAGGAATTCCAGGCTGATCAGGCCAATCAGGAAATTGACGATCGCGCGGCGCGACATCCGCGAACATATGACGGCACCAAGCGGCGCGCCGATGCAGACGATCGGAACCGCCGCAAGCCAGTATCCCTGCACCACGGGCGTGAAATCGCCGACAATAAACACATGCAGCGCAAAGCCGACCAACGTCACCAGCGTCATCAGGATGACCGTTGTGGGGGTGGCCACTTTTTCACACAGGCGGAACAGCAATACCGTAACGGCGAAAGCGGCAATATTTTCGCCGCAACCGACAAGACCGCTGAGAATGCCGCCGACAAAGCCTGCTGCAATCAGCAGCACCTTTTCGGGCAGGCGCAGCACCGGAAGCGACGGGTAGCGCTGGATGTTGCCCTGGGCGTTCATGCAAAACAACGCAATCGCCAGGCTCGATACCATCACAGTGAAGCAGATTTTCACGAGCGGCGGCGCAACATACGGCATGACGGCGAATGTGCTGAAGACGATGCCTGCGATGCCCGCAGGCGCGCACCAGCGTATAACGCGCCAGTCGATTTTCGTTTTCATGTAAAGAATGGTGAGCGAGGCGCATGTCATGCCGATGCTCTGGATGGCAAGGCTGAACACCCGTGCCTCGGACGGCGGAATGCCAAGCAGCTTGGTGAACACGGGGAATGCGACCGCCCCGCCGCCTTCGCTGGTGCCGCCGCCGACAAGAGAACCGAACACCATCGTCAGTGCGACGACCCAGTTGCGGGAAATACTCTCGACCGCCTGTGCGCCGCCGATAAAATACCAGCCCGCCCAGACGATCGCGGCAAGCAGCGCATTGAAGCGGATCACACGGACTAGGCTTGCATCGATGGTCATCTTGTCCACCCCTTCAGGTTCGTGCGTTTCGGCGCGGGGCGGTTGTCATTGCGGAAGCCGCGCGTCAGGTTCTCGTATTCCGCCGACAGGAAAGCCAGCACGCCGCCGGTGATGCCCGGCACGTTCATAGCGGGCGGGCCCAGCCTGCCCCCCGCTCCCGGCTTTTCGACATAGGGATAGGCCGTTACCATCATGTGGCCCGCAACGGGCACGCCGATGACGCTGATATGCGACGATGCCTTGCCGTCGCGGCCGATCATCGCGAAGCTGTCCGTCACGGCCACACCCATCTTGGTCCAGTGCGGCGCCGCCTTGCCGCTGTCGATCAGCTTCTTCCACAGCGGATGGCGGATTTCGGAGGTGCGGGGATCGTAGTTGACGGTATTGCCCATGGCCGAGATCACGAAATCGTGCACGGCTTCCTGCTTGCGCGGCGCATGCGCGTTGAAGATCGTGCCGAGCGTGATGCTGACCGACCCGTCGCCAGGCGTGTATTGGCAGACCATTTTGCCGTTGCGCTGCTGCACGTCGTGAATCGACCCGGACGAAATGGCCAGCTGCCCGCGCGCCACCGCATCCGAGATCGTCACACCGATATCCGGCGTGACGCCCACCCGCGTGGTCGTGATCAGCACATCATTCGCCGCCAGCAGCCCCGCAAGGTCGCTGTGGGGGATTTTTTTCGTAACCGCAGGCACGAAGCGTTCCCAGTAATTCAGGATTTCTTCCGATGTGTAACCTTGCGCCGACAGCTGCTTGAACTCGGAGAACACGGCGGCGGCGAGTCCCTTCGCGCTGCGCGCGCGCAGGAATTGCGGCGGCTGTTTCGTGAAGGGCAGCTCCGCCTCGGGGCGCGGTTCGCCGCGCAGCCGCTTTTCCTTGTACTCGGCAACCGGCGTCGGCTCGTATGGCTTATGCATCAGCGCACGGCGGGACATCATCGTGATCTTGCCCTTGAACCCGCTTTTGATCAGCCGCGCGGCGGCATCCATCGCCGTCAGGCCGGTGCCGATAATCAGCACGTCCGATTTGGGTTTTTTCATCACGCGGTCATAGAAACCATTCGCTTCGCGCGAATAGGGCGCCGCCAGGAAATGGCCGCTTTTTTCCGCAGCGCGCGCGAATTTCGGCGCAATCGCCTCCTGGAATCCCGTCGCCAGCACGACATGCGCGGCATCCATATGCGATCCGTCCGCGCTCAGGATGCGCACGCCGGTTTTGGTTTCGCGGATATCGACGGCATCCTTGAAATGCGTTTCCACATGCGCCTTCGCCCCGGCCTTTTCGACGGCGAGGCCGACCAGATGCTTGATGTAATCGCCGAATACCTGACGGGGCGGATTGCACGGCATGTCCAGCTCGGGTCGTTCCTGTTCGCGCGATTGCAGGTATTCCATGAAGGTTGGAAAGCCGGGCGGAATTTTTCCCGCAGGAAAAGGGTTCACGCGCTTGGCGCCGATATTCAGGTTATGATCCGCAAAAGCGGGCGCCTTGCCGTAGGCAAGCCCGGAATAGAGCTGCTCCGGCTTGCGCTCCAGCATGACGATATGCACAGGGGCTGTAATCGCGGGATCATCTGCGATCTTCAGTAATGTATGGATCAGCATCGCGCTGCCGGCAAAGCCGGTGCCGACAATAGCGATTGGTTTCGCAGTCTTTCTGGAGCTCATATGTACACACCATTACAAATCATGGAGCCTCTTGACGGGCCCTCAGCTATTGACCGCTGAACCTTGCCGCTTCGCGGTAGAAAGGTGCGCGATACCAGCCATGATTAGCACAACCGCTTAACATAATCAATGTTTTTTACAGATCTAACATATTGTTTTAATTGTTTTATGCAGAATTTGAGAATGCTTATTCCGAGTATAAACGGCGAGCGGCAGGCCTCTTGTGCGCTCGCAAAGCAGACGAGCGATTTTTACTGGTTCCTGCTTGCCGGCTTCATGTTCCGGCGCGCCTGATACTGCGTGAATTTCGCAAGCGCGGGGCTGGACACGGTTGCGTTCTGGCCCTTGCGGAACAGGTTCAGGCTTTCATCGAACTTCTTCATCTTCTCGCGCTTGTCGCGCACGGGCCAGACATCGTTGAAGGTCGATGACAGTTTGCCGGCCTCCGGCACCAGCAGCACGGCGAAGCGGTCCTGCACCTTGGGGTCTTCATCCTTGCCCACATGCAGGCGGTTCCATTCGACCTTGATATCCTTTGTCGCTGTCAACGTCACGTTGGCGGCTTCGAAGGCTGTCGCTCGCTGCTTGGTCTGTTCGTTGATCGCCTGGAAAATGGCGCGGGTTCCGGGCGGCAGCGGGCCGGGCGCGGGGCGGTCGAAGGTCTTCCACATCGCATCCCATTCTTCCTGCGTGCAAACGGCGGTGCCGACGGAATTGACCATCTTGGGCGTAAAATCGCCGCTGAAGAAATTGAAACCCGAAATATCCGGCATCTGGCGGTCCAGCGCGCCGTTGATGGCGATCTTGCTGGCTGAATCGCCGTTGCGCGCGCGGGCTCGTCTGTCTTCGGTCATGATACTGCAATTCCCCCTGTTACGCCCGCCCGGTTTTAAAGAATCCGGCTTCTGCGGCGATGCACAGTTTTACAGTATTATGAAAATGAAGTCAAGCGCCGAATAGATTAACGGCGGCGGCCCTTGTTTGCCTTCACGCGAATAGGCGCAAGTTCGGGCTGGGGCTGGGGCTGGGGAGCGAGGATCTCGGCAATCGCATCACCGGCTTGCGCCAGTTTCTGTTTCAGCTTGTCGACGATGCCTGATTTTTTCATACCCTGCCCAATTCTCTTTTGCTGTGTCCAAGTTCTTTATTTATATAACATAATGGTTAAAAAGTCAATAACAAGACCGCCCTTTTTAAAATATCACCTTGAAAATAAATGATTTTTTGATAGAGTCGCGATATGAAGCCAGAACCCGCAAAACTGAGCGTAAAAATCGTCACCCTGTTCCCCGAAATGTTCCCGGGGCATCTGGGGTTGAGCCTGTCGGGCAAGGCGCTGGAAAAGCGTATCTGGAGCCTGGAAACTATCAACCCCCGCTATTACACCACCGATGTCCACAAAACGGTCGATGACAGCCCCTTTGGCGGCGGCGCGGGCATGGTGATGAAGCCCGATATCCTTGACCGTTCCCTGCAGGCGCATCTGCCGCTGGGACGCTTTATCTACATGACCCCGCGCGGCAAGCCCCTGACCCAAAAGAAAGCTGTAGAACTGTCGCAGGAGCCACTGCTGACCATCCTGTGCGGCAGGTACGAGGGCGTGGACGAACGGCTGCTGGAGGCCTATCAGGCCGAAGAAATCTCGATCGGCGACTATGTGCTGTCGGGCGGCGAACAGGCCGCCATGATCCTGCTGGACAGCATCATCCGCCTGCTGCCCGACGTGATCGGCAATGCCGGCACGCATGACGAGGAAAGCTTTGGCAACGGCCTGCTGGAATACCCCCATTACACCCGCCCCGCCGAATGGACGGGCCCGGACGGAATCTTGCGCAAAGTGCCGGAGATTCTGTCATCCGGCCACCATGCCAAGGTCAAAGAATGGCGGCTGGAACAGTCGAAGGCCGTGACCAAGGAACGCCGCCCTGACCTGTGGGATGCGTATGTCGTTCAGAATCCTGAGAATTCCAAGAAAACCAAATAAATTCTTGATATAAGGTTGTATTTTGGGTAAGAATCCCCCAAATTGGTGGTGGGCATAATTATGTCCAAAACCGACCCGGTAATGAACATGTGGACCGCCGGCGCACAACCGTTTTAAATCGTGCGTTCGAATATAACGGGTCCCGACAAGAAAATAAGGGTAAGACCCAATGAACGACCTCGAGAAATTTGAACAAAGCCAGATCGCGAAACTCGCAGAAGGCCAGAAAAAGATCCCCGAATTCCAGCCCGGTGACACCGTGCGCGTCAACGTGAAGATCATCGAGATCTCCGAAGACAAGAAAAAGGGCCAGACCACCCGCACCCGTATTCAGGCCTATGAAGGCGTCTGCATCGCGCGTGGCGGCAAAGGCATCACCCAGAACTTCACCGTTCGCAAGATTTCCTACGGCGAAGGCGTGGAACGCGTGTTCCCCCTGTTCTCGCCCTCCATCGACAGCATTGAACTGGTGCGTCGCGGTTCCGTCCGCCGTGCGAAGCTGTACTACCTGCGCGACCGCAGCGGCAAATCTGCCCGCATCACCGAGCGCGAATACAGCGAAAACGATGCAGCCGAAGCTCAAGCGCCCGAAAAGGCAGCAGCTGCGGCGGCGCCCGAAAAGAAAGCGGTCAACGCTTAATCTTCCGGCATCTACCAATACGAAAAAGGCGGCCCGCAATGGCCGCCTTTTTTCTTGGGGACTTGCTGCACCACAGCAGAATGAATCTCCCTTCCCTTTTATGCCTGCAGGCCATATCTTCCCCTTAACGCTTCAATGAAATGAGGGTTAAGCCATGTCCAAGCCGCGCACCATGTTCGAAAAAATCTGGGACAGTCATGTCGTCAGCCGCAATGACGACGGCGTTTCGGTTATCTATATCGACCGCCATCTTGTGCATGAAGTGACCTCCCCGCAAGCCTTTGAAGGCCTGCGCATGGCGAAGCGCCCCGTGCGCCGTCCGGATGCGACGCTGGCCGTGGTCGATCACAACGTGCCGACCAGCCATGACCGGCTGAAAGGCATCACCGACCCCGAAGCAAAACTGCAGGTCGATACGCTGGAGAAAAACGTCAAGCAATTCGGTATCGAATATTTCGGCATGGCCGATAAACGCCAAGGCATCGTGCATGTCATCGGGCCGGAACAGGGCATGACGCAGCCGGGCATGACGATCGTCTGCGGCGACAGCCACACCTCGACCCACGGCGCATTCGGCGCATTAGCGTTTGGTATTGGCACATCCGAAGTCGAACACGTATTGGCGACGCAAACGCTGATCCAGAAACCCGCCAAAAACATGCGCGTGCTGGTGGAGGGCGAACTGCCCCCCTTCACGACCGCGAAAGACATCATTCTTGCCATCATCGGCAAAATCGGCACGGCGGGCGGCACAGGATACGTCATTGAATTCGCAGGCTCCGCCATCCGCAGCCTGTCGATGGAGGGCCGCATGACGGTCTGCAACATGACGATCGAGGCCGGCGCGCGCGCAGGCCTGATCGCGCCCGACGACACGACCTTCGAATACCTGCGCGGTCGCCCGATGGCGCCGCAGGGTGCCGATTTCGACAAGGCGGTCGCATACTGGCGCACGCTGGTGACCGATGACGGCGCGGTGTTCGACAAGGAAATCAAACTGGATGCAAAAGACATCGCGCCGCAAGTGACCTGGGGCACTAGCCCAGAAACGGTCGCGCCCATTACCGGTTTCGTCCCCGACCCCGCGAAGATCGAGGATCAGGGCCAGCGCGAATTCATCGCCCGCGCGCTCGATTATATGGGCCTGCAGGCCGGCCAGCGTTTAACGGATGTCAGCATCGATAAAGTCTTCATCGGTTCCTGCACCAATTCCCGCATCGAAGATTTGCGCGAAGTCGCGAAAATCGCGGCGGGCCGCAAGGTTGCGAAAACCGTTTACGCCATGATCGTCCCCGGTTCGGGTTTGGTGAAAGAACAGGCGGAAAAAGAAGGGCTCGATAAAATCTTTATCGAAGCGGGTTTCGACTGGCGCGAGGCGGGTTGTTCCATGTGCCTTGCCATGAACGCCGACAAGTTGCAGCCCGGCGAGCGTTGCGCCAGCACGTCCAACCGCAACTTCGAAGGCCGTCAGGGCCGCGGCGGTCGCACCCACCTGATGAGCCCCGCGATGGCGGCGGCGGCGGCATTGACCGGACGATTGACGGATGTAAGGGAGCTGGTGAAGTAACATGCAAAAATTCGACACGCTCAAGGGCCCTGCCGCCCCGCTCAACATGGTCAATGTCGATACCGACGCGATCATTCCGAAGCAGTTCCTGAAAACGATCGAGCGCACGGGGCTTGGCAAATTCCTGTTCAACGACCTGCGCTTCACACCCGACGGTGCGGAGAAGCCGGATTTCGTGCTGAACAAGCCCGCCTACCGCCATGCGCAAATCCTGGTGGCGGGCGAAAATTTCGGCTGCGGATCGTCGCGCGAACATGCGCCGTGGTCGCTGCTGGATTTCGGCATCCGCTGCGTGATTGCGCCGTCCTATGCCGACATCTTCTACAACAACTGCTTCAAGAACGGCATCCTGCCGCTCGTCCTGCCGAAAGAACAGGTCGAGGAGCTGATGAAGGATGCCGAAGCGGGGCTGGAATTGACCATCGACCTGCAAAAGCAGACGGTGACCGGTGGCAACCGCAAGGAATATAAATTCGATATCGACCCGTTCCGCAAAAAATGCCTGCTGAACGGCCTTGACGATATCGGGTTGACACTCGAAAAAGAAAAAACGATTTCGACGTTCGAAGACGCGCAAAAGAAAACCCAACCCTGGCTCTACGGCTGATAAAACAGCCGCATTTTAGAAATGCATGCAAAACCCGCGCTTTTCCCGATTGCCACCGCCCTCCGCGCGGGGCTGAAGGATTATTCGCTCAAGACGTTCCGGGCCGATTTCACGGCGGGGCTGATCGTGTCGCTGGTTGCCCTGCCGCTGTCGATGGCGCTGGCGATTGCGGTCGGGTTGCCGCCGCAGCATGGTTTATATACGGCGATTGTGGCGGGCATCGTGACGGCATTGCTGGGCGGATCGCCGACGCAGGTGAGCGGCCCGACCGCCGCATTTGTCGTGATCGTCGCGCCCATCGTGGCGCAATACGGGCTGCACGGCATTATCTGGTGCCAGATACTGGCGGGCATCTTCCTGATCCTGATGGGTGTCGCACGCGCAGGTAAACTCATCCATTTCGTGCCTTATCCTGTCACAACCGGTTTCACGGCGGGCATTGCGGTCACGATTGCGACGCTGGCGCTGAATGATTTTCTGGGGCTTGGCATCGCAAAATTATCCGGCCATTACGTCGAAAAGACAGCGACCATCTGGCACGCGCTGCCCGGCTTTACGCCGCAGGAGGCATTGATCGGCTTTGCCACCCTCGTCACCATCTTCGCGCTGCCGAAAATCACCACGCGCATTCCGGGGCCGGTCGGCGGCATCCTGCTGGGCACGGCAATTTCATTCGTGCTGGTGAAAATGGGCTACAGCGTCGACACCCTGAACACGCGCTTTTCCTATGTCGCGCCTGATGGCGCGACGCTGCCGGGCATTCCGCCCTATGCGCCGTCTTTCCACCTGCCGGGATCGGGCGAGCTGTTCGCCATTCCCGATTTCAGGGAATTGCAGACGCTTTTGATGCCCGCATTGGTGATTGCCGCGCTGGGCGCGCTTGAATCGTTACTGTCCGCAACCGTCGCCGACAGCATGGCGCGCACGCGGCACGACCCGAACGCCGAGTTGAACGGCATCGGCATCGCGAATATCTTTTCCGGCCTTGCGTCGGGCATTCCGGCGACCGGCGCGCTGGCGCGCACCGCCGCAAATATCCATGCGGGCGCGAAAACGCCGTTTGCGGCGATCATCCATGCGCTGCTGATTTTGTTTTATACCGTCACGCTGGCATCCTATATCAGCTATATCCCGATGGCGGCGCTGGCGGCGTTGCTGCTGTCGGTTGCGTGGCGCATGTCGCATGTTCACCAGTTCATGCGCATCGTGCAGCTGGCGCCGCGCAGCGACGTGATCGTGCTGCTGACCTGTTTTGTGCTGACCGTGCTGATCGACATGGTGGCGGGCGTATCCGTCGGTATGGTCATGGCGTCGCTTTTGTTCATGACGCGCGTGGCCGATGCGACGCAGCTGCATGTCAGCGCGCCCGGCAAGGCCGATCTTGCGCATGGCGAACTGCCTGCGGGCGTCATGGTCTATCGCATCGAAGGTCCGCTGTTTTTCGGGTCTGTCGATAAAATGATCGCGGGTGCCGATTTAATTTCGCAGGACATCCGCAAACTGGTCATCGACCTGACGCATGTGCCCATGATCGACATGACGGGGATGATCGGCATGAAAACATTCCTTGAATCCGTCGCGCGCGAGGGCCGCGAAGTCGTCATCTGCGGCCATGACAGCGTAACGGGGCGAATCCGCCGCAAGATCGCGGGCGCGCCCTATACCGCCCATGTGCATACCGATGAAACCGTGGCGGCCGCGCTGAAATCCCTGAAAACAGGGGTTTTTAACACGTAAGCCGAAAAATTTGAACATCGCGGCGCGACCTGATAATTTAAATCGTTCCAGAAAATTTAGGAGATTCCCATGACCAGCCCCAAGCAAATCGTGACCCTGCCCGGCGACGGCCTTGGCCCCGAAGTGATGGCGGAGGCGCTGAAGGTGATCGCTTGGTTCAACCAGCATTTCGGCACCAAGCTGGACACCTCCGAAGGCGATCTTGGCGGCTGTTCGATCGACAAGCATGGCGTGCCGCTGTCGGATGCGACGCTGGATAAATGCCGCAAGGCGGATGCCGTGCTGCTGGCGGCCGTCGGCGGCCCGAAATGGGACAAGGTGGATTACGCCATCCGGCCCGAAGCGGGTTTGCTAAAACTGCGCAAGGAGCTGGAGCTGTTCGCCAACCTGCGCCCCGCGAAAGTTTTCGACGCGCTGGTTGATGCATCGACCCTGAAGGCATCGGTCGTCAAAGGCCTCGATATCATGATCGTGCGCGAATTGACCGGCGGCGTTTACTTCGGCGAACCGCGCGGCATCACCGCCCTGCCCGACGGCCAGCGCCGCGGCGTGAACACGCAAGTTTACACAACCAATGAAATCATCCGCGTCGCGCGCGTGGCGTTTGAACTCGCCCGCAAGCGCAGCAACAAGGTCTGCTCCGCCGAAAAAGCGAACGTCATGGAATCCGGCAAGCTGTGGCGCGAGGAAGTGACCAAGCTGCACGAAGCGGAATACAAAGATGTCCAGCTCAGCCATATGTATGCCGACAACTGCGCGATGCAGCTGCTGCGCAATCCCGCGCAGTTCGATGTGATCGTGACCGACAACCTGTTTGGCGATATTTTGTCGGACGAAGCCGCGATGCTGACCGGATCGCTGGGCATGCTGCCCTCGGCATCCTTGGGCGCTGTCAAACCTGATGGCAAGCGTGCCGCGCTCTATGAGCCCATCCACGGCTCTGCACCCGATATCGCGGGCAAGGGCATCGCGAACCCGCTGGCCACCATCCTGTCGGTCGCGATGATGTTCCGCTATTCCTTCGACATGCAAAAAGAAGCGCAACTGCTGGAAGATTCTATCGAAGCGGTTCTTGCCAAAGGTTACCGCACCGCCGACATCATGAGCGACGACGCGAAGAAACTTTCGACCTCCGACATGGGCTCCGCACTTATCGAAACCCTTTCCGCCGCAAAACAGAAAGCCGCTTGATCATGAAGAAATACGATGTCGTTGCGCTGGGCGCTTTGGTTGTCGATATGCAGATCGCAGCCGATGACGCGCAGCTGGAAAAATTCGGCATCAAGAAAGGCCTGACCAACTTGGTCAGCGCGGAAACGGCGCAGCAAATCGCCGATAACCTCTCCCCTGCCCGCACGCCCGGCGGCCCCGGCACGAACGTCACGGCAGGCGTCGCCCTGCGCGGCGGCAGCGCGGCGCTGATCGGCAAGATCGCGAATGATGAAAATGGCGCGTTCCTCAATACGCGCCTGAATGGCCACGGCATCGATTTCACGCCTGTTTTGTCGGCAAATCCCGAAACTGGCACGACCGCCGTGCTGGCGCTGACCACGCCCGACCGCGAACGCAGCTTTGCTTTCGCCGCCGGTGCCAGCATGGAGCTTACATCCGACGACGTGGATGCCAACCTGATCAAACAGGCGAAAATCACCTATCTCGACAGCTATCTCTGGCTGACCGAAAACGGGCGCGAGGCCGTGCATCACGCGGCAGATCTTGCCAAACAATCGGGCAGCAAGGTAGTCGTCGCGCTGAACGACGCGCATGTGGTGGCGCAGCACCAACCTGCTTTCCTTGCGCTGGCGACATCGCATGCCGATATTCTGGTCGGGGATCGCGGCGAATTCATGGCGCTGTTCAAGACCGCCACGCTGGAGGACACGATTGCCAAGGTACAGGCGCTGGGTGTCACCGCATCGATCACCGCCGGCGCTGCGGGCGCCTATGTCATCGACGCATCCGGCATGACGCATGTGCCGGCCAAGATTCTGGATAAATCGAAAATCGTCGATACCAACGGCGCGGGCGACCAGTTCGCGGCGGGGTTCCTTTACGGCCTTGCGCAGGGCAAGACCGCCGCCGAAGCGGGCGGCATCGGCGCGCAATGGGCATCCGACATCATCCAGCATTTCGGGGCCGAACCGAAGGTCGGCAAAAACGCGCCCGCCGCTATCCAGAATATCCCCCAGCCGCCGAAAAAGGTCGCTTAATTACCCATAAGCCGGTTAACGGATTATATAGTCTGCCCCGCTAGTATTTTGCTAGAATTCGCATGTCGTTGCGTTGCGCATTTTCACGTCCGGGTATTGCCATGAAAAAATATCTCAAACACCTTTGCACCGTGTTGTGGATCGTTGGTTTCCTGCTGTTCCAGCTGGCGCAGGCACCGGCCGAAGACGCGCCGCCCGTCAACCAGCCGCTCGCCGTCGTCATCAAGGTGGAGGGCATGATCAGCCCCGCCTCGCTCGACCTTATCCGCCGCGGCCTGGCCGAAGCCGCCAAGCGCAAGGCCGATATCGCCGTGCTGGAAATGCAGACCCCCGGCGGGCTTTACGATTCCATGCAGACGATCATCCAGATCATCCTCGACAGCCCCGTGCCGGTCGCGACTTACGTATCGCCGCCCGGATCGCATGCGGCATCGGCCGGCACCTACATCCTTTACGCGAGCCATATCGCGGCGATGGCCCCCTCGACCGTCATCGGTGCGGCCACGCCGATCCGCATGGGCGAAAACAGCCCGTCGGAAAGCAACGATCCTTCCATGACCGACCCGAAATCGGTGCAGCCGAAATCGACGCTGGAACATAAAATGGTGAATGACGCCGCCGCATACATCCGCGGCCTTGCCGAATTGCGCGGCCGCAACGCCGAATGGGCGGAGCGCGCGGTGCGCGACGCGGAAAGCCTGACCGCCACGGAATCGCTCGCCAAGAAAGCAATCGACCTGATCGCAATCGACGTGAACGAATTGCTGGAAAAGGTCGATGGCCGCACCGTGAAAATGGCGCAGAACAAGACCCTGAAACTGAACACCAAAAACGCCCGCATCGAGCGCCTTGAATCCGACTGGCGCACCGAGCTGCTGGGCGTGATCGCGCATCCGAACGTCGCCTTCATGCTCATGACGCTGGGGTCTTACGGCCTGATCTATGAATGCATCAACCCGGGCGCGATTTTGCCGGGCGTGATCGGCATCATCAGCTTTATCCTTGGCCTGTTCGCGATGAACGTGCTGCCCGTCGATTACACGGGGCTTGCGCTGATGCTGACCGGTATCGCGCTGATGATCGGCGAAGCCTTTGCACCGGCGTTTGGCGCGCTGGGGATCGGGGGCGCGATTTCCTTCGCGGTCGGGGCGACGATGCTCATCGATAGTGTGGACCCGAATTTCGGGATAGACCCGTGGTTGATCGGCGCGACAACCGTGACCAGTCTGGGCTTCCTGTCCGTGCTGGTCGCCGTCACCCTGCGCGCACAGCGCAACCCCACGATGACGGGGCAGGAAGAATTGCTGCAAACGCCCGCGCAAGTGCTGACCTGGTCGCAAGGCCACGGCGAAGTGCGCATCACCGGCGAAATCTGGAAGGCGTCGGCGGCCGCGCCCGAATTTATTATCAACCCTGGCGATATGGTGAGGGTGGTCGAAATCGACGGCCTGCGCCTGATCGTCAAACCCGAATAATGACCTGATAACCAGCGATAAAACTTAACCAGCGAAAGGATTTTCACACATGGGCGGCATCGGATTTGTCGGCTTTTTCTTTGTCATGGCTCTCATCTTCCTCGGCTATGCCGTACGGATTTTGAAAGAATATGAACGCGGCGTCGTCTATACCCTCGGCCGTTATTCGGGCGTCAAGGGCCCCGGCCTGATCCTGCTGATCCCGATCATCCAGTCGATGACCCGCATCGACCTGCGCGTGCGCACCATCGACGTGCCGAGCCAGGACATTATCTCGAAAGACAACATTTCGGTGAAGGTCAACGCGGTCGTTTACTACCGCGTCGTCGCGCCCGAAAAGGCGATCAACAACGTGGCCGATTTCATGCGCGCAACCTCCGAACTGTCGCAAACCACGCTCCGCGAAGTGCTGGGCAAGCATGAACTCGACGACCTGCTGACCGCGCGCGACAAACTGTCGTTCGATATCCGCGAGCTGCTGGACGGCCAGACCGACCAGTGGGGCATCAAGGTGCAGAACGTCGCGCTGAAGCATATCGACCTTGCCGAAAGCATGATCCGCGCCATCGGCCGCCAGGCAGAAGCAGAACGCGAACGCCGCGCCAAAATCATCTCCGCCGAAGGGGAATTGCAGGCCGCCGACAAGCTGGTGGAGGCCGCCAACAAGCTTGCGGGTTCCAACGCCATGCAGCTCCGTTACCTGTCGGCGTTCCAGGATATCGCCAATGACCGCAGCAGCACGATCATCCTGCCGCTGCCGATGGACTTCCTGAAAAAACTGACCTGATCTTGAAAGTCGAAAGCCTGCATATCTATCCCGTCAAGGGATGCCGGGCTGTTGATGTGACCGAGGCCGCGTTGGAACAACGCGGCCTCGCGCATGATCGGCGCTGGATGATCGTCGATGAAAACTATAAATTCGCAACGCAGCGTGAAGTACCCGCCATGGCCGCCATCGAAACGGCGATTGCGGGCGACATGCTGGCGCTGGGGTTGAACGGTTCCGCCATCGGCATCGATTTTCCGTCGCCGCATGCGCAAAAACACACCGTCACCATCTGGAAGCAGCAGGTGGAGGCCTATGCCGCTGGTGCCGCCGCCGATAAATGGGTTTCACAGGCGCTGGGTTTCCGCGCGCATCTGGTCTGGCAGGGCGGGTTGCCGCGTACCATCGCGTCATCGCAGGCCGAACCAGATACGCCCACCAGCTTCGCCGACGATTTCCCCGTGCTGGTGACGCTCGCGGAATCGCTCGCCGACCTGAACACGCGCATGGCGCATCCGCTGCCCATGAACCGCTTCCGCCCCAATATCGTCATCAGCGGCGCGCCCGCATGGAGCGAGGATACATGGCGCAAGATCCGCATCCGCGGCACGGTGATCGACCTGCCGAAACCCTGCCTGCGCTGCGCCGTGACAACGACCGACCAGCAGCTTGGCCTCCGCAGTCCCGATAACGAACCTCTCAAAACCCTCAAGACATTCCGCCTGATGCGCGAGCCCGGCATGACCGGCGTGGTGTTCGGCCAGAACGGAATCCCGGAATCGACCGGCGTGGTTCATGTGGGCGATACGGTGGAAATCACGCAAACCCAAACGACGCCCGCCCTGTCCGGCATCGGTTAATCGCCTGTTATCGTTGACATAAATTAAGCTTGAAGAAACCCGCTGTTTAAGGGTACTCTGCCCCCCTGTATCGCTCGCGGAGAGGTGGCCGAGCGGTTGAAGGCGCTCGCCTGGAAAGCGGGTAAACTGTAACAGGTTTCGTGAGTTCGAATCTCATCCTCTCCGCCATCTATTCTGCCCGAAGCGGCATTCTTGAGAAAATTGCGCACATATGCGCGCAATTGCCGCATATGTGCGCTTCTGGGTTTTAAACCGGACACCTGAGAAACCGCGCCTCTACCCTGACAAGTATCATTTCTCTCAGAATGGTAAAAAGCCAGTCCGGTTCAAACTGGCGGAAATCCGCGACTTGCTCTCTTGTTATTAAATGATCGTGAGGCTGTTTGTGATGAGGCGGCGCACATGGCGCTCATCTGTTCCCGCACGGTTGGCGATATCGCGCATGGACATTCCGGCAAAATGTTCATCGCGCCAGATAGTCCCCTGAACCAGTGCTTTCAGTTGTGGCACTGGAAGATCAAGTGGATCTCTTATTGAGACGTTGTTGGGAATAAGGAAGCTCCGACCAGACTGAACCGGCTCAAACGGGACTTCGACTTCTGCATCTGTGAGAGTGATTTTAATCTTGCCGGGATAAACTGTGATTCTCCTAACATCGGGAATGGGCTGATCGCGTCCGCTCACTGCATCAAGGCCAAATGGATCAATAGAGTATGAGATATTATAATAACTTAAATAATAACCGCCGCGATCGCCAGTATCGAGGACAGATTTTAGAAACAAAGCTTCGACTTCTTGCATACCATGTATGTCTTCAGCCATTTAAGTCACCGATCCTGAATGAATGTTGTCATGAGTTTTTCAACTTTTGAATCAATTGCCTGCCAGCTCTTGGGAATGTGATTTCTGCCAATAATGTAGCTTGCTTTTACCAAACCGAAATTTGTGTCGACAACACAATTAACTTCTAATGGAACTGTTCTGCAGCTTACCTTTACAAATCTTCCTTGCATTCTTGAGTAGTAAACATCCTCACGCGGCGGATAACTACCGGGAAAATCAATATTTTCTTTTTTAAAATAATCCTCCTTGACCTTCATGAGTCCATATTGGGAGGGTTCAAAATACAAACTTAGAGTTTGGACCTTAGCAATCCAATTATCAAATTCTTTGCTAGACATACTCTTTAATCTGATTTGAATAATCTCATCAGGCGCGTATTGCCGTGCAGCATCAATCGGTTTCATATCTGATACGTCAGCGTCTATGTTGATATAATTTTGTTCACCGCCTCTCCAATTATCTACTTTAACAAGATAAGCTTTCGGGATATTGAGGCGTATCCCATTTGGCAAAGAAAGCGATACCGTCATCATTTCCGACGTAACTGCCATTCCAGGCCCAGTCATTTTTGGCAGGCCAGAAACATACAGCGCCCATAATCCCAGCAATATTATTGAGGTAAAAATTGCGGCAAGCTTCATCACGTTACCCGGCTTTCTGTAAGTTAGTTTATCAAGAACTCTTGACTGTTTTTTTAGACATACTCCACACTATGTGTGCCGTAATTTTCAAAGCCACTTCTTCAATAGGTTTGTTTAAAGAAGTTTTAAATGTCCGCGGCAATTTATTGCCGTTTTTTGCAGCTATATCGCGCAACTCCCTAGTGTAAATTGCGACGAGTCTTGCGACTTCGTTGTTTATCGGATTAGAGGATTTTTTTTCTTTCAGCGCCGCGTTAACAGCTTCTATACTCAGCATCTTAAAAGCTGGATTTGCGGCAGAGAGCCTTAAAACTGGCATATTCGATGAGATTATTTTCTGCTTGTCGCGCATCTGCTGAAGCGCGACTCCCAAACCGGCATCGACGCACATAGTGATAAATTCTTTAGCTGTTTTCTTGCCGCGCAGGTGATGGATAAGCGCGGTCTTTTTCTCGTCTTTAATCTCTATAGAAATTCTCATTAAAATCTGCCCTTAATTATTTATGCCCATAAAATAAACGTTTGAATTTTCGCTGACCTTAAAAGAAATTACAACCTTAGATAACCATCATTACAAATCAAGATACAGCCCGGGGTTTTACATAGGCGAGAATGGTGAAACTAATTTATTATTTGATGTGTAATTTAATTCCGCTGACAGGCCGCCATATTTCCGCAATAATTTCGGGCTAGTTCTTTAGTTCGAGAGAAACAGAGAGAAGCTACAACATATGACCAAAAAATTGCCGAGTAACGCGCAGCCACTTCAGAAAGCATTAGGTATAGCTGCTTTTGCTTACTACCGCCGTGTCATCGAGGCAAAGAAGAATAACATTTTTGACGAAATCATTAGAGTATCAAAAGCACTGAGTGCACCCGATGAACTCATAGAGGAACTGAATAAAGCAAAACTAGAGACACAGTTTAGTAAAGGAGTTGAAGCAATTAAACATGCCATGCCTCAGTCCCTTCTGATTAACGGTCACAATCCGCTCCAATTGTTACACTCTCCATTAAGTGAAGGGTTACACAATCAAACAGATGAACATTGTCTGGAACTGGCCACAGATATCCGAAATGTTTTAACCGAGTTTGTGGAGAAGCTTGCGTCAGCATTAAAGGAAGATTCGGAGTTAAGCGCTTCAGTTGCCAGACTATTGAAACAAAAAACTAAAAAATGAAGAGCTTCAGTCTGGCAATTGTTGATTAAACTTCTTCCCGTTCTAATTCAAACGTTTTTGCGATTACTGCATCGAATTCAATCCAATCATATTTCCTTCCGTGTCATGCACCAGCGCGATGAAGCCGTAGGGGCCGATCGAGGTTTTGGGTTTGAAGATGTCGCCGCCGTTTTTGGTGGCGCGGTCGGCTTCGACCGTGCAATCGGCTCAGGTGAAATAGACGAGGGCGCCCGCGAAGCCTGAGGGTGCGCCGTCCATTTTAATCAGCGCGCCGGAGGCGCCGTATTGCTGCAGGTCGGATCCGAAGGCCCACATATCGTGCGGGGAATCGAGCTTGCGCAAATTTTGCTGGAATACCGCTTCGTAGAATTTCTTGGCGCGCGCCATATCGTGCACGTAAATCTAAAACCAGCCGACCGCGTTTGCCATGACAACCCCCGTTCAATCAATCGCTAGATGATTTTACCTTGGCGGTTTTCCAAACCCAATAAAAATTCCTTCACCTCCAGCCCGCCCGCAAATCCGGTCAGTTTCCCGTTCTTGCCGATGACGCGGTGGCAGGGGGCGACGATCGATATGGGGTTTTTGCCGTTGGCGGAGCCGACGGCGCGGACGGCTTTGGGGCTGCCGACCGCGCGCGCGATATCGGCATAGCTGCGGGTTTCACCGAAGGGGATGCGGCACAGCGCCTGCCAGACTTTTTTCTGGAACGGCGTGCCGGTGAAATCAAGCGGCAGGTCGAAACGGTTGCGCGTGCCGGCGAAATATTCCTTCAGCTGCCGTTCGGCCTCTGCGATCACCGGATGCTTTTTGTCTTCGTGCCCGATATCCAATCGCACGCGCCCCGGCTTGTCGTTTTCCCACAGCACGGCGGCAAGGCCTTTGCTGCTTGCGACCAGCGTCAATGCGCCGACCGGTGTTTTGACGATTTTGTGCACATATGCCATGCCCCCGTTATAGCGCAGTCACGCCTCCCGCCGCCAGCCATTTGCGGACATGTAACAAAACCCCGCAAAAGAAAAATCCCCCGGAGGGCAGCCGGGGGATTTTCCTATTTGGAGGGCGGGGTAATGATTACGCTTGTGCCATCGTGCTTACTTCGTAACGCTCGATGACGGGCTTGCCGAGTTCGCCGATCGCGACCTTGGTTGCAGGCGTATCCAGAATTTCCTGCAGCTGCTTGCGGGCGCGGAACAGGCGGGAACGCACGGTGCCGACCGGGATCTGCAGCATTTCAGACACTTCTTCGTAGCGCAGCCCGCGGATGCAGACCATCACCAGCATTTCGCGGTGTTCGGCCGACAGCTGCTTCATCGACTCTTTCACTTTCGCAAGGTCGGTCGTCGTTTCCTGCGACGCGCTGACGGATGCGCTGTTCAGGTACGGCTCGGGATCGTACTGGGTTTCGAATTTCTTCTTGCGGCGGTATTGCGACGCAAACAGGTTGAACATGATTTTGGATGTCCAGCTGAACAGGTTCGTGCCTTCCTCGAAATATTCTTTTTTCTCGAGGGCGCGCAGCAGCGTCGATTGCACCAGGTCTTCTGCATCGCTGGCGTTGCGCGTCAGGCGCAGCGCAAAGCGGCGGAGGTTTTCCATTTCGCTGACGAGTGCTTTTTGTTCAAACATGGCGTGTACTCCTTTATCTCTATTTCCAGTTCGTGTTTGTATCCGCGAGTTGTTGTCTCGCTATAAGTCCAGTATCGCCCCCGCTTGTGACCGCCATTTGCGGGTCAAGTAACAGTTGCGAAAGACTTTGTGACAGTTCTGTGACAAAGGGCTTGAAAACGCTGGATTATTTTGCATAAGCGTAAAATGCGGCAGATTTCGCCAATGGCGCGCTGCGGGCACAATTCCAGAAAACCTTTTAAAAACAAGGATTCGTCGCGAATCCGCGAAAACGTGACGGAATCCGGCCATGAAAACGCCACTACCCGTGTTTCAGGGCAGCGGCGTGATTCAGCGTATCATTACTTCCTATTTCGTTTCGACGACAGCGTCGTCGGTATTGATTTCGACGACAACGTCGTCGGTCCAGAACATGCCCGCCATCGACGCGTAAATCTTGCGGCTGCCCGCGTATGACTCGCGGCTGTGGCCGTAGCGGATGTTATCGACCAGCAGGATATCGCCTTCGTTGTAATAACGTCCTTCACGGGTGGCCATGAAGGCCTGCAGCAGGATGACGGTTTCCTCCGGCGTCAGTTCCGCGCCGTCGCCGATCAGGAAGCGGCGGTGGCCGTTATGCGCGCGCGGGCCGTCGAGCGCGATGCGCGGGAACAGCATATAGGTTTCGCCGTCGCGTTCGTCGGTTTTGAACGCGGGGATCGTGATGCGCGTCATCAGCGTGGGCACGGACGACCCGTCGGCCGCCGTGACGGGTTCCTCCATCCAGAAACCTTCGTCAAACTGGTGCGTGGATTCCGCGCAGACCTTCATCGCTTCGGCGCGGTCATGGGTGCCGAAGCGGTCCTGCCACGACCGGAAATAGTTTTTCGATTTTTCCGGATGATTTTCATCGAGGAAGCCGGTTTCGATGGTGAAGCCGAATTGTTTCATGCGCGCCAGCAGCGCGCGGCCGACCGCGAATTGCGCGATATAAGCCTCGGTCTTTTTCGCACAATGCGCGAAGGTGCGGCCACCCTGCCCTGTCCCATTCGTGCGGCTGCAGAAAAACAGCAGGCGTTCGGGCATGAAACGCTGGTACAGGATTTCGTTATGCGGCAGCAGGAAAAGATGTTTCGGGTAATCATCCGTTTCGCGCATGCATTTGGAAATATATTTCAGGTTGGTGCGCCCTGATGTGAGGCCGCCCCATTTGAACTGTTCTTGCTCGCCAAAACCAAGGCCTTCGAGAATATTCATCGGCACGTCGTTCTGTTCGGCGGCACGGATGCCGGTATTGATGACCTGCAACGTGCCGAGCGTTGCGAAGCGCAGCTTGATCGCGGTCATTTTTTCGGGTGTCAGTTCGCCTTCCGCATCGAACACATTCACCGGCAGGTTTTCCGCCCATTGGCCTTCGTTATCTGGCATGCGATAGCGTTCGTTTTCCGTCGCGTTCGCCACCAGCGACATATCCAGCGCGGGTTCGGCATCGGCAAAGCGGAGGGCGGAATCGGGTGCGGTCATTTTCTATGTCCTCTATTTTTTCGTTTCTTACAATTTTTTGAGCCCGGCCATGCCCACCAGCACCTCGCGCGGGCCGGCGAAGGCTTCGCGCGAATGGGCGCAGCGGATATTGTCCATCAAAATAAAATCGCCCTGCCGCCACGCGTAACCTTCTCGCGTCGCGGTATAGGCGTTTTTCAGCAGGTCTTTTTCGGCATCCGTCATTTCCACGCCGTTGCCGAAGGGATAGCGGCGGAAACCGTTTTTCAGCGCGGGGCCGTCGGCCGCGATGCGCGGAAAGCGCATATAGCCATCCACAAAACCCGGCAGCGTGATGCGCGTCATCAATACCGGATATCCCTGATCCTCCAGCCACCAGCAGCTATCGTATTCGCGCGTCAGGCTTTGCGCGGCGGCGAGTGCCGTATCGCGGTCGTCACTGCCAAATCTTTCCTGCCATGACTGGAAATAATTCTGCGGTTTTTGCGGGTGGTTACGGTCGATGAAGCCGGTTTCAATGGTCAGTCCGTATTCGCGCACCTTATCGGCCAGCTTGCGCCCTGCCGTGCTGCGCGAGAGGTTGGCTTCCAGTTTTTTCGCGGCATGGATAAAGGTGCGCCCGCCAAAGGCCGGCGGCGTTTCGCAGAAGAACATCACGCGGGTGGGGAAATCGCGCTGATACCCGATTTCGCCATTCGGCAGCAGGTACAGATACGGCGGATAATAATCGAGGTGGCGCAGGCCAGGCGCCGCCCATTTCACCTGCCATGCGGCGGCGGTGCGCCCGCCCGCCGAAAACTGTTCAGCCGCACCAAAGCCCAGCGCCGCCATCAGCGGCAGCAAGTCGGCGCGGGTCGCAAGCCCGGTCTGCGTCACATGCACCGCACCGGTATCCGCGAATAGCGCCGCAAGCGCGGCAAGGCGCGCGGGCGTTAATGCGCCCTGCGCATCGAAATGCGACAGGCCGGTATCGGTGGATGTTGCGTGGCGGAGCGCGGTTTGCATCGGTTATCCTTGAATCAGCCCGAGAATAATTGGATTATGGTAAAACGTAAAATATACCCGCCCTGAAATGCGTGAATCGGCGTATATATGCGCGTCCTGTCCGGTTTTCCTGCTGGATCAGGGGATTGAATGTTTAAACCCGCCTGATTCGTTATTCTCTTATTGAGCATAAATTATATATTTTTGGAGTATAAGTCAACCACCCTTCGCCGATCTTTGAGGGAAAACAGCACATTGCGAATTTCGCACGATTTATGTTGCGTTTTTTGTAAATATGTGAAAGACTGGAATGACTGATACAAAAGGCCGGATGAAAGAAACTGAACAAGAAAAAAAGGCAAAGCCAGATGTCCAAGACCGATAAACCCGAAGTTTCCTTCCGCGAATTTGCCGTGTTGATGGCGCTGCTGATGTCGATCGTCGCGATTTCGATCGACGCGATGCTGCCCGCGCTGGGTTTCGTCGCCGATTATTTCAACCTCGCCGACCGCAACCATGCGCAATACCTGATCGGCGGCATTTTCATCGGCATGGGCGCAGGCCAGCTGGTGGCGGGCCCGTTGTCGGATGCGCTGGGCCGCAAGAAAGTCCTGTATGGCGGCATCGTGCTGTATCTGGCAGGTTCCGTGCTGTGCTATGTCGCGCCGACATTCGAGGTGCTGATGGCGGGCCGGCTGATTCAGGGCCTTGGCGTTGCGGGCCCTTATGTTTCCACCGTGTCGATCGTGCGCGACAAATATGCGGGACGCGACATGGCGCGGGTGATGTCGATCGTGATGATGATCTTTATCATGGTGCCGGCAATCGCCCCTGCGCTGGGCCAGCTGATCCTGACCTTCGGCCCGTGGCGCGCGATTTTCCTGATGTATATTTTCTACGCGCTGCTGATTGCAGGCTGGATTTACCTGCGGCTGGAGGAAACCCTGCCCAAGGAGCGCCGCGTGCCGGTCACCGCCGGAAATTTCGCGCATGGATTCCGCGAAGTGGTCGGCAACCGCGTGGCGTTTTGCTACACCATCTGCATGGGCATCTGCTTCGGCAGCTTCATGGGGTACCTGAATTCGTCGCAGCAGATTTTTCAGGACAAATTCCATCAGGGCGCGATGTTCACCTTTTACTTCGGCTGCCTTGCGCTGTGCCTGGGTGCGGCGTCGATGGCGAATTCCAAAATCGTCGGTAAATACGGCATGCGCCATATCTGCATCCGCGCCTTTATCGGCATCGTCACATCGTCGGCCATTTTCATGGCCGTCAATTTGACGCTTGGCGATGTGACGCTGCCGATGTTCCTGGGTTATGCCGCGATCCTGTTTTTCTGCTTCGGCCTTGTGTTCGGCAACCTGAACGCGCTGGCGATGGAGCCGATGGGGCATATCGCGGGCATGGCATCCGCTATTATCGGGGCGACATCGTCGGCCATTTCGATGGTGCTGGGCACATGGATCGGCCAGCTGTATGACGGCACGCTGATCCCGATGGCATCGGGGTTTCTGGTGTTGGGGGCGATTGCGCTTGGCATCATGCTCTATGCCGGCAGCCGGAAATTCGCGCCCGGCTACACGGCATAGAGTGACGTAATATTTAGTTCAGCTGCAGGCCGAGGATAGAACCCAGCACGCTGGCCCAGATGTTGTAATCGTCGTTATCATCGTCATAGCGGCCATATTGGTAGCGGTTGTAATAGCCGTCGCGATAGCCTTTCTGGAAGCCCTGGCGGAAGTAATAGTTATACTCGCTTTGCGCCACGTAATAGCCGCCATAACCCATATTTGCGTCCTGATAGGCATAGGCGTTCCAGTAATCATACTTCCAGCGGTCCATGCGGTCGGCACGGCCGGAACGGAAGCCTTCGGCATAGCCCTGATTGACCGCCTGTTTCAGCAGGCGCGCGCCATAGACGTTGGTGTAGTAATAGTGGTTGTTGCGCATATAGCGGTAGTTGTTGGCGGTGTAATAATACGGGTCGTTGTAATAGTTGTACCGGTTGTAGTTGCGGTACTGCGCCTGTTGCGCGCGCAGGCGGTTCAGGTAGTCCTGCTGGCGACGGTATTCGTTGATGCGGTTCTGCTGGCGCAATGCAGCCAGCTGGCGGTCATAGGCCGCCTGCTGTGACGCAAGGCGCTTGCGGTATTCGGCCTCGCGCTGGCGCTCCGCCTCGATGCGCTGCGCTTGCTGTTCGCGCGAAATGCGCGCCGCGCGGGTTTGCGCCAGCTGTTCAAGGCGGCGTTCTTCGGCGCGCTGGCGTTCCGCTTCGCGGCGCTCCGCGTTGATTTTCGCCTGTGCCTGGCGGTCGCTGGCCAGTTCGCGCGCCTTGATTTCCGCCTCGCGGCGTTCGGCTTCGCGCAACGCGGCGCGGTCTTCCTTGCGGTCGATGCGTTCCTGGCGGCGGTCGTCGCGTTTCTGGTCGCGCGATTCACGGCGCAGCGCGGCTTCCTGTTCGGCGGCGACTGCGGCGGCGCGGTTTTTCTCCGCCTGTTCGGCCTGCGCAGCCGCGCGGGCGGCGCGCGCTTCGTCGGCGGTCGCCTTGCGCTGGTCTTCACGCGCCTGTTTTTCGGCGCGCTCCTGTTCCTGTTCGGCTTCGCGCTGCTGTTGGCGTGCCGTACGCTCGGCTTTCGCTTCCTCCGCGTTGCGGCGCGCGTTTTCGGCGGCTTCTGCCTGCTTGGCCTCGCGCTGCTGCTGGCGCTGTGCGCGTTCGCTGTTACGCTGTTCTTCTTCAGCCTGACGTTGTGCCTTGCGGTCGTTTTCGTCGGACTCTGCCTGCTGCTGGCGCTGGGCGCGCTCCGCCTCGCGCTGCGCTTGGGCTTCCTGTGCCGCTTGCTGCTGCTGTTGCTGGCGGGCTTCGCGTTCGGCATCACGCTGGGCATTCTGCGCCTCGCGCTCGGCACGCTGTTGTTCGGCGCGGCTTTGCGCTTCCTGCTGGTTCTGCTGTGCCTGTGCCGCGCGTTCCTGCTGGCGCGCCTGCGCTTCGGCCTGCTGCTGTTCCTGCGCGGCCTGACGTTCCTGCTGGCGGTTCAGGCGCTCCTGCTGGCGTTGCTCCGCCTTGCTGAGGGCGGGCGCAGCATCAGGGGCCTGATCGGCTGCCGCTTCGGCGGCCTGATCGGGGTTCGCCATGACGCGCGCCTGCGCGGCCGGAGAAGCGGCAAAAAGGGTCAGTGCAAGTGCCGAAGTCAGGAGAGTCATTTTTTTCATATTTTTGGTTCGCCTTTTGAAAAAATAAGCATGCTTATATAACGTATGAAACGCGAAAACCCTTCCCTGATTTTATTATCCATTAAAATCAACAGGTAACGCGGCGCCCGCTTTTGCTCCCCTGTCCGGAAATGGCTGGAAGCGGGCATGGGCTGTACTATATCGTCTGCCTATGAATACGCCACCGGATTATTATAGCGCCTTTGTGGCCCGCGACGCCCGCTTCGACGGCGTGTTTTTCGTGGGCGTGACATCGACGGGCATCTATTGCCGCCCCGTCTGCACGGCGAAAACGCCGAAAGCAGCCAATTGCCGTTTTTTCGGCAATGCCCAGAGCGCGGAGGCCGGCGGGTTCCGCCCCTGCCTGCGCTGCCGCCCCGAGCTTGCCCCCGGCTATGCCCCCGTCGATGACAGCGCGCGCATCGCGCAACAAATTTCCGCGCGGCTGGAGGAAGATATGGGGCTCGACGATATCGCCGCGCAATTCGACCTCAGCACACGCCAGATCCGCCGCATCATCCGGGCCGAAATGGGCGTGTCGCCCACCCAGCTGATCCATTCGCGCCGTTTGCTGCTGGCCAAACAACTGCTGACCGAAACCGCCCTGCCCGTCACGGAAATCGCCTATGCCAGCGGCTTTGGCAGCCTGCGGCGGTTCAACGACGCGTTCCTGAAGCGTTACCGGATGCCGCCGTCGCGCCTGCGCCAGCAGGTTAAAGAAGACGGCATCGCGGCGACGGATTCATCTACGCTGCTGCTGTCTTACCGCGCGCCCTATGACTGGGACGGAATCCTCGGCTTCCTTGGCGCACGTGCGTTAAAGGGGGCGGAGGCGATGGTGGACGGCCACTACCTGCGCACCGTGCGCCTTGGCAAATACAAGGGCTGGGTGCGCGTCGGCCATGCGCCGGAAAAATCGGCGCTGACGGTTGAATTTTCCCATGCGCTGCTGCCGGTATTGCCGACTTTGCTGGCGCGCCTGCGCAACCTGTTCGACCTTGGCGCGCGGCCAGATGTGATCGCGGCGCATTTTTCAAATGACAAGACGATTGGCAGAATGGTCAGGCGCAACCCCGGCCAGCGCGTGCCGGGCGCGTTCGATGTGTTCGAACTGACTGTGCGGGCGATATTGGGGCAGCAGGTGACGGTGAAGGCGGCCACCACGCTGGGCGGGCGGTTTATCGAAGGCTTTGGCGAGAAATTCAAAACACCCTTCCCCGAACTCACGCATCTTTCGCCCCTGCCCGCGGCGATTGCGAAACTGGACGAGGGGGATATTGCGCGGCTGGGCATCAACGGCGCGCGGGCGCGCAGCATCCTTGCGCTGGCATCCGGTTTCGCATCGGGCGCATTGGTGCTGGAACCGGGGGTGAATCCGGATACGGCGATACGGCAGCTGGACGATATTCCCGGCATCGGCCCGTGGACCGCGCATTATATCGCCATGCGCGCGCTGCGCTGGCCGGATGCTTTCCCGACCGGCGATATGGGCGTGCTGAACAATCTGGGCGACGTATCGGCGAAGGCAGCCGATAAAATGTCGGAAAAATGGCGGCCATGGCGCAGTTATGCCGTGCTGCATATCTGGCATAACCCGCAGATTGAAAAAGCAAAAAAAGCGAAATGAACCTGAATCGCGCTTCAGGCGTTTGTTTTGAAACAAATTCCAAGGGAGGCGACCATGCTGCGCGATTTCATCATTTTCACTCTGGCCGCATCGACGATAGGATATGTCATCAACAAACGCCTGAACACGCCCTGCGCGGAGCGTGTCTGTGGCGGTGAATCTTCCGACCTTGAAAAAGATGCCGACGACATGGTCGATCTGGCATCCATGGATTCTTTCCCCGCCAGCGATCCGCCGGCATGGACGAAGGTATCGGCCAACCATGTGTCGATTAATTAAGGACTTGGGAAATTAAGGGCGGGGTGATTTCGTTTTCGCGGCGCGGTCCGATTCAGGCGGGAATTTCGACTGGAATATCCTGACCGCCGCATCCAGCACGCCCGCGCGGTCCAGCGATGTCGTATCCAGCATATGCGCATCGGAAGCCGGTTTGAGCGGCGATATCGCGCGGTTCATATCGGCATGGTCGCGGGCGTTGACGTCGTTCAGCACGGTTTCATAGGTGGTGGACGGTTCTTTCAGCTTCAATTCCTCGAACCGGCGGCGCGCGCGCTCTTCGGGCGATGCCGTCACGTATAATTTCACATCCGCATCGGGACAGACGACCGTGCCGATATCGCGCCCGTCCAACACCGCGCCGGGCGCGCCGTTGGGCGGGTTTTTCGCAAATTCGACCTGGTAATCGCGCACGGCATGGCGCACTTCCGGATATGCCGCGACTTTTGCCGCGCCGGCGGCGACTTCGGGCGTGCGGAGTTTCGGGTTCACCAGCGTTTCCGGCGTGACGTGATGCGTGACATTGTCGATCACTTTTTTCACATCTTCGAAATTGGCGGGGTCGCCGCCGTTTTCGATGGTGGCCAGCGCAACCGCGCGGTACAGCGCACCGGTATCCAGATAGGCAAAGCCCAGTTTCGCGGCAAGCGCCTTGGCGAGCGTTCCCTTGCCCGAAGCGGCAGGGCCATCGACCGAGATCACGATTTTACCGGATGACGCCATGATACTGCCCCTTTGCCCTTGTGTTTCGCCATCCTAGCGCATCGCGGCCGGAAATGGTACAGGGCGGATTTGCATTATTTTTCAAACCGATAGATTGGGCTGGAAAAATGCCGGCAGTTCCACCATAATCGGCGCGCAATTCAATTGGAGAATACACATGACCGCGCTGACCGTCGCACAGGCCCTTGAAGCCGTTTATGAATCGCTGAAACAGGACAACCTGGATATCGACCAGCATATCGACGGCCTGAAAGCGGCGCTGGCTGCCGAAGGCAAAAAAGAAGTCGCGGTCGAACCGGCACGATTGGCACAAAACAACCGTCAGGGCCGCAAGATGATGCAGTCCTATTTCAAGAAGCGCGGCGTGATCGTGACCTTTACCGGCGAAAAAGACTAAGCCTTATTTCCCCGCAATCGTGCAGCCGTTGATCCGCGTCGTGGGTGCTGCCATGCGGTGCTTGGTGCTGGGCAGTGCGGGCGTATCGTTCGCCACCGCAACCTTCATGAACATATCCTTCAGGTTGCCGGACACGACAAAACCGCTCACGGCCGTATCGGTAATCTTGCCGTCCTTGATCAGCAGGCCGTAAGCTTCGCGCGAATGGTTGCCGGTATTCACATCGACCGTGCCGCCGTTGAAGCCTTTAATATAGATGCCTTCCTTGATATCTGCGATGAGTTCGGCCGGTGTTTGGCTGCCGGGTTCGATGCGGGTATTGGTCGGGCCGTTTTCGCGGCCAATCGGCTCCATGCCCAGCTGACGCGATTCCAGCAGGTTGATATCATAGCTTTTGAGCACGCCGTTTTCGATGAAGGTGATGGGTTTCGCCGCCAGACCTGCCGTATCCACCTGACGCGACGAGATGCCGCGTGACACCAGCGGATCGTCAGAGATCGTAATCCCCTGCGCCATCACTTGCTGACCCAGCTTGCCTTTCAGGAACGTCGTGCCGCGATGCAGCGCCGTGCCGCCGATGGCGGAATAGACGCTGGAGAAAAAGCTTTCCGCCGCCGAATTATCCAGCACGATCGGCATATCGCCAGTCGCCGGCAAAATGCCGCCCAGTTTCGAAATCGCCTTCTGCCCTGCTTCCGCGCCCAGCACATCGGGCTTCGCCATATCGGAGAAATGGCGCGCCATGCTGCTTTCGCCGCTGATCTGCATGCCGGATTTGTCGGCCGCGATCACGGATGCGCCCGCCGCATACATGGTGCGGCTGTCATTCACTTCCAACCCGTTGCTGGCCACGATCAGGAAATGGTCTTCGGAGCGCGTGACGCTGACCGACCGCGTCGCTTTCACACCCGGCTGCGCCATTGCCGCCGTTTCGACGTCTTTCGCATACTGGATCAATTGCGCCGTCGTGGGCGGGTTGTGGTCGAACAGGTCGAGGTTTTGTTTCGCGCCCTTGAACACCTTTTCCGCCTCCAGCATTTTCTTGTCGGCGTTTGCGGGGACGAGGGAGATGATCTTCATGTTCTCCAGCATCGCGTCCTTCAGGCGTTGCTCGTCGATGGTGTTTTTTGTCAGCGTCACGGTGCGGTCGCCGGCGTACAGCGTAATCCCGACGTTATAGGTCTTGCCGGAAACGGTTTTCGTGACCTGCCCCTTTTCGACGCTGTTTTCAAGGCGGTCGCTGGCCGACACATAAATGCGCGCATCGGTGATGCCGTGGTTTTTACCTTCGGTCATCGCGTAATCGAGCAGCGATTGCGCGAAGGGCTTCATGGTGGCGAGGAATTCTTTTTCGGTGGTCATTTTTCTGATCCTTATTTCTTACGACCGCCAACGGTCATGTTGGAAACGCGCAAGGTGGGCTGGCCGCAGCCGACGGGCACCTGCTGCCCGTTTTTGCCGCACATGCCCGCGCTTTTTTCAAGGGCAAGGTCGTTGCCGACCATAGTGATGGATTTGATGACAGTCAAACCGTCGCCGACAATCGTCGCGCCCTTCACAGGTTCCGCGATCTTGCCATCACGAATTCTATAGGCCAGTTTCGCGTTCATGTTGAACTTGCCCGATGTGATATCGACCTGCCCGCCGCCCATATCGGAAATGTAAATGCCGTCCTTCACCGATTTGATGATATCGGCGGGGTCATGCGTGCCGTTGGCGAAATAGGTGTTCGTCATGCGGGGCATGGGCGCATGGGCGTAGCTTTCACGGCGGCCGTTGCCGGTGGGGTCAACGCCCATCAGCTGCGCGTTCTGGCGGTCCTGCATGTACCCCTTCAGCACGCCGTTTTCGATCAGCACGTTTTGCTGCGTGGGCACGCCTTCGTCGTCGAAATGCAGGCTGCCGCGTTCGCCCGGCATATCGCCCTGGTCGATCACGGTGACTTCGGGCGAGGCGATCTGCTGGCCGATCTTGCCGCTATAGACCGAAATATCGCGGCGGTTGAAATCGCCCTCCAGCCCGTGGCCGATTGCTTCGTGCAGCACGACGGCGGCCCAGCCGGGGCTCAACACCACATCCATGATGCCCGCAGGCGCGTCTTCGGCCACCAGCAGCTCTTCGGCCTGATGCAGCGCCTTCTGCGCGGCGGCCTTGAAGCTGGCTTCGTCGAACACGGCCTTGGCATCCACATGGCCGCCTGTCTGCGCAGTGCCGATTTCGCTTTTGCCGTCTTTGTCGGTCAGCATGATGGAGATAGACACCGAGGTCATCGGGCGGTTGTCGATCAGGCTTTTGCCGTCTGCCGTGATGATATGCACGGCCTTTGATTCAGACGCATAGGCCACGGTGACGTTGGTAATGCGCGGGTCGAGCGAGCGGGCATAGGCCTCGATCTCGTTCACCTTCGCGATTTTTTCGGCGAGCGTGAAACCGGCCATCGGGTCTTCCGGCGTATAAAGCTGCTGCGGCACCATGCCGGTTGCGGGCTGCGCGGCCTTGGGCGTGCCGAGCTTCAGCACGTTGCGCGCTTCGGTCACGGCATCTTTCAACGCGGCTTCATTGAATAAATCGGAATAGGAATAGCCGACGCGTTCTTCCTGCCCCACGCGGAAGCCGAAGCCTTCCTTGCTGTCACCGGTCGAGACGGTCGTGAATTCGCCCTTGTCCTTGACCAGACGTTCGCGGGCGACGATTTCGTGATAGAACTCGCCGTAATCCGCGCCGCTCAGTCCTTCCTTAACAATCTCGCGCGCCTTTTCGGGCGTCAGGCCGGAATTTTTGAAAAACTGGTCGGTAGGCAGGGGTTTGCTGGACATGATTCCATCCCGTTCGATTGTGGCGCAAATTGCTGATTGTCGATTAAGATAGGCTGATTTTATGGCAACGTCAATCACGTAAAACAAAGTCTTTTCAAGGGCATTCGTGCTGGCATCCGCCCTGTGGCTATAGTAAAAAGGGCAGGTCAAAACGGGGGTGCCGGATGGCCGACAAAAAAGTTTCCTTGCGCAGCGATTACTGGTTCGGACAGGCCGCCGCCGTCGATGTGCGCGCGCACCATACCGGCAAGATGGTGAATTCAAAATTCACGATGGAAGAGCTGTGCGGCACGACCGGCCACCCGCTTGCGGATAAAACGACGAGCGGCCGCCGCCCCATCATCGGCATCTGCAAATTCGGCGGCGACCTGAACCCCTGCCAGGCGATGCACGACCATCACCTGAACGACCGCGTCGCCCAAGGCGTCCGGCAGGCGGGCGGCATCCCTTTCCAGTTCGATATCGCGCCGCCGCTGGGCGAGCCGCTGACGCGCCCGACATCGATGTATATGCGGAATTTGACCGCGATGACGCTGATCGAAACGATCATCGCGAACCCGATGGACGGCCTCGTGCTGCTGACCGGCTGCGACAAGACGGTACCGGCGGGATTGATGGCGACGCTGCTGACCGATTTGCCCACCATCGTGGCCTCCGCGGGGCCGATGCTGAACGGTTATTACCACGGCGAACAATCGGCATCGGGCGTGCATCTGTGGAAAAACCGCGAATTGCTGGCGGCCGGAAAAATCACCGAAGACGAATTGATGGTGCGGTCCTGCGCGGCGCAGCCCAGCGCCGGTCATTGCATGAGCATGGGCACGGCATCGACGCTGAACAGCATGGCCGAAGCGCTGGGATTGACATTGTTCGGCGCGTCATCCATCCCGTCGCCGATGGCGGAGCGCGCGCATTATTCATTCCGCGCGGGCGAAGAAGCCGTGCGCATGGTCATCGCGGACCGCCGCCCCTCCACCTTCGTCACGCGGCAATCTTTCCTGAACGCAGTTGCCGCGAATGCCGCCATTGGCGGTTCGACCAATGCTGTCGTCCATCTGCTGGCCATCGCCAACATGGCCGATATCGATTTCACCATCGACGACTGGCAGGAATACGGATCGAAAGTGCCGCTGCTGGTGAACGTGAAACCGTCCGGCGCGTTCCTGATGGAAGAATATTTCCGCGCGGGCGGCATGCCCGCCGTGCTGCGCGAGCTGGCGGCCGCCGGATACGTGAAGGACGACGTGAAATGGTGCACGGGCAAGACGATGCGCGAGGAACTCGCCGCGCGCGATCCCTATACCGATACGAATATCATCAAAACAGTCAAAGAACCGCTGCTGCCCGATGGCGGCATCGTGATTTTAAAGGGCAATCTCTGCCCCGACGGCGCGGTGATCAAGGTGTCGGCGGTGGCGGAGAAAAACCTGCTGCAGCATCGCGGACAGGCCGTGGTTTTCGACAGCATCGAGGAATATCACAAGCGCATCGACAACCCGAATGAAGGCATCACGCCCGACCGCGTGCTGATCCTGCGCAATTGCGGCCCCTTGGGCTATCCCGGCATGCCCGAAGTCGGCAATGTGCGCCCGCCCGGCTATCTGCTGGCCAAGGGCGTGAAGGCGATGGTAACGGTGTCGGACGCGCGCATGAGCGGCACGGCCTATGGCTGTCATGTGCTACACGTGTCGCCGGAGGCGGCGGCAGGCGGTCCGCTGGCGCTCGTCAAAACCGGCGACTGGGTGACGCTGGATGTAACGAACAAGCAGCTGAACATGGACGTATCCGCCGAAGAACTGGATAAACGCCGCTCCGAATTGGTCATTAAACCGACGCCGATCCACAGCCCGTGGGGGCTTATCTGGTCCGACCCGAAAATGGGCGTGCATCAGGCAAGCGTCGGCGCGTATATGAAGATGTTCGACCGACCCGAACTCGCGCGCGAGGAAATTGCGAAGCGCGTGCGCGAATATCTGCGCCCGCAACATTAAAGGAATTCAAAAATGCCCGCCGTTGCCGACCAGTATTTTTCACAAAACCGTCTGATCGCCATTTTGCGCGGCATAAAGCCCGATGAAGTGCTGGGTGTGGGCGAGGCGATTTTCAACGCGGGCTGGCGCTGCCTTGAAGTGCCCTTGAATTCCCCCGACCCGTTCGAGAGCATTTCGCGTCTTGTAAAACGCTTTGGCGATACCGCGCTGATCGGCGCGGGCACGGTGTTGACGGCGGACGATGTCGAGAAAGTCCACAAAACCGGCGCGAAGCTGATCGTCGCGCCCAACACCGATGCGGATGTCGTAAAGGCCGCCCTTGCGCGCGACATGGTGATGATGCCGGGCGTCTATACGGCGACGGAGGCGTTTAACGCCATCAAGCTGGGATCGAAATTCCTGAAAATTTTTCCCGCCGACAGCTGCGGCCCCGGTTATATCCGCGCGCTGAAATCGGTGCTGCCGACGCATATCAAGGTCATTCCCACGGGCGGCATCGCGGTCGACACGGTCGCATCGTTCCATACTGCCGGCTGCTATGCCTTTGGCGTGGGGTCGTCGCTGTATAAACCGGGAACGACAGCGGACGAGGTGCAAAAGCGCGCCGAAGCGCTGACCGCCGCCGTGAAAGACCTTAAATAACACCCAGCAGGCCGGAAACGACTGCCGTTTCGCTGTCGATTTCGCCTTCCAGTTTCCAGCCCATCCAGTCGAAGGCGCGCGCGTAAAATTCGCGCTTCGCGCCGCCATCCATCAGCAGGTAAACCGGCGGCTTGCCGGGGAAGAGCCTGTCCATCTGGCGCAGTTCATGGCCGATCAGGATGCCCGAAAAATACGCCTGCATATCGGCGGGATGCGGATTGGCGCGGAGTTTCTGCGCCCGCACCTGCCAGAGGTCTGTCAGCAAATCAAACCCGCGTCCGGCCATTTCCAGCCCCTGATTGAATGACCCCATGTCTTTCTGTAGCGAGTTTTTATCGAAGCGGAACAGCGCCGCCAGCGCGCCGCGCTCGCTTAAAATGCCGTACAGCTCGCCTGTCAGGGCGGATTCAAAATGGACAATTTTATTGTCCTCGATCTTCACCCATTTGCAATGCGTGCCGGGGATGCAGAGCAGCACGTTATCGCGCTTCAGATGGTGCGCCGCCCCAAGGCTTTTCACTTCCTCCGACCGGATCACATCGTGCCGCCCATCGGCCATCGCAATCGTGCAACCGGAGGCGATATAAACTCCGCGTCCCGCAGCATGGCCCAGATGCTCGGGCACGATGCGGTGCAGGTTGCGTTTTACGTCTGCCAGACCCGCAGGCGCAATCGAATAGGCCGTTTCCACCCAGCCGTCGCGTCCGCCCGCCGCGCCCGCGATATAAATCGGCGCATGCGGATATTTTTGCAGCCAGTTTGAGATATGTTTCGTGATAAACCCGCTGTAATCGGCCACGCGGTTTTCGGGGGCGGTGAATACTTTCTGGATGCCGCCATCCGCAGACAGATAGCGGTCAATGATGTCGCCGTCCTTGATCAGGAAAGCGCGAAAATTCGTGTTGCCCCAGTCTGCGAAAATATGCATGGCGGTCAGATCCGCGCCGGTGTTTCAGGCAGCCCCGCGACATCCATGCTGATTTTGAATGTCTTGCCCGCATGGGGCGCAGCCGCCCGTTTTTCGGGCGACAGGCCGACATAAGCCGTGCTGATATAGAGCGTTTTGAGATCTTCGCCGCCAAAGCAGCAGCACGACACCTGCGGCGCATCGACCGCGATGCTGTCGATATATTTGCCGTCCGGCGCATAAATATCGACCGCCCAGCCGCCCCACAGCGCGACATAGAGCCGCCCCGTTGAATCCACGCACATGCCGTCGGGGCGTTTGCCGTCGAAGACGATCAGCGGTTTGCGGTTCACAGCCTCGCCGGTTTCGATGTCGTAATCATAGGTGAACAGCGTGTTGCGGCCGGTATCGATGTAATACATCACCTTGTTATCCGGCGACCAGCCGAGGCCGTTGGAAATAAAAACGCCTTCTTCCTGCGTGTGCAAACCGTTTTCGTCAAGGCGATAGAGCGCACCGGTCGGGTTTTTATGGTCGAGGTCGTTCATCGTGCCGCCCCAGACGCGCCCGCGACGGTCGCATTTGCCGTCGTTGAAGCGGTTGTCGCGATGCGCAAAGGTCGGGTGGAACAGCGGGCGCGCGTTCACATCTTCGGCAAGGTCTAATTTATAAAACCCGTCGCGCAGCCCCGCAACGCAGCCGCCGTCATTTGCAATCGCCATGAAGCCGATCATGGACGGCGTTTTATAGGATTGATAATCGCCGCCCGCCGCATCGGTGCGGTGGATGCACTTGCCGATGATATCGACCCAATACAGCTTTTTCGCGCGCGCATCCCAGTTCACGCCTTCGCCGAGTTCGGATGCCGGAAGTTCGGGGTTCAGCAGTTCCGCTTTCATGATGCCTTCTTGCTGCCGTCGGTGACGGCGCTTTTTTTGATTTGACCTTCGCCCGCATCGAAACGCAGCGTCGTCCCCGACAGCAGGCGTGAATGTTTCGACAATCCAAAAATAATGGCGGGCACGATATCGGCAGGCTGCATGCCGACAGGCACCAGCTGTTCCTTTGCCGCGTCTTCGAATTGCTGCGCGCCGAAACGCGCCTTCTGGCTGTCGGACTGCACCCAGCCGGGGCAGAAGCCGAAGACGCGGATGATGTTACCGGCGGTATTATCTTCGCCCGCCTTGACGGCAAGGCGCTTGATGCCGCTGTCCAGCGCGGCCTTGGCGCAGCCATAGCCTGTCATGTCGGGTTCGAATATTTCCGAGCCATGGCGCGAGGTGAAAAGGCATATCGCACCGCCGCCGCCCTTGCGCATCACGGGCATTACCGCGCGCGCGGCAAAAACCGGCGCAAAGAAATTGACGCGCATCAGGTGTTCGGCCTGTTCCTGCGTCAAATCAAAACCAAGACGGTTGTCAAAGCCCAGCGTGCTGATAAACGCGGAAGGTGCACCAACCTTATCGCAGGCCTCTGTAATCGCGGCGGTGCGCGCCTGTTCGTCCGTCAAATCGGCAGTAATCGAAACGGCAGCGCCGGATTTATTCAGGTCGATGACGGCAACCTTCGCGCCCAGCCATTGGAACGCATCGGCCAACGCCGCGCCGATACCGGCGGCCCCACCCGCAATAATCACGCCGCGTCCCTGGAATTCGCCGAAATATTCACGCGAGAGGCTGTTGTTCCAATCGGTCATGTTGTCCCTTCCGAATGAACCTGAATAGCACAGGCATTCCCAACAAAAAAGCCCGGCGGGGTACGCCGGGCTTTTTTGTTGTCTGGTTATGTTACGCGGCGGGCGCGATAGGTTTTTTGCCGTTGTTGTTGGCGGCAGCCTGCGGTTTTTCGACCGTGGCCAGCGCCTGCCCCACCAGTTCCTTGATGCCTTTATCAAGGTTGGGGGTTTCACGGATGCGCTCCAGCTCCTTCACCATCAGCGCCTGACGTTCGGCATCATAACGCTTGAATTGCGTCAGGGGCTTCACGATCTGGCCGCCGGTGCGTGGGTTGATGTCGTTCATCTTGATCACGACATCGGCGAGGAAGGCGTAACCGGAACCGTCTTTGTTGTGGAAAGCAGTCGCGTTGCTGGCCGTAAATCCGCCGATCGCCGCACGCACCTTGTTCGGGTTCGTGAAATCGAAGGCTTCATGTTCCAGCAGCTGGCGCATCTGGCCTGCCGCGTCGCGCGAGGCCGTTGCGGCATTCAGGCTCAGCCAGCGGTCGACGACGTTGTTGACCGTTTTATAACGCTCGTAGAAATCATGCAGCGCTGCCTTGCCTTCCGGACCATCCAAACGTGCCAGCACGCCAAGCGCCGCCAGTTTTTCGGTCATGTTGGTCGCACCCGTGTATTGGTTGACGGCAAGCGCCAGCGTATCCGGCGTTTTCAGCTTGTTGAGGAAGGACAGCGCGGAGTTATGCAGGTCGCGGCGGCCCACTTGCGCGGGCACCACATCATATTTCTCGCCAGCGGGTGCGGTCGTGTTTTTATAGATTTCCTCGAAATCCGTCTGGAAAGTTTTGGCGATGGTGGTGGAGAGGAAACCGGTCGCCTGTTTGATCGCATCCGGATCGACCGTTTTCAGGCTCTGGATCACGATATTATAGGCGGGCAAGGTCAGCAGCTGCGCCGCAAAGGCTTGATCGCCGCCGCCGGCCGCCGCTTTTGCGACGTTCGCGCCGAAGGCATCAAGGAAATCCTGGCTGACCGTCATGGGGCGGCCGGCCTGCACATCGTCGATCAGCCCCAGCAGCACTTTCAGCGTCAGGCGTTCTTTCGCTTCGAATTTGTTGAACGGGTTGCTGTCGTGTTCCATGCGGAAGATAAGTTCGGCATCGCTGGGCTGCGTCATGATCTTGACGGGCGCCGAGAAGTTACGCAGCACGGACGGTACGACAGGGCCATTCACGTTTTCGAACACGAAGGTCTGCTTGCCTTGCGTCAGGTTCAGCACGCGGGTGGTGTCGCCCGCCTTCGCTTCGCCCTGCAATTGCAGCGGCACGTCCTTTCCGCTCTGGCCGATCAGGCCGACGGAGATCGGAATATGCAGGTTCTGTTTTTCAGACAACGGCTGGTCGGCCGTGCCGGGGTTGAATTGCGACAGCGTCAGCGTATAGGTTTTGGCGGCCGCGTCGTATTTGCCTTCATAAGAGATTTCCGGCGTGCCCGACTGGCTGTACCAGCGTCGGAACTGTGACAGGTTGATGCCCGAGGTGTCCTGCATATTGTCGATGAAATCATCGACCGTCACAGCCTTGCCGTCGAATTTGTTGAAATAATTGTCCATCGCCGTGCGCCACATCGCATCGCCCATGATGGTGTTCATCATGGCCAGCACGTGCTTGCCCTTTTGATAGATGGTCGTGGAATAGATGTTGTCGAATTCTTCCACTCGTTCGGGGCGCACGAAATGCGCGCCGGGGCCGGAATCCTCGATAAACTGGCCGGTGCGCAGGATGGTCGCGTCTTCGATCAGCTTGACGGGCGCGGAATGCATGTCGGAGGCAAACTGGCGCTGGCGTAGGCTGGTCAGCGATTCCTTCAGCGACAATTCGAACCAGTCGCGCACGGTGACGCGGTCGCCCGTCCAGTTGTGGAAATATTCATGGCCGATGACTTCCTCGATATCCATCAGGTCGGTGTCGGTCGAGGTTTCGGCGTTGCCGACAAGGCGGCTGACGTTGAAAATGTTCAGGCCCTTGTTTTCCATCGCGCCCGCGTTGAATTTATCGACGGCGACGATGTGGAAGTTATCAAGGTCGTATTCGCGGCCATAACGGACTTCATCCCATTTCATGGCGCGCTTGGTCGCTTCCATCGCCCACTGGATTTTGTCTTCGTAACCCGATTGCACGAAAATGCGGATGTCGACTTCCTTGCCCGACATGGTGGTGAATTTGTCTTCCAGCACCTGCAGGTCGCCCGCGACGGTCGCGAACAGGTAGGACGGCTTCGGCCAGGGGTCCGACCACGAAATGCGGTGGCGGCCGTTGCCCAGGTCTTCCGTCGCGCGGAAATCGCCGTTGCCGTTCGACAGCAGCACGGGATATTTCGCCTTGTCGGCCTCCAGCGTCGCGCCGATGACCGCAAGGTTGTCGGGGCGGTCGAGGAAATAGGTGATGCGGCGGAAACCCTGCGCCTCGTTCTGCGAGGTGATGATGTTGTCGCCCGACATGTAGATGCCGGACAGTTCGGTATTGGTCGTCGGGTTGATTTCGTTTTCAATCTGCAGCTGGAATGCGCCGGCGGGCGGGCGTTTGATAATCAGCTGCTCGCCATCTACCTTGAATTCCTGACGGTCGAGCGCGCGCCACGCGCCGTTCTCGAGAATTTTCACGCTTTTCAGTTTCAGGTCGGAGCCGTCGAGGATCAGCGGGCCGCCGAGATTGGCGACTGCGGGGTTACGATCGATATGCAGCGTGCTGCGCACATTGGTGTTGGTTTCATCGAGGTTGATGTAAAGGTCGGCCTTGTCGATTTTATATTCGGAGGGGCGGTAATCCGCGCGGATCATGGGTTGGCGATCAGGATTGAAGATAAAATCGGTCGTCATTGTTTTTCGTCTCCGGAAAGATGTGGTTGACCTAAACAGGTCATACAATATGTTAAACAAAGCCAAGGGGTCAAACCCTTTTTAGCGTAATATTCTTATAATGAAATCAGCATTTTAATGCTGCTCCGCAACATAAATTATCGTGGAAATTTTCTTTCATTTTCAGCTTGTTAAGCATACGGATGTTTTCGTGCGCCTTGACAACGCGGCGCTTCTCGCGCCTAATTGTACTCAAGCACAGCATAATGATCTTAACAGCCATCGGGAATCGACCCGCAGGCATAAATGAAGGGACAAAGAATTGCAGCACATCTACGACAAGCTTACGCCCGAGACGAAGCCCCTCAAGACTGCTGTGATCCACCCCACCGATGAAAATTCCCTGCGCGGCGCATTCGAAGCCGCAGCCGCAAAGCTGATGGACCCCATTCTGGTCGGGCCCGAGGATAAAATCCGCAAGGCTGCGAAGGATGCCAATATTGACATCTCCGCCTTCGAGATCGTGAACACCGAACACAGCCATGCCGCCGCCGAAAAGGGCGTCGAGCTGGTGCGCACGGGCAAGGCCGAAGCGCTGATGAAGGGCAAGATCGACACGCCCGAATTCCTGCACCCCATCGTTTCCAAGGAAGGCCAGCTGCGCACCGACAAACGCATGAGCCACGTGTTCATCATGGAAGACCCGGGTTATCACAAGCCGCTTTACATCACCGATGCCGCCGTGAACGAGGCACCCGACCTGATGGCCAAGCGCGACATCATCCAGAATGCCGTTGATCTGTTCTGGAAGATCGAAGGGCGCGAGCCGAAAGTGGCTATTCTGGCGGCTTCCGAAAAGGTGGAACCGCGCCAGCAGGCGACGCTCGATGCCGCGGCCCTGACAGTTATGTCGCTGCGCGGCCAGATCACGGGCGCGAAGGTGGAAGGCCCGTTCGGCATGGATAACGCGATTTCGAAAAAATCGGCGAACCTGAAGGGCATTTTCTCGGATGTCGCAGGCGATCCCGACATCCTTGTGTTCCCCGACCTTGAATCCGGCAATATCTACTTCAAATCGCGGGTGCTGATGTCGAACGCGCCGCTGGGCGGCGTGGTTGTCGGCGCGAAAGTGCCGATCATCCTCAACAGCCGGTCGGCGGAAGCGGAAGAACGCAAGGCATCGGCGGCCATCGCGCTTGTCGCCAGCCGCAGCCAGACCCGCGCGCCCAAAAAACCTTAATAAAGAAACCCTGATATGGACGCTGACAAGAAACCTGTCGAAACGGTCCTGGTGGTCAACGCCGGATCGTCGTCAATCAAATACGGCCTGTACCGCGCCGATGACCTGACGCTGATCGAGCGCAAGAATATCGAAGTGAAGAAAGCAGGCGGTTATGACGCGGCTTTCCAGCAGGTATTGGATGTCATCGCCGCGAACAACGTCACATCCGTCGGCCACCGCGTCGTGCATGGCGGCAAGGATTATGCCGCGCCGCAGAAAGTCGACGCGAAGGTTTTCGCCGATCTTGAAAAACTTGCGCCGCTCTCCCCCCTGCACCAGCCGCATAACCTGAAGGGCATCAAGCTGATTTCGGAGAAATACCCCGACCTGCCGCAGGTGGCTTCGTTCGATACCGCCTTCCACCGTACGCAGGCGAAACTGAACCAGATGTATGCCCTGCCCCGTAAACTGACGGATGAAGGCATCATCCGCTACGGTTTCCACGGGCTATCGTATGAATATATCGCCTCAAAACTACCCGAAGTTGCCGATGCGAAAACCGCCAAAGGCCGCGTGATTGTCGCGCATCTGGGTAATGGCGCCAGCATGATGGCGATGAAGGACGGCAAGAGCGTCGCGACCACCATGGGCTTCACCCCCGTCGACGGCTTGATGATGGGCACGCGCGCAGGATCAACCGACCCCGGCATCCTGTTATACCTGCTGGAACAGGGCGAGACGGTAAAAGGCCTTTCAGACATCTTCCAGAAACAATCGGGCCTGAAGGGCGTGTCAGGCATCACCGAAGACGTTCGCACATTGCTTGCCAGCGACAAGCCCGAAGCGAAGGAGGCGATCGACCTGTTCTGCCTTTATGCCGCGCGTCAGGCGGCATCCCTCACCGTCGATCTGGGCGGCGTGGATGCGATCGTGTTTACAGGCGGTATCGGCGAGAATTCCGGTATTATCCGCGAAAAAATCCTGTCGCAGCTGGCGCATCTGGGCGTGAAAACGGACACCGTGGCAAATGACGGCAGCAAACCCGCCATTCATGCCCCCGACAGCGCGGTGAAGGTCTATGTCATCAAAACCGACGAGGAATTGATGATGGCGCAGCACGTGAAAACCGTTCTGACCCAGAAGCCCGCAGCACCCGCCGCAAAACCGCCCGCGCCCTGACAACCCCTAGCTGGGGTTGATCAGAAGCGCAATCATTTGGGGCTGGTAAGCATCGCCCTGGCCGTCGTAATCCAGCCAGACCTGCAGGTTGGTGCTGCCGGAAACGGTGCGGAACTCGATGAAGTCTTCGTTAACCTGCAGCAGCGGATCGACGATGGCATCGTAGAAAATCGTGTCAATTCCGATTTGGTAATCCATGATCGTGACGACGGCCTTGAACGCCGTCGCGCCCTGGAAGTAGAAGGTGTCCGCGCCGTTGCCGCCATACAGGACGTCTTTACCGCCCCCGCCCGCGATGAAATCATTCCCGTCGCCCCCCATCAGCGTGTTGACGCCGGTATTGCCGATCAGGGAGTTGTTCAGCGCATTGCCTGTGCCGTTCAGCGCGGAGGTGCCCAGCAGGACAAGGTTTTCGACCTCGGGCGCGGCCATCAGCGAGAAGGACACCTTACTCTTGATGGTATCAAGCCCGGTATCGCCGATGACGACGTCGGTGATGCGGTCGACGAAATAGATGTCGCCGGTAACATTATCGGAACCGCCGCCGATCATCACGTCGCTGCCTGCGCCGCCGTCGATGATGTTATTGCCGCTGTTGCCCGTAATCGTATTGTTGAGTGTGTTGCCCGTGCCGTTGATCGGGTTAGTGCCGGTCAGCGTCAGGTTTTCGAGACCGGTGGCAAGCGTATAGAAGCCGAGAGAGGAAAACACGAGGTCGATGCCGCTGGCATCCTTGATGACGTCACCGGCCGCGTCGATGAAGTATGTATCGTTCCCCGCGCCGCCATCCATGGTGTCGGAACCCACGCCGCCGTCGAGAATGTTGTTGAAAGAGTTGCCCTTGATGATGTTGACGAGATCGTTGCCCGTGCCGTTCAGGGCCGTTGCGACGTTGGTCAGGGTCAGGTTATCCACCCCCGTTGCAAGGGTGTAAGAAACGCTGGAAATCACAAGGTCTTTTCCACCCGGCGTTACATCCCCCAGTTCATCGAGAACGACATCGCCTACATTGTCCACGTAGAAGGTGTCATCGCCGTCGCCGCCGATCATGGTATCGGCGCCGATTCCGCCGTTGAGTGTGTTCTTTTTGGCGTTACCGGTCAGGATATTGTCGCTGGCGTTGCCTACGGCATTGAAAAGACCGATGCCGGTCAGCGTAATGTTTTCAAGGTCAGCGCGGTTGGCGATGGAATAGCTTGCCCCGACGATGACCGTATCGTTACCGCCTGTATCGACTACGATAGTGTCGTTAGTTGCCGACGCGCCGATATCGTATGTGTCGTTTCCAAGCCCGCCATCGAGCACGTTCTTGCCCGAATTGCCGCGCAGGACGTTATCGAGGTCATTGCCCGTGGCATTGATATTGGACGTCCCCAGAAGCGTAATGTTTTCTATTTCCTGAATATTGTCGAGCGCCCAGGTTAGCGCGACCATGATCGTGTCGACACCCTCGCCCGCCGCCTCCAGCACCACATCGCCGAGGTTTTGGAGGACATACGTGTCGTTCCCCAAGCCGCCCGCCAAGGTATTAATGCCGGAATTTCCAGTAATTATGTTGTGGCCAATGTTGCCGATCGCATCGAGGTTCGCGGTACCGGTCAATGTCAAATTCTCTACTTCGGCCGAGGTTTGCGCAAGCATGTCGTAGGTGACAGACGAATAAATGAGGTCCGCAACTCCTTCGCCGCCGAATTCGGTCACCACATCCAGCGCGTTGTCGACAAAGTACACGTCGTTGCCGCCGGCGCCCAGCATCGTATCTGCGCCAACGCCGCCGCTCAGTGTATTGACAGCCGCATTGCCCTTGATGAGGTTGTCAAGGTTGTTGCCGAAACCATTGATGGCCGAGCTGCCCGTCAGCGTCAGGTTTTCGACGTTGGCGGCCAGCGTATGCGTCAGGCTGGAGCGGACTTCATCCACGCCCTGCCCGACCGCCTCGATCACGGTCTTGGTTGCGGAAGTGATGATGTAAACATCGTCGCCGTCGCCGCCCGCCAGCGCGTCGATCCCGACGCCGCCGTCAAGAGTGTCAATGCCATTGCCTCCCAGCAGGTAATCGTCGCCCGCGCCGCCCAGCAGCGTATCGTCGCCGTCCGCGCCGTCGATCGTGTTGTTGCCGGCATTGCCCGTCATGGTGTTGCCAAGCGCATTGCCGGTGCCGTTGATGTTGGCAAGGCCGGTCATGACCATGATTTCCACATCGCCCGAGGCGTGAAGCCCCATGTCGTAGCTAACGCTGTTGCGTACCGTATCGGTGCCTTCGCCGCCGACCTCGATGACCGTGTCGAGGGAGTTGGCGACGATATAGATGTCGTTGCCCGCGCCGCCGATCAATGTGTCCACGCCCCCGCCGCCGTCCAGCGTATCGTTGCCGTCGAGTCCCGCCAGCGTATTCGTCGCGATATTGCCGATGATGATGTTCGCAACACTGCTGCCTGTGCCGTCGATGGCAAGGCCGCCGTAAAGCGTGAGGTTTTCAACCTCGGCCACATCGACCGAAAGGTTGTAGCTGAAATTCGTCCATACGGTGTCGATGCCGCCGCCCACGTCTTCGGTGATGAAATCGGCGATCGTGTCGAGGATGTATGTGTCGTTACCGGCAAGCCCCATCAGGAAATCCACACCCGACGACCCGTTCAAGGTGTTGCTGCCTATGTTGCCGATCAGGGTATTGTCGAGTTCGTTACCCGCAGCATTGATGTTGGCAGTGCCCATCAGGGTGATGTTCTCGATATCATAAGTGGGCGATGCCGAATTCAGCGTGAAGGAAATATAGGCAAGCACGCCGTCATCCGAGCCTTCGCCGATCAGCTCGACAAAGGTGTCTTTCGTGTAATCCTCGATGTCGTTCACGACAAACCAGTCGTTGCCAAGGCCGCCGCGCAGCGTGTTGATGCCGATATTGCCGGTCAGGGTATTGTCGTCGGCGTTGCCGGTACCGTTGATGTTGTCCTTGCCAATCAGCGTCAGGCTTTCGATTTCATAGGTCGCGCCTGCGGTCGCGAGCGTATAGGTAACGGATGAAAAGATGGTGTCAGCACCCTCGCCTGTATTTTCGATGATCAGGTCCGCCATGTTATCGACGATATACGCATCGCCGCCAAGCCCGCCCGCCAGCGTATTAACCAGCGAGTTGCCGACAAGCGTGTTGCTGACGTCATTACCGATGCCCGTGACGGCGCTGCCTATCAGGTAAAGGTATTCGATTTCACCCGGCGCTGATACCAGCATGTTGTATGAGACGCTTGAATATATAGAATCGGTGCCTTCGAACGCAGCTTCAGTCACGGTGTCCAGCGCGTTATCGACATAATAAACATCGTTGCCGACACCGGCAAACATGGAATCGATGCCGGTGCCGCCGTCCAGCGTGTCGTTGCCGCCCAGCGTGTCGCTGAGGATGTCGTTGCCCGCCATGCCGAACAACGTGTTGTTATTGCTCCAGCCGCTGATGCTGTTGCCAATCTCGTTACCGATACCGATTTGCGCCGTGCCGAACAGGCTCAGATTTTCAAGCTCCTGCGTCGCAGTCACCGGGGCGAGGGTGAAGGATTTCAAATTGGTCACGACCCTGTCGATGCCCTGGCCGATATATTCGGTGATCACTTCGTTCGCTTCGGTCACCTCGAAAGTATCGTCCCCAAGGCCGCCGATGAAGGTGTCGATACCTGTGCCGCCGATCAACCCGTCGTTGCCGTTGCCGCCGTTGAGAATGTCATTCCCCGCGCCGCCATCGATGGTGTAATCGTCGCCGTCGCCGCCCAGCAGTGTATCGTTGCCGGCGTTGCCGAAAATGGTGTCGATTTCGCCTTCACCGTTGATGACATCGTTGCCGGCGTTGCCGTAGATCGTGTCCTGGCCGCCGCGGCCGAAAATGACGTTGGCGCCTGCGTTGCCGTTGATCGTGTTATCAAGCGCGTTGCCGATGCCACTGATGCCGAGCGTGCCGAGCAGCGTCAGGATTTCAACCTGGTCGGCATTCGTGTCCATGTTGAAATTGGCGGTCGTGAAAAGGCGGTCGATACCCTCGCCGACGCCTTCAGACACCACATCGCCCGTATTCTGCACATAGTAATAATCATCGCCCAAGCCGCCCGCCAGCGTGTTCAGGCCAAGGTTGCCGGTCATCGTATTGATGAGCGTGTTGCCGGTGCCGTTGATATTGGCGCTGCCGGTCAGCGTCAGGTTTTCGATGTCGGCGACCAGCGTGAAAGAGACGCTTGCGCGCACTTCGTCCGTGCCGCCGGCATCAGTGCCGCCACCGTCATCGACGGTGTCGCCAAGGTTATCAACGATATAAACGTCATTGCCCTTATACCCGATCATCGCATCCGCGCCGGCGAGGCCGTCCAGCGTGTTGGAACCGTCGTTGCCGATCAGGATGTTGGCGGCGGTATTACCCGTCGCGGTCGTGGTCGCCGTGCCGGTCAGCGTAATGTTTTCGAGGTTCAGCTGCGTTGCGATGCTGTAGCTCTTGTCCTTGATCACGACGGTGTCGTTGCCTTCGCCCGCGTTTTCCTTGATGACGTCGGTTGTGTCCTGAATGACATAGGTATCGTTGCCAAGCCCGCCGGTCAGCGTGTTTTTCGCGACGTTGCCGGTCAGGGTGTTGTCGCCGGCGTTGCCGGTCGCGTTGATCAGCTTGGTGCCGGTCAGCGTGATATTTTCGATGTTCAGCGCGGTGGAACCCAGCGCGAAGGTGAAGTTCACCATATAGGTGTCCGATCCCTCGCCCGGGTTTTCGATGATGACATCGACTTTGGAAAGGTCGGTTTCGTTGTAAATGATGTATGTATCGTCGCCAAGGCCGCCCATCAGCGTGTTCTTTTCGCGGTTGCCCTCCAGCGTGTTGTTAAGGTCGTTGCCGATCCCGTCGATGCCCGTCGCGAAGCCGACAAGGCGCATGTTTTCGACGTTGACGCTGAGGCCCGTGGTCATGTCATAGGTAATATAGGCGTGGATGCGGTCGATGCCCTGGTCTGCGTATTCGATGATGACATCGCCCACGTTATCCACGTGGTAGGTGTCGTTGCCCTGCAGGTCGCCCGTCATGGCGCCCGTGCCGCCGACCATGGTATCTGCGCCGCTGCCCGACCACAGCGCGTCGCTGCCCGCGCCGCCGATGAGCGTATCATTGCCGCCAAGCGTCTGGATCCAGTCATTCCCTGAAAGCCCGTCGATAGTGTCGGGGCCGTTGGTGCCGATCATGTCGGGATTATCGGGGCCGTCTGCTGCGCCGGAGCCTTGAACCAAAGCCATGATATTCCCCTTTTATAAAAAATAATCCACCATCAAAAAATCCGGAGATTCATTAAAGCATGGCTGGCGGAAAACGGCACAAAAAATCGAAGCCGCGACAGCGCAAAAACCCCTGAATTCACATAGGCCGGATGGTGTTTTGATCATAGGAAATGATGCTTAATATCGCCTTAAAATGAAAACCGCCCAAAAGCCGTTTTATTACAGGCTTTTGGGCGGTTATTTATGGAATAATTCGGTATCAGAGCATCTTTTTCATCTGCGCGAAGGTGTCGAGCAGTTTGGTGACGTCTTCCGAACTGTTGGCGGCGGTGAAGGTCAGGCGGTGGACTTCCTCGCCCTTGATGACCATCGGATAGGGGCAGATCGTCGCCATCATGCCCGCATCGAACATGAAATTGGCGGTTTCGATCAGCTTTTCGGTGTCGCCGATTTTCACCGACACGATCGGGAAGCCCGAGGTATTGACGACCTCGAAGCCCAGCTGGCGCAGGCCGTTGATGCCGCGATGGGTCAGATCCCAGAGTTTTTTACGATACGCGTCGCCGCGTTCCTCGTTTACATCAAGGCCTTTCCACAACGTCGCGAGCGATGCCGTGGGGCAAGGGCCGGACAGGTCGTAGGGGGTCGCGAAGGCCTGCAAGAAGGTTTTCATCTTTTTCGAGCAGGCGATAAAGGCCGCGAGCGAGGAATAGGCCTTGGAACAGCCGCCGACATACAGGATGTTTTCGTAGTCGCAGCCCGCGTATTTCACGATGCCGTTGCCCTTGTAGCCGAAGGGGCAGTTTTCATCGGGGTTTTCGCCCACCACGCCGAAGCCATGCGCGTCGTCGATGTACAGGATCGCGTCGTATTTCTTGGCAAGCGCCTGCAGCGATTTGATGTCGGCGTAATCGCCGGTCATGCTGTAGACACCGTCGACACGGATCATCTTGCGCGGGTTGTCCTTATGCTCGATCAGCAGTTTTTCGAGCGTTTCGAAATCGCCCTGTTTGAAGCTTTTCAGCGTCGCGCCGGAATCACGGGCGATTTTGCAGCCTTCATACATGGTTTCATGGCCGGATTTGTCGAGGAACATCACGCCCGTCTTGCCGATCAGCGCCGGGATGATGCCGATCGAGATCAGCGTGACAGTCGGCAAAATCAGCGTCGTTTCCGTGCCCACCAGCTTCGCGAGGCGGTCTTCGAGGTCGGTGTAGATTTGGGGGCTGGCGACAAGGCGGCACCAGCTGGGATGCACGCCCCAGCGTTCGATTTCCTCGTCCACATTCACCTTGATCGACGGGTCGAGATCGTAGCCAAGATAGTTGCAGGAAGCGAAATCCGTCACCCAATGGTCTTTCGACACGCGGATCTGTCGCCCCTTGATTTCAAGGGCGGAGACGTTGTACTGCTTCATACGCTTGAACATCTGGCGTATCAGCGCGCGGCGGTTTTCGCTTTCGTTGGCTTCGATCATTCTGTCTTCGGTATTCATGGTATTGTTCCTTTAAAGGGGTTGGATTTTGTCAGGTGAAGCTTATGCCGAATTGCTCCGGCGGAAAAAAAACGGGTCGCGGCTGATATCGCTGCTGGCACCCGCGCGGTCGAGCTCGACCGCTTTGGAACGCGCGCTCTCGGGCAGCCCCGATATCCAGCTGCAGGTCAACGACCCTTTCGCGATTTACGACGAGGCCGCGCGCGAGGAAAAGACGTATGAATATATCCTGTCCCGCCTTGACGAACATAACGGCGCGGTCACGGCGCTCGTCAAGAACGTCGCCGATTACATTCCGCCCGGCGATGCCTGGCTGCGCTGGCGCGATTTGTGCGACGGGCATATTTTCCTGATCCGCAACCCGCTGCTGACCCTGCATTCGCTGTTCAAGATGATGGTGCGTCACGGCGATCCTGCCGAGCTTGACAGCTATGCGCGCGATACCGGCTATGCCGACGGCAACGCGCTGCAACATGCGCTGGCCGAGGGCGATGATTTTTCGCGGCAGGGAAACCTTTACCGCATGTTGTTCACGCGCGACCAGAAAATCCACCATGATCCCGTGATGCAAATCCCCGTGCTGCTCCACATGACCGAACAGGTTGCAGTCGATGCGGGTTATGCAGGCCTTGATGCGCTGGCGCAAAGTGTGGGCGACAAGGACTGGAACGCTGCAAAAGCGCGCATCGCCAAACCCGGCGCTGATCTCGCCGGCTTCGACAAGGTTTTGGCGCGCATTTTCGCCTGCCGCATTACCGGATGGGAAGCGCTGTACCAGCATTTCGCCGCCACGCCCGGCGCGATCGTGATGGACAGCACGATGTTCCGCAGCGCGCCCGAAGCCGCGATGCGCAGCATGAGCAATGCCCATGGCATCCGTTACGCCGACAGCATGCGGGCATGGGACAACATCGGCGGCAAAAACTTTACCACCGATTACGACGGGGATGTCCCGTATTATGACCGTATCGTCAAATCCCAAAGGGTTGACCCTCCGACCGAAAAACCTGTACCGCTCGATGCCTTTCCGCCGCAGTTCCAACACCATCTGGCGGCGCCGGGCGGATGCTTCGATATTTATCTGCGCATGATGGCCGAAATCGACCCTGCCTTTGCGGCGTCCTTTGCGCTGACCGGTGAATTGCAGACGACCGATCCCGTCTTTGCCGCCGCCTGCGCTGCCGTGTTTGGCAAGCCAGCAGCTGCGCCCGACCCCGCTTTCGCGGATGTGGCGGATATTATCAAACAGCTTGTCTGAACGCTCCCGCGCTTGCGGATTTTTCTGCCAGCAGCACACGATCGACCTTGCCCGATGATGTCTTGGGCAGGGTTTCCCATGCCTCGAACGCAAACGGGATCATGTATTCCGGCAGCTTCTTCGCCAGAAACTCGCGCAGCTCGCCCTCGTTCGCCGACCGGCCTTTCAGCGCGGCGAAGTGACAATACAATCTGTTGCCGTATTTGGCATCCGGCACGGCGACCACGGCGAATTCGTCCAGCGCCGCGAATTGCGACAGCGCGTTTTCAATTTCGCCGAGTTCGATGCGGAAGCCCTTGACCTTCACCATATGGTCGCGGCGGCCACGATAATGCAGCACGCCGTTTTCGTCGTAAAAGCCGAAATCGCCCGTGCGCCAAAACAGCGCGGGATACGGATGCACGGGGCTTTGCACAAGGCTGTCGCGCGTTTTGTCGTCCATGCCCAGATAGCCAAGCGTGACCGTGCCGCCACGGCACCACAATTCGCCAAGTTCATTCGGCGCGCAAACGCGGCTGCGGTCTTCGCTGACGACCAGAATTTCGGTGTCTTCCACCACCGCGCCCAGCGGAATCGGATCATCCGTCTTTGGCGGTTCGGGCACCCAGAAATAGGTAATAATGTTCGTTTCGGTCGGGCCGTAGATATTGGCAACACCAACGCCCGGCAGCGCCTCCATCACTTTTTTCAGCTGCGCGGGCGGGAACGGTTCGCCCGCATACATAATGGTGCGCAGTTTCAGATCCGCATCCGCAAGCCCGCCGCGATTGAGCAGCGCGATAAAGGTGGAAGGCGTGGTGTAAAGCATCGTCACGCGCTCGCGTTCCAGCAACGCCACATAATCGGCATGTTTGGCATCCGCTTCGCGTTTTTTGTTCCAGTCGAAGCAAGCCAGCGCCGCGCCGGCCTGAAAAGTGTTGAAAATATCGAATACCGACAAATCGAATTTGAAGGGTGCACGCGATGCCACCACATCATCAGGCGTCAGCTTGAATTCCGCCTGCATCCAGTCGGTAAATGTGCGCGCGTTACGGTGCGTCAGCATGATGCCCTTCGGCACGCCGGTCGATCCGGAGCTGTGCAGGATATAGGCAAGGTCGTCGCAGACTTGATTCAAAACCGGCGGTTCAACATCCTGTGCCGCCAATACATCGGCAAACTGGATATTTTTGGGCGACGCGGCCACCGCCACGTCGCTGTTCAGCAAAATCACCTTGCTGATATGCGGATGATCGAACAGTGCCGCATGTTCGGCATAAAGGTTGCTATCCACGCAGACCACATCCAGCTTCGTGTTGTCGATGATTTTCGACAGGCGTTCGGTCGGCGAATATTCATCGAGCGGCACATAGGCGCAGCCAAGCTTCAACGCGCCCAGCACCGCCGCGATGCTGGCGGCATGGACCGGCGAAATGATGCCGACGAAAGGTTTTGCGCGGATATCGGTTTTCAGCGGCGCGATGACACGTGCAAAGCGGTTCGACAACGCGTTCAATTCCGCATAACTCAGGCATGAACCGTCTTCGTTCACGATCGCGGCTTTGTGCGGGGTTTTATGGCAGTTTTCGGTGAAAACATCGTGCAGCAGGTAGCGCATCATTTCACCTTCAGGGTCAGGATATCGGTCGTGCGACCCTTGACGCGGCTGGACGTACTGGCGAATTGCTGCGCCTGTTTTTCCACCCCGTCCAGATAGCCGTTCGTCAGGGCAGCGGCAAGATCGCATTTGAATTCGCGACCCAGATGTTCGTAATAAATATCCTGCAAACGGCGCGCTTCGAAGCTGTCATTGTTCCAGCCGGACACCACCACCACATCGCCCGGGCGCACGAGTTTTTTTTGCAACTCCAGCGCATCGGGAATATAGGGGAACACGTTGAACAGGAAGAAAAACAGGCGGCGCCCCTGCGGCAGGTCGTCCTGCGTCACATCCTCCAGCTTTTTCGCGACGATGCCGATATCGAAACGGCTGCGCAGCTCGGCAGTTTCGGCGGGCGACAATTCAGTGGCAAGGCTGGGTTCGATCGCGGTGTAGGATTTGCGGAAGTCGTGCGCGACATCCAGATAGCGCAAGTCGCCCGAGCCGATCGCCACCACATGTTCAATCCCGCCATCGGCTTCGGTGATGTCGCCCAGGATGCGGCGGATCGCGGCCATTTCTTCGCGGTGGTAGTCGTTTGTCATCGCAAGAGACATTTTGGACTGCATCGCGGCAAAGCAATCGTTGCTGATATTTGTCAGACGGCCATTGGCCTCCGGCTTTTGCAGCGTTTTACTCATGACACACCTGAAAATGGACTCGTTTTTATTTTTGGAAACTATATCCGGTTTCAAAAACCATTTTCCATAGGAATATCACCAAAATCCGACAATTTTATTTCGTTTATTCAATATTCTGGAACATCTGTTTCCAGCATGTTCCAAATAAAAACAACAGGCTATTTGTTTTTCCTCGACCAACTCGCGTCGCTTTGTCATCATTGATCTATGAAAGTCCTCGCCGTTGAAAATAATGCCGAATTGCTCAAGCTGCTTTCCCACCTTCTCGAAAAAGAAGGGTTCGAGGTGCATAGCGCAACCGGCGGGGCCGAGGCGCTGCAAAAATTTGAAACCGTGAAGCCCGATATCGCCTGCCTCGATGTGCTGCTGGATGACATGTCGGGCTATGATATCTGCCGCCGGATACGTCAGGCGGATGCCGACATGCCGGTGCTGCTGATCACATCAAAATCGCGCGCGGCCGACATCTCCGAGGGCATGGCGGCGGGCGCGACCGAATATATCGTGAAACCGTTCGACCTGATGGGCATCACCGCGCTGATGCACAAAATCGCGCAGGGCTGCCTTGCGCGGCGCAATTCGGCGGCGCTGGCGGAATATTTCGATTTCGGCGACCTGCGCGTCTATCCCGCCCGCCTGCTGGCACAGCGCGGCGGCGCGGAAATCCTGATCAGCCTGCGCGATGCCGCGTTGCTGAAGGTTTTCTTTTCACATCCGGGAAAAATACTGGATGCGGAATACCTTGCGCCTTATTGCTGGCAGTCTCAGGGCAAAGTCGATGCGAAGGCTGTGGAATGGCAAATCGGTCAATTGCGCAAAAAAATCGAGCATGACAGCGCGAACCCCGCCCTGATCCGCAATAGTGATACGGGTTACGTCTTTGGCTGAGGCCGTCACAAAAGAACAGCTGCTTATGTATGCCCGCAACCATCGCGGGTCGCTGCTCACCAATTTCCTGATGGCGGGCGTGTTCCTGGCCGGAAAATACAAGATGTACGGGCTGCCCCAGGGGGAAAACGCGCTGCTGACGGAGGCCGGCATCCTGGTTTTCTGCCTGATGGCTTTCCTGCGCCAGCACAATATCTACCGCGAAATACTGGAAACGAAATTCCGCGACACCGAAATCCGCGGTTACCTGTTTTCGATCTGCTTTACCAAGCTGATGTACCTCGTGCCGTGGCTGCTGCTGCTGTTCTGGCCGCTGCAGGGACAGTTTTTTTACGACGACCTGCTGGGATACATCTTCGTCATCTGCGTCGTGGCGACATACGGGTCGTCAAGCGCACCTGTGCCGTTCCTACTGTTTTTCGACATCGCAATCCCTGCGCTGGTGGCGGCGGCGGTCGTGCATCTCAACTGGAATGTGCAGGAAACGCGGTATGCGGGGCCGGCGGTGCTGTTCTTCTGCGTCTATGTGTTTTCTATCGGGCGCAAAATGCTCGCATCGACCAAGGAGCTGATCGAGAGCAAGAAGCAGGCCGGCCTGAACGCGCGCCGCGCGGATGAGGCGAACAAGGCGAAATCCAGCTTCCTCGCCCTGATGTCGCACGAAATCCGCACGCCCATGACCGGCATTTTCGGGATGGTCGATTTCCTGAAGGACACGCCGCTGAACGCGGAACAAAAGGATTTTGTCGGCACGATCAGCGATTGTTCTAAAACGCTGTTGAACACGCTGAACGACGTGCTGGACTTTTCCAAAGTGGAAAGCGGCAAGCTGGATATCAGCGCCGTCAATTTCGATCTGCACAACATGCTGACCAATTCCGGGCGCGTGATGCGCCAGACGGCCGAGGACAAGGGGCTGAAGCTGAACCTTGCGCTGGCCGATAACGTGCCGCAGCGTATGCGCGGCGACCCGCACCGGTTGCAGCAGGTGATCGTCAACCTGCTCAACAATGCCGTCAAATTCACCGAAAAGGGAGAAGTGACCCTGCGCGCCGCCTGCACCGACGGCAAGCAGCCTTCCCTGCGCATCGAGGTGCAGGACAGCGGCATCGGCATCAGCAAAGAAAACATGGCCAAACTGTTCAGCGCCTTTTCGCAGGCCGATAATTCGATTGCGCGCCGTTATGGCGGGTCGGGCCTTGGCCTGTCGATCGCCAAAAAACTGGTCGAGCTGATGGGCGGCAAGATCGGTGCGAACAGCGAGGAAGGCAAAGGCAGCACGTTTTTCGTCGAATTGCCCTATACCGCCCCCGTATCCGGTGAACCGGACGCCGATGCCGAACACACAGGCCCCGATTCACCGCCACAAAACATCCTGGTGGTCGAAGACAACGCCGTCAGCCAGCGCATCGTCGTCAAAATGCTGACGCAAAAAGGCCATACCGTCACCGCCGTCGGCAATGGCGACGACGCGATCAGGGCCGTGCAGGAAGCCGATTTCAACATGGTATTTATGGATGTCAACATGCCGGGGCGGAACGGCCTTGATACCACGCGCGCGATCCGCGAATTGGGCGGCAAACACCTGACGCTGCCCGTCATCGGGCTGACCGCCAATATCATGGAAGATTTCGTGCGCAAATGCTACGACGCGGGCATGATGGCTCATGTGCCAAAACCGTTTTCCCCGAAAAGCCTGTATGACGCGGTCGCGCTTGTCGCCGGCACCGGCAAGGGCGACACGACGCGCGCCCCGCATGACCAGAAAAAATCCATGCGCGAGACGCTGGCGATACTGCGCGACGGCATGGGCCTCGATTACATGCGCGGCATGGTCGCATCGAACCTGAAGGAGGCCGAGCGGCTGATGGATGTCGTGGATGCCGAAATGCAGAAAGGCAAACTCGACAAGATGTCGGACGCCGCGCATGACCTGAAAAGCATCACCGGCCTGATCGGCATGTATGACGCCAGCGCCCTTGCCGCCGAAATCGAGGCCGACGGCTTGAAATCGGAATCAAAACGTCTCGAAGGCCTGCTGGAACATCTGGAAGACGCCCTTTCCCGCGAAATGCGCGAGGCGGAGCGCATCGCGCGGACGATGCCGGAGAAATAGCCGGCAAAGCGGCGACTCGGGCTTCCAAAGGCCGCCTGACCGGCTTTTTTCATCCCGGCCCCTTCCCGAAAAACGTAAAACATGCGGTTTTTGCTGCATTTTGGCCGTATTGACTTATACTCCTTAAGTGTATAACTTATGCTCTATAAGAGAATAAAAAATCATCACAATGAGCATATAAACGCTCTCAACTTCGAGGAGACCAGACTATGGGATACGGCAGATGGGACAACAACGACTGGGACAAGCACGCAACCTCCACCCGCGGCAAAAGCACCAGCCAGATTTTCAACCAGTCGAGCATCAAGCAGTCGATGGACCCGCGCGGCATCACCGTGCGTGAATCACGCGATTCCGCGAAAAACCCGAATTCGACCCCGATCATCCTCGCGCTCGATGTCACGGGCTCGATGGGCGTGATTGCCGACCGCATGGCGCGCGAAGGGCTCGGCACGCTGGTGGAGGCGATCATCGACCGCCAGCCGGTGTCCGACCCCCATATCATGGTGATGGGCGTGGGCGACGTTTACTACGACCGCGCGCCGCTGCAGGCGTCGCAGTTCGAGGCCGATATCCGCATCGCCGAGCAGCTGAAGGACATCTATCTGGAGAAAGGCGGCGGCGGCAACAGCTTCGAAAGCTATAACCTGCCCTGGTATTTCGCGGCGACCAAGACCGATATCGACAGCGTGAAGCGCGGCAAGAAAGGCATCATCTTTACCTTCGGCGACGAGGAATGCCCGTCCGTGCTGGAGGCGCGCCATATCAAAAAATTCCTTGGCGACGATGTGCCGGCGGATATCAGCACGAAAGACCTGCTGAAAATGGTGTCGGCGAAATACGACGTCTATCACGTGGTCGTCGAACAGGGAAATCACGCGCTGAGCCACAAGAAGGAAGTCTATGACAGCTGGAACAAGGTACTGCCCGCCGACCACATCATCTCGCTGAAGGATTACAACAAGCTGTCCGAGGTGCTGGTGTCGGTGCTGGAGGTCCATAACGGCAAGGACCCCGCCGATGTCGTGAAAAGCTGGCAGGGCCCGACCGCGAAAGTGGTGGAGGACGCGATTTCCCACATGAAACCGGGCATCGCCAACAACAACGTCCCCCTGCCGCCGAAGAGCCTCAAACTCAAACTGAAACCCTAAGTCACTTACACGGGCAATCCCGCCTGCCTTGAACCGGCAGGCGGGATTTGCTTTAATGCCGTGACTTTCAAGAGGGCAGCATGAAAACAGCAGATGTCGTGATCGGCGCGAATTTCGGGGACGAAGGCAAGGGCCTGATGACCGATTATTATGCCGCGCAAGCGGACAGCGTGGTGGTGCGCTTCAACGGCGGCGCACAGGCGGGTCATACCGTCGTTACGCCCGATAACAAACGCCATGTGTTCAGCCATATCGGCAGCGGCAGCTTCGCGGGCGCGGAAACATTCCTCAGCCGTTATTTCGTCTGCAACCCGCTGCTGTTCCGGAAGGAATGGGATGTGCTGTCGCCCAAATGCGGCATACCGCAAATTTATGTCGATGCCGCCGCTATCGTCACCACGCCTTATGACATGATGATCAACCAGATCGCCGAAGATATGCGCGGCAGCGGCCGCCACGGCAGCTGCGGCATGGGTTTTGGCGAAACCATCGAACGCTGCACGCATGCCGCGCTTGCGATTGCTTATACCGACCTTGCCGATACCGCTGCGTTACGCGCAAAACTGGCGAAGATACAAAAAGAATGGCTGCCGCAACGCCTGGCCGCCCTTGGTTTCACAAACTTACCGGAAAAATGGCAGGAACGCGTGGCATCGACGGGCATCGTCGATAAATTTGTCGAGGATACGGCGTTTTTCCTGCACACGACGAAACAGGCCGGCGCGTCGTTCCTTGCCGATACGAAAAAACACATCGTATTCGAAGGCGCACAGGGTCTGATGCTCGACCAGACGCGCGGCATTTTCCCGCATGTCACGCGTTCCAACACCGGCCTGAAAAATGTCCTGCCGCTCGCGGCCGACGCGGTCATCGGCGCATTGGACATCACCTATGTCACCCGCGCCTACCTGACCCGCCACGGCGCAGGCCCGCTGGAGAACGAGGAAAAATCGCCCCCCGCCGCCGGCATCAAGGACGACACCAACGTGCTGAACGACTGGCAGGGAAATCTCCGCTATGCGCTGCTGGAAATAGAAACGCTGTCGAAATTCATCCGCGATGACCTGTCGGATGCGGCGGGAAGCGGGTTTGACATCACCCCCGCCCTTGCCGTCACCTGCATCGACCAGATGGACGAATTGGTGACCTATACAGACCGCGGCAGCATCACGACCGGGCGCATGGCAGGATACCTTGACCTGCTGAAGAAACGCACAACCTCTGCAAAGCTGCTGGAAAGCCGGGGACCCACGCGCGCGACGGTTACGGCTTCGGCAACGTAAAGAAAAACGTCGCGCCTTCGCGCAGTGCTGATTCCACCCAGATACGCCCGCCATGCAGCGCAACAATGCTGCGGCAGGCGGCAAGGCCAAGGCCGGAGCCTTCTATCTCGTCACGCGAATGAAGCCGAGCCAGCGGTTCGAAAATCTGCGCCTGATATTCCGGCGCGATACCGATGCCGTTATCTTGGACTGAAAACAGATATTCGTTTCCAATATCCGTCATCGATATGCCAATCACAGGCGGCGCGGCGCTTTTGTACCGTAGTGCATTCACGATCAGGTGATCGAACAACTGGCGCAGCCGCGACGGATAACCCGTCACATGCGGCAGGTCGTTCGCCACGACATAGGCCTTCGATTCATCGATAAAATCCCGCAATTCGTTGACAATATCATTATATATAGCGTTGAGATCGACCGATGTTTTTGCGTCTTTGGGTTCCGCCGCCTCGGCATAGGCGAGCAGGTCATCCGCCAGCCGCGCCGCGCGCGCGGCGTTGACGGAAAGCCGCTGGACGAATTTCATACCGTTTTCATCCAGCTTCGGCGCATACACCTGCCGCAGCATGTCGGTATAAGTCACGATATGCCGGAGCGGCGCTTTCAGGTCATGCGCGACCGCATGGCCGTATTCCGACAGCGCCGCGTTTGATTCGCGCAACCGCGCGATTTCGTTGTCATCGTGCGGGGCTGCTGGGGGCGCAGGTATCGGCGTTGTCGTCATTTTCCGGCCTTTCACAGCATGAAGCGAAACAAGCATATTTCGCACCTTAACGCTGAACAGCACACCTCCGCAGATAGTTCCAGTGAAGGTAAAAATTCGCAACATTCCTTCGAATTACCTAAATTTTGAGAGGAATTTGAATATGATGCATTAGATAATTCAACGGATGTTAACGGCACCCATGATAGCCTGAACCTGTATATAACTGCATATTTTCATGACCGGTGTTTTGACTGCGCAAGTGAAGGATAGAAACGATGCGGCCATTCGAAAGCGTTATTCCGAAGGCCGCAGGATCCGCGTCAAGCGTTGATGACTCCGCAAGGCCGGTTGCGGTGGTCGATGACAATCTTGATGAGAAGGAATTCCTGCGCCATGAGCTCGGCTTCCTGTTCGGGGAAACGCCGGTCATCAGCTTTTTCAGCGGCAACGCCCTGATCGCCTATCTTCAGGAACACCAGCGCATGTGCGAACTGCCGCGCATGATCCTGCTCGACCTGCACATGACGGGCATCGACGGAATGCGCGTGCTGGAATTTCTGCGCAAGTCCGAACGGCTGTCATCCATCCCCGTGATTATCGTGTCGGGCACGGATGACACCGCTAAAATCAGGGCGGCGCTCGCGGCGGGTGCGCAGGCCTTTCTGCATAAACCGGTGTCGCGCCGCGATATCATCGATGTGCTGCATGGCCGGGGCGACCCGGCGCATGTCGCGCAATAATCTCGTTCAACAAAGGGAGATTCCCGATGCAGCAACAAGACCACTTGGCCGGAAACGAAAATATCCGTACGCCGCGCTGCCGCGTTTTGCTGGTCGAGGACGAGGAAGACGACCGTATTTTCAGCAAGACGACGCTTGAAAACAGCGGCTATGTGAAAGAAGTCACCTGTTTCGCCGATGGCGAAGAGCTGGTCAAATACATGCGCGAACAGGGCTTCGAAGATCACAGCGTGAATTGTGCCATCCCCACCATCATCATCATCGACATCAACCTGCCGCGCATGGACGGCCTGACGTTGCTGGCGCGACTGAAATCCGACCAGTTTCTGGAAGACATACCCGTCGTTATACTGTCGGGCGAGCTGAATTACGAAAGCATCCGCCGCGCGCTCGACCTGCGCGCCGACGGCGTTTTACGCAAACCGCTCAACGTCGAAAAAGTATGCGAATACCTGAAACACGGCTGGCAGTCGCCGGGCGGCGGTTTTTAAGGGCTTAACCTGAGCCGCTTGCAGAGCAAATCGTCGCGAATGCCCCGTTCTATACGCGGATCAGGGTTGAAATTTTCTTCCGATGCCGGGGCGCCGCTGGCTGTCATTCGCGGGCGGGCGGATGAGCCTGTCCACAAGGTCAGGCACATCGCCGAAATCGGTCACAATCGACGTCACGCCCGCTTTTTCCAGCGCATCTTTTTTGCGGTCATCGGTCGCGAAGCCGACGAAGTACAGCCCGTCCTTCGCCGCCGCTTTCGCGTCCGCTTCGGAATCGCCGATTACGATCACGGGGGCGGATGGATTGCCCTGCGCGCGGCGGAACGCCTCGACAATCGATTGCAGCTGTTCGGCCTTCAACTCGGTGTTCTTTTTCCCCGCATCGCGTTCGTTGTTCTTGCCGCGCAAATAGGCCGCGTTGAACAGGCGTTCGATGCCGTGATATTTCAGCTGCGCCGCCATCGCGTCTTCGCGCGTGCCGGTATAGATGCCAAGCGTGATGCCGCGCAGATGCATGGTTTCAATCGCTTCGCGCACATTGGGGAACAGGTTTTCTTTCCATGTCGGCTTGCGCAACAGGGCATCGCAGGCATTGTTGCAATCGGCCATGAATTCTTTTTTGGCCGTTGCATCCATGCCGCCTGCGAATGTATCGGTGATTTCGCTTAAGTTTTTATTGCCCAGCATGTCCATGACGGCTGCGGGGTCGGGGCGGTCAAACCCCGCCTTTTCGGTCACATCAAGGAAGGCCTGCACATAGCGAGGGCCCGCATCGGTAAGCGTGGAAACGAGATCGAAAATAAGAAGGACACCCTTGTCCTGCGCCATAAACCCCTCCGGTGCCCGTAATGAAATCAGGCCTTTTTGTTTTCCAGAGAATAGGGTTTGGCGACATTCTTGTCAAGGTAAGCGAGCGATCCGAACAGGAACTCGGAAAGCCGTTGATGTATAAGGCGTTGCGCGTCATTCGCCCCCTCGCCCGCATAGCCCGCGATCACCGTCATGCGGTGCAGCGCCATCAGCGACGAGAGCGCCACATTCACCTTATGCTCGCGCAGCCATGCCAGCACTTTGTGAAAATCGTCGAGTGTATTGAGCGTCACCGGCACTTCGTCGTATTTCACCACTTCGTCGCTGTCGATCGCCTGCTGCTTCGAAAACGGCACGTTGCCCGCGCGCGTCAGGCCCACGAATTCCGGCTTGCCGCAGCGGTCGATCCAGCGGAAGAAGCCCGTCACCATCGTGTTCTGCTGCACTTCGGGGAACCATTTCATCATGCCGGTTTCTTCGCACATCTCGCGCGCCATACCGTAAGCAATACCGGCGCGCAAATCATCGGGTCGGTTCACAATCTCCATATCGCCGAAATTCATCGATCCAGAGCCACCGAGCGTGACGGTATGCGCGCCGATTGCCTTGGTCGTGCCCTGATGCAACATGACGACGCGGTTGTTTTCAGTCACCAGCAGCGTCGTGATGCCGATATGGCCGGAAACATTCTTATACAGGTCGGGCAGGAAACGCACCGCATCCTGCCCGTCGATCACTTCTTCCTTGACGGGGAAATAGGTGGTCATGTCGGTATAGACCTCTTTTTCCCCTTTGATGTTGTTACGGAAGATGCGGCTGCGGAACGCTTCAGCCGTCAGCAGCGCATCGAAGTAATAGGATTTGCGCATCACCACCGGGCGGTCGGCCATAAACGCATCCGCCATGTCGTACATCGCCAGCTTTGCGCCGTTCGTCGTATGTTGTTTTTTGTTCGCGACGCGAATGGCGATATACCTCAATTGATGGCGGGAACGGATATGGTTCGCCTCGCCGGGATCGATGGTGAAGGGCAGTTTTTCACGCGACATCAGCACATCATCAACACGGTCGCTGCACAGCGGGCTTTCGCGGCACATGGCCAGATGCACAATCGGGTTTTTGAACCCCAGCGCCTCCTCCTGCTCCGCCGGATGCACGCCCGACATCAGGAAGCTGAGTTCTTCATAGGCGATATGCGTGCTGGGCTGCACCGTGTAACGCACGCCGCCATGCGACGGGCGGTAATCGGCGGGCAGGATCGACATCTCGCCGCCCAGCTGCACGATGATGATCCCGGCCTCGACCGCCATCGCGACCCAGTCGTAATAAGTGTTCCATGTCAGAGCGGAATAAATGAGCAGGAAATAGGCAAGGAAGGTGATAATCACGTCCTTGCGGTAATCCGGATCCCATTTGGCCAGGAACAGCAGCAGGTCCCAGCGTCCCTTGACGTTGCGCCAGCCATTGACGATGCGCATGGTTGGCGACAGCTGCATCAGAATTTCCAGTTCGCCTGCAGCGAGAATATCTCGACGCTGCTTTCCGCGCGGCCGTTCACGTTGACGGTGGTATCGACGGGCGAGCCCGCGTAAAAGCGTTTGCTCAGCGCAATATCGCCGTCGGTGATGAAAAGGTGCGATGCCGCAAGATCGAGCGACAGCCTGTCGTTCACGTTATACGTGGCACCCAGCGACAGCCAGTAGCGGTCGCCGTCCGGCGTGCGGGTGCTGCGGTCGGGCAGCGTGGTGGGCGTCTGGTCGTATTGCACGCCGCCGCGGAACGTCCAGTTTTCATCCTGCTTCCATTTTGCGCCAAGCGCGAGGGAGAAGCTGTCATCATAGGCCTCCGGCGTCACGCTGTCGGGGCCGCCCGCGTCGAATTGCACGCGGATTTCGTCGAAATTGCTCCAGCCGAACCAGTTGGCGGAACCGAGGATCGTCAGGCGGTCGTCGTATTTATGCGCAAAACCGATGCCCAGCGTATCGGGCTGTTTCAACTCTGCCTCTGCAAAGCGCACGCCGTTGTTGGCGGCAAGAGGGCCCAGCAATCCCGACACATCCACTTCGCCATCGACCGTCTGGTCCATTTTCGACCGGTAATGGATGCCGAACTGCGTGCGGTCGTTGAGCGCATACATCGCGCCGATGTTAAAGCCGAAACCCATGCTGTCGCCCTTCAGCACCGAAAGGCCGTCGGTTGCAGGCGTAAAAGCCGCGCCGCCGCAGATCGCCGCCGGACAGGGCAGTGCGTTTTCAAGACGCGCCTTGACGTATTGCACGTTCGGCCCGCCGCCGACCGACAGCCGGTCGTTGAATTTATACGCGATCACGGGCGCGACGTTGACGCTCAGCAATTCGCTTTTCGTTGAATCATAACGGCCGAACCAGGTGTCACCGTAGTCATTCGCAAGCCCGAAGGGGGAGCTGACACCGAGACCCAGCCAGACCTTGCCGCCCTCCAGCGGATAAACGCCGTAGAAACTGGGCACGGGCGTGGGATCAAAAGGGTTGCCGCCCTGTGATCCGGCATAGGCCACGGCGGCACCCGCTGTGGGGCCTGCAGTCGATCCTGTGTTGCGGATTTCGGTTTTCGGCACCAGCACGCTGACCCCGCCGCTGATGGACGGAGTGGAAAGCTGCGTCATGCCGGCCGGGTTGAAGAAAATGGTCGATGCGTCTTCGGGGTTCGCAACTGCGCCCGCAAAGGCAGATCCCTGCTGGCTGACGCTTTGTTCCTGCAAATAAAATCCGGCGGCCTGTGCCTGCTGCGACGCAGCTGCTGCGGCGGCGAGAATAACGAAAGAAATAATGCGCTGTTTCATGCTGAAAAACTCCCTGCATTCATGATACTGATTATGCTGTGCGGCGGTTAAAAACTTTCTAAGACGCTATTCCATAAACGCCGCAATTGCATGGAACGGTATGCTTTTGCGGCGATTGCGCAACGGCGACGGTTCATCTTATCGGAGTAAATACCTTGCTGCAGCGCGACATCCACGATCCTGAACTCGGCACGACCCTGTTGCGCGGCGCGCATAAGGGGCAAGACATCACGCTGGCATGGTCGCGCTTTCGCCCCGCAGCCGCCGCCATCGGCACAGTCGTGCATGTGCATGGCCTGACGCGCCAGAAACGCGATGCGGATTATATCGGCGCTTTTCTTGCGGCGCAGGGTTACGATTTTTATTCCGTCGATGCGCCCGGGCGCGGCGGCAGCGGGTGGTTCGACGATGCCGACGATTATTCGGTGCTGGTCTATGCCGATATTTTTAAGGCGTTCCTTGAACAAATGAACCTGCGCCGCGTGCATTGGATCGGCACATCGATGGGCGGGCTGATCGCCATGATCATGGCGCTGAAGGGCGATGCCGGATTTTTCAAATCCGTCACCTTCAACGATATCACGCACAAACCCAACCGCGCCGCGCTGAAACGCATCACCGCATACTTGAGCGAAACGCTGCCCGTATTCACCGAACGCGCGCAGTATGAAACGGTGCTGCGCCAGAACCTGCCGTTGGGCCCCGTGCCGGAAGAAGTCTGGAGCCATTACGCGCAGCACCAGCTGCGCGAGACGGATGGCGGTTTCATTTATCACTACGACCCGAAACTGGTGCGCCGCGCGCTGGTCGATTTGCAGGCGGATGTCGATCTTGCCGCTGCGTTGCCGCTGATCCCCTGCCCCGTTGCGCTGATCGCCGGCGGCGTATCCGACCTTTGCACAGCGGCCGAGATTGACGATTTCAAAACGCTGCGCCCGGATGCGAAAATCCATGTCGTGCCGGGCGCGGGTCATGTGCCCGCCTTGGCCGATGACGCAACGCAGCAATTCATCCTCGCGCATTTGCGCAACACTGCGGCATAAATAACCGCTGCATTGCAGCATCGTTTGTTTTCACCGAAAATCGAGCAAATACGCAACAATGTTTTAAAAATCAGCTGCATCACCGGCTGACAAAATACGCCATCGGGTTTATTCTTTTAATTCCACGCAACAAAAAGAAAGGCAGGCACTAGATGACATCGCAACCCAACGCCGCCCGCGTCGCACAAGATTCGAAAGACATGCGCATCACCGCATCGCGCCTCTCCACCCGTTCGGCATCCATCCTTCTCAAGCGCATTTCGCGCGTGCCGGAACAGCAGGACTATTTGCTGTCGAAGGAAGCGGAATGCTGCTCCCGCGCGACGGACTAAAAAACAGCTTCAAATAAAAACCGGCGCTGGTTTTGCCAGCGCCGGTTTTTTTATTGGTTTGGTTTACTTGCCGCTGTTAGCCGCGGGCGGCTTTTTAGGCTCGTTGGCGTTCGCCGGCTTTTTTACGCCGTCTTCTGGCAGTAGCCCCTCCCTGCGGAACAGCGCATCGGGATCCAGCTCGCGGCCCATCATCGCATGGAACAGTTCCGCCGGGTCGGCGGTGCCGCCGCGGCCATAGATATGCTCCTTCAGCTTGTCGGCGCTTTCGCGGTGATAGAGTCCTTTTTTCTCGAATTCCGAGAACACATCGGCCTCCAGCGCCTCGGCCCACTTATAGCTGTAATAACCGGCCGCATAACCGCCCGCAAACAGGTGGCCAAAGCTGGTCGATTGCGTGCCCACGCCGTATTCGCGCGGGAAAATCCAGGTTTCACGGATCACCGCATCCTCGAAATCCTCGACGTTCTTGATGGTTTTCGTATCTGTTGTGTGCCATTTCATGTCGAGTTTTCCGAACAGCGTTTGGCGCAGCCCCATGAATGCGGCGTCGAAATTTTCCATGTCGTTAATTTTCTGGATGACATCGGCCGGCAACAGCATTTTTGTTTGCGGGTGTAACGCGAAGGTGTCGAGCGTCTCCTTCTGCTTCGCCCAGTTCTCCTGCAGCTGCGACGGCAGTTCCACGAAATCCCATTTTACGTTCGTGCCTGTCAGCGACTGGTAATCCCCCTTCGCCAGCAGCGCGTGCAGCCCGTGGCCGAATTCGTGGAAGACGGTACGCACTTCGTCGATCGACAGCAGCGTCGGATGTCCTTCAGTCGGCTTGGCAAAGTTGCAGGTGTTGGTGACGATGGAGAAATCGTTGCTTCCTTCTTCGTTCAGCCCGCGGTTGCGGAAGATGTTCATCCATGCGCCGTTGCTTTTCAGGCCGGGGCGCGCATAGAAATCGCCGTAGAACAGGCCGACCATTTCGCCGGTCGATTTGTCGGTCACTTCATAGACCTTCACATCGGGGTGATAGACCGGGTATTTTCCGGTCGTCAGCTTCATGTCGATATTGAACAGTTTTTCAGCATGCTTGCGCAGGCCTTCCAGCACGGCTTCAAGGTCGAAATACGGGCGCAGATCTTCCAGGTTTAACTGGAAAGTTTCTTCTTTCAGCTTGCGGCTGTAATACGCGATGTCCCATGGCTTCAGTTCCGTGATGCCGTCGGTTTTTTCCGCGTAATCGGCGACTTTTTTCACGAATTCTTGCGCCGCCGGTTTATACACCGCCTCGTTGCGGTCGAGAAAGTCGAACACGGTTTTGGTGGTTTTTGCCATGCGATCGTCCAGCACGAAGGACGCGTAATCGGCAAAGCCCAGCAGCTCGGCCTTTTTCTGCCGCGCCGCCACGATGTCGAGAACGTTCTGGCGGTTGTCGAACGGGCCGCCAAAGGCGATATTGGTGCGCGCCTTGTACACTTCTTCGCGAAGCGCGCGGTTTTCGCTGTATTCCGCAATATCGATCGGGGGCGGCGACAGCTTGATCAGCCATTTGCCGGCGAGGCCTTTTTCCTCGGCGTAATCCTTGTACATCGCTTTTACGCGGTCTGGCAGGCCGGCCAGTTCCTTTTCGTCGTCGATGACTTTTTCCCAAGCGTCTGTGCCCTTCACCGTGTTATTCTTGAAGTTTGTTCCCAGTTCAGCAAGCTTTTCACTGACTGCGCGGAATTCAAGTTTCTTGGCGTCATCGAGGTTCGCGCCCGAACGCACGAAGCCCTTGTAGGTTTCCTCCAGCAACATGGATTGTTCGGGCGTGAGCTTGAGGTTCGCGCGGTCATCATAAACAGATTTGACACGCTTGAAGAGGTCAGCATCGAGCTTGATATCGTTGTAATGCTGGGCTTCCAGCACAGAAATCTGCGCCTCGATCGCACGCAGCGCATCATCGGCCTGAGCGCTGGCAAGGTTACCAAAAATGGTCGTGACGCGGCCGAGGTTGCGGCCGGTGAATTCCAGCGCCTCGATCGTGTTCTTGAACGTCGCGGGGGCGCGGTTGTTCTTGATGTCCGCGACCTGCTGCTTTGCCTCGGCCATGTAATGCTCGATCGCGGGCAGGAAATGCTCGGTCTTGATGGCATCGAGCGGCGGCGCGCCGTAAGGATATGACGGAACATTGACGAGCGGGTTGGCCGACAGGTCGGGCTTTGCGGACATATTGGTAATCCTCGCGGGTTTGTTATGGGTACTGATAGATACTAGCCTGATAGTATTAATAAATCCTAGCTTTAAGACGCCAAAAGACAAGGCTGCGGGCCCTGTTATTCTGCTGTCATTTTACGGAAGATATGCGGTAATTTCTGTATTTTCAGCTTGTTAGGGTGGGAGGTCATGCCCCAGCCGACACTTCTTGAGCCTATGTAAATTCTCTCAACTTTGACCTCAGGATTCAAGGTAATTTTTCGTTACAACGCGTTTGTGACAGGCTTTTCGTGATTCATCAGAACGGGTTGCGCCGGAAAAACTTTTTTCAAAACGCGCGCGGCCATAACGCGAATGTTACGTTTGCGACAGGCGTTTTTTCAGATTTTGGCGCGGCGCAGGCGTAAAGCATTCAGAATCACCGACAGCGAGGAGAGGCTCATCGCCGCCGCCGCATGGATGGGGCTGAGCAGGATGTGGAAGAACGGGTACAGGATGCCCGCCGCCACCGGCACGCCCGCCGCGTTATAGACAAAGGCGAAAAACAGGTTCTGCCGGATATTGCGCAGTGTCGCGCGCGACAGGTTGCGCGCGCGCAAAATGCCCGCCAGATCCCCGTGCAGCAGCGTGATGCCGGCGCTTTGCAGCGCGATATCGGCGCCCGTGCCCATCGCGATGCCGATATCGGCCTGTGCCAGCGCGGGCGCGTCGTTGATGCCGTCGCCGGCCATGGCGACCAGCCTGCCCTGTTTTTGCAGGTCCTTCACAACCTGCGCCTTGTCATGCGGCAGCACGCCCGCGAAAACTTCGGAAATGCCCGCATGTTTGGCGGCCGCATCCGCAGCACCCTGCGCGTCGCCGGTCAGCATGATGACGCGTAAATTCTTCATTTTCAGCTGGCGCACGGTTTCCGCCGCATTCGGCTTGATCGTGTCGCTGACCGCAATGATGCCGGCGGCTTTGCCGTCCGCCGCCAGATAGACGACGGTTGCGCCCGCCGCCTGCAATTCGGTCGCGCGCGCGGACAGGGACGAAAAATCGATGCCATCGACCAGCCCCGCATTGCCCAGCATCACTTCTTCGTCCTGCCAGTCGCCGCAAACGCCGCGCCCGGGAATGGCGGTAAAGCCCGTGATTTTCGGCAGCGGCAGTTTTTTGTCGGATGCCGCCTGCATGATCGCCTGCGCAATCGGGTGTTCGCTCCCCTGCTCCAGCGCCGCCGCAAGCGACAGCAGCGTCGTTTCGTTATAGCCGCCCGCCGGAACAACCGCCGTCACCGCAGGCTTGCCGACCGTCAGCGTGCCGGTTTTGTCGATCACCAGCACATCGGCCTTTTCCAGCATTTCCAGCGCCTCGGCGTTGCGCACCAGCACGCCCGCCGCAGCGCCGCGCCCGATGCCGGTCATGATCGACATCGGCGTGGCAAGGCCCAGCGCGCACGGGCAGGCGATGATCAGGACGGAAACGGCGCAAAGCAGCCCGTATGCCATCGCGGGCGACGGGCCGAACAGCGACCAATAGACGAAACTGATGATGGCGACCGTCACGACGGCCGGCACGAACCAGCCGGAAAATTTATCGGCAAGCCGCTGGATCGGCGCGCGGCTGCGCTGCGCTTCGGATACCAGCTGCACGATGCGCGACAGCATGGTGTCGCGGCCGATTTTTTCGGCGTGGAAAATAAAACTGCCGTCGCGGTTGAAGGTGCCGCCGGTGACGCTATCGCCTGCCGATTTTGCAACCGGCATCGCCTCGCCCGTCAGCATGGATTCGTCCAGATGGCTTGCGCCATCCACGATCACGCCATCGACCGGCACACGCTCGCCGGGGCGCACGCGCAGATGGTCGCCGACCGCGATATTTTCCAGCGGGATTTCTGTCTCTGCACCGTCCCGCACCACGCGCGCGGTTTTGGGGCTGAGTTTCAACAATTCGCGGATCGCGCTGCCCGTCTTATCGCGCGCGCGCAATTCCAGCACCTGCCCCAAAAGCGCCAGCGTGATGATAACGGCGGCGGATTCAAAATAAACGGCAAGGCCGTGTTCGCCCCTGAAACCCTCCGGAAAAATGCCGGGCAACAATGTGGCGGCCATGCTATAAAGCCACGCCACGCCCGTGCCGGTCGCGATCAGCGTGAACATGTTCAGGTTGCCGGTGCGCAATGATTGCCAGCCGCGATGAAAAAACGGCCAGCCCGCCCACACCACCACCGGCGTTGCGAACAGCATTTGAAACCTTGTCACGAACACATCCGACATGAAATCGGCGTTATGCCCGAAATGGCGCGTCATTTCGATCGCGAAAACCGGCAGCGTTAAAACAGCGGCACCCCAGAAACGGCGGCGCATATATTCCAGTTCATGGTTCGGCCCCGCATCGGCCGTGACGAATTCGGGCTCCAGTGCCATGCCGCAAACGGGGCAGGATGCGGGCACATCGCTGCGCACGCCCGGGCACATCGGGCAGATATAGGATGTCTTCACATCCGCGCCCACCGGCACCATGATCGGCGCATGGGGTTTCGGTTTTGAATGGCTGTGGCCGCCGCAGCAGGCATGCGGCGCGGATTTTTGCGGATCGGCGGTCATGCGGTCGCCCGTGCCTCGGCCGCGTTCGGCACGCCGCGTTCATGCGCGGTCAGCTGCTGGCGCTGCGGCTTGAAATATTCCACCAGCGCGTCCAGCGCCTTATACGCGTTGCAAGACCCGCAGACGAAAACATCCAGCGCGACGTAATCGATTTCCGGCCAGGTATGGATGCTGATATGCGATTCCGCCAGCGTCGCCACGCCCGTGACGCCCGATTGTTCGCCGAAGCTGTGCAGATGCACATCCAGCACGGTCGCGCCCGCATCGGCCGCGGCGCGGCGCAGCACCTGCCCGATGCCCTGTTCGTCCTGCATATTCGCGCAGCCCCAGAAATCGATCAGCAGGTGCATGCCGGGCGCCACAAAATCATCCGTCAAGCCGCCTTTGATTTTTGATAGAACAATATCTTTTTCCATTCCGAATCCCTCAGGTCATGCTTCCAGATAAACGCGTCGAGGATGTAATGCACCGCCTGCGGCAGGGCCAGCAGCGGAATCAGCCAGACCATAATATCCTCCGAAACCGCCTGTGGCAACGCGCGAAACGCCGCAAAAATGCTGCCATGTTCCCGCCAGACCAGCCCGTCCCACAGCCCTTCCTCGACAAAACCCAGCGCGAACAGCGCAAGCATGTATATAGGCGCGAATTTCAATTGGAACAGCCCCGCGATGCGCCGCTGCACATAGGGCGTTTTTTCAAGCGCCCGCTGGTTGCGCCCGAAAATCCAGATCAGCGCGATATACGGAATGCCGTGCGCGATCACGTTGGTCGCGGTAAAGGCGATGTCGCTGTTGAACACCACAATCCCGATACCCCATGACAGCGCGGTGCCCAGCAGCAGCAGGTGTTTCGGCGCGTTGATGTTTTTTTCGGCGATAGAAAAACGGATTTCCTTGGCGATATAGGCGAGCAGCACGATAGCGAACAGCGCGCCCGCCGCGATGCCTAGCTGCGGCATATCAATTTTGAAGAAATCGCCCGCCACGAACCAGTTGAAGGCGCGGTGATGCACATGCCAGTAAACAAGCGGGAACAGCGTGGCAAGGTAAATAACCGCCTGGTCGATCCGCCGCGTCCATTCCGGACGCATCCGCTCGCCACGGGAATAGATCATCATGAAACCGTATTGCTGGCGCATAAAATGGAACACGGCCAGATAGGCAAGCACGCGCCAGAATACGATCGCATCGATGCTGTACAGCAGCGCGCCCCCCACCCATGCCAGCAGCGGCGCAAGGGTGTAGAGCATCTGGCGTTTCTTCAATTCTTCGCGGTCGAGATATGTGCGGAACAGTGTGCTGTAAACATGGCTGACATCCACCCCCACCACCAGCAGCAGCCACAGCCAGGGCGGCGTGCCGTCGACCGCCGACAATTGATCGCGCAGCAGCACCACCGACGCCGTCACGGCGAAGGCCGGGCCGATGATAAAACCGAGGTCGATGCCGCGCGAGGCGATCCAGGGCTGCGGTTTCATGCTACAGCTCGCTCTCGAAGGATTGGCCGAGGTGTTTCAGCGTGTTTTCGGCGGCGCGGATGCCGTGGGTATAGGCTTCCTCGAAAATGGAAATGCCGCTCATGTCGGAATGGGCGTGAAATATCGGCGGCGTTTGTTTCAGCGTATTGCGCCGCGCATCGCCCCACATGAAACCCTTCACGGGGCGCACCATGGCATGCCCCCAGATCCAGACATCCAGCGATTTGACGAAACCCTTCAGTTCCGGATGCACCGCCAGCAATTCGTTCAGGAAGATATCGCGCCATTCTTCGTATGAACGCGCCAGCGCCTCCTCCCGCGCCTGTTTGGGCGGCAGGTGGCTGAGCGGCCAGTAATAGGTCAACACCGTGCGCAGGGGCCGCGCCTCCAGCCCCTGATGCGTCGCCACCACATAGCCCAGCAATTTGCTGTCGAAAACCATGTTGTCCCATGCCAGTTCCGCGCCCTGCCCCTCCGGCAGCCGGTCGAGCGTGATATTGGCAACCGCCCAGGGCGCGTAGCTGAAATTTTCCGCCGATACCTCGGGCAGCAGCCGCGCGGAAACAAACTGCGGTGTCGCCATGATGACGGTACGGGCGGATATGCGCTGCGCCGCGCCCGTTTTCTGGTCAAGATAATCGACGCTAACACGGTCGCCGTCACGCTTCACCGCGAATACCAAGGCCTGCGTGGTGATATTGGCGGCCAGCGGCTCGGCGAGTTTTTTCGCGATAAAGCCGTTACCCTCCGGCCATGTCACGAAATTGCTGTCGTCGGTATTCGCCGCCACGCCCGACCGGCCCGCGAAATAATGGATGCCCGCCCAGGCGGATGTATCGTCCAGCGTCACGCCGTAATCGTCGCGGCAGCCGTAATCGACGTGCCATTGCAAATATTTCGACGTATAGCCTTCGCGCTCCATCCATTCGCGCATCGTCATGCTGTCGAGCGCAAGCCATTCGGCGTCCTGCGAGCTGTCATCGACAGGGATAGCGAACAGCTTTTTGCCGTCCTTGCCGCGCACATTCCGCAGGCCTTCCACCTGCTTGAAAAACGCGTCATACTGGCGGCGGTCTTCGTCGGTTGCGCCTGTTTGCGGCAGCAGGCCTTCCTGCCAGCGGCCGAACATATACAGCCGCTCATGCGGGTCGGAACACAGGTAGTATTCGTTGTAAACCGCGCGGCCTTTGTCATCCTCGCCCGTGATGATGCCAAGATCGCGGAACAATGTTTTCACCGCACGGCATTCATCGGTCAGCAGCGGCACGTAATGCGCGCCCCAGGGATAGGCGGAGATATTGTTTTTGCCGCTTTGCGCGTTGCCGCCGGTATCGGATTCCAGTTCCAGCAAGCTGAAATCCGCGCCCTGCTTGTGCAGCCTCCGCCCCGCCGCCAGCCCCGCGATGCCGCCGCCGATGATGACGGTGTCTTTTTCGGTCGTGGAGGCGGGCGCGGGGAACGACCCGCCGCGCAGCTGATGGCCGATTTTGGCGGAAGCGCCGAGGATTTTACCGGTGACCGGCGCATCCGCCCGCGCCCATGATACGCGGCCGAAACCCAGCGCCGCCATCATGGCCGCGCCCGATTTCAACAGCTGTCGGCGCGTAAAGATCATGTCAGTAAATCTGGTATTCCGACCATTCCTGGTCGAAATAGCGCACCAATGCCTGATCGTCGAGCCGCTGGATTTTCGTATCCAGATGCGCCATATCAGGCGGGAAATAGAACATGTCGGCGGCGGAGCGCGCGGTGATGTATCTCAGCCCGTCGGGGAATTTTTCGGGCGGCGCGTAATCTGACAGGCTGGCGATCACATAGCCCCATTCGCCGAACGCCGGCACGTTCAAATGATACGGCGCGGTTTTAAATCCGGCATCCTGCAGCGTATTGTTGACGCACCAGAACGCCTTGCGCGCGACCAGCGGCGAGGTGCTTTGCACCACGATGATGCTTTTGTCATGCACCAGCGATTTGAGGGCGGAGAAGAATGTGCGGGAATAAAGCTTGCCGATGGAAAAATTCGACGGATCGGGCACGTCGCTGATGACGGCATCGAATTGCGGCGGGTTGGCGCGCTGCTGCATGTCGCGCACCCAGATAAACGCGTCCTGATGCACGATTTCCAGTTTTTTCGACAGCAGCGATTTGTTGTTGAGTCCGGTCAGGATGTCGCTTTGCGAAAACAGTTCGGTCATCGCGGGGTCGAGGTCGATCATCACGACTTTTTCGACCGACGGGTATTTCAAAACCTCGCGCAGCGCAAGCCCGTCGCCGCCGCCGAAGATCAGGACGGATTTGGGATTATCGAGCGCCGCCAGCGCCGGATGCACCAGCGCCTCGTGGTACCGGTATTCATCGACCGAGCTGAATTGCAGGTTGGAATTCAGGAACAGGCGCAGGTCCTGTTTTGTCTTGGTGATCACGATGCGCTGATACGGCGTGGACTGGGAAAATATCACGGAGCCCGGATAGGCGCCGCTTTCCGCGATGCTCATGATGCGCTCCGAATACACAAATCCCATCGTCAGCAGCACCAGCACCGCAATCGCCGAAAACCGTGTCGCCAGCAGCGACGGCACTTCGTCTTTCAGCGCATAAACCACCCAGACCGCCACGCCCACATTCAGCATGCCGAACAGGAAGCTGGACTTCACCAGCCCCAGATACGGCACCAGCACCAGCGGGAACAGGATGGAGGCGAAGAGCGCGCCGAGGTAATCAAGCGCCAGCACGCGGCTGACCAGTTCGCGGAATTCAAGCCGGTCTTTCAATATGCGCAGCAGCAGCGGAATTTCCACGCCCACCAGCATGCCGATGACGAAAACGAGGAAATACAGCAGCACGCGGAACGACGCGACATGGTCGAACAACAGGAACAGCAGCATGGCCGACGCGCCGCCGATCGCGCCCACCAGTATTTCGACCTTGATAAAAACGCCGATCAGGTTGCGTTCCACATATTTCGTCAGCCACGACCCGAGCCCCATGGCGAACAGGTAGCAGCCGATGACGGTCGAGAATTGCGTGACGCTGTCGCCCAGCAGGTAACTGGCGGCCGTGCCCGCGATCAGCTCGTAGACAAGCCCGCAGGTGGCGATCACGATCACCGATATCAGCAGCAGCGTCGGCATCGTATATTATCCGTGAACGGCGGAGGAAATGATGAGCGCCATCGCAATCATCAGCGAAGCCAGGAAAATCGCCATCGCGACGTTCTGCTTTTCCACCAGTTCCTTCCAGATGCTGAATTTCGGCGTGATGATGTCGAACAGCGTGAAGGCGATGCCGAGGATGAAGATGCCAAGCCCCGAATAGGCGAGCGCGGCATAGACGTATTTCATGTTGACGAATTCTTCCATTGTATTTCTCCTATTTGTGATAGCGGGCGGAAGCGGCTTTTTGCGCGGTGCCGTTTCCGGTAAGGTACGAGCTATAGACGATGCCGCGGGCGTTGGCGTAGCCATACAGCCCCAGGACCGCGATACAGAAAATGGTATAAATTTTCGGCATTATTCGTCACTCCCCGAGCTGGTGCGCGGGAAATCGCTGTTTTCCCAGCGGCGGTTTTCAAACGCCGACGACCGCAGCCATGCGACGGCCGGGTAGGCCAGCAGCAGGAACATCGTCCAGAAAAAGTTGCCCCAGCTGGTGACATCGCGTTTTGCCGTCATCGTCACCTGCAGCGGCAGCTGTTTCGCCAGCACATCGGATTCGATGTCATAGGTCATACGGTAGGTGCCGGCGGGCACGCCCGACAAATATCCGTCGGCGGTCGGGCTGCCTTCGCGCCACGGGCCGTCGGAATCGGAGCCGTAATAGAATTCCATGCCTTGAGTCAGCTCGAACACTTCCTTGGTCGTTTCGTTGACGAAGGTAAGGCCCAGTTCCGCCCAGGCGTTCGATACAGGCGCGCTTGATTCGATGTAGATATTCGATTGTCTGGGCAGCGTAAAGGGCTCGCTGACGAATTCGCGCGTCTGGTCGCCCGGCTGGAAAACCTTGTTCATCGTCACGACCATCTGCGACGCCGATGCCGCGACGGCAGCCAAGTGGATGACAAAGGCGGTCACAACCGCCATCGATGCCGTTTTCATCAGCGCGGCGACATTGAACGGCGACGGCTGGTTCGGCCCCACGCCCTTGCGGCGCGGCATGGACTGCAGGCCGAAAGCCGCCTGCACCACATCGGGTTCCGTGTATTCGCACAGCGACGCGGTTTCTTCGCCCGGCACTTTTTCGAACGACAGCATATAGGGCGGCGCGACGTAATCTTCGGTCGTGGCCGTGTCGCCTTTCCGGATGCGCCAGTAAAATTCGCCCTTGACGTACTGCACGATGGGCTGGTCGCGCAGGAACGGGCTGAAGGAATGTTCCTGATGCCAGACGGTGGTGACGAAACCCATGCGCTGGAAATCTTCCTTCACGACGCGCACGAAATTCCAGTGCCCGTCCATCTGCACCAGGAAGCGGAAGCCGTGATAGGGGTTGAACAGCAGGTATTCGTCCCAGAAATACTGTTTCGTGCGGTCGCTTTTCAGCACATAACCGATCACTTCCCATTCGATGCCGTCCAGCGCGCCGCGCTGGCCGATCTCGATCAGGGTCGGGCGCAGCTTGGTCTTCACATCGTCGATGATGGTGAACCGTTCATCCGCCGCGTCGATGACCGACCCGCAATGCGCGCAGACGGCGGTCAGCGTATGGCCGGCCGCGCGGATCTGGATTTCGCCGCCGCAGGACGGGCAGTTGAATTTGCGTATCGCCGTTTTTTTGACGGGTGGAGGTTCTTCGCCGAACAGGTTGGGGCCGAAATCGGTGGCGGTCATTGCTTCCAGCCCTCGAATGTCCGGTAATAACGGCAGTTCAGCGCCGTCCAGTCGACATAGGCGCCGGTAAAGACGCGCGCGCGGCCATCGGCGAGATCGATCGACGCGAATTTGCCGTCGCCCGCGATACAGTCGATGGAAACGCTTTTGCGCCCCTGCGGCGACGCAAAGGGCAATTCACCCTCTGCCGCCACGCATTCGGCATTCTTGATATCGACGATTTTATAGGTCGTGTTTTCGATTTTGATGCGCTGCCCTGCGGGGCTTTTCGCCCAGTCGCCGCCCGCCACATCGCCGCCCGCCCATTCCTGCATCTTGCCAATCGCGTGCAGGGTTTCATCCGACGGGTTCTCCACCTCGAAACAGGGCGCATAAAACCCCTGCGCTTCGGCGAGCCAGCCGCGCTTTGCGTCGTCCGATACGATGAACCATTCGTTCCAGCTGCCGTCTTCCCAGTTCTGGCGGATGCGGCCGACGATTCCGAAACGCACACCGTTGAACGTGCCTTCGGTGCCCAGCTGAAACGGGCTCATGTCGTCGGGCAGCTGTGCCATCTCGCCGGTTTTGCGAAGCGCATCGTCGTCGCGCACGACCATGGTGCGACAATAGGGGCAGATGCCGTGGCTGGCGACGCTGGTGCGGAACGGAATTTCCGCGCCGCAGGATGGACAGGGATATTTTTTCACCGGGGCGGTCGCCTATTTTATCTTGGCCAGAAGCTCCGCCTTTTTCGCATCGAATTCGGCCTGCGTCAGCACGCCTTTTTTCTGCAGCTCGCCCAGTTTTTCAAGCATCGCGAGCGGGTCTTCGGCGGGCGCAGCGGCACCCCCCTGCCCCAGCGACTGCATCATCATATTGCCCATCGCCATGCCCGCGCCGATGCCGGCACCCGCACCGGCGACGCCGCCCGGATTGGCGGCGGCGACCGAAATGCTGTCGGCCGACTGGAAGGTCGCGTATTTTTTGAGATCGCCGAACATGCCCATGGAGGACAGTTTATCAAGCTGCTTTTCCATTTCTTCGGGCAGCGAGATGCTTTGCACCCAGAAGGATTTCAGCTCGAGGCCGTAATTCTTCAGCACGGGGGCGACAGCTTCCTGCAGCTTGGTCGAGAAATCCAGCTGGCTTGCGGCCATGTCAATGAACGCGATGCCGGATTTGGCAAGGTAGCTGGAAATCGACGCGATGATCGCGGTGCGCAGCTGGCCTTCGATTTGATCGACCGTATAAACTTCGGCAGCGCCGGACAGTTTCGTCCAGAACGTCTCGATATCGCCGATCTTGAACGAATAGTTACCGAAGGCGCGGATGCGCAGCGCGCCGAATTCCTTGTCGCGGATCGTGATGGGCTGCGGTGTGCCCCATTTCATGTCGGTGAATTCGCGCATCGACAGGAAGTACACATCCGACTTGAACGGCGATTCAAACGCCTTGTCCCAGTTTTTCAGGTAGGTCAGGATCGGCAGCGTCTGCGTGTTCAGCGTATAGGTGCCGGGGCCGAATTTATCGCCGAATTTTCCTTCGTTGAAGAACACGGCCTGCTGCGCCTCGCGCACCACCAGCTGCGCGCCGTTCTGGATCTCCTGGTCCTGCATGGGGAAGCGGTAAGCCAGCACATTGGTGCCGGGATCGGTCCACTGGATAACGTCGATAAATTGCTTGGAAATAAAACTCATCAGCCCCATAGCGGTTACCTTTCAAAAAGAACGAAAACGCGCTGCCAGCATAGCTGTGAAACGGCATATGAGTCTATATTGGGGCAAAAGGGGTTTATTTTTCGTAAATATTAGGCAGCGCGGCGAGAAAGGGGCTGCACACCGTCGGCAAGCACGCTAGCGGCATAGTTCATTTCCTCCGCCGTGGATTGCCGCCCGACCGTCAGCCGCAGGCTGCAATCAATGTCGGTATCCGACAACCCGATGGCCTTCAGCACCGGCGAGGGCTTGCGGTTGGCCGATGAACAGGCGGCGCCCGTGGACATGCAAAGATCATCCGCGAGTTCCAGCATGATGTCCTGCGCCGATACCTCAGGCAGGCGGATGTTGAGCAGCCCGGGCAGGCGCTGCCCGCCGCCGTTGAGTTTCAGCGCGGGGATGCGCGCCTGCAATTCGGCCAGCAGCAGCGCCGTCATTTTCTGCATATGCGGGATATGGGTTGTAAGGCCCTGCGCCGCGATATCACAGGCCGCGCCGAAACCAACCGCCAGCGCCAGCGGCACGGAGCCGGGGCGGAGCGATTGCTGCGCGCCGCCGAAAAACACGCGGGTGATGGCAACCGGCGGTTTTTGCCGCACATACAGCGCGCCGATGCCGACGGGGCCGTAAATTTTATGCGCGGAATAGCTGACAAGGTCGGCCTGAATATCGTTCACATCAAACGCAATCTTGCCGAGCGCCTGCGTGGCGTCGGTATGGAACAGCGCACCCGCAGCACGGGCGATGCCGGCGCATTCCTTCAGCGGCTGGATCGTGCCGATTTCGTGGCTGGCGGTGATGACGGAAACGACGAGGGTTTGTGGCGTGACAAGTGTTTTCAATGCGTCGAGCCGCACGACGCCATCCGCATCGACCGGCACAATCTTGACCGTGAAGCCCTTGGTCGCCAGATATGCGGCGGTGTTGGATACGCAATTGTGTTCGATCGCGGTGATGACGATTTCTTTGCGGTCGGTGGCGCGTTCGGCCAAACCCAGCAGGGCGAGGTTGTTGGATTCCGTAGCACCGCTCGTCAGTGTGATGCATTCCGCGCCCGCGCCGATCAGCCGGCCGATTTTCTCCACCGCCTGTTCCAGCTGGCGCGCGGCATTGCGGCCATGCGCATGCGATTTCGCGCCCGGATTGCCGAAGCCCGCGCCGAAGCAGGGCATCATCGCATCGATCACCGCAGGATCGCAGGGCGTGGTGGAATGGTAATCGAGATAGACGGGTTTTTTCATGCCGCTTGTTCCTGTTCCGCGCCGCGGCAGATGCCAAACGTCAGCAGTTCGGCGGCAATCGAAATCGCGATTTCGCGCGGATGCTTGCCGGTATCGCCCAAACCGATGGGGCAATGCAGCTGCACCAGTTTTTCTTTTTCCACGCCGTCGGCCGCGAGGCGTTTATCAAACCGCGCGCGTTTGGTGTCCGACCCGATCAGGCCAAGATAGGCGAATTTGCCCTTGTACGCCGCGCGCACCAGATCGAAATCGAGGTCATGGTTATGCGTCATGATGGCGATGTAACTGTTGTCATCCGCCGCGCGCAATTCGGCGGCGGGGGCGGAGGTGATGATTTTTTCGCAGTTTTTCGGCAGAAGCGCAGGGAATTCGTTTGCCCGTTCGTCAATCCATTTCACCTTCAGCGGCAAACCGTCCAGCACCTTCACCACTTCCTTGCCCACATGCCCCGCGCCGAACAGGTAGAGCGTTTTGCCAACCGGCAGGAACGGTTCAAGGAACACGGACACCGCGCCGCCGCAGCATTGCGCCAGTTTCGGGCCGAGGGGATAATCCTTCACGGTCGGCTTGCCTGCGCCCGCCAGCAATTCGCGCGCGGCGGCGATGGCTTCAAACTCCAGATTTCCGCCGCCAATGGTGCCGAATTGCGCGGATGCGGTTGCGATCATTTTTACGCCCGCTTCGCGCGGCGTCGATCCCTTTGCTTCCATCACGGTGATCAACACGCAGGGCTCGCCGCGATCGGTCAGGTCGGTCAGGATGGGCAGCCAATCATGCGGGCTGGTCATTTGCGCACCGCTTCGATGGCTTTCAGCACGTTTTCGGGCGTGGCTGGCGCCTGCAGCGGCGGGATACAGTTTGCATCGCCCGTCGCCGCGACCGCGTCGCGCAACGCAAGGAAGGCGGAAATGCCAAGCATCAGCGGAGGCTCGCCCACGGCCTTGGACCGGTAAATGGTTTCTTCGGGGTTGATGCCTTCGAACAACGCGGTGCGGAAATCATTGGGCACATCGCGGCCGGTCGGGATTTTATAGGTGCTGGGGGCATGGGTTTTCAATTCGCCCTTGTCGTTCCACCACAATTCCTCCGATGTCAGCCAGCCGACGCCCTGCACATAACCGCCCTCGACCTGCCCGATATCGATGGCGGGGTTCAGCGACTGACCTGCGTCATGTAAAATATCGGCGCGCAGGATATTATATTCGCCGGTCAGCGTGTCGATGATGACTTCGGTGATCGCCGCGCCATAGGCGAAGTAATAGAACGGGCGGCCTTTGCCTTTCGGCCTGTCCCAGGCGATTTTCGGCGTTTTATAAAATCCGGTCGATGACAGCTGCACGCGCGCAGCATAGGCAAGCTGCACCAGTTCCTTGAATGACAGCGTTTTGTCGCCCGCATGCACATAGCCGCCCGCGAATTTGACAAGGCTGGCATCGGTGTCGAACTGCGACGCCGCAAAATCGGCCAGACGGTCGCGGATGACGCGCGCGGCAGCCTCTGCCGCCTTGCCGTTTAGGTCCGCACCGCTGGAGGCGGCGGTGGCCGAGGTGTTCGGCACTTTGCTGGTGTTGGTGGCGGTGATGCGTACTTTATCAAAATCAATTTGAAATACATCGGCCACGATCTGGCAGACCTTGGTGTGCAACCCCTGCCCCATTTCGGTGCCGCCGTGGTTCAGCTGCACCGTGCCGTCCTTATACACATGCACCAGCGCGCCCGCCTGATTGAGCATCGTCAATGTAAAGCTGATGCCGAATTTGACGGGGGTGAGCGCGAGGCCTTTTTTCAGGATCTTGTTTTCGGCATTGAATTTTTTAATCGCGGCGCGGCGCGCGGCATAGTCGCCGGTTTTTTCCAGCTGCGCGAAGATATCGCGGATAATGTTATCCTCGACAGTCATGCCGTAATGGGTGGTGCAGCGGTCTTTTAATTCGCCCTTGGCATCGTAGAGGTTTATCTTGCGCACCTCCTGCGGGTCTTTGCCCAGATGCCGCGCGATATCGTCGATCACATATTCCATCGCCAGCATGCCCTGCGGCCCGCCGAAGCCGCGGAAGGCGGTGTTGGACACTTTATTCGTGAAGCAGCGGTAACTGGTGATTTTGGCATTCTTTAAATAATAGACGTTATCGGCATGGAACATCGCGCGGTCGGCAATCGCGTTCGACAAATCGGGGCTCATGCCGCAATTGACGGCGTGGGTGTATTCGATGCCGTCGATCAGCCCGTCATCGTTGAAGCCGACGCTGTACTTCACGTTCAGGTCGTGCCGTTTGCCCGTCATGATCATGTCGTCGTCGCGGTCGAGGCGGAATTTGACGGGGCGTTTTGTTTTCCACGCAAGGGCAGAGGCGACGCAGGCGATCAGCGATGCCTGGCTTTCCTTGCCGCCGAAGCCGCCGCCCATGCGGCGCACTTCGACCGTCACGGCATGATCATGCAGGTTCAGCATTTTGGCGATCAGGTGTTGCACCTCGGACGGATGCTGGGTCGATGACCAGCAATGGAATTCGCCGTTTTCGAGCGGTGTCGCCATCGCGATCTGGCCTTCCAGATAAAAATGGTCCTGCCCGCCGATATCGAGCGTGCCGGAAATTTTGTTTTTTGCAGCCGCAATCGCGGCAGGCGCATCGCCCTGCCCCATTTCATAGGGGTCGCCGACGAATTTCTGCGCGGCAATCGCGTCATGCACGTTCAGTATCGCGGGCAGCGGTTCGTATTCGACGACCGCCAGCTTGACCGCGCGGCGCGCGATCTCGATGCTGTCCGCCGCGACGCCAAGTACGCATTGGCCGTAATACAGCACCACGCCATCGGCGAAAATCGGGTCGCCCGGAAAAACGGGCGCGGCATCGTTCACGCCCGGAATATCCTTTGCTGTCATCACGGCATGCACGCCCGGTATGCAGCAGCCGGAAATATCGATTTTCGTGATCTTCGCATGGGCATGCGGGCTTTTCAGCACACAGGCATGCAGGCAGCCATGAGGTTCCAGCACATCGTCGGTATAGGTCGCCTCGCCCGACACATGCAGATGCGCGCTGTCATGCGTTTTCGGAGCGCCCATGCCGCCGTCGATTTTCTTCGCGTCATTCTGCATAGCGGTACAGCCGTGTTTTCACCGAAGGGTCGGTGGTTTCGATATAAAAACGCTTCAGCAGGTTGCGCGCGGTCGTGCGGCGGTATTCGGCGGTGGCGCGCGCATCCGTCATGGGCGCGTAATCGGCATCCAGCGCGGCCATGGCGTTATCCAGCGTCGTTTCATCCCACGGCATGCCCAGCAGCGCCGTTTCCGTTTTATGCGCGCGGTGCGGCGTGCCGGCCATGCCGCCGAAGGCGATGCGTGCGCCCGTCACTTTGTCACCGTCCAGCGTGACGGCGAAGGCGGCGCAAACGGCCGAGATATCCTGATCGAAACGCTTCGACAGTTTATAGACGCGGAACAGCACATTGCCCGGTTTTTTCGGCACGATGATTTTTTCGACGAATTCGCCGGGCTTGCGGTCCTGTTTCTTGTACGCGATGAAGAAATCTTCCAGCGCGAGCATGCGCGTGCCGGTTTTCGACCGCAGCACCACCTTCGCGCCAAGGGCAATCAGCGGCGGCGGGCCGTCGCCGATGGGCGATCCGTTGGCGATATTGCCGCCCACCGTGCCCGCATTGCGGATATGCAGCGACGAAAAGCGTTTCAGCAAATCTTCCATGCTGGGATCAAACGCCGCCAGTGCGTCGAAGGCTTCCGAATAGGTCACAGCCGCGCCGATTTCCAGCACATCGCCCGCATCGCGGATGCCGCGCAACTCCGCCACATTGCCGGTATAGATGACGACCGGCAGGTCCATGTGGAATTTCGTGACCCACAGCCCCACATCGGTACCGCCCGCCAGCAGTGTGGCATCGGGATAAGCGGCCAGCACGACCGCCAGATCTTCGGCGCTGACGGGGGCGAAATATTTTCCGGCGGGCGTTTCGTATGTGACCATGCGACTGTGCTGGATCGCCGCCAGTTCCTTCGGATGCGACGGCAGCGCGCGGTCCTGCGTTTCATTCGCCATGCGCGCGGCATCGACGATCGGGCGGTAACCGGTGCAGCGGCACAGGTTGCCGGCGATTGCATCCTGAATATCGTCGTCGCTGGCGTTTTTCTTGTTGTTCACCATGGTCGACAGCGCCATGACAAAACCCGGCGTGCAGAAACCGCATTGCGATCCGTGGCATTTCACCATCGCCTGCTGCACGGCATTGGGCGCGCCTGCGGCCGATTTCAGATTTTCCACCGTCACCACTTCGCGACCGTCGAGCGTCGGCAGGAACAGGATGCAGGCATTCATGCTCTGGTATTCGACCTTGCCCTTGACCAGTTTGCCGACCGCGACGGTGCAGGCGCCGCAATCGCCCTCGGCGCAGCCTTCCTTGGTGCCAGTCAGGCGCTCTTGCGTGCGCAGGTATTGCAGCAGCGTCGTGGTGGGCGGCAGTCCTGCCACCTCGACCAGTTTTCCGTTCAGGATAAATCGGATGCTGTCTGACATGATGCTTTTCTAATTATGAAATAATTCCAAGACGATACCGTTTTTCTAGGCACGAGTCATCCAAAATGTTAGCATGTGCGCAGCCGATAAGCCGTTTGTTTTGAAAGGAATTTCAACCATGGACTCATTCATCGAAGGCCTGCCGAAAGTGGAGCTGCATTTGCACATCGAAGGCAGCCTGGAGCCGGAACTGATGTTCGCCCTCGCACAGCGCAACAAAATCCAGATCCCGTTTAAATCGGTCGATGAAGTGCGCAAGGCTTATGATTTTTCCAACTTGCAGGATTTTCTGGATATCTATTACCAGGGCATGAACGTGCTGCAGACGGAACAGGATTTTTACGACCTGACATGGGCATATCTGGAACGTGTCGCGAAACAGAACGTCATGCACGTGGAAATTTTCTTCGACCCACAGGGCCATACCGAGCGCGGCGTGGCGTTTGAAACGGTACTGGACGGCATTACCCGTGCGCTCGACGATGGCCGCCGCAAACTGGGCGTGTCATCGTTCCTTATCATGTGCTTCCTGCGCCACCTGAGCGAAGATGCGGCGTTTGAAACGCTGGAAAGCGCGATACCTTACAAGCACCGCATCCTTGGCGTCGGCCTCGACAGTTCAGAAAAAGGCCACCCGCCGTCGAAATTCAAGAATGTGTTCGCGGAGGCAAAAAAAGAAGGCTTCCTGATCATGGCGCATGCCGGCGAAGAAGGCCCGCCCGAATATGTGTGGGAAGCGATCGACATGCTGAAGGTCGACCGCATCGACCACGGCAACCGGTCGCTGGAGGATGAAAAACTGGTGGCAAGGCTGGTGAAGGACGGCACGGCGCTGACCGTCTGCCCGCTATCGAACCTGAAGCTCTGCGTGGTGAAGGACATGAAAGACCACCCGCTGAAACGCATGCTGGATTTGGGCCTGAAGGCGACGATCAATTCCGACGACCCTGCCTATTTCGGCGGATACATGAACGAAAACTTCAAGGCCGTAACCGACAGCCTGCACCTTGATAAAACCGACCTGCTGACCATTTCGCGCAACAGCATCCATGCCAGCTTCCTTGATAAAGCGGCCAAGGATGTGCTGCTGGGCAAACTGGATGCGTATATGAAGAAGGCGGCTTAAGCGGCCGGTTTGAATATCCGCGGCGACGGGACGGATGCCGGCTTCGGCGCAACCGCGTCGCTGACGGGCGTGTGATAGATCACGACATCGCGCACCGATACCGCCGTTTCACCCGATGAATCGAGGCGTTTCAGCGGCCCTGTTTCAAGATCGCGCAATGCGCTGTCCAAAATCGTGACACTGCCGTTTTCGGGTTTCTTGTTCAGGATCATCACCACATCGGCGGTTTTGCGGCCGGTATCGGCATCCTGGAATTCGACCGCAATCTTGATCAACCGGCCGTCCTGCATGGCGGTGTGTTCTTTCACGCGTGCAACGCAGTTTTCAACGCCAAGGCTTTCCTTCAAATCGTTGATGCCCTTGATGCGCGCGGCGATGTTGAGCGGGTGGGTAGGGGTGTCAGCGCGCACGGCAAGATCGGCCCAGTCCTGCGTGGTCACCTGATCCTTGAACACGCCGTTCTGTTTTTCTTTGTTATATTCGTAACCCATCTGCATATAGACGGCGTTCGCGATAAAGGTCGATACGGCATAATTGCGCACGGCAATCGCGGCGACGTTTTCATCGCATTTATCCTTACCCTTGCAGGCTTTCTGGAACTGGCCGGCCAGCGTTTCGGGCGTGTCGTGATTGTCGGGCGACGCAGCGCCGCCGAATTTCGCCATGTCGCGCAGGCGCGCGGCCTCGCCCTGCGGCAGCCAGTCATCGGTGAAATTCCACCAATAATTGCTGACCATGCCAAGATCGAAGCCGGGACGCTCAACGCCGTTCGCATCGACCGTTTTGATCTGCGTCATTTTCTTCATCGCCGCATCGGGGGCGCCCAGCGTTTCCGCCATGAAACCCGCATCGGGCAGGCGGCCGCGCGCATGAGTGATCAGTTCCTGCCACCAGTCGGCGGGCAGGCGGTAGGCGATATCGCAGCGGAAATCCTTGAAGCCGTGATCCAGATACCAGTCCATCACGCCCTTCAGAAAGCCGGGCTTGCCGTCGGTGCCGTCGATAAAGAATTCGCGGGCGGCGGGCGAGGCGAAATTGATCTGCGCGGTTTCGTTACCCTTCACCAGACGCCAGTCGAGGCAATTCAGGTCTTCGTCGCGCGCGAATTTGAAATAGAATTCTTTCTGGACACCGTTGTCCTTGTAGGAAATACCGACCACTTCGGTATCCTTGCCGCCCGTCAGCGTCGTGGTTTCGGCGGTCAGCAGCGCGGGTTTTTCGCCTGTCGGCAGGGTTTTCAAAATCGCGGCCAGTTTCGCGTTTTCATCCTGCACCAGCGGATGGTCGGCGGCGAACTGGTTGAACACCAGATCGGCCATGACGCGGATGCCCGCTTTGCCGGCCTCCGCCGTGAAGTGTTTCAGGTGCGCGCTATCCAGCGCATCGATAGTGGCAAGGGTTTCGGACGTCTCGCCTGTCCGCGCACCGGCGATTTTCGTCGCGCTGAATTCCGGGTCAAAAACCCCGTGATTGCGGGTGGCGTATAGGCTATTGTCCGCAGGATGGCCTTCGGGAACGGCGGCCTTCAGCTGTGTGGTTTCGAAAAACGGGCTGAGCCAGATGGAATTGAAGTTCATGCTTTTGGCATGATCGACGAGCCACGAAGCGCCATCGGGCGCATCTTTGCCCGACCAGTTGGCGACCGACCCCACAAGGCGCGGAGGTACATAATATATACGGTTGGCTCGCAACTTAATTACCTTGATTATGCAATTGGTGCAATATAATACTAAATATACCTTCAATATCAATACTTTTGAACAGTTCGGCGTTAACCTATTAAATTTGAAACGTTTTTTTGTAATATTATTGCGCTGCAACATGGAGTGGAATGATGGCTAAAGGACAGGAATGGTGGCGGGGCGCGGTGATCTATCAGGTCTATCCGCGCAGCTTTTTCGACAGCAATGGCGACGGCATCGGCGACCTGAAGGGCATCACGGCCAAGCTGGATTACATCGCATCGCTGGGCGTTGACGGCGTGTGGCTGTCACCCTTCTTCACCTCGCCCATGGCGGATTTCGGTTATGACGTTGCGGATTACAAAGGCGTCGATCCGATCTTCGGCACGCTTGCCGATTGCGACGAAATGATCGCGGAAATGCACAAGCGCGGGCTGAAACTGGTCATCGACATCGTTTTGAACCATTCATCCGATCAACACCCGTGGTTCATCGAAAGCCGCAAGGACAAGACCAATAAATATGCCGACTGGTATGTCTGGGCCGACCCCAAGCCCGATGGATCGCCGCCCAATAACTGGCTCTCCGTTTTCGGCGGGTCGTCATGGGAGTTTGATCCTCAGCGCGGCCAGTATTTCTATCACCAGTTCCTGAAAGAACAGCCCGACCTGAACATCCGCAACCCTGTCGTGCAGGATGAACTGCTGGCGACCGCGAAATGGTGGCTGGACCGCGGCGTGGACGGCTTCCGCATGGACGCGCTGCCGCATTGCATCCATGACGCGCAATTGCGCGACAATCCGCCCCGCCCCGTGCCGAAATCGGACGGCAAGACGGTGATCCACCCGTATTCGATGCAATGGCATACCTATGATAAAACGCAGCCGGAAATGATCCCCTTCCTGAAGAAATTCCGCGCGCTGACCGACCAGTACAAGGATTGCATGCTGGTGGCCGAGGTAAATGACGACAAGACGGTGGAAACCACCATTTCCTATACCAACGGCCCCGAAATGCTGCACACGGCCTATGACTTCTCGCTGCTGGTGCATGAATATTCGGCATCATACCTGCGCCGCAAGGTGGAGGAATTCTTTGCCACGCCGCATGATTCATGGCCAAGCTGGGCATTGTCGAACCATGACAGCATCCGCGTCGCTACCCGTTGGGCGGTGGATGACAAGCCGGATGTGCGCCAGACGAAAATGCTGCTGGCGATGCTGAGCAGCTTGCGCGGTTCGTCCTTCGTCTATCAGGGCGAAGAACTGGGGCTGACCGAAGCGGTCATCCCGCCCGAAAAACGGCGGGATCCCGGCATCGGCTCGACCGGCACCGGCCGCGACGGCTGCCGCACGCCCATGCCGTGGGACGGCGCGAAAAGGAATGGCGGATTTACATCCGCAAACGAGGGCTGGCTGCCCGTGCCCGCCGAACATGCCGCCGCCAGCGTCGCGGCGCAGGAAAAAGACCCTGCATCGATGCTGAATTTCACGCGCCAATTCCTGAAATGGCGCAAGACGCATCCGGCGCTGCTGCGCGGCGAACTGGCGTTTGAAACGCTGGACGACAACGTGGTTGTCTTCACGCGCAAACTGGACGGCGAAACGCTGTTCTGCGCCTTTAACCTGAAGCCCGCCCCCGTTACCGTCGCGCTGCAAAGCGGCTGGACGCCGCTTACGGGTTACGGATTGCAGGGAGAAGCAAAGGGTCAATCGCTGGAACTTCCCGCCTTCGGCGGTTTCTTTGCAAGGAAGGCTGCCTGACCTTGAACTTCCAGCAGGTGATTGACGCGACGCCCGAACTGCTGCTGCGCAAAAGCCTTGCCGACAGCGCACCGGACCCGAAAATGACGGGCACAACGCCTGTTGTCTATGCGGTCGATGCCGATATCGAAAAGGCGAAGGCACGCACAGGCGATACCGTGCGCGTATTGCCGCTCGGCGATATGGCGCGGTTTCAGAAACAGGATGCGGTGCATGGGCTGCTGTACCTGCCCTATCCGTATGTTGTGCCGGGCGGGCGGTTTAATGAAATGTATGGCTGGGATTCCGCTTTCCCCGTTTTCGCATGGGTGGACACGCATCCGCGCCTGATGCGTGAACAGGCGGATAACCAGCTTTACCAGATCCGCGCCTATGGCAAGGTTTTGAACGCCAACCGCACTTATTACCTGTCACGTTCGCAGCCGCCGCTGATCGCCGCGATGGTGTTGCGCGTCTGGCAGGCGGCGCAACAACACGACTGGCGCGCATTTGACCCTGACGGGATTTACGCCGATGCGAAAACATGGCTGGCAGCCGCATATGCCGACCTTGTTACCTATCACGGCTACTGGACAGCGCCGGAGCGTCAGGCAGGCGATACCGGCCTTGCGCGCTATTGGGATGACGGCGACGGTATCGCCGCCGAAGTATTGCTGGGCGAGCCGGGGCATTACGAACATGCCGTCGATCATTTCAAACAGCATCCGGATGAGCGGTTTTACAAGGACAGCGCATTAACGCCGCTGTATTACCGTGCCGACCGCGCGATGCGGGCATCGGGCTTTGACCCCACGGTGCATTGGGGATATGGCGCGCTGGAATGTTTGTTCCACGCCCCCGCCTGCCTGAACGCGCTGTTGTACAAGATGGAGGGCGATCTGGCGGAAATCGCCGGCATTATCGGGCAAGACAGCGCAGCATGGCGCGCAAAACAGGCGCAGCGCAAATCGGCGATGCAGGTGATGGTCGATCCCGCGACCGGCATTTATCACGATTATGATACGGCACGGAGGGCGCGCAATTTGAAACCTTTCGCGACGTTTTTCCATGCGCATTGGGCGGGGCTTTATGACGGCGACGCAGGCGCGGCGAAACACGCGGCGGATGCCGCGCTGGCGCTGCTGGAAACACCGCACGGCATCATCACATCGACCGAGCAAAGCGGCAGCCAATGGGATTTTCCTTATGGATGGCCGCCGCTGCAGTATTTTGCGTTTGAAGGCCTGCGCCGCAACGGGCAGACGGATGCCGCCAAACGGGTCGCCGGAAAATTCGCGGCGCTGGCGCAGAGCGTGTTTGAGGCGCGCGCGGCGTTGTTTGAAAAATACAATATGCGCGACGGCAATGCCGAAGTCGCCGTTATGCATGGATACAACACGAATGTCAGTGAAAGCGGCACCTTCCTGTGGACGGCGGCCGTATTGAAACTGGCGCAGGAGATATGACATGAAAAACGAAGCCGTCGAAGCCGCCTATATGCGCCTGAAGCCGCATATCACGCGCACGCCGGTTCTAACCTCGCGCCTGCTCGACCGCTTTCTGGGCTGTGAAATCTTTTTCAAATACGAAGGCGCGCAAAAGGTGGGCGCCTTCAAGGCGCGCGGCGCGCTGAACACGCTGCTGTCCCTGCAGGAAAAACACCAGCTGCCGGAGCGTGTTGTGGCCTATTCGTCGGGCAACCATGCGGCGGCGGTCGCCTGGGCCGCGAAACGCCTGGGCCTGAAATCCACGATTTATATTCCGCAGGGATCGTCGCAGGTGAAAATCGCCGCCACGCGTGCCTATGGCGCGGATGTGCATGTGACGAAAACGCGGCAGGAGGCGGAGGAAAGCGCAAAAGCGGCGGCCGCCGAAAAGGGATCGTTCCTGCTGCCGCCCTATGACCATGACGATGTGATCGCGGGGCAAGGCACGGCGGCGTATGAAGCATGGGAAGAACATAAAAAATTCGACGCGGTTTTTGCGCCCTGCGGCGGCGGCGGGCTGATTTCCGGCACATTCATGGCGACGCGCCTCTTTTCGCCGGATGCCGAAGTGTTCGCCGCCGAACCCGTGATCGCCAACGATGCGTCGCAATCATTCAAATCGGGCAAGATCGTGCGTTTCAGCGACATGCCCAAGACGATTGCCGACGGCGTGCGTACGCTTTCCGTTTCGCCGCGCACGTTTCATTACATCCAGCAACTGGACGGATTTTTCGAGGTGGAGGAAGAAGATATTCTGTACTGGAGCCAATGGCTGATGCATCTGCTGAAGGTGACAGTCGAGCCGACATCGGCGCTGGGCATGGCCGCCGCCCATCAATGGCTGCGCGAGGGGAACAAGGGCAAGCGTATCCTGATCATCCTGTCGGGCGCGAATATCGACGGCGACACCTATGGCAAGATATGGGCGCAGGATTACCTGACCCGCCTGCCCGCGCTTTAGGCGATATTCTTCAGGCCTTCCAGCCCCGGATAGGGATGCGTGATGATAAAGGTCGGGATGCGCCCGACATATTCGGAGAAACGCCCCTTGGCAAGATAGCTTTCGCGGAAGCGCGAGGTTTTGAAATATTCGCCCAGCTGCGGCACGATGCCGCCCGCGATATACACGCCGCCCTTCGCGCCGTAAGACAGCGCAAGATTGCCCGACACCACGCCCAGAAAATGACAGAACAGGTCCAGCACCTCGACGCAGGCTTTGCATGACTTATCGAGCGCCTTGGCCGTGATTTCGGCGGGCGTCAGTTCCGGCAGGTCGAGCTTATCGACACCGCAAACCGCGTGATACAAATTCACCAAACCCTTGCCGGAAACGACGCGTTCGGCCGAGATATGATGGTATTTGGAATTTTTCAACCATTCGAACAGTGCGAATTCGCGCGCGTTATCGGCGGGCATCGTCACATGGCCGCCCTCCGCCGTCACAACGATGGGTTTGCCCGCGTCATCGAACACCACGCCCGCCACGCCAAGGCCGGTGCCGGGACCGATGATGGCGATGGGCATGTTTTTCTGCGCTTCGCCGCCGCCCAGCTGGTAGCGGTCTTTTTCCGCCAGATACGGCACGGCATAGGCGAGCGCCGCGAAATCGTTGACGACGCGCAGCGACGACAACCCGATATCGGCCTTGGTGGCGTTGATGGAGAAATTCCAGACATGGTTGGTCATGGTAACCGCATCGGTGCCGTCCAGCGCGGTTGCGACCGCAAATGCGCCGGTCTTCGGCTGGCCGCCGATGCGCTTCAGGTAAGTCAGCGCGGCATCACCTGGTGATTTGTAATCGGCGCAGGGCAGCACATCGATATTGTTGATGTTGCCCGCATCATCCACCAGCGCAAAACGCGCATTCGTGCCGCCAATATCCGCGATGATCTTGGTCATGCCTTGCTTAATGCCTCGTCGAGGTCGGAAATCAGGTCGTCGGCGCTTTCGATGCCGATCGACAGGCGGATCAGGCCGTCGCTGATGCCCAGCGCCTCGCGCTGTTCTTTCGGGATCGACGCATGGGTCATGATCGCCGGATGCTCGATCAGGCTTTCCACGCCGCCGAGGCTTTCGGCCAGCGTAAACACCTTGCAGGCCGACAACATGCGGCGCGAGGATTCAAGGTCGCCCTTGATGACGGCGGTGATCATGCCGCCGAAACCGGCCATCTGTTTTTTCGCCAGCGCATGCTGCGGATGCGACGGCAGGCCGGGATAGAACACCTTTTCGATCTTGGGGTGTTTTTCCAGCCATGCCGCAACCTTCAGGCCGCTGGTGCAATGGCGTTCCATACGCACATCCAGCGTTTTCACGCCGCGCAGGGCCAGGAAGCTGTCGAAGGGGCCCAAGATACCACCGGTCGCGTTCTGGATGAATTTCAGCTTGTCGGCGAGTTCCTGATTATTGACGACGACAACGCCGCCGATCACATCGCTATGGCCGCCGATATATTTGGTGGCCGAATGCACGACGATATCGATGCCCAGCGTCAGCGGCCGCTGCAGCGCGGGCGTCGCAAAGGTATTATCGATGACCGAGAGCAGGTTGTGTTTTTTCGCAACCGCCGCAACCGCCGCGATATCGGTCAGTTTCAACAGCGGGTTGGTGGGCGTTTCCACCCAGATCATTTTCGTTTCAGGCTTGATCGCATCGGAAACATTTTTCACGTCCGACATATCGACGTAAGTAACGGTCAGGCCTGTCGTGCCCTTGCGTACGCGCTCGAACAAGCGATAGCTGCCGCCGTACAGGTCGTCCGACGCAATCATATGCGCGTTCGCGGGCAGCAGGTCGAGGATCGCATCCATCGCCGCCATGCCCGACCCGAAACCGAAACCGGCAATGCCGTCTTCAAGATCCGCCATCGCGCGTTCGAACGCATGGCGCGTGGGGTTATGGCCGCGCGCATAAACGTACCCCTTATGCTCGCCGGGGGCAGCCTGCGCGTAAGTCGAGGTCTGGTAGATCGGCACGTTCACCGCACCCGTGGTGGGGTCGTGCTGCTGGCCGCCATGAATGCAGCGCGTGGAAAACGCGCGGTTTTTGCCTCCGGTCATGCGGCACCTTTCAGGTAGAAGTGGTTGAGCATATCGACGCGTGTGATAAGGCCGAGCAGCTTGCCGTTATCGGTCACCATCACGAGCGGGTGGTTGCGCAGGAAATCGGATGCCTGCGCAATCGGGGTTTCACGCGGCAGTGTGGGCTTGGGCTCGCGCATCACTTCGCCGACGGTGGCCGAAAGCGGCACGACCTTGCCGTCGCGGGTCAATCCGTCGAGCAGCATTTTTTCATCGACGATGCCGACCAGCAGGCCTTTGCCATCCAGCACGGGCAGCTGCGACACATCGGCGAAACGCATGCGTTTATAAGCCGTTTGCAGCGTATCGGTCGTTTGCACGACGACGGTATCGCCCGTATCGTGGCGGCGCATGATCAGGTCTTCGACCGTGCCCGTCTTGGTGCGCTGCGCAAAGCCCTGTTCGGTCATCCATGAATCGCTGAACGCTTTCGACAGGTATTTGTCGCCGCGGTCGCAGACGAAGGTCACGACGCGTTTCGGCGTTTTCTGTTCGCGGCAATAGCGCAGCGCGGCGGCAATCAGCGTGCCGGAAGATGTTCCGGCAAGGATGCCTTCGTTCTTCAGCAGCTGGCGCGCGGTGCCGATGCTTTCCTCGTCCGGAATGGCATAGGCCTTGTTGATCACTTTCATATCAAGAATGCCGGGGATGAAATCTTCCCCGATGCCTTCGACCAGCCACGATCCGGGCGTGACGGTCTTGCCTTCGTTCACCAGCGGGGCGAGGATGGAGCCGACGGGATCCGCCAGCACCATTTCGGTTTTGGGGCTGACGCGGTTGATGAACGACGCGATGCCAGCCATCGTGCCGCCCGAGCCGACGCCGCAGACGATCGCATCGACGTCATGCTGCATCTGTTCCCAGATTTCGGGCGCGGTCGATGTTTCATGCGCCAGCGAATTGGCGGGGTTGGAAAACTGGTTGGCGTAAAAACCGCCGGTTTCACGGGCGATGCGTTCCGCCACTTCCTGATAATATTCGGGATGGCCTTTCACAACGTCAGACCGTGCTGTGCGCACATCGGCGCCCAGCGCCTTGCAATGGAAAATTTTCTCGCGGCTCATTTTATCGGGCACGACGAGGATGACCTTGTACCCTTTCAGCACGCCGATGAGCGCAAGGCCAAGGCCGGTATTGCCCGCTGTTGCTTCCACAATCGTGCCGCCCGGTTTCAGGCGCCCGTCCTGCTCCGCCGCCTCGATCATCGTGCGTGCGATGCGGTCCTTGATCGAACCGCCGGGGTTGTGGGATTCCATTTTCAGGAACAGCTGGCACGGGCCGGTATCAAGCCTGGAAATCTGCACCATCGGCGTGTTGCCGATCAGCTGGATAACGCCGGGAGCGTTTTGCTTCATGGTTGTCACCTGTCCAAAAATGTTCAGCGAAATCGGGCTGATGCTATTCTTTTTCCGCATTAAAGGCAACGGCAACATAATGGCGTGACTTCGCGGGTTTAATTGGGTAAAAATGGCGGTATGACGAACCTGCATAGCATCACATCCGCAACGCATGCCAGCTGCTGGAAAAGCCTGAAGGCGGAAGCCGAAAAGCTGGCATCGACCGATGCGGCGCTCGCGCCGTTGCTGCAGTGCGTCATTCTGCCCGCCAAAACACTGCCCGAGGCGTTGGGGCGTTTGCTGTCGGAAAAACTGGCGGCGAAGCACCTGCCCGAGGGCCTGATCTTGCAGCTCTTCGCCGATTTCGCCGATGCGGTTGCCGATCTTGAGCAGACGGTCAGCCGCGACCTGAACGCGATCACGGGGCATGACCCCGCCGCGCGCGACTGGGTTGCACCCTTCCTGTTTTACAAAGGCTTCCACGCCTTGCAATCCAACCGCCTTGCGCATTACCTGTGGGGCGCAGACCGCCAGCATCTGGCGCTCTTCCTGCAAAACCGCATTTCGGATGTTTTCGGCGTCGATATCCACCCCGCCGCCCGCATCGGCAGCGGCGTGATGATGGACCATGCGACCGGCATCGTGATCGGCGAAACCGCCGTTGTCGAAAACGACGTGCTGTTCTGGCACGGCGTGACGCTGGGCAGCCGCAGCCAGGAACCCGGCGACCGCCACCCGAAAGTGCGCGAAGGCGCAACGCTGGGCGCGCATTGCACGATCATCGGCAATATCGAAATCGGCGCGGGCGCGAAGGTTGCGGCCGGCAGCGTGGTCGTTCACGATGTGCCCGCTGGCAAAACTGTTGCCGGCACCCCTGCGAAAATAATAAACTAATTCAAGCGGTTAATTTTACGCTTGCACCGCCGGTCATTAATTCATATAAATTCAATAGGAATTGAATCATGCTCTCCATGAAATGCAAATATGCGCTGAAGGCGCTTGTCGTACTGGCGGCCGAAGGCACGAAAATGCCCTCAAGCGCGATTGCGCAAAAAGCGCGCGTGCCGGCCAAATTCCTCGAGGCGATTTTGACTGACCTGCGCAAGGCCGACGCGCTGACATCGGAGCGCGGCGCGCATGGCGGGCATAAATTGAAAGGCGCACCTGAAAAAATCATGATCGGTCATGTGGTACGGGCCATGGACGGGATGCTGGCACCCATCCCTTGCGCCAGCACGTTTTACTATAAAAAATGCGACGACTGCGTTGATGAAAAAATCTGCGTCATCCGCCATGCGATGACGGAGGTGCGCAACAAGATCGCCGACGTGCTGGACGGCATGTCGCTCGAGGACCTGATCAACATGTCACCCAAGAAAAAACAGCAATTATTCTGGTAGGAGTATTTATCATGATCCGCAAATTGTTCACCGATCATTGTCACGCGGCGGGCGAGACGTATTTCGAACATTTGGGGTTCACGATTAAAACTTCCGCGACGCTTTTATTTTCCGGCTTTGCCATTTTCATCCACGGCCTGCTGCCCTTCCTTTTCACCACGACCGCCAGCGCGAATATCAAGCGCCTTAACGCCACCATCATCGCCCGCGCGGCCAAAGCCCCGGATACCAACGTCGCCGCCCTGCATAAAAAAGCCGCCTGACCATGGGCTGGTACGACATCGCCGTTGTTGGCGGCGGATTTTCCGGCGTTGCGACCATCGCGAATATCGTGCGTGATGCCACGAAACCGATTGCGATTGCTGTCGTCTCGCGCGATGCGCGCGGCGTATTCGGCCCCGCCTATGCCACGCCGCGCGATGAACACCTGCTAAACGTGCCCGCCGCGAATATGGGGCTCTTCGCCGACAATCACCGGCATTTTTTCGAATGGGTAGAGGCGCAAGGAATCACCGCCACGCCCGGCGATTACCTGCCGCGTAAACTATATGCGCAATACCTGCAATCCGTCCTTGATGCGACGCAGGTGACTGCGCGCGACAAGGGCATCCGCCTCGACTGGTTTCAGGGCGAAGCGGAGGATATCGAGGATCATGCGGAATACCTGTCCATCCGCTCGGGCAGCGACGGCATCGATGCGCGCGTGGTGGTGCTGGCAATCGGCAACGCGCTACACAAGGGCGATGCGGGACCTGTCATCGACCAACCCTGGAAATTCGATTTCAAGACGTTGTCGCCCACCCAGAAAAAAATCGCACTGATCGGCAGCGGTCTCACGGCGGCGGATATCATCATCAGCATCCTCGACACCGGTTGGCAGGGCGAGATCACCTGCTATTCCGGCCATGCCGCCCTGCCCCGCGCGCATCTGGCGGAGTATGACGCGGCCAACCGTATTGCGCTGCCGCCCGACCAGTATATTTCACAGCGCCTGTCCAGCATCATGCAGGCGCTGCGGCGGGAAATAAAATCCGGCGCGCGCGAATGGCACTACGTCATCGACAGCCTGCGCCCGCTGACACAGGATATCTGGCGGTCATTGAGCGCTACCGACCGCGAGCGGCTGGTGCGGAAATATTTCAACCTGTGGAACATCCACCGCCACCGCTACGCCCCGCATATCGCGGCGCGCATCGAAGCCGCACAAAAAAGCGGGCAGTTGAAGATGGTGAAAGCGCGTGTGGCATCTGCCGCGCAAACGCCGGACGGCGTGATGCTGGAGCTGGCGACAAAGAATGGCGTAAAAACGGCGGCGGGTTTTGACCTGGCCTTCCGCTGCACGGGCGTGGATTACAGGACCGATCATAACCCGCTGCTGAAAAACATCCTGGCGAAAGGACTGGCGAAGCCGTCGGGAAATGATTACGGTATCCGCGCATCGGATAACATGCTGGTTTACCGCGACCGCCCCTGCGAAATGTACGCGCTGGGCGCGCCGCTGTTCGGGGCGCTGTTCGAAACGACGGCGGTGCCGGAGCTGCGCATGCAGGCGAAGCTTATTTCGAATGCGTTTTTGGAGGATTCAATCGCCAGCAAATCGCGCGCAATTGGTTAAGATGCACGACCGCATGGGCGGTCATCAGCCAATGCCATTGCCGCGCGGTGAAGGGGCCGAACCACGGATGCAACAAAGCGGCCTTGCTGTTGCGGTCCCCCACAGCCTTGTCCAGCTCTGCCATCGCGGTCGCGGCATAGGCGCGAAATTTCGTCAGCGCTTCCTGCGCGGTCATGTTGCCTTTGGGTTTGACCCGCGCCATTTCAACTTCGTAATCCGGCACAATACCCTTGGATAGCGGCACCACCAGCGACGCGATGCCCTGCGTGACGATTAGCATATGTTCAAGCAGCATCGCGGCAGACCAGTAGCGCGAACTGTCCTCCAGCCCGAATTGAGGCGGCACCAGCACGCGTTTTGTGCGCTGTTCCTCCCTTAATGATTCGTAATCGGCGATGATTTTTCCGGCGACGCGCCCGAAGCCTTCGCTGTCTTTTTCCCATGTCGAAGTGCCGATCACCATCGGTTTCACGGCATATCGCATCAGCAGCTTATGATGCAGCGGCACGCCCGCGCCCGGTTTTTGCAGGCTTGCCTGTATTTCAGCGTCGCTGCGGGTATCAGCCATTCTTTTTCTCCGCCTTGGCGGGCGTTGCAGGCGCGGCGGGCGTTTCCGGCTTCGCCGCCGGCGCGTCCCAGCCACCGCCCAGAGCGCGGATCAGCTGTACCGTGGCAGACAAGCGAGCGCGCTTGATTTCGACACCGGAGCGTTCGGATTCCAATGCTTCGCGCCGGGCGGTGATGCTTTCAAGATAGCCAAGGTCGCCTTCGTCATAGCGCAGCTTGGCGATCTGCGCCGCGCGTTTGGATGCGTGTTCAGCGCGGTATTGCGCATTCGCCTGACGCGACAGCATGCGCAGGCGTGAAAGGCTGTCCTCCACGTCGCGGAAGGATTCCAGCACCTGACCGCGATAGATATGCACGGCTTCTTCGTACTGCGCCTTGCTGCGGTCCAGATTGGCAACCGCACGGCCGCCGCCGAAGATCGGCACGGTCATGAGCGGGCCGATCGCCCAGCTGCGGCTCGACCAGTTAAACAGGCTGCCCAGCACATCGGATTCAAATCCGCCCGAGCCTGTCAGGAACAATGACGGGAAGAATGCGGCGCGCGCGACGCCAATACGCTCGTTCGACGCTTCCAGCGCCTTTTGCGCGGCGGTGACATCGGGGCGGCGTTCCAGCAGCGATGACGGCAGGCCAGCCGGAATCACGGGGATTTTGGTGACGATGTTTTCTTTTTCAAACGTGAAATCCATCGGCGCCTTGCCGAGCGCCAGCGCCAGCGCGTGTTCTAGCTCGGACCGCTGCTGTTCCGCCGCGTGCAGCTGTGCGCGCGTGTTTTCAAGATCGACGACGGATGACGCGACATCCAGTTCGGTGATGTCGCCGGCATCGGATTTTTTCTCGAGGATGCGCGCGTTCTGCTGCCGCAGGTTCAGCCCGCGGTTCAGGATATCGATATCGCGGTCGGTCGCCCGCAGGGAGAAATAAAGATCGGCCACATCCGCCTGCAGCGCCAGCTTGACGCTCTGGTACGTCGCCGCCGCCGCTTTCGCATCCAGGCGGGACGCAAGCCAGCCGCCGCGCACGGAGCCGAACACATCCAGTTCGTAATTCAGACCGAAGCTGGTCAGCGCGTCGTTTTCAATCGCCAGCGCGGAACCGGGCGCAAGGCCGCGCCCCACCGCGTTCGGCTGGCGGCGCGTAAAACTGCTGGTGTTGTCGATGGTCGGGAACAGGTAGGAGCGCGACACCTTCGCCGTCGCCCGCGCCTGTTTCACACGCGCGGCATAGACCTTGACGTTTTCATTGCCAGCGACCGCCTGCTCGACCAGTGCGTTCAGTTTTTCGTCGCCGAACACGCGCCACCATTCGCCACGGGGGAGCGCTGCCGAGGGCTCCGCCACTTTCCATGTGCCGATTTCCTTGGCCGACAATTCCTTGTCCGTGGGCGCTTCCTTAAAGGCTTCGGTCTTGCTGACTTCCGGCTTGATAAAATCGGGCGCCATATTGCACGCCGACAGCGCAGCCGTGATGGCAATCAGGGATACGAGATGCTTTATTTTCATTTTCCAGCCTCTGCCGGGCAGGCAATTGTGCCCGAATGATGATGGCCCGTCAGCGTGCCGCCCGCAAGCGTGCGCAGGATGACATAGAAGATGGGCGTGAAGAAAATCCCGAGCAGCGTAACGCCAAGCATGCCCGAAAACACCGTGATGCCGATCGCGGCGCGCATTTCTGCGCCCGCGCCGCTGGAATAGACCAGCGGCAGCACGCCCATGATGAAGGCGAATGACGTCATCAGAATGGGACGCAGACGAAGGCGGCTGGCGTTCATGGCGGCATCGACGATGCCTTGCCCCTGGAATTCAAGCTCGCGCGCGAATTCAACGATCAGGATGGCGTTCTTGCAGGCAAGGCCAACAAGGACGATAAGACCGATCTGGGTGAAGATGTTGTTATCGCCACCCGTCACGAAGACACCGAACAGGCCGCAGAGCAGCACGATCGGCACGATCATGATAACGACCAGCGGCAGGATCAGGCTTTCATACTGCGCCGCCAGCACGAGGAAGACGAGGAAGACGCAAAGCGGGAAGATGTACACCGCTGTGTTACCAGCCAAAATCTGCTGGTATTTAAGGTCCGTCCATTCGAAATCCATGCCCGCCGGCAGTTTTGCCTTCAGGATGTCGATCATCGCCTTTTCCGCGACCTCCGCCGGCACGCCCGGCGCAGGGCCGCCGTTGATGTCGGCGGTGCGATAAAGGTTGTAGCGTGTAGCGGCATCGGGCCCGTAACTTTGCTTGACCGTCACCATCGACCCCAGCGGCACCATTTCGCCCGCCGCATTGCGGGTTTTCAGCTGCAGGATATCGTTCGCCTGCGCACGGAACGGCGCATCCGCCTGCGCGATCACCTGATAGGTGCGGCCAAAACGGTTGAAGTCGTTGATGTAAAGAGAGCCGAGATAAATCTGCATCGTGCTGAAAATATCGGTCACCGACACGCCCAGCTGTTTTGCCTTTTCGCGGTCCACATCGACATACAATTGCGGCACGTTGATCTGGAAGGTGGAGAAAACGCTGGAAAGAACGGGGTTCTGCCACGCCGCCATCTGTACATCCATCGCAGCCTTTTGCAGCGCTTCATAGCCCAGATCCGCGCGATCTTCGATCTGCAGCTTAAAGCCGCCGATGGTGCCAAGCCCCATAACGGGCGGCGGCGGCACGACGGCAACAAACGCATCTTCAATTGCTGCCATCTTGCCCATCAGCTTTCCGGCAATCGTTGGACCATAGAGATCCTTCGTTTTACGTTCCTCGAACGGGTCGAGTGTGATGAAGATAATGCCTGCGCTGGAGCTGGCGGAGAAGCCGGCAATCGACAACCCCGGGAACGCAACCGCGCTTTCCACGCCCGGCTCCGCCAGCGCGATTTCGCCCATACGGCGGATGACCGCATCGGTGCGCTCCAGCGACGCGCCTGACGGCAGTTGCGCAAAGGATACAAGGTATTGCTTGTCCTGCATCGGGATGTAGCCATGGGGGATGCAATAGACGAGTCCGGCCGCAGCGCCAGCGAGGACAAGATAGACGACCAGCACCAGCGGCTTCAGGCGCGTGACGCGGTGCAGCGCGCGGCTGTAGCCCTTTGCCGTACCCTTGAACACACGGTTGAAGCCGTTGAAGAACCAGCCGAGCGTTTTATTGAGGAATTTTTCGAACGCGTCGCCTTCGGCATCATGCGCGTGCAGCAGTTTTGCCGCCAGCGCCGGGCTGAGCGTGAGCGAGTTGAAGGCCGAAATAACGGTCGAGATGGCGATCGTCAGCGCGAACTGGCGATAGAACTGCCCGGTCAGCCCGCTGATGAAGGCGAGCGGCACGAACACCGCGCAAAGCGTCAGCGCGATGGCGATGATGGGCCCGCTCACCTCGTCCATCGCCTTGTGCGCCGCGTCAATAGGGGCAAGGCCTTCCTCGATGTTACGCTCCACGTTCTCGACGACGACGATCGCGTCATCGACGACGATACCGATAGACAGGACAAGGCCGAATAGCGTCAGGTTGTTGATGGAGAATCCGAACAGGTGCATGACCGCGAATGTGCCGATGACCGATACGGGCACGGCAAGCAGCGGAATGATCGACGCGCGCCATGTCTGCAGGAACACGATGACCACAAGCACGACCAGCGCGATGGCCTCGAGCAGCGTGTGGATCACGCTGTCGATGGAGGATTGCACGAAACGGGTCGGGTCATAGACGATGGAATAATCGATGCCTTCGGGGAAGGTTTCCTTCAATTCCTTCATCACCGCCCGCGCATCGTTCGACAGCTGGATGGCGTTCGATTCCGGTGCCTGGAAAATGGCGATCGCCGCCGCCTGTTTATTGTTCAACAGGGAACGAAGCGCATAGGCGTTCGGCCCAAGCTCGACGCGCGCAACGTCGCCAAGGCGCGTGATGCCGCCGGTCGCGGAGGTTTTCAGGATAATGTCGCGGAACTGGTCCTCGCTTTGCAGGCGGCCCTGCGCGTTCACCAGCAGCTCGAACGCCGCCGTGCCTTCATGCGGCTGGCCGCCCACGACGCCGCCTGCGACCTGCACGTTTTGCTCGCGCACCGCATTGGCCACGTCGTTCGCGGTCAGGCCGAGCGCCGCGATTTTGGTAGGGTCGAGCCAGATGCGCATCGCATAATCGCCGCCGCCAAACATCAATACTTCGCCGGCACCTTTGAGCCGCGCCATGCGGTCGCGGATGTTGAGCGCGCCGAAATTGCGCAGATACGTAGTGTCATAGCGTCCGTCGGGCGAGGTCAGGTGAATGACCAGCGTGATGTTGTTGGAGCTTTTGACTGTGCTGACGCCGATCTGGCGCACGATATCGGGCAGGCGCGGCAAAGCCTGACTGACGCGGTTCTGCACCAGCTGCTGCGCCTTGTCGGGGTCGGTGCCCAGTTTGAAGGTGACGGTCATCGCCATCTGGCCGTCGGCGGTGGATTGCGAGTTGATATACAGCATCCCCTCGACACCGTTGACCTGTTCCTCGAGCGGGGTCGCCACGGTTTCGGCGATCACTTTCGGGTTTGCGCCGGGATAGCTGGCGCGTACGACGATGGACGGCGGCGCGACTTCGGGATATTCCGAGATCGGCAGCAAAGGCATAGACACAAGACCGCCCAGCAGAACCAGCAGGGACAACACGCCCGCGAAAATCGGGCGATCGACGAAAAATTTGGCGAAGTTCATTTTTATTTGCCTTCTTGGGGGGCTTCTTCTTTAGCGGGTTCTTGTGCAGCAGGCTGGCCTTCGGACGCAGGCGCGCCTTCGGGTTTCAGTGTTTCCATCGAGACGATGACGGGCTGGACGGGCATGCCGGGGCGCACGCGCTGCAACCCGTTCACGACGATCTTTTCGCCGGCGGCAAGGCCGCTATCGACCACGCGCAGCCCGTTTTCCAGCGTGCCGATCTGCACGGGGCGGTAACCGACCATGCCCTTGTCATCGACAGCATAGACGTATTTGCGGTCCTGGTCGGTGTTGACGGCAGAATCGTTCACCAGCACCGCGGATGTTTTATCGGCGGTGCCAAGACGGATGCGAGCGAACAGGCCGGGCGTCAGGACGCCGTCGGTGTTCGCGAATTCGGCGCGCACGCGCATCGTGCCGGAATCGCCGCTCAACTGGTTGTCGAACGACCGGATCTTGCCTTCGCGCTTGAATTCGGTTTCATCGGCCAGCGCCATATAAACGGGCATGTCGGCTGCGCGGCCTTCGCGCACCGATTTCATCGCGCGCAGATATGTTTGTTCGTCAATGTCGAAATCAGCATAAACGGGATCGACCGACTGGATCGTCGTCAGCACGACCATGCCGGCGCCGACCGTGTTGCCGACAGTGATGTCGGGGCGGCCGACGCGGCCTGTGATGGGCGCGCGCACTTCGGCATATTCGACGTTCAGCTGCGCGAGCGTTAGCGCGGCTTCGGCGGCCTTGATCGCCGCCTGCGCTTCCTTGTTGCCGTTCATGCGTTCATCGTATTCGCGCTGCGACAGCGCCTTTTGCTTGAACAGCTTCTCGGCGCGCTCCGCCGTGCTGCCCGCAAGCGCCGCGCGTGCCTGTGCGGAAGCCAGTTCGGCCTCGGCCTGCGCCAATGCCGCCTTGAAGGGACGCATGTCGATGGTGAACAGGGGATCGCCCTTTTTCACGGTGTCGCCTTCCTTGAAATGCACTTCGTCGATGATGCCGCTCACGCGGGGGCGTACTTCGACATCCTCCACCGCGCGCAGGCGGCCGGAAAATTCGGCCCAGCGGGTGATTTCTTTTTGCATGACGACCGCGACGCTGACCGGCATCGGGCCCTGCGGCGCGTCCATGCTGTAGCCGTCCTGCGGCCATGCGGCGACAACGACTGCGCCGAGCGCGAGCGCGGCAATACCGGAGAGAAGATAGTTTTTCATGATACCTTTTCCTTTTCCCGACCAAGCGGTAGGGGGATTAAAAACCTGTTGAGACCTGCCAGAAGATCGCGCTGGATGACCGCAGGGTCATTGACGACCTTGGCCTGATAGAGAATGCCCATCGCGTACGAAAACATCTCGCAGGCGCGTTTGTTGATTTCGGGGCGCGACACGCCGTCAAAAGCGGGAAGATCGCGCAACACGCTTTCGAAATAGGCGCAATGGCCGTCGAAAATTTCCTTCAGCTTTTCGCGCACGCGTTCATCCTGCGCGCCGAGTTCGGAACCTGCAGATGCCAACGGGCAGCCGTAGATTTTCCCTTCTTTTTCATATAGTTCTTTTTGCCAGTTAAAGCAGCTTTCGGCATAAACGCCGAGGCGTTTTTCAGCAGGGATCGTGGGCGAAAAGGCGGCATCCAGCACGCGTTTGCCCTCCGCCCACATATGGTCATAGGCGGCGAGCGCAAGGTCGGTTTTAGAGCTGAAATGGTGGTAAAACGTGCCCTTTTTGATGCCGGCGGCGCTCGCAATATCATCCACGCTGACCGCGCCAAAAGACTGGCGCATCAGGAGCCCTGCGGCGGCCTGTACCAGATGGTCTCTTGTCGGCGATTCTTTGCGTTTGCATCTAAACATGTGGATAAAATACCGACCGATCGGTCGGGTGTCAAGAAAATCATGCAATTGATTGATTTCAAATGCTTTTATTTGCAAGCATGGGTATCCGCTGCGCCTGCCCCAGCGCATCGCCAATGATGTATGTAAATCCGATGGTTTTGGCCGCCTCGATATCCGCAGGCACCGAAACATCCTTGATATAAGTCTTCAGCCCCAGATCGCGATAGTAGGCGACAAAATTTTTCGCGGCACGGTGCCAGTTGCCGGACGCCGCGCCTTTCAGCGAAAAGCCGCAGCCATGGAGCACGGGAAACTGCGCGAGCGGATTGCGCAGCACGCCACATCCGTTGTGATCCGTCGCCATATCCAGCAGGCAGGAACGCACGCCGTTTGAAATCGCGTTGATGCTTTCCGCCACAGCCTGCGGCGCGTTTTCGGCAGGCAGCCCCGATACCTCGACCATCAGGCTGGCGGCCACATCCGGCGCGACGCGCGCAAGGAAACCGGTGTAAAGCTGCGCCACGTCGAATTCCGCCGCCGTCTGCAGGCGCAGTGGCACGATGATGCTGGATTCCTGAAGGCGCGAGCGCAGGTAATAAACCTGCACGGCCGCGCCAAACAGCATGGCAAGGTCCTGACGCATGATTTCACCGGTGTTGTATTTGTCGGGCGGGACGGGGCTGGCGATGCCGCAGCAAGCGCCGCCGATTGCCGCCGTTTCACCGTCGAAGAACGGCACATAGGAAATATCCGACTGCGCGACCATGTCCATCATCTGCGGCAGCAGCGGGATATTGCGGCGGCTGTGATACATGTCGTGCATCGCGCGCGCGGCCCACAGCCGCACCATTTCATCGCCGGGATTCTGGCCGAGGCCTTCGCGGTTCAGCTTGTGGATTTCGCTTTCCATCTGCGCGACCAGTTCCTTCATCAGCAGGACTCTGGCGGATGTTTTCGCGGCGGGCGCTGCCATATCGGCTTTATGCTTATCATGCGGCGGGCTGACCGACGCCGCGAGAGACTGGCCGATATCACGCAACCGCACACGCGCTGCCGCCGCCGGCAACAAGAAAAACGCGATATCGATCAATGTGCCGCCGCGATAGGTGTAAACTCCCGGTGTTTCATCCAGCGCGGAATCGGCAGCGGCGCGCCATGCCTGTGCCACCAGACGCGGCACGCGCTGCGTGTTGATAAAAAGATCGGGCAATACGGTTTTCAGGTCCAGTGTGTGCGCCACCACGGATTTTTCGGCGATGATATCGTCGAAATTATCCTGCGGCACTTCGTGCTGGCCCATCGACATGGCAGATTCCCCCTCCCCTTATTTTAAGGCTGGTAAATGAAGGGGAGGTAAAATTAGCGCGTGTCAAACATACTCTTGTATGCACATCAGGGAATAAATGCGACGAATTCGGGGTTCAGAAATTTTTTGTCGGCCTTGCCATAGACGAAGGGCGATCCGTCGATCATCGTGACCTCGCCGCCGGCCGCGCGCAAAATCGCCTCCCCTGCCGCCGTGTCCCATTCGGAAGTGGGACCAAGTCGTGGATAATAATCCGCCTGCCCCGCCGCCAGCGCGCAGAATTTCAGCGAGCTGGAGCGGTTGAACAGCGCGCCTACTTTTTTATCCTTCAGGAATTCGTTGAGTCGCTCGGGGTCGCCGTGGCGTTTCGATGCGACGACCGTGATGCCTTCGGCGGGCGGCTTACGCACGCTGATTTTTTCCTCTGCGCCGCCGTTCACGCTCATGAAGGCTTCGCCTGCCGCGCCGTAATACAGCTCGCCGGATACAGGCGCGAAGATAATGCCCATCACAGGCTTGAAATCGACCATCAGGCCGATATTGACGGTAAAATCGCCGCCGCCAGTGATGAATTCCTTGGTGCCGTCCAGCGGATCGACAAGGAAGAACGTGCCTGACGAAATATCGGGGATCGTGCCGCCGGCCACGGATTCCTCGCCCACCATCGGGATCTGCGGCGCAATTTTTTTCAGAGCCTCGACAATCAGCGCTTCGGCTTCCTGATCGGCGAGCGTGACGGGCGATCCGTCGGCCTTGTCGATCACTTCCGCGCCTTCACGGTAATATTTGAGTTCGATATCACCGGCAGCACGGACGACAGGGATCAGTTGCCGCGCGAGGTCGAGGTAATCCATTCTATTTATTTCCTTGCCGCGATGCTGGTGACGTTGCCGTGACCCGCCTGCGTACGCTGCAGGATATAATCGACGATCATTTCGACGCAGGCATCGATGCCCTGCGCCGACGTATCGACGACGAGATCGGCATTTTCGGGCTCTTCATAAGGCGAGGAAATGCCGGTGAAGTCCTTGATCTCGCCCTTGCGCGCCTTTTTATAAAGGCCTTTCGGGTCGCGCTTTTCGCAGGTGGAAAGGTCGGCCTTCACATAGATTTCATGGAACAGGTCGCCCGCAGCCTCACGCGCCTTGCGGCGGTCGGCGCGGTAGGGGGAGATAAAGGCGGTGATCGAGATCAGCCCCGCATCGCCCATCAGCGCGGCCACATGGCCGATCCGGCGGATGTTTTCCGTGCGTTCTTCGGGCGAGAAGCCGAGATCCGCGCAGAGGCCCTTGCGCACGTTGTCGCCGTCCAGCACGTAAGTCTGCATGCCGCGGTTAAATAGCGCATGTTCGACACGCATGGCGAGCGTCGATTTGCCCGAACCGGAAAGGCCGGTCAGCCAGATCACCGCGCCCTTGTGCCCGTTGCGCGCGGTGCGCGCGACATTGGTCAGCATATGATCAACCGCGTGGATGTTTTCGCGCGGCTTCGCCAGCAGCTGGCGCTGGTCGATCAGGCCTTCCGAGCCGATGATGCCGCCGCCGACAACATCGTGATTTTCGACGATCACGACGCGGCCCATTTTCAGGCTGTCCTGATAGCTGTCGAGCGCCAGCACTTCGCGGCTGCGGAAGGTGACTTCGGCCATTTCGTTGATCTCGACGGTGTCTTTTTCGCTGCGCGACAAGTCGTCGGTGTTAATCACGCGGTCTATGCTTTGCACCAGCACGGTCGCTTCATAGGTCGCAAGCTTGATCTTGTAATGGTTGCCGACCTTGAGCGGTTTCTTGCCGAGCCAAAATACGTTGGCGCGGAAGACGTTCGACAGCACGGGAGCTTTTTGCTCGTGGCTGGCCACATCGCCGCGCGCGACGAAAATAGGCTGGTCGAGCGTGATGCCGATGCTGTCACCTGCCTGCGCCGACAGGATTTCCGACGGCGAATTCCATTTTTCGATGGAAACCACGGTCGCCTGACGGTTGGAGGGGGAGAAAGTCAGCACGTCACCCTTGCGGATAACGCCCGATTCAATGCGGCCCGCGATGATGCGGGTTTCATCCCAGCGATAGACGTCCTGCACGGGGAAACGCAGCGCGCGTTCCACAGGGGCGGCGACAGGTTCAAACGTGTCGAGCGTTTCGAGCAGGATGCGGCCCTTGTGCCACGTCATGCTGTCGGCGCGCGCCGCGATGTTTTCGCCGTTGCGCGCGGCGATCGGGATGATCGAATGCGGCTTGACGTTGATGCCCGCCAGATAAGCGGTGATTTCCGCCGATACTTCGCGGAAGCGCGTTTCGGAATAATCGACCAGATCCATTTTGTTGATGACGACAAGGATCTGCTGCAGGCCCAGCAGGTGGAGCAGGTATGCGTGGCGTTTCGTCTGTTCCTTCACGCCTTCTTTCGCATCGACCACAAGGATCGCGGCATCGGCGAAAGCCGCGCCTGAAATCATGTTCTTCAGGAATTCGCGGTGGCCGGGCGCGTCGATGATGACGCAGTTGCGTTTTTTCGTCTTGAACCAGATTTGCGTGGTGTCAATCGTCACGGCCTGATCGCGCTCCGCCTGGAACGCATCGAGCAGGAACGACCATTCGAAGGGCACGTTGCGGCGTTCGCAGACGGCTTTTAATTCTTCCAGCTTGCCGTCCATGAAGCTGCCGGTATCGTGCAGCAGGCGCCCGATCAGGGTGGATTTGCCGTGGTCGACATGGCCGACGATCACAACGCCGAGTTTTTGCAGTTTATCGAATGACATTGTTTTCAATCCTTACATATATCCGCTGCGGCGCAGGCGCTCGAAGCTGTCTTCGGAATCATGATCCATCGTGCGGCCGGCGCGTTCCGACGATTTCGTCGTCTCCAGTTCCGCGATGATTTCTTCAAGGCTGGACGCGTTGCTCTGGATCGGCGTGGTGATGTTTTTTTCACCAAGCGAGCGGTAACGCATGCCGTTTTGCGACAGGTACAGCGGCACATAGGGAATGTTTTCGCGCAGCGTATAGCGCCAGATGTCGATTTCGCGCCAATGCAGGATCGGATGGATCCGCACATGGGTGCCTTCGGGGAATTCGGTTTTGTACTGATCCCAGAATTCGGCGGGCTGGTCCTTGTAATCCCACACGCCGTCGAAGCTGCGCGGGCTGAACACGCGTTCCTTCGCGCGCATCGATTGTTCGTCGCGGCGGATGCCGACGATGATGCCCTTGTATTTGTCGCGGGTCATCAGGTTCTTGAGCCCTTCCGTCTTGCGGGACGCTGCGCGCGTCGCGGGCGGCAGGGTCTGGTCCATGTCTTCTTCGGGCGGGCACATTTCGGCGTGGAATTCGAAACCCCATTCCTTGATCAGCATGTCGCGGAAATCATAGACCTCCTGCAGTTCCATGTTGGTATCCAGCTGGATCATCGGGAACGGGATCTTGCCGAAGAAAGCCTTGCGGATCATCCACAGCAGCGCGGTTGAATCCTTGCCGATAGACCACAGCATGCCGAGCGGCTTGATGCGGTTATAGGCCTCGCGGAGGATGTAGATGGTTTTGGATTCGAGGTCGTCGAGATAATCCTGCTGCTGCATAACGCGCCTTTATATTAAATGACTCTGCTGCGGCGGAAAGTAGCAGGATATATAGGGATTCTCAACCCTATTCCCCATAATACCGCAAGGATTTGGCACAAAGAAAAAGGGCGGCCCGACCGGACCGCCCCTGATCTTTATACCTTTGATATTACGGCGCGAATCCGTTGCCTTGTTTTTTGGCAGCGGGTTTCGGCACGCTTTCCAGGCCGTTCGGCGACGCGCGGTCGTCGTTCGCCGCACGGCTGAAGGGCTTGTTGAGTTCCTGGTCGAAGCCGATCGGGCGGTCCGTCGGGCCTTTTGCGGTCAGGCCATTCAGGTTCACCTTGTTGATGTCGGCGAGCGTGAGCGTGGTCAGCGCCGCTTTCATCTCCTCCGGCGTGCGAGTATTGCCGGTCTTGTTCAGCACGCCTTCGTTTTCAAGGCGCAGCGCCAGTTCTTTTTCCGCTTTTTCGACAAGGTTACGCACGGTACGGCCGTTGCCGAAGGAGTTTTTCGCGCGCTTCGCTTCCGTCTCCAGCTTTTCCATGGCGACCTCGCGCGCTTCCTGCGACATCTTGTAGCCGCGTTCTTCGAGCATGAAGTCCATGATCTTGCCGAGCTGCGGCATGGTGTAGTCGTCGAAATTGATATATGTCATGAAACGCGATTTCAGGCCTTCGTTCGCATCGATGAATTTCTTCATCGGGTCGGTGTAGCCGGCCACGATCACGATCAGGTCTTCGCGCATGTTTTCCATCGCCGCGACCAGCGTATCGATCGCTTCACGGCCGAAGTCTTTGGAATCAGAGCCGGGGCCCGCTTCGCGCGACAGGGCGTATGCCTCGTCGATAAAGAGAATGCCGCCCTTGGCTTTTTCGATCTGCTCTTTCGTCTTCAGCGCGGTCTGGCCGACGAAACCGGCGACCAGGTCTTCGCGCTTCACTTCGTGAACGACAGGTTTATCGATGAAACCCAGCGCGTGATAAACCTTGGCGACTTCGCGGGCGAAGGTGGTTTTGCCCGTGCCGGGGTTGCCGGTGAAGACCATGTGGCGCGAAATCGGCTTGGTCGAAAGGCCGAGGTCTTTTTTGGTCTGGTTGAAACGGGCGACCGCGATGTTCTGCTTGATGTCGCGCTTGGCGGTATCGAGGCCGATCATGTTGTCGATGTTGCCGAGCGCCTTTTTCAGCGTCTCTTCATCGTTCACGCCGCCGCCTTTGACGTCTTTCAATGCCTTCGGGATCGCGGCGATGCCGGCTTCCATCAGGTTTTCGGGCATTTCCTTGCGCGCGACGATGGGCAGCACGCCTTTGTCGCCGTCTTCTTTTTTCGGCCAGACGAGCGTGAACAGCTGGCCGGTCTTGCCGTCAGCGGTCATTTCGACGCAATAGGTGGTTTGCGCATAGGGCAGCGTCGGCGCTTTATCGGGGTTGGCAGCGCCAACCAGCGGGCCGAACTTGTTGACCGGACGGCCGTCGAGCGATTCGATGGCGGTGTTGAGCGGCTGCACAGCTTTGCAGTTGCCTTCCGAATCCAGCTTGATGCCGAAGGCGTAGCCTGTTTTTAGGTCAACGATAAGGTGTTTGGTGAATTCAGCAGCCATGATAGTGCCCCCTTGCAAAGATGGGCTTGCGTAACTTTGTTACATAACAAGCCTGAACGGTATTTTATTGTTTCCCCTCTTACCGCAAGAAGCTAATTTAATTGATAGAACACCTGTTCGCTATTGCTATTCGACTTCGGTTTGTCATAGCTTTGCTGTTTTTTTCTTCGCGCCCCCCTAGGATTCCGATTCTTGATGGCCTATAGTCCGGCCTTGCGATTCTCCCCGTATTCCGACTAGTTTTGGCGCATGAACATGCCTCCTTTCGACATCACGACACATGTTTTCGATGTTATGTCTTTAGCAGCTGGGCTGATCGCCGGTTTGCTGCTGGGATTTGCCGTATTCAGAAAAGGCACCTCGACGCTCGAAACGCACCTCGCCGCCAAGGCCGAGTCGCTGGAAATCCAGAACCGCGAATTGCTGCAAAAATCCGCAAAGCTGGAAAGCGAGCTGGAGAAAGAAGCCGAGGCGCTGCAGCAGCAGCTTAAACTAATTGAAACGACCAAGGCGCAGATGACGGCGGACTTCAAGGCGATGAGCCTTGAGGCGCTGAACGCCAGCCGCGAAAACTTCCTATCGATCGCGCAGGAGCGTTTCACGCAGCTGCAGACCGCAGCACACACGAATATGAAGGAAACCGTCACCCCCCTCGCCCATACGCTGAAGATGATGGACGAGAAAGTGACGCTGCTGGAAAAAGAACGCCACGGTGCCTATGGCGAACTGCGCGAACACCTGAAGGCGATGAAGACCGATCAGGATAAATTGCGCCTTGAAACCGGCAGCCTTGTGCAGGCGCTACGCTCCCCCGCCACGCGCGGACAATGGGGCGAAATGCAGCTGAAACGCACGCTGGAAATGGCGGGGCTGGTCGAAGGTATCCATTACGAAGAACAGGTCGCCGTCGAGAACCAGCGCCCTGATGTGGTCGTGAAGCTGCCGGGCGGCAAAGTGATTATCATCGACGCGAAGGCGCCGATCGAGGCCTATCTGGATTCAATCAAGGACGGCGTGACCGAAACCGACCGTGCCGCCGCGCTCGACCGTCATGCCCGCCATGTGCGCGAGCATATCAAGCAGCTGGGTAGCAAGGCCTATTGGGAAAAATTCGATACGCCCGAATTCGTCATCATGTTCCTGCCCGGTGAAAGCTATTACAGCGCTGCGCTGGAGCGTGATCCCGGATTGCTGGAAGCGGGTGTCGATCAGAAAGTCATTCCGTCATCCCCCACCACGCTGATCTCGCTGCTCAAGGCGGTAGCCTATGGCTGGCAGCAGGAAAAACTCGCCGCCAATGCGCGGGAGATTTCGGAGATGGGGGCGGAGCTTTATAAACGCCTTTGCACCTTCAGCAACCATCTGGATAAGGTCGGCAAGGGTCTGAACGGCGCGGTCGAGAATTACAACAAGGCGATGGGATCTTATACTTCCCGCGTCATCCCCTCGGCGCGCGACTTCCAGAAGCTGCAGCATTTGCATGCCGACGAGAAACTGCCCGACATGATGCAGATCGAGGCCACGCCCGCATCATCGCCCGACCTGACGCTGATCGAGGGTGACAACGATAACCCGTTGAAAAAAGCACAAAAAGACTGAGTTTCTTGACTCGCGCGCAGCCCCTCTTTATCTAAGGTATAACGAAAGGGCGTTTTCCATGGCCACATTACCCATTTACGTTGTCCCGCATCCCGTGCTGAAGCGCGTGGCCGACCCTGTCAGCAACATCACCGACGACCACCGCAAGCTGGTCGAAAACATGCTGGACACCATGTATGCCGCGCCCGGCATCGGTCTGGCCGCGCCGCAGATCGGCCAGTCGATGCGTATTTTGGTGCTGGATGTCGACCAGCCGCGCGCCGAAAATGAAGACGAAGAACTGCCCGTTGAAAAACGCCGCGGCAAGCCGCAGGTGTTCATCAACCCCGAACTGCTGTGGTCGTCCGAAGAAATGAACGTCTATGACGAAGGCTGCCTGTCGATCCCCGGCCAGTATGCCGAGGTGGAGCGCCCGAAAATCGTGCGCGTGAAAGCGCTCGACCAGAACGGCAAGCAATTCGAGGTCGAAGCCGACGGACTGTTCGCCACCTGCCTGCAGCACGAGATCGACCACCTGAACGGCGTGCTGTTCACCGACCACCTGTCATCGCTGAAACGCGACATGGTGATGCGCAAGCTGAAAAAATTCACCAAAGAAAATCTGGAAGAACTCCAGAAGACGCATGTCCTCTGAGGTTAAAGCTCCTTCTGAGAAACAAAGTTTAGCGGTTTTGCCATGCCTAGAGGTTTGCGCGAGCGGATGCGCTATAGCTGGGCTATTTGCGGCGATAGCATTTGCAATCAGCAATGGAATCGATGCCTTCGCCCAAGGTGGCGTGGCTCTATCGACAACCGCTTTTTTCATGACATGCATATTTCCGGGAATTTTTATTGCTTTCTATACGTTCTCATTTTTCTTTATCCCGAATTTTTTCGGAATATTGATTATCGGGAATCTCCTATTAAGACAAAAACTGTATGTCATCACTTCATCAGAAAAATTTCTCTATTTCTCGGGCGCAATGTATGGGGTACTGATACTCGCGATTGGTTTGTTTTTAGTTTGGATTTTTTGGGACAAAGAGGATCTTCAATTTATATTTGTCGGAAACTTTTTTTATTGGCTATTGCCAGCCGCTATGCTTTTCGGCGTGTTCAATCTTGAAATAACAAGACAAATGATAAATGATTTGCATTATTTGAACGTAACGAAAAACGAACATGCCGAATAAACTCCGCATCGCTTTTATGGGCACGCCCGATTTCGCCGTCGCGTCGCTGAACGCGCTGCATGAAGCGGGGCATGATATTTTGGCGGTCTATTCGCAACCGCCGCGACCGGCGGGACGCGGGCATAAATTGCAGCCATCCGCCGTGCAGAAACGGGCGGAGGAATTGGGACTGCCGGTGCGGCATCCGAAAAGCCTGAAGAAAGATGCGACGGCGCGGGCAGAATTTGCGGCGCTGAACCTTGATATTGCCGTGGTAGCGGCCTATGGCCTGATCCTGCCGAAGGAAACGCTGGACGCGCCGAAACACGGCTGCCTGAACATCCATGCGTCACTGCTGCCGCGCTGGCGCGGGGCGGCGCCGATCCAGCGGGCGATCATGGCGGGCGATGCGGCCTCGGGCATCTGCATCATGCAGATGGAGGAAGGACTGGACACCGGCCCCGTGCTGATGCGCGGTGTTGTGCCGATCACGAATACCACCACCGCACAATCGCTGCATGACGCGCTGGCAAAACAAGGCGGTGAATTGATTGTCGATACGCTGGCGCAAATTGCGGCAGGCACGCCGCTGAAGCCGCAAACGCAGCCGGAAGAGGGCGTTACCTATGCCCATATGCTGACGAAGGACGACGGCCGCATCGACTGGACGAAACCGGCGGCGGAGATTGAACGCCAGATGCGCGCCCTGACCCCGTGGCCGGGCGTCTGGTGCATGCAGGGCGAACACCGGCTGAAGGTGCTGGCGGCGGAAGTGGCCGAGGGCACAGGCAAGCCAGGTGAAATTCTCGACCGTCATTTGATCGTGGCCTGCGGCGAGGGCGCATTGAAACTCACGACCATCCAGCCGCAGGACCGCAAGGCCATGGACGGGCTTTCCTTCATGAACGGCACGCACCTGAATATCGGCGATGTGCTGACATGACGCAGCGCTGGAAACTGACCATTGAATATGACGGCGCGGAATTCGCGGGCTGGCAGCGGCAGGAAAATGCTCTGTCCGTGCAGGAAGTATTGGAACGCGGCATAAAGGGTTTCTGCGGCGAAGACGTGACCGCGCATGTGGCGGGCCGCACCGATGCGGGCGTTCACGCTGTCGGTCAGGTCGCACATATCGATTTGGAAAAAGAAACCGATGTAAAAGCCGTGCGCGACGCGATCAATTTCCACATGCGCCCGCACAAGGTTGCGATCGTGAAGGCCGAGCCTGTATCACAGGAATTCCACGCCCGCTTCGGTGCGATGAAAAGATATTACTGCTACAAAATCATCACCGGCCGGCGCGCGGAACCGATTATCGATGCCGGGCGCGCATGGCATGTGAATATCGACCTAGATGTGGCGCGCATGAACAAGGCCGCAAAGCATCTGCTGGGCGAGCACGACTTCACCAGTTTCCGTGCCAGCGAATGCCAGGCGAAATCGCCGATCCGCTCGCTCGACCGTCTGGAATTCATTGAAAACAAATCCGCGCTCGCCTTCGGCACGCATCTGGAATTGTGGGCGGAGGCGCGGTCGTTCCTGCACCACCAGATCCGCAACATGGTCGGCACGCTGAAATTGGTGGGTGAAGGCAAGTGGCAGCCGGATGACGTAAAGGCCGCGCTGGATGCCCGCGAACGCGCAAAAGCGGGCCCCACCGCGCCGCCCGACGGGTTGTATTTCATGCGCGTCGATTATGATGAAAATGCCTTTGTAAAAGGCGTCGATTCACTTCTGTAAAACAGCATATAACGGGCTGTTTTTATTAAATATTTAAAAAATATTTATACATAATCTTGACAATAGCTTGCGTTGCTTGCTATTAAACTTCCACGCTTATGACAACGCAGCGATCAAGTTTTACCACCACGGAAACGACACGAAGCAACAAGAAGACGACCGGCGACAAACGCCGGATACCTTTTCAAAAACAGCACATATAGAGGATGACCAAGATGAGCCTTTTTAGAGATTTCGCAAAGATCGCCGCCGCCGTCGCAGAAGAAGCGCTGACCACCGGTCTCGACGCACTGGAAACCAAGCGCGAGCAAGTCGGCCGCAAGCTGGATGAAAAAGCAAACAAAGCCGCAACCGCCATCAACAAGAAACGCGAACAGCTCGAAGATGTCGTCGCCGGCGTCGTCACGACTGTTGACCTGCTGCTGACCGACCTCGAACAACAATTCAACCCACGCGCGCAACAGCAAAAAGTGCAGCCGACCACGACGCTGGACAAGCCCGTGTTCCAGGCCCCGAAAGAAGAAGCTGCACCCGCACCCGCTGCAAAAGAAGAAAAAGCAGCTGCGCCGAAAGCCCCGAAAGCCGCGAAAAAACCCGCCGCGCCGAAAGCCGCTGCAAAGAAAAAACCCGCAGCCCCCAAGGCTCCTAAATAACTCGATAAAATAGGGATTCACACTCTCTATCTTCCCTAAAAGGGCTGCTTCGCAAGAGGCAGCCCTTTTTTTCTGCAAACTTGACGCAAGCCCCCTCGTTTCGTACCCTTTCCCCACAAAATTCACATGTTTTAAGGAGCGCGCAGATGGACTGGAAACAGAAGCTGAAAGACGGCAAAAAGCTCGCGGGCGAGGCATTTAACACCGCCGTCGAAAAAGTCACCGCGCTGGACGACAAGCTGGAAGAAGGCAAGGTCAGGATCGTGAATGCGCTGGAAGACAAGCTGGCGACGATGGGTCGCGACAAGCGCAAAAAAGACGGCGACGCGCCCAAGGGGCCTGCACAGTAATGGCGGGCGGGCTGGAATATATCCGCCTCGGCACCGGCGACCCTGCGCCGTGGTTCACAGCGCGCGGCTGCAGCAACCCCGAATACCGTTTCGACACCGCCGCCGGCCGCTATATCGTGCTGGGATTTTTCGCCAGCGCGAACAGCCCCGCAGGGCAGGAAGCATTGGCGGTCGCGCGTGAAAACCGCGCCCTGTTCGATGACAATCATATCGCTTTTTTTGGCATCAGCATCGACCCGAACGACGAAAAGCAGGGGCGCCTGAAGACGGAACTGCCCGGCATCCGCTGGTTCTGGGATACCGACCTTGCGGTCAGCAAGCTGTACGGTTCTGTGGCGCGTAACTTCAAGAAGGGCACGGACGGAAAAATTGCCGCGCGCCGCGTGTGGTATGTTCTCGATCCCACCATGCGCATCATGAAAACGATCAACATGGATGGCAACCCCAACCACGGCGCAGAACTGTCGGCATTCCTGAAATCGCTGCCAGCCGTCGAAAAATTTTCCGGCATCACGCTGCAGGCGCCTGTCATTTACCTGCCGAACGTGTTCGAGCCTGAACTGTGCCAGCGCCTGATCGATATCTATGAAACACAGGGCGGACAAGAAAGCGGCTTTATGCGCGACGTGGGCGGCAAGACCGTCGGCATCGTGGATTACGGCTTGAAACGCCGCAGCGATGTGGTGCTGGACGATGAAAACCTTCTGGTGGAACTCCGCGCACGCCTGAAAAAACGGCTGGTACCGGAGATCGAGAAAGTCCATTTCTTTCATGCGTCGCGTATCGAGCGGTTTATCGTCGCCTGCTATGACGGCGCGAATGGCGGTTTCTTCCGCCCGCACCGCGACCATACGACCAAGGGCACGGCGCATCGCCGTTTTGCCGTCACCATCAACCTGAATAATGATTTCGAAGGCGGGGAATTGAACTTCCCCGAATACGGCCCGCGCACCTTCAAGCCGCCGCCCGGCGGCGCGGTCGTGTTTTCCTGCGCCCTGCTGCACGCGGTCACGCCCGTCACGAAAGGCAAGCGCTATGCGTTCCTGCCGTTCCTGTATGACGAGGCCGCCGCGAAGATCCGCGCGGAAAACCAGCAGTTTCTGGAAGACAAATCACTCGCCGTGAATATCGCCGGCGGCAAATAATCAACGCATCAGGGCGCGGGCAGCGTCACCACATCAATCACGCGGCGCGTGTTGATGTCGATGAGGTACACGTTGCTGGCCGCATAGACGTATTTCGTCAGGTTCGGCGCATCGGGGATGCGGCCGGTCACGGTATCGGGCACCGGCACGATATTCACTTCCGGCGGCAGGATCGCTCCCGGCTGCACGATACTCACCTGCTGTTCGGGCGTGACGCAGGGCTTGGGGCTGCCGCCTTCCGCCGCGTCGCAGGCACGTTCGCGCTCGTCCTCGATAAAGGCGCGCAGGGCGGAACGGCCGTTTTCGGGGATGGTGTAGGTGGACTGTTCATAGGTCTGCTGGGCATAAACGGGGGGCACCAGGGCAGCACTTACGCACAGCGCAGCGATCGACAAAGAAAAGATCATATTTTTCATGGTATTACCCTCCAGCAGCGTTAAAGTCCTGAATGCCAAACGGATGCGCAGCCTGCGCAGTTCCTATGATTATGTTAATCATTTTCGACTCGCAGCCATAATCAGGGCGTTATATAGTCGCCGCTTGAATGCCGGTATCACCGCTCACGAGGATTGGCTTGCCAAAACAGCGCCATAACATTCTGATTTTGAACGGCCCCAACCTGAACATGCTGGGCAGCCGCGAACCCGAAATCTACGGTATCCAGACGCTCACCGACATCGCGAACGACTGCGAGGAATATGCGGGCGAGCTGGGCTTCACCATCGATTTCCGCCAGAGCAACAGCGAGGGCGAACTGGTGACCTTTATCCAGCAGGCGCGCGGCGCGTTTTCCGGCGTGGTCATCAATGCCGGTGCATACACCCATACTTCCATCGCGATCCACGACGCGCTCAAAATTCTCGAGATGCCGGTGATCGAGGTGCATCTCAGCAACCCGCAGGCGCGGGAGGCCTTCCGCCATCATTCATATATCTCCCCCGTCGCCAAGGGCACGATCTGCGGCTTCGGCGGGCATGGGTATATTCTGGCGCTGAACGCCCTGCGCTCCCTGCTTGACGACGAAGGATAACAAGACATGGCAAATACAAAAAAACTGGAGAGGAACGAACCCATGCCCCCCATGACGATCGACCACGACGCGATCAAGAAACTCGCAGGCCTGCTCAACGAAACCGGCCTGACCGAGATCGAGATCACCGAAGGCGACAAGAGCCTGCGCGTGAGCAAATCCGTGAATGTCAGCTATGCGGCGGCTCCTGCCGGCAATTATGCGCCCGCCGCTTCGGCGCCCGCACTGGCAGCGCCCGCCGCTTCCGTTTCCGCCATTTCGGCCGACAACCATCCCGGTGCGGTGAAATCGCCGATGGTCGGCACTGCTTACCTGCAATCGGAACCCGGCGCGCCCAAATTCGTGTCGAAAGGCGCGAAAATCAAGGCGGGCGACACTATCTGCATCATCGAAGCGATGAAGGTCATGAACCCGATCAAGGCGGAAAAGGGCGGCACGGTCACCGATGTCCTGATCGACGACGCGCAGCCCGTCGAATTCGGCCAGGTGCTGGTCATCATCGAGTAACCTTTCAACAGGTAACATCATGTTCAAGAAAATCCTGATCGCCAACCGCGGCGAAATCGCGCTCCGCATCGTGCGCGCCTGCAAGGAAATGGGTATCGCCAGCGTGGTCGTGCATTCGACCGCCGACGCGAACGGCATGGCCGTGCGCATGGCCGATGAATCTGTCTGCATCGGCCCCGCGCCGTCGCGCCAGAGCTATCTCAACATCCCCGCGATCCTGTCGGCCGCCACGATCACCGGTGCGGACGCTGTCCATCCCGGCATCGGATTTTTGTCGGAGAACGAACAGTTCGCCCGCATGGTCGAGGAACATGGCTTTACCTTCATCGGCCCCACCCCCGACCATATCGCCAAGATGGGCGACAAGGCGGTCGCGAAAGACACCGTGAAGGCGCTGGGCCTGCCGGTCGTCCCCGGATCGGACGGCATCCTGAAAAGCCCCGAGGAAGGACTCGAGCTTGCCAAAAAAATCGGCTTCCCCGTGCTGCTCAAGGCGGTAGCGGGCGGCGGCGGCAAGGGCATGAAGGTCGCGCATGGCGAGGATGACTTCAAATCCGCCTATTCCATGGCATCGACCGAAGCCAAGAATGCCTTCAACAACGGCGACCTGTATATGGAGAAATACCTGACAGCGCCGCGCCATATCGAAATCCAGCTGATCGGCGACACGCACGGCAACGCCATCCATTTGGGCGAGCGCGACTGCTCCATCCAGCGCCGCCACCAGAAGGTGCTGGAGGAATGCCCCTCCCCCGGCCTGACGCCCGAACAGCGCAAATTCGCGGGCGAGTTGGCCGCCAGCGTCGTCAAGCGCATGGGCTATCGCGGCGTCGGCACGATCGAAATGCTGTTCGAAGACGGCAAGTTCTATTTCATGGAAATGAACACCCGGCTGCAGGTCGAGCACCCGATCACCGAAATGATCACCGGTGTCGACCTTGTGCGCGAGCAAATCCGCGTCGCGGCCGGCCTGCCCCTGTCGTACAAACAGGAAGACATTAAATTCAACGGCTGGGCTTTCGAAGCGCGCATCAACGCCGAACACCCCGAAACCTTCGTGCCGTCGCCCGGCAAGATCACACGCTACCACGCGCCTGGCGGGCTTGGTGTGCGCGTCGACAGCGCGATTTATGACGGATATTCCGTGCCGCCCACCTATGACAGCCTTGTCGCCAAGCTGATCGTGCATGCGCAGACGCGCGAAGAAGCGATGAAGCGCATGGAACGCGCGCTGGGCGAAACGGTCATCGAGGGCATCCAGACCAATATCCCGCTGCAACAGCTGATATTGTCGCAGCCGGACTTCCGCAAGGGTGAATTCAACATCCATTGGCTGGAAAAATTCCTGGCAGGTACGCAGGCAGCCGCCAAGAAGGCGTCATGATCACGCGCGCGGGTTTCGGTTTTGTCGCTTTGCTGCTGGCGGCGACACCCGCCGCTGCCGCGCCGGATAAATACAGCTTCGACCCCGCACACACGCAGATCCTGTTTTCTGTCAGCCATCTGGGTTTTTCCCATTCGCATGGCCGTTTCAACACCTTCGGCGGATCATTCACCTTCGATAAAAAGAACCCCGCATCCTCGACCATCGACGTGACGGTCGATACCGCCAGCGTCGATATGGGCTCGAAGGAATGGGATGACGCGGTCAGGGCGGAGGCGCTGCTGAACGCTGCCAAATTCCCGAAAATGACCTTTAAAAGCAGATCCGTCACGAAAACGGGCGAAAAAACGGGCACGGTGACTGGCGATCTGACCCTGCTGGGCGTGACCAAACCCGTGACGCTGGATGTCACATATAATAAATCCGGAAATCACCCCTATACCAAAAATCATCTCGCAGGGTTTTCGGCTTCCGCTACGTTAAAACGGTCGGACTTCGGCATGTCCAAATACATCCCCGATGTCGGCGACGAGGTGGCGATCACGATCGAGGTCGAGGGTATCCGCCAGGATTTCGAAGGCATCAACGCGAAATAGGATCTAGAATGCAGCTCAAGAATTCTCCGGAAAAGTACGGCGCTGTCACGAAAGCATTTCACTGGCTGACCGGCATTACCGTCATCTGCCTGCTGGGCATCGGCCTTTACATGGTGCGCGCGGAAAAAGGCCCTGCGCTGTTCCAGATTTACGGCCTGCACAAATCATTTGGCATCCTTGTGCTGACCGCGACGTTCTTCCGCGTGCTCTGGCATGTCTATTCGAAGAAACCGCCGCTGGTGGGCGGCATGGCGGCATGGGAACGCGCCGCTGCGCATGCGGGGCATTTCTTCCTTTATATCTGCATGCTGGGCATGCCGCTGTCGGGCTGGCTGATGTCGTCGGCCTTTGGCCGTTCGGTCAAGCTCTTCGGCCTTGCCCAGCTTCCCGATTTTGTCCGGCCCAACCCCGAACTTGCGGAAACCCTCGGCGAAGTTCATGAATATCTGGCCTATGCGCTGATCGGCATGATCTTGCTGCATGCGGCGGCCGCGCTGAAGCATCATTTCATTTCCAAAGACGCCACCCTTAAACGCATGCTGCCCTTCGGAAAACCCTGACCATGAAACAGATCCTGTTCGCCCTTCTCCTCTCCTTACTGCCCGTTGCGGCAAACGCCGAGGACGCAGCGCCCGCATCCGCCCCGTCCGCCGCCCGCGAATGGAAGATGGTGGAAAAAGACAGCAGCATCACATTTAAGGGTAAGCAGATGGGCAAGGATTTCGACGGCGACATCCGCAGCTTCACCCCCTCCATCTATTTCGATGACGCGCATCTTGACCAGTCGAAAGTCACTGTCGATATCGACCTGACAACCATCGACGCGCGCGACACCGACCGCAACAAGAGCCTGTTCGGCAGCGACTGGCTGGATATCGCCCAGTTCCCCAAGGCGCGATTCGAGACGCAGAAGATACTCAAAAAAGACGACGGCAGCTATGTCGCCGAAGCGACGCTGACGCTGCATGGCACGGTTCAGCAGATCGAGCTGCCCTTCACTCTTGCCATCGACACCAAGGACTCTGGCAAAGACACTGCCGTGATGAACGGCAAAGTGACGCTCGACCGCTCCAAATTCGCTCTTGGAACAGGCGATTGGGCCGATCCCAGCGTTATTGCAAATGAAATTGCCGTGGATGTGAAGCTGACGGCGACCGCCGCAAAATAAGAACAAACGAAGGCCAAAACGCCTTTCCGATTTTACAATTGTCGCGGAGCGATTCGTTCTTTAAATTCAATGGAATGAGGACGCTCTATCACCTATGGCTGCATCCATCTTCGCGGAAAGTGCGCATCGCGCTTGCCGAGAAGAAGCTCGACTTTGACCTGAAGATCGAAAAAATCTGGGAACGCCGCACCGAATTCCTCGCCCTCAACCCGGCGGGCGATGTGCCCGTGTTGATCGAGCCCGACGGCACGATCCTGACCGACAGCCAGGTCATCTGCGAATATTTGAACGAGGTTTACAATACAATCGACCTGATGGGCCGCGACCCGCTGCAGCGCGCGGAAACCCGCCGCCTTGTCGCCTGGTTCGACCAGAAATTCAACGCCGAAGTGACCGAAAACCTGGTCGGCGAAAAGATGATGAAACGCTTCCTGAAAATGGGTGAGCCGCATGGCCCGTCGATCCGCGCCGGTCATGCGAACATCCATTACCACCTCGACTACATCGGCTTTTTGACGGAGCGCCGCCGCTGGCTTGCGGGAGACGATATTTCGCTGGCCGATGTCACAGCCGCCGCGCATCTTTCGGCCATCGACTATATCGGCGATGTGCCTTGGGAAGAGCACAAGGCCGCGAAGGACTGGTATGTGCGCATCAAGTCGCGCCCGTCGTTCAAGCCGCTGCTGGATGACAGCATTCCGGGCTTCTCCCCGCCCAGCCATTATCAGAACCTTGATTTCTGATCAACTGGATGGTGGACGGCATGCGCGACAAGATCGAACCCATCCAGCCCGCCATGCGCGACAAGAAGCTTTTCTGTTTCGGTTACGGCTATACCGCCAGTTTTCTGGGCGAGCGCCTGCGCGAATTCGGCTGGAAAATCGCGGGCACGACGACAGACCCGGATAAGCGCGCCTTCCTGAAGAAATCGGGAATCGATGCAACGCTCTACGACCAGACGCATACCATCATGGATCCGTTCGAGACATTTGCCGATGTCACGCATGTGCTGATTTCCATTCCGCCGGGCGCGGATGGCGACCTTGTCGTCGATGCGCATGGGTTCGATCTTGCCAGCATGCCGAATATCGAATGGGTGGGTTACCTTTCCACGACCGGCGTATACGGCAACCAGGACGGCAACTGGATCGACGAGAAAGCGACGCCGGAACCGACCAGCCGCCGCGGGTCTTTGCGCCTGCGGGCGGAACAGCAATGGAATTTCCTGCACCTGAACGACGGGCTGCCGCTTCATATCTTCCGCCTGTCGGGCATTTACGGCCCCGGCCGCAGCGCGATTGACTCCGTACGCGCGGGCACGGCGCGCCGCATCGACAAGCCGGGCCATGTGTTCAACCGCATCCATGTCGACGACATCGTGCAGGCGCTGATCGCATCAATTAACAAGCCAAATCCCGGCGCGATTTACAACCTGTCCGACGACACGCCGTCGCCGAGCCACGAGGTTGTCACCTTCGCCTGCAACCTGATCGGCATCGACGCGCCGCCTATGACGGAATTCGAGCAGACCGAAATGGCGCCCATCGTGCGCAGCTTTTACAAAGACAACAAGCGCATCAAGAACGACCGGCTGAAGAACGAGTTGGGCGTTACGCTGCTGCACCCCGATTTCCGCTCCGGCCTGCAAGACTGCCTTGAAATCGACGACGATACGGCCGCCTTCCTGAAATTTGAAGACAACGAACAATCCGCCGGTAAATAATTACTCGACCGCCGAAAACAGCTCGATCGCATCCAGCACTTTGCGCGTACCTTCCGCGATCAGGTACACATTACGGTCAACGCGCACATAGCTGCCGTTGCGAGGGGTCAACTGGTCGATGATGTAATCCGGCAGCGGCTCGTAGCCCCCCTTCGGCAGATATTCGCCAACGCCGAATTTTTTCGCCTGGCCAGGCGGGATGCAGGGCGGGTTTTTCTTGGCAAGGCCGGGCGGGCAGTTTTTGCGGTAATGACCCAGCACATAATCGCGCAAGATGTCGCGGTCACCGCGCACGCCTTTACGACTGCCGTGATCATAGCTTTCGCTGTTTTCCCATTTCGCCTTCGATTTGCCCTGACCGTTGCCATGGCCGTTACCGTTATTTTTAGCCAGCGCGGGCGATGCCAGTGCAATTGCGGCGCAAACCGCGGCGATCATGATTTTTTTCATTTTACATCCTTCCTTGTATGGGCGGTTTCGGCGATGCCTCCTTGCCCGCGTTCAATCCCAGCTGGTTCCTGACCTCGTCCATGCCTTCCGACGCAACCGCGCAGATTTTATCCGCACCGCCGTAATACACATACAGGCGGCCGTTATCGATCACCGCACCGCAAGGGAAAACGACATTGTTCACGTCACCCTTTAATTCGTAATCCATCTCAGGGCGCAGCATCGGTTTGTCCGACTTCGCAAATATCTTGGTGGGGTCGTTCTTGTCGAGCAGCAGAAGGCTGATCGTCCAGTTGAAATCGGACGAGATGCTGGAATAGGCCAGCAACAGGCCTTCTTCGATTTCGATGGGTGGCGCGCCAGGCTCGACACCCAGACCCTCATGCTTGCCGCCCGCTCCCAGCAGCAGGTCTTTCTCGATATCACGCCCCTCCCAGAAACTCTCCCAAGCCTTCGTGTCCTTGATGTCGAAATTCTTCGGCAGCGGCGTCAGCATGGTGCGTTCATGCACCTGCTCGTCTTTCCACATGAAAAACAGGTTGCCGACGCTCTCAAAAACCAGTCCTGCCTTGCAGCGACGGTCGGGGCCAATGGTGCCGTGTTTTTCGAATGCCTTGAAATCTTTCGTGCTGGCCATGGCGATGCGGATGCCGTCGCCCGCATCAGGCTGGTCAAGCGGTTTTGCGATCGAGGTGTAGAAAATGTAATAGGTGTCGCCGACCTTTGTGATGCGCGGGTCTTCCGCGCCATAACGGTCAAACGGCTGGTCGGGCGCAATCGCCTTTTCATCCAGCAGCTTGAACGGGCCTGCCGGCGCCTGCGCGTCCCACAGGCTGATATGCGAAGTGTAATTGCCGGTAAAGGAATTCACAGGCCCGATTTTTTCGTATCCCGCAGGCACCGACCGCACCAGCAATACATAACGGCCGTCATCAAGTTTCGCGGCGGCCGGATTAAAGGTTGCGCCAAGATCCCCCGCGGGGCTGACGATAATGCCGTGGCGTTTCATGAAGAATTATCCCGCGGTTTCGAGTTCGCGGCGGGCGGCGTTTTCGGCGGCCTGCACTTTTTTGCCTTCTGGCACTTTTTCGGGCAGCACGACCGTCACGATGGTGCCGACGCCCACTTCGCTGTCGATGTCGATGGTGCCGCCATGCAGTTCCACCAGGTCTTTGGTAATCGCTAATCCGAGGCCCGAACCTTCATGATTGCGCGTGAATTCGGAAGACACCTGTTCGAACGGCAGCGTCACAACATCCAGTTTTTCGCGCGGGATGCCGACGCCGGTATCGGACACGACCATGGCGACACCGCCCAGCTCAGGGAAGCAGCGCACATCGACCGTGCCGCCCGCCTTGGTGAACTTGATGGCATTGGACATCAGGTTCAGGAGGATCTGCATGACCGCCCGACGGTCGGCCATGATGTGGATGTCGTCAGGAATGTCGTCGGCGACCAGTTTCACCTGCTGTTCGTGCGCGCGCCCTTCGACCATGTGGATGGCAAGGCGGATGATTTTGCCGACGTTCAGTTCTTCGACATACAGTTCATACTTGCCAACCTCGATCTTCGACATATCGAGAATATCGTTGATAAGGTCGAGAAGGTGTTCGCCCGACTGGCGGATGCCGCTGATGTAATCGAGGTACCGCGCATTGCCCATCGGCCCCAGCAGCTGGCGCTGGATCATTTCGGAGAAGCCGATGATGGCGTTCAGCGGCGTGCGCAATTCGTGGGACATGTTGGCAAGGAAGCGGGTTTTGGACGCGTACGCGCTTTCTGCCGCTTCCTTCGCCTCGCGCAGTTGTTTTTCGTGCTGCGTGCGCTCCGTGATATCCTGCATGATGCCGTATAGCGCCTCGACCTCGCCGGTCTTCATATTGACCTTGCAGCGGCCTTCGCAGCGCACATATCTGATCCCGCCCGTCGGGCGGCGCACGCTGAATTCCAGCGCGTAATCGCGCTTGCGGATAAGCGCGCGCTGGAACACGCGCATGATGCGGCCCAGATCGCGCTTCAGCAGCATCGCGCTGACATTGTCGATTGTGGGTTTATATTTGTCCGGATCAACGCCGAAAGTGGTGTAGATCTGTTCCGACCATTCGATGCCGGACTGCCCAGCTTCCCAGTACCAATGGCCCATGCGGCCGATCTTCTGCGCTTCGGACAGCTGCGCTTCGCGGCGCTGCAGCTCGATCTCGTGCTGCTTGATCTCGGTCACGTCGCGGCCGACGATGTAGATATGCTCGCCGCCTGCTTTGTGGATCCATTCGATCCAGCGGTACGAGCCGTCCTTGCAGCGCGCGCGGCATTCGAAATCGACGCGCGTTTCGGTATCGAGCGGCGCATGGATGACCTTTTGCATCACCTGCACGATATGGTCGCGCTCTTCCGGGTGAATCAAGTCGATAAAGGGGAACAGTTTCAATTCGGGGTCGCTGAATCCAAGCACGCGGTTGAACGCGAAGTTCACGCGCACAAAGGACATATCGCGGCGATAAACACCCAGCAAATCGTTCGACAGGTTCAGGAAGTGCCGCAGTTCGCCGTCTGCCTTGGAAATATGGGTCAAGTCCGGCTTGCGTTCCGCAGCTGTATTTTCAGTTTCATGCTTGTCGTTGTTTTCGGCGATAAAGGCCGCGAATTCCTTGGCCACAAGGTTGAAATCGCCCTGCTGCTTCTGTTTCTTGAGCTTATCTTCGGGGTCGAGCCAGATAACGATGAAGCGGCGGCCGCCTGCGGCATCGACGCGGTCGATGCGCGCCTGCACGACGACGGGATCGCGTTCGCTGCGCAACAGCGCCACTTCATAAAATCCGGATTGCAGGTCGGCAAGATCAAGGCTTTGATGCGTGCTGTCGAGCGCAGCCACGATACGAATCAGAGAATGGAGGGGCTTGTTCAAAAGCGCGGTCGCACCCTGCCCGAGCGCCCAGCCAAGCGCAGGGCTGATGAACACGAGATCGCCTTTCGCGTCCACGACGCAGCGCATCATGTCCTGATCGGTTTTCGGATGTGCGGACTTGCGCCTGTCCGGCATTAAACCATCTCCCCGTAACTAAACACCCACAACATTACTGTATGGCAGAATTAACAATTAGTACAGGATTGCATTTGATGCGTTTTTGCTTTCCAATTCGTTATTAAATTTAACCGACTCATGTATCTGGGATTTTTAGTTTCAGAAAAAATCGCCATCCTTGTATTATGGTAAGTAAAATCGTTAATTTTGGGCGCAACTTTCGTTGACCCTATAGGGGGCTTATGTTAACAAAAGAATGCATTACACACGCTATTTAGAATCTTTGAAAGGGAACCACAGATGGCCTTGATCCCCCCGAATTTAAAGCTCGCCTTCATCTTCGCAAAAATGGCGCGCGATCATGGCCCGAAACTACTGCATTCCAACAACCCCGACCTGCTGACGAAGGATCTCGGCGATGCGCTGCGCCGCCAGAAAGAAGTCTTGTCGGATCCCGGCAAGGGCGCAATCATGACGGCATATGATGTCCTGCCGATCATCCTTGAAGTGAAAGTGCTGACACTCGCCGTCGCATCCAAGCTGGAAATCGACACCAAGGGCAAGCCGATGATCAACGTGCTGGAAGAAATCATCGCGAAATCCGAAGAGCGCAACGAAGGCAAGTTCTCGAAAGACATCAAAGGCACGCTGGGCTGGACCCGCGCGCTGTTCGCCGATCCCGACATCCAGGACGTGCTGAACATGCCGATGACGGAAATCCAGTCGCCCGACCTGTCGCTTCGCGGCGTCGGCAAATTCTTCACCTCGCTCGCCGGCCGTTCCCAGGACGAGCTGGTGCGCGTACAGGAATTCCTGAAGCGCGCGAAAGACGTGCAGGAACCCCCGGCAGCTCCCGCTGCGCCTGCGGCGGAAGAAAAGAAGCCCGCAAAACCGAAAAAGCCCCGTACGCCCAAAGCCCCCACGGCATAATGTCGCTGGAGATCGGGTTTTTCGACGAGGCAAAAGTAGGGCTGGAGGCAAAACGGCTTGCCACCTGCTTCAACCTGTCCGCACGCATGCCGCCGCGCGACGGCAACCCGTTGGGCCATGCGGAAGACCTGTTCACGGAAATGACAGGCTTGGCGGTTGTGCCACAATTCAATGACGACGAAGAAAACTATTTGAAACTGAAGCTGGTGGAAACCGCGTCGGAAATCAACAAGGGCAGCATTTATTCGATGCGCGACCTTGATGAAGCGGCGGGCGTACTGCATGCCACCGCAAGATCCATGAAATTGATCCGCTGATTACTGGACCGCCGCGTCTGCCGCCGCCGCGCCCAGATAGGTCAGCTCCGCCGCCTCCAGCCTGCGCAATTCGTCACGCAGGCGCGCGGCTTCCTCGAATTCCAGATTGGCGGCGGCCTGCTTCATGCGTTTTTCAAGGCCGGCCATATAGGATTTCAGGTCCTTGCCGACCATATGTCCGTCGGTCGCAGCCCCCGCCTTCACATCCACATGGTCGCCCTTTTCAAAGACACTGGCGAGGATATCGGAAATCTTGCTGCGCACGGTTGCGGGCGTGATGCCGTTTTCGGCGTTGTATTTCAGCTGTTTTTCGCGGCGGCGGCCGGTTTCCTCCAGCGCCTGTTTCATGCTGCCGGTGATTTTATCGGCATACAAAATCGCGCGCGCATCGACGTTACGCGCCGCGCGGCCAATCGTCTGGATAAGCGAGGTGCGCGACCGCAAGTAACCTTCCTTATCGGCATCCAGAATGGCGACCAGCGCACATTCCGGGATATCGAGGCCTTCGCGCAGCAGGTTGATGCCGATCAGCACATCGAATACGCCCAAACGCAGGTCGCGGATAATTTCGATCCGCTCCAGCGTATCGACGTCGGAATGCAGGTAGCGTACCTTCAGCCCCGTTTCGGTCATATAAGTCGTCAGGTCTTCCGCCATGCGCTTGGTCAGCGTTGTCACCAGCACGCGGTAGCCCTTGGCCACCACATCGCGGCATTCGGCCAGCAGGTCATCGACCTGTTTTTCGGTGGGGCGGATGATAACGGGAGGGTCGGTCAAACCCGTCGGCCTTACGACCTGTTCGGCAAACACGCCGCCGGTCTGCTGCAATTCCCAATCTCCGGGCGTCGCCGAGACGAACACCGTCTGCGGGCGCATTTTGTCCCATTCATCGAACATCAGCGGGCGGTTATCAAGGCAGGCCGGCAGGCGGAAACCATAGTCGGACAGCGTCACCTTACGTGCGCGGTCGCCCTTGTACATGCCGTGCAGCTGGGGGACCATCACGTGGCTTTCATCAACGATCAGCAGCGCGTCTTCGGGCAGGTATTCAAACAATGTGGGCGGCGGCGCGCCGGGCGCGCGGCCGGTCAGGTAACGCGAATAGTTTTCGATGCCGGCGCACATGCCCGTCGCCTCCAGCATTTCGATATCGAACGATGTGCGCTGCGCAAGGCGCTGTTCTTCCAGAAGCTTGCCCGCCGCGCGGAATTCGGCAAGGCGCGTATGCAGGTCCGCCTTGATCTGCTTGATCGCCTGCTGCATCGTCGGTTTCGGCGTTACATAGTGGCTGTTGGCATAGACGCGCACGGTTTCGAAACTGTCCATTTTTTCGCCGGTCAGCGCATCGACTTCGGTAATGCTTTCGATCTCGTCGCCGAACATCGAAATGCGCCATGCGGCATCCGACAAGTGGGCGGGGAACAGTTCCAGCACATCGCCGCGGACGCGGAACGTGCCGCGCGAGAAATCGATGTCGTTACGCTCGTAATGCAGCTCGATCAGTTTCTTGACCAGCGCGTTGCGGTCAATGTTTTCGCCCACATTGATGTCGAAAATCATCCCGCGATAGGTTTCAACGTCGCCGATGCCGTAAATGCAGGAAACGGATGCGACCACGATGCAGTCGCGGCGCTCCATCAGCGCGCGGGTGGCGGAGTGGCGCAGGCGGTCGATCTGTTCGTTGATGGAACTGTCTTTTTCAATGAAGGTATCGGTTTTCGGCACATAGGCTTCGGGCTGGTAGTAATCGTAATAGGACACGAAATACTCGACCGCGTTGTTCGGGAAGAATTCCTTCATCTCGCCGAACAGCTGCGCCGCGAGCGTCTTGTTCGGCGCAAGGATGATGGTGGGGCGGTTGAGGTGCGCGATGACATGCGCGGCGGTAAAGGTCTTGCCCGACCCCGTCACGCCCAGCAGTACCTGGTTTTTTTCGTTCGCGTTGATGCCCGCCAGCAAATCGGCAATCGCCGTCGGCTGGTCGCCCGCCGGCTTGAAATCGGTCACCAGATCAAAAAGTTTTCCGGGCTTCGCTTCGGTCTTTTTTTCCGCTTGAGCGGTCATGAACGCTTCTTTTTCCGGGTCGCCCGCATTTCGCGGCAGGGGAAGACCTTGTTGAGGGCCAAGGGAATGGTCGCGGCAGCCGTGAATTCGTCATGCTGGGTTTCACCCCGCAGATAGGCCATGACGATGATGGCAGCCTGCTCCTTGGATATATCTTCCGGAATGCAAAAATCAATGGTGGGTGCGGTGCCGAAGGACTGCATCAGCACATGGTAATCGATGACACCAGCGACATAGCCGATGCAGGCCGCCATCAGCTCCCGTTTCTCGCTCAGGCATTCGCGCGCGAGGTCTTTGGTCGCCACATATTGCGCGTCCGCGCCACGCAGGGGCGCGAGCAGGCAGAAGGTCAGCAGCAATGCGGCAAGTGCCTGTTTCATGGCGTCCGTCGGGCATCCTTTTCGGGAATACTAAAAACCAGTTTTAAACCTGTTTTATGACCAACGCAATAACCTTTATTTAAGGAATTTCTTGCATAGTTTCAAGGCGTTCTCTAACAATTGTCGAGACGAAAGACCTTCATTTTTTCAAGGATGTACCGATGCGCAAACTTTTGCCCGCCGTTTTCGCCCTCGCCTTCATGGCGACCAGCCACCTTTGCTACGCCGATACCGCAACGCCCGAAGGCGCTGCCGGCATCAAGAAACAGGTGGAAGATGCGCTCGCCTTCCCGATGGACCTTGCCAAGACACAAGGCGACGGCCTGACCCTGTCTGGCGCGGTCGAAGTAACACCCAAGGGTGAATATTACGAAGTGAAGATGCCGGGCGCGACAATCGTGACCAATTACGGCTTCAAATTCGATATGGGCACGTTGATCGCGAACGTGACACCGACCGATGGCGGTGCGCTGAACGTCGCGGTCGCCCTACCCCAGACCATGAAGGCATTCGACGAGACAGCAAAACCGATCGCTGAAATCAAGATCGGCAGCCAGCGGTTCAACGGCACCTGGCTTCCCGATCTTGGCACCTTTACCAAAGTCGATGCGGAATACCGCGATGTGACTGCTAATTCGCTGACGCCCGGCGAGTTTACGGCGACCGTTACTTCGCTGACCTCCACCATGAACCTGACGCCCAACAGCGACGGCACCTGGTCGGGCCCTTATGGTTTTGGCGGCTCCGGCATAAAGCTTGCCTTCAACAAGGGCAGCACAGCGGATGTCACCATCGGTTCGATGGCGGCCAATTCGTCGTATGACAAGATCGACCTGAAGGCCCGCAAGAAAATGCAGGATACCGTCGGCGAAACGCTGAAAAAATCGCAAACCAGCCCCACCACACCCGATCAGGCCGGCGAAATGATGACATCCGTCATGAGCCAGCTGGGAGGCTATCTGGACGGCATGGGCAGCGATATTGAACTGAAGGATGTCGCTGTTGTGATGAAATCGGCCGCCCCCGCTCAGCCGAACGCACCCGCGACGACCCCCGATTTCAGCGCGACGCTGGCGAAACTCGGCTTCGTGTTTGATGTGAAAGGCATGCTGCAGCCCAAGGGTTCGACCACGGTGAAAATCCACCTCGACGGTCTGAACGTGAACGAAACTGATCCCGGCGTGAAGGGCATGATCCCGACCCAGACCAGCTTTGAAGTGTTCGTCGAAAACCTGCCGATGCGCGATCTGGGCAGCAGCATTTCGTCTGCGGTCAACAGCTTCATGAGCTCGCTTGTGGGCGTTGGCGGCGGTCAGGTAGATCCCGCAAAACAGGCGGAGATCCAGCAACAGGCGCAGATGCAGATGATGATGCTGATGACGACGCTGCCCCAGCAGCTGGTCAATGCCGGCACCACCATTTCGGTGCGCAACACCTTTACCAATGCGCCCGACCTGTCATCGGCGCTGGACGGCCAGTTCAAGGCAAGTGCGCAATCTTCGGTCATGACCGAAGGCAGCATGACGCTGGCACTGACCGGCGTGGATGAAGCTGTGCTGAAACTGCAGGCCGCGTCTCAAGGCGCAAACCCGAACCCCAAGCTGGCAGGCTATGCTTCCGGCCTTGCGATGGTGCAGGGCTACACCAAGCCTGAGAAAGCGGCCGATGGCCGTTCTCTGCGCAAGCTGGTGCTGGCGGTTGATCCCTCCGGCAATGCGACGCTGAACGGCACCCCGCTGAACGCGCTGGTGCCGGGTGGCAACATCCCGGGTGGTGTGCCCAACCCCGTTCCCTAAGAACAGCGGATAAAACAATCAAGGAAGCGGCCCCGTCAAACGGGCCGCTTCTTTTTTTGCTAATTTTATGTCGCGAATTTGAAATATTATGTAATATTGTTGAAATTCCACCCGATTTGCGATAAGGTAAAATCAGCATTTAAAGCCGGAGATTCACGTGACCGAAGATGCACAGCACATCAAAGAGCGCAACACGGCCTATGACCGCATGTTGCTGTTGGCCAAACAGCAGGCCGATGCCCTGCCGCTGTCAATTGTCACAGACCTTCATTCCCTTTCGCCCACCGCAGCCGCGAACGATGCCAAACGCGAAACATGGCGTTTGCTGGCACATGGCATCCAGCACCTGAAAGACGGCGCGCCCGGCGGCGAAGCCGGATCAATATCCGGCGCAATCGAAAAAGCAAGCTTGCGCAATTCGAGCCTCGCCAAGACGCTGGGCGTGAAGCCGCCGACATACGAGGCGCAGGAATTCGATATGCCGTTTTTTCAAAACGGCCACGAGGAAGCAGTATTTTGGGCAGCGCGCCTGAGCGAGGCTTTGCTGGCCGACCTTGACACCAGCAAGGTAAAAATCACGCAGAAGATTGCCAATTCAAACCCGTCGCAGGCTTTCGGCAGCGATGCGGATGCCGCGCAGCTGCAAAAAATTTTTGATGCCGTGAAAACCGGCAACGGCGCGCCGGCCGTGCCACAGCGCGATCTTGTGGATCTGCGCAAGCAGACCATTTTGTCCTTCAATTACTTGCTGGATGCCTATGCCGAAACCATGCCGGTCTTCAAGGCGCAGCTGGACAACCTGCCGGAACTGCCGCGCCCGCGGCGTCCGCATACGCCACCGAGGTCATTCGACCTTTAATTTTCAGGATTTCTTTTCCAGCACGTAAAGGCTGGAGCGCCCGACGAATTCATACCCGATCTTGCGGTAGATGGAATTCGATACGGGGTTGCGCGCATCCGCGTAGAGGCAGCACATCTTCTTGCCCGCATCCAGCTGTCGCTGGCTGATATCGGCCACCACCGCGCTGGCATAGCCGCGACCGCGTTCTTCCGGCGGTGTATAAACCATGTTGATGCGCGCGACATTCGCCGTGCCGGAAAAACCCGCCTGCGCGCGCGGCGTGCCGCCGACATCCCAGACCATCAGCCGTTCTGCGGCGATCAGTTCCGCCGCTTTCTTGGCAGCTTCGGCCTCGGTCAGTTGTTCCGATTTCGGCAGCGCGTCCTGCGCGAATTTCACAAGCCATGACGCGAGCAGCTTTTCTTCGCCCGCTTTCGCCAACCGGCTTTTCCCTTCCGCCATCGGCGGCAGCAAAACCTGCTTCAGGGAGTAAATGATCTGGTCCATGTATTCGACGGATTTCTGCTTTGCCTTCACCGCCCAGCGGTCGGAGAATGTCGAGGCCTCGCCCGCCGGCCCGACGATGCCCGGGAACATCCAGCCTGCTTCCCCCAGCGCCTCGGCGAGCGGCTCGATTTCAGGCGTCGTTGCGCGGCTTAAAACCAGGTTATGCGGCGGCGTCTGCACGGCGGCCACGACCAGCTCGTCATCATTCATCAGCGCGGCGAAACGCACATCGGTCTTTTCGCCCTTTTCCTGCTTGGCCAGCGCGGCATAGGAAAGCGACAGGATCAGGTTATGCTCCGCCTCGCGGCTTTCTAAATATTCGCCGTGCTTCTTCAAAAATTCGGCGGCTTTGGTTTCGAATACGGTTTGCATCATTCCTGTCCGGATAACAAATAGCCGAGAACGGCGTTGAGCCGCTGGCGTCCCTTGGGCGTTGCCGTGAGGCGCGAAGGCGAGACTTCGAGAAGCCCCTCTTCTACCAGCATTGTGAGCCTTTTTGCGTTAACAAATGCTGAAAAATATTTCTGCGCTTCATTCTGGAATTTAACAAGATCGACACCTTCCATAAGACGGAGACCCATCATCAGCATTTCCCGCCCGCGGCCCGCGGCATCGACCGTTTCCATGTCATGCGCGCCGTGACCGTGACGGTTCACGCGCTCCATCCATAATTCGGGCGCACGATGGGCACGGGTCGCCTGTTTCACGCCGTCAATCGTCAGGCGGCCATGCGCACCGGGGCCGATGCCCGCGTAATCGCCATAGCGCCAATAAACCATGTTGTGCCGCGATTCATCGCCGGGCTTTGCGTGATTGGAAATTTCATAGGCCGGCATGCCGGCCTTCTGCATCATTTCCTGCGTCGCCTCATAGAACGATGCGCCGGTATCGCCATCGGGCACGGTAAGTTCCCCGCGTTCATGCAGCGTGTGGAATTTCGTGCCTTCCTCGATCGTCAGTTGGTAAAGCGACATATGGCCGCGCGCGTACTGCAAAGCCTCGGCGAGTTCTTCTTTCCAGCTATCGACAGTCTGGTCGGGGCGTGCATAGATGATGTCGAAGGAATAACGGTCGAAAACGGAAGCGGCGGTTTTCACGGCAGCCAGCCCTTCGGCCGCAGAATGCTGGCGGGTCAGCTGTTTCAGGTCGGCATCGCGCAGCGACTGCACGCCGAGCGATACGCGGTTCACGCCTGCGGCTTTGAAGCCTTTCAGCTTTTCCGCTTCGGTAGATGTGGGGTTGGCCTCCAGCGTCACTTCGGTGCCCTGCGGCACGCCCCACAAGTCATGCACGGCATCGATCACCGCTTCGACCGTTGCGGGCTCCATCAGCGACGGCGTGCCGCCGCCGAAGAAGATGGATTCAATCTGGCGCGGGCCGGTCAGGTCGCGGTAATGGCGCAATTCGCGCAGGTATGCCGACGCCCAGTCCTTGTGCTCGACCTGTTCGCGCACATGGCTGTTGAAATCGCAGTAATGGCATTTGAACTTGCAGAACGGCCAGTGGATATAGACCGCAAGCCCTTGTAGTTCCGCCGGTTCATTTTTTTTGCTTAGAAGCATTTCGCCAGCATTTTTCTGAACGAGTCGCCGCGATGGCTGGATTTTTCTTTTTCGTCCTGCGTCATCTCGCCATAGCTGCGCGTTTCACCGTTGGGCACGAATACCGGATCATATCCGTGGCCCTTATCGCCGCGCGGCGGGAATTGCAGCGTGCCATGCACATAGCCCTCGACCGTTTCATAGTGGCCGTCGGGCCATGCCAGCACAAGGCAGGACACAAAATAGGCGGAACGATCGGGATTATTCCCCATTTCATTCTGCACACGTTCCATCGCCATGTAGAAATCGCGCGGACGGCCCGGTTCCTCCGCCCAGTCTGCGGAATAAACGCCGGGCGCGCCGTTCAGCGCGCTGACGCAGAGGCCGCTGTCATCGGCAAGCGCGGGCTTGCCGGTTGCCTTCGCCACCACTTGCGCCTTGATCAGCGCATTCTCGACAAATGTCGTGCCGGTTTCTTCGGGCGATTCCACGCCGTATTCGGCGGCGCTTGTCAGCTTTGCGATGCGGTTGCCAAACATTTCGCGCAATTCGCGCAGCTTGCCGTTGTTGTGCGTCGCCACCACCAACTCGTCGCCGGTAAATTTGCGGGCTGGCTGTTTTTCCTTCAATTCCGCGCTCACAGGTTAAACCCCGGGGATTTCGGCGCCTTGGGTGCAAGGTAATCTTCCAGGTATTTTTCCATTTTGGCGCGACTGCTGTGGCGGTAAAGTTCGGGGTCCTTTTTGAGCGCCGCCAATGCTGCTGCAGCATCCGCGCCGTTCTCCAGCGCGAGGGCGATCATCTGAGGCGCGTTTTTCTGTGCGGCAATCGCCAGCAGCAGGGTTTCCTGCTTTCCTTCGTTGATGTTTACGCCGCCGCGCGCCAGCAGGATTTTCGCGGCATCAACCTGGCCTTCGAAAATCGCGTGATGGACAGTCTGCATATCGACCTTGAAGCCGATATCCAACATCGTGTTGATCATCGTCACATTGCCGCTGCCGACCGCGCTGTAAAGCGCCTCGCCCGCGCTTTTGTCGAATTGCGGTGTCGCACCGTGCTCCAGCAGGTAGAGCGCAAGGTCGTTTCGGCCGTATTTCACGGCGTTCAGGAACGGTGTCCAGAACCCCTGCGACGCGAAATTCACGCCGGATTGTTTTTCCTCGACGAGATATTTGGTGACCGCCATGTATTGTTCGGAGGTGGAGGCAATATTGACGAGGTAATCCTTGTTCGCGCCGCGTTTCAGCAGGTAATCGATCTTGCGGAAATCGGCGTCGTTGATCGCCATGTACATCGCGGCAGGCGTGCCCTGCGCTTCATACATCGGGCCTGCGCCGCGTTTCGCCATCGCATCCGCTGTACGGTAATGCCCGTGCAGCGACGCGACATGGAATGCCGCCTGAACGCCGCTCTGCGCGACGCGCGCCCCGGGGTTCCATTCCATGATGTCGCAGATTTTTTCGAGTGTCTGCAGGCGGCCGAAGCTGGCGGCCAGTTTCATCACTTCGGTCGTGTTGACGTAGTTCCAGTCCACCGGTTTTGCGTTGATCGCTTCTATCGCCGCATCGATGCGCCATTGTTTGCCGCCGACGATTTCTTTTTTCAGTTGCGCTTCTTTTTTATAGGGCGGCAGCGCGGACAGGCGCGCAATCATGTGTTTATAGCGCAGCGTTTTTTTCATGTCTTTCAGGGCAGTCATGGCGCAGAATTCCTTTTGAATAAATGCGCGCCGAGAATAGCAGAAAGTCACGTTATGTCAATCTAAATGGACAACGCTAACGTATTGTAATAATTAGCAAAAAGATTAATTCGGGCGCGGGGTTTGTGGCTTTTTCACCGGCTGTTCCGCAGCCCAGATTTTGGCGGCATCGCTATCCGCGTCCGGCGTGTAATTCGTCACGCCCAAACCCTGGCGCTTTGCCTCCAGCCACAATTTCTGGCGCTGCGTATCATCGCCATGTACATCGACCGAGGTCCAGCCGCGGCTCTTGCTGGCGGCGACCATCGCGCGGGCATCCGAGGTATCGAATTCGATGTTGCGGTTGCGGCCGATGAATTCGGTGCCGTTCCTGTTTTCCGCCCATTCCATCTTGCGGCCGTTTTTCAGCGTAAAGTCGAGACCCGCATCGGTTTTCACGACGCTGTTTTGCGCGGCGAGCGCGTCTTTCAGTTCCTTGGTGATCGTCGGCACTTTCCATGCCTTCAGGATGATTGGCAGATACGCGGTTTCGAAATTCACTTCGAACGCCGTGCCCTTGAATGCTTCGCTGCTGAGCGCGACGGGTTTTTCCAGCAGTTGCGGCTGTTTTGCGCCGTGGTCGATCAGGTATTGCATCAGCACGGGATTGTTCACGCGTGCCGCCATATCCAGCGGCGTATCACCCGACGGCGTGCTGTAATTCACATCCGCGCCGCGCTTTTCGACAAGATGCTGCAGCGATTTCATCGAATTCGCGCCGACGGCAAGGTAGGCAAGAAAGTTTTTATCCGCGCCCTTTTTGACAAGGTAATCGATGCTGCGCGTCTGTTCCTGCAGCACGGCCTGCAAAAGCGGGGGCAGCGGGCTGCCATTCGGAACAGGTTTCATGCCCGCACCACGCAGCGCCAGCGCATCGGCGGTGCGGAAACGGCCATGCAGCACGGCGGTCTGGAACGCAACATCGATTGGCTGCGGCGCAACGGGCGTGCCGGCGGGATAGCCGAACATGTCGCAAAGTTTTTCAACGGTTGCCAGACGGCCAAACATCGCCGCGTGTTTCAGCACGCCTGCGGTATCGATCAATTGCCAGTCATCGGGTTTCTTTTCGACCGCTTCGATCGCGGCATCAATCCGCCATTGCAGGCCCTTGGAAATTTCCTGAAGCAGCGCCGCTTCCTTCTGGTGCGGCAGCAAATTCTGAAGGCGCGCGACCATGTGCTTGTAGCGCAGCGTATCCTTCATGTCTTTCTTCGGGGTGTTGGCAGCCATGGCAATGTCCTCCAAAAGGTTGGAATCGCAAGACATCCTACGCGTTTCCGCGTATTATGCCAAATTCTACACACTGCCCTAAATTACTGATTTATTTGTTTAAAGCATTTTTCTGGTGGGAAATCAACTCGGCAATTCCTTTGCGCGCCAAACCCATCAGGCTGAGGAATTGTTCCTCGGTGAAGGCGCGGTGTTCGGCCGTGCCCTGCACTTCGACCAGTCCGCCGCTGCCGGTCATGACGAAATTGGCGTCAGCTTCAGCGCCGGAATCCTCGATGTAATCGAGATCCAGCACCGCTTCGCCTTTATAAAGGCCGCAGGAAACGGCGGCCACGGAATCAATAATTGGGTTTTCCTTCACCGCGCCGATTTTTTGCAGATGCGCGCAAGCCTGCTGGAGCGCGACGTAGGAACCGGTGATGGCCGCCGTACGCGTGCCGCCATCGGCCTGAATCACATCGCAATCGATCACGATCTGCAATTCCGGCATGGCTTCCAGTTTCACGACAGCGCGCAGCGCGCGGCCGATCAGGCGCTGGATTTCCTGCGTGCGGCCCGATTGTTTGCCGCGCGCGGCTTCGCGGTCTGTGCGGCTGCCGGTCGATCGCGGCAGCATGCCGTATTCGGCGGTGACCCAGCCCTTGCCTTTGCCCTTCAGCCACGACGCGACGCGGTCTTCGACCGAAGCGGTGCAAAGCACATGCGTGTCGCCGAAACGCGCCATGCAGGAACCTTCCGCATGCTTTGAAAATCCGGGTTCAAGAATGATATTGCGCAGCTGGTCAGCCGCACGTCCGGAGGGGCGCATGAGTTCAGGTCCTGTCTATGTGTGGATTAAGGGCGGGGGCCGCCGCGTTTTGCGCGTGCGATCTGCTGGTCGATCACGCCTTCGAGCTTGGTAAGGCTCTTGCGGAAATCTTCAAGATCCGCCAGCGGAACGGCAACATCGCCGGTTTTCAGTTTATCGACAACATCGCTGACTTTCGCGGCGACATCATGAAACACGTTGATGGCGGAACCGGGCGCGGGCACGCTCGTGGCAGGGGTGGCGCTGCTGTTGCCGCCGCCGCGTTTCGCAAGACGTTCCTGGCGCGCCCTTTCGCGGCGCTGTTCGGAGGTCAGGCCGTCACCGGGCGTGCCTTCTTCGGCTTTGCTGCGCTCGGCGCGCTTTTCAAAGAAGCTGAGGGTGTCTTCCTCGGAATAGGATTTGCGCACGACCGGGCCGGCGACTTGTTCATAGCTCTGGCCAGACGCGCCGCTTTTGCCGGCGTTCAGGTTCTCGATACCCTTATGGCCGTATTTATCATAGGTGGCGCGTTTTGAAGGATCGGAAAGGACAGATTCAGCTTCGTTGGCGGCCTTGAATTTCAGGTCGGCTTCGGCCAGCGCCTTTTGCTTGGCGGCATCATCCGGATATTTGCGGTTCTTCACCATATCCGGATGGTTTTTCAGCATGATGGATTTATGGGCGGCCTTGATCTGCTCCGCGGTCGCATCCTTTGCGACGCCCAATACCTGATAATAATCTTCTTTTTCGGCCATGTGATGCGCTGTTCAAAAAAGGTTGAAAGGAGCGACTCTGCTGTTTTCGAGTGAATCAGACTATAAGCATTTTTGTAGTTATGTCAATATTTTCTGAGGCTTTGAATTTATTGATTTTTTAACATCCCGCCACCTATATTACAAGCATGATCAAGGAACTGAACGATCGCACAAGGCAGATCTTAAAACTCGTCGTCGATGCCTATGTCGAGACGGGCGAGCCTGTCGGGTCGATGGCAATTTCCCAGAAACTGGGCATGAAACTCTCCCCTGCCACGATCCGGTCGGCGATGGCGGAGCTGGAAGACTTGGGACTCCTCTACGCTCCCCACACATCCGCCGGACGTCTGCCGACCGATACGGGTCTTACCGTGTTTGTGGAGGGTTTGCTGGAACTGAACAGCCTGACAGCCGGCGAACAACAGCAGATCGAGCAGAAAATAAACCTCGCCAAGAACCATTCGCTGACGGATGTGCTGGAACAGACCAGCAGTTTCCTGTCGGGCCTGTCGTCCTGCGCCGGGCTTGTTTTCGCGCCCAAATCCGAAGACCCGATCAAACAGGTGGAATTCGTGCATCTGGCAGCCGGGCGCGCGCTGGCTGTTCTGGTGACAAGCTCGGGCATCGTCGAAAACCGGCTACTGACGGTGCCGGAGGACGTGGGCGCATCATCGCTGACCCGCGCCGCCAATTACCTCAATTCCCGCATCGCCGATAAAACATTGGCGCAGGCGTCGGAATTCGTTGCGGCGGAACTGGCCAATGACCGCACACAGCTGGATGCGCTGACCGCCAAGGTTGTCGCCTCCGGCCTTGCCAGCTTTGCACCGGACGACGCAGGCGGGCATCTTTTCATCAAGGGGCAGTCGAACCTGCTGGACGATGTGACCGCACTTGAAGACCTGGAGCGTATCCGGCTGCTGTTCGACGCGCTGGAAACGAAGGAGACCATGCTGAAACTGCTGCAGGCCACCGGCACCGGCGAAGGCGTTAAAATCTATATCGGGGCGGAGAACAAGCTGTTCAGCCATTCCGGCTGTTCCCTGATCATCGCCCCCTATAAAAATCAGGATTCCCGCGTTGTGGGCGCGATCGGCGTGCTGGGCCCGACCCGCCTGAATTACGGGCGGCTGATCCCTGTTGTTAACTATACGTCGCAGATCATCAGCAAAATCATCGGCTGATACCGTTCAAAAGCCGGAATTCCTATTGGATATCAGGAATTTCACCCCCAAACTTATGAAAACAATATGAAAAAAGCAGGGTTGACTTCAAGCCCCCAATCCTTTAGGAATATGAAAATCATAAATACGGAGTCGCAAAGCATGTCCGACGAACAGAATCCCGGCAATCCTTCCGATGAACCCCGCCCGCGTACGGCAGAGGATGACGCGCATGACAAACGCATGGCGGACCTGTTCGGCGACCTGGGCGATGACGATTACGTCGAGACTATCGACGATGTGCGCGAAGAACGCGACGAGTTGAAAGCCAAGGTAGAACGACTGCAAGGCGCGATCAGCCGCACCCGCGACGACAACAAATCGCTGATGCAACGCACCGAGGAAGCGAAAGCTGCACTCGCCGATATCGACAGCCTTGCCAGTGCCGACAAGAAGGCTGCCGGCATCGCCTTGCTCCGCGACCTGCTGCCCACCGCAACCGCCATGCAGGCAGGCCTTGCCGAAATCGACGCGAACGAGCGTGCGGCAAACCCGAAACTCGACAAGCTGACCAAGGGTGTCGAAAGCACACTGTCGCAACTGACCAACGTGTTCAACAAATACGGCGTGAAGCCGGGCGATGATGCAGCACCCGCCGCGCCCGCTGCGGAAGCCGCCAAAACTGCCGCAACTTCCGCGGAAGCCGCCAAAAACGAAGACAAACCCGCAGCGCCTGCCGCAGACGCCGGCAGCGAAACGCTTGAAAGCCTGAAGGCGGAGCGCGACGCGCTGAACGCGCAGGTCGTCAGCCTGTCTTCGACCGTGCAGCGCGCGCAGGGCGATAACCTGATCCTGTCCAGACGCCTCGAGGAAAGCAAAAACCTGCTGGCGCGCAGCGAAGCAAAACGCGAAGACGACAAACAGTTCGCCGTCGAAAAGACTCTCAAGGAGTTGATGCCCGTTATCGACACGCTGGAGCTTGGCCAGCAGATGATGGACAAGAAGAGCCGCGCCGCCGACCCCAATTTCGAATTCCTCGCCAAGGTCGTCGATACGACACTGGACGGCGTACGCGCTGTGTTCAACAAATACGGCATCACCCAGATCAACCCGCTCAACCAGCCCTTCGATGCCGAAAGGCACGAAGCGCTCACGACGCAGGTCGTGCCGGGCGTCGAACCCGAAACAGTTGTTGCCGTGCCGCTGAAGGGCTACGAGCTCAACAGCCGCATCGTCCGCAACGCCAAGGTCGTCGTCACGCCGCCTGAAATGTAAACCACGAGAAGGTTTCAGATAAAAAAATAAGGGGCAGATGCCCCTTATTTTTTTATCTGCTATTTCTTTTTCGGCTTCGTTTTCGGCGGAGGTTCCTCGACACCCTCGAGCGTCATCAGGCGGATGCGCGCAAGGCCGATACCTTTTTTGTCTTCATTCATGGCGCGGTCGATCAACGCCCGTCCGCGCGCTTCGTCTTTGGGAATGCCGTTCCCGTCTTGCAGCATCTTGCCGAGGAATACCATCGCTTCCGTGTCGTGCTGCTTTACCGCGCGTTCGAAATACGGTACGGCTGCCTTGAAATCCTGCGCAGTCCCCTCGCCCATATAAAGACAGCGCCCGGCCTCGCGCAGGCCTTCGCGAAACCCCTGATCGGCGGATTTCTTGAACCAGCCGAAGGCTTCGTATAAATCGCGCGGCCGGCCCATGCTGCCGGCTTCGGCGGCACGGCCCATCTCGTATTGCGCTTCGGCATCGCCTGCTTCGGCTGCGCGGCCGAACCAGAAATACGATTTGTCACGGTTCATCTCGACGCGCTTGCCGCCGAAGATATATTTGTGCGCCAATTCAACCTGGGCATCCACATCCCCCGCATCGGCGCGCTTCATCAGGCAGCCGAACTGGAAACGATCGAGCGCATCCCCGCGCGCCGCGCGTTCGGCATCATCCTTTGGCATTGGCACGCGCACGCCATAATTCTGTTCAAGATATTTCGCACCGTTTTCGCTGTAATCGGCATCCATCAACGCGGCATCGGCCAGCAATTTGCGGCCTTCCTCGATATTGGGCGTGCAACCGTTGCCGTGATAAAGGCACAGCCCGTATTCGCGCAGTGCTTCGCGCTTGCCGTAGGTATAGGCGGATTCCCTGAACGTCTCCAGCGCAAGGCGGAATTCCTGCTGCTGCTGATAGACCCGCGCAAGGCCGAACAAAGCGTCGTGGTTGCCGGCCTTCACGGCTTTTTTGTACCAGGTAATCGCGCGGGTGAGGTCGATGGGGGTGACTTTTTCCAGCAGCACTTCGCCGGTGCGGAACACCTCTGCGACGCGCTCCATCGCCACGGGGTCGCCGCCTTCGGCCGCCTGCTGCCAGAGCTTCAGCGCCTCCAGCCGGTTTTTCTTGATGCCGTTACCAGTCGCGTACGCCGTCGCCAGCTCGTTCTGCGCCTGCGGGTCGCCTTCATGCGCCGCGACCATCAATTCGTCGGTCGATGTGAAAATACGGCGAAGGCGGGGCGGGCGCGCCATGCGGAATTAAACTTCCTGATCGACGTTGCTGCCGGAGCCGGTTTCTGTTCCCTTGGCGACACCCACACGGGCGGGGCGCAGCAGGCGTTCGTGCAGGGTGTAGCCGGGTTCTATCACCTGCACGACCACGCCGGGCGCGGCGCCCGGCACTTCGGCCTCGAACAGCACTTCATGCAGGTTGGGGTCAAATTTCTGTCCCATCGGCTCGACCTTGCGGATATTGTTGCGCTCGAACATGTTCAGCAGCTCGCGCTCGGTCATTTCCACGCCGGTATAGATGTTTTTCAACTCGGGATTTGCCTCGCGTGACTCCGGGGTAATCGCCGAAAGCGCGCGGCGCAGATTGTCGGCCACGCCCAGCAGGTCGCGCGCGAAAGATGCGTTGGCGAATTTCGCGGTGTCCTGGCGGTCACGCTCCGAGCGCTTGCGTGTATTCTCCGCCTCGGCCAGCGCGCGCAATGCCTGATCCTTGATCTCGGCCACTTTTTTTTCCAGTTCGGCGATTTTCGCCTGCGCGGCCGACAGTGCATCGTCACCCGACACCACTTCCAGCGAGGGGTCGAGGTCTTCGGGAATGCCGTCGTTTTCAGCGGGGTTTGCGTTCGTCATGGCGTGATCCTTCTTAATCTTTCAGGTCTTCCCAAAGGTCTTTGACCTTGGCGAAGAAGCTGGATGATTGCGGGTTGATCTTGTCGTCGGGCGCGTCGCCGGCGAATTGCTGGAGCAGTTCTTTTTGCTTCTTGGTCAGGTTGACCGGCGTTTCCACCAGCACTTCGACGAACATGTCGCCGCGCACGGGGGAACGCAGGATCGTCATGCCCTTTCCCTTCAGCCGGAACTGCTGGCCGGTTTGCGTACCGGCGGGGATGGTCACTTTCATGCGTTTACCGTCAATGGTCGGCACCTCGATCGTGCCACCCAGCGCCACGGTGGTCATCGGCACAGGCACACGGCAGAAAAGGTTCGATGCCTCGCGCTGGAAGAAACGGTGCGGGCGAATGGACAGAAACACATACAAATCACCCGCAGGCCCGCCGCGAACACCCGCTTCGCCCTCGCCGGCAAGGCGGATTCTTGTGCCGTCTTCGATGCCCGCAGGGATAGAAACCTGCAGCGTCTTTTCCTGACGGTTGCGGCCTGATCCGCCGCAGATATGGCAGGGAGTCTTGATCGTCTGGCCTTGGCCGCCGCAACCGGGGCAGGTGCGTTCGACCGTGAAAAAGCCCTGCTGCGCGCGAATGCGGCCTGTGCCGCGACAGGTGTCGCAGACTTCGGGTTTCGTGCCTTTTTCGGCGCCCGAGCCGTTGCAGCCGCCGCAGGCGTTGTAGCTCGCGGTTTTGACCTTGGCTTCCTTGCCGGCAAACGCCTCTTCCAGCGTCACTTCGAATTCATGGCTGAGGTCTGCGCCGCGACGTGCGGATTCACCGCCGCCCGCACGGCGGCCGCCCGCCTGCTGCCCCATGAAGTCGCCGAACATTTCTTCGAAGATGTCGGAGAAACCCGCGCCGCCGAAGCCGCCCATGCCGCCTGCGCCCGCACCGCGACCGCCGCCGCCCATGCCGCCCTCGAACGCGCCATGGCCGAACCGGTCATAGGCCGCGCGTTTCTGGTCGTCCGACAGGACACCATAGGCTTCGCTGATTTCCTTGAATTTCGCTTCCGCTTCCTTGTTGCCCGGATTCTTGTCGGGGTGATATTGCATGGCAAGCTTGCGGTAAGCCTTTTTAAGCTCGTCCGCGCTGGCTTTTTTATCCACGTTCAGAAGCTGGTAATAATCTTTTTTCGCCATTATTCATGCCCTGTACCGAAGCGGGAAGGCGGTTTTCGAACCGCCTTCCCTTGTATGCTTTCGGAGATGATCCGCAAAAATCAACCTGCGGATTTCTTTTTGCCGTTTTCATCGACTTCGGTGAATTCCGCATCGACGACGTCGGAATTATCCTTCGCGCGGGCATCACCGGGTTCCGTGCCACCGCCGAATTCGTTCGGGCCGGAACCGCCGCCCATGCCGGACATATCGGGGCCGGGGCCTTGGTCGCCGCCTTCTTTGTACAGCAGCTCGCCCAGTTTCATCGATGCTTCCTGCAGCGATTCCGTTTTCTTGCGGATCGTCGCGAGATCATCGCCGCCCATGACTTCCTTGAGCGACGCGACGGCATTTTCAACCGCCATGCGCTCCGCCTGCGGCGCCTTGTCGCCCGCTTCCTTCAGCGTTTTTTCCGCCGAGTGGACGAGGGATTCAGCGCGGTTTTTCGTCTCCGCCGCTTCCTTGCGGTTTTTGTCTTCGGATGCGTTTTCTTCGGCTTCCTTCACCATGCGCTTGATGTCGGCATCCGACAGGCCGCCCGAGGCCTGGATGCGGATCTGCTGCTCCTTGCCGGTTGCCTTGTCTTTTGCCGAAACCTGCACGATGCCGTTCGCGTCGATGTCAAACGTGACTTCGATTTGCGGCACGCCGCGTGGCGCGGTGGGGATGCCGACGAGGTCGAACTGCCCGAGGATCTTGTTGTCCGCCGCCATTTCACGCTCGCCTTGGAACACGCGGATAGTCACGGCGCTCTGGCCGTCTTCCGCGGTCGAGAAGGTCTGCGATTTTTTCGTCGGGATCGTCGTGTTGCGCTCGATCAGGCGGGTAAACACGCCGCCCAGCGTCTCGATACCGAGCGACAGCGGAGTCACGTCGAGCAGCAGGACGTCTTTCACGTCACCGGCCAGGACGCCACCCTGAATCGCCGCGCCGTCTGCCACGACTTCGTCGGGGTTGACGCCGCGATGGGGTTCCTTGCCGAAGAACTCTTTCACGATCTCGATCACTTTGGGCATGCGCGTCATACCGCCGACGAGGACGACCTCATCGATGTCGGAAACTTTCACGCCCGCATCGCGGATCGCCGCCTTGCAGGGCTCGAGCGTCTTCATCAGCAGGTCGCCGACCAGCTCTTCCAGCTTCGCGCGTTTCATCGTCAGGACAAGGTGTTTCGGGCCGTTCGCATCGGCCGTGATGAAGGGCAGGTTGATTTCGGTCTGCACGGACGACGACAGCTCGATCTTCGCTTTTTCAGCGGCTTCTTTCAGGCGCTGCAGCGCGAGTTTATCTTTGCGCAGGTCGATATTGTGTTCTTTTTTGAACTCTTCCGCGAGGAAGTCGATGATGCGCAGGTCGAAGTCTTCACCGCCAAGGAAGGTGTCGCCGTTGGTGGATTTCACTTCGAACACGCCGTCGCCGATTTCAAGCACGGAAACGTCGAACGTGCCACCGCCAAGGTCATAGACCGCGATCGTGCCGGAGTTTTTCTTGTCGAGGCCGTAGGCGAGCGCAGCCGCCGTGGGCTCGTTGATGATGCGCAGCACGTCGAGGCCCGCAATGCGACCCGCGTCTTTGGTGGCTTGGCGCTGGCTGTCGTTAAAGTATGCAGGAACGGTGATGACCGCCTTGGTGACTTTTTCGCCAAGGTAGTTTTCGGCCGTTTCCTTCATTTTTTGCAGCACCATCGCGGAAATCTGCGAAGGCGCATATTTTTCGCCATCGATTTCGACCCATGCAGCACCGCCGTCGCCTTCGATGATTTTGAAGGGGGCTTTTTCGTGCATCTTCTTCACTTCAGGCTCGTTGAAGCGGCGGCCGATCAGGCGCTTGATGGCATAGAGGGTTTTGTCGGGGTTCGTGACCGCTTGGCGTTTTGCCGGCTGGCCGACGAGACGTTCGCCGTCTTTGGTGAAGGCGATCATGGAAGGGGTTGTGCGCGCGCCTTCCGCGTTTTCGATAATCTTGGCCTTGTCGCCCTCCATCACTGCAACGCAGGAGTTGGTCGTGCCAAGGTCGATGCCGATGATTTTGCTCATTTTATTTCCTTTCAGTGGCAAATATATGGGAAAGGCCTCAAAGCTTAAGCACCGATCCCGATTTCCAAGTACTTACGCGCCTAAGATAGCGTTCAGGCAGGAAATTACTACCCTTTGGCCGTGAAGTGAAGTCATTTTCTGGCAGCCGTTTCCGGCCCCTTTTTGAGCTTTATACGGGGGCTGATGGAGTTTGGATGACCGCCTTGGTTAACTATTCCACAAGCAGCTGTCTGTTATCCTTTGGCCTGAATTGCGGGAGGAAGCATGAGAACTTTATCTTTGGCCATTCTGGCAGCAACCCTGACCGGCGCATTACCGGCGCTGGCGCAACCCGTCATCGTTGAAAAATACGTTTCGATGGAAGCCGTGCCGAAGGTGCTGCTGGCGGATATCCGCCACGGGCAGACCTACCGCGACCAATACATCGCCCGCCTGCTGGAGGTGATGCGCACGGCAGGGCAGGACAAAAAGGTTCTGACCCAGCAGGACGTCGATAATTATGTCCGCCGCAACGAAAGCGCCGAGCGCCGCGAGCGTTACCTGCAGGTGATCTTCTATGACCTTGATTACGACGGCACGATCACGCAGCAGGAAGTGGGGACCGTGATGATGGAGGACCGCCGCCGCCAAAAGCAGAGCGAGGAAGGCTGCGCCGATGACGCCGCCCGGTTCATCGCCCGTTACGACATCGACAAGGACGGCGCGATTTCATTGAAGGAAATGTCAACGCCCGACCCCTCCGCCGAGAACCGCGGCAGCCGCGACAAGCAATCGCGCCGCATGAAGGCGCTGCTGGCGCTCGACCCCGACCGCGACGGACGACTGACCATGCCGGAACTGGAGGCGCTGGGACGCAAGGCCTTCGCGACCGCCGATACCGACGGCGACGGGTCGCTTTCGCGTCCCGAAATGCAGGTCGTAAGGGATGTGCTTGAGGATTACTGAGGATCGCGGGCGAAGCCCGCGTATCAGACAATAACAGCGACAGGAATTTTTCATGAAAAAGATCATTTTCGCAACCGCGCTGCTGGCCCTGATGCCGCTGTCGGCACAGGCGGCATCCGACACCTATCCATCGGTCGATGCGATCCCGACGGCGCTGCTGCAACCGCTGCTGCGGCAGGATCTTTTCGAACAGAAATACGTATCGTCGATGGCCGACCAGCTGCGCAACGCCGCGCGCGAGACCGGATCTCTGACGCTGGCCGATATCGAGGCGGCAGAAGCACGGAGGAAGCGCGAGCTTGCGCGCAACCGCCTGCGTGAAGTCATGCGCTATGACCAGGATTTCGACCTGAAGGTCACGGCGGACGAAGTGCGCACCAGCATGCAGGATGAATTTTCGAACCGCGGCGAAGGCATGACGGCGGACGCGGTCAAAAAAGCGATCGATGCGCAATCCGCGCGCATCATGAAAACCTACGATACCGACGGCGACGGCACGATCACCAGCCGCGAAGCGGCAACCGGTTCCGGCAAAAGCGAATATCAGTACGAGAACTCCTATAAAAGCAGCCGCGACCTGCTGGCGCTTGATCCCGACCTGGACGGCACGCTGACGGGCGCAGAACTCGAGGCGCTGGCGCGCAAGGCGTTCCGCACCGTCGATAAAGACGGCAACGGCGTATTGTCGCGCGACGAGGTCGCCGAGGTCGAGAAAAAATGGAGTCTCGCGCGGCTGAAGGCTTCCGGCTGCGCGCTGCCGCCTGTTGCCAGTGCGGAGAAACTCGTCCAGATTTCCGTCACAAACGGCGGCAGCTGGTCGAACCTCGCGCTTGGCAGCCTGCAGGAAGAAACCACCGCCCTGCGTCTTGACATCGAAAAAGGTATGGAGCCGCTTTACCTCCTGCTGTCCAGCCACAAGCCCGTCATCTGGCAGCTGACCGGCGATACCGCGCGCGTTTCAAGGCTTGTGCTTGCGGGCCCGCTTTCGCGTCCCGACATCAGCCTTGACGGGGAGATTCAGATACCGCGCATGGCAGCGCAGAAAATCAACGCCGGCGTCACCGGCCTGCCTGCCGGCAAGATTTCATACCTGCAGGGCGACGAAAACAATGAATGCCGCAGGTTGTCCGGGTCGATCATGGCCGTTATTCAGGGCAACCTGTCGCAACGCGTTTCTATCCGCAATAACCAGCCGCAGCTCAAAGACCTGATCGGGCGCGACGCCGATGCGCGTTACACCGAATACGCACCCGTGGCGCTGGGTGTCGGCGCGACTGAGGTGAAGCCGCTGGCGGTAGAGGCCCCTCCGGCAGACGCGCCCGCCGGCATGAATGCCGATGTGTGGAAGCTGGGCCTGTTGATGAATCCCGGCGGACTTTCGTCATTGAATGCTGCCGACATCGTGACACCGGGCAAGATAGAGCCCTATAAAACCCTGCCCGGCTGGGCGGGTCTTGCGCAGATGGCGGGCAATGGAAGCCTGAAGGCGGAAAAAGTTTCACCGCCCGCAGCCCGTGTGATCATTTTCGACGGCAGGACAAGGCTTGTCCTGCAAAACCGCGCAGGTGCCCCGGTAATCAACAATAGCAACGCACGCATTTTCGTGACCGATGACTGGCAATTCCGGATCATGAAAGACATCGAAGAATTTCCGCCCGGCATCAACGACAGCCTTGGCGCGCAATTTGTGCTGCCCAAAGGCGTGAAAGTGCCGAAACTGCGCGGCTATGGCATTTGCCTACGCCCCGAAGAAGGCGCGGAAATCCCCCAGAACGTCAGGATCTGCGAATAAAAAACCGCCCCGGCTTTCGCGCGGGGCGGCTTGATTTTTAACGTGGGTCAGTTCCGATTAGAGGTCGAAGCTGCCGCCGCCGTTGTTTTTCTTTTTCGGGGGCACGGGCGCGTTATTGTTCGCGGGTGTGGCACCGATACCGAGTTCGGAAGCGAGGCCTTGCTTGGCTGCTTCGTACGCGGCCTGCAGTTTCGGCGCGTTCAGGTTCTGGAACACGACGGCTTCCTGCGCGGTCGATTGCGTGAAGGCTTCGGTCAGCTGTTCGCGCGCGCCGGCGGGCAGTGCGCCTTCGCGCAGGCCTTTGGCGAGGTCTTGAAGCATGACAACCGACAGCGCAGTCGATGCTTGCGAGATGTTGGTGGAGGGTGCTTCGAACGGGCTTGCATTGGTCAGCTCGGTCACGAAATCATTCACGTTGCTGTTGTAATCAGCCGCGAATTTCTGGGGGTCGTTCACGATAGACGGGCCTGCCGTCATCAGGACGACACCGACGGCGAGCGCTTCTTTTTCAGCGTCGGAACGGTCGACGTTCTGTTCGATCAGGTCGATTGCGCGGTTTTGCACGTTTTTCAGTTCAACGGGCGTGTTGTCGCCGATGATGTACTGGAACATCTTGTCCTGATCGTCAAAAATCTTCGCAAGCTGCGGGTATTTCGAGGTGAGGTCGGTCATCTGTCTGTACTCTCTTTCGGGGTTGGTTTTTTGGTTATTGTTTACAACGCAGGTCCGGCGGCCTTGGGCGTATCCGCCTTCGGGGCTTCCGGTTTCTGCTGATTGTCGTTGGATGCGGGCACGGTTGATGCCGCATTGAAATCACCCTTCAGGCGTTTTTGCAGGGTGACGTAGTCTGTCTTGCCGGTCGGCAAACGGGGCATTTCCGGCAACACGTAGATCTCGTTGTTTTTTGGCAGGCCAAGGACGGAGCGTCCGGCCTCGTTCGCCGCTTTCGTCAACGCCTCGCGCTTCAGCGCGGGATCGGTGGTGAACAGCGCGATTGAGTCACCATTCACGGGATCCTGTTTCAGGACGACGGCATGTGCAGCGTCTTTCTTCAGCGATGCGGCGGTCGCAACCGTTTCCACCATGTCGAGCGAGACCATTTCGCCGCCGATCTTGGCGAAGCGTTTCGCGCGGCCGGTCAGCTTCACATAGCCTTCTTTCGACACGTTCACGATATCGCCGGTGTCATGCCAGCCATCCGGCGGCGGCTGGATGACGCCGGGGTTGTCGTTTTTCAGGTAACCCAGCATCACGTTCGGGCCCTTGATGTAAAGGCGGAAGCTATCTTCCATGTCCGGCACGGCTTCCATGCGGGTTTCGATACCTGGCAGGAATTTGCCAACCGTGCCGCGGCGATGCGCGCCGGGGACGTTCATGGCAACCGCGGGCGCCGCTTCCGACAAGCCATAGGCGTTGTTCACGCGCACGTTAAAGCGGTCGACATAGGTGTTATAGGTTTCATCCTGCAACCGCTCCGCCCCCGCGAACACCATGCGCAGGCCGGAGAAATCGCGGTCATTCGCGCTGCGGGCATAGAGGTTCAGGAAGGTGTCGGTGCCGAACATGATCGTCGCGTCATAGAAATACGCGAGTTTCGGGATTTCCTTGCCCGCCAGCGGGTTCGGGAACTGGAAGCTGCGCACCCCGGTCAGCATGGGCATGATAAGGCCGCCCGCCAGACCGAAGGAATGGAAGATCGGCATGGAGTTAAAAATCTTGTCGGTCGGGCGGATCGGCGTGACAGCGTTCACTTGTGCGACGTTCGACAGGAAGTTGGTGGATGACAGCACGACACCCTTGGGGGGCCCTTCGGAGCCCGATGTGAAGATGATCGCGGCGGGGTCGCCGCCATTCGGCGCGTCTTTCGGGCGAGGAAGCAGGCCCTTGCCGCGCAGCAGGCCCGCGATTTTATCGACAAGGCCGATTTTTGCCTTCACGTCTTCGGTGTAAATGATCTTGGTCGTCTTCGCGAGTTCCTCGACCTTGTCCTCCAGCTTCGCCAGCTTCACGAATTCGCGGCTGGTGACGATGGTTTTCAGCGACGCGGTCGTGACGTAAGACAGCATGTCCGCTTTTTCCGCCTTCGCGTTCAGCATGGTCGGCACGCGGCCATAGGCATGCAGCGCGAAGAATGCGACGGGGGATTTTTTCGAATTCGGCAGCAGGAAACCGACATTTTCGCCCTTGCTGGTGACTTTGGCGAGTTTCGCGCCCAGCGCATAGATGCCGGTCAGGATGTTGCCGTAGGTCAGCGGCGCTTCTTCCTGATTGTGGTCGTCGAGCATTTCGCGCTTGCGGCCGAAATTGCGCGCGGCATCGTGCAGCGCCTCGATCAGCGTGCGGTTCGGATCGACCGCATTCACCGGCATTTCCTGCAGGATTTTTTCCATCTGCTCGTCGGCGATGCGGCGGCGTTCCTTGCCGGATGCGCTTTCGGGAATAGCCAGCTTCACGGGCGGCATCACCGTCACCGACAATTTGGGGAACAGGCGGTGCGGATAATCCTTCAGGCGCGTCAGGCCCTTGGCGAGGAAGTTGAGGCCGTCCATATAAATCGGCACGATATGCGCATCGGCATTTGCCGCGACAACGGAAGAGCCGCCAAAGGATTGCATCAGCGTGCCGGTCGTGGTCAGGCGGCCTTCGGGGAAGACCATCACGGGCCGGCCGGCCTTGGCCAGTTTCGTCAGCGAACGGATCGCCTGCGGCTTGGTTGTGTCCAGCGGGTGGAAATCGATGCGGTTCAGCAGGAATTTCGCGACGGGGTTAAAGCGCACCATCGGATGCTTCATGATCTTGTTGTACATGCCGGTGTCGATGGCGAAAGACGCCTCGACCGGCATCGTCGCGCCCAGCAGCAAACCGTCGATGAACGACACATGGTTGGCGATCACGAGGGTCGGCTTGCCCTCCAGCCCATTGAAGTTTTCGGTGCCGCGGATCTTCGCGCCGAACAGCGTCTTGAACATCACGCGCAGACCGCCGCGCACAGCCTTGTCCATCTGGCGCGTCATCCACGATTTTTTGGGCAGCAGGGATGCGGCATCGTTGTCTTCCGTCTCGGGAGCGGCAGTTTCGGCGGCGGCAGGGGTGGCGGTCTCGGTCATAGGGGAGCGACCTCGTATATAAATGAATAAGTCGAATCTGAAAGATGACATAATCTATTTCCCGCTTGTCATATCTGTCAAGAACGAGAATCTGAAAAAGAATTATCATAATCGTGTAATAAAATACCAGCTTGACGCATTGCCATAAGGCCGTATAGTGGCGCGTCTTTTTATTATGGAGATTTCCCGTGAAGCCGTCCGATATCGTTGCCCGCCTGAAAAATATTTTTAACTATAAATCAGGCCGCCATCTTGATGCGGAAGGCAACCAGACCTGGTATTTCCATTGGAAAGAACACCGCGATGACGGCCTGCCCGCCTACGAAGCGAAAAGCGGCACCAAAAAATACTTCAAATTCGGCGAACTGCACCGCGACGGCGACCTTGCAGCCATCGAATGGGCGGATGGCGGCCGCGAATTCTACAAAAACGGCCTGCGCCATCGCGACGGCGGCCCCGCCGTGATCCGCCCGAACGGCGACAACGACTGGTACCAGAACGACAAGCTGCACCGCGAAGACGGCCCCGCCAAGGAACGCCCGAACGGCCAGGATGAATACTGGCGCAACGGCGAAGTCTGGAAAGAAGGCAAGCCCGCAGCGATCAAGGCGAAGGAAGAAATCCGCGTGCAGCAGGAGGCCGTCGCCGCCGTCGCCGAGGCCGAAACAGCGGAGAAAAATATCGAGACGCTTAAAGACGTGAAAACAAAACGCCCGCCGCCCTCGCTGAAGCCGCAGTGATTTTGCGTCCCCGCCCCTGCCCGCGCCACTTGCCAAGGGAGCGCGGATTCAGGATAGTCAGGGAAAGGAAGTTTCACGCATGAAAAACCGCCTGCTGCCCCTTCTCGCCTGCGCCGCGCTGCTGATGGCAACGCCCGCCATCGCCTTTGTTGCCGCCGACCGCGCGGAGCCGGAGGAGCATCCCCTGCCCGTTGCGCCGCCTGCGGGCACCTGTTCGCCCCCCGGCTTCACCATCGTTAAAACCGGCGAGGGTTATTTGCTGAAAGGCGTACTGGAAACGCCAAGCCCCAATTACAAATACGGTTTCGACAACGGCATCCTGACGCTGGTCGCACCCGAAGGCGTGCAGCTGACGGTGATCGACAGCCTTGCCATCCAGCTTGCCCTGCCCGAAAGCGCAGCGGCGGGCGTTTCCATCCCCGTGAAGAAGAACTTCAACTGGGGCCCTGACAACATCACCTGCGAACTCGGCGCGAAGAACGGAGAAGAAGAATGATCAAGATCGGCATTTTGGGCGGCGCAGGGCGCATGGGGCAGATGATCGCGCGGGAGATTTTGAGCAAGCAGCATGCGCATGCCACGCTGCATCACGCGGTCGAACACAATAAAAGCTGGGCAATCGGCAAGGACATGGGCGGCATTCTGGGCATAGACCCCTGCGGCACCTGCGTCACCACCAGCAAGCAGGACGCGTTCAAGTCCTGCGACGTGCTGATCGATTTCACGACGGCGGATGCCCTGATCGAACATGCGCAGCTGGCGCATGAACACGGCCGCGCATTGGTCGTCGGCACCACAGGCCTTGGCGAGGCTGAAATGGCTGCGCTGAAGGTCGCGAGCCAGAAAGCGCCCGTGCTGCAGGCCGCCAATATGAGCGTGGGCGTGAACCTGTTGCTGTCGATGGTCGAAAAGGCCGCATCGATGCTGGGCACCGAATACGACATCGAAATTTTCGAGGCGCATCACCGCCACAAAATCGACGCGCCGTCCGGCACGGCGCTTGCGCTGGCGCAATCGGCCGCCAAGGGGCGCAACGTCAATCTTGACGACGCGATGGTGCCCGCGCGCTACGGCCAGATCGGCGCGCGCCCTGTGGGTGCGATTGGTATTTCGGTGTTCCGCGGCGGCGATGTGGTGGGCGACCATACCGTTACCTTTGCGGGCGACGGCGAACGCATCGAGTTTTCGCACAAGGCATCCGACCGGTCGCTGTTCGCCAAGGGCGCGGTGCGCGCGGCCATGTGGCTGGGCGGGCAGAAACCGGGGCTTTATTCCATGCGCGACGTGCTGGGTATCTGAACACCGCCCGCAGGGCTTTCTTCATATCTTGCGTATAAGATGATATCTGCCTCGTCTTTCCGGGAGCATGCATGTCGTCCATCGAAGCCTTTATCGCTGCCAACCGCTTTGGCCTTGGCGCAAAAAAGTCTGAATTATCAAACATTTCCGCCGATCCTGCGGGCTGGCTGCATGCCCAGCTGAACCCCCGCTACGCCAAAGTATCCGCCTATGACGGCCTGCCCGGCACGATGGCGGCGCTGGAGGAATTAAAGGGATACCGCGAAAACAAGAAAATGCTGAAAAAAGCGCAGGCCGGCGAGGCGGATGCCGAGGGCGCGGCCGAAATTAAATCCATGCTCAAGCAACAGGGCAAAGGCTACCTGAAGGATGTCGCGCGGCGCACGCGCGTGATCGCGCAAAGCGACACGCCGTTTTTCGAACGCCTTGTGCAGTTCTGGAGCAACCATTTCACCGTATCATCGACCAAGCCGTTCCAGATGGGGCTGCTGGCCGATTTCGAGCGCGAAGCGATCCGCCCGAATATCATGGGCGATTTCCTGACGCTGCTGCGCGCATCGACGCGCCATCCCGCGATGCTGATGTATCTGGATAACCAGCGCTCCATCGGCCCGAATTCGCCGGGCGGACGCATGGGCGGCAAGGGGCTGAACGAAAATCTGGCGCGCGAGATCATGGAGCTGCATACGCTGGGCGTGAACGGCGGATACACGCAGAATGATGTCACCGAATTCGCCAAGATCCTGACCGGCTGGTCGCTGGATGCCGATGGGCGCGGCGACGGATCGGGATTTTTCTTCCGCAAGATGGTGCATGAACCGGGGCAGAAAACGCTGCTGGGCGAAATTTACGAACAGGACGGCGTGAACGAAGGCGAAAAAGCGCTGGCAACCTTCGCCTATCACCCCTCGACCGCGAAATTCATCGCCACGAAACTGGCGCGGCATTTTATCGCGGATGACCCGCCGGAATCCGCCGTCAACCAGCTGGCGGTCGCCTTCACGCGCAACAACGGCAAACTGATCCCCGTCTATAAAACCCTGCTGTCGCTGCCCGAAACATGGGCGGAACCGCTGGCGAAAGTGAAAACGCCGAATGATTACGTTGTGTCGATGCTGCGCGCGAGCGGCGCTGCCGACGAAGTGGATGACATTAAACTAGTGGGCGCGTTCAAATTGCTGGGGCAGGTTCCTTTCTCCGCCCCCTCTCCCGCCGGCTGGAGCGACAAGGCGAAAGACTGGGTGGGCGCGGAAGCTCTGCTGCAGCGCATCGACCTTGCCCGCAAAATCGCGCGCGGCATTTACACGCGCGTATCGCCGGATGATTTGCTGGAGCAGACCATCGGTCCCGTCGCATCGGGCGAAACGCGTTTCGCCGTGTCGCGCGCGGGCAGCAAGGAAGAGGCCATCACGCTTTTATTCGCCAGCCCCGAATTCCAGAGGAGATAGAAATGGATTCCACGATTTCACGCCGCAAATTATTGCAGGGCGCAGGAATGCTGGCGGCGGCGCTGGCCACCCCCGGCATCAAGGTGTCATTTGCCGCAGCGCCGGTCGAGGAGCGGTTTATCTTCGTCATCCTGCGCGGCGCGATGGACGGGCTTGCCGCCATGCCGCCCTATGGCGATAAAAATTACCAATCTGCGCGCGGCGGCATCGCGCTGCCGTCATCGGCCTATGTGCCGCTCGACAATTTCTTCGGCGCGCATAAAAGTTTTGCGGGATTTGCCGATATGTTTAAAAACGGCGAGGCCGCCGTTATCCATGCCGTATCCACCCCCTACCGCGAACGTTCGCATTTCGACGCGCAAAACGTGCTGGAATGCGGCGCATTGACTCCCAACGGCGCGCGCGACGGCTGGCTGAACCGCGCGTTATCGCTCTATGGCGGCAATGCCGGTAAACTGGGCCTTTCGGTCGGGCAGACGATCCCGCTGATGATGCAGGGAAATACGCCTGTCGGCACCTGGGCGCCCGCCGCCGATGGGTTGCCTGCCGATACCGTCCTCATCGCGCTGGAAAAACTGTACCGCAAGGACCAGCTGTTCCATACCGCGCTGACGCAGGCGGTCGATGTGCACAATATCGCCGATAACGCGGTCGATGGCAGCGACTTTGGCAAGAAGGGGATCGCCGGCAAGGGTTTAAGAAACCAGACTGCGATGAAGCAGACCGTATCGGCAGTCGCCAAGATCCTGTCCGACCCCGCAGGCCCGCGCATCGCGACGATCGAGGTCGGCGGCTGGGACACCCATGCGCAGCAGGGGCTCGACAACGGCCCGCTGGCGAATTTGTTCGCGGCGCTTGATGCCGGATTATCGACGCTGAAAACCGAACTGGGCGCGCATTGGGAAAAAACCGTCGTGATGGTCGCAACCGAATTCGGCCGCACGGTTGCGCAGAACGGCACGAACGGCACCGACCACGGCACCGCATCCTGCGCGTTGCTGGCGGGCGGCGCCGTGAATGGCGGCAAGGTTTACACCAAATGGCCGGGACTTGATAAAACGCAGCTGCACGAAAACCGCGACCTGCGCCCCACGACGGATATGCGTCAGGTGGCAAAGGCGGTCCTGCGCGACCACCTGAGGCTGGACGACACGGAAATATCGTCCCGCGTCTTCCCGGGATCGGACCGTGTGATGGCCTTGGATGGCATTATCCGGACATGAAGCCCTCAGCCACCATCATTCTGTGCGCTATTTTTACGACCATATTCTGGCTTTGGTATGACGCCGTTTTCGCCCCCAAAGCAGAACTTGAAAAAGCATTAGCTGATGCCTCTGCTGGGAACATCGCGCAAAAAATTCGCGCAGCAGATATGTACATGATCTGTAACGATTACTATCGCATGGATGCCAGAGTCCTCAAACGCGAAAACTGGTCACATCTTAGGACATATGGCTTTCTCGCAAGATGCACTTCGGACACGGTACAGGCAGGCGCAAAACTTCTGGAAGAAGCTGCTATGACAGGAGATGCTGAAGCAGCATACCGGATGGCACTTGTAACATCGACTTCAAGAGCAGGAGACAACAATTCGTTCGAATGGATGAAAAAGGCGGCAGAAAAAGGTCATAAGCTTGCACAAAACTCGCTTGGCTTTAGATACCTGAATATGAAGCCGCCGAATTATAACGAAGCTCTTTTCTGGTACGAAGTAAGCAACGATCATTCTTCGGAAGCATGGATCAAAAACAGCTATGATTCAGCGCTAAACGGTGTGCCGGATATTGATAAACCCGTGATCATGAAACGTGTCGAGGAGTGGAGGCATTCCCATCCTGAATCTAAAAAATAATACCAATATTTTCATATACTTAAGTTATTTCAATTGACAGAATACAGTATAGGTTTATGCTGTCCCGTCATGGAAGACGATTTCAATTACAGCGCGTCCAACCAGATGCGCATCGACACGTTTCAGGCCGCAACATCGGTGCATATGGCGCTGTTCGAGGCGCTGTTTGATCTGGCCAACGAACGCGGCGGCGCAAAGATGATCGAAGATGACCGCTTCACCCTGCTGCAACGCAACCTCGCACGCCACCAGCTGCTGGAGCGCAATCCGTCCGATCATTACCTGCCGCGCCTGCAGAAGATCGACCGCCAGATCATGGCGACCACCTTCGCCCTTGCCCGCGATTATTTCCAGCCGGGATTGTTCGATATGCTGACGCATACCACTGAATCCACGCCGCTGATCGTCGATGACCTGAAAAAATTCCCCGAAATGAAGGATTACGCCGAACTGTTCGAGCGCAAGCTGAACGCAGGCCCGCGCCGCGGATTCTCCGCCCCGCGTCCTTGACCTATCCTGCCTGCCCGCTAATATCGGCGGCATGAAGCCCGCCCAAGTCGAAAAATTCTTCGCCAAGCTGAAAAAGCAGAACCCCGAACCCAAGGGGGAGCTGGAGTATGTGAACCATTTCACGCTGCTGGTGGCGGTCGTTCTGTCCGCGCAGGCGACGGATACCGGCGTGAACAAGGCGACGCGCGGGCTGTTCAAGGCCGCGAAAACGCCGCAGGAGATGCTGGATCTGGGCATCGAAAAACTGACCGACCACATCAAATCGATCGGGCTGTACAAGGGCAAGGCCAGGAACGTCATGGCGCTGTCGCGCATGCTGGTCGAGGAACATGGCGGCCGCGTGCCGCGCACGATGGAACAGCTGATCAAGCTGCCGGGCGTGGGGCGCAAAACCGCGAATGTGGTGCTGAACATCGCCTTTGGCGAACCGACCATTGCGGTCGATACGCACCTGTTCCGCCTGGGCAACCGCACCACCCTTGCCCCCGGCAAAACGCCGGAGGCGGTGGAACAGAAACTGCTGAAGGTCATCCCGCCCGAATACCTGCAGCACGCCCATACATGGCTGATCCTGCATGGCCGGTATGTGTGCAAGGCGCGCAACCCATTGTGCGCGACATGCGTCGTTTATGATGAATGCGGGTTCAGGGATAAAACGGCTTAGCCGCGATAGCTGTCGAAATCGCCGCCGACGATCTTGCGCAGGCATTTCGACTGGTTACGGACACCCAGCGGTTCGGTGCGGGGGGCGGAGCCCTGTTCAAGGTCGGCCTTGATGCGGTAGTCGATATAGCTGACGGGGCTCTGGTCGCCGCCATAGAAAAACACATCCATGACGCAGGACGGGGTTTTGTACTGCCAGATGCGGGCATCGGCATCGCGGCGTTCCATGCTGGGCTTGCCGAACAAAAATCCGATTTCCTGCTCCGTCAGCTTGGTCAGGGCGGCGGGGTTGCTTTGCACGAAATCCTGCGCACGGGCAATATAACCGCCGGCGGGATGGTAATCGGGGGTTTCCACGCGGTCGGGGAACAATGCCGCGCGCAGCTGCGTCACATCGTTTTTGTGTGCGAAATTATCGGTGACTTCGGATGTCTTGCATGACCCCACCAGCAGCACCATGAGCGGCAGCATGGCCAGCATCAGGCGCGACAGGCGGCGCGCGTTGCGGCGCACATGCCAGTAGAAGCCCATGAAGGCCTCGTCGACAGCGCCGACGACATAGCCCCAGGGTTCAGCCCCGACTGGCTGAACCTGGAGGTTATGTTGGGTTGCGCGGATCAATTAGAAACCGCTGGAGCGGCGGAACACGCGGGGGCGGGTGCCCGCAGCGTCGTCTTCGCCGGTTTCGGTCGCGGCTGCGGAAGCCGTGCCGTTATCGTTGGTGTTCATATCGACCACCACAGCGCCGCCCACGGTCTCAACGGAGACCGCGGCCACAACAGCCACGATCTGGCCGTCGATGCGGGCACCCGCTTCGACTTCCAGCGAGCCGTAGGAGATTTCGCCCTTGATGCGGCCGGTCGATTTGACGGTCAGGCGGCCGGAAACGGTCAGCTTGCCCTCGAAGGCGCCGCCGATGACGGCATCGGTCACTTCGGCGTTGCCGGCGAATTTGCCGACTTCGAGGATGTCGATGCGGCGGGCGGCGAAGCTTTGCGCGTTGACGGTGCCTTCGACGACCAGATGGTCGCAGGAAGCGATGTCACCGTTCAGCGTGATGTCGCGGCCAATGACGAGGCGGCGGCCTTCGTCCTGCGGCTGCGATCCAATGTTGTAACCTGTGTTGCTCAGCATCGTGTGATGACCCGGGATGTCGCTGCGGATGGTTTTCTTTTCGATTGTCATTGTGTGTGCCTCACATTCTAAAGCCGCCAGCCTGTTTGCCAATACCAAATCGCCGTCTTCGGGATTATGGATTTGCTCAGGGAACGGGGGAATTCATACCATACTTTGCCAGCCACAAAGCTGTTTTTTATCAACAATTATCCATAATCATAGATTAATTTCCCGTATTCGGGCGGCGCTCCAGTAAACTCATAGGCTTAGGAAATGTTCCCGTTAAATTACATAATCAATAAATCAAGCCAAAAAAACAGTCCCTTCCCCGCGACTCGGTGTCAAAACTGATACTCCCTGAAATGATTCACAACCACCCTCTCCTGCTTCAGGTGGACTTCAGATTGCGGGCGCATCCTTGAACCTATTGAAAGGGTGTTATCACATGCACGCGCTGAAATTCACCGAGAACAATAAATCGACCGCAACATTGTCCTTCGATCTTGCGAGCCTGCAGAAATGGACGCCGCTAACACCGAGTGTTGTCGATATCACCGGCCTCCATGCGCCGGAGCGCCTGAAGGTCGAGACATTTATAAAAGGCATCTACCGCAAAAATTATGACGCCGAAATTTCGGTGTCCTACCCCACGCTGATGAGCGTGCGCGACCAGGGGGGCCGCATACTGGCGGCGGCCGGTTTCCGCCCTGCGGCATCCGGGCGTCTGTTTCTGGAGCAATACACCCGCGCCCCCGCCGAGGAGGTGCTGACCGCCCTGTACGGCCACCCCGTTGCCCGGCCGGAAATCGCCGAAATCGGCAATCTCGCCTCCGAAGGCCGCGGCGCTTCCATCTTCCTTTACGCCGCCATCGCGTCCTATCTTTTCCATCGCGATATTGCCTATGCCATGGTGACCGGCACCGATCAGCTGCACAGCCGATTCAATAAAATGGGGCTGAAGCCGCAAGTGGTCTGCAAAGCCGATATCGCCAGCCTTGAAACCGAGCAGAACCGCTGGGGCAGTTATTACAGCACCCAGCCCCGCGTGCTGGCGGGCTCGCTGGCCGCCAGCATGGATTGCCTTCACCAGCGGCTGGGCGCGACCTATGAAGACGCGGCCCATCCCCTCTACCCCCGCCTCCACCACAAGTGAACACATGACAACGCTGATCGAAGCCATCCATCACCACGCCAACCGCGCGCCTGCGCACCCTGCCCTTGTCTGCGGCGATCGGGAAATCACCTATGCGCAACTCGCGCGCGAGATTATCGCCCGCAAGGCCGCGCTGCAGGATGCCGGATGCCGCCTGCTGGCGATCGAGGGCGATAACGCGCCAGACTGGATATTGTGGGACCTTGCTGCGGTCGCGGCGAATGTCCCGACCCTGCCTTTGCCGCCTTTTTTCCACCCGCAGCAGCGCGCCTTCGTCCTGCAGATCGCAGACGTCAGCCATAGCGCGCAGGGCGTCGCGCTCACCCCGCTAAGCGGCGGCGCGACCGCCCCGCTGCCGCCCGCCACGGCAAAAATCACTTTCACCTCCGGCTCGACCGGCACGCCGAAGGGCGTCTGCCTGTCGCAAAGCGGGCTGGAGGATGTAGCCGCCAGCATCGGGCAGGTTCTGGGCCCCGCATATGCCGGACGCCACCTTTGCGTGCTGCCGCTGGCGATCCTGCTGGAGAACGTCGCGGGTGTCTATGCGGCGCTGATGATGGGGGCAACCGTCTGCATCCCGTCGCTGTCATCGATAGGGATGGCCGACCCGTTCCGCCCCGATTTCGCGGCGCTGGCGGCGGCGATCAACGACAGCCGCGCGACCAGCGTCATTCTGGTGCCGGAACTGCTGCGCGGATTGCTGGCATTCACGGCAGCATCAAAGACCGCGTATCCGTCGCTGAAATTCATCGCGGTCGGCGGCGCGAAAGTGGCACCCGAGCTGCTGCAAACCGCCCATGCGCTGGGCCTGCCGGTCTATGAAGGCTATGGGCTCAGCGAATGCGGATCGGTCGTATCGCTCAATACGCCCGATGCCGCACGCGCCGGAACGGCGGGCAGGCTGCTGCCGCATATCCGCGCCATCACGAAAGACGGCGAGATCGTGATTCTCAACCCCGCCTTCACCGGTTATATGGGCGAGCCGCCCGCAACCGGCGATTTCGCAACCGGCGATCTGGGTGAAATTGGTGCCGACGGCTTTGTCACCCTGTCGGGCCGAAAGAAAAACCTGATCATCACCAGCTTCGGCCGCAACATTTCGCCGGAATGGGGCGAAAGCCTGCTGCTGGCGCAGCCCGAAATCGCGCAGGCCGTGGTCTATGGCGATGCCGCGCCGCATTTAAGCGCGCTGGTCGTGCCGCGCGCACCCGATTCAGCCGTGCAGGCCGCGATTGACCGCGTGAACAGCCAGCTGCCCGACTATGCGCAGATCAGGGATTTTACGGCCGTTCCGCCTTTTACCGCCGCCGACGGCACGCTCACCGGCAACGGGCGCATCCGCCGCAACAACATCCTCCAAAAACACGGGAAAACGAACATGACATTCTTTGAGCGACTCAATAAAGAAACCGCGCCATTCCGCCAGGGCCTCTATGCCGTGCCGCAGCTGGTGGACGGGTTGAAAGGCGACATCACCCGCGAAACCTATATCGCCTACCTCACCGAAGCCTATCACCATGTGAAACACACCGTGCGTTTCATGATGGCAATGGGCGCGCGCCTGCCCGAAGACCGCAAATGGCTGCATGACGCGATTGCGGAATATATCGAGGAAGAAAAAGGCCATGAAGAATGGATCCTGAACGATGTCGCGGCCGCCGGCGGCGACAAGGAAGCGGCGCGCCGCGCGGCCCCCAACCTCGAGACGCAGGTGCTGGTCGCCTATAACTACGATTACATCGCGCGCAAGAACCCGATCGGTTTCCTTGGCATGGTGTTCATGCTGGAGAGCACCTCGACCCAGATCGCGACCGCAGGCGGCGACGCGATCCGCAAAGGCCTTGGCCTGCCGAAGGAGGCGTTCAGCTATCTTTACTCGCATGGATCGCTCGACGTGAAGCACATGAAGTTTTTCGAGGATCTGGTGAACCGCGTGACCGATCCCGCCGACCAGGCCGCGATCATCGAGGTGGCACAGAACACCTTCCGCCTGTTCGCCGGCGTCATGCGCGCCATTCCGCACAAGGAGCAAAAACGCCATGCCGCTTAAGGGAAAACGCATTTTCATCACCGGCGGCACAGGCGGCATGGGCCGCCCGCTGGTGCGGTTGTTGGCAGGCGCGGGCGCGCAAGTCGAGCTCTATGACCGGCAAAGGGACGGCGACCTGTCGGGCGATATCGAGGCCCTGCATGCGCGGCTCGCCGCCAACGCGCCAGATATTCTTGTCAACATGGCGGGTTATAACGAACTTGCCTATTGCGAGGAACAGGATGCGCGGCAGCTGCTGGCCGTCAACCTGTTGGCCCCCATCCGCCTTGCGCAGGCGGTGCTGCCCGCGATGAAGGCGCGCGGCCACGGGCAGATCGTGAATATCGGGTCGATGACGGGGCTGATACCCCTGCCGCACCTGACATGCTACGTGGCGGCCAAGGCGGGGCTGAAGGGATTTTCAGACGCGCTGCGCCGCGAGCTTGCGGGCACGGGCATACAGGTGACGCATGTCACGCCGCGCGCGGTCGATACCGGTGCGAACAAGGGCATCAAATCCGACCTCAACCGGCAGGCAGGCGTGGCGCAGGACGACCCCGAAGCCGTGGCGGCGCGCATTTTCCGCGCGATCCGTGACCGCGAGGCCGATGTGCGCATCGGCTGGCCGGAGCGGTTTTTTGCGGTCATGAACGCGCTGCTGCCGAAACTGGTCGACCAAGGACTGAAAAAGAACCGCGATATCGGTGAAAAACTGTTGAACGACGATAAACAAACAAGGAGCCAAACGATGAAAAAAGCACTTCCCATTATTGCCGCACTACTGGCGCTTGCCAGCCCCGCACCCGCGGAAACCACGACCGCAACAACGCCCGCGGCCGCCCCGCGGCCCGCGCTGGTGCAGACGCAGGCCGACCCCATGCTGGAAAAGCTCGCCACCCTGCAATCCGACTGGGCGGCGATCAAATACGGCACCGACAGCGACGACGCGAAGCTGACGGCGATCCACAAGCTGGAGGAAACCGCCGCCGCCTTCAGCGCCGCCTATGCCGACAAGCCGGAGCCGAAAATCTGGCAGGCCATCGTGCTGGCAACCGATGCCGGCATCGTCAAGGGCGTATCGGCGCTGGGTAAGGTAAAGGATGCCAAGAAACTGCTGGAAGCGGCACTGGCGCAGAACCCCAAGGCGCTAGGCGGTTCGGCCTATACCACGCTTGGCTCGCTTTACTATCAGGTGCCCGGCTGGCCGATCGGTTTCGGGGATGAAGACAAGGCGGAAAAATTCCTGAAACAGGCGCTGGAGCTGAACCCCGACGGCATCGACCCGAATTACTTCTACGGCGATTTTTTGCTGAAGCAGAAAAAATATGACGAAGCCGTGACGGTGCTCAACAAGGCGCTGGCCGCACCCGACCGTCCGGGCCGCGCCACCGCCGATGCCGGCCGCCGCAAGGAAATCAAGGCCGCGCTTGCCAAGGCCCAGGAGAACACCGGCAAAACGTCGAAAGACTCCGGTTACAACTAAAAAACTTCCCCAAAGAGAACGGGCCGCGCATCACACGCGGCCCGTTTTTTTAATGCTTTGCTTCGGCGTTACTTCGTGACGTGGCGCAGCGTCGGGAAGGCGATCACGTCGCGGATGCTGGCGGAATTGGTCAGCAGCATCACAAGACGATCAAGGCCGATGCCAAGGCCGCCCGTGGGGGGCATGCCGTATTCCAGCGCTTCCACGAAATCTTCGTCGAGCATCTGGGCCTCGTCGTTGCCTTTCTCGCGTGCCGACATCTGGTCTTTGAAACGTGCCAGCTGGTCGAACGGGTCGGTCAATTCCGAAAACGCGTTGGCGATTTCCCAGCCATTCGCATAGCTTTCGAACCGCTCGGTCAGGTTTTCGTTGGTGCGATGCACCTTGGCCAACGGCGAGATGTCTTTGGGCAGATCGACGATATGGATGGGCTGGATCAGCTCCGCCTCCACTTTCTCGGCGAAAATCGCCTCCACCACCTCGCCCCAGTTGGAGCCGGGTTTCGTGGGGATGCCGAGCGATTTGGCTTTCTCCGCCGCCGCCGCCGCATCGGGGATGGTCGTGAAATCGACGCCGGTTTTTTCCTGCACCAGCTCCACCATCGTTTTCCGCGCCCAGGGTGCTTTGAAATCAATCTCGCGGTCGCCGAACGACACTTTCGTCTGGCCGTGGTTGACGGCCTTGCACGCGCCTTCGACGATGCGTTCGGTCAGCGACATCATGTCGTTGTAATCGGCATAGGCCTGATAGATTTCAACCGATGTGAATTCTGGGTTGTGCTTGACCGAAATGCCCTCGTTGCGGAAGCAGCGGTTGATCTCGAACACGCGGTCGAACCCGCCGATAACAAGGCGCTTCAGGTACAGTTCCGGCGCGATGCGCAGGTACAGTTTCATGTCGAGCGCGTTGTGGTGGGTGGAGAACGGTTTCGCGTTCGCGCCGCCCGCGATCGGGTGCAGCATGGGGGTTTCGACCTCCATGAACTGCTCGTTGTTCAGGATCTGGCGCACGAAGGCGATGATGGCGCTGCGCTTGCGGAACGTCTCGCGGCTGCCCTCGTTCGTGATGAGGTCGAGGTAGCGCTGGCGGTACTTGATTTCCGTGTCATGGATGCCGTGGTATTTTTCCGGCAGCGGGCGCACCGACTTCGACAGCATTTCCAGTTTTTCTGCGTTGATCGTGAGTTCGCCGGGCGGCGTGCGGCGCACGATGCCGGTCACGCCGATGATGTCGCCGATGTCATAGAATTTCAGCTGCTCCAGCGCCTCGGGCGACAGGCTTTGCTTGTGGGAGAAAATCTGGATCTTGCCGGTCGCGTCGCGCAGGTCGATGAACATGCCCGAATTGCGATACGCCATGATGCGGCCCGCAACCGATACGCGTTCTTCGGTCACCTGCCCGTTTTCCAGCTTCTCGTGCTTCTTTTGCAAGTCATCGGCAAAGGCCGAGACATCGAAGCGGTAGGGGAACGGGTTCACGCCCTTCGCTTGCAGGTGTTTCAGGTTTTCGATCTTCGCCTCGATCAGCGCGTTGCTGTCGGTCACCTGTTGGGGCGCGGCGGGTTTCTGGGACATGATCGTTTCCTTTTAAAAATTACTTTTCCAGCACCATATCGTAATGCGGGATGCCGGCTTCGAGATATTCATGGCCGCGTGTGCGGAAGCCAAGCTTTTCGTAGAACGGCACGGCATAGGCCTGCGAGGCCAGCTTGAACAGCTGAATATCGCCGTTTTTGCGCAGTTCGTTCAAGATATATTTCATCAGAACGCGGCCTACGCCCTGCCCGCGGAAGTCCTTGATGATGGCGACACGCTCGATCTTGGCCGCCGATCCGATCAGACGGACGCGGCAGGTGCCGATCAGCGCCCCGTCGGCACGCACCCCGAACTGGCGGGCGGAGGGGTCGAGCCCGTCGGCCTCGAGGTCGGCAGGCACATTCTGCTCCGACACAAAGGCGACCTTGCGGATCTCCATGCAGGCGGCAAGATCCTCAGGCGAGGTGACGGGGAAACATTTAAGCTGCATATTTGAACGCCCTGTACTGATTCAAGGCAAAGGTACAGAAAACAAGGGGTTAAGGCAAGGAGAGGTTAGCCCCCTCTCCCGGACGGAGAGGGGGCTAAGGTTAAGCCGACAGCTTCGCCCTGAGCGGCTGATGCACCTTGCGGTACAGCTTGGGCTTCAGCTTCATTTTCTCGTCCGCCGCGTATTGCAGGGCGGGGTTCCAGGCGGCGTATTTCTTGACGAAGGCCTCGGCCTTGGCCACATCGCCGTCCAGCTGCAGCTGCACCACTTCGGCGGTCATGTCGCGCCCCGCCTGCCCCATTTTTTCGGGCACGATCTTCAGCTTGCCGCCGGCGGCAAACTCGATTGCGCCTTTTTCAATGAAGTAATTGAGCTGCATGATGGAGCGGGAACGGTGCGCCTCGTCCTCCGACGGCTGCTTGTTGGGAAGTTCGCTGGCGGCCCAGGTCAGGTAAATCGTGTTCGCCTGCTCCGGCGTAAACTTGCCGATCTGCACGAAGTAATCGGTCATGGCGATGGATGCCACATCGGCCTTGTTTTCCTCCAGCATCGCGCCGTATTTGCCAAGGCTGCCCGATTTGTCGCGGCCGTCCTTGGTGGCACGAGGCCCCAGCGAATGGGCAAGTTCATGGCCGACGGTAAACAGGAAATCGGCGTTGTTGTCGTACCATTTATGCTGCGCGGGATCGATCAGCGCATCAAGGAATTTTTTCTCCGCCGCCGGATCGCCGCCCTGACGCACTTGGCGGTGGAACACAAGGCGGCTGCCTTCTTTCAATTCAACCGCCAGCTTGTCGGAATTAGGCAGGTTCTGCGCCACCGTGATGCCGCCACGTACCGCCGCATAATCACCCGTGATCGCGACCAGATCGACATCGGCAAAGGTCATCTTCGCGCCGCCGCTTTCGGTCTGCTGTTTATACTGGTTTGTATGCGGCATGGTGGCGGCGAAAGCCTCCAGATGTTTGCGGTAATCGGCGATTTCGGCGTAGCTGTCCTTGTTCACGATGCCGACGCGCGTGCCGATAGAATCCTTGGCTTTTGCCTTGATTCCGTTTTCCTCCAGCACCTTTTTGACGCGCGGTTCGGACGCCACATCCGCGCTCATGCGGTCTTCGTAATTTTCGCGGCCGATGGTGAATTCCAGCGGGCTGTCTTCAAGGTTGCTGATCCACAACTTATCGGCGGTGTAGCCCATTTCAGGGTCGCTGTCGTTGACCAGCGCCTGCGCCTGCCAGCGGAGATACTCCGCGAAGCCTTTATGGTCTGTTTCCTTCGCCGCCAGCAGCAATTCTTTCGCAGCACCCTCCATCTCCTCGCGGAAGGCGACGGAATAAGGCACCGCCTTCAGCCGGTTGCCGTCGCGCTGCACGATGGTGTTGTTGGAGAGCAGCGCGGAGGCCTGTTCGGGGTTCGCGACGATATAATCGGCGAGTTCTTTTTTGGTAATGTCCTGCGGATAGAAATTCTTGCCGGGCTGGATTTTTTTGTCGCGGAAGATGCGGAGCGGTTTCGTTTTCGGCGAATACATATCGGGGCCTTCAACGCCGTTATGCAGGTTGAACAGCACCAGCGATTGTTCTGCGCGCTTGTCGCCCGCTGCGGCCGCTTTCTCAAGCGCCTCGCGCGCGCGGATGTTGTCGGGGTGGTCCTGTTTCAGGAACACGATATCAAGGAAGTTGGCGGCCTTCACCAGATGCGCCAGGGCCTTTTTATTCGCATCCGACAACTGGTCATACGCGGCATCGGGCAGGGTGAAATCGAGCGTACGGGTTTTCTCGCTCACAATATCACCCAGCCGCTTGGCGCTGATGCCATAGGTGAACTCGCCGTTTTCGCCAAGGCTGGCGCGGTTGAATTGTGATTTGGGCGAGTTTTTATCGGGTGCGGCCATCTGCAGAATCCTCTATGCCTGAAAATTTATTATGGAATTTAATAACAGTTTCCCGCAGAAACTGTCAATATAATTACAAATTGCAAAAGCGGCCCATCGCCATATAATAGAGCCAGAATTTCAGAATTATTGTTTTAAATGAGGGGCATAACCATGCCGAGCCTGAAAGAAATCCTGAAAGCCGCCGCCGATTACCCCAAAGAGATTTACGACCGCATGACCGGCAGCCGCGAAAAAGAACTCGCCCGCCTGCGCCGCGAAACCGAAACGATTCAAAAGGAAACCGCCGAAATCATCGGCAAGGTGCAGGATGCGATCGAGCTTGGCACTTTCAAGGCGCGCAAGGCATCGGAATATTTCAACGATGTCGCGGCGAAACACCCCGAAATTTCCGAAGAATACCAGCGCCTCGCAAAAATCGCGGCATCGGTGGATGTGGCGCGCATGAAGGGCCATATCAGCGCTTATGGCCCGGGCGAAGAAGCAAACAAGCAATGGCATCTGGTGCGCGAGCGTTACGCCGACGAAATCACCCAATATGCCGGCAAGAAAATCGGCGAATTCATCGAGGCCGACCCCGCCCGCTGGGACCGCATCGAAAAATCCTTCCCCGACCTCGCGGCGAAGCTCAAGCCGCCTGCGGCCTGACCGCAGCCGCCGAATAAGGTGGCTGATACCCGCCGTTTCGGGTAAAACAAAACAAGAACTGTTTTGAAAGAATCCATGACGCAGGCCGTTGTCGAACAGCGGGCGGCCAAACGCCCTTTGATCCCGAAAGCGCCCGTATTGGCGCTGTCGGGCACCAGCCTGTATTGCCTCACGCTCGACGGCGAATTGAAAAAAATCAGCGATGCCGAGGCCAAGGCCATCTGCGCCCGCACCATGCCCATCCTGTGCAACGGCCCGCAGGTGGCAGGACGGCTGCAGGTGGAGCGTTTCCCCGCCTATGACGTGCTGGAATTGTTTGCCTTCGTCCATCCGGGCCGTTTCTGCGTGCCCACCCCGCGCGGCATCATGAAGGCGCTCAGCCTGATGGAACCGGGCGAGCCTGAAGACCAGTGCCTGGCGCTCCGCGATGCCATCCGGCATCTGCTGGCGGATCTTGCGAACAACCTGCCCAACGAAAAATCCGACCCCGCCGGTATCGCCGCGATCATGGGGCGCATGGGCAGCGTGCTGGAGGGGGATAATACACCCGCCGTGCCGCAAAGCACCGGCGGCTGGCCGTGGGCGCCCGTTGTGCTGGCCGCATTGGGGCGCGATGAAACGCCACCCAGCCGCGGCGAAATGCGCGCGGCGGTAAAAATCTGGGACAAGCTGCCCGAATGGTCGATCCACGCGCCCGAACCCGCGCCCGGGCATATTGGTGTCGATAAAATCGAAGTCGAAGACCGCCTGCGCCAGCTGACCAAGCGCCCAAGCGTGGAGGACCGCCCCCAGCAGCGCGATTACGCCACCGCCCTGTCGCGCGCGTTCCAGCCCGTCGATGACGCGGATGAAACACATCTGGTATTGGCGGAGGCTGGCACCGGCACGGGCAAGACGCTGGGTTACCTTGCCCCTGCCACCGTCTGGGCAGAGAAAAACGGCGGGCCGGTCTGGGTGTCTACCTATACACGCAACCTGCAGCGTCAGGTCGATGCGGAGCTTGAAAAGCTCTACGACGACCCCGTTGAAAAAGCGCGCAAGGTGGTGACGCGCAAGGGACGCGAGAATTATTTGTGCCTGCTGAATTTGGAAGACGCCGCCCAATCGCAAGGCGCAGCCAGCAACGACCTGAGCGCGATGGCGCTGGGGCTGATGACGCGCTGGGCAGCCGTCACATCGGATGGCGATTTGATGGGCAAGGAATTCCCGGGCTGGCTGGTGGGATTGATGGGCTGGAGCCGCATGGCGGCCTTTGCCGACAAGCGCGGCGAATGTATCTATTCCGCCTGCCCGCATTTCAACAAATGCTTCGTCGAAAAAAGCATCCGTAAATCAAAACGCGCGGATATCGTCATCGCCAACCACGCGCTTGTGATGCACCAGACGGCATCCAGCGGGCCGGACGATGTTTTGCCCGGGCGTTATATCTTCGACGAAGGCCACCATATTTTCGAGGCCGCCGACAGCGCCTTCGACGCGCAGCTGAACGGCCAGTGGACGGCCGATCTGCGCCGCTGGATATTGGGGTCGGAAACCGGACAGAAAACCCGCGCGCGCGGGCTGAAACGCCGCATCGAGGATATCGTGGCGGGCGACGATGAAGGCATCAAGCTGGTCGAGGAAATCCAGGAAGCCGCACGCAGCTTGCCCGGCCCGCAATGGCGGCAGCGCATGGCGGAGAAAACGCCCAAGGGCGTGGCGGAACAATTCCTGCTGGTCTGCCGCGAACAGGTTTATGCGCGCACCAAGGAACATGGCGGATATTATTCGCTGGAAACCGCCGCCATGCCGCCCGTGCCCGGCTTCCTCGAAGCCGCCCGCGCATTGGAGGCAAAACTTGTCTCCTTGCAAAAACCCATGAACCAGCTGATTGCGCTGCTGCAAAAGAAACTGGAGGACGAGGCGGAGGCGCTGGATTCCGCCGCCCGCGAACGCATCCATTTCATCCGCAACAGCCTCTACCGCCGCGCTACATATGAAGTCGGCGGCTGGGTCGGCATGCTGATGGCGCTGCGCAATCCCGTGCAGGACAACGGCAACCCCGAATTTGTGGATTGGCTGGAGGTATCCCGCGAGGGCGGCAAGGATTCCGATGCCGGTTATTACCGCTATTACGTCGATCCCGCAAAAGTTTTCGCCGAAGTGTTGAAACCGCATGCGCATGGCATCGTCATTACCTCCGCCACCTTGCGCGACACGACGCTCGACGACCGCGACGGGTGGCTGAGCCCCAAATCGCGCACAGGGTCGGCGGTGCTGTCGCCGAATGACAGCGCGAAGCTGTTCAACGTGCCCTCCCCCTTCGATTACGCGAACCAGACGCGCGTGATTGTGGTGGGCGATGTCAAAAAAGAAAACCCCGGCGAAGCGGCAGCAGCCTTCCGCGAATTGTTCAAGGCATCGGGCGGCGGCGCGCTCGGCATTTTCACTGCAGTGCAAAGACTGCGCGCGGTTTACGACAAGATCGCGCAGCCGTTAGAAGAGTCAGGCCTGCATTTATATGCGCAGCATATCGATCCGCTGGATACCGGCACCCTGATCGATATTTTCCGCGAGGAAGAAAACGCCTGCCTGCTGGGCACCGATGCGACCCGCGATGGCATCGACGTGCCGGGGCGCAGTCTGCGCCTTGTCGTCTATGACCGCGTGCCATGGCCGCGCCCGACGATCCTGCACAAGGCGCGCCGCAACCATTTCGGCAAGGATCTCGACGATATGCTGACGCGCTTCAAGCTGAAGCAGGCCTATGGCCGCCTGATCCGCCGCGCCGATGACAAGGGCGTGTTCGTCATGCTCGACAGCGCGCTGCCCACCCGCCTCCTCTCCGCCTTCCCCGACGGGGTCGAGGTGCAGCGCATCGGCCTCAAAGAGGCGATTGAAATGACGCGGGAGTTTTTGAAGGAATCATGATGGTTACTTTTGAAGTAGTCCAGAACGCCAATACGCCAACAATACAAGTTTGTTGCGATGACTTGGGTCTTGAAGAATTAATTTCAGCCTTGCACCGACTAAAACAGCAAGGTCATGTTCACCTGCGCTCGCCATCTGCTGGTGGTAAAATTCTGTCCGACAAAACAAGTCACGGCAAAGAAGCCATCTCCGAGGTAATTATTACACTCACTTAATCGTCATCCCCGCGAAAGCGGGATCTCGGGGATTGGCAGGGCTTAAAACAGCCCACGGGATCCCCGCTTGCGCGGGGATGACGGTCTGTGTGGCGGATAATTTAATTTCGCTCCTTCCGGATTCATCGCAACAAAACCACCCCGCCAGTATTTGACGGAATGCGATTTGTTATGGCATCCTGTCTGTCATGAAAACCGTGTCGCAAATCGCTGTGACCTATTTTGCTTACGCCTATTTTGGCGGATAAGCCCGCCATATCATTTGTACTTGGCGTCTAGAACGCCGCAACCCCCAGATAACCGACATACCATCCCCTTCGCGAACCGAAGGCCAAAGGACACGTAATCATGACCGACGTCAAAAAAGACAAGCATACCCTTATCCAGTCCGAAGAACAGGCCCGCGCGCTCTATGCGCCGCCGCCCGCCGGATTCCACGGCAAGGTGGGGCTGGAGGTTGAAATGCCGCTCTACCGCCCCGGCGCGACCAAGCCCGATATCCCGCCGCCCGCGACCATGGCGCAGATGCACAAGATTTTGAAAGACGCAGGCTATGACGCGCAGCTGGAACCCGCCGGGGTGCTGGAATATGCCAGCCCCCCCGTCGATGTGCGCGACGTTTCGAAACTGGTCGTGCAGTCGAAATCCGATATCGCGGTGTTCGAAAAAGTAATCGGCGAACACGGCTATGCCCGCGCGCCCTTCGCCATCCTGCCCACCACCACGCCGCAGGACGCGCTGGATAACAAGGTATCCCGCGAACGGCTTGAAGCATCGCTCGCCGTGCTGTCGGAAGTGTATCCGCCCGGCCTTTCCAACGTGCCGCTGCTGACGACCGGCGTGCAAACCAGCTTCAGCCCGAAATCGGATGATGAAATGTTCCGCATGGCCTATCGCGGTTATGCGCTGACCCCGCTGATCGTGGCGGCCATGAACAGCTCGTCGGGCTTCGCGGCCAATGACGACAAGCGCCGCGACGATGTGCATTTGCGCACGAAATATTACGAAGATTACGGCACGGCGGGCGGCATTTCCGCGGCATTCCTGAAATCGGAAACGCCGGAGCAGTTCATCCGCAACCATATCCACGAAGTCTTCGACAATCCGATGTTCTTCGCCTATCGCGATGACGGCACGCTCTTACGCACGACCAAGGATAACGTGCTGACCTTCCGCAAGCTGGAGGCGATGGGGATGAACACGCTGACGAATTACGAGCTGGCAGAGACGTTCCTGTACAACGACATCAAGATCGCCAACGTGCGCGATTCCGAAGGCCAAGTGGTCGGCAAGCGCGTCGAAATCCGTGCGGCGGATTCAGGCGTGCATCAGCCGGCATCGACCCTGCTGCTGACCGCAGCCCTGATCCCCGACGGCATCACCGCGCAGAAATTCGACAACCTGCTGAAGGATTACGGTTTCACCGGCAACCCGAAACAGGATGCGGATTTGTTGCAGGCGGCGCGCAAAAACGCGGTCGAGCATAACGGGCGCTTCATGAACGTGCCCTTCGGCAACGGCAGCCTTCGCGATTTCGCGGCGGATGTGGCGGCGCTGGTGATCGCGCATTACGAGCGTGACCGCAACGTACAGCCGGAAGTATCGAAGCTGGCTGAAGTTTTGCTGACGGGTGAATCGGATGCGAAACTGAACGCGGCGAAATACAAAACGCTGGCCGATGTGACGCGCGATTTGCAGGCGACGGTGGTGAAGCCGCTGCCCGCCCCGAAAGGCCCCGCGCCCAAAAATGCGGCGTAAGATTTTCACCTAAGTAGACTCCCCCGCCACGGTGTCCTTGCGGCCGTGGCGGGTTTTTCTTTGTGAAATCAATGTCAGAACCGTGCGCGTAATAGAATTACATTGACAGAATCAATGGGAATCAGGCATATTAACCGTCATGACAAACCGCGTGAACATCTCCGCTCTGCATCATCATCACTGGCACTAGCCAGTATTTGTCATTTCGCGGGTTTTATTCCCGCCCAGCCTCCAAAGAACCGAATAACGACAACGATCCCGATGCAGCACGGGTTAATAAAGGATATTCACGATGACCGACGTCCAGAAAAACAAAACGAAAAAAATCGCAACGCTCGCCGAAGCGCTCGCGCTCTACACCCCGCCGCCCGCCGAATTTGCGAACAAGATCGGCGTGGAAGTGGAAATGCCGCTGATGAAGCCGGGCGCGCTGAAGCCTTCGCTGCCCAAGGCGGATGAAATGCAGGCGTTGCAGGACCTCTTGAAGAAAAAAGGCTTCGATGCGCAGCTGGAACCGTCGGGCGTGGTTGAATATGCGGGCGCGCCGTTTGATTTGAAAGACAAGATTAAGCTTATCAGCCAGATGAAAACAGATATCGCGGTTTTCGATGCGGCGATCGCCGATGCGGGCTTTACCCGTTCGCCCTTTTCCATCGTGCCGACGACGACCAAGGAAGAAGCGCTTGGCAACATGGTCAGCCGCGAACGGTTGCAGGCCAGCCTGAAAGCGATGCAGGAAATTTTTGATGAAAACACCCTGCGCCTGCCCATGCTGACCTCCAGCGTGCAGACCAGCTTCAGTCCCGAAAATAACGACCAGATGTTCCGCATGATGTACCGCGCCTATGCGCTGTCGCCACTGCTGATGGCGGCCACCAATTCGTCGAGCGGTTTTGTGGTGAACGAGGATGAACGCCTGCCGTATATTCCGCGTGCGAAATATTACCTTGGCTATGGCGATGCGGGCGGCGTGTCGCCGGCATTTTTGAATGCCAGCAACGGCGAAGAACTCATTCGCAATCAGGTCGCGGCGGTGTTTAAAGCGCCGATGCACTTCGCCTATGCCGAAGACGGCAGCGTGATCCCCTCGACCAAAAACGATTTGCTGACATTCGAAAAGCTGATCGAACGCGGGCTGAACACGCAGTCGAACTATGAACTTGCCGAAACCTTCCTGTACAACGACGTGAAAATCGCCAATCTGCGCGATTCAACCGGCGCGGTTGTGGGTAAACGCATGGAAGTGCGCGGCGCGGATAGCGGCGTGGACCAGCCCCTGATGTCGATATTGCTGACGGCAGCATTGATTCCCGATGGCAAGCCAGCGGACCAGTTTGATGCGCTGCTGAAGGATTACGGCTTCACCGGCAACCCGAAAAACGATGCCGCGCTGTTCGTGAATTCACGCGCAGCTGTGGTCGATAACGGCAACAAGTTCATGGATGTCGCTTTCGGCACCGGCCGCCTGATGGATTTCGCGGCCGATGTGGCGGGCATTATCGTGAATGCCTATGACGGTCAGGTGCCGGCGAAGGACATGGAACGTCTGGTCGATGTGCTGCTGACGGGCAATACGGATGCGAAAATCTTCGCGGAAAAATTCCCGAAGCTGGCCGATGTCACGGCCTATCTGCAGGCGGCGAACCAGAATACGGCGCAGCCGACAGTTCAGCAGAAGCCGAAACCGCGCGCGATTTAACAAACGGCGCCACCCCGCCGAAGGGCGGGGTCCGGCCACGCGGCGTCTGTCGCGTGTATGAGTCATGAGACGCGTGGACACGCTACCAGACCCCGCCCTTCGGCGGGGTGGCGCAGTACGCCATTACTTCCGGATGCTCGCAAAGAACTGGTTGCGCAGCTGGGCATCGGTTTTGTACGCGCCGAGGAAGCGTGTCGTGACCGTTTCCGAATGTCCCTGATGCGCGCCGCGGACTTTCATGCAGAAATGCTCCGCCTCGATAAACACGGCCACGCCCTTGGGCTTGGCGTATTTTTCGATGGCGAGGGCGATTTCCGATGTCAGGCGTTCCTGCACCTGCATGCGGTGCGCGAAGACATCCACCACCCGCGCGATTTTCGACAGGCCAAGGATGCGGCCATTCGGGATGTATGCCACATGCGCACGGCCGATAAAGGGCGCCATATGGTGTTCGCAGCGCGATTCAACCTCGATATCGCGGATCAAGACGGGTTCGTTATACCCCTCCATATCTTCGGTGAATGACTTGCTGAGCACATCGGCGGCGGACATGGCGTAGCCGGAAAAATATTCCTCGAACGCTTTCACGACACGGCGGGGCGTTTCCTTCAAACCTTCGCGCGCCGGGTCTTCGCCGATCCATTTGATGAGCGTGGTGATCGCAGCTTCCGCTTCTTCGCGGCTGGGGCGGGTGGCGGGGGTGCTTTTCTTTGCCATGGTGATGCTTTCTTTATGCTTTCCAAATAATCAGTGCGGCGGCCGAGCGATAGGGCGCCCATTTTTCGCCGACTTCGCGGGTGCGTTCCGCATCGGGGCGGTTCTTGTATCCGTTGAAGCGCTGCAGACCGTTCTGCAGGCCGATATCGTCGGCGGGCCATACATCGGGTTTGCCAAGGCAGAACATCAGGTAAATTTCCGCGCTCCAGATGCCGATGCCTTTCAGCTCGGTCAGCGCGTCCAGCGCTTCGTCGGTGTCCATGTCGCGCAAGGCTTCGGGGTCGAATTCTCCGCTGATCATGCGTTTGGCGATATCGCGGGCATAGCTGACCTTCTGCCGCGAAAATCCGATTTCGCGCAATTTGTCTTCGGTCAGTTGCAGGAAATTTTCCGGCGTGAATTCGTCCATGAGCGGCTTGAGGCGCGCGACGATATGCGCGGCGGCCGCGACCGATACCTGCTGGCCGATGATGATGTTCACCAGCCCCTCGAATCCGTCCTGCTGCTTTTTCCACGGCAGCTTGCCGATTTTCTGCATCGCGGTCTTGAATTCGGGGTATTTTTTGACCAAAGCCTTCATTGCCTCGGCGATTTCCGGTAAATCGTGGAGGTTCTGGTCGCCCACATGCCAGAAATTGGGCGGTTTTTTGTCGGGTGTCTTGGCCATATCCTACCTTATCATTTGATTTCCGCCGCGTACGGGTATAATAGTACCCAGCACCGCTTGCGGTTTAATGTAATAAGAAACTATACCCAATCAAGGAGCCCACGCCATGACTTCTTCTATGGACGACCGCGAAAAAGTTTTCGAAAACAAGTTCAAGATGGACGAAGAACTGCGCTTCAAGGTGCAAATGCGTGCGACCAAGCTGTTCGGTATCTGGGCGGCCGGCAAGCTGGACATCACCGACCCCGCCGCCATCGAAAAATACGTCGAAGCCGTGATCGACGCCGATTTCGACGAACCCGGCATCCAGGACGTGCTGCGCAAGGTGAAAGCCGATTTCGACGCCCGCGAGCTGGATTCCGATATGGGCAATCTGGAGCGGGAATACAACCTGCATCTGGCCGAAGCCAAGAAGCAGTTCGCGACGCAGGGTTAATTTCCTTTTATCTCCACCTTCCGTCATCCCCGCGAAAGCGGGGATCCCGTCGGCCTGATGCGCTCTGCCAATCCCCGAGATCCCATATATCGCGGGGATGACGGAAGGGCGTCAGGGCATAAACTGTTCCTTGATCATCCGCTCGTCGAGGTTCATTTCGGGGTCGAACAGCAGGGAAATTTCAACGCTGGTGTCCTGCCACACCTCGACCGTTTCGACGTCGCGGATTTCGGTGAAGTCGGCGACGGCGGAGACGGGACGGTTGCGCGCTTCCATGATGGTGAGTTTCAGCCGCGCGCTTTGCGGCAGCAGCGCGCCCCGCCAGCGGCGCGGGCGGAAGGCGCTGATGGGGGTGAGCGCAAGGATGCCTGCCGATAACGGGATAATCGGGCCATGGGCGGAAAGATTGTACGCGGTCGAACCTGCGGGCGTTGAGAAAATAATCCCGTCGCAGATGAGTTCGTCGAGGCGCACCACGCCATCAATCGTGACCTTCAGTTTCGCCGCCTGCCGCGTTTCGCGGAGCAGCGAGACTTCGTTGATGGCGAGCGCATCCTGCGACCCGCCATTCATCGTAGTGACTTTCATACGCAGCGGGTTCAGCTTCACCACCTGCGCGCGTTCCAACCGCTGCATCAGGTTTTTATCGGAATATTCATTGAGCAGAAACCCGACCGAGCCGCGGTTCATGCCATAGACCGGTTTTTTCAGGCGCAGCCCCTCATGCAGCGCGCGCAGCATCGACCCGTCGCCGCCCAGCGCCACGATCACATCGGCGTCCTCCATCGGCGTATGGCCATAGGCCGCCGACAATTTCGCCCGCGCTTCCTGCGCACCATGTGTTTCGGCGGCGAAGAAACAGGTTTTCATGACGTTACGCCTTCTGGCGGTCAAGGTCTTCGACCGAACTGCAGAGGTCCTGCACGACAGACGTAATCAGCGTTTCGTCATCCCCCTCCGCCATCACGCGGATCAGCGGTTCGGTACCGGATTTGCGGATCAGCAAGCGCCCGCCCGCGCCCAAACGGCTTTCCGCGTTGCGGATGGCGTCCTGCAGGAATTGGTTATCCAGCGATATCGCCGCGTTTTTATAGCGCACGTTTTTCAGCAACTGCGGCACGGGCGAAAACACGCGGCAGGCTTCGCTGACCGGTTTATCCTGCTGCTGCAGCACCGCCAGCACCTGCAGCGCGGCGATCAGGCCGTCACCCGTCGTGCCGTAATCGCCCAGGATGATATGGCCCGATTGTTCGCCGCCCAGATTGTAATCATTCGTGCGCATATGATCGACCACGTAACGGTCGCCGACCGGCATGCGTTTCAGCGCGAGCGACAATGTTTTCAGGAACCGCTCGAAGCCGAGGTTGGACATCACGGTTGCAACAACCCCGTCGCCCTTCAGCTGGCCGGACTGGTGCCAGGCGCGGGCGATGAGCGCCATGATCTGGTCGCCGTCGATCACCTTGCCGTTTTCATCGCACATGATCAGGCGGTCGGCATCACCATCAAGGGCAATGCCCAGATGCGCGCCGTGCTTCACGACGGCGGCCTGCATTTCTTCGGGATGCGTCGCGCCGCAGTTTTTGTTGATGTTCGTGCCGTCGGGCGACACGCCAAGCGGGATCACATCCGCGCCCAGTTCCCACAGCACGCGGGGTGCAACCTTGTAAGCCGCGCCATGCGCGCAGTCGACGACGATTTTCAAACCATCGAGGCGCAACCCCTTGGGGAATGTCGCCTTCACGAATTCGATATACCGCCCGCGTTCGTCGTCCAGGCGGCTCGCGCGCCCGAGTTCGGTCGGGCCGACACGCAGAGACGACAAATCGGTATCCAGCCGCGCTTCGATCGCAAGTTCGATATCGTCGGTCAGCTTGTAGCCATCCGCGCCGAAAAATTTGATGCCGTTATCCTGATACGGGTTGTGGGATGCGGAGATCATCACGCCAAGGTCGCAACGGAGCGAGCGCGTGAGCATCGCAACCGCCGGCGTGGGCATCGGGCCCAGCAGCATCACATCCATGCCCATCGAAATAAATCCGGCGGTCAGCGCGGGTTCCAGCAGGTAGCCCGACAGGCGCGTATCCTTGCCGATCACGACGCGGTGGCGGTGGCTGCCGCGGCGCAATTCGGCAGCCGTTGCCATGGCCACTTTCGTCATCGTCTCGACCGTGATGGGTTCGATATTGGCCTTGCCGCGAATCCCGTCGGTGCCGAAAAATTTGCGTGTCATTTCTTTTCCTTGTCTCTGCTCTGCCCAAGTTACAGAATCGCTGCCGCCAAGCCAAGGAACGAAGCCTTGTTAATTTTCATAAATTTGCCGCAAAGCCGTTGAAAGCGGTCACTTTTTCTGACGTTTCGTTACAGCGCTTCATATCCTCTGGAAAACCCTGCCGTCGCGCGCTATAAATCAGGACATCCCTATTATGAATATAAAACCTTCGAGGATCCCATGGCGGAAAACAACGGACAGGTGCTTTTTGAACTGACGGGCGAGTCACTCTCATCCGCGCTGCGCCTTGAATGGGAAATCAGGAAAGAGCTGGAAACCGTCACGCCGCAGCAGACCGGATACATGAACGAAATCCGCGACAGCTGGAACGCGTTTTACACCAACCTGCAAAAACGCCTTGAACAGGAAGCGCCCGAATTGCTGGCGGCGACGGGGCTGAGCAGCCCGTCGGTGCAGGTCAATCACGGCAAGGACACCTGGCCGCGCGCCTATGAACATTTCCCGCAGATTTTTTCATCGCCCGAGCGCGAGCCGCGCTATTTCATGTACGCCCCCGTCGATTACAAGGGCGACCATTTCACGCCGCAGGACGGCCGCCTGATCACGGGCCGCGAAGAGGCGAAAATCGGCACGCTGCTGTTTGCCGATGGCTGGCTGGACAACGCGCCGGTATTCGCAAAGCAAAAATCGGGCACCACCCTGCCCACTGATTACAACCCCGGCGCCAATCCATGGCTGCAGGAAGATTTGAAGAACACGCATACGCAGCGTGTTTTCGTGGCAGGCGGCGAGAGCCTTGACGCGGTGGTCGATATGCGCCGCCGTGAAAAAGAATTCAGCGCGGCGGCCGGTGCGGTCAGCGATGAGATCAAGCGCATCGCCGAGCTTGAAATTCCCAAGCTGCTGGAAAAACTGCCGGAAGGCGAGAATTTGCGCGCCAGCGTCAGCTACCGTTACGGCGGCGGGCTGAAAACCGTCGAAATGCTGCTGAGCGTGCGCATGGAAGGCAATGTGAACATCATGAACGGTGGCAAGGCCGTGAAGCTGGAATCCAATGATGCCTATACGCTGACATCCGACCACGGCAACGAATACAAGGTAAAACCCCGCCGAGACACCGAAGCGGGAAAACAACTGGCGGCGCTGCTGGATGCCGTGCCGAAGCACCCGACGCTGGCCGATTATCCGCAGCTGCATGCGAATTTCCAGTACAAGGCCGACGAGATTGGAAAGATGCTGGGCCTGAACGGCGTGGTGCCCTTCGCCCGCGATGTGGGCGGCCGCACGGTGCTGGTCTATAACACCGACAAGGATGCGCCCGCCGATTTCACCCCGCCCGGCGCGAGGGCAATCCATGCGGCGGTCTATAACTGGCTGGTATCGGACGACGGCGACCGCAACATGGGCATCACCCCGCCGCCGATGCCCAAAGAAATCGCCCGCGCGCTGGATTTCGCGAAACCGAAAAGCCCGGCGACCCCGAAGCCCTGATATTTTCTAAGCCGCTTCCTGGTTGGACGTTCTGTTTTTTATTCACAATGTTCAATAACCGTATCGATTTCATCGTATCACAATATTGCGTAATTCGCAATTAAATATTGATATGTAATTGATGACGCTGAATTAAACAACAGTATGCAACGCACCTCCGCATGAATTACATGCAAAGCATGTCGCCGGAGCTACAAAAGCGATTATGGGGCCAGCTTCTTTTTCTCGAACCCCGTCACGCTCGACGGTTCGGAAATGCCGCCGCGTTTGCGGAGTTCTTCGAGCGCCTGTTCGATCGGCGCTTTGTCGCCGATAGCGTCGAAGCCGCGGGTTTCCACCGTTTCGGCGTTCGATTCAAGGTTGCGGTAGAGCGTGGTTTTTTCGCGCGCGGAGAAATTGAAAATTTCGGTGATGCGGTACCCGATCGCTTCTTCGACCGCCACATGTGCGATGCGCTCGCCGGGCAGCTTGCGCCATTCATCCGACAGCGGCGCAACTTCTTCCGCCGGTGCGGCGTCAAGCGCAGGCACAAGCCTCATCCGCGCGGGGGCATAGGGTTTCAGCAGGTCGGAAACTTCGTGATGGTTGTTTTTCTGCGCAAGCGACAAAGGCGAACGGTTGCTGAAATTTTTCGCGTTCGCGTCCAGCCCTTTTTCGATCAGGAAGGCGACAAGGTCGGGATAGCCTGATTCCGCCGCCGTATGCAGCGCGGTATTGCCGTCGCGGTCGCGGCATTCCAGCAGTCTCGGGTTTTTATCCAGCAGGTATGATGCGATGTCCACACTGCCCTTGCGCGCCGCCACCTGCAGCAGCGTGCCGTTGTATCTATTCTCGGTCGTGACTGCCGCCCCCGCCTCCACCAGCGCCTGCACGGCGGCGAGGTTGCCGCGGTTGACCGCGAACCACAGGAAGCTGCGCCCGAAATCATCCTCGTGGTCGGGATCGACGCCCAGCGCCAGCACTTCCTTCATGCGGGCGATGTCGCCATCCTGAATGGCGTTGTGCAGTTTCGATTTCTTGAACATCATGGCTTAAGGTCTTTCGGCGGCGGCTGCAGCAGGCGCGGTGTTTTTTTCGTTTTATCGGGCATCGCCGCGTCATGCTTGCCGCCCAGCGATTCCAGCGCGGCGCGCGCTTCGTCCAGCTGCCGCTGGTCGGCCAGTTTTTCGAACGGCGTGGATTCGATATGGTCGGCCTTGGTTTTCAGGTTGTTCACGATGCGGATGCGTTCGCCCGCCGCAAAGTTGAACACATCGGTGATTTTGTAACCCACGCCGCCGACATCGCAGACCTTCGCGACGGTATCGGGGTTCAGCAGCTTCCATTCATTTTCGGGCGGTGCGACGGGCGCGGCCACGGGGGCCGGCGGCAGCGCGGCGGGAACGGGTTTCTTATGCGCCTCCAGCAATTCCACCACGGCGGCATGTTTGCCCTGATAGGCGAAGCCGACCGCTTTTTTGCCGTTCGCGCCGGTCAGGGCGGGATCGAAGCCATGCGCCAGCAGCGTTTTCACAATCTCCACATGCCCACCCGCCGCCGCCAGATGCAGCGCGGTGTTGCGGTTGTTATCGATGCGGTTGATCAGCGCCTTGTCGTATTTGTCGCCCTCCAGCAGCAGGTCAACGATTTTTCCGTGGCCGTTCGCCGCTGCCACATGCAGCAGCGTCTGCCAGATGCCGGTCGTCATCGGGTCGTGATGATGCTGGCCGAACGGGTCCGCGCCGCGCGACACAAGCAACTCGACAATTTCGGTGCGCCCAAGATACACAGCCATCAGCAGCGGGCCTTCGCCGTCCCAGTAACTGGTGTTCGCGTCATATCCCTTGTCCAGCAGGCGCGTGACCGACTTGATGTCGTTGTTGCGCACGGCGTTCAGCATTTTGCCCTTTTGCGTGAATGCCACGGCTTATCGCCCTCCGGTCGAGGTGCGCAGGCAAATGCAGGCGAGATTTTTTCTCATGGCCGGCCTTCGGAACAACAATTTGAACGAGGTTTATTTTTAGGCCAGAAGCCTGTGTCCGTCAATTCTGGGAAATTGACGGATTCTTGCGTTTTGATTTACATATTTCTAGCGGGCTGGTTTAACGGCCGTAAACATACGACCTGCACATGATTTGGAGCTTATTCGGAACTTTTGGACTCTGCGCGCTTAGTCCGAATTCGGCCAAGACTATCCAATATTTTAATGTGTCGAAGAGGTGTGCCGATATATTCATCCTTCGTCTGACGTCCATTTCTATCACTGATCGTAACAACGGTTCGTCGCTCTAAACCCTCATTGGAATAGCGGGCGGTAAGTTCTCTGAAATCTGACATTGCAACATCGTGCTTGGCGCAGAAGTCTGGCAGTTCGGCGGCAAAGCTGGAAGCGGCCCTGCTAAGCGATTCTGACGCACAGACTGACGCAGTCCCCTCTAAAAAATTTACACTGATAAAACCTTCTGGACAGGCTCTAGCTTCAGCAAATACGTCCGGAATGTCATAGCGACCTATTACAAAACTTATTCCACTCGCAAGAGAGTCGGCGACATTGTGACCAATTGAGCGAAGTTTATTATGCTTCATTGAAAATTCCTGTCAAAATTTTCCGACCAGCGCCGCCTTGCGCTCTTTCTCCGGAAACTTCTCGATGGCGTAGCGGAGCATGGTGCGGGGCATTTGGGCGTGATGTTTTTTCAGGAACGCTTTCAGCCGTTTCATGTCTTTCTTGCCGGCTTCGCGCAGCATCCAGCCAGTGGCCTTGTGCATCAGGTCTTCGCGGTCGGCCAGCAGTTGTTCGCTGAGCGCATAGACATCGTCCAGCTGGCCGTTGCGGATGAAATGCCATGTGGTGACGATGGCGATGCGGCGATCCCACAGCGATTTCGCCTTCACCATTTTATACAGCACGGCGCGGTCGCGTTCCCACAGATACGGCCCGACGATATAGGGCGCGCTGTCATCCACGCCGTTCCATTGGCGGATGCCGTGGCGGTTGGCCATGTAGAATTTATAGACAGCGGTGCGCTGTTTTTCATCGCCCTTGTCGAATTGCAGGCGCAAAATCGAATGCGCGAGCCCGCGTTCTTCCTGAATATGCGAATGCATCAGCGGTTCGATATCGGCAAAGGGCAGGTCGCGATATTCCTTGGCCACGCCGCGCATCAGGGCGGCGGTCACGCCGAGGAATTCATCGCCCGCCAGATCCTTGAAAAAACCCGCATAGGTTTTCGCCTTCACCGCATCGGCGTGTTTGCGCAATGCGGCGCGGGCCTTGGCGAGCGTCATGGATAAGCCCTTAGCTGGCGCGCGGTTCCGGATTGCCGAGATCGACGCCGCCCGCAGCGGGGACGGAGCCGGATTTCTGGCGGCGCTTGCGTTCAGCCGCTTCTTCCTCGTAGGTCGTGCGGCCGAGCGGTTCACCCTTCAGGATGCGCGTGATTTCGTCGCCATTCAGGCTTTCGTATTCCATCAGCGCCTTTGCCAGCGCATGGAGTTCGTGCATGTTGTCCTGCAGGCATTTTTTCGCGCGGTTATAGCTGTCCAGCACGATGCGTTTTACTTCCGCATCCACCTTCGCCGCCGTTTCCGCCGAAATGCCCTTGCCGCCCGCGACCGAATAGCCCTGGAACACTTCGTCGCGTTCCGTGCCGTAATGGATCGGGCCCATGCTGTCGGACAGGCCCCATTCGGTCACCATGCGGTGCGCCATGTTGGTGGCCATTTTGATGTCGCTGGATGCGCCGGTCGTCACCTTGTCCGCGCCGAAAATCAATTCTTCGGCCAAACGTCCGCCCATCGACACCGCAAGGTCGGCATGCAGTTTTTCGCGCGTCATCGAATAACGGTCGCCTTCGGGCAGGCGCATGACCATGCCCAATGCGCGGCCGCGCGGCACGATCGTCGCCTTGTGGATCGGGTCGGATGCCGGTTCGTGCAGCGCCACGATCGCATGGCCTGCTTCGTGGTATGCGGTGTTGCGTTTTTCTTCCTCGCTCATCGCCATCGATTTGCGCTCTGCGCCCATCATGACTTTGTCTTTTGCGTCTTCAAGCTCCACCATGCCGACGACGCGTTTGCCGCGACGGGCGGCCAGCAGCGCGGCTTCGTTGATCAGGTTCGCCAGTTCCGCGCCCGAAAAGCCGGGCGTGCCGCGCGCGATCACATGCGCGTTCACGTCATGCGCCAGCGGCACTTTGCGCATATGCACCTTCAGGATTTTCTCGCGGCCGTTCACATCGGGGTTCGGCACCACGACCTGACGGTCGAAACGGCCGGGGCGCAGCAGCGCGGGATCCAGCACGTCGGGGCGGTTGGTCGCGGCGACAAGGATCACGCCTTCATTCGCCTCGAAGCCGTCCATTTCGACGAGCAGCTGGTTGAGGGTCTGTTCGCGTTCGTCATTGCCGCCGCCGACACCCGCACCGCGATGGCGGCCGACCGCATCGATCTCGTCGATGAAGACGATGCAGGGCGCGTTTTTCTTGCCCTGTTCGAACATGTCGCGCACACGCGACGCACCGACACCGACGAACATTTCCACGAAGTCGGAGCCGGAGATGGTGAAGAACGGCACGCCCGCCTCGCCTGCAACGGCACGCGCGATCAGGGTTTTACCGGTACCAGGGGGGCCTACCAGCAGCACGCCTTTCGGGATTTTACCGCCGAGGCGCTGGAATTTCTGGGGGTCGCGCAGGAATTCGACGACTTCCTCCAGTTCTTCTTTCGCTTCATCGACACCCGCGACATCGGCAAACGTGATGCGGCCGTTTTTCTCGTTGAGCAATTTCGCCTTGGATTTGCCAAAGCCCATCGCCTTGCCGCTCGAGCCTTGCATCTGGCGCATGAAGAACACCCAGACACCGATCAGCAGCAGCATCGGGAACCACGACAGCAGCAGCGTGAAGATGGTGGGGGAATCCGACGTATCCTGCGCGGCGCGGATGCTCATGCCGGTTTTTTCGACGCGGCTGACCACATCGGTGCCGGGCGGGATAACGACGCTGAATTGCGCGCCCGATGTTTCGACGCCGCGGATGACATCGCCGGTGATGGTGATTTCCTTGATCTGCTGGCCGTCGGCCTTGGCGAGGAATTCGGTATAGGCCATGACCTGTCCCGCCATCTGCGGCTTGCCGCCGCTGAACATCTGGAACACGCCCGCCAGCAGCATCGCCACGACGAGCCAGATCAAAAGCGTACGGCCGAACTGGTTGTTGTTGCCGCCGCCCTCGTTGTTGTCGTTCTGCTGTTTCATGAATATCCCCCGCAAATGCCGTAAAAAGCCGATACTTCAATTATATAGTGTCAGCTAAGTCTTAAACAATGTTTACGCTGGCAACCGCCGTCAGCTGCCCTGTTTTTAGCCCCGCCGGCGCATCGGCGACGACCCAGTTAAGGTGCGGAACACAAACGAGATTTTGCCCCTGCCAGACCGCTGGCAAGACACGCAGGATCTTGGCCGGATAACCGTCTAAAAGCCGCGCCAGCGAAGGGTCGTCCGCCGCTTGTTTCCTTAAGATAGACGCGCCCGCTTCACCGGCGACTCCGATGGTCAGGGATTCGTGCGCGGGGTAGCCCGATACCCTGAACCGGCCGTCCCAGACCATGCCGTTTTCAAGCGGCGCGGGGGGCGCGGCCGCCGCGAGTTCGCGGCAGAACAGCCATTGCCCTTTTGACGGGAAGATTTCACAGCCCGCAACGGTCGATCCGTTGAAGCCATCGCGGGCGATATCGGCGCGCAAGGTTTCAACCGCGTCATGCCCCGCGCGATAATCCTGCGGCGCGACGGTGTGCAGAATATGCGACAGCATGCGACGCTGGATATCGGGATGTTCGGCCGACAACACAGATGGCAACAGCGTGACATATCCGGCGGGATGAAACGTGGCGGCGGCAAGCGCCCTGCCCGTCACGGCATCCAGCGCGCCGCGCGCATCGGAAAGTTTTTGCAAAGTCTGCGCAAGGCGCTGCGGCGTGAGCCCTTCGGCGGCCAGCATGTCTTCAAACGCACGCAGGCGCGGGCGCAGGAATTTTTCGTTGCCGTTCGACGGGTCTTCCGCCCATGTTGCGCCATAGGCTGTGCAGATATCGCGCAGTTCCGCGCGCGAAAAACCCAGCAAGGGGCGGATGATGCGCAATCCGTTTTTATCCGACGATGCCGCCATGCCCGCCAAACCGTCGAGGCCGCTGCCATGCGCAAGGCGCATCCAGAAAGTTTCCATCTGGTCTTCGGCATTATGCGCGACCGCCAGCGTATCAAAACCAGCATCCGCGCATTTTTGCGCCAGAAGCTTATAGCGCATATCCCGCGCACGTTCCTGAATATGCGTGGCGGGCTTGTCGCCCTGCCATGTCAGGATCTCATGCGCGATGCCGCGTTTTTGCAGTTCGGCGTTCAGGGTTTTCGCTTCATCCGCAGAACCTGCGCGCAAAGCGTGATCGACCGTGAGCGCAAGGATTTTTCCGCCGCGCGCGATTGCCCAGTCATTCAGCAACAATGTCAGCGCAAGGCTGTCGCCCCCGCCCGATACCGCAACCGCGATACGGGACGACGGCGCGCCGAACCCGAGGGCGGACATGGAAGCGACGAATTTTTCTGCTGCGTTTTTCATTCAAAAAAGAAACCCCGGCTTTCGCCGGGGCTTCATGACCGTTTCAATTTATCCGGCGCAGCCCAGCGTTTTCATTTCCTGCTGTGCGCGGCGCACTTCAGGCGTGGTGTCGCCGGGGAATTGTTTTTTCAGCTGCTGGAACGACAGGCACGCATCGTCCTTCTTGCCCAGTTTCGACAGCGCAAGGCCGAGCTTCAACAGGCTCGCGGAGGCTTTCGGCCCCTGCGGGTAATCCTGATAGTTCTGCGCGAACAGCTTGGCGCCGGTTTTGTAATCCTGGCGCACGTAATAGGTTTCGGCGAGCCAGTATTGCGCATTCGCCGCCAGCGGATGCGTTTTGTAGTTTTTCATGAACGCGCTGAATTTGGTGGCGGCGCTTTCGTATTTCGCGTCGCGGATATCGTTGAACGCGTCGTCGTACAGCGCACCCGGATTGTCCGGCATGTTGTTGGTGGTGATCGTGCCCAGCACCTTGCCGCGCGGGGTTTCGCCGTTCGATGCGGGCGAATAGGGCGTGGAGCGGCCGGAGGACGACGATCCGGAATCCGGCGCGGTGTACGAAGCACCGCCGCCGTCGGATTGACGCACCAGATTGTCGGACGCCATGCGGTCAAGGCGTGTCTTGATCTGCTGCAGGTCATAGCCGAGTTTTTCGATGTCGCCGGTCATCTGGCGCTGGCGCGCCTCCAGCTGGCTGAGACGGTCTTCATTCGCGCCGGCAGCGCCGCCGCCGCCCGTCATGTCGTCATTGCTGTAAACCGGCTGCGCGCCCATCGGGAGCGGCTTGCTTTCGCCGCGATAGACCGCGCGGCTGAGCGTTTGCAGCTGGTTTTCCAGCTGGTTGATGCGCGACATCAGCTGGCTGTTATCTTCGCCGTTTTGCCCGAAGCCCGCGGATGCAGGGCTGCCCGACAAAAGGAGCAGGGCCCCTGCGGTCAGCAGGAGCCCTGTTTTCGAAGCCTTGAGAGCCTTACGGTTCATGGCTTATCCCTTTAATATTTTATCGTTACTGAACGACGAGAACGCCGCGGCGGTTCTGTGCCCAGGAGGTTTCATCCGCGCCCATGATGGCGGGGCGTTCTTTGCCGTAGCTGATGCTCTGCACGCGGCCGGCGGGCACGCCGTTCGAGATCAGGTAGTTGCGGACGGCGTTCGCGCGTTTTTCACCGAGCGCGAGGTTGTATTCGCGGGTGCCGCGTTCATCGCAATGACCTTCGACCATGACGGTCACGTTCGGATAGGTTTTCATCCACTGCGCCTGACGCTCGACGGTCGAGCGGGCTTCGGGGGTGAGGTCATACTGGTCGTAACCGAAATAGACGCGGTCGCCGATTTCAGCGACGAGCTGTGCTTGCGAACCGGGCGCGTATTGGCCATCGGTCGCCACTTGCGTGCCGTCGGTTTGCTGGGTGGTGGTGTTGGAACCATCATTCACCATTGCCGCGTCTTTTTTCTTGTCGCCGCAACCTGTCAGACCGATGCAGAGCACCATAACAGCCATTAATCCGAGAAAACGCGCACCCATTTTGGTAACTCCTTGATATTCTTTTGATGGTTTAAAGAGAGAAAATCCCTCTGACATTTATATGCGCCCCGAATTGCCAGTACAAGAACGATATTGAAATAACGGCTATTTTTTTGGCGATTGAGGCTATCTTATCTGGTATAGAACAGCCCTTGGCCACATTAGGTTCCTGAACAGATGATACCGGCTCCGCAAAGCACCGTTGGTTTTTCATATTTAGACACATTGAACCCTGCGCAGCGCGCGGCGGTCGAGGCGCTGGACGGGCCGCTGCTGGTGCTGGCGGGTGCGGGCACGGGCAAGACGAAGGTTCTCACCTCCCGCCTCAGCCATATCCTGAACACGCGCCGCGCTTACCCGTCGCAAATCCTGTCGGTCACCTTCACGAACAAGGCCGCGCTGGAAATGAAACGCCGCGTATCGGCCATGATGGGCGCGGCGGTCGAGGGATGGTGGCTGGGCACGTTCCATGCGCTGGCCGCCAAGATGCTGCGCCGTCATGCGGAGCTGGTGGGGCTGAAGCCGAATTTTTCGATTTTGGATGACGACGACCAGATAAGGCTGCTGAAACAATTGCTGGAGGCCGAAAACCTCGACAGTAAAAAATGGCCGGCGCGGATGCTGATGGGCGTGATCCAGAAATGGAAAGACAAGGCCGAAACACCCGACATGGTGAAGCCCGGCGATGCGCGCGATATTGCCGACGGTATCCTGCCGCGCATTTACCGCGAATATCAGGAACGGCTGAAAACGCTGAACGCCTGCGATTTCGGCGACCTGCTGCTGCACATGATCACCATTTTCCGCGACCCGAAAAACGCGGATGTGCTGGGGAAATATCAGGACCAGTTCAAATATATTCTGGTCGATGAATATCAGGACACCAACGTATCGCAATATATGTGGCTGCGGCTACTGGCCCAGAAACACAAGAATATCTGCTGCGTCGGCGATGACGACCAGTCGATCTATGGCTGGCGCGGGGCGGAAATCGGCAATATTTTGAAGTTCGAGCAGGATTTCCCCGGCGCGCAAATCGTGCGGCTGGAGCAGAATTACCGCTCCACGCAGCACATCCTCTCCGCCGCGAACGGCGTGATCGCCAACAATAAAAACCGCCTTGGCAAAAACCTGTGGAGCGGGTCGGGCGAAGGCGAAAAAGTGCGCGTCAACGGCGTGTGGGACGGCCCGCAGGAAGCGCAAGCCGTCGCCGAAGAAATTGAATCGCTCCAGCGCAAGAAAACCCCGCTGAATGAAATCGCCATCCTTGTCCGCGCCGCGCACCAGACGCGGGAATTCGAGGAACGGTTTATCAAGGAAAGCATTCCGTACAAGGTCGTGGGCGGCCTGCGGTTTTACGAGCGGCAGGAAATCCGCGATGCGATCGCTTACCTGCGCGTGATCGTGCAGCCGGATGATGATTTGGCCTTTGCCCGCATCATCAACGTGCCGAAGCGCGGCATCGGTGATGCGACGCTGAACACGCTTTCCGCCTACGCCCGCGCGCGCAGTTTGCCGCTGGTGGCTGCGCTGCGTTTATTGCTGGAAACCGAAGAATTCAAGCCGAAAGTGCGCCAGACATTATTTGCCCTACTGCGCGATTTCGACCGCTGGCGCGAGCAACTGCGCAACGCGTCGCATACCGATCTTGTGCAGATCGTGCTGGATGAATCGGGCTACACCACCATGTGGCAGAACGACAAATCGCCCGAAGCCGCAGGACGCCTGGAAAACCTGAAGGAATTCGTGAGCGCGTTGGAGGAATTCGAAAACCTCGATACCTTCCTCGAACACGTCGCCCTTGTGATGGAAAACCAGGAAAAAGAAGGCGCGGAGATGGTGTCGGTCATGACTCTGCACGCAGCCAAGGGGTTGGAGTTTGATGCCGTGTTCCTGCCGGGCTGGGAAGAAGGACTGTTCCCCAGCCAGCGCAGCATGGATGAAACGGGGCTGACCGGATTAGAGGAAGAACGCCGCCTGGCCTATGTCGGCATCACGCGCGCGAAAAAATGCGCCTATATTTTCTTCGCCGCCAACCGCATGATCTACGGCAACTGGCAAAGCTGCCTGCCGTCGCGGTTTATCGACGAACTGCCGAAGGACCATGTCGATGTGATCGTCGCGCAAGGGCTCAGCACGCAATCGCGCGGCGGGTATGGCGGCAATTCATATGGCGGCGGTTACGGTGGAAATAATTATGGCGGGGGCGGCGACTACGGCAACTGGCGGCCCAAACGCGCGGAGCTGGTCGATAACAGCATGGAACGCGTGAGCGCGACGATTGAATCCGAAGGCGGCTTTTCGACAGGCGACCGCGTGTTCCACCAGAAATTCGGGCCCGGCACGGTGGTTGCAACCGAAGGCGATAAATTGGATATTAAGTTCGACAAGGCCGGACGCAAGAAAGTCATGGACAGTTTTGTGACGAAAGAAAAATGAGGATTAAATGATTTCAGAAAACAGCATCATCACCGTTTTCGGCGGCACGGGTTTTGTGGGCCGCCATGTCATCTGGCAGCTGGCGAAAACGGGCGCGACCATCCGCGTCGCCACACGGGTGCCGAAACGCGCGCTGTTCCTGAAACCTGCCGGCACGGTGGGGCAGATCATTCCCTTCTTCTGCGACATCAACAATGACTCGTCGGTGCGCACCGTGATGGCGGGCGCGACGCACGCCGTCAACCTTGTCAGCATCCTGAACCAATGCGGCAAGAACACCTTCCAGCGCGTAAACGTGGAGGCGGCGGAGCGCGTCGCCCGCATCGCGAACGAAGAACAGCTGGATACCCTTGTCCATATCTCGGCGCTTGGCACATCGGCGGATTCGCTGTCGGAATATGCGCGCAGCAAGGCGGAGGGCGAGAAACGCGCACGCGCCGCGTTCAGCCGCACCGTTACCCTGCGCCCCGGCGTGGTGTTCGGGCCGGAGGATGAATTCTTCAACCGCTTCGCCGCCATGGCACGCACCGCCCCTGCCCTGCCGCTGATCGGCGGCGGGCGCACGAAGCTGCAGCCGGTTTATGCGGGCGATGTGGCGCAGGCCGTACTGAACATCATCGCCAGCCCCGATATTGAAAAGTTTGACGGCAAGGTCTTTGAACTAGCGCAGCCGCGCGTCTATACCTTCCGCGAATTGATGGATGTGATGCAGGCGCAGACCGGCCAGACCGCCTGCTATGTCAGCCTGCCCTTCGGCATCGCTAAAATCATCGGCGCGTTCGCGGGACTGCTGCCCGGCAAGCCGCTGACCTGCGATCAGGTGAAATCACTGCAGCGCGACAGCGTGGCAACACCGGGCGCCCCCGGCCTTGCCGAGCTGGGCGTGGAAGCAACCGCGCTGGAATCGATCCTGCCGACCTATCTGCGCCAGTACCGCGCGGGCGGCGCGTATATGCCGAAAAAGCAGGTACCTTAAGGGCTTAACACTGCCTGAAATCGCGTGCATTCGGCCTGCGGATGCGCTAGTTTCAGGCATGTTTGCAACATAGGATATTCCCCGTGCTTTTGCGCCTTTTCACGCTCCTGTTCCTTGTTACCCTGTCGCTGCCCGCAGCCGCCGCCGAAACCCGCGCGGGGGCACGCGCCGGCATTGCCGCCGTCGTGAACGATGACGCGATCACTTTCTCCGACATCCGCAACCGGATGCATCTTTACATGCTGGGCATGCCGCCCAACCCGCCGCCCGAGGCGCTGAAAAAAATCGAGGCGCAGACGCTGAGCCGCCTGATCGACGAGACGCTGCAGATGCAGGAGGCAAAACGCCTTGGCATCACGATCGAGGATGCGCAGATAAATTCCGGCATGGCGCAGCTGGCCGCGAACAACAAGATGACCGCCGAGCAGTTCCAGCAGAAACTGGCCGCGTCGGGCATCAAGCAATCCACGCTGCTGGCCAAAATCCGCGCCGAAATCGCCTGGGGCATGGTCGTGCGCCGCAAGCTGCGCCCGCAGGTCAACGTGTCGGAAACCGAGATCGACAATGAAATGAGCCGCCTTGCGCGCAGCAAGGGCAAGCCCGAATACCAGGTCGCCGAAATTTTCCTGCCCGTCACCTCGCCCGAAACCGAAAGCCTGACGCGCGAAGACGCGGGCAAAATCCTGACCCAGCTGGGTCAGGGCGCGCCTTTCCCGCAACTGGCCAAACAGTTCAGCAAGGCGCCCGGCGCAAGCCAGGGCGGAGATCTTGGCTGGGTGCAGCAAGGGCAGCTGGATCCCGCGCTGGATCAGGCCTTGTCCGGCATGGAGCCCGGCCAGTTGACGCAGCCGATCAAGACGGAGCGCGGTTACCACATCCTGTTCCTGCGCGACAAGCGCGACGGCGGCAGCATCGCCAGCGAAAAACCCGCAACGCCGCCCGCGCCCGTGAAACCCGTGGCCGCACCCGCACCTGCCGCGCCCGTTGCCGCGACGCCGGAGGTCGAGGCCGCGCTGCACCTGATGCAGATCATCATCCCCGCAGCCCCCACCGAAGCAAAAGCAGAAATCGCCGCGAAAACCAGCCGCGCCGCCAGCCTGAAATCGGAACTGGCATCCTGCGACGACATGGCCGCAAAGGCCGCCGATTACGGCACGTCCGACCGCAGCGACCTTGGCATGCAAAAGCTGGAAAACCTGCCGCCCGATATCCGCACCGCCGTTGCGCCGCTTGCCGACAATGAGCTCAGCGCGCCCGTGCGCACGCAATCGGGCATCGCCGTGTATATGGTTTGCAGCCGCACCGAAACAACGCCCGCAACGCCCGCGCCCGAAACCGCCGCCGCACCCGCAGCAGAGCCTGAAAAAGCGGCGGAAGCCCCCGCGCAGCCGGAAACAGCCGCAAAGCCCGCCGCCGCAGAAACGCCGGCGGATGACGCGTCGCGCAACCAGATCGCATCCGACCTTGGCATGAAACGCCTCGACCAGATGGCGGAGCGTTACCTGAAAGACCTGCGGGCGACGGCCTATATTGAAAAACGCATCTGACAAACTGCCCCCCTTGCGCGAAGTCATCGAGCGTCACGGCTTGATGGCCAAACGCTCGCTGGGCCAGAACTTCCTCCTCGACCTGAACCTGACATCGCGCATCGCGCATGCGGGCGGCAATCTTGACGGCATGAACGTGATCGAGGTGGGCCCCGGCCCCGGCGGCCTGACGCGCGGGCTGCTGGGCACGAATGCGGTCACCATCCACGCGATCGAGCGCGACGACCGCTGCGTGGCCGCGCTGCAGGAACTGGTGGAGGCGGCCGAAGGGCGGCTGGTGCTGCATGCCGATGACGCGCTGAAGGTGGATTACGAAACCATCTGCCTAGCCCCCCGCGCCATTGTCGCCAACCTGCCCTATAACATCGCGACCACGCTGATGATCGGCTGGCTGAAAAACCTGCCGCTGTTCGAAAGCTTCACGTTGATGTTCCAGAAGGAAGTCGCGGAGCGGCTGACGGCCGAAACGCGCACGAAAGATTACGGGCGGCTGTCCGTGCTGACGCAATGGCTGTGCGAGGCGGAGCAGCAATTCGACATATCGCCACAGGCCTTTACGCCGTCGCCCAAGGTCACCTCGACCGTCGTCAACCTGCGGCCCAAGCCGCGCACGGATGACCTGGATATCGCCATCATGGAACGCCTGACCGCCGCCGCCTTCGGCCAGCGCCGCAAGATGCTGCGCCAGAGCCTGAAATCGCTGGGTGTGAACGTGGAAAAGCTGCTGGAAAAGTCGCAGGTCCTTGGCACCGCGCGCGCCGAAGAAATCGACATCGCGGGTTTTGTGCGCATGGCACATACGCTGCGCGACATGGACAAGGCCGCACGAAATGCGTGATTTCTGGCGCAGCGCCGCTTGGTTGAACCGCCGGCGTTTGAACGCCTACCCGAAAATTTTCCTGACGCTCTATGCCATCACGATTGCGCTGTACCTTGCGCTCAGCACGGGCATGGTCGATCCGCTCAACCGTCCCGTCGGCACCGATTTCATGAATGTCTGGGCGGCCGGTAAAATGGCGAACGAAGGCCGCGCGGCGGAGGCCTATGACTGGAACAAGCACCGCGATGTGCAGAACGCCGCGCTGCCGTGGCATGCTGGCGTTGAAATCCCCTATTACGGCTGGCATTACCCGCCGATGTTCCTGATGGTGGCGAGCCTGCTGGCGCTGCTGCCCTATGGCGGCGCGCTGTTCGCATGGATGGCGGCGACATTGCCCCTGTATGTGGCGGCAGTGCGCAAAGCCTTGCCCACGCGCGAGTCTATTTACCTTGCGCTGGCCTTTCCCGCCGTGTTCATCAACCTTGGGCATGGGCAGAACGGGTTTATCACCGCCGCGCTGATTGGCGGCGGTGTGATGCTGCTGGGCACCCGCCCCTATCTGGCGGGCGTGCTGTTCGGATTGCTGGCCTATAAGCCGCAATTCGGCATCCTGATTCCGGTCGCGCTGCTGATGGGCTGGCATTGGCGCGCGATTTACGCGGCCGCCATGACCGTCGCGCTGACCGCGCTGGCATCGTATAAATTCTTCGGCGAAGAAACATGGCTGGCGTTTTTCAACAGCCTGAAACTGACGCGCGGCATCGTGCTGGAACAGGGATCGACCGGCTGGGAAAAAATCCAGAGCATTTTTTCGGTCACGCGCATGTGGGGCGGCACGGTTGAAATGGCCTATGCCGCGCAAGCGCTGTTCGCGCTGATAGCCGCGATGGCGGTCGCATGGGCATGGAAACAGAAAACCGATATCCGCCTGCAGGGCGCGGTGCTGGTGACGGCCAGCCTGCTGGCGACGCCGTATATCCTCGACTACGACCTTGTCGCGCTGGCGCTGCCCGTCGCGTGGCTGGCGGCCTGCGGCATGGAAAAGGGTTTCCGCCCGTGGGAAAAAACGCTGCTGATGGCGGTGTTCCTGCTGCCGCTGCTGGCGCGCAGCCTTGGCATGCTCTACCTGCCGCCCGGGCCGTTCGTGATGATGTTGCTGCTGGTGATGACGCTGCGGCGGATTGCGTATAAAAGCTGATTATTTCTTGCCGGGCTTCAGTTTCGCCACGAAATCGTCGATGCCGCGCAGGCGGTGGCGTTTCAGGCGCTCGCCTTCGATGATGGAGCGCAGGCGGTTCACGCTGTCTTCGAATTCGTGGTTCACAAGGATGTACTGGAATTCCTTGTAATGCGAAATTTCGTCTTTCGCCTTGGCCAGGCGTTTCGTGATTTCTTCCTCGCTGTCCTGCGCGCGGTTGTGCAGGCGGGTCGCGAGCGCGTCCCAGCTGGGCGGCAGGATGAACACGGAAACAACGTCTTCATGCGCGGTTGCAGAAAGCGAGCGGTTGCCCTGCCAGTCGACGTCGAACATCACGTCGATGCCGCGGTTCAGCGCTTCTTCGACCGGCGCCTTGGGCGTGCCGTACATCTGGCTGTTATAGACCAGCGCGTATTCCAGCATCTCACCGTTCGACACCATTTCCTCGAATTTCGGGCGGGTGACGAAATAGTAATGCTTGCCTTCTTCCTCACCCGGGCGCTTGGCGCGGGTGGTGGCGGAAACGGAAATCATGGTTTTCGGGTCGCGCTTGGCGATTTCGCGGGAAATCGACGTCTTGCCGCCGCCGGGGGGCGAGGCCAGCACCAGCATCATGCCGCGCCGCTTCATGCCATGCGTCGGCGTGTGCGGCGTATCGTCGGAATGGGCGGATGCTTGGCCGTCTGTTTTCATTGCCAGTCGCAGGTGCTTGATTTATAGAATCTGTAACAAAGTTATATCGCGCCCCCTGCCCCGAAACAAGCCTGATGGCGGAATATATGAAAAACCCGAAGACAATCCTGATCACCGGCGCGTCCAGCGGCATTGGGCGGGAACTGGCTTTGTCCTATGCATCGGCCGGCATTTTGCTGCTGCTGACGGGCCGCGATGAAAATCGGCTCGCGGAAATTGCGGCCGCATGCACGGCCAAAGGCGCAACCGTCAAAACAACGAATATTCCCGTCACCGCGCGCGCGGAATTCGCCGCGCAGGTCATCGCATGGGATGACGCAACGCCGATTGATGTCGTGATCGCCAATGCCGGCATTTCCGGCGGGCATGGCAAAGCCGGCGACGATGTGGAGACATTGCTGCGCAATATCATCGCGACCAATATCGACGGCATGTTCAACACCGTGAACCCGCTAATCGACCGCATGCGCGCGCGGCAAAAGGGGCAGATCGTTTTGATGAGTTCCATCGCGGGTTTTCGCGGCTTGCCGTCTGCCCCCGCCTATTCGACCGCGAAAAACGCCGTGCGCGCCTATGGCGAGGCGCTGCGCCCCTTGCTGGCGCGCGACAATGTGCAGGTGAACGTAATATTCCCGGGCTTCGTGCGCACGCCGCTGACGGATGCAAATGATTTTGCGATGCCCTTCATGATGGAGCCGCAAAAGGCCGTGCGCATCATCCAAGACGGCCTGCAAAAGAACCGCGCCGTGATCGCCTTCCCCTGGCAGATGCGCGCGATGATCATGGTCATCACGGCATTGCCGCGTTGTATGGGGGATGCGATTACGGCGCGGGCCTTAAAGAAAAAATCCTAGAAGAAACGCCAGCGGTTAGTTGCTGGTGCCGCGGCAGGGCGGCTTGTTGCATTCATTGGGATAGTTGTGGTGGTTGGCGGCCGCCTTCTTCATTTTCTTTTTCATCTTTTTATGATGTTTTTTCTTGTGATGCTTTTTCTTCATCATATCGGGCTTGGCGACCAGCTTCTTGGCGGAGCGGTCGTTCTGGTAGCCGTATTCGCTATGCAGCGCGGGCGTGGAATCCGCGATTGCCGCAGGCACCGCGCCGGCCACGAAACCGGCCATCATCGCGCCCATCACAAGCATCTTGATCTTGGTCATTGTTAAACTCCCTTAATTTGAAACCCCGAATGCGGAATCGCTTCGGGTTGTGAACCCGGGCTGGACTGCCCAGTTATGATGATAAGCGTGAGTCTGTTTAAAAGAGCTTTACGCGCATTTCCAGATTCTACTGGAATGGTCGTATTTTCACGTATTGCAGCGCAGCAAAGTGTTTGAAATCGCCTGTTAATTTCAAGAATTTAACGAGAAAAAACTTTGCGCGCATCAATCCATTGATATAATGCCTCAAGCAAGAAAATTTTGTTATGGAAGCCTCGATTGAAAGAAGAATTCAACAATTCATCTGCCGATCCGGAAAAGACTACCGCCCAACAGGCTGCGGCGGACGAGGCGCGGCTTGATGCCATCAAGGCCCGCATGGCGCAGGTACCCGACGGCGCGAGCGTCGTCGCCTTTCTCGAGATGAATAACGTCAAAATCGAGCTGCTCGACGACCCCGTCAACTGGGCGGCATCGACGCTGACAATTACATCGGTTAAAGACGGCGAATATTTCTACCTGAACCCGAAAATCATCCTGAAGCGCGGCCTGACCGATGACAACCTGCTGTAGGCGATCGTGCATGAAACCGGCCACCTGAACCAGCACCTGTCGAAAGTCGGCAACTCCGACCGCATCCTATCTGAAAAGGAATACATCCTGTTCTACCGCGCGGCGGAGGCGGATGCGCAGGCGCTCTGCACCGAAGTAACATGGGCGCTAAAGCAAATGGGTGATGCCGGCCCGTGGAACGCCGCCTGCAACGCGGGATACAAGGATATCTGCGACGCATACGAGGCGATGGTAACAGCCGATCCCGCCAGCATCGATAACGGCACTGCAAAACGCATCGCTTTTGATACATGGTTCAGCAACCCGTCGCGCCTTGCCGGGTATAACGAGGCGACGGCAGACAACATGATCCCGTTCCTGGCCAAAGGCCGCGAGATTTTCAAGAACCACAACATGGCCGAAAAGCCGCTCGATATGTCATGGGTCGAAAAGCTGGACGGCGCATCGGCAAAATCATACCTGCTGGAGGCGGGCAACCGCAGCCTGCTGCGCGACGATTATTACGCCGCCAGCACAGAGACACGGCCGAAGCCCGTTGCCGCAAACAACAATACGCCCGCCGCGCCCGGCGACGTGCCGAACCCGCCCATGATGGCAAACCCGTTTTAAAATTTACGTGCGATACAGGATGTTCCTGAACTGCCAGGGGTCTGTTTCATCCAGATCCTCGGGGAACAGCGTGCCGCGGTTCTTCAGCGGGTTCCAATCTGTGTAATAGCCCTTCACGGGGCCCAGATACGGCAGCTGCAGTTCAAGGCAGCGCGTGTAATCCATCTCGTCGGATTCCACGATGCCTTTTGCGGGGTTTTCCAGCGCCCAGACCATGCCCGCCAGCACGGCGGATGTCACCTGCATGCCGGTCGCGTTCTGGTACGGCGCCAGCGCGCGCGCTTCCTCGATCGTCAGCTGCGAGCCGAACCAGTAGGCGTTTTTCGCATGGCCGTACAGCAGCACGCCAAGCTCGTCCGATCCGTCCACGATTTCTTTTTCATCGAGGATGTGGAATTTTTCCTGCACCTTGCCGGCTGAGCCGAACATTTCATCGACCGACAGCACCGCGTCGTTCGACGGGCGGTAGGCGTAATGGCAGGTGGGGCGGTATTCGGGGTTTTCGCCCGCGCCCACGGTGAAGTAATCGGAGATGGAGATTGCTTCGTTGTGCGTGACCAGCAGCGCATATTGCGGGCCCGGCGTCGGGCACCAGCTGTGCAGGCGCGTGTTCGCGCCCGGCTGCATCAGGTAAATCGCGGCCTGGCAGCCTTTCGTGTGCTTCACGGCGCTTTTCGGCAGCCACTTTTCATGTGTGCCCCAGCCCAGTTCGGCGGGCTGCATGCCTTCGGACACGAAACCTTCGACCGACCATGTATTAATGAACGTGCCCATCGGCTTCGGGTTTTTGGAGCGCTGCGTGTCGCGCTCGGCGATATGGATGCCCTTCACGCCGGCCTTTTGCATCAGCTTCGCCCAGTCCTCGCGGGTTTTCGGCGTGGTGAATTCAAGCTTCATGTCGGTCGCAAGGTTGACCAGCGCCTGTTTCACGAACCACGACACCATGCCGGGGTTTGCGCCGCAGCAGGACAGCGCGGTTGCGCCGCCGGGGTTGTTGCGGCGCTCTTGCAGCACCGCTTCGCGCAGCGCGTAGTTGGAGCGGTCGCCGGTATCCAGTTTTTCATCGAAATAAAAGCCGAGCCACGGTTCGACGACGGTGTCGACATAAAGGCAGTTTTTCTCGCGGCAGAGTTTCATCACATCCAGCGACGAGACATCGACGGAAAGGTTCACGCAGAAGCCCTGCCCTTCGCCGTCGGTCAGCAGCGGGGTCAGCAGTTCGCGGTAATTTTCGGCGGTGACATGCGCCTTGATGTATTTGATGCCGCGGTCGTCGAGCAGCTTGCGGTGGGTGTCGTCCGGGTCAATCACGACGAAACGTTTTCGGTCAAAATCAATATGGCGTTCGAGAAGGGGGAGCGTACCGCGACCGATCGAGCCGAAGCCGATCATGACGATGGGGCCGGTAACGCGGCCGAGAATGCCCGAAGGGACTTTGAACGAATTATTCGTTTCCATGATTTATGCAGAGACCTCAAAGTTGTTGGTGGGATGTAAAGCCGGATGGCTTGCTAAGCCGTTTCTTGTATAGAATATGAAAAACTATTGCAACCCTTTATATCAAGGGGTTAGCGAAGGTACTGAAAACAAAAGATATCGGGGTCAGCCGGCGGGCCTGCGGCATTCCAGCGTGATGTCGGTAAAGCCGTCATGTGATTCGACAGAGACCAGCCGGTGGCCGCTTTCGGCGCAGAAAAGCGGGAAGTCTTTTTCGGCATTCGCATCCGTCACGCTGACACGCAAAAGCGCACCTGCGGGCAGCGACAGCAGAATTTTCCGCGCCTTCAGAACGGGCAATGGGCAGATCAACCCGCGCGCATCAAGATGGTTCATGCGGCATCCCGCGGTTTCAGGTTTTTCATCACGTCATCCAGCGTGATATCGCCGATCGTATCCGACTGGATGATCGTGACAGCATCGCCAACAGGCGCGGAAAGTTCCGGATGCGACGCGCCGGAAAAAAGCGCGATGGTGGGGCAGCCGGACATGGCGATCAAATGCGTGGGGCCTGTATCATTGCCCACCGCCGCCGCCGCGCCGCGCGCGAGCGTTGCGATATCATACAGCGATGTTTTGCCAGAGAGGTCGATGATACCGGGGCCGGATTTCAGCACGCGTTCGATCACTTCGGCCTCCGCCGAGGTGCCCAGCACGGCGACGTTATAACCTTCCTTGATAAGACGGAAACCCAGCGCGCCGTAGCGGATCGCCGGCCAGCGTTTTTCCGGCCAGGTGGGAGCGGAACCCGGCACCAGCAGGACGTATGGCTTTTTCAGCCCGAAAAATTCGATATCCGATTTCATCCATGACAAATCGGGGATGGCAACCTCGATGCCCAGTTCCGCCAGCATGGTTTTATGCCGTTCAAACGCATGCATCTGCCGCCATTCGGGATTGGCGTAGAAATGCGACGCGCCTTTAACCACGCCCGACCATTCCGGCTTTTTCAGCATCAACCGGTAATAGACCGACGACCGGTCATTCAGCTGCAGGTCATACACGCGGTCGAAATTGCCGCGGTTGAGCATCCTGAACAAATACAGCCAGCCCGATACATTGAACATTTTCGGGCGGCTATCGACGATGATTTCGTTGAAATAACCGGAACGCTGCGCGATATCGACAAAGGGCCGCGTCGTCAAAAGCGTGATATGCGCATCCCTGTGCGTGCGGCGAATGGCCGCCATCGAACCGAGGGCGAGGATGAAATCGCCAAGGGCGCTGAGCTTGATGACGAGGATGCGCTGCGGCATTCCGATTACCTTGCGGCGTTTGAAACTCTGGGCATTTGCGCCTGCAGCACGCTCTGCCCCAACACTTCGGCATAAACATCCAGCGTGGCGCGGCACATTTGTTCGTTCGTGAAATGGGTGGCCACATGGCTCATGGCGGCGGTTGCCAGCATGGCGCGCCCGCGGGCATCGAGGCTCATGGCCTCGGTCAGCGCCTCGGTCATCGCGGGAACGTCGGCGACGGGCACCAGCCAGCCGGTTTCGTCGCGTACGATCGTTTCGCGCACGCCGCCGTGATCGGTTGCGATGCAGGGGCGGCCCATGGCCTGCGCCTCGATCGGCACGCGCCCGAAACCTTCGGGCACCAGCGACGGCACGGCGACGACGGTGGAAATCATGTATGCCGCCGGCATGTCGTCGCATTTCGTTTCGATGCGCACCTGCCCGCCCAATTCCTTGGCGGAGATATAATCGTCGAGTTCCCTGCGGTAGGATTCATTGCCGATATCGGACCCCAGGAACACGCAGAACACATCGCGGCGTTTCAGCGCGGCAATCGCGTCCAACAGATACATATGCCCCTTGATGCGGGAAATGCGCGCGGGCAGCAGGATGATCGCCGCCCCTTCCGGTACGCGCAGCTGGCGCGACACGGCGACAAGGCGTTCGGGCGTCACGGAATTGGGGTGGAAGCGTTCAATCGCCACGCCGCGATGGATGACGCGGATGATATTGGGGTCGCATTGGTAATTCTGTTCAAGATAATCGGCAAGGAAATGCGATACGGCGATGACGCGTTCGCCCTTGCAGATCGACGAATTGTAAAACTTCTTCAGCGCGCCGCCGTTCAGCTTGTGCGCAGCATGGCAGCTGGTGACGAAGCGGGCGGTCGTGCCTTCGACGGCACGCAGCGCGCTCCAGGCGGGAGCGCGGGAACAGGCATGTACGATGCTGACGTTATGTTCCTTCACGATCCGCTTCAGCTTGGCGATATTGGTGTACATCGTGAAGGGGTTTTTGGAATTCACGGGCAGCTGGATGTGGATGCCGCCGACCTTGGTAATTTCATGGACGCGCACACCGCCCGACGACACGACGATGGATTTTCCGCCCGCGCGCATGACAGCGGCATTGATGTCGATCACGCCCTGCTCCACCCCGCCGGAATTCAGGGCGGGCAGCACCTGCATAATCACGGGCGGCTGGCCTTTGTCCACCAACTGGCGGAAGGCAAGGCTGGTCGTTTCTTTGGACTTGATCATTTCTTTTTGCGCTTTTCGCTTCATAAAGGCCTATCCGGCCTGCATTTTTATTAGGTTTTACTCTTAAAAACGCTTTATTTCCAGCGAAATTGCGGGGTTTTCCCTTGACAGTTTCAAAGGCCAAGACGACATTATTATACTGATTTGAACCACTTATGAATGGATTTTGACATGCAGGCCGCAGCTTCGAGTGCATCACAGAAAGAACGCAAGATCACACTGCCCGACGGCAAGGCGCTGACCTTTGCGACCCCTGTGACGGGCTATGACGTCGCCAAATCCATCGGCGAGGGCTTGGCCAAGGCCGCGCTGGCCGCGAAACTCAACGGCGAAGTGATCGACCTGCACCGCCCGCTGTTTGCGGATGGCGCTTTGGAAATCGTGACCCGTAAATCGGCCGACGCGCTCGACATCATCCGCCATGACGCGGCGCATGTGATGGCGGAGGCCGTGCAGGAGCTGTTCCCCGGCACGCAGGTCACCATCGGCCCCGCGATTGAAAACGGCTTTTACTACGACTTTGGCCGCGACACCCCCTTCACGACGGATGACCTTGCCAAGATCGAGGCGAAGATGAAGGAAATCGTCGCGCGCAATGAATCCTTCACGCGCGAAGAATGGCCGCGCGACGAAGCCATCAAGCATTTCGAAGGCATCGGCGAGAAATACAAGGCCGAAATCATCCGCGACCTGCCCGCGACCGAAACGATCAGCGTCTATAAACAGGGCAAGTGGTACGACCTGTGCCGCGGCCCGCATCTGCCCGCAACCGGCGCGGTCGGCACGGCGTTCAAGCTGATGAAGGTGGCCGGCGCGTATTGGCGCGGCGATTCCAAAAACGCGATGCTGCAGCGTATTTACGGCACGGCATGGCGCGACCAGAAAGAACTGGACGCGCACCTGCATATGCTGGAAGAAGCCGAAAAGCGCGATCACCGCAAAATCGGCCGCGAAATGGACCTGTTTCATATGCAGGAAGAAGCGACCGGTTCGGTGTTCTGGCACGACAAGGGCTATACCATCTGGCGCGCGCTGGAAAACTTCATCCGCGGCCGCATCCACCGCGCAGGCTATCAGGAAGTGAAAACGCCGCAGCTGTTCGACAGCTCGCTGTTCAAGGCATCGGGACATTGGGATTTGTACGGCGACAACATGTTCAAGGTCGAAGCGAAAGCCGATGAGAAGGTTTTCGGCGTAAAGCCCATGAACTGCCCCGCGCATGTTCAAATCTTTAACCAAGGCCTGAAATCATACCGCGACCTGCCGATCCGCATGGCGGAATTCGGCTGCTGCCACCGGAACGAGCCTTCGGGGGCGATGCACGGCATCATGCGCGTGCGCCAGTTCACGCAGGACGACGCGCATATTTTCTGCCGCGCCGATCAGGTGGAGCAGGAAGCGCTTGATTACTTCAAGCTGCAGCTGGGCGTTTATCGCGACCTTGGTTTCGACAAGATCAACGTGAAGCTGGCGCTGCGCCCCGGCCCTAATGTGCGTCTGGGTTCGGATGAAATCTGGGATCGCGCCGAAGACGGTTTGCGCAATTCGCTGCGCGCCGCCGGTCTGGAATTCGAGGAACTGCCGGGCGAAGGCGCGTTCTATGGCCCGAAGGTGGAATTCCACCTGACGGACGCGATCGGCCGTACATGGCAATGCGGCACGCTGCAGCTGGACTTCAACCTGCCGGAACGCCTTGATGCGTCCTATATCGGCGAAGACAGCCACCGTCACCGCCCCGTCATGCTCCACCGCGCCATTCTGGGGTCGATGGAGCGTTTTATCGGCATCCTGATCGAACACCATGCGGGGAAATTCCCGCTCTGGCTCGCCCCTGTGCAGGTCGTAGTGGCGACAATCACCTCGGATGCCGACGATTATGCGAAAGACGTGCAAAAACAGCTCGAAAAAGCCGGTATCCGCGTCAAAATCGACCTGCGGAACGAAAAGATCAACTACAAGATCCGCGAACACAGCCTTGTGAAGACCCCGCAGATCTGGGTGATCGGCAAACGGGAGGCGGAAGAAGGCAAAGTGGCCATCCGCCGTCTGGGATCGGAAGCGCAAGAAGTCCTTGCAACTGCCGATGCAATCCGTAAAATCACCGAAGATTCAGCCGTGCCGCAATAACGTCTGATTCTGCTTTATTTTCTGCGGGTTTGATCCTGCGGAGAAAACAATTTTTGCGTATGAACGATAACAGGAGAATGCCCCATCGCTACCTTTAACAGACCCTCGCCGAAAGACGACGGCCCCCGCACCAACCACCAGATCCGCGCCGACAAAGTGCGCGTCATCGGCGCCGACGGCGAGATGGAAGGTGTCATGTCAGTCCGTGATGCCGTGCAAAAAGCACAGGACCAGGGATTTGACCTTATCGAGATTTCCCCCAATGCCGATCCGCCCGTGTGCAAAATCGGCGATATCGGCAAGCACCGCTATGAAATGCAGAAAAAAGAAGCGGCTGCGCGCAAGAACCAGAAAATCGTCCTGACCAAGGAACTGAAGCTGCGCCCCGGCATCGAGGAGCACGACATTCAGGTCAAGCTGCGTTCCGCCAAGCGTTTCTTTGAAGAAGGCGACAAGGTCCGCTTTATCCTGCAGTTCCGCGGCCGTGAAAACGAACACCGCGAACTGGGCTGGGCGCTGATCAACCGCATCAAGCAGGAACTGGCCGGCGAAGGCAAAATGGAAATGGATGCGCGTCAGGAAGGCAATTCGATCCTGATGATCATGGTTTCCGCCAAGGCCTCGCAGTAACACCTGCGGCATAAATAAAAAAAGCCCCGCAAGAAATTGCGGGGCTTTTTTTAATCACGCGGAAGATCAGTAATCGTCCTTCAGCTTCTTGCGCTTGATTTCGCGGATGTCGTCCTGCACCGCTTCCATCCATTCGAACATTTCCGCCTCGCCCATGCCGCCGTCGCTGCGGCCGACGATGCGGCCCTGGTAAAACACGATCATGGTGGGCAGCGTGCGCACTTCATAGCTGCGCATCAGGTCGCCGTCGGCATCGGCATTCACCTTATAAACCTCTACCACGCCTTCTTTCGCCTTGCGGAAGCTATCCATCACGGGCTGCAGCTTGCGGCAGAACGCGCACCAGCTGGCATCGAACTGCACCAGCACGGGCTTGTCCGACCCGCCGACGCGGCGCAGGAAATCATTGGTGGTCAAATGCGGTATCTGCGAGCCCGGCAGCGGATCGGCCGCAAAAGATGTTACGGCGGGCGCGGCCAGCAACAGGCCGAGTGCCATGATACAAAAAGCGCGTCTGAGCATTGTCAGGTTTCCCTTCTATCCTATTATTGTCCCGCCAGCGCCTGTTTCCGTCAATGAAAAAGCGCCCTGTTTTAAGGCAGGGCGCTGTTTTCATTGGTAAAAACCAATCAGGCGATGCTGGTATCGACCCATTTGAACAGGTCGGATTTGCCCATGCTGCCCACCGTCTGCGCCACAACCTGACCGTCTTTAAAGATCAGCATGGTCGGGATGGAACGGACGCCGTATTTGGACGGCGCGTTCGGGTTGTCGTCGATATTGACCTTCACGACCTTGATCTGCTCGCCTTTTTCGGTCGCCAGTGCATCGAGGCTGGGGCCGAGCGCGCGGCAGGGGCCGCACCATTCCGCCCAGAAATCGACCAGCACAGGGCCGTTCGCCTTCAGGACTTCGGCTTCGAAATCTTTGTCGCTAACTTGTTGAGCGCCCATGATTTTCTCCTATTCCAGTTTATTACGGCGTGGGCCCTTTGGGTGCAGCGGGCGGGTTCGCCGGAGGTGTGTTCTTCGCGTCAGGTGTAATATTGTTCGCGTTGGCGATTTGTAAAGACTGTTCCAGCAGTTGGTCAAGCACTTTGCGGGGCTGGTTGCCCATCACGCCGAAAATCGCCTGGTTGCCCTTCATGGTCACCAGCGTCGGGATCGACTGCACGCCGAACGCGCCCGCCAGATTCGGGTTATCATCGACGTTGATCTTGACGACCTTCACCTTGTCCTTGTTGTCTTCCGCGAATTTTTCCAGCGTGGGGGCCAGCGCCTTGCAGGGGCCGCACCAGTCGGCATAAAAATCGATCAGCACCAGCTTGTCCGAATTCAGCACTTCGGCCTCGAAATTCGCTTCGTTCACTTCCGTGATATTGGGGGATGCCATCTGTTGCGTTCCTTTCGGTTTTTGTCGCGTTTGTTTTTTTAAAAATTCAGTCGCTTGTCACGGGGCGTCAGCAGCGCGGGTTTTTCCGCGCTGAACATATCGCCCCAATCCTTGGGATTAACGTCCTTTTGCACGCCATGCACCGTGCCGTGGCCGGATACGCGCTGCGCCGTGATATGCGTCGCACGTGGGTTTTGTTCGCGGCAGGATTTGAAGTCGAGGTCGATTTCGCCGTGCCATATCTGGTCGTTGCGCGACGCGTCGTTGAACACGGTCAGCAGGTCGCCCTTGCGCAAGGGATGCAGCGGACCCTCATGACCCATGCGGCCCTGTTCGCGGAACGCCCAGAAGGTGACGTCGTCGCCCGGCTCGGTGAATGCCTCGAGCCTGCCGATCAGCGCGTCCTGCGATGTGCCTTTGCGTCTTGCCATGATCCGCGCCCTCCGGTGGCGCGAAAGCGGTATCGAAACGGGTTCAAAGATGCTGCAAAATGCTACGGGTATCGAGCGTAACGCATAGGTTGCGCGGGTCAAGGGTGGTTTTGCGGAAAGTTATCTTTCTGCCTGCTTATCCGACATTTAATTCTAAACTCATCGTTTATGTATGTTATGGAATTTAAGGCGCGTATTTATCCAGCAAATCATCCGGCAGTGGCATCAAGGTCGGCCCGTCCGTCCACAGCAGCGCACATTTGACGGGGCGGCCGGGATAGACCCGCTCCATGACCGCGCGATAGGCCGCCATCTGCTTCAGGTAGGCGATATGCACATCCTCCACCCGTTTGGGCGGCGGGCGGTTGGTTTTGTAGTCAATGACCAGCACTTCGTCATCCGTCACCAGCAACCTGTCCATCTGCCCCGACAGCACGCGGTTTACGCCCGCGATGCCCACGACCGGCGTTTCCGCGCGGCTGCCCGCGCCGAAGATGGGCGCGAATTGCGGGTGGCGCAGCACGGCCATGATTTCCGCCGCCAGCTGCGCTTGCTCCGCTTCCTTCAAGCCAAGCGCAGGGCGCGCAAGATAACCGGCCAGCGATTTATCCCAGACGGATTGCGGCAGGGTCGGCAGGATTTCGAGTATCTGGTGGACGAGGATACCGCGGCGGAAACGGTAATCTTCCTCCTCTGCCAGCGGGCCCTTCACGGCGGGTTCGTCTTCGCCGGGTTTCGATGGTGCGAGCGGTAGCGACGGTTCGGGCTCGGCCATCGGCGGCTTGAACGCCCAGGCGGGCACGGGTTCGCGCAAGGCATCGCTGACGGCCTTTTTGTCGTCCGATTTTTCATGCGCTGCTTCCTGCGCATAGCCGTGACGTTTGGTGAACAGCTCGGCCTTGCTGTCCTTGTCGATCACAGGCTCGCCATCGACGCGGAACGGCAGCGGTGTTGCGGTTGCAGGGAATCCCGCCTCGACCAGCTTGTGCCAGCAATCTTTAGCCGGTTGTCTGCGCGTCTGGAAACCACAAACGTACAGGCGGTCTTCCGCACGCGTCAGCGCGACGTATAACAAGCGGCGGTATTCTTCTTCCTGACCTTCGCGCGCAGCATCGCGCAGTTCGGCATAAATATCGGCATCGAATTCCTGGCGTGGCGACCAGAGCGGCACATTCAAACCCTCGGCACCCGTGTTTTCCGGCGGCCATATCAGGCGGATGCGCGCCTTGTTGTGGTCGTGCGATTTTTTTGCGGAATCGGGCAGGAACACGATCGGCGCCTGCAAGCCCTTGGCGGCATGCACGGTCATGATGCGCACCTGGTTGGCGCTATGCGCTTCCTGTTCGCGCTTGATGTCGGATTCGCCGCGCATGAACCAGTCGGTGAATTTCTGCAAGGACGGCGTATGCGACTGTTCGTAATTCAGCGCCGCGTTCAGGAATTCATCAAGCGCATCATGGATATCGCCGCCGAGGCGCCCGTAGAAGGCGCGCCGCCCGCTGGTTTTATCGGCAAAACAGGGCGTGTTCAGGACTTCGGCGAAAAATTCATACGGTGTCGCCTCGCCCGCCTTGTTCACCCATTTATACAGGTATGCCGCAATATCGGGGCGCTGCGCCTGCACCGCTCCCAGCAGGCTGCCGCTGCGCCCGTGGCAGAGCGTGTAAAGGTCGTCCTCGCCAAGGCCCACCAGCGGCGATTTCAGCAAGGTCGCCAGCGTCAAATCATCCTTCGGCAGCAGTGCGAAGCCCGCAAGCGCCATCATGTCCATGACCGCGATTTCCTGCGTCAGCGTCATGCGGTCGATGCCCGCGACCGGCACCTGCGCTTCCTTCAGCGCCCGCATGAGCATTTCAACCAACGCGCTGCGCGACTGGACAAGGATCAGCACATCGCCCGCGCGTACGGGGCGGTTTTTCGATGTCAGTATTTCGCCGCTGTCGATCCAGCCGCGCACCGTGCCCGCGATTTTTTTTGCCAGCTGGCTGGCGGCATTGTCGCCGCGCTCGACCGCCACCGGCATCTGCCACGATTCTTGTTCCTCGCGCGCGGCAGGGCGGATGAGCGGCCAGAGTTCGACCATGCCCGCCTGCCCCTGCCGGAACGCGACATGGCGCACTTCGCGCGCGGCATCGGCGACCACGCCGCGCCGCACGTTTTCATCGGCAAAGGTGCCATTGACCACATCCAGCACCGCGCGGGTGGAGCGGAAGGAATGTTCAAGAAACACTTCCCAGCCGTCCTGCACTTCGCGCACGCGCTCGCCGAAGAATTTCTGCATTTCAAAGAATTTTTTCGGCTCCGCTCCCTGAAAGCTGTAGATCGACTGTTTTTCGTCGCCCACCACGAACAACGTACGCAGTACATCACCGCGCGTGCCCATGCCGCTGAAGAATTCCAGCGACAGCGCCTCGATCACGCGCCATTGGTACGGGCTGGTGTCCTGCGCTTCATCGACAAGGATATGGTCGATGCCTTCGTCCAGCTTGAACAGCACCCAGCTGACCATGCTTTTCTCGGCCAGCAGCTCGCTGGTCTTGATGATGAGGTCTTCGTAATCGAGCCGGTCGGTCTGGCGCTTGTATTTCTCGTACCGCCCGACCATTTCGGATGCGACTGTCAAAAGCGAAGCGTTCAGGCCTGCAAGCTTCACGGCTTGCAGCTTCTGGCGTATGGCATACAGCCGCTCCGCTTCACGCAGCATGATGTCATGTATGTCGTTACACGCGGCGACAGCGTCCTTGTAGGCAAATGTCTTGAAGAATTCGCCTTCCTTCGTGAAATAGGCTCCGCAATACGTGTGGAATAGCGCCGTACGACCAGCTGGATTTTCCAGCCATGGCTGCATCGCCGCGGCCTTGTCGCTATCCTTTTTACCGCCTGCCAGTAACCCTTGAAGCGCACGGCGCAAATTCGCCTCGTCACCCGGATGCAGCTTGCCCACATCTGCCAGCACCGTTTCTTCGGTATCGGCAGGGTCGAGCCCCAGATGGCGGTAAACATCGCGGATCGTGTTCGCGGCATTGCCGTCGCGGTCGTCATGCGCATCGAGGATGCGGGCAAGGTGGCTGCGCTTCGACATGATTTTCGCCATCAGGTCGTTCATTGAATCAGGATCGAGGTGCAGCACCAGCTGGTTGAACGCCTGCGCCAGCGCCGATTCCGGGTCGCGTTTCGTGGCGGCGATGATGTCGTGCAGGCTGCGCGTCAGGTATTCGACCGCGCTTTGTTCGTCCATCAATTCGAAGTGCGGCGGCAGCCCCGCTTCTACCGGAAAGCGTTTCAGTACCGACTGGCAGAAAGAATGGATGGTCAGGAATTTAAGGCCGCCCGGCGTATCCAGCACGCGCGCGAACAGACGGCGCGCGGCGTGAATGGTTGCTTCCGGCGGCGTTTCGCACATCAGGTTTTTAAGATCGGTTTTCAGCGCGTCATCCGGCATGACCGCCCAGTTGCCGAGCTTTTTATAAATGCGGTTCGACATTTCCGCCGCCGCCGTTTTCGTGAAGGTGAGGCAGAGGATTTTATCGGGCCGTGTCGCTTCCTGCCCCGTCCCGCCACCGCGCGGCAGCATGAGGCGCAGCACGCGGTCGATCAATACCTTGGTCTTGCCGGTACCGGCGGATGCGCCGACCCAGACGCTTTTCAGCGGGTCGGCCGCCATCGACTGGTTTTCGTTGGCGGAGCGCTGCGGTTTGGCTTTCAGGTTTTCCGCCGTCATTCCGCAGCCCCCTCGTCTTCATCGGCCGCGATGCCCCATTCCTTGACGCGGGCGAGGTGTTCGTAATCGGAAAAGCGCGCTTTCGCTTCCGCGCGCGGCTGGCTGAGATAGGGCGTTTCTGGATCGTCGAATTTTTCGATGAGTTCCATCAAGCCTGTCGCTGCCTGTTCGATGACGGTTTTGATATCGTGGTCGCGCCCGATGACCGATTTTCGATCGACCGGTTTCTGGCCGCTGCCCGTCACGCGCCAATAGACAAGGTCGGTCACATCGCCGGACGGAATTTTCGGGAACGCGCCCTGCTGCAGCATCAACGCCTCGAGCGGCAATTGCGGCGACATGCCATGCGCGACATCTTTTGGGGCAGGCACAAAGCCGGATTTGTAATCGATGATGGCATAGCTGCCGTCTTGTTTCTTGTCGATGCGGTCGGCTTTCCCCGTCAACGTGAAGGGTTCGGTCGTGGTGCCGAACTGCCATTTTCCTTCCGCTTCGCTTTCATAGGGTTTGGCCTCGTTACGCCACTCCCGCTCTTCCGACACGAACTTTTCGGCGACGCGCTCGAAGCGCGGCCACCAGAAGGCCTCGACCTCCTGCGGGATGCGCATGTCGCGCAGCGCCGCGCGGCCGAATTCCAGCAGCTGCGCGGATGCGTCGTCTGGCAGTTTATCGGGAAAAGACTTGATGAATTTTTCAAGCGCGGCGTGGATGAACGTGCCGCGTTCCGCCCCGCCCGGGTCGGCGTCGATATCCTCGAACTTGCGCAAGCCCAGCACATATTGCGCGTAAATCTGGTACGGGTCGCGCATCAACGTTTCGATGCGCGTGACCGAGAGCTGGCGCGGGCGCGCGGATACCGGCGGGCGCGGCTCCGGCCGCTTTACGGGGATCACATCGGCGGGCGTATCGACATCCTTCATCCACTGGCGATAGGTTTCGGCGCGTTTGGGCTGCATTTCCAGCCCCGCCGCCTGCAACACGGTTTCAAGCCGCAGCAGCCAGCGGGCAGGCACGGTGGGCGTGCCGTCGACCTTTGTCGCGCGGGTGGCAATCACTTCGGGGGCGGTAATTGCCTGCACGAAATCATGCGCCGAGATGCTGATGGAACGCTCGGGCGACGGCAGGCCGAATTTCTTGCGCATCGGGCGCGACATCCACGGATCATGCGCGGGCAGCGCCGGCCAAGTGCCCTCGTTCAGCCCACCCAATATCACCAAGTCAGCGCTATACAACCGCGCTTCGATCTGGCCCAGCACCGACAGGCGCGGATGGCTGCCAAACGGCGGGCGCACCGTCACCGCCTTCATCAGCGATTTCATGAGCGATACGTAATCGCCGGGCGAAATATCCGGCACATCGCGCGACGATGCCCACAACTGGTTCAGGAAGGTGCTGGCGTCGCCCGCGTATTTTTCCGCCCAGAGGCGTTGCGCGCCGTTCATTTCCAGCGTGGCCGCCAGCGTTTCGGCGATGCGGATATGTTTTTCCAAAAGCGTGCGGAACGGCAGCTTGCCGCGCTGCGCCATTAATTCGACATAGGGGCGCATCTGCAATTCGACGGCATCCAGCCATGACAGCAGTTTTGCCCGCGCCGTTTTTTCTTCGGGCAGGGTCAGCACCTTGTCGCGCAGCCCGTCGAAACCTGATGTCGGGCGCGGGCCGCGCAAGACAAGTTCGTCCAGCAGCTGCACCATGTCGCGCAAATCGTTCGCGGGCAGGTTGAGCGCCATCATGGGGTGCTTCAGGAATGACAGCAGCGTGACGGGCGCGAGTTGTTCTTCGGCCATTTCCGCCGCCAGCATCAGCCATGTGCCGATGGGCAGTTCGGTCAGCGGCTGGCCGCCGGAATCGTCGATCAGGATGCCCCAGCGGCGCAAGGACAGTGACACGCGGCGCGCAAGCCTGCGGTCGGGCGTAATCAGCGCGGCGGTCTTGCCGGGCGTTTCCAGCGCGTGGCGCATGATAAGCGCGATTGTATCCGCTTCTTCCTGCGGGCCGCCGCAATCGATGCGGGTGAAATTTTCCAATGCTTGCGACGGGATGTCGCCGGCACGCAATTCGCGCCATTTTTCGGTCGTTTCAGCGGGACGCATGGCTTCGGACAGCAGTTTCACGCGGCCTTCGTTGACGGCGGGATTTTTCTTCACCTGCCAGTTGCCGACGCTGTCGCGCAGCAGCCCCAAATGAGACAATAAAAGCTTCAGGTTATATTGCGGGTGGTCTTCGCCCAGCGCATCCCAGCTTTCTTCGTCCATATGGCGGTCGAGCCCCGGCAGCACGATCATCCCCTGCGGCAGTCTTGCCACAACCGCCAGCAGGTCGCGCACCGCTGGCATCGTCGCAGTCGAACCCGCCGCGATCACCGGATGCGCGGGCGGATATTTTTTCCAGACGGCGATCTGCGCCGCGATCAGCATATTGCGCCGCTCCGCCACATCCAGCACGCCGCGCGATTTCAGGATGCCCGGCCAGACTTCGGTCAGGATTTTCAGAAACTGCAGGGTTTTCTGCCAATGCTCCGCGAATTCATCGGGCACGAGGTTTTCAAGGCCGGAGAAACTGAGATTTTCCGTCTGCACTTCGTCAAGAAAACGCCCGAGGCCGTCGGCCAGCGCCACCGCCTGATCGAAGGACTGCGCCATGCCGGCCTTCATGATCGCCTGCGCCAGCAGCAATTGACGCTCGAGGGGCGCAACGGCGGGGGCGATATCAAGCGCGGCAGCCGCGCCGTCATCGCCGGCCAACAGCATCGCGACATCATCCGCCTCGACATCCCCGACGGGGTGCATTTGCGGCAACAATAATGCCTTGCCGCCCGACAGGCGCAAAAACGCCTCGCGCAGATTGCGGCAGGCGCGGCGGCTGGGCAGCAGGATCAAAGTTTCGGAGAGTTTCAGCGGATCGTCGCCCGCCTGTTCCAGTATCCCGCGCGCAAAGGCATCGGCAAAGGATTGCCCCGCCGCGATATTGACGACATTAGGTCTGTCGCGCAAAACCGTCACGGCGCGCGCTTTTTGCTTTTCGCGGCAAGGATGCGGTTGGTTTCCTGCAACGCTTCCGGCGTGCCAACATGGTGCCAGTCGCCGTCATGGCGGTGCGCATACAGCCGGCCGTTCAGTTCCGCCTTGTGGAACAGCTCAAGGAACGAAAACGCGCCGTCGCGCGCGCCGTCGAACAGGCGCGGATGCACGATGCGCGGGCCTGTGAAGATGTAATTGGCGTCTTCCTTGGTGCGGCCCTTGAACACCGGCTGGTCGGTATTGTCTGCGAGGTAATAATCGCCCTTGCCGTTATAGCTTGGCAAATCCTTGGTGGTATGCAACAGCAGCAGCAGATCCATTTTCGACGCGTCCCATTGCTGCGCCATCTGTGTCAGCGTCGCGCCTTTTTCGCCGTCCGTCCAGACGACGTCGGCGTTCAGCACATAGAACGGCTCGTCGCCGAAAAAATCGAGCATCTGTTTCACGCCGCCGCCGGTATCCAGCAGCACATCTTCGCGCACGATGGTGATTTTCGGGTGGGTGCGGGTTTTCAGGTGTTCTTCGATCATCTGCGGCAGGTAATGCACGTTGACGACAGCTTCTTCCACCCCGGCATCGGCCAGCGCATCGAGCGCGCGGTCGAGCATGGTGCGGCCGCCGACATAGAGCAACGGTTTCGGGCAGTTATCGGTGAGCGGGCGCATGCGCTGGCCAAGGCCGGCGGCAAGTACGAATGCTTTTTTCAATACTGCTGCCATGTCATTCATCCCTTTGGCGGGCGACCCATTTGCCGTACGGGGTGAAGGTCACCTGCCGCGCATTGTCGGAATCGCCGGTAAATTCGATGCTTATTTCTAGCCGATCTTTGGGCAAAAGGCCACCCAGCCGCTCCGGCCATTCGACCAGCGCGACACCCTGCCGCCGCGCTTCGTCCCAGCCCAATTCCAGAATCTCGTCCTCGTCCTCGAGCCGGTAGAGGTCGAAATGCCAGATGGCGGGGGATTGGTTATCGTAGACCTGCACAAGCGTGAATGTGGGGCTTGGCACTTCTTCGGGCGCGGGAGCCAGCGCGTTCACCAGCGCGCGCGCGAAAACGGTTTTGCCCGCGCCAAGGCCGCCCGTGAGGGTGATGACATCGCCGGTTTTCAGGATCTGCGCAAGGCGCACGGCCAGCACACGCATGTCTTCTTCATGGTCGATGCGGACGGTGGTGGGCGGCATGGTTGTTCCCTCGGATCTTTGGAACAATATAGCCAAAACGCGCCCGAAAAGACAGGACAGCCTTACAGGCGGAATTTGCCGGGCGGGGGTTTCGGGCCTTTTACGTTGCTGTTGCTGGCCGGTGCGGGATCGGGTTTGTCGCCCGCCTTAGGCGCGCGTTTCGCCTGCTTGCCCGCAACAGCCGCAATCATTTCCGCCGTCGGGCGCTTGCCGTCGTCCTGGAAATCGCCGTTCATGTTGGCGCTGTCGAGCGGCGTGCGGAAATGATTGTTGCGGATATCGGTCGATGCGCCAAGGTCAAGGAAACGCTGCACGGCATCCAGATGGCCTGACGTGAATTCGAACGCGCCCTCGCCCGCTGCGATATGCAGCGGAGTATTGCCCTGCCAGTCCTGCGCGTTGATGTTCGCGCCTGCGGCCACCAGCGGCGCAATCATGTCGTCGCCGTAATCCTGCGCGGCCAGAAAATGCAGCGCTGTGGTTTTCAGGTGATCGGCGGCATTCACATCGGCGTTGTTTTTCAGCAGGTGATTTATAATCGTTTCGCGGCGGTCGAGGCGGCATTCCTCGATCAACGCGGTGCGCCCTTGCGCGTCCTTTGCATTCACATCCGCGCCATAGGCAAGCAGCAGTTCAATGACCTCTTCGTGGTTATAAGAACGGCTTGCCGGTTCCCACAAATCGCGGTCGGATGCGCCCATCGCCAGCACCAGCGGCGGCGTGCCATCGGGCGTGCGCCAGTTCACGGCATCGGGATGCTGCGCCAGGAACAGGCCGATGAAATCGCGGTTACCGCCATGCAGTGCGCGAAAAAACTCCGCGCGCTCAGGCGCGACGGCAGGGGCTTTGCGTCCATGCTTGCTGTCAGGCTGCAAGGCGTTGTCACTCCGGCATTATGAAGATGCCGCCATGCTATAAGCCGGAGGGGGCAGAGTCAATACGGGGTGGAAATCAGGCCGCGGGTGGCTTTTCAACGATCTCGCGCAGCGCGGCCAGACCTTGTTCGAAAGAACTGCCGATCATCCTGTCGCAATTGATAACAAGGCTCATCGCCTTGGAGAGGAAGGTGTTTTTACCGTACATGCTCCAGCTGACCAGCGTACCGCTGGTTTCGGGACGGAAGGTGAATTCAACGTCGTTGACGGCCTTGAACGGTTTATAGAATTCCAGCTTGATGCGGACAAGGTTGGGGTTTTGCGTTTCGGTGATGGTCATCTTGCCTTCGCCGACATTTTTATTGCCCGCCCATTTGAACACCGCACCAACGCCGGATGTAGGGCCTTCGAATTCATACTTGGCGTTCGGGTCCAGTTTTGCCCAGGGTGACCAGTCGTTCCAGCGCTGCAGGTCGCCGACGACCGAAAACACGGCAAAGGGCTGCGCATGGGTGATGATGGTGCGCGTGACGCGGAACGTATCGGGCTGGCGGGAAATGATGAAACCCAGCACGACCAGAACCAGCAGCAGGACGATCAGAATTGGCATCCCCATGTGAATTCTCCTTCGGCATTTTTGTATCACGAAAGGACAGGTAATTCAATTATTTAGGCCGGAACATGCCGCGAAAACAGCGTCAAAACTGGACTCTGCCCCCTGACCGTGACATAAACACCCTATGACGGTGGTGCATAAGACAGATGTGGTGATTATCGGCGCGGGGCCCGTGGGTCTGTTCGCGATCTTTGAATGCGGCATGCTGAAAATGAAATGCCATGTCATCGACAGCCTTGAGCATGTCGGCGGCCAATGCACCGCGCTTTACCCGGAAAAGCCGATTTTCGACATCCCCGCCCTGCCAAGCGTGCAGGCGGGCGAATTGATCGCACGGCTGGAAGAACAGGCCGAACCGTTCCAGCCCGTCTATCACCTGAACCAGATGGCGAAGGATGTGACGCAGACGGCGACAGGCTTTACCGTCGTCACGACGCTGGGCACCACCATCGAATGCCGCGCCATTATTATTGCCGCCGGCGCCGGTGCCTTTGGCCCCAACCGCCCGCCGATGCAGGGGCTGGAGGCATATGAAGGCAAATCCGTCTTTTACATGGTCAAAAGCCGCAAGGATTTCACCGGCAAGAAACTGGTGATCGCGGGGGGCGGCGACAGCGCGGTGGATTGGGCGATTTCGCTCTCCGAACTCGCCGAAAAAATCTATTTCGTCCACCGCCGCGACAAATTCCGCGCCGCACCGGAATCCGTCGATCGCCTGCAAAAGATTGCTGAAACCGGCAAGGTTGAAATGGTCATTCCGTATCAGCTCCATTCATTGCAGGGCGACGGCGCAAAACTGACGGGCGTGACCGTCGCCGATCTGGACGGAAAAGAAAAGACGCTGGATGCGGATGTGCTGCTGCCGTTTTTCGGCATCACGCCGCAGCTGGGGCATATCGCGGAATGGGGCGTGAAGATCGACCTGCACCATATTCCCGTCGATCAGTCGACCTGCGAGACCAGCATCCCCGGCATCTTCGCAGCAGGCGATATCGCCACATACCCCCGTAAACTAAAGCTTATCCTGACCGGATTTGCCGAAGCGGCGCAGGCCGCGCATGCCATCCACCCCCTTGTTTTCCCGGGTGAGGCGCTCCATTTTGTGTATTCGACAACGAAAGGCGTTCCGTAACATGTTCATCCAGACCGAACAGACCCCCAATCCCGCGAGCCTGAAATTCCTGCCCGGCTGCGAAGTGATGATCAGCGGCACGGCGGAATTCACCGCTGCCGACAAGGCCGAAGTATCGCCGCTGGCGACCCAGCTGTTCAAGGTGAACGGCGTTGCGGGCGTGTTTCTGGGCAATGATTTTGTGACCGTTACCAAGACGGAAGCCGCCAGCTGGCCCGCGCTGAAGCCCTTGATTTTGGGCGTCATCATGGAGCATTTCACAACCGGCCGCCCCGTGATGAATGACGAACACCTGCACGATACGACCGGCCATACGTCGTCGGCATCGGGCGAAGACACCGAGATCGTGAAGCAGATCAAGGAACTGCTGGACACCCGCATCCGCCCCGTTGTGGCACAGGATGGCGGCGATATCGTGTTCCATTCCTTCGACGACGGCGTGGTGTTCCTGTCGATGCGCGGTGCATGTGCAGGTTGCCCGTCATCGACCGCGACGCTGAAATCCGGCATTGAAAACCTGCTGAAACATTTCATTCCCGAAGTGAACGAAGTGCGTGCGGTCAACTAAACGCCCCGCCAACAAAAAAGCCCCGGTTTTATACCGGGGCTTTTTTGTTGGGCCGTTACGGCTTATGCCGTCACTTCCTCGTCATCTTCTTCGACCGTATCCTCGACTTCATCTTCTTCCACTTCCGGCGCTGCCTCCTTGACGGGGGCTTTGCGGGAACGGTCATTGGCAGCCATCGGGTTGCGGCTGCGGCTGGAGGTCTGGTAGGCCATCGCGGCGTGGTCGGGGCAGTACGGCGTGCCGACGCGGATGCCGCGGCCGCAGAAGGTGAAATCGTCTTCCTTGGGGTCGCCGATCGGCCATTTGCACATGCGTTCGGTAAGGTCGATCAGGGGCACGCCGCCGTTCAGGGGCAGCACTTCCTTCTCGATCTTCTTCAGCTCCTCCACCTCTTTCGCCATCATCGGGTTGATTTTGGCGGAGGGCGCGGGGGCGGATTTGCTGCTGCGGGTTTCCTTGACCGCTTCCTTTTTCGGCGCGGCCTCTTTTTCTTTTTTCGGCGATGCGGCGGGCTTCTTGATCGGGCTGGGGCGGCCGGACAGGCCCATGCGGTGCGCCTTGCCGATGACGGCGTTGCGGGTCACGCCTTTGCCGAGCATCTTCGCAATTTCTGCGGCGCTCTTGCCTTCTTTCCACATCTTCTTGAGAAGCGCGATGCGTTCGTCTGTCCAGCTCATGAAATATCCTGATTACATAATAAAGTAGGCCAACTACCGGAGATGAATATAGCACCGATTCGCATGAAATGAAGCGGTTTAAATGCGGCAAATAACCTTGTTTTTACAGGGAATGACGGTGTTTTGTGAAGCTGGCGGTGCGCCCCGCCACAACCGGTGCCTGTAGCGTGCCGACCTTTGAAATCGCGTCTTCGAAGGCGGCGCGTTCCTGTTCGACCGCGATCGCCGCCTGTTCTGCCTCGTGCTTCAGGCGCGCGGCACCGTCATCGATTGCCTGCGCCACATCGTTCCAACCGCGCCGCTCGATCAGCGCGCGCATGGTATCGTTGCCCTTGTCGTCCAGCGCGCCGGTATCGGCACCTTTGTCGATCAGCGCGAGCGCCAGCGGTTTCAGGTCGTTGTCGATGGCATCCTGCAGCGGCGTTTTGCCGGGGCGGTCGCGCGTATCGGTTTTCGCGCCCTGTTCCAGCAAATACAGCGCGACCGGCGATTTCAGGTGCCAGATAGCTTCATGCAGCGCGGTACGGCGCGTGTAATTCTGCGCGTCGATTTTCGCGCCCGCTTCGACCAGCAGCTTGACGATCGCAAGGTTGCCGGTTGCCGCCGCGCGGGTCAGCGCGTGGCCGAATGAATCGCCTTCGCCCGCATCGGGGCTGGCACCCTTTTTCAGCGCACCATCGACGCCCGCCGCATCGCCGCGCTCAACCGCAAGCAGCAGCGTTTCGTTGCGGTTCGTCTGGCCGGTCAGGAAATTAAAGATGTCTTTGAATTTCATCATATAAGTGTTTTATATGATTGTCATAATCAAGTCAAGGTTTTCAGGCTGCCCCGAAAAACGCTGCGATATCAGGAGTTAAAGTCGAGACCCCAGTCGCGGTAACGCTCGGGGTCATCCGTCCATTTTTCACGCACCTTCACGAACAACGACAAATGCACGCGGCGCTCCAGGATTTCTTCCAGTTCCTTGCGCGCCGCAGCGCCCAGCGACTTGATGCGCGCGCCGCCCTTGCCCAGAAAAATCGCCTTCTGCGTTTCGCGCAGCACGTAAATGGTCTGGGAGATTTTCACCGACCCGTCCTTGAATTCCTCCCACTTGTCGCTTTCGACGGTGGCGGAATAGGGCAGTTCGTCGCCCAGCTGCAGGAAGATTTTCTCGCGCGTGATTTCAGCCGCCAGCAGGCGCATCGGCATGTCGGATATCTGGTCCTCCGAAAACATCCAGGGTCCTTCGGGCATGCGCGCCGCGATATCAGCCAGCAGTTTATCGACGCCATCACCCTTCAGCGCGGAGATCATGAAGATGTCGGAGAAAACACCCGTGTCGTTGATTTCAGTCGCCAACGCCAGCAGCTTTTCCTTTTTCAGCATATCGATCTTGTTCAGCGCGGCGATCACCTTGCGGTTGCTGGTTTTCAGGCGTTCGATGATCGCCTTGGTTTCCGCGTTCAGGTATCCGTTGCCGACATCCATCAGCACAACGACGACTTCGGAATCTTTCGCGCCCGCCCAGGCTGCCGCCACCATCGCCTTTTCCAGCCGCGCCTTGGGCGCGAAAATGCCGGGAGTATCGACGAAGATGACCTGCGTATCGTCCTTGTTGACGATGCCCATCACGCGTGTGCGCGTCGTCTGCACCTTGGGACTGACGATGGATACCTTTGCGCCGACCAGCTGGTTGACCAGCGTCGATTTTCCGGCATTGGGCGCGCCGATAACGCCGACAAAACCGCAGCGTCTTTTCTGTTCGCTCATGTCGCGCTCCCCGCGTCGATGCGCGCCAGCATTTTTGCCGCCGCCGCTTTTTCCGCGCCGCGCTTGGAGGTGGAGGATGCCATCAGGGATTCCAGTCCCTTTACACGCACCTCGACATCAAACTGCGGCTTGTGGTCTTCGCCCGCGCGCGCGACCACGACATATTCGGGAAGGGGCAGGCCGCGGCTCTGCGCCCATTCCTGCAGCCTTGTTTTCGCATCCTCGGGCGGCACGTTGAAGGTCGCCAGCATCGGTTCCCACCGCGCCCGCACGAAACGGCAGGCGGGATCATAGCCGCCGTCGAGGTAGATCGCGCCGATCAGCGCCTCGACCGCGTCCGACATGATCGCGTCTTTCTTGCTGCCGCCGGCCTTGATCTCGCCGACCGACAGGCGCACATAGCTGCTGAGCTTCAACCCCTCCGCAACTTCGGCCAATGCGGCCTGCTGCACGACGGCGGTCAGGCGTTTTGCTAAATCGCCTTCGCGCTCATTGGGGAAATTTGTGTAAAGCAGTTCGGCGATCGCGAGCGCCAGCACGCGGTCACCCAGAAATTCAAGGCGTTCGTTGTTATGCTGGCTTTTGGGCAGGCTGGAATGAGTCAGCGCCATGTCCAGCAGGGTGCTGTTTTTGAATTTATACCCGATTTCCGCCTCCAGGGCGGCCTGCTTGTCAGAGGGAGTTGACACTTTTGAATATCCGGCCATAGCGGATGGCCTTGACGTATTCGACGGCCTTGCAGCCAGTTGATTGTATCGCGGCAAACACACCGGTATAAACGCATTTATCGCCGATGCCTTCGGTCGAGAAGAAGATGAACGATGCGGGGCCGATCAGGTTTTTCGCAGGGACGGGGCCCAGTTCCTGTTCCACACGGCTGTCGAGCGACTGGTCGCGGTTGTCGCCCATCGCGAAATAATGCCCCTCCGGCACCGTGAATTCCGGCGTATTGTCGAGCGATTCATGGTCGGAGATCTCATAGATGAAATGCTTCACGCCGTTCGGCAGCGTTTCGATATAGCGCGTGAACTGGAACGGGCGGCCTTCGGTTTCATAGGTTTCCGTGCCTTCGTTCTGGCGCGGCACCATCACGCCGTTGATGTACAACCGCCCTTCGGTCACTTGGATCTTGTCGCCGGGCAGGCCGATGATGCGCTTGATGTAATCGACGCCTTCGCGTTTGGGCTGGCGGAACACGACAACATCGCCGCGCTCTGGCGTACCTGCCATGATGCGGCCATTCATGGGAACGGCATCCAGCGGAAAAGAATACTGGCTGTACCCGTATGTCCATTTTTTGACGAACAGGTAGTCGCCGACCAGCAGCGACGGGAACATGGACCCCGACGGGATATTGAACGGCTCGAACAGGAAGGAGCGGATGATAAGCGCGATTGCCGCGGCAAAGGCCATCGCCTTCAAAAGTTCGACTGCGTCGTCTTTTTCCTTCGGCTTTGGCGCCGCTGTATCGGCGGACACGGTGATGTCGGCCGCGTTTTCCTGTTCCATTTTATTCTTGTCCTGATTGGTGTTCATGCGACGTTCCCCGCCGAGATAACGACGAAAGCCAGCGCCATGCCGCCGTCGTCACTGAGCGAGACGTCGATGCGGGGTGTCATGCCGGCGGGTGTCAATTCCACCAGCCTGTCTTTCGCGCCACCGGCAAGCGCCATCGAGGGGCGGCCCGCTTCGTCATTCACGACGGCGATATCCTTCAAATAAATTTGTTCGCGGATGCCAAGGCCCAAAGCCTTTGCACAGGCCTCTTTTGCTGCCCAGCGTTTGGCATAGCCGGAGGCACGGGATTTTTCGTCCGTCTGTTTTTCCACGCGCGCGCGTTCTTCGGGCGCGAAGCAGCGTTCGGTGAAACGCGCGCCATGATCGCCCAGCACACGGCTGATGCGGTCGATGGAGGCGATATCTGTGCCGATGCCTATGATCATCTCAACGGCTCCGCGCGCGGTTAACGGTGGTGATTTCGGGGGTGCCGCGCAATGCCGCGATGATATCGGACAAATGCCGCGTATCGCGTACCCAGACGTCAATGATCATGTCCCAGAAGTCAAGCGAGCGGTTGGTGATTTTCAGGTTCGTGATATTGCCGCCGTTTTTGCCGATGACGGTCGACAGCGTGCCGAGCGCGCCGGGTTCATTGGCGATGGTGATCAGCAAACGGCCGACATGCGATTCCGGCGTGTCTTCGCCGTCTTCCCACGATACATCCAGCCAGCGTTCCGGCGTGTCGGCAAATGATTCAAGCGTGTCGCAGTCGATGGTGTGGATCGTCACACCCTTGCCGGTCGTGACGATGCCGACGATGCGGTCGCCCGGCAGCGGGTGGCAGCAGCGCGCGAAATGCAGCGCCATGCCGGGGATGAGCCCCTTGATGGGCATCGGCGGCGCTTTGCCCTTCTGGTGGGTTTTCTTTTCCGGCACCACGAAGTTCTGGATCTGCATCGGCGGCGGGCCGAGGTTGCTGGGCTTTTGCGCCGGATGCAGGGCATAGAACACTTCGCGCGCGGCGACATTGCCCGAGCCGACGCCCGTCAGCAGGTCTTCGAGGTTTTCGGTCTTGAACTGGCGGTAAATCTCGCCGCTGAAATCGCGTTCGTTGAAATCATGGCCTTCCTGCTTGAGCACCTTCTCCAGCATTTTTTTGCCAAGATCCATGTATTCGTCGCGCTGCTGCATCCTCATGAAGCGACGGATGCGGGACTTCGCCTTGCCGGTGACGACGAAGCGTTCCCAGTTGGGGCTGGGTGTCTGCGATTTTGATGTCGTGATCTCGATCTGGTCGCCGTTGCCAAGCGCGGTGTTGAGCGGCACGATGCGCCCGTTGACCTTTGCGCCGACGGTCTTGTCGCCAAGGTCGGAATGGACGGCATAGGCGAAATCGACAGGCGTCGCGCCTCTGGGCAGCGCGATCAGGTCGCCGTTTGGCGTAAAGCAGAACACCTGGTCCTGATAAAGTTCAAGCTTGGTGTTTTCGAGGAATTCTTCGGGCTTTTGCGCGTGCTCGACGATATCCATCAATTCGCGCAGCCAGCGGAACTGGCGGCCTTCTTTGTTCTTGCCGCCGTCGCCTTGTTTGTATGACCAGTGGGCGGCAACGCCAAGCTCGGCTTCCTCGTGCATGTCGGCGGTGCGGATCTGCACCTCGATCCGGTGGTTTTCGGGGCCGATGACGGTCGTGTGCAGCGAGCGGTAGCCGTTCGGTTTCGCCAGCGAAATGTAATCCTTGAACCGCCCCGGCACGGTCGGGTACAGGCCGTGAATGATGCCAAGCGCGTGATAGCATTCGGACACGTTCGACACCTGGATGCGGAACGCCATGATATCCGACAGCTGTTCGAAGCTGATATTCTTGCGCTGCATCTTTTTCCAGATGGAATAGGGCGTCTTTTCGCGGCCGTAGACCGTGGCCTCCAGCCCCGCTTCCTTCAGGCGTTTTTGCAGTTCTTCGATGATGCGGCTGACGACCGCCTCGCCGCCTTCGGCGCGCAGGAAGTTCAGGCGCGTCTTGATGCTGTCGCGTGCTTCGCCGTTGATTTCAGCGAAGCTCAAATCCTCCAGCTCTTCCTTGATTTTATGGATGCCGATGCGTTCCGCCAGCGGCGCGTAGATTTCAATTGTCTCGACCGCAATACGCTTGCGTTTTTCCGGTTTCGGGATGTGGAATAGCGTGCGCATGTTATGCAGGCGGTCGCTGAGTTTTACCAGCAGCACGCGGATGTCTTCCGACATGGCCAATACAAGTTTGCGGAAATTTTCCGCCTGTTTTTCCTGCGCCGACTGGAATTCGATTTTAGACAGCTTGGTCACGCCGTCGACCAGCTTGGCGATTTCTTCGCCGAACAGCTTGTGGATTTCCTCGATCGTTGCTTCGGTATCTTCGACGGTATCGTGCAAAAGCGCCGTGCAGACGGATGCCGTATCCATCTTCATTTCCGTCAGGATGCCGGCAACCTCGAGCGGGTGGGAGAAATAAAGGTCGCCCGACGCGCGCGTCTGCGAGCCATGCATTTTCATGGCATACACATAGGCCCGGTTGACGATATCTTCGTCCATGCCCGGATCGTAAGCCTTCACCATTTCGATCAGTTCGTATTGCCGTATCAAATCAACACCCTTTTTTCAGGCAGCAAAAAGCCGCCTAAGGGTTTAATTATAGGCGGCTTTTTAAATTTTAACAGGGGTTTGGCGATTAGTTGTTATCGTCGTCGCCCAGGTCGCCGGCATCGAATTCACCGGCAGGCATTTCAAGGTCTTCGTCGCCTTCGGCATCCGCATCAGCCGCAGCTTCTTCGGTTGCGTCTTCGCCGGTGTCTTCGTGCATGCCGGCGGTTTCCGTTTCGCCTTCGGCAGCCTGGTTGGCAACCGCCGCCCATTCCGCTTCGCCTTCCATCACGTCGATGATGTCTTCGCCTTCTTCCTCGACTTCGATCACTTTCTGGTGATTCTTGACGAGGCTTTCGCGCAGCGCGTCCAGCGACATATCGGTGTCGGCGATTTCGCGGAGAGAAATAACGGGGTTTTTGTCGTTGTCGCGATCGACCAGCAGGGCGGAACCGGCGTTGATTTCGCGGGCGCGCTGGGAAGACACAAGCACCAGCTCGAATCTGTTGGGAACTTTCAGGATGCAGTCTTCGACTGTAACGCGTGCCATGGTGCTGTACCTTTAAATAATATCTAAAACAGGGGTTTGTTATAACAACCTTACCTGCCGTTTTGCAACTGGAATCACGCCGGTTCACTTGCCTTCCGGCGTATTCAGCCTATGTTTCATTTTTAATAAAACAGCTTGACATTGTCAACCAGTTTGAGTACAAAAGGTTCGACCGCATCTCCCGTCACCCTCTATTCCGTGACGTATTTCCAGCGAGACGGTTCAGGGGCATTAGTACTATTCTTGACAATGGCAAATTTCGGGGTTAAAAAACCCGTCCGTATGAATTGGGGAGCAATATCTTGAAAACCAACGGTAATTCGCAAAATTTCAATTTTTTCTATAAAGAAGAGAAGCTTGCAGTATTCATCGACGGCGCAAATTTGTATGCAGCCGCAAAAAGCCTGACTTTTGATATCGACTATAAACGCCTGCTGACCTTTATCTCGGGCCAAAGCCGTCTTGTACGCGCGTTCTATTATACGGCGCTGATGGAAGACCAGGAATACTCCCCTATTCGCCCCCTGATCGACTGGCTGGATTACAACGGCTACACGATGGTGACCAAGCCCGCGAAGGAATTCACGGATGCGACCGGTCGCCGCAAGGTGAAGGGCAATATGGATATCGAGCTGGCCATCGACATGATGGAACTGGCCGACCATGTCGATCATATCGTCCTGTTCTCGGGCGACGGCGATTTCCGCCGCCTGCTGGAATCGGTGCAGCGCAAAGGCGTGCGCACCACGGTGGTTTCCACCATCCGTACATCGCCCCCGATGGTGGCCGATGAACTGCGCCGCCAGGCCGACCACTTCGTCGATCTGGTCGATCTGATGGCGCATATCGAACGCGCGGCAGGCGAACGCCCCGCCGTCACCGCCAACCAGGAAACCGCACCGGAAGCGACCGTGACCAGCAAGATCCGCGCGTAACACCGGCAATAAAAAAAGGCCCCGGATGTTCCGGGGCCTTTTTTATTTCATGCGTATGACAGGTTATGCCGCCGCATCGCCTTTTTTCTGCGTCGCGGTCGAAAGCCCCGCAATGACGTTGTTGAGCGGGTCGATCAGCGTTTCGGCTTCCTTCAGTACTTTTTGCACCAGTTTCACCGCGGTTTCCAGCGGCACGGTCGGTTCAAGGTTGATGTATTCCTGATCCTTGGGCATCGCGGAATAAAGCTTGGAGATCTGTCCCGCCAGCTTGATGTCGAGCAACGAAAGCTTGCTGACATTCGCCTCGAACACGGCGCGGCCGAAGGTCGGGTGTTTTTGCACGATGTCGCCGCCCTGCTGGTATTTCGGCACTTCATTCGCGTCCTGCAGGCTGCGCAGCATGTCGCCATAGATGACCAGGAACGCCTCGATCTTGTTTTTGTTCTCCATCAACTCGCCTTCCAGCGTGGAGATCAGCACGTGGCGCTCGCGGCTTTGCAGCATCGCTTCCTTGCGGCTGGTCTGCTCGGCTTCTTTTTCCTGCAGTGATGCCATGCGGCTGAGCCAGTACCACATCACGAGGCCGACAATCAGCAAGCCGCCGAACGGCCCGAAGATCAGCGCCAGCGGCAGCAGGAACGACATGTAGGGTTCCAGCCAGCGCGGCAACCCGCGTGAATCGGTCTGGTTGGCGTCTTCCTTCACCAGCGCCCAGACGCCCTTGCCGGCGACGCGCGCGGATTCCTGTTCCTTTTCATACGCAGTCGCGAACACGGTGTTATAGGTCTGGCGGCGGTCGACGACGACAAATCCGTTTTTCAGCAGTTCCAGCGCAAGGTCCTGGTTGGTGGCGGTGGAGCAGCGCGCGATCATTTCCAGCATCGTGCCGCCCATGATGCGGCAGTTGACCTGCTGTTCCTGAATAAGTCCGTCCATCAGGTCGAGCGCTTTCAGTTCCAGCGGCGTTTCCGCGCTCTGCGCGGGCTTGATGCCCCAAAGACGGATCGTGCCGCCTTCGGCGCGCAGCGTCATGGGATCGACGGCGCGCATCGGGCGCATGATGCGTTCGGGCAAACGGTTTGCCAGCGGGGCGACTGCCGCAGGCGCGATATCGGGCGCGTCATCGGATGCCATAGCGGCGGGCGGCGCGGGAACAGCCGCCACAGGTGCTGCGGGCACCGCTGTTTTCGGCTGCGCCTGCGCCGTGCCGGCAAACATCACAACCGAAAGAACAAAAAACAAATACCGCATGGCTGAAATCCTTGTATTTAAACCTGCATCAATTCTAGTGGCGTGTTAGCGCCGTATCAAACCTTATAAGCACTCCCGCTATGGTAAAGCCTAGCCGGAACCGCTGCGCTGCGGGAACATCGGATAGAGCCATCCGACCAGCTGCTGCGGGTTGCGCGTCTGGATCCAGACGCGCCCCGGGCCCTGAAAGCGGCAACCGAGGCCTTCGCCCGAGGTCATGGATGAAATCCAGCCCGCGCCGCCTTTGACGATTTCATAGGGCATATGGGAATCCCATGCGACCAGATGACCGTTGTCGATATGCACAACCTCGCCCTGACCCAGCACCATCGGGTAGATCGAGCCGTAGGTGGACAGGAACACCGTGCCCTGCCCGCCGATTTTGACGATGAAGAAGCCCTGCCCCGAAAGCATGCCCTTGAACAAGCCCTGCATCTTGGTCGAAACCTGGATGCCGCTGGTGGCGGCAAGGTAACCGCCCTTTTGCACCGACAGCTGTTCGCCCTGCTGCAAATCGATCGTGGCGATTTCGCCGGGGGTGGAGGCCGCCAGCAACGCCCAGCCCGCGCCGCCTTGCGATTCCAGCTGCTGCATAAAGAAGCTTTCGCCGGAGAACATGCGGCCGATCGCCTTGCCGATGCCGCCATCGGCCTTGCCGGTCAGCTTGATGTTCGTGGACATCGCGACCATCGCGCCGGATTCAGCCTTGATATTCTCGCCTTCGGAAAACGTGACGCGCAGCAGCGGAAACGCGCTGTCGCCCATAATTTCGCATTTCATGAAATAAACTCCCCCGAGATCTTCTGAAATTATTTAGTAAGCAGTCTTGTCCATCTTCGCCATCCAGTTGTCGAAGACGATATTCGCTTCTTCGCGCAGCAGGCGGAAGACGGGCAACGACCGTTTGTTTTCCGGCAGCGCGACTTCGCGGTACAGAAACGCGTCGTCAAAGCCGATCTTTTCCGCGTCTTCGCGCATATTGGCGTAATAAATTTTATCAAGGCGCGCCCAGTAGATGGCGGCAAGGCACATCGGACAGGGCTCGCAGCTTGTATAGATATCGCAGCCCTCCAGCTTGAAATCCTTGATGGCGGCGGTGGCGTTGCGGATCGCGACCATTTCGGCATGGGCGGTGGGATCGTTCGTGCTGGTGACGCAGTTCCAGCCTTCGCCGATGATTTTGCCCTGACGCACGATCACTGCGCCGAATGGACCGCCGCAGTTTTCTTCCATCTTCTGCTGGGAAAGGTCGATGGCGCGGCGCATAAAACCCATGCGCTGCTGTTCGATATCGATCTGCGCGCCGCTTTTTTTCGCTTCGGCTGCCGCGCGCGCCTGTTCGGTTTCCGACAGCAGCGCCTCCACCTGCGCCACCAGCGCGTCGGGGCGCACGGGCTTGGCGAAGAAAGAAAGTTTCGGCATATTCTCGATCTTTTTCTGCACTTCGTCGCGCACATGGTCGTCGGCAAGGGCGATGGTGGGCGTGGATGCGTAATCGCGCTTCATTTTGCGCAGGAAGGCGACTTCGTCCGAAGTTTCATCGTCGATGTCGAGGATCACTAGATCCGGGCGCTTCGAGAGCAGTTCAACGCCCTTGTCGGCCTCCGCCGCATCATGCACGGTATAGCCGCTCTTGACCAGGATGCCGCAAATCAGCTTGCGCATGATGTCGCTGGGATCGACGACGAGTACCTGCCCCTTGGTCGTTTCCATTATTTCACATGCTCGTGTTCGAGTTCGGGGCCGGGGCTTTTGCCGGATTTTGCGGGCGGGTATTCAAAGACAAGCTTTTCAGCCTTCACGCCGATCTTGACCGCGCCGCCCTTGGTCAGGCGGCCGAACAGCAGTTCTTCGGCCAGCGGCTTTTTGACATGTTCCTGAATGACGCGGCCGAGCGGGCGCGCGCCCATCGCGGGATCATATCCTTTTTTGCCGAGCCACTGACGCGCTTCGGATGTCAGTTCGATCGTCACGCCGCGGTCGCCCAGCTGCGCCTCCAGCTGCATGATGAATTTATCGACGACACGGCCGATGGTTGCGGGTGACAGCGCCTTGAACGGGATCACGGCATCAAGGCGGTTGCGGAATTCGGGCGTAAAGGTGCGGTTGATCGCCTCTTCGTCGTCGCCTTCGCGTACCGTGCGCTCGAAGCCCATCGTCGCCTTCGCCATGTCGGACGCGCCGGCATTGGTGGTCATGATGAGGATGATGTTGCGGCAATCGACCGTCTTGCCGTTGTTGTCGGTAATTTTGCCGTAGTCCATCACCTGCAACAGGATATTGAACAAATCCGGATGCGCCTTTTCGATTTCGTCAAGCAGCACGACCGAATGGGGATGCTGGTCGATTTTATCGGTCAGCATGCCCCCCTGATCGAAGCCTACATAGCCGGGAGGTGCGCCGATAAGGCGCGAGACCGAATGGCGTTCCATGTATTCGGACATGTCGAAACGCGTCAGTTCCACGCCCAGCGATTTCGCCAGCTGGCGCGCGACTTCGGTTTTACCGACACCGGTGGGGCCGGAGAACAGGTAGGAACCAATCGGCTTTTCCGGTTCGCGCAATCCGGCGCGGCTGAGCTTGATGGCGGATGTCAGCGCCTCGATCGCCTGATCCTGCCCGAAGACCAGCGTGCGCAGGTCGCGCTCCAGATTGGCAAGCGCTTCCTTGTCGTCCTTGCTGATTGTTTTTGGCGGGATGCGCGCGATTTTCGACACTGTCGCCTCGATATCGGAAAGGCCGATCACTTTCTTGCGCTTGTCTTCCGGCAGCAGCATTTGCGCGGCACCCGCTTCGTCGATCACGTCGATAGCCTTGTCGGGCAGTTTGCGGTCGCCGATATAGCGCGCCGACAATTCCACCGCCGCGCGGATGGCTTCTTCGGAATAGGTCACCTTGTGGTGTTCTTCGTAATAAGGCTTCAAGCCTTTGAGAATACGGATTGCGTCTTCGATATTCGGCTCATTGACATCGATCTTCTGGAAGCGGCGCACCAGCGCGCGGTCTTTTTCGAAGTGGTTGCGGTATTCCTTGTAGGTGGTCGAGCCGATGCAGCGGAGCGAACCGGAAGAGAGCGATGGTTTCAACAGGTTCGACGCATCCATCGCACCGCCGGAGGTCGCACCCGCGCCGATCACGGTATGTATTTCATCGATGAACAGAACAGAGCCTTCGATCGCCTGCAATTCGGTCAGCACGGCCTTGATGCGCTCCTCGAAATCGCCGCGATAGCGGGTGCCCGCCAGCAGAGAGCCCATGTCGAGCGCGTAAATAGTGGCGTTTTTCAGCACTTCCGGCACATCGCCTTCGGTGATGCGGCGCGCAAGGCCTTCGGCAATCGCCGTCTTGCCCACGCCGGGATCGCCGACATAGAGCGGGTTGTTTTTGGAGCGGCGGCACAGCACCTGTATCGTGCGTTCCACTTCGCTTTCGCGGCCGATCAGCGGGTCGATCTTGCCGTTGATGGCCTTGTTGTTCAGGTTGATGCAATAGGCATCCAGCGCTTCGCGGCCTTTTTTAATGACGTTTTCTTCCTGCGCGTCGTCATTCGCGCCATGCACCGTGCGCGCCTCGGTCTGACCCGGCACTTTGGCGATGCCGTGGGAGATATAGTTGACGGCATCGAAACGCGTCATTTCCTGTTCTTGCAGGAAGAACACGGCGTTGCTTTCACGCTCGGAGAACAGCGCGACCAGCACGTTCGCGCCCGTCACTTCCTCGCGCCCCGACGACTGCACATGGATCGCCGCACGCTGCAGCACGCGCTGGAAGCTGGAGGTGGGCTTTGCTTCTTCGGATGCCGGATGGACAAGGTTCTGCAATTCGGTGTCGATGTAATGCGACACTTCCTGTTTCAAAAGATCGAGATCGACGCCGCAGGCACGCATGACGGCGACCGCGTCCTGGTCGTCGGTGAGCGCGAGCAGCAGATGCTCCAGCGTCGCGAATTCGTGATGGCGCGCATTGGCATGGGCAAGCGCGCGGTGGAGAGTCTGTTCCAGCTGGCGTGAGAGCATGTCGTTATCCCCCTGTTATTCTTTTTCCATCGTGCATTGCAATGGATGTTCGTTTTTGCGGGCGTAGTCCATGACGAGGTTCACCTTGGTTTCCGCCACTTCATAAGTATAGGTCCCGCAGACGCCGACGCCACGGCGATGGACCTGAAGCATCACTTCGGTTGCTTCCTGCTTATTCTTGCCGAAAAACTTTTCTAAAACGTGAACGACGAAGTCCATCGGCGTGAAATCGTCATTTAACAGAAGAACCCTGTACATCGACGGTTTTTTGGTCTTTGCGCGGGTACGCGTCAGCACCCCCACATCGGTGCGGCCGGGCCGTCCGGTGTCTCTATCGTCATCATTTCCCGCAGTCAGGGTGGTTTTGAGCCGTTGCACGCCAGAATCCTTGAATTTCATACCCTAGAATATAGTACATCCCCCGTTTTAAGGGTATCCCTGTCGAAAAAGGGTAAAAAACGCTTTACGATCCCCGTAGATTCCCATAAAGTCCATAAATCAACAACGAATCTGGGTAATAAAATATCCCAGCTATAAATTTACAGACGGAGTTTGCAGGATGAAACCGGGCAAGCCGAAGAAGAACAAATTACTGCGTAATATTGTGCTGGCACTGGCCTTCAACGCCGCCGCAGCCGCCCCTGCCCTTGCACAGCGCCAACCCGCCCCCGATGCGCGCCCCGACCGCTATGCCGCGATCGTGGTCGATGCCAATTCAGGCCGCGTTTTGTACGAACGCGACGCGACCCAGTCGCTGCACCCCGCATCGACCGCCAAAATGATGACGGCATACCTTGTTTTTCAGGCGCTGAAAGACGGCCGCCTGACAACCGACCAGATGATCGACGTGTCGTATAACGCCGCGTCCCAGCCGCGCACCAACCTTGCCATGATGACGGCAAATGTCAGCGGGCGCGGGCGCAACCGCAGCGTGACCCTGCGCCAGAACACCCGCCAGATCAGCGTCGAAAACGCCCTGACCGGCATGCTGACCCATTCCGCGAACGATGCCGCCGTCGTGCTGGCCGAGGCGCTGGGCGGTTCGGAGGATAATTTCGCGACGATGATGACGCGCGAGGCGCAGCGCCTCGGCATGCGCCATACGCGCTACACAAATGCGAACGGCCTGCCGGACCCGCGCCAGACGACGACGGTCGAGGACCTGGCATTGCTGGCGCGCGCGATTTTGCGCGATTTCCCTGAATATCAGCATTATTTCGCCGTTCCGCGCTTCAGCTTCAACGGCTATACCTGGAACAACACCAACAAACTGCTGGGCAGCTATGAAGGCCTCGACATGGGGAAGACCGGCTTTATCAACGCGTCCGGCTGGAACCTGGCGGCATCCGCCCAGCGCGGGTCGGAGCGCGTGATCGGCATCGTGTTCGGCGCGCGTACGCCCACGGAACGCGGTCTTGATATGCAACGCCTGCTGGATTTCGGCTTCCAGAAAATCGAAAATCCTGCGGCGCGTTTCCGCTTCGGCCGCGACAATGGGCCGAACGGCGACCGTTACGTCCTGCTGCCCCCGCCCGTGACTGTTTCTCCCGACACCATTTTGCAGGCACAGCCGAATACCGCCCCCGACACGGCCGAGCGCGAACCGCTGTTCCCGATCCGCGTCGCAAGGTCGTATTTCACCCCCGCCTTCAACGCGGCGGTCGAGCCCTTCACCCTGCCGCCGGAACCGGCACAGCCGGAAAACGGCGGGCTGCTGGTGCCGGGCAACGGCAACGGCAATGACCAGCCCCCGCTCCCCGAGGAGGATAAAGGCCCGAAAGCGATCGTACCGCGCGGCAGCGGCGACTGCCGCCCGAAGCCTCCGGCGCTTGCCTGAAACATGCCCGCCTGTGGGTATCTTTTGGCATTTGCCGCTATTTTTACGAAACCTCGCTAGACAAATACGCCCCCGCGACCGATAATAAAAGTAAGGGGATATTTGTTGTTTTTTCGGGGAAAAATGCGCGGATGCAGGCAAGATTGACCAGCCGCAAATTCGGATTTTTGCAAAAGCTGTTGATGGCGGTTCTGGCCGCCGGCATCTTCATGTCCGCGCCCGCCGCGCCGTCTTATGCCGGCATCACCAAATACACCGGCCAGCACAGCAAATCGAAAAAGAAAAAAACCGCCCGGGGCAAGGCCAAGCCGCAACCCGACCGTTACGGGTCGATCGTGATCGACGCGCAATCGGGCTATGTGCTCAGCGAAAAGAACCCCGATAAGAAACTGTTCCCCGCGTCGCTGACGAAAATGATGACGCTCTACCTGACCTTCGAAGCGATCGAAAAAGGCACGCTGACCAAATACCAGCGCATCCCCGTTTCCGCGAACGCGCAATACCAGCCCCCGTCGAAACTGGGGCTGGAGGCCGGATATTCGATCCGGGTGGAGGACGGCATTCTTGCGCTTGTCACCCGTTCCGCCAACGATGCCGCCGTCGTGCTGGGCGAGGCGCTGGGCGGATCTGAATCCCGCTTTGCGCGGCTGATGACCTTCAAGGCGCAGCAGCTGGGCATGCGCAACACGCGTTTCGCCAACGCGTCCGGCCTGCACGACCCCGAACAATATTCGTCCCCGCGCGACATGGCCATTCTGGCGCAGGCCCTGATGCGCGATTTTCCGCGCTATTACCGCTATTTCAGTACGCCCAGCTTCACCTATAACGGCATCACGTCGCTGAACCACAACAAGCTGATGGCGACCTATCCCGGCATGGACGGGTTGAAAACCGGCTATGTCTATGCGTCCGGCTATAACCTGACCGCTTCCGCTGTGCAGGACAATAAACGCCTGATCGGCGTGGTGTTCGGCGGGCGCACATCGGCGTCGCGCAACAGCACGATGCGCGACCTGCTGGATGCGGGCTTCGAACGCATGAAGGACCCGCGCGTGCTGGCCGCGATCGACAAGAGGCTTGAGGCCGCGCGCGGCGGGCTGCCCAAGCGCAAGCCTGCAACGCCGACCGCCAAAAACGAACCCACGCGCATGCAGCCGCGCACCGCGCGCACGCAGACCAACCTTGAGGCACCCGGCTTCAGATCGATGGGCATGAACACCGAAGAGGGCGACGCGCAAGAGCTTGCAGCCGCACCCGCGCAGGACATCCTTGACGACGAGGATATGCCGGAAGGCGCAGCGCCAAGATCCGCCTTCAGGACCGAACCTTCGACGCTGGGCGCACCCGCCCTGCCGCCCATGACCGCGCGTGTCACCGCGCCGCTGCCGCGTAAGGCACCTGCCGCCGCCGCACCGCAAACGGCAACCGCCAGCCGCAACATTCTGGCGCCGTCGACACAGAAACCGATGCCCCTGCAATCCACCAACCTGCGCGCGCTGGCACCCGCGCCCGCAGCCGCGCCCGCGAACACGACGGCATCTGCGGGGGGCGGTTTATGGGCGGTGCAGATCGGTGCTTTCGCCGACCAGAATGCCGGCATGACCGCGCTGAAATCCGCGCACCAGAAGCTGCCCGCATCGCTGACCGCCAAAACCCGTTATATTATTGCGCCGCTGCAGACCAATCGCGGCGTTATTTACCGTGCCCGGCTGTCGGGGCTGGAACAGTCCGAAGCGGCATCGGCCTGCAAGGTACTGCAGCACGCCTGCATCGTGATGGCCGTGCAGTAACGGCGGGACTTTCGCCGTATAAAGTCTTTTTCTCGTGGAACTATTATTTGTGGAACTATTTTTTCTGGAAAGGGTTTGTCAGCCATGAATACGCCCGTACCGACAGAAACGATCCGCGTCTTCGTCCACGGCTTTGTACAAGGCGTGAGCTATCGCCGCTGGCTGCAGTCGCAGGCCATTGAACGCGGCATTTACGGCTGGGTGCGCAACCGGTCGGATGGCAGCGTGGAAGCGCTGCTGCACGGCGAAGCGCATGCCGTCGATGACATGGTGCGCGCCTGCCGCCACGGCCCCAGTCTGGCAAGGGTTGACAAGCTCCATAGCGAACCAGCACAGTATGACGGCATCCAAGATTTCCGCATCGAGCAAACTGTACCGGTATAAACCATGCGCCTGACACTTTCCGCCGCCGCCCTGATGCTGGGGCTTTTCGCGTTTTCATCACAAGCGCTGGCGGCTGACCCCTATGCCAATCCATACGCGCCCGACACATTCGAAAAACCGGTGATGAAGGAAAAGAAAAACCAGGTACCGTTCCGCGAGGATTCAGGCCTGATCACAGCCGAATATTACCTATCGACCGGCAAATATTCGCAGGCGCTCAGCGTGCTGAACGCCGTGCTGTCGCGCCACCCGATGTCGGCGGATGCCTATACCTATCGCGGCTATGCCTATTACCGCCTCGGCGACAAGAAAAAGGCGCGGGAGAATTACGCCAAAGCCATCAGCATCAACCCGAAACATCTGGGTGCCAACCGCTATATCGCGCAAAGCTATCTGGAGATGGGCGACCTTGCCCGCGCGGTCGAGCAGATGCAGGTCATCCGCCTGACCTGCGGCGATTCAAGCTGCGAAGAACTGGACGAACTGGAAGCGCTGGTCAACCGCTATAAGCGCGGCCAGCGCGTGCAGGAAGCAGCGCCCGCTGAAGACGACGAAGAAGATTCCAAGGAATAAATATTAAGCGGCAGGACGTTTCGGCGTTGCACCCGCCGAAGGCTGCGGCCTGCTGGCAACGGCGGGGCTGTCGCACCATGCGATAAAATCGCACATGATCTCGCGCAGGTCATTCTGAAATGCCGTGAATTGCGGTTTCAGCTGCAGCGTTTTTTCATCCATATACAGTGCGCGGTTGACCTCCACCTGCACGCTGTGGCGGTCATTCACGGGGTCGCCATGACGTCGCACGATTTCCGCGCCGCGATAGCCCTGCGTATCGATCACAGCGTTGTAACCTTTAGCCGCAAACAGCGCGCGCAGCTTTTCCGCGATATGCGGCGCGCAAGTGTCTCCGTCGCGCGTGCCGATGGCGATATCAAACGGGTTCACGCCCGTGCCGCGATTGATGGTGGAGGGCATGGAATGCAAATTCAGGTGAACAGATTTGCCGTGCCGCGCATGGGCATCGTCGATCATCGCCGCCAGCTTGTCGTGATAAGGGCGGTGGTAATCGGCGACGCGGTTGAACACTTCGGAGAGGGATAATGTGCGGTCATAGATTTTCGCCGTATGGCGGGGCGATATCACGCCGCGCACAAGGCTGCTGTCGCCGCCGTCATATTCCCCCTCGAGGTTTTGCACCGGCAGCTCCGCGCGGTTGGCATCGATATAGCTGCGCGGAAATTGCGCCTGCAGCAGCGGCACGCCGATGGCGGGCATGAAATTGTAAAGCTGATCGACCGCCATATCCTCCGCCTGCCGTAAACTATGCAGGTCGCAGGTGTAATCGAAATCGGCGGGGTAATCCTTGCCGCTATGGGGGCTGTCCGCCACCACGCAGGATGCGGATGTCAAAGGCAGGTCAATGCTGAACACATTTTTTGCCACGGGCGGAATCGCTGTCTTTTTATTGTTGAACAGCTGAAATCCTAGCGCGGCAAGGGCTTGTTAGCCAGCCATTTTCGCAATGGTATTTGTGGTCGAAAAACCATCTTCCATGTCGGCGCGCACGACTTTGCCGCCCCATTGCTGGATCAGGTCGTAACCGACGACTTCCTCCAGCTTGTACTGCCCGCCTTTGACCAGCACATCGGGCTTCACGGCCTTCAGCGTTTCGATGGGGGTGTCTTCGTCGTACACAACAACGATATCGACCATTTCCAGCGCCGACAAAATCGCGGCGCGCGCCTGTTCGTCCTGCACAGGGCGCGTGGGGCCTTTCAGGCGCTTCACCGACGCGTCGCTGTTGATCGCGACAACAAGATAATCGCAGGCGGCCTTGGCCTGACGCAACGTCGCCACATGGCCGGGATGCAGCAAGTCAAAGCAGCCATTGGTGAAGCCGACCTTGAACCCGCGCGTGCGCCAGCGGTCGGCCTGTTCGGCCGCGCCGTCGCGCGTGGCGAATTTCGTCTTGCGCTGATAGGCCTGTTTTTCCATCGCATAGCCGCCCGAAATAGCGGTTTCGATTTCTTCGGGGCGCGCGGTTGCGGTGCCGGGCTTACCGACCACGATACCCGCCGCGATGTTCGCCAGCAGCGCCGCATTGCGCATCGGGATTTTCGCCGCCATCGCGGATGCAAAGGTCGCGATCACGGTATCGCCCGCGCCCGATACGTCGAAGACTTCGCGCATATTGGCGGGAATGTGCAGCGGATTTTCATCGTTTGTGACCAGCGACATGCCGTCGCGCGAACGCGTCGCCAGCACGGCGGGAACGCCGCAGCCGGTGATGATCTTCATCGCCGCCGCGCGCACTTCTTCATCCGTACCGGCCTTCATCGCCGTTGCGGTTTCCAGTTCCTTGCGGTTCGGCGTGATGACCGATGCGCCGCGGTAGCGGGAGAAATCCGTGCCCTTGGGATCGACCACGACCGGCACATTGTGGCGGCGCGCGATGTCGATCACGCCCGATACCACGCGTTCAGTCAGCAGGCCTTTTTTGTAGTCGGACAAAATGACCGCACCGACAGTCGGGATGATTTTTTCGGCGCGCGCGATGACACGGTCTTCGACGTCGGCGGGGATGTTCGCTGTTTTCTCGCGGTCGACGCGCAGCATCTGCTGGCCTGCTGACACGAAACGGCTTTTGACGGTCGTGAAGCGGTCGGAGGAAGTTTCCAGCTGCGCATCTACGCCCAGTTCGCCCAAGTGCTTCGCCACATCCGCACCTGCGGCATCGTTGCCGACAACAGCCACCAGCACGGCTTTGGCGCCCAGCGCCGCGATATTGGCGACCACGTTGCCCGCGCCGCCCAGCATGTGCTTTTCCCGCTCGACCAGCAGCACCGGAATCGGCGCTTCGGGGGAAATGCGTTCGATGCCGCCGTAAATGAAACGATCGAGCATCACATCGCCAAGGCACAGTACGCGCGCGGCGGAAAGTTTCGTCAGGTCTTTAAAAAGGGCTGAATTTTCAAGCATATGACCGCCAATTACGGGTGATAATAATATTACAAGATTTTTATCATAATAAGGTATGCGCCTCAAGTTGAAAAAGGTTCCATACCCGCTGCCCATTTTAGGAGTTTGTTAATGTCACCTGCGTATTATGGAACTGTTACAAGGTCGTCACAAAATACGAAAAAGGGCAGTGATCGTATGCAGTTACAAAAAGACCAGCGCACAGAATCAACCGATTGCAAAACCCCCGATATCCACGGGAACTTCATCCGTTCGGTCGGTTGCACCGTTCGCAGCTATAAACTCGGTGACCTCCTTGTAAATAGCGGCATGATTACGAAATGCCAGCTGGACAAGGCGCTGGCCACCCAGAAAGAAACCGGTATCCGCCTTGGCAAGGCGCTGGTTGAACAAGGTTCTCTCTCGGCCGTGCAGCTGTATCGCAAACTGGCCGAACAATGGTGCATCAAGGCATCGACCGCCGGCATGGCGCTGATGATGCAGGTCGTCACCCCTTCCGCCGCCAGCGCCGATCAGGGATCGGGCGGGCAGAACGTGCGCATGGCAGCCGCCTTCACGACCGCCGCCGTCCGCCCCGCGGTGACCCCGCATGGCGCGCCCGGCCTGTTCGGCACATCCGAAGTGAAATCTAACGGCGTGGCAATGTTCCCGAAATGGACATCCGTCATGGCCCGTTTTGACAGCCAGATGAAGACGCAAGGCGACAGCCAGACCGTGCGCAACTGGAAAGCGCAGCTGGAAGGCCTGCGCGGCATGTCGCGCGAACAGCAGATCAAGGAAGTGAACCAGTACATGAACAGCGTGCGCTACGTCGAAGACAGCCGCAACTACGGCAAGTCAGACCAGTGGTCCACGCCGATCGAATTCCTGACCCGCGGCGGCGACTGCGAAGATTACGCAATCGCGAAATACGCGTCCTTGCGCGCGCTCGGCTTTTCGGCCGACCAGATGCGCGTGGCGATCGTGCAGGACAAAATCAAGAACGTGCCCCATGCCATCCTGATCGTTTATGACGGCGGCAACACCTATGTGCTGGACAACCAGGACAAAGCGACGCGCATGGCGGAAAACGTCAGCCGCTATAAACCCATCTTTTCGCTGAACAGCGACAGCTGGTGGCTGCATAAACGGGCATAAAATTACTTTCATAAATTCTTCGAAGGGGCGGCGTAAGTTTACAGCCGCCCTTTCCGTTTCATAGGCATCGGCTCATATACAGGGGATTATCATGAAAAAACTATTCGCGACGACTGCCGTCATCCTTGCGCTGTCTCTGGCGGCGCAGCTGGAGGCGGCGGCCGAACAATCCGGCGGCCAGCAGCAGTCCGGCCAGCAAAGCGGCCATCGCGGCCCTCCCCCGCAAAAACAGCAGGGCACGGACAGCGCATCAAGCGGTGAACAGCGCGAACGCCCGCCCCATGACGGCAAATGCCCGCCGCCACCGCCGCCGCCCGATGGAAAAGAAGGCGGCCCGCCCCCGGGCCCTCCCCCCGGTCCGCCGCCGGAAGGCAAGGATGGGGAACGTCCCCCCTGCCCGCCGCCGCCCCCGCGTGACGGTCACGGCGGCCCTCCGCCCGATGGCGGTAATGGCGGCCCGCCCCCGGGTGGCCAAAACGGCGGCCAGAAACCGCCCGCCAAAACCGAATAGAAACCCTTTACCAAGGAAGAAGCCCGCCGCGGTCCCCGGCGGGCTTCTTTCTTTTTCAATTCCGGCGTAAGTTTATGTCCAGCCGCTGCGTTACAGGTGTATCGCGGGACAGCCCGGAAGGCGATTTTGGAACCAGCATCGGATACCGATCACGCGCTGATGCAGCGCATTGCGCGGCAGGACGCGGCGGCATACCGGATGCTGGTCGCGCGCCACCTGAATTTCTGCGTGCGGTTTGCAGAGCGTATGCTGGGCAGCCGCGCCGATGCCGAGGATGTGGCGCAGGAAGTTTGCCTGCGCATCTGGAACGACGCGGGCAAATGGAAGCCCGAGGCAAAATTCACCACCTGGCTTTACCGCGTGATGACCAATGCCTGCATCGACCACAAGCGTAAACGGCGGCTGCTGCCGCTGGGCGACAACGACACGACACCCGATACAAGCCCGGGACCGGAATTATCGCTGCAGCAGCAGCAACGGTCGCGGCAGGTGCAGGCGGCTCTGGGAAGGTTGCCGCCGCGCCAGCGCGCCGCTGTCGTGCTGAGTTATTACGAAGAACTCAGCAACGAACAGGCAGCGGCCGCAACCGGCCTGACGCTGAACGCGTTCCAGCAATTGCTGTACCGCGCACGCCAGAGCCTGAAGGACGCGTTGCTGGAGAGGGAGAAGGAAAATGGACAAGCTTGACGAATTTTTAAGCGCCTATCAGGTGCGCGACGCCGGCGGCGCATTGCTCGACCGTATCGTGGCGGATGCCGCCGCACAACCGCGCAGCACGCGCCGCCATGCCTTCGCGCAAGTGGCAATGTTCGCGATCGTCGCAGCGACCGGCTTCTGGCTGGGCAACGCGACACCCGCCGCTCAGGCCGTTTCAACGCAGAATAATTTCATGGACAGCGTCATCCTTGGCCCCGACAGCGTGGCCGAGATGCCGATGTAAGGAGCATCCGACAATGAACAACAAAGCCCTGCTTGCCTCTGTCGCACTGAACGTCTTCCTGGCCGCTTTTGTGCTAGGACGCATGTCTGTGCTGCCGCCATCGATGCCCGCGCCCGCCTTCACCAAGGGCGATCAGCGCAACGGCCCGCCCCCGCCGCCGATGTTCGGCCCGCAGGAACTGTTCGGCGCGGATGAAATGAAGGAGCATTTCAAGGAAATCGAAGGACGTTTTGAAAAAGTGCAGGCGCTGCGCAAGGAATTCGCGCAGACGCTGATGCAGGGCAAGGTGACCGAGGAACAGGCGGCGCAGCATCTGGCCGCGATCGATGCCGAAATGGACGGCGTGAAAAAATCGGTGCAGGGAAAGGCCGCCAAAAAAATCGCCGATTTGCCCGACGACAAGCGTCTTGAATTCGCCAAACGCCTGATGGAAAAAGCGCCGCCACCACCTGACGGGCGCAACGGCCCCGCCGGTTTCGGCGGCCCGCCCCCGCATAGCGGCCCTGATGGAGATTTCCGCGGGCCGCCCCCGGATGGGGAACGCGGGCCTCCGCCCGATGACAAACGCGGGCCTCCGCCCGACCGCGCGCCGCCTCCGCAGCAAGGCCAGATCCCCGGCGATTTCGATCCGGGTACGCCGCCACAGTAAAACCATGTCATCCTGAGCGCAGCGAAGGATCTCCCTTATCCATCAAAAGAAAGGGGGGATCCTTCGCTGCGCTCAGGATGACAATGCTATAAGATTACTTATGTTCGGAAATCACGCCGCAAGCCACGCGGTCACCTGAATCACCCGACGGGTCGGTCTTGAAATCATCCGGCTTGGCATGGATCATCAGCGCAGATCCATCGGCATCATGCAGCGCATCCATATCCAGCGTCGTGGTGTAGAATTCCGCCGCACCAGTGCCATCGGCCGCCACATACAAATTCGGCAGGTCGCCGATATGCGGGCCTTCGGCACTCAGGAATCCGTGCTTCTCGCCTTCTTTTGCCGCATGGCTGCCGGCCTTTTTGAAACCATCATCATGCGTGCAATGCCCCATCGCATGGAAATGTACGCCGTGCCAGCCAGGCGTCAGCCCCTTCGCCTCGACCTTCACCAGCAACCCCTTCGTGCCTTGCGTAAACGTCGCAACGCCCGCATCAGCGCCCTTCACATCCTGCAGCTTCACCTCCGCCGTCTTCGGCGCCTCCGCCATGGCAGGCGCAGACAGGGCAAGAATGACAGCGGTCAGGGCGAGGTATTTTTTCATCGAGAAACTCCAGTTGATTTATGTGACAGGCAAAGTTTCAGCGCGTCTGAAAGTTCCGTGTGGCGGCAGCGCGCGCAGAATGATTTAAAAGTTGTCGGAGAGATAGCAAGGCGTGCAGCGCACGGGTTGCTGGTTTTCGAATTCGACCAGCATGAGCACGCCGCGCTGGCGGGCGGTGTCGATGATGCCCTGGCTGACGTCTTCGAAGATCGCGTAATGCGCTTCTGTGCCGGCGACGATGCGGTTTTCCTGAATGGTGAACCAGAACGGGCCCTCTTCGGGGTTGCCGTCGAGCGAAGCGTGTTTGTAGAAGAAGAAAGCGAGCGCGTTACGCCCGTTCTTGAAAACTTCGTACTCGGTCACGACGGATTTATCGGCCTGAGCCATGATTAGCGCCCCTTAGAAACTCCCCCCGGGAACAGGATCAGCGCGTGGGATCGATGCTGTCGGCGGCGTTCATGCCTTTCGGCTTGGCGGCTGCTTCCTGCGTACGGTTAAGGGCCATGGTGGGGTTGGTTTCGAGGTACGAAAACGCGATTTCCTGCGCATCCGCTCCCGTTTTCGCTCCGACCGCTGCACTGCTTAACAGATTGGACATCGATATTGCGCTCCTTCCGGTATTTCTAGCCTATGCGACTATTAAACCTGAATAAAGTTAATTTTATGTTTACATAGATAAGGCGTTTGCGGCGCGCGGCAAGCAGGCATAAGCGGCTGTTATAGCGAGGGATTTCTGGGATGGCGCGGGGTGTCGTCGAGCGGACTGGTATCAACGCCGGAAGCCGGCTTCGCCTGTTGGCAATTTTCCTTCAGGAGCGTCAGTTCTTTTTTCACTGCGGCAAGCTCGGCGCGCAGCTGGTCGGCCTCGTAATCCTTGTCCATGAATTTCAGGCGCGCGACGTAAGACTGCCCGTTTTCCGACGGCACGGCGGCGGCGAAATTCCAGCCGTTGTCCTTCAGCAGGCGGAACAGCTCGGTCTTGCCTTCATAGACGATGGTGCGCAGGTGGCCGGTATCCAGCGTGCGCGCGCCCGGTGCCTCGATCAGCAGCCGCGCCATGCGCACCTGATTGTTCGCAACCGCTTTCGACAGCGCGGCATCGAACACGGCGGGCGGCGCTTCGATGTCTTTTTGCAGCAGGATGCGCAGGCCTTCGATATTGCCTTCCTTCACCGCTTTCACCAGCTGCGATTTATATTCGGTGATGGGGTCGTCCTTGCCGCCAAAGAATGTGCGCAGGCTCATGGCTTTTCCCCCGGCGCTTTCAGTTTCGGCTTGATAACGGGCTTGCCGTTCAGCGCGGCATCGACGTTGCCGTTCAGCTGCTGCACATGATCGAGTATCTGCTGCTGCAAACGCACCGTTTCGATGGGCGCGACGTTTTCGAGATAGAATTTCTCGTATTCTTTCAGCGTTTTCACGATCGCGTTGATCTGTTTGTAGCGGCGCTCGGCTTCTTTGGATTTATAAGTATAGGTGCGGCGCTCGTAGTAATCGTCGTAGCGTTCCTTGCGCGGGATGGCGCCCTGTTCCGTCTCCAGCGCCGCGACGGCGTAGGAAACATCTGCGCCGCGCGTCAGCAGCTTTCGAAGGAACAGGTTGTTTTTTGCGATGGCGGCGTGTTCCAGCGGCTTGCCGTTATCGGCGTTCACATTCGCGCCGTCTTTTATCGCCTTGTCGAACATCGCGTCGTCGTTGGCTGCGATCGCGCCGAGCAGCAGCGTGTTTGCTTCGCGGGTTTTTGCGGCTTCGGCGCGCGCCTGCAGTTCCGCTTCGCCAATCGACAGGGCGTCGGAAAAAACGGTCGAGAGCGTGGGTTTGCCGTCCTGCATGGAATCTCCGCTTATGTGCCGCATATGTTTACGACAAATAACGGTATTCTGTCAATACAGAGTTTATGGCTTAGGTGGCTGATTTTTCTTGGTTTTCGGCAGCGCAAGTCGGAACTGGTTGCGCTCGTTCTTCTGGTGGATGTGGAACATCGCGGTATGGACGATGCTTTCCATCGGCTGGTCGGCATTGATGAGGTGCCAGTTGAGCTGGCGGAAGGCCTTGGGCAGGTTCTGCGTGATCTGGCGGCGCAGGACTTTCTTGTCGGCATCCGACGCGCTGTCCTTGCGCTTGCTGACGCGGTCGAACAAGACCGATGCCGATGCGTGCAAGTATATGCCGATAAAATCGCCGCCGTTTTTATGCGCCAGCGCTTCCTGGTTGACGCGCGAATTGGTGTCGAGGAACGAGCCCGACACAATAACGCTCTTGCCGGAGCGCAATAAACGCTCGGCTTCCGCATGGATATGCTTGATGAAGTTCTGGATGTTTTCGGGCGTATAGGCGCTGTCGGGCAGCGGGGTTTTCGGATCGACACCGTACATTTTTTTATGCACGACATCGGAATCCATCACGACGACGCCCGGCATTTTTTTGCCAAGCTCTTCCGCCAGCGTCGTTTTGCCGGAACCCGACATGCCGCCGATCGCGATCATCACCGGCACTTTGCGACGCACCAGCGATGTCATGCGAAAATGACCTTGTTAAATGAAGAATACACCCTGCCCACACCCTTTATTCTTTGTTGTCGGGCAGTATAGATAGTTTTTCATAACCGGTCAAGATTTATTGTAAGGCATTGATATTTAATGTGAATATAAATTAGAAAAGCCCCGGTGTTACGCCCGGGGCTTTTCACTGTGCCTTGAAGGAGATCAAGGTTATCTCTGCTCGTCCTTACCCTTTCAGGCGGCGCCCTTGAAGGCTTCTTCCTCGAACGCTTCTTCCCATGAGCCTTGGGTCGATGCTTTCGAATATTCGGTCGCGCGGTTTTCAAAGAAGTTCGCGTGTTCCGCGCCGTTCAGCATCGCGTCCATCCAGGGCAGCGGATTTTTTTCGATGCCGAAAACGGGCTGCAGGCCCAGCTGCGTCAGGCGGCGGTCGCCGATATAGCGGATGTAATCCTTCACTTCCTGCGGCGTGAGGCCTTCGACTTCGCCCATGCCGAAGGCAAGGTCGATGAAAGCGTCTTCGTGATGGATGATCGTCTTGCAGGCTTCGGTGATGTCGGCACGGAGTTTATCCGTCCAGACTTCCGGGTTTTCCTGGATGAAGGTCTTGAACAGGCGGATGACCGACAAGGTGTGCAACGTTTCGTCGCGCACCGACCATGTCACGATCTGGCCCATGCCCTTCATTTTATTGAAGCGCGGGAAGTTCATGAGCATCGCGAAAGACGCGAAGAGCTGCAGGCCTTCGGTGAAGCCGCCGAACACGGCCATCGTCAATGCGATGTTCGCCTTGTCGTTGACGTTGAAGCCCTGCATATAATCGAACTTGTCCTTCATTTCCTTGTATTTCATGAAGGCCGAATATTCGACTTCGGGCATGCCCAGCGTATCGAGCAGGTGCGAATACGCCGCGATATGGATCGTTTCGATGTTCGAAAACGCGCAGAGCATCATCTGCACTTCTGTCGGCTTGAACACCTGGCTGTAATGTTTCATATAGCAATTGTTCACTTCGACATCGGCCTGCGTGAAGAAGCGGAAGATCTGCGTCAGCAGGTTTTTTTCCGCCGGCGTCAGTTTCTTTTTCCAGTCGCGCACGTCTTCGGCCATCGGCACTTCCTCGGGCAGCCAGTGGACGCGCTGTTGCGTCAGCCATGCTTCGTAGGCCCAGGGATAGTAGAAGGGTTTATAGACGTGGTTTTCTGTCAGGAGACGCGACATGGATTATTCCTTAGATAAATGACGGTAGAGTTACTTGCCCAAAATCTGCTTGCCCTTGACCGACACGCAAACGCCCGACGGGCAGGGTTCGATCAGGTCAAGACGGGCGAGTTTTTCAAGATGGGTGCGCGAAACGCGGTCGCAGCTGTCGGGATCGTTGACGGCGCGCAGGGTCTGCAGTTCAGCTGTGTTCAGCATGTCTGTTTTCTCCGATGATAAAGCTTCACAAGTCTTCGCGTAGTTACTTTTTTTATCGTTGTAGTCCGGAATCTTTTACTGGCAGCAAATTACTGACAAGCAAGGCATTCGTCGTATTTGTTGCCGGTGCCTGCGGCGGGTGCTGCTGTTTTCAGCTTGCCGTCGCCGCCATGCGCGTTTTCGGCGCGCTGGATCGATTTCGAGCGGCAGTAATACAGCGACTTCACGCCTTTTTTCCACGCCATCCAGTGAATCTGGTGCAGGTCGCGCTTGTGCACGTCTGCAGGCAGGAACACGTTCAGCGACTGCGCCTGGCAGATGTACGGGGTGCGGTCGGCCGCGTGTTCGATCAGCCAGCGCTGGTCGAGTTCGAACGCGGTCTTGAACACATCTTTTTCGTCCTGCGTCAGGAAATCGAGGTGCTGGACGGAACCTTCATGCGTAATGATATCCGACCACACATCGTCGTTGTTCATGCCTTTTGCTTCCAGCACGCCTTCCAGCGCCTTGTTGCGCACGAGGTGAGAGCCGGACAGGGTCTTGTGCGTGTAAGCGTTGGCGGAGTTCGGCTCGATGCCGGGGCTTGCGCCGCCGGTGATGATCGAAATCGACGCGGTGGGCGCGATGGCGATCTTGTTCGAGAAACGCTCCATGATGCCGTATTCTTTCGCATCGGGGCACGGGCCGCGCTCATGGGCCAGTTTCACCGACGCTGCATCCGCACCAGCCTTGAGGTGCTTGAACATGCGCTTGTTCCAGACTTTCGCCATCACGGATTCCAGCGGGATCATCTTGTTCTGCAGGAAGCTGTGGAAGCCCATCACGCCAAGGCCGATCGAGCGTTCGCGCATCGCGGCATATTTTGCGCGCATCATGCTGTCGGGCGCGCGGCGGATGAAATCTTCCAGCACGTTGTCGAGGAAGCGGCAGATATCTTCGACGAAGGTCGGGTGATCTTCCCATTCCTCGAACATTTCGAGGTTGACGGAGGACAGGCAGCAGACCGCCGTGCGTTCCTGCCCGTGATGGTCCTTGCCGGTGGGCAGGGTGATTTCGGAGCAGAGGTTCGACATCTTCACGTTCAAACCGGCCAGTTTATGGTGCTCCGGAATGGCGCGGTTCACATGGTCGGAGAACAGCAAGTAGGGCTCGCCGGTTTCGATGCGGGCGGTCAGGATGCGGATCCAGAGAGCGCGCGCATTGACGCGTTCGATGACCGAGCCGTCCTTCGCCGAGGTCAGCGCCCATTCTTCGTCTTTTTCAACAGCGCGCATGAACGCGTCGGAGATAACAACGCCGTGGTGCAGGTTGAGCGCCTTGCGGTTGGGATCGCCGCCCGAAGGCTTGCGCATTTCGATGAATTCCTCGATCTCGGGATGCGAGACGGGCAGGTACACGGCGGCGGAACCGCGGCGCAGCGAGCCTTGAGAAATTGCAAGGGTGAGAGAGTCCATCACGCGGATGAACGGGACGATGCCGGAGGTCTTGCCGTTCTTGCCGACTTTTTCGCCGATGGAGCGCAGGTTGCCCCAATAGGAACCGATGCCGCCGCCGCGGGACGCGAGCCAGACGTTTTCGTTCCAAAGATCGACGATGCCGCTGAGGCTGTCATCGGTCTCGTTCAGGAAGCAGGAAATGGGCAGGCCGCGATCGGTGCCGCCGTTCGACAAAACGGGGGTGGCGGGCATGAACCACAGTTTCGAGATATAGTCATAAAGACGCTGGGCATGGGCCGCATCGTCCGAATAGGACATGGCGACACGCGCAAAAAGATCCTGGAAAGATTCGCCCGGAAGCAGGTAACGGTCCAGCAGCGTCGCCTTGCCGAATTCCGTTAAATTGGAATCACGCGCGCGGTCAATAACAACCTTGGCGCCCTTCGCCACTTGTGCAACATCAAACATGAATCGTCTCCCCGTAATACTTCGCTTTTTGCTTTTTTTTATTATTTTCCGCTTCGACTCTCCGCGATAAGCCATTCAAATTGATTGAAAAGCGAACCTTGGAAATACAGGTAAAGGCACTAAGCCTTGTGACCTGATAAGAGAAAGCATACCACATCTTGGGGGTCTGTCTAGAAATCGGGCCGAGATAAATTTTCAGCTGGGGCCATATTTTTTCTTGACCCTCAACATTGCTTGGGAAAAACGCGTCTTCCCGCACGAAAAAAATTTTTGGCCGCGAACCGATCATTTTTCCTATCCACGGCAGCGGCGAAAAATCATGCCGACTGTTATAAAGATATGGTAAGAACGGGCGCGAATTTCCAGTATTTGAGTCGGTCCAGAATATCACTGACTCGTTAAACAAGTGTTAAGATCGCGGCGCGGGGTCCGGCGCGGCAAATTCGCAATAATGTTTCAAAAATTTGCTTTGTTTACGGCGATTTCGGTTTGAACGTCGCCGTGCGCGGCGCGGAAATTTTCTCTCCCGCGCCGTTTTTCATGCGCTGGAATTGCGCATCCACCGCCGCCTTGCGCGCAACGTCCGCACGTTTTTCAACGACGATATTGATTTCCGATTCCAGCACGGTTTCGATTTCGAACGTCATGTGGCGCGCTTCGTCGAGCGCGGTGTTTCCCGTGCGGTCGCGCAAATTTTCATCGATGCCATGCGCCAGCAGCGCGCGCACAACATCGGCCGCCGCATTCTTGTCATCCGCCCAGATCGCGTAATGCAGCGCGCTTTGCTGCTCGCGGTTCACAGCGTTGATTTGCGCGCCGTGCTTCATCAGCGCGTTCACGCAATCGGCGCAGCCCGCACGCGATGCCGACATCAGCGGCGTGTATTGCTGGTCGTTGCCCGCATTCGCATCCGCGCCCTTCTCCAACAACCATTCGACGGCAGGCAAATGCTTTTTCGATGTGGCCACCAGCAGCGGGGTTTCGCCGACGATGTTGCGCGCATGGATATCGGCACCCGCCTGCTGCAATATTTCCATCACTCTGACATGCCCGTGATGCGCCGCCAGATGCAGCGCGGTCGTGCCATGCACCTGCTTCATCGCCTTATCGGTGACCGATTGTTTCGCAAGCCCCGGATAGGCCGCCAGCATATTGCGCACGCCCTGGTCATGGCCGCGCAACGCAAGGTCGAGGAATTGTTCCAACAGCGCGGGTTTCGACATTACGGCTGCGCCCCCGTTTTGGGTTTCTTCTTGAAATGCGCCGTCACCGGCGCGTGCAGCGGCCTGCCCGCGCCGTGTTCGAACGGGGCGGCCAGTTTGCCGAAGCATTCCTTATACGTCGCCACCTCGCGCCGCTGGCGCGTCAGCAGGGCAATTGCCGCCTTGTCTTTAATAAAATCCGCAGTTGCGTCTTTTCCCGCATCCCGCGCCGCCTCCTCCGCCGTATTTCCCTCGAGGTTGCGCGCGCTTGCGTTGATGCCGCGGTCCAGCAGGAATTGGATGACCGGCTGCGGGCAGGGTTCGGCATGGATGGCAAAATGCAGCGCGGTGTCGCGTGCGTCGCTGCGCGCGTTGATTTTCGCCTTGTGATCCAGCAGGTGGCCTGCCACATCCAGGGAAGCGTTACGCGCCGCATACATCAGCGGCGTATAACCCTCCGATGCTTTATGATTGGCATCCGCGCCCCGATCCAGCAGGAATTTCGCCACATCGCCGCGCGCGAACATCGCGGCCTCCATCAGCGGTGTCTGGCCGACGAAATCTTCGGCATCCAGTTTCGCATTGGCCTGCACAAGATCCTGCACGATACCCAGATGCCCGCCCCGCGCCGCCAGATGCAGCGCGGTGGAATTCGCAATCATGCCGTTTGCATCTTTCCTGCGCACCGAATGCACAAGGCCTTTGAAGTTGCGCAGCATGTCATCGACGGTCGCGCGGTCGCCGTTTTCGGCAGCATCCATGAAACGCGCGACCAGTTGCTTGCGCGTCGCGCCCGAAATCGGGCCCGTGGGTCTGGCGCTGCGGCTGTTGAATGGCTGCTTCATATATGTCCGTTGAATGGCGTGATTTACATTTGCATAACACGCAAATTCCGGCGCGAATAGATGATTCGTCCGTGTAAATATTACGGAATACTAATAAAGTTACCCTCCACAATCTCGGGCGGGTTTCAATCTTGCTGAATAACAGCTGTTCAAGGTCATTTTCGGTTTATTTTCAGCGCCTTGTTGACAATGTTGCAGTGCGGAAGCAGATTGCGCTCACGAAACAAAATGTCGCCGTTAAGAAAAAGCAAAAACGCTGCGGCTGACATAACAAAAGAAAGACTTTAGGTGTGCAAATGAACAACGAATTCTCGAACACGAACAACTTCTTCTCCCGCTCGATCGTCTCGGCCTTCACGACCTCGACGAAAGCCAGCGAAGCCGGTCGCCATTACGTGCGCGCGCGCCATCATCATGTCGAGGCTCCCCGCCACGGCCTTGATTACACCCGCGTGCATGTCAACATCGGCCCCCGCGACGATGGCCGCGCTCCTGCGATGGTCATGGCATAACGATATAGGTCTTGCGGGGTGTGGGTTGGCCTAGTATGAATCCTTTGACTTAAAAGGATTTCATCGATGGCCAAACGCTCCCGCAAAACCAAGATCGTCGCGACCCTCGGCCCGGCTTCTTCCACGCCGGAAATGGTCAAGAGCCTCTATGAAACCGGCGTCGATGTATTCCGCCTGAATTTCAGCCACGGCAACCACGAAGACCACCAGAAAAGAATCCAGATCATCCGCGACCTTGAAAAGGAATGCGGCTGCCCGATCGGCGTTTTCGCCGATTTGCAGGGCCCGAAACTCCGCCTCGGCACCTTTGAAAACAGTTTCGTCGATGTGACCAAGGGGATGCGCATCCGCCTTGATTCCGACCCCGCCCCCGGCAACATCAACCGCGTCTGCCTGCCCCATGCCGAAGTCATGGAAGTGCTGGTCGAGGGTGCCGACATTCTGCTGGATGACGGCAAGGTGCATCTGCATGTCGTCAAAAAAGGGCCCGACTGGGTCGAAACAGAAGTGATCGCAGGCAAGCGCCTGTCCGACCGCAAGGGCGTGAACCTGCCCAACGTCATCCTGAAATCGAACGTCATCACCGACAAAGACCGCCGCGACCTGGAAGCCGCCTGCACGATGGGCGCGGACTGGATCGCCCTGTCCTTCGTCCAGCGCCCCGAAGACGTGGCGGAGGCGCGCAAACTGGTCGCCGGTCGCGCCAAGATCATTTCAAAACTCGAAAAACCCTCGGCCATCACGCATCTGCACGCGATCATCGAATTGTCGGACGCGATCATGGTCGCGCGCGGCGATCTGGGCGTGGAAATTCCGTCGGAAAAAGTGCCTGCCGTGCAAAAGCATATCATTCTGGCCGCGCGCAAAGCGGGCAAGCCCGTGATCGTGGCGACGCAGATGCTGGAATCGATGATTTCTTCCCCGCGTCCGACCCGCGCGGAAGCTTCGGATGTGGCGACCGCCATTTACGACGGCACGGATGCCGTGATGCTGTCGGCCGAAACCGCATCCGGCGAATACCCGCTGGAGGCCGTATCCATCATGGACCGCATCGCCAAGGATGTGGAGCGCGACGACCTGTACCGCCGCATCATGGACGCGGAACACCCCGACCCCGACAAGACATCGCCCGATGCGATCACCGCCGCCGCATCGACCGTGGCCGCCACCATTTCCGCCGCCGCGATTGTGAACTACACCACCTCCGGCACGACGGCGCTGCGCACTGCGCGCGAACGCCCCGAAGTGCCGGTGCTGTGCCTGACATCCGATCTGGTGGTGGCGCGCCGGTTGCAACTGTCCTATGGCGTTTACCCCGTCCATACCGAAGACGTCGATAATTTCAGCGACATGGTGAAAAAAGCCGCCGTGCTGGCGCTCGAACATAAAATCGCCGAAAAAGGCCAGCGCCTCGTCATCACCGCCGGCGTCCCCTTCGGCACGCCCGGATCGACCAACGCGCTCAGGATCGCGTGGGTGGAATAACAGCGCCTTCAAATCGCTGCATATTTTCCCTGCACAAAAATGCCTTAATTTCTCCACGCCGCCGTCATAATTCGACTCGTTTCCTCATGTTACTTTGGGGAATAAGATCGAAAAAAATTATACGCGGCAGGTGACAGATGGGTTTCAGTTTCAAGGCGTTTATCCGGCGGTTTCAGATCCAGTTTGTTTATGGCGTGTTAAAGGAAACGTTTGTCCGCTTTCCCCTTTCCGTCCTCTGCGCGACAGGGGCGACCGTTACTTCCATCCTTGATACCCATGATGCTCCGTTCCTGAGTGATGATGTGATTTACCGGCTGATGACGTTTTTTGCCAACGGCTTGGCCCTGTTCACGGCGGCGGGCCTGTATGCCGAAAGCGTCAGCCTTGATAGGACACGGAAATGGCTGTTGATGGCGCTGGGCGGGGGTGTGGCAGCGGCGTTTGCCTTTATTCCCGACCATTTCACGTCGGCGCAGCTGTTTTTCGGCTTTGCGGTCGCATTGTCGATGATGTTCGCGCCCTATATCGGACGCAAGGCGTCGGAGGAAAGCCTGTGGCAGTTCAATTACCTGAACGGCGTGGGATTGGCGATTGCGGGTATTTCGACCTTTGTGCTGTGCGCGGGGCTTTCGGCCATTATCGGTTCGATGAATTACCTGTTTCCGATCCTCGACGTTCCCGGGCGTCTTTACGGCGATATCTGGATTTTCGGCGCGTTTTTCTTCGGCCCCGTCGCCTTTATGTACCAGATTCCGCGCCAGTTCGATTTTCTGGCGATGGATTGCGAAATGCCAAAGGGTGTTTCGTTTATCGCCAATTTCCTGGTCGTGCCTCTGGTACTGATTTACACGTTTATCCTTTACGTCTATTCCGCGAAGATCGTCGCGCTGTGGGAACTGCCGAAGGGCAATCTTGCATATCTTGTGACGGGTTTCGGCGCGGCGGGCGTGGCGGCGCGGCTGGCGGTGTTTCCGATGCGGCATACCGGCACAATATTGCTGCAGCAGTTTTATAAGTATTTCCCGTACCTGTTGCTGATCCCGCTTGCCCTGCTGACGCTCGGCGTTTACACGCGCATCAGCCAGTATGGCGTGACGGAGGAACGGTACGCGATTGCCCTCGCCCTTGTCTGGCTGTCGGGGCTGACGGCATGGCAGATCGCGCGCCCGCGCGCGCAGCACATCAAGCAGGTGCCGATGGCGCTGGCGGCACTGATGTTCATCGCATCCTTTGGCCCGTGGGGCGCAGTTGCGGTATCGGAAAACAGCCAGCTGGCGCGGCTGGAAGGCCTGCTGTTGCAAGCGGGCGTAAAATCCCCCGCTGGCACCTATGCGCCGGTTACAGCCGATGTGCCGTTTGAAACACGCAAGGATATCAGTTCCGTCCTGTCCTATTTCTACGAAGACCAGAAACAGGACCACATCACCCATATCGAAGCGCCGTTCCGCGCCGCGATCAAGGCGAAGGACAAGAATTACGACATGGACGAAGCCGGAACCCGCTGCGGCAGCCGCAGCTTCACGCGCTGCTGGAATTATTGGGGGCGCGCGGAAAAGCTGATGGAGGCGATGGGGATGCGCTATGTGTATCCTTATACGCAACAAGACGTTGAAGAAGATTTTACAGTACGTGCCAACAACCTTGACTGGACGGCCGATGCGCTGACCCGCGTTTCCGATTACGATTATATCGCACGCTTCTACACCTATTCTTATAACCAGACCGACTGGACAATGAAGAAGACTTTCCGTGAAAACGGTGTAGATATAGAAACCATCCAGTTCACCATGACGAAAGAGGGTAAGTTCAATGCGACCTTGCAGGATGGCAGGAGCGTAACCTTTGACGTGATGCCGTTACTGACGCAATTGTTTACCGAGAAAGTCAGAGACATTAGCGAAGCGCAGTCGTCAAGAATGGTGTTAAAAGCCGAAAATTCGGGCTTTCGCGGCGAACTGCGTATCTCTGAACTGCGCAGCAAGAAACAGGGCGACAAGCTGTTGTTCGATGGCGCATCAATAACTGTGCTGCTGGCACCGCAATAAAACGCTGTCAATCCGGCGAAAGCCGGAGTCCACGGACGATTCTTTTCGTTCATAGCCGTTATCAGCCCGCTCTTCACCGCATACGCTGTCCGTGGGTACCGGCTTTCGCCGGTATGACAGCCGGATTAGGTATCAAAACACCTCAAACCGTTAAAAACCCGCTACTGCAAATAGCCGCTTGACATATACTCTTAACCTAGATATGTTATGCTCTTATTGAGAATATATTACAATCTCATCGAGCATAAGAGGGTGTCATGCAATCCGCCGTAAAAATCAAGCAATCCCCCGTTTTAACGCCGCATGAACGCCTGAACGTGCTGCTGGAAAATGCGGGCGTATCGAAAACGGTCTATAGCTATGTGATGCCGGAAACCGAAGCGACGCTGAACGCCCTGCTGGATGGCGACCGCGATGCCCTGCACGGCATGTACCGCGAGGCATGGACGCAAAAGCAGGATGCGATGCACGAAGAATTCTTCGCGACATGGAAAAAATGGTCGTCCCCCGTCGTAAAATTCAACGACAGCGAATTCCCCTGGGTTTATACGACTGGCGGGGCGAGCGAGGCGTTGCGCGAAGCCATTTACGCCTATGGGCACGAGGCACGGATGCAGGGTTTCACGCCGACCATTCATGTGTTTGTCGGCGATTACGAAGGATTCGCGGCCTATGCACAGGCGGCGGGCATTCCGGTTGTGGCGCATCACCGCCGCGACTGGCAGGCGGCGATTGAAAAGATCGGCGCGCGCGACCAGTTTTATATCAGCCAGCCGGCCGCGATCGACGGCAATGTCTGGGGCGATTTCGAGGCCTTCGTGAACACGTTATACAAGCACCGACCGACCGCGCAGGTTATGCTGGACCTGACCTATGTCGGCTGCGTGGCGCGGTCTTTCACGGTGGAGGCCTTCGCGCCAAATATTCGCGCAATATTCTTTTCGCTCAGCAAGCCGATGGGCGTTTATTACCACCGCGTGGGCGGCATGCTGTCGCGCGGGGCGTATCCCGGGCTGTTCGGCAATAAATGGTTCAAGAATTTGCTGTCGCTGAAACTGGGCACGGTGCTGATGCAGAAATACGGCGTGCATGAACTGCCGCGTAAATATGCGGCCATCGGGCAGATGCCCGCGATTGCGAAAACCAAGCGAACGCTTGGCCTTGACCTTGTCCCTGCGGATGTGTTCCTGCTGGCGGCGGCGCCCTATGACGGCAAAGGCGATCAGCTGGCGCAGTATCTGGTGCGCGGCGGCGCAGGCGAAGAAAAATTGCGCCTGTGCCTGACGCCCACCATCGCGGCGCTGGTCAATCCCGATATCGATTCAACCGTGCGCGCACGGGCGCATGAAGGGGTGCCCGATAAAAATCGTGAGGTCCGCGCATGAAAAATATCGAGCTGATTTTCGACCGCAACGATATCCACGATCATATCCGGTCCTTGTGGAAAACGCCGGAGTTCAAGCATTCACATGCGTCGGGCGGACTTGTGTCGCAAATTATCGACCGCTACGCCAGCCTGCCGCGCTTTTTCTATGATATGAGCGACGACCGGCTGGAACGCGCGCATTTTTCCGTCTGGTGGTCGGGCGTGGCCTATCGCCAATACAATCAGGATACCTGCAGCGATTTATACCTGCTGCATGAATTCGCGCATGGCGCGGATATGGTGCATATCGCGGGCGCGCATTCGGAAGGGTTCCGCCGCAAGATGCAGGACAATGAATTGATGGCCAGCACGCTGACCGAAATCGTGGCCTATTTCGACATGCCCACATTGCGCCCGCGCACATTTAACGGCGCGATCTTCGCCGACCGGTTCATGAACAATCCCGCATTACAGGCGATGTGGCGCGACGATCCGAACAGATTGGTGCAGGAGTTATATTTCCGCCGCCGCAACGCGATGTTTTATCCCGACCGCAACGACCCCATCGAAATGTGGTTGCACGGATTCACGACGCAGAACGACAAATGGTTCCGCATCTGGGGGCTGCGCTATGATGCGGTGGAGGTCGCGATGGAGAAATTTTCCCGCCGCGCCTTTGCGGGCGAGCGCAAACCCGCGCTGCTGGAGCTGATGGAATATCTCGATAAAAACAGCACGGGCGGCATACCCTTCCGCACCGAGGCGGAGAAATTCGCCGATGTGTACTGGGAAAAACGCGATATGGCAGCGGTGATGGCGGCCTAGGGCTTCGCCGCGGCGGCGGGCTTCACGCGCACGAAGGTCTGGAGGCCCTGCTTCAGCGCTTCGCGTTTCGCTTCGCCCATTTCAACCAGCACCTGCGCTAGTTTTTCGGGGCCGAGATCGGCGATCACGCCGGAGACATCCGTCAGCTGCAACTGGCTGCGGTTGCTGCCGCGCAAATCGCGCGCGCCGACCAGTGCGTTGGTGATATCCTCGACCGTCAGGCTGGGCATCGAAAATTCGCGGGGCAGCGGTTCCATCTTTTCCAGCATCGCGCCCACGGTGCCGGGTTTTGCCTTCGGGCCTTTGCGCTTCTCGCGCTTGTTCGCCAGGATATCATCGACGCTTTCTTCGACGCGCGCGAATTTGGCGAAGGTATCTACCAGTGTGCCCTGCAGCTGCACCGTAATGCCGGCCAGTTTGTATTTTTCACCTTGGATCTCGCGCATGGATGTCTCCTGAAAAAAAACGCTGTTCTATTTGTATGGGGAAGACTCGCCGTTTGTGATCGGCGGTTGATGCGAAGATTACGCCAGTATTTCCGTAACGTCAAGAAAAACGAACCACTCATAACAGATTGAATTAGCTTGATAATATCCTGCCACGCCCGCCTTCACCCTCCCTTAACCTGCGTTATGTATAATATGCACAAGGGAATTCAGGGGAGTTTCAGGGTGATGAAAGCCTTGATGGACGGGTTTGTTTCCGCCGCATTCAATTCAAAGGTCGCGCATGATTTGCGCGCGGCATCCCTGAGTGTCGATATGCTGCAGGCATTCTATCGGCGCGAACATGCCACCGTTACGCATCTGGCATCGCAGGGCGCGCGCTTCACGCCCGAGATGCTGCAAGTGGCGATCGGATTCCGCGACCAGCATCTGACGCGCGCATGTTTAGACGGAAATGTTTTGCCCAACGAAGCGATGGTGAAATTCGCCATCGACTGCCGCGACGCACCGCTGGCCGATATGCTGATGCAGAAAATTCCCGCGCATGTGCAGGACCTGAAAAACTACGCGCAGAAACGCGGCGAAGAAACCGCGCCCGTGATGCTGGACGAACACATCATCTGAAATTTCTTATTCCATTTTTTGTTTTCCGAAAATGTTTTTCACAACATCTTGTGCCGAAAAATTTTGCGCTGCGCAAAATCTTGATGACAGGCGAATCAGTTTGGCGTATATTTCAATTAAGGCTTTGTTAAGGTTTTTTCAGGGAGAACCGATTACTTGGACCTCATTCGACTGAACGTCTTCCCACCCAGGCGCGGCACCGAAATCCTGCCGCAACTGATTATCGCAACGGCCCGCACGCGCATCGTCAAATCGACAGCAACCTCCCCTTGGGAGGTTTTTTTGCGCCCGGAACAGGCCGGGAAGTTTTCCATCCACTACCGCCCATACAAGAAAACTTCGAAAAAGAACACTGAACCACAGGGGAGAAAATAACCATGGCCAAGAAATCGAAAGTTTCAAGCTACAGCGCGAACCGCAGCCCGTCGATCGAGCGCGTACACCAGCTGTTCGGCGGCCATTGGGACCCGCTCGACAACATGCAGAAGCAAAGCAGCAGCCACGGCGCGCACGGCTTCGTCAAGGAAGTGAAGCCGCGCAGCGACGGCCAGAAAAAGCTGATGGAGGCGATCAACAAGCATAACCTTGTCTTCGCAATCGGCCCCGCCGGCACGGGCAAAACCTATCTTGCCGTCACCGCCGCGGTCGAGGCGTTTCTGGACGGCAAGGTGGACCGAATTATATTGTCGCGCCCCGCTGTCGAGGCCGGCGAAAAGATCGGCTTCCTGCCGGGCGACTTGCAGGACAAGATGGCGCCCTACCTGCGCCCCCTTTACGACGCTTTGCAGGATCGCATGGGGCTGAAGCGCCTCAAGCAGTGCATCGATTCAGGCGAGATCGAGATTGCGCCCATCGGTTATATGCGCGGCCGCACCCTCAACAAGGCCTTCGTCGTGATCGACGAGGCTCAGAACTGCACCTACGCGCAGATCAAGATGATCGTGTCGCGCCTTGGCTGGGGATCGACGATGGTCATCACCGGCGACCCCGACCAGTCGGATTTGCTGGACGGCATTTCCGGCCTGCGCGACATGTCGAAAAAACTTTCCACGGTCGAGGGGATCGGCGTCGAATACCTGACCCAGACCGACATCGTGCGCCACCCGCTGGTGGCCAAGATGCTGGAAGTGATCTGATTTAAGTTTACACCTGACGTCACTAGCCTTTCTATCTATGGCTCCTATCCTTGCAAAGCCCGGCTTCACACTGAAGCCGGGCTCTTTTTTTGTGCCGCGAGGTATGGGATAGTAGATGCCATGAAACAGGGCACTTTCACGCCGCGCGGCGGCAATCCGCTCAGCTATAACGCCACCCGCGGCAAATCAAAGACGCTGCCGGGCGTGATGTTCATGGGCGGCTTCCGCTCCGACATGACAGGCACCAAGGCGACATTCCTGGAGGCGCAATGCGCGCGCCGCCACCAGTCATATCTGCGCTTCGATTATTCCGGCCATGGCACATCGGGCGGCGTGTTCGAGGAGCAGAACATCAGCAGCTGGCTGCGCGACAGCGAGGCCGTGTTCGACAAGCTGACCGAAGGCGACCAGATCGTCGTCGGATCGTCGATGGGCGGCTGGCTTGCCCTGCTGCTGGCCCTCAGCCGGCCGGAGCGCATCAAGGGCCTCGTCCTGCTCGCCCCCGCCCCCGATTTTTCGGAGGATATCTATAACAACGAATTCGGCGAAGAAGAACGCCGCCATCTGGCGCAGAAGGGTATCATCTATCGCGCGAGCGATTACGGCGACCCGTATCCGCTGACCAAACAGCTGTTCGAGGACGGCAAGAAAAACCTGCTGTTGACCGGCCGGATCGTGCTGACCATGCCGGTGCGCATCATCCACGGCAAGAAAGACACCGCCGTGCCATGGGAAAAAAGCGTGACGCTGATGGATAAGTTACGTTCGCCCGATTACAAGGCGATCTGGGTCAATGACGGCGACCACCGCCTGTCGCGCGATTCAGACCTGAAGCTGATCGATGAAACGGTCGTGGAACTGTCGCAGCTGAAGCGGCTGGAAGCCGCGCAAGCCTGATATAAACGGGCCTGATATTAATGGCGCGATTTATACCCGCCCGCCTTGCCGCCCTGCAGGACGAAGATCAGGCGGTAGATAAGGTAGAATGTCAGCGCGGGCACAAAGAACATCACACAGCCCGGCAATGACTCGATCTTGCCGCCGGTCGGGCCGATCTTCAGCATCAGGCTGTGGAAATCGCTGTACAGCCCGGGCGCGATCTTGTTGATCCATTCTTTGGTCGTCTGCAGCTTGACCATGTTTTTCACGAACCAGAAATAGCACAGGTCGTAAATGAACATGACAAACGACGGTATCATCAGGATTTTGCTGGCGGCCTGAAAAAATTCCATCATGGTTAGGTCTCTCCGTCTTTTTTGCCGGCATCGACGCCGATGACATCCGCCCAGTTGAGGGGGGCCTTAACTTGCTGGTCGGCCGCCTTCGCCAGCTGTTCCACCGCAGGCGCGGGATCCCAGGGCGGCGACATCGTCGGGGGCTGCTGCTGCACAGGCGGCTGCACGGGTGTTGCGGGCGGGGCGGCTGGTTTTTCGTTGCGCGCTTCGGCGACCGCGTTCGGGCCAACGGTGGCGGATGCGCCGCCGATGACATCCATCCACGAAATCGGTGCTGGCAATGCGGCGGCAGATGCTGCGACCGCCGCTTCCTTGGCGGGCGCGCCGCCGGCGCTGATGACGTCTTCCCACGACACGGGCTTGGGCGGCTGCGCGGCCTGCGCGGCGGCCTGTGCCTCGGTGACGGGCGGATCTTTGCGGAGGCTGCTGGACGACGCGTCGGCAGCGCCGATCACCTGCATCCAGTTGAGCGGGCCTGTGTTACCGGTCGCCTGCGCAACGGCAACCGCGGCAGCTTTTTCCGCAGGCGATGTGACGGCGGCGGTTGCGGGCGCTGCCGTGCCGGCGGCGGGCGCATCGACGGCGGCCGCGTCTTCGGGCTTGATCGTGCTATGTGCTTCGGCTACCTGCGCGACGGCGTTGATGCCGCATTCCAGCAGGCTGCCGCCCGCTTTCTTGGCCGTCGCAAAACCTGCGGCCAGTGCCTCGATATCATTGTTGATGCCTGACTGCAGCGCGGCGGGATCCCATTTCGGGTTGCGCAGGCGTTTCAGCACATCGTTGACGTTGCGCAAGCTCTCCAGCGCCTCTTCCGCCGGCGGCGGGATGGGCAGGAAGCGGTGGACGCGCATCGATTTCGCGTCGCCGATATGCGAGTTATAAACCTGCATTTCGACCACGCTCTTGCCGAAGGCGACGACGGCGCGGCCTTCGGTGAAACCTTTCAACCCGTCATAGGACGCGCGGGCACGCTGCTGGACGTTCGCCTGCTGGCTATCCATATAGGCTTTACCCGAACCGCCGCCCTGACCGCCGCGCGAGAAGCCGGAGACTTCGGTGACGAGCGCGGTGCCGACGGTTTTTTCAAAGAAGTCTTTCGTCTGGGTCGGGTCTTCAAGCTTGCCGAACAGTTTGATGTTACAGTTCGCCGTGATGGATCGCGCTTCTTCCTTCACGCGTTTTTCCAGCGCCGGCAAATCCTGGCCGGCGAAGACGAGCGAGAAGCCAAGGGAGCGGGCCTGCGCCGCCATGACCGCCATACCCGCCGCGGTATAGTAACCGACCTCGTCGAAGATCGCGATGAAGGGGGTGGCGGAGTTGGTGGGCTTGTTCTCGATCACAACGGATGACTCACCCTCGACCGAGTTACCGAGCGTCGCACCCATCATCCCTTTGAGCGTGGAGGAAATGATTTTACCAAGGTTGGCCGTTTCATCGCCCGATTTTTCAAGGGCGGGGATAAGGACGATCAGGATGCGGCGGTTCAGGACGACGTCGAGCATGTCGATATCGGCGGCCTGCGTATCAAAGATAAATCCGTAATCGTCACCCAGCGACTGCATGGAACGCGTGAACTGCATGGACAGGTAACCATGCTGCTGGCGGGGGACGGAGGTATCGACTGCGCCAGCATCTGGCGGCATCGGCTTTTCGTTGCCTTCGTCGTCGAAGACGTGATCGACATAACCGGGCAATTCGTTCAGGTAACCCTTAACCGCCACACGCAGCGATTCCGGCACCGCCGCGTCGCGGCTAAGTTTAATGACGGCCTTGAACAGCAGGAACTGGCGGATTACGCCGATCGACAGCGGAATGTTCTGGTTGTCGCGTTTCCACACAAGGCAGGGCATCAGCGACGACACCAGCGCGACCGCGCGTTCTTTCCACATCGCGTTGTCGCCTTCGGAATCCGGCATCAGCGAGGTGAGCATGTTCGTAAGGTACGACGGCGAGCCCGAGGAGAACGGGTTGAGCGTGTTCGACGGCACGCGGCCCGACACGTTACCCGTCATATAGTTCATGATCAGCAAATCGTCGTCACGGCCAAAGCGGCGCGCCATCGCCGAGATGGTGGACCACAGCGAGGTATCCGCTTTACCGTCAATATAGACGAAGCCCGACGCCCAGCAGAGCGCGTTACAGGCATATGATTTCAGGCCGAAGGTTTTCCCCGAACCGGTGGTACCGAGATACAGGCAGTGCGTACGCGCGTCCGAGTTGGTGAACCAGATTTCTTCGTTCGTTTCATGGTCGTTGCCGAGGTACAAGATACCGTCGGACATGCCGAGCGACCCGTCCGGCTGCTTGAAGTTGGGATCCTTGATCTGCGCCGATTTCGGCAGCTTGAACGGCAGCGAAATTTTTTGTTTCATCAGCCAGCGGAAATACAGGCAGAACAGCAAGAAGACGATATCGCCGAAATACTGCAACGCGGGCGTCGCCAGGAAGCCGGTCGCGACCATCGCGAAGATGATGGAGGATGTGGACGGATCAAGCGCCGTGTCCTTCATCCGCACGGTCCACGGGCGCGCGTCGCGGAGTAGATCCCCGCCTTTTATCTGATATTTTTCCCGCAGAGCCACGTGAGTGCCGCTTCCTTACATTAAAACTTACTTGCCGCCGCCGAACAGCTGGTCCGCCGGCACCGGTTCGCCCGGCTTGGCATAGGGGTTGCGGCCCAGTTCCGTGCCCTGCATCGTCGGGCGCGCAGGGTTCGGATTGCCGCCAGCCATATAATTACGCACCGCCGCCGACATCGTGTCGATGACAAACAGCAGGAACACGATGGCGATGCCCCATTTGACCACGCGCCAGATAAGGCCGTTGCCCTGCCCGCCGCCCGCCTGCACATCGCCGCGCAGCATCGCCTGCGTGATGACTTTGTGCGCATGCGTCGCGCTTTCGCGGTCGGCATAGGTCGCGATCACTTCTTCGGGCTGGCCGGATTTGTTCAGGATGACGCTCGACTTGCCGGCAGCGTCGCGGATTTCAAGGGTTGCCGTCGCAAGCCCCGACATGTCGGCGCGCCAGACTTTCGGCTGTTCGCCGGAAAAAGACACCACAAGGGCGGTGCCCACCACCTTGGCGTCCACGTCTTTGCTTGTGAAAGCGAACATATCAACTCTCCCTTATCAGTCTTCTTTTTTCGCGCCTTTTTTCTCGAGCTCGGGGATCGGGCGGGCGCCGGGGCTTTTCATGTAAGCCTCGAGGCCGCGGATCACTTCGTCGAAGCGCGGTGTCGGAATTTTCTGGCCGGCGATCAGCTCGTTCGTAAAGTGGACGAGCGCGCCCGATGCCTCGGCGCAATACGACTTGCGGCCCAGGTTGTTGAGCGGATACCAAAGCGTGCGGTCATGGCCGCGCATCCAGGCGAATTCGGCAGGCGCCAAAACGCCGCCTTCCTCGCGCGCGCGCATCACGCAGCGGAGCATGGCGGTGGTTTCATAGGCGTGCTGGTCGGCGAATTTGCGGAGCGCCCCGCCGGTTTTAGGGTTCTTGATGACCGCCTTTACCTTGGATTTCAGCTTGGCCGATGCGCGGAAGCCGCCCTCCGGCGTCCAGCTTTCGGACATCATATTCAGGATTTCTTCGCAGTCCTTGCGCTTGCGGATCAGCTTCAGCGCGCAGGCGGCGTAGAGGCATTGCATGTGGATCGGCAGCGCCTCCGGCCCCTCCCAGCGCTTGCCCAGCTGTTCGGCCAGTGCGTGATAGGCGGCGTTATAATCCAGCTGCCCGCCCGACCAGCGGATGGAATGATAGGCAAGCCATTCTTCGGGCGACAGCGCTTCGGAGAACAGGGGCAATTGTTCGGGCACCGGCTGGCCGGGCGCGCGACCGGGCATTTTGCGCGGGTCGAATTTCAGGAAAGGCTTGATGGCAGGGAAGGATTTCGCCTGCTCCTGCATCAGCGTTTCAAGGCCCATGCGGCGGCGGTATTGCGTGCCTGGACCGCGGAAAATGGTGAAGACGGTCATGACCGCCATGATCGCCAGAAATACGTATTTCAGAGGGACAACGGCGACCAGCGTGGAGCGCTTGATATGATCGATCGTAATATCTTCGACCGGCGCATGGGGCAGCCAGCCCTGCCATACCTTCAGGTATTCGCGGCCCACTGAATCGCCGATGCCGAAATTCTTGCCGTAGATGCCGCGCACGACCCACATTTCCGCGATGCGCACATAGCGCACAAGGTTCGTCAGTTCCGCGCTGAAGAAATGCCAGATGACCCAGCACAAGCCGGCGAGGATGCCCACGACAATCGTGAACATGATAAAATCTTCATGCGGACTTTTCTGCTGCGACACTTAGACCTGTCCCTGAACCCGCACGGCGTGAACCGCCGTACTTCCCCTTAATATAGCCCTGATATATTAACACATATTGACTCTGCGCCTAGAGTTTCAATGCCAGCCGATTTATCTTGAAAAATTCCTGCCGTGACTTATAAAAATGGGAGGGTTTCGAGGGGAATTACGTATATTCCCGCGCCAACCCGCCAGATGCCGGCGTAGCACAGCGGTAGTGCAGCGGTTTTGTAAACCGAAGGTCGGGAGTTCAATCCTCTCCGCCGGCACCATTATCCATTTTTCCCGACTTTTGGAGCGTTTTACCGGTCTAAAATGTGTTTTTTTGCGCAGAAACGCGGATTTTTTGATAAAAACAACTGCCAAGACAGCATTCTTTCTGCATTTGACACTATTTTTTGTGTTTTTGGGCGGTTCTTTTGCACCTGAAAGCCGAATTTGCGCCTTAAAACTTCGTACAGAAATACCCCAGAATCCGCTTTACTTGCTTATGTCAAGAAAGTAGGCTTTAGGTCTCTACTTCATTTTGACTCCGGTTAACGGGGCGAAAACAGGGCAGACGGGTGTGACGAACGAATCTAGCAAGCGCATGAAGGCGATCCTTGGCAACGGGACGCTGGGGCAAAAATACGCAGACATCAACATGCTGCTGGGCGATGGTTTTTCCATGCTCTATAGCGGCGATGTGAAATGGGAACTGAAGCTTCCCAAACAAACCCTCAAGGGCGATGCCGACTCTGTGGATTCCGCGCTCGACCAGCTGCGGTTGCTGTTCGAGGACATCCTGCGCGACGCGCGCCCCGATACAAAAGTGTTCCTCGCATTGAAAGAAATGCACAACCCGAAAGACTGATTATTTTTCGCGGATATCGCTGACGCCGTCTTCATGCGGCATCGGCACATCTATCTTGTTCAGTGCGTGATCCAGAAACCACAGGCTGTATTTCACCACCCGCGTTTGGCTGGCTTGGGATAAATCGGTCCAGCCGAAATGCCCGGTTTTATCAAACTCGACGAAATAGGCGGGTGATGATGTTTTGTCATACGCGCCGTCCTTTTTCTTGACCGTCGGCGTAATGCCCGTGTCGCGCGTGCCGCCCTGATACATGATGGGTGCCGCCAGATGCGCAAGATCGCCGTTTTCGACATAAGGGCCGACATAGGGCGACAGCGCCAGCACCGCGCCGATGCCGTCCATTTTCCAGGACGACCAGCCGCCCGCGAGCCCGACCACCGTATAGCCGCCCAACGAATGGCCGGCCAGCGCGACGCGTTTCCAGTCGATGCGCGCATGCCATGCGTCATCCGATTTCAACGCGGCATATAGATTTCGGATATCGTCGCCACGGTTTTTATAGGTCTGGTCCGTCCATTTTTCGATGTCGCGGAATTTTTCGGCCGGCCGCTGCATGTCAAGCCCGCACATGGCATCCGCATGGTCGGGCGCGACGACAACGTAACCATTCGCGGCCAGCGCCTGCATCAGGAATTTGCTCTGCGTTTTGCAGCCGCCGAAGCCGTGCGAGAAAATGACCAGCGGCGCGGGCGCAGCCGTTTCCGGCAGCCAGTAGGCGGTTTTCAAACCGGCGATTTCCATGACAGCCGCATCGCCGGTTTGCTTTGCCGCCATGCGGTCATGCAGCCGCTTCATCAGCGGGCCCTCGGCATGCGCGGGCGCCGCAAGCAGGCAGGCGAGCAGGCATAAAAGGATGGCACGGATCATGAATATTATACCGGCTTACGCAGCGATCCCCTGTACAGCCTCTTTCACCTGTTGTTTCAGCTGCTTGGCCGCTAGCGCATAACCGCCGTCGGAGCCGTCGATGAAATGGAAATGCTGGCTGGCATAGTCGAAAATAATGCAGGTCATCAGCGCTGACGGTGCGGAATGGATGCCGTAGAAAATCTGCCCCTGTTTCACAAGGATGTCGAAATAATGGCGCAGCGAGGTTTCTTTTTCCTGCGACACATCCATGACAAGGCGCAGAGTGTTATCGAACTTGATGTAGTCGTTGTGTGACTCAAGCGATTTTTTATAGGCCTTGCCGTCCAGCGTGCCTGCCTTCAGGCCAAGCGCGAACATCACCTTGCCGATGCTCGACATCAGCACGGTATCCCACAGATATTTCAAGTATGCCTTGCGGCCCTGCTTATGCGTCTGCACTTTTGATTCCGTCGCGAGCGCGGCGGGCGTGTTCCCGAGCGTCAATTGCCCCGCCGATACCGGTTTCCATTGTGCGGCAGGGCCGCATAGTTCCTCGATATTGCCGAGCATATCGGTATAGAGCGCGGCCTTTTGCGCATCATCGCCCTGCCGCGCCTGCACGATGATAGACAGATCAACGCCGTTGCGCGCATAGAGCGGCTGCCAGCGGCATTGCAGCCCCTTGAAATCCGGCGGCTTGGCGGAGAGCGCCTGTTTAGGGAACAGCGCGGTGATATCGTACTTGGCGCCTTCGGTTTTATCCTTCACGATTTTTTCGGCAAGCGTGACGCCGTCGCCCGATAATGTCGCCTGATAGACACCCGGCGCAACCTCCATCTTGGCGACGCGCACGGGCGCGTTCATTTCGCGCAGCTTTTCGGCGAAAACAATACCGGCGCGCATTTCAAGATTAAAAATTTCTTCGGACATAAGACGCGTACCGTATAAAGCGGCGGCAACGTCATAGGCCAGCGCCGCAGGCACCAGCAGCGTCGCGCCGTCGCCGCCAAAGATATAGGCGATTTCTTCGCGCCCCGCCGCATTCAGCACGGCGGTGATGGAGGATGCGGAGATCATGTTGACGTCTTTGTATTTCCCCGCCTCGATCGCCTTGGTCGAATTCACGATATCGACGATGACGACGCACCAGTCATCGGGGATGACACGGTGCTGCGCGATATCCAGCATCCCGCTGCCCGACTGGATCGGCGACAGGTCTTTATAAAAACTGCGGGATGATGAAGCGTCCATGGGCAACAGCATAACACCAAAGAAAACGGGCAGGAAAGCGGTCAACGCTTCCTGCCCGTCATCAACCTTCATCCAATAGGGAAATCGGAAATGAAGATAATCGGTTTATCCGGCCTGATTAGAGGTCGAATTTCGCACCTTTCGAAGGCTTTGCCTTGTTCTCGTTGTCTTTCGCGATGACTTTGGAAACAAGATCCTGCGCCGCCGCAGCGAATTCCGCCGGCAGCGATTTCACATCGTTGGCAGGGGTTTTGGAGGCCGCAATCGCGCCCAGCTTGTCGGAGGCGATTTCGCCGAGGCCGTGGACGATATCGGCAACTGCCTTGCCGGACGGCAGCTTGCCAACGATTGCATCCGCCTGCGCCGATACGCGCTCGGGCGTGACTTCGCGGGTCAGCGCCGCTGCCTGCATCGCAATCGCGTCGGTCGGGATGGTCGCCGCGATGTCGCGCACTTGCGCCGCAACATCTTCGACCGAACCGTTGCGCGCGTCGTCCAGCATGGGCTTGAACTGCTCGAACAGCGCCTTCACGATCATCGCTTCGCCGTCGGCGCGGGTCGCCAGCGCCTGGTCGAGGCCCTGTTCGATCTGCTCGTTCGAGGTTTTCGCGAGGATGTCTTTAATCTGCTTGGCGACTTTGAGCGAGGTTTCTTCTTCCTGCAGCTTCGCCATGCCTTTATCCAGCAGCGCCTTCACTTTTTCTTCGTCGAATGCGCGCACGGCCTGAGAGATGCCGTCCGACACTTCGGCGCTGTTCAGGATGTTGTAGAAATCATTGGCCGCATCCTTCACATAGGCCTTGGGGAATTCCGCGAGGCCTTTGTTGACCGCAGCCTGACCGCCTGCTGCTGCCGTGCGGGTCAGCTTGTCGGCGTTTTCGGGGGTGACGTATTTGTCGGCGAATTTTTTGAACGCTTCTTTCAGCAGGTCGAGGCCGGGATGGTTTGCCATTGTTCTGTGCTCCGTAAAAATTTTTCTATTTATTGAGTGTGTGTGCGTGCAAAACCTTCGCGCGGTTTTGGGATGGTTTTGCGAATGCGTTGCTGTTGCGCCATGAATGATAAAGTGCAGGTCACTCGAGTCAACCTGCATTCTTTACAGAAAGAGTCTTTTCAGGAGGGCGCGGTTTTACGCAATCGTGTCCAGCAGGTCGCCGAGCATTTCGTCCTGCGTTTTGATTACGGAAAGATTCGCTTTATAAAGCGCTTTCGTTTCAAGGAGGTTCACCGCTTCCTGCGCCAGATCCACATCAGGCACGGCGACCAACCCATCTGCATTCGCGTAACCCGATGACGGGTCATATATTACGGAATATGCATTCGGGTCGGGCCGCACCTGCGCGGAAACGCCGCCGCCCGCCTGCGACGAGAAATCGACAGTGACGGGCGTGTAAAGGGTTGAGGCGGGTGCTGACGGGTCAGCATTGGGCACAGTGCCCGAGGTCGATGCATTGGCGATATTGCTGGCCGTTGCGGCCAAGCGCGTGGTCTGGGCCCGAAGCCCCGAAAGCGCGATCGATAATGCGTCCGTCATTGCAATCCCTGCCTCACCAAATACCTTCCGGAAAACGAATATGCTCCCTGGCAGGCCAAGCGTGCCGAAAGGCGAATAGACAGATTCCAGACGATAACTCCATTATGCCATATGACGGCTTAATAATAAGTTATCCTTTTGAACTTATAGTAAATTTAGTCTAGATTCGGAAGTCACAGGATTAGAGTCTTTAGGAGTCATCCATGAAATACGCCGTCAAAACCCTCGCCGCGACCGCGCTGATTGCGCTCCTTGCCGCATCGATGCCTGCGAAGGCCGGCAAGCACGAATATGGCGAAGAAGGCGACATGATGGCGGTCAAGGGCAGCATGCTCGACAACGGTTTCCGCGATGCCGCACGCACGATCGGCCGCCTGCCGTCGGGCGATGTTTTCGCGCCCAAACGCCTGTACGACAAACCCGAACATTACGGCTTCAAGCCCTACGTTTCCAACTGGGATCCTCAGAACGACCATCCGCAGCAATGGGACGGCCAGGACTGGGATCCGTCGATGTGGAACAAGGACTGGACACCCGAAGTGACGCTGAACAAATTCTTCAAGGCGCGTATTTTCGAGCGCCAGTTCATGCGCAAGGGCAAGCCGCCCGTGCCGGTTCTGGAACTGGGCCCGACCTTCTATAAAATTTCCGACCTCGACCAGCGCCGCGCGCTGAAGCTGCTGGCCGATTTCACCGGCGTCTTCAACGAAGGCTTCCCGGTGGTCGAGCTGCGCGACTGGCACACCGCCGAAATCGTCGGCACCTATACGCCCAAAGGCATGTTCATGAACTGATCCGGATCCCGGATTTTGCGACCGCCCGTTTTTTGAAAGAGGCTTCCTGCGATGAAAAACTCCTTCCTGCTCTCTGCCGCGCTGCTGGTCGCCGTGACCGTGACGGGCTGCAACGTGAAAATGCGCGACAGCTTCGCGCCGTCGGAGCAGATGAGCTATGCGCCCAATGATCCGGGCTACACCAAATACGTGAACGACTTCACAGGTACAGACACGCATGTGTTCAAGACCGGCGACCGCTCCTTCACCATGCGCGGCACCCCGCCGCTGAAGGGCGTGATCGAACCGTGGTACAACTGGAACGACATCAGCAATGTCGGCAGCCACGCCGTTTCGTTCAACGACTGCGGCAAATGCAACCTTGCGATGGGCGCGGAAGCCGATGTGATGACGCGCAACCTGCGCGGCCATACCGTCACGCTGTCGCTGTGCTATTACGACGTGCCCGGCAAGAAAGAACCCGTCTGCTATGCGGGCGACACCGCGAAACTCGGGGAAGACATCAAGGACTGGAAAAAAATGTCCGTATCGGTGCCCTTCGACCAGTTCCGCACGATCGCCTACAAACAGGCGCGCATCCACCTGGATGTCGACCGCGGCAACGAGCCGCCGCGCAACGAAAAATTCGGCAAGGCGGGTTTCGAAGGCACGATCTGGGCCGACAATTTCCGCTTCATGCTGGCCGAACAGAACGGCAGCGAGAAATACAACGTGAAACTGTCGGGCGCATTGTGGCCGGACGATTACAGCGGCTGGCAGGATGCCGGCAAGCCCCGCGATCCGCTGCAGGGCTGGAAGCCTTAAATAACAGGCGGCCGGCGCAGGGACAGGCGCGGCCGGACGTATAAAGCATGATGATCAAACGGACTCTCATTGCGCTCGCGCTGATCGCGCTTGTCACTGTCTCCACGCGTGCAGATGCCGCCGGCATGGGCGTGATCCGCGACGAGGAAATCGAACAGTCGCTGCGCACCTTCAGCAGGCCCGTCTTCGATCAGGCGGGTCTATCGTCCGGCGCCGTCAAATTCATCCTGATCGACCAGAACGACCTGAACGCCTTCGTTGCCGGCGGGCAGAATATTTTCATTTTTACAGGCCTGATCCTGCGCACGAAAAACCCGGCGGAGCTGTTCGGCGTGATCGCGCATGAAACCGGCCATATCGCGAACGGCGACCTGATCCGCATGCGCAGCGAAATGGAAGACCTGTCCTTTCAGGTGATGGCGGCGACATTGCTGGGCATCGCGGTCGGTGCCGCCGCCGGGTCGGGCGAAGCGGGCATGGCCGTGCTGTCCGCCGCCAATTCGGTCGGCCAGCGCGCGGCGCTGCGCCACAGCCGCATACAGGAAACGGCCGCCGACCAGTCGGCGGTCGCCTACCTGAAAGGTGCACGCATGCCGGTATCGGGGCTTGTGTCCTTCATGGAGACGCTGGCAGATCAGGAGCTGCTGCCGGAATCGCAGCAGACCGAATATGTGCGCACGCACCCCCTGACGCGGGACCGCATTGCGTCGCTGGAAAACGCCGCCGCGCGTTACAAGGGCGATCCGCTGCCTGCCAGTTGGGCTGATATGCATGCGCGCATGGTCGCCAAGCTGAAAGGATTTTTGCTGCCCGATCAGGCGCTGCAGGACAAAGGAACATCGGTTGCGTCGCGCTATGGCCGCGCCATCGCGCTGTACCGCAAAGGTCGCCTCGACGACGCGTTGAAGCTGCTGGACCCGCTGATCAAGGAAGAACCGCGCAACCCCTATTTCCTTGAACTGAAGGGCCAGATGCTGTTTGAACACGCGCGCATCGACGACGCGATTACGGCCTATGCGAAATCGGTCGAGCTGGCGCCGCAATCCGGACTGATCCGCGCGGCCTATGGCCATGCGCTGCTGGAATCCGCCAAGGACACGCAAAAACATTATGCCGAGGCCGTGAAGCAGTTCGAGCGCGCGCTGCAATCCGAACCCAAGGACATCAAGACCCATCATTTTCTGGCTATTGCCTATGGCAAACAGGGACAGGAAGGCCTGTCCCGCCTGCATCTGGCCGAAGAACAATTGTTGCGCGGCAAGACCGATTTCGCGATCCGGGAGGCGAAGCTGGCCCAGCAATCGCTCAAACAGAATTCGGCCAGCTGGATCAGGGCGGGGGATATCCTCGATGCCGCCCGCCGCCAGAAGAAACAGGACAAGAAAGACAAAAAAAGGGATTGATTTTGGGGGCTTAAGGCTCACATTGTTATAGTTGTGTACACCAACAGGGTCAGGGGTTTTTGCATGTTCCAGAAATATATGAATAAATTCGTCCTTCCGGCAGCGCTGGCGGCGGGTATTTTCGCGGCCGCGCCGGTCATGGCGGCAGAAAATTTCACCAAGGACGACATCAACAAGATGATCCATGACTATATCATGGAGAACCCGCAGCTGATCCTGGAAGCGGTCAACAGCTACCAGAGCAAGGAAATGGCGTCGAAGCAGGAAGAAGCCCTGCAGCGCAACCATGATGAATTGTTCAAGAACGAAAAATCGCCCTTTATCGGTAACAAGACCGGCGACGTGACGATTGTCGAATTTTTCGATTACAACTGCCATTACTGCAAGGATGTGTTCTTCACGCTGCGCGACATCGCGAAAGAAGATTCCGGCGTGAAAGTGATCTTCAAGGATTTCCCGATCCTGGGCCCCACTTCCGAAACCTCCGCCAAATGGGCGCTGGCGGCACAACGTCAGGACAAGTATTTCGAGTTCCACGAAAAGATGATGTCGCATAAAGGTGCGCTGAAAAACGAGGATATCGAGGCCGCCGCCAAAGACATCGGCATGGATCTGGGCGCCGCGCGCTCCTATATCGACGGTACAGATGCCATGATGCAGATCGAGCGTAACCGTTCGCTGGCACAGCAGATGAATTTCAACGGCACGCCGTCCTTTATCGTGGGCGACGACACGTTTTCCGGCGTCCCGGACAAGGATAGCCTAAAGCAGCGCATCGCCGAATACCGCAAGAGCGCGCAAGAAAAAGACGCTGCGCCGAAGGAAGAAGACAAAAAAGAAGAAGAAAAAAAGCAGGACTGATTTTTATCAGTCTCAAAAAAAACGGCGCCGTTACTGGCGCCGTTTTTTTTGAGACTGCCGCGCGGTTTATTTCTTCGCGGGCTTGACCTCGCTGCCCTCGAAGGCCAGCGCTTTTTCCTGATCTTCCTGCGACACCATGCCGCCGCCGTTCTTGCCCTGCCAGAGGTTGAGACGATAGATGTTTTTATACCCCTGCGATTTGAGCACCGGATAGGCCTGCAGCGTCATCGACACCATACGGGTGGGGAAAAAGCTGAAATCGCAGACCAGCACCACAGGCGCGTCCTTATCAGGCGCCAGCGTGGGCAGGTTCTTTTCCGTCAGGTCGGTCAGCGGCGCATTTACCGACCCGGTCAAATGGCGGCGGGCGTATGAATCCGCGCCGCGCACATCCAGCACCGTCACCGCGCCTTTATCCTTCAGCGCCACGAAGCCCGCCAGATCGAGTTCTTCGGCGGTTTCGGGCAGCGCGTCTTTATACTTTTCGAGCGTCACGATATTCTGAACCGCTTTATCGTTCTGGTCGAAAGCGCCCGCGTGAGTCGCGACTCCCATAAAGATGAATGAAATCAGGCCGGTCAGCAGCGGCAGCATGTAGAAATGGCGCATGGTTTTCGCTTCCTTCTGAAAAATAGCTGCATTGCTTTGCCAGCTTCTTAAGAAAATGTAAAGAATTTCATCGCTCAGTATTTTTCCATAAATTATTGAAATTCCACATTTAGACAACCGTTACTGAAATTTAATTACACCAATCCTTAACTTCTTGTTCATAAATGCCCTTGACCATGTTTCTGTAAAATGTTTTACTATTAACATAAGACGTTAACGAGAAATTAAAAAAAACCGGATCAACGGGGCGTCGACACCACGGAGAGACACAGAGAGAAGAAACGGCAAAGAAAAACAAAACATAGGGGAGTGACTTCAAATGGCTAAGATCCTGATCGCAGAACACAATTCAACCACCGCAGCCTACCTGGCCGCCACGCTGAAAAAAGCGGGCAATACGGTCGAGAGCGTCGATAACTGCCTCGATGCATGGCGCGTGTCGTCGCGTGACTCTTATGATGTGCTGCTGGTGAACGTCGTGATGCCCGGCATCGACGGCTTCGTCCTCGCCCAGAAGGCGCTGCAGGACAATCCCGGCCTTCAGGTCATTTTCATTACGGGTTTCGCAGGTGTTGCGATGGATACTCATGCAACCCCCGCTTATGCCCCCGCCCCCGTCACCACGCGCCCCTTCCACCTGAAGGAGATTGCGACCCGCGTGCGGTACCTGATGGGCCAGGGCAGCCTGCCGCTGAAAACACCGATGCAGTCGGCAGACAGCAACATCATTTACGCGGACTTCGCCCACAAGCCGGCCCGCGCACAACAGGTTTAAGAGTTACGACCGGACCCCCAACGGAGATAATTCCCCCTCCGTAAACCACTGCTCCCAGACCGCCCCCCCGGTCTGGGAGCAATCTTTTTGACCGGCGGCAAAGCCGCGCCCAGACCGCCCCCCCGGTCTGGGGACAATCTTTTATGAGGTGATTCCTGAAATAGCCGGTTTTTTCCACGATTCCAGCGGATTACGATAGGACTTGCATAAATCGGAAATGCCGTGCTAATAAAACGGCCTGACCAAGGACACATAGCTCAGCGGTAGAGCACTATCTTGACATGGTAGGGGTCACAGGTTCAATCCCTGTTGTGTCCACCACTTCTCCAGCCAAATCAGCGGCTTAGAGGGGTACTATACAAGCGAAAAAATCGAATAAGGCCAGTGGCACAACTGTGGCACACGCAAAAAGGCTGTTCGATTCATGGCGACTCTAAGAAAACGTGGCAGCAGATGGCACGTACAAGTCCGCAGGAAGGGACATAACGCCCTCACCAAATCGTTCTGTTTGAAGGAAGACGCTCTGGCATGGGCGAGAGCTATGGAGACTTCCATAGACCGGAATGCTCTCCCTGGAAACCAGTCAGCTATTGAGGGAAAGACCCTCTCCGATTTGCTGCAAAAATATGTGGTCAGTTGGCACTGAATCTATTGGGTTTTTGTGCTTGTATAGAGTGGGCTCAGCGGTAGAGCACTATCTTGACATGGTAGGGGTCACAGGTTCAATCCCTGTTGTGTCCACCACTTTCCTCTCTAAATCATTCAGCTCTGCTTTTTCCTGCGTTCCGGGTCGTTTTGCCGTGAAATCGCTTTTCCTTCGCCGCAAAATGCAGTACCGAATGAATTCTGCAAAAAGGTGGGCCGCATGAATAACTTTGAAAAACTGGATGAATTGCAAAAATTCGCCCATCAATTTTTAAAGAATGCCGGGGTGCTGGGCGCCGTGCCGTTTCATGGCGCGGTTGACCGTATCGAAAACGTCACTTCCGTGCTGATGTACCGCGAGGGGCAGTTTCAGGTTCAGATGTTTATCGTTCCGGAAGGCACGATTATTCCCGAACATGTGCACCCGAATGTCGACAGCATCGAAATCTATGTCGGCGGCAATATCAGGTTTTCCCATTCCGGCAAATTTACGAGTCCGGAATCGGATATCGCGCCGGACGGCGGCGCGCTCGGCTTTGCGAAACTGCGCGGCCATGCGATCCGCGTCAGGCCCGATCACCTTCATGGCGGCATTTTCGGCAAGGGCGGCGGCGTATTCCTTTCCATCCAGCATTGGCTGAACGGCGTAAAGCCGCATTGCGTCGCCAGGGACTACACCGGCACGACGATGGGGCCTGATCATAAAGAAAAAGTGGTGTTCGGCGATGCCAGCAGCCCGACCAAAGATCTTCAGCTATGCGATGCCGCCTATCTGGAAGCGGGCCAATAAACCGGCCGTTGCCACCGCCATTGTATTTACATTGATCGTTTTTACCGGAACGCCTGGACAGCCATGAAACAAACACCGCGCGCAACCACATCTCCGCTTGAACTCATCCGCCGTAATGCGATCGCGTTGCTGGCAGCAGGTCAGGTCGATAAAGGCATCGCCCTTCTTGAGGAAGCAGCCGCGAAGGCCCCCAACGCCGGCGAGCTGCAGAGCGACCTTGGTACCGCCAACTGGCAGGCAGGGCGGCCCGAGCGGGCGGAGGCGCATTACAAGCAGGCGCTGGCGCGCGCCCCGCAAAACGCGTTTGTGCTTAACAGCTATGGCGCGTTCCTGCTGGAACAGGCGCAGTTTGAACAGGCGCGCCCCCTGCTGGAAAAGGCGTTCATGCTGGATCCCGCGAATTTTCAGGTCCTGAACAATATGGGCCTGCTGCAGTACCGCACGGGCGACCTGCCGGGCGCGGAAAAACACCTGATCGCCGCGATCCGCGCGAACCCGAAATGGCCGAACCCCCATGCGAATATCGGCGATGTGATGCGCGACACCCGCCGTCCCGAGCTTGCGGAAAAGGCCTACAAGCAGGCGTTGACGCTCAACCCCCGCCATGCGCAGGCCTGGCGGAACCTGGGCGCGCTGTATGCCGAACACAAGCGGCTGGACGAGGCGATTGACGCGCTGAAACGTGCCGTCGATATTTTCCCGCTGGAAAGCGCATGGCTGTTCCTGATGGATCTCTACGAAAAAACCAACCGCATCGGCGACGCGGAACAGGCGCTGGAAAAAGCCAAGCAGCAGCTGCCGCCGTCGCCGTTTATCGCGCTGTGCGAGGCAAAAATCCTGCGCCGCCGTGGCCGGCACGACGACGCGCTTGCGTTGCTGGAGGCTTTCAAGGACAAGCTGCGCCCCGATGTGGCGGGCAACGCCACATTCTTCTACGAGATGGGGCAGTTGTATGACCGCCGCGACGATGCCGCGCAGGCCTTCGATGCCTTCACGAAAGCCAACACCTGCAAGGCGCAGCTGACGAAGCTGCACAATTTCCACAACGGTCTTTACCCGCAGCTGGCTGCGCGTCTTTTGCGCGGCTTTACCGCCGATATGTCACAGGGACCGCAGCCGGAGGAATCGGCGCCCGCCCCTGTTTTTCTGGTCGGCTTCCCCCGTTCCGGCACCACGCTTCTCGACCAGATCATGGCAAGCCACCCCGACATTGCCGTCGCCGAGGAAAAACCCGCCGTCGACAAGATGATCCACCACCTTGTCCGCACCTATGGCACGGCGCAGCCCCACGAACATCCGCTGGGCGACACCTGCTATCCCGCCGCCATGCCGAAACTGACAGCTCAGGATATCGCGGTCATGCGCGACAAGTTTTTCGCGGAACACGGCAGCAGCCCGCAAAAGACTGTTTTCGTCGATAAGCTGCCGCTCAACATCTTGCATGTCGGGCTGATCCAGCGTGTGTTCCCCAAGGCTAAGTTCATTCTGGCCCTGCGCCACCCCTGCGATTCAGTTCTTAGCTGCTTCATGCAGGACTTCTTTTTGAACCCCGCCATGGCGCGTTTCCTGGACCTTGAGGATTCCGCGCGTTTTTATGACGAGGCCTTTTCGGTCTGGGAGCATTACGCGAAAACGCTGCCGCTGAATGTCCATGTCATCCGTTACGAAGATGTCGTGGCCGATTTCCGGCCGACCGTCGCAGAACTGCTGGAATTCCTGAATGTGCCCTGGAACGACGCCGTGCTGGAATACGACAAGACCGCGCAGAAAAAGGGCCTGATCAACACGCCCAGCTATCATCAGGTAACGCAGAAAATCTACACGCGCGCCAGCGGCCGCTGGCTGAAATACCGCGAACAGATGGCACCCGTGCTGGGTATCCTGAAGCCGCATGCCGAACGCTACGGCTATGCGATGACGGACGAAAAGCCGGATTAATTACATTTGAGCGTCGAGAGATAATCGCGCGACGGCCAGTACCGCACGCGGCCGGTATCCATATGCACGAAGCCGTCTTCGGCATAATAACCGACACCGCCGAGGTTCAGGCAGGTCGCGATATTGCGCAGCTCAACCGTCGAAAGCCCGGGCACCTTGATGTCGATCGCCTTGCCATGCGTATGCTGCGAACTTTCGGCCTGGCCGCCGCCGGCATCGCGCAGCGCTTCGTTCGTGGCGGGCGCGCGGTAAGGGGAAACAACCTGATATTCCACTTCCAAACCCGGATGGCGGCGCTGGATTTCCGTTTTCAGGCGGCCCAGCAGGTCGAACAGCGCGGGATCCATGTTCGCCGTTTCGCCGCGGCGGAAATCGCGCATGAACCAGTTGGCTTCGCGCGAAATGGCATCGCCGCGGTTGCGCCTGACAGTGATGCTTTCTTCGGTATGCAGGTTGTAAAAACGCAGGACATCGCCGCCCGCAGGGGTCACATAGGCGGCAGGCTGGACGTATGAAGCCTGCACGACGGTTACGTCGGGCGCGCTGTCGCGGTCGTTGCGGGGAGCGTTATTGTTCGCCGGAGGGGTTGCGCAGGCAGCAAGGTTAAAAGCGATGGCCAGCGATGCGCCGAAACGTCCAAGCTTTTTTGCCGGATTATTCATGGTGATTCTCCCTCCCGCCTTTAATGGCGTTCGGATTTTATACCAGAAATAACACTATTATGCAAAATAAAAAGGGTTAACAGCCCTAGATAATCACATGACGGCCGATTTCGATGACGCGGCCGACGGGCAGTTTATAGAAATCGGTCGGTTCGGCAGCGTGTTTGGACAGCCAGATGTAAATGATGTCCTGCCAGCCCGACATGCCGTATTTGGGATGCGATTTGATGGAACGGCGCGACAGGAACAGGGAGGTGTCTTCCCAGTCGAAATCGATGCCGTTGTCCTGCGTGCGGTTCATCTTGATCAGTTCTTCCTGCACGTCGGGATGGTCCTTGAAGCCGAAACGCAGCACGACCACGCTGAATTCCTCGTTCAGGTGGGTGACCAGCGCGCGGTCTTCGGGCGGCACATGCGGGAACGGTTCAATCTTGACCGACAGGATGATGTTGTTCTGGTGCAGCACCTTGTTATGGCGGATGTTCTGCAGCAGCGACGCAGGCGTGTGGTTTGGATCGCCCGCGAAGAAGAAAGCCGAGCCATGCACGCGCCGTAGATCGGGATAGCGCGTTTTATATTCGCCGATGAACTTTTCGATCTTCACCTCGCGCTTGCGGGCGCGGGACGACAGGATGAATGTGCCCTGGATCCAGGTCGTCATGATGATCATCAGGATCGACGCGATCATAAGCGGCACCCAGCCGCCCTGCAGCAGCTTCAAAAGGTTGGAGCCCAGGAACAAGAGGTCGAGCGCAAGGAACACGCCGAACACGGCGAGCGTTTTCAGGAAGGTCCATTCGCGGATCTGCCAGACGACGAAGAAGCCCATAATCGCATCGACGCAGAGCGCGCCCGCGACGCTGATGCCATACACCGCAGCAAGACCCGAGGAAGAGCGGAACAGCAGCACAAGGATGATGACGCCGCACATCAACAGGTAATTGACCTGCGGCAGGTAAATCTGGCCGGAATGCTTGTCGGAGGTATGGGTGATCTTCATACGCGGCAAAAGTCCAAGGTTGACCGCCTGACGGGTCAGGGAATATGCCCCCGTGATGACCGCCTGGCTGGCGATCACGGTCGCACAACCCGCCAGCAGGACAAGCGGCAGTTGCAGGCTTTCGCCGATCATCTTGAAGAAGGGGTTGTCGACTGTGGAGGGGTCGTGCAACACCATCGCACCTTGTCCCAGATAGTTCAGGGCAAGGCAGGGGAAGACAAACCACAGCCATGCCAGCTGGATCGGCTTGCGGCCGAAATGGCCCAGATCGGCGTAAATCGCCTCCGCGCCCGTGACACACAGGAAGATGGCGCCCAGCGTAATAAACGCGACCTTGCCATGCGTCGCCACGAAATAGGCGGCATGCCACGGGTTAATCGCGGCAATCACGCGCGGGTCGTCCATGATATGGCTGGCGCCCATCACCCCCAGAACGCCGAACCACAGAAGCATGATCGGGCCGAACAGTTTCGATACCTGCGCCGTGCCCTTGTACTGGAAGAAAAACAGACAGAGAATGATCAACAGCGTCAGCGGCACGACGTAAGGTTCGAAGCCGTCGACAACGACGTTCATACCCTCGACGGCGGACAGGACGGAAATCGCAGGCGTGATGATGCTGTCACCGTAGAACAGCGCCGCCCCGGCCATGCCAAGGAACAAAAATCCGATGGTGTTGCGGTAAATCACGCTGCGCGCCAGCGCCATCAGCGCGAGCGTACCGCCCTCGCCGCGGTTATCGATGCGCAGCAGCACCGTCACATATTTAAGCGTGACCACCAGGAACATCGACCACAGGAACAGCGACAGCACGCCCAGCACTTCGGGCAGGGCGACGCCCGTATCGGTATGCGCGCCGACGGCGTGCATGGCTTCCTTGAAGGCATAGAGAGGGCTGGTGCCGATGTCGCCATAGACAACACCGATTGCGCCTACCGACATGGCGATAAGACCGCCGCCGTGGCCGTCCGTGTGATGTGCGTCGTGGGATGTGGTGGCGGATTGCATTTTTATTATTCTTGCTTGATGCGTTGCCCCGTTTCGGTGGAGCTTCCCCTGTTTTACCGCAGGGCAGCACAGGTGCAACTGGATTCTTTTTTATTTTTCATAATTATATTATTTTCCATGAAAGAACAGGCCGTTAACTTTTCAAAATACAACAACGGCGCATCCCGCTATATTCTGCCCAGATCATTTTAAGGAGCATATCGATGGCCCAGCCGCAAAAATCACCCGCCGCGCAATCCCTGCCCCAGTCGCCGATCGTCATGATCCCTGCGCGCATGGCATCGACGCGCCTGCCGAACAAGCCGCTGGCCGATATACAGGGCCTGCCGATGATCGTGCAGGTGCTGCGCCGCGCCGAAGAATCCAAACTCGGCCGCGTGGTCGTTGCCTGCGCGGAAGCCGAGATCAAGGCAGCCGTCGAAAAGGCGGGCGGCGAAGCGGTGCTGACCGATCCCGCCCTGCCCTCCGGCTCCGACCGCATCCTTGCAGCGCTGAAGACCATCGACCCGCAGGGCAAACATGACGCGATCATCAACGTACAGGGCGACCTGCCGACGCTAGATGCGGCGCTGATCAAGACAGCGTTCGACCTGCTGCAAAACCCCGACACCGATATCGGCACGCTGGGCTGCATCATCACGAAAGAGTCGGAAAAGACCAACCCGAATGTCGTCAAAGCGATTGCCGAAATTGATTTTGCCAAGGGCGAAAAACAGGGCCGCGCGCTCTATTTCTCGCGCACCACCGCGCCATCGGGCGAAGGCCCGCTGCTGCACCATATCGGCCTTTACACGTATAAACGCGCTGCATTGGAGGCCTTCGTCGCATCGCCCCCCGCCGCGCTTGAAAAACGCGAACGTCTTGAGCAACTGCGTGCGCTTGCGCTTGGCATGCGCATCGATATCGCGGTTGTAGATACGGTGCCGCTGGGTGTCGATACGCCGGAAGATCTCGAAATCGCGCGCGAAATTTTGAAGAAATAATGTCCCGCGAATATTGCGATTACATTCTCGACCAGCTGGCGCCGCTGACGGGCATTTCGGCCAAGCGGATGTTTGGCGGTTTCGGGTTGTTTCGCCAAGGGCTGATGTTCGGCATCATCATCGACGAGGTGCTGTATTACAAAACAGCCGCGAGCAACCGCGCCGATTACGAAGCTGCAGGGTCGGAGCCGTTCCGTTACGAAGCCAAGAAAAAGACCGTCACCCTGTCCTATTGGACCGTGCCCGCGCTCGCGCTGGATGACGAGGATATCCTGCTGGAATGGACGCGCGCCGCCTGCGCGGCGGCGGTGGAGGCAAAGCCGCAAACAAAGAAAAAACCAGTTAAAGCAAAGCGATAAACCAGTTCCGCGCAATTACATTTACCAAATAGTTGTCATTATGTAATTATACTGGCCAAGGGGTCATCATCCGTGTCCGACTGGTTCGATCAAACAAACGCGCTGAAGGCTTTTGCGCAGACAGCCACCACCCGCACCGTGCAGCACGGGCAGGCGGCGGAGGGCAAGCCGATTGCCAATACTAGTTTCATCATCGCCGTCAGCGGGCTGCGCCATACGGACGGGCTCGATTTTTTAAAATCGAAAGCGGATGACAAGGCATGGGACGATATTTCCGATGCCTTTGCTGACCTCTACAAAAACCGCGTCGATCCCGCGAACCACCAATGGCTGACCAATTTTTCCAAGGCCGTCGATATGGGCCATAACGACACGAATTCGCAAGTGCAGGAAGTGCATATCCATGTGCTGACCGACGGTTTTACGCCGGAGCATGAATTCATCGGAAGATTGCGTAGTTTCCACCCGCACCCCAAACAGGGCATCGCGCAGCTGTTCGCCGATAACAAGCTGGATGTGCTGGGCACCGATATCGGCCATGGCATGAAATCGCTGCCGCTGCCGTCCGAAGCGAAGGAAGCGCAGGAACACTATGCGATCGTGAACCCGAATTATAAATCCTTCCCCGATTTCATCCTGAACGCGACGAAAGAAGAAAAACGCGATTTCTGGAAGGCCGTCGCCAAAATCGCGCTGCCGCTGGTTGAAAGCGGCAAGGGCGCGCGCGTGGGATATTACAACATGCATGGCGCGCAGGATGCGCGGCACGGCATGATGACGGTCGAGATTGCGGGCGGCGAAAATCTGGGGCAGAATGGCCTCAAAAAGCGGTGGTTCGACAATCCGTCGCCGCCCAAATAACCTTAAAGAAAACAGCTTAAAATGACCGATAAAATCGCATTCCAGGGCCGCGCGGGCGCTTATTCGCACATGGCCTGCCTCGCCGCCTTCCCGAAACTGGAACCCCTGCCCTGCCCGACCTTTGCGGAGGCGTTCAAGGCCGCCGAAACGGGCCGTGCGAAATATGCGATGATCCCGATTGATAATTCCATCGCGGGGCGCGTCGCAGACATCCATCACCTGCTGCCGAAATCGCCGCTGTCGATTGTCGCGGAATATTTCATCCCCGTGCATCATTGCCTACTGGGCGTCGAGGGCGCGAAGGTATCCGACATCAAGACCGTCTATTCACACATCCACGCCCTGCCCCAATGCCGCAAGATCATCGCGGAGCTGGGATTGAAACCCGTGGTGTTCGAGGACACCGCCGGTTCCGCTGCAAAAGTGGCTGAAATGAACGACAAGGCGCATGGCGCGATTGCATCGGCACTGGCCGCCGAATTATACGGCCTGAAGATTTTGCAAAAGAATATCGAGGACGAAGAAGGCAACACCACGCGCTTCATCGCGCTTGCCAAGGGCGCAAAACCGCCGGCACCCGTGAAGGGCAAGAAATTCATCACCTCGATCCTGTTCAAGGTGCACAACATTCCGGCGGCGCTGTACAAGGCGCTGGGCGGTTTTGCCACCAACGGCATCAACATCCTGAAGCTGGAAAGCTATCTGGAAGGTAACAAATTCCATTCGGCCACCTTCTATTGCGAATTCGAAGGCCATCCCGAAGATGTGTCGTTCCAATACGCGATCGACGAGTTGCGGTTTTATGCGGCCGATATACGGATGCTGGGCACCTATCCCAGCCATTCTTTCCGCCGGAAATAGGGTTTTGCCATAAGAATACGAGTTTTTCCGTGCCATGACGGGAAAGCCATGCTAGTTTTTTGAAGCTTATTCATCTTTTCAGGGAATTGCCCAGATGGCCACCTACGCCCAGCTTGCCTCGAAACTTTTGCGCGACGCCGCCACTTTCTTCCGCAATGTGGGCGCGCAGAACGAGCCGCTGCGCGAACAGATGAACGACAACGCATCCGTCTATGACCAAGTTGCTGATCTGGTTGAGAAAGACCCGAACGGCGTGCTGGATCTGGGCGAAGAGAAGAAAAAGTAAGCCTTTTTCGCCTAAATTTTCAGCACAAGATATGGCGCGACGACTCGCAGCTCTGCTACACTTGTAGAGGGTTTTAGAGTTTAGCTGTCTTGTCCACCGACCGGGGGGTTCATGGGTCTGTTTTCGCGCGCGGCGCAGCGCAAGGTTTCCGTCAAGTCACGCGGCGGCAAAACGCCGCTTCTGCCGGCCAGTATGCAAAGTTTCATCGCCCACCGCCTGACCGATCTGGGCGGCATCGCCTTTGCGGGCGCAGGCCTGGGCCTGTTCGCCTGCCTTTTCACCTATGACCCGAAAGACCCTTCGCTGAACACCGCAGGCACCAATCCTGTCGTGCAGAACCTGCTGGGCAAAAGCGGCGCATATACCGCCGACCTGCTGCTGCAGACGCTGGGCGCGGCGGCGCTGTTGATCGGCGCGGCGTTCATGGTCTGGGGCTGGCGCATCGTGAAGCGCAAACCGATGCAGGGTTTGGGCGCGCGTTTGCCCATGCTTGTTTTTTCCGTCCTGCTGGGCGCGATTGCCTTCGCGCGCCTGCCGTCTTTCGACATGTTTGGCGCGGGTTCATATCTTGGCGGTTCTGCCGGCGCGCTGATTTACAACGCGGTCGGCAATAACCTGCAGGGCTGGCTTGGCACCATGGCGTTCCTGTTCGTGGCATTGTCGGCGGCGCTGCTTTGCGCCGTCACCTATGTGCTGGCGCTGGGCATCGGTTTTGGCGAATGGATGGCCGGATTATCGACCACGCGCGATGTGACGTCTTTCGCGGCGGAGCGCACGGGTGCCGCCTTCACCGCCTTCCGCAAATGGCACACCACTTACACCAACGACGCGCCCGCAAAACCGCGCCGCATCCGCATCAAGGAAGAGGCATCGGACGAGCCGGATGCCGAACCCGCAGCTGCCGACGAAACCCTGACCGCGAAACGCAAGCCCATTCTGGCGATCCGCAGCGACAAGCCCGCAAAACCCGCCAAGGAAGAAAAGCAGAAGAAGCTGAACCTGCGCACCGCGGACGATGAATGGCAGTTGCCTGCGCTCGACCTGCTGCAGGACCGCGCGCAATCGGTCACCAAGCTGGACGAGCCCGCGCTGCAGAAAAACGCGGAAATGCTGCAAACCACGCTGGCCGATTTCGGCGTGCAGGGCGACATTTTGAAAGTCAGCCCCGGCCCCATCGTGACGCTGTATGAAATGGAACCCGCGCCCGGCACAAAAACCAGCCGCGTCATCGGCCTTTCCGACGACATCGCGCGCTCCATGAGTTCGGTTGCGGTGCGCGTGGCCGTCGTCCCCGGCAAGAACGCCATCGGCATCGAATTGCCGAATGCCAAGCGCGAAATGGTGTTCCTGAAGGAATTGCTGGCGACGAAAGAATCCGAAAAGCACACAGCGAAACTGCCGCTGATCCTCGGTAAAAACATCGCGGGCGACCCCATCATCGCCGACCTGTCGCGCATGCCGCACCTGCTGGTGGCCGGCACCACCGGCTCGGGCAAATCGGTTGCCGTGAACACAATGATCCTGTCGCTGCTGTATCGCCTGTCGCCGGAGCAATGCCGCTTCATCATGATCGACCCCAAGATGCTGGAACTGTCGGTCTATGACGATATCCCGCATTTGCTGACCCCCGTCGTGACCGAGGCGCACAAGGCCGTGACTGCACTGAAATGGGCTGTGCGCGAAATGGAAGACCGTTACCGCGCCATGTCGAAACTGGGCGTACGCAATATCGATGGTTTCAACGAACGCATCCGCGCGGCGCGCGGCACCGGCGAAGTGCTGATGCACAAGATCCAGACCGGTTTCGATTCCGACACCGGTAAGCCGATCTATGAAGAACAGCCGATCCCGCTGAACGACCTGCCCTATATCGTCATCATCGTCGATGAATTCGCCGACCTGATGCTGGTGGCGGGCAAAGAGGTTGAAAACGCGATCCAGCGCCTGGCACAGATGGCGCGGGCGGCGGGCATCCACCTGATTATGGCGACCCAGCGTCCGTCCGTGGATGTCATCACCGGCGTGATTAAGGCAAACTTCCCGACCCGGATCAGTTTCCAGGTCACTTCCAAGATCGACAGCCGGACGATATTAGGGGAAGGCGGCGCGGAACAGCTGCTCGGACAGGGCGATATGCTATATATGGCGGCCGGCGGGCGTATTACCAGAGTCCACGGGCCGTTTGTGGCGGATGACGAGGTCGAGAAAATCGTGTCCTTCTTGCGCAGCCAAGGCGTTCCGAATTACATTGATGGGGTGACAGACGGCGAGGACGAAGAAGGCGGCTTCGGAGAAATCGGAAGCGGGGAAGGCAGCGGCGACGACCTGTACGATCAGGCGGTCGCGATTGTCATCCGGGAGCGGAAAGTTTCCACCAGCTTTATCCAGCGCCACCTGCAGATCGGCTATAACCGTGCGGCCCGCATCGTGGAGCGCATGGAAAAAGAAGGTCTGATCACCGCCGCCAACCATGTCGGCAAACGCGAGATACTGGGCGGCGACCATTACGGCACTTAACGGGGCATAACAGGATGAAGCATTCCATGAAGAAATTTTTCACCGCGAAAACGACCATCCTTGGCTGTATGCTGGCGGGTGCCATGCTGGCGGGTGCCGTCGCGCAGGCGCGCGAGCCGAATCCCGTCTGGGAAATGCGCCGCACGGTCGTCATGCCTTTCGGCCAGCACCGCGTGACGCTGGAAGCGCCGCTGGGCATGTGCTTCCTTGATGAATCGCAATATCTTGAAGGCGCGATGGTGAAACATATGCGCAAGCTCAATCACGATGCCGACGGCGGCAACCTGGTCGCGGTGTTCGCCGATTGTGACGAACTGGAAAAATTCATCCAAGGCCCGCAACTGGCGGCCCAGACGATGCCCGGGCTGGAACCGCCCGACACGTCGCTGAACTATCAGGGCTCGATCAGCTGGCTTGCGCCCAAACTGGGCCGCGCGCCGATCGGCATGACCGAATACCTCGATATGCGCGAAAAATCCTTCCGCGACGACATGAAGAAAAGCGTCGGCAACTATTACAAGAAAACAAACGGCGGCAAAGGCGACATAAAGGTGAGCGATAACTACGCCACGCGCCTGCTGATGGGCGCGCCCGACCAGTACATTTTCGACGACAAGGTCACGCGCACGCCGACCGGCGTGTCGATCGGCTACAGCGCCGAGTTCGAATCGGAATACAAGAAATACACCCAACGCGGCGCGGTCGGCACGACAATGCTGCGCAACTTCCCCGTGGAGGTGTCTCTGTCGTCCAGTGGCTCGAAGCCGAAAAGCCTCGACAAGGTCCATGCGACGCTCGACAAATTCATGATGCAGATCGCAGGGTACAACCCCTAAGCTGCGTGTCAGCTCCGGTATAAACTTGAACCAACAACGGTGACCTATGCGTTTTATTGCCGCAATCCTGCTTGCCCTTATTCTCGCACCTGCCGCTGCCTCCGCGCAGCAGGAAATCCCCGAAGTCGGTGCCGTGCAGTCCTACTTGAACGGCATCCGCACGCTGAAGGCAAAATTCATCCAGACCGACAACGCGGGCAAGCAGGTGGGTGGCACCTTCCTGTTAAAACGCCCCGGACGCATGAGCTTTACCTATGACCCTCCCGTAAAGGATTTCATCGTCGCAGACGGCCTGTTTATCAATTATTACGACGCGCAGATGAAGCAGGGATCACGCACCCTGATTTCCAAATCTCTGGCCGATTTTTTCCTGCGCGAAAAACTGACCCTGTCTGGCGACCTGACCGTATCGACCGTGGTTCGCGATGGCGGCCTGCTGCTGGTTACGCTGGTCGAGAAAAAAGAGCCCAAGGCGGGTTCGCTCACCCTTGCCTTCACGGAAACGCCCGCGCTGGAACTGCGCAAATGGCGCATCGTCGATCCGGAAGGCGGCACGACCGAGGTCGAGCTGCTAAACGTCCAGACCGGCATGAAGCTCGATAACGACCTGTTTCACTATTATGATCCCGAGCGCAAAAACCCCAAGCTGAATTAAAGCAGATTCGCTAAAACACCATTGAAAATATTAGGTAATTTGCGTTTTCTTGCGCCATTACGAAAATTTGGCTATAATGGTTGAATACAATTGTTAACGCCGGGTTAATTGTTTTTTCAAAAAGTCAAAGAGGGTTCCGCCATGGCTCAAGACGGTCAAGCCGATACACCGCCTTCCGCAGAAGATAAAAAAGCTCCCGAAGCATCCGGTGGCACAGTTACCGCGGTGGCCGAAGCGCGCGTTGTGGCGGAGGGAAGCAAATATGTTTCCAATCTTGAAGTCAAAAGACCCGAATTGAAGCCCGGCGACCAGTTGCCGCTGTTCGATTTGGAAACCGAAGGCGTCGGCCTGACTCCCTCGAACGGCACGCCCGCCATCGACCTGACCGACACATCCAAGGGCCCGGCCGCCAAGGCTGCCGCCCTGTCCGCTGACTCCGTCGCCGTCGCACCGGCACCCAATGCCGAAGCCGCCGCCGAAGAAGGCGCCGAGAAGAAAAAAGACGCGGCCGTCGGCCAGCCCGATATCGCCCCCGTTGGCGAAGCAGATGCCAACGCCGCCAAAAAAGACACCACAGCTGCGCCCGTCGCCAAAACCGACACCGCGCCCGTCATCGATGCCGATGATGAACTTGATGCCGATGAAAACAAGGACACGCGCTACCGCTCCGTATTCGCCAAAAACAGCATGCCCGCGATCAACGCGGTATGGCCTGCTGGCGATGTGTCGGACGAGTTGAAAGAAACGCTCGGCCTGACCGGCAAGGTCAAGAAGAACGACAAATACGGCCTGGATTTCCACCTGCCCAACGGCCATGTGATCGAATGGCACGCAAACCTGGGCGGATCCGAATTCATCGGCATGCGCAAGCGCACAGCGAAATTCGGCGAGGAAGAAGCCCATGCCGTGGCCGTGACCGCCAAGGCACGCGGCTGGACCGCCATCAACGTGCATGGCAACCAGAAGCAAAAAGAACTGATGTGGCTGCACGCCAAGATGAACGGCCTTGAAGTCGCGAATTTCGAGCCGATGTACAGCGAAGACCCGAACAACGTGCATAACCGCCTGGCCGCCTTCAATGCCGAGAAAAACGACAAGCTGACGATCGGCGCAACCCCCGCATCGCACCAGATGAACCTGTCGGGCGTCGACCTGAGCGCGCCGCAAACGACCGGCGACGAACCCGATCCTGAAACGCCCGCAACCGACAAGCCCGCAGCGAAGGCAGAAGGCGATAAACCCGCCGTTGCCGAAACCGGCAAACCCGTGACGGAAAAACCCGTTGTGGCCGAAGGTGATAAACCCGTCACCGAAAAGCCTGTCGTCGCCGAAGGCGAGAAGCCTGTCGCGGCTGCCGCTGAAAAAGGTACCACGACCAGCTTTGGCGTTGTGACCCCGCCGAAAAACGAAGCGCTGGCATCCGCAACCGCGGAAGTGCGCGAAAAGAACGCGGGCAACCCCGAAGCGCAGGCAAGCCTCGATGCGATCGACAAGATCGTCAAGGGCAAGCCCGAAGCCGGCGACAAGCCTGCTGTGGATACGAAACCTGTTGGCGAAGTAACCGAGAAGTCGGCTAGCAACAAGCCTGAAACGCCCGCTGCAGCAGCAGCCGTGGCCGCTGGCGGTGGCGACAAAGGCGGAAAACCCGCTAAAAAGCCCCAAAAAGGACACACGCCGTAATCATTCCACCAACAGCTTGACTTTCAAGGGCTCATCCCTAGTTTTGCGGATGAGCCCTAAGTCTTTCCGGAAGCCCTGACAGGAACGCCGAACTTGACCGCCCGACCCGACCATATCGCCCCCGCCGCACCGCACCGCTATGAAGCGCGCGTGATATCGGTCGATGACATCGCGGGCGATACGCGCATCATCCGCGCCGATATCGGCACAACATCGCCGCATCGCGCGGGGCAGTATGCGCATCTGTCGGCCACCGGTTTAGATCCCCGCCCTTATTCGATTGCCAATGCGCCCGATGGCGGGTTGTTGGAATTCCACATCAAGAATACCGGTCGCGGGCTGACGGCGCATATCTTTGAAAACTGGCGCGCTGGCAGCACGATTGCCATCGACGCGCCGTTTGGCGACCATTTCTGGCGCGCCTCCACCCGTCCCCTGCTGGCGCTGGCGGGCGGCGTCGGCATCGCGCCGATCAAGGCGATACTGGAGGCGCATTTTGCCCATGCGCAGCACAGCCCCGCTTACCTGTACTGGGGCGTACGCGATACGCAGCACCTGTATCTCGACAGCGCGTTCCGCTCCCTGCAAAAAACCTATCCCGAATTCCGCTATGTGCCGCTGCTGGGCGAACCCGCCGCCGGTGCCACGCACCGCACCGGCTATATCGCCCCTGCCCTGGCCGAAGATTTCAAGACGCTGGCGGGCATGAATATTTACATCGCCGGTCCCGCGCCGATGATTAACGCCACGCTGCCCGCTTTGGGCGCTTTGGGCGCGGAAAAAGACTGGCTGTTCAGCGACTCCTTCGGGGGTTAACATATGCGGAATCACGCTTAAATGACTATAAACCACGCTGTCAAAGGGCTATAATCACCTCCATGATTGGCACCGAAATCGAACATCTGATCAAGCTGATTGGACGCCTGCCCGGCCTCGGGCCGCGTTCCGCGCGGCGCGTGGCTCTTCATTTGCTGAAGAACCGCGAAACGCTGATGCTGCCGCTGGCGCAGGCGCTGAACAAGGCCGCCGACGTGATCGAGGAATGCCCAGACTGCCACAACCTCGACACCCAGCGCCCCTGCGCGATCTGCGCGTCGCAATCCCGCGACCGCGGCGTCATTTGCGTGATCGAGGATATTTCCGATTTGTGGGCGATCGAGAAAACCGGATCGTTCAAGGGTTACTACCACGTTCTCGGCGGCACGCTGTCGGCGCTTGACGGCATCGGGCCTGAAGACCTTTCCATCCCGCACCTGCTGGAACGCGCGCGGGATGACCGCGTCAAAGAAGTCATCGTCGCGCTGAACGCGACCATCGACGGCCAGACGACCGCGCATTACATCGCCGACTGCCTGCAGAGCTGCAACGTGTCGGTGACGCAGCTGGCGCATGGCGTGCCGATCGGCGGCCAGATCGATTACCTTGACGATGGCACGCTTGCCGCCGCCCTTCGATCCAGAAAGGCCGTGTAAGGTTTCTGCCATGCGAAAATTGCCGCCTGACGACCTGTCACATGTCGATGCGTGGGTCTTTGACCTCGACAACACGCTGTACGACGCCGAAACGCATATTTTCGTCGAAGTCGGCCGCAAGATGACCGATTTTGTGGCCAGCCACCTGAACCTGCCGCGCGACGCGGCGGATGCCAAGCGCAAGCATTTCTTCCATACCTACGGCACCACGCTGCGCGGCCTTATGACCGAACACAATGTCGCCCCCGAATATTTCCTGCGCCATGTGCATGACGTTGACATCAAGGTCGTGCCGCCCTGCGCCATCACGCAGGAATACCTGGCGCATCTGCCCGGCAAGAAATACGTCTTCACCAACGCGCCCCGCAATTTTGCGCAGGATATGGTGTCCCACCTTGGCATCGCGCACCACTTCGACGGGCTGTTCGCAATCGAGGACGCCGATTACTGGCCGAAACCGAAAGTCGACAGCTATCACGCGTTCCTGAAAAAATACGGTGTAAACGCGAAAAACGCCTGCATGTTCGAGGATATGGAGGTGAACCTGCGCACCGCCCATGACCTTGGCATGAAAACGGTCTGGTTCCACGGCAAGGACGTAAAGCCCGAGGACCTGAACCACCCCCATACCCATCACAAAGCAGAAAAACTTTCAGACTGGCTGGTGCAAAATGTTACGCAACGCGGAAAATAGCAAACCTGCAATCGATGTCGCCGACCTCGAGCAGAATATCAATTCAATCTGGGAACAGCGCGACGCGCTGACCGACAAGACCAAGGTGCTGGGCAAGGCAACGGTCGATGAGGTCATGCAGCACCTGAGCGACGGGCGTTTGCGCGTCTGCGAAAAGACCGATGCCGGCTGGATCACCCACCAATGGATCAAGAAAGCGATCCTGCTGACCTTCCGCATGACCGACAATGCGCCCGTGAAAGGCGCGCCCGGCAATGCGACATGGTATGACAAAATGGGCTCGCGTTTTGAAAACATGACGGCCGACCAGTTCAAGGCCGCGGGCTTCCGCGCGGTGCCGGGCGCCGTCGTGCGTCCCTCCGCCTTTATCGCGCCGAAAGCGGTATTGATGCCGTCGTTTGTCAACGTCGGCGCCTATGTCGGCGAAGGCACGATGGTGGATACATGGGCGACGGTCGGTTCCTGCGCGCAGATCGGTGCGAACTGCCATATCTCGGGCGGGGTCGGCATCGGCGGCGTGCTGGAGCCTTTGCAGGCCAACCCCGTCATCATCGAGGATAACTGCTTTATCGGCGCGCGGTCGGAAGTCGCCGAAGGCGTGATCGTGGAAACGGGCTCTGTCCTGTCGATGGGCGTATATCTGGGCGCATCGACGAAAATCATCGACCGTGAAACGGGCGAAGTGTTCATGGGCCGCGTGCCCGCCTATTCCGTCGTCGTCGCCGGCACGCAGCCCGGCAAACCGCTGAAGGACGGCACGCCCGGCCCGAACCTGTATTGCGCGGTCATCGTGAAGCGCGTCGATGAAAAGACACGTTCCAAAACCAGCATCAACGAGCTGCTGAGGGATTGATGGCAACCGATCCAGTCGCGCTGCTCCAGGATTTGCTCCGCTGCCCGAGCGTCACGCCGAACGAGGGCGGCGCGCTGGCCTTGCTGGAAAAAATCCTGTCGGCGAACGGTTTCGAATGCCACCGCCTTGTTTTCTCCGATAAAGACACGCCCGATGTCGATAACCTTTACGCCCGCTGGGGCAAGGGCGCGCCGCATTTCTGTTTCGCGGGTCATACCGATGTCGTTCCCGTCGGAGACGACAAGGGCTGGTCGTTCGACCCCTTTGGCGGCGAAATCCGCAACGGTGAAGTCTGCGGGCGCGGCGCGGCCGACATGAAAGGCCCGATTGCCTGCTTTACGGCGGCGGCCCTGGATTGCATTAAAAATAACCCGCAAGGATCTATCAGCTTCCTGATCACGGGCGACGAAGAAGGCCCGTCGATCAACGGCACGAAAAAGGTGCTGGACTGGCTGGCGGCGCGGGGCGAAAAAATCGATTTCTGTCTGGTCGGCGAGCCGACATCATCCGAAAACCTTGGCGACATGATGAAAATCGGGCGGCGCGGCTCGCTATCCGGTTTTATCACGGTCAAGGGCATGCAAGGCCATGTCGCCTATCCACAGCGCGCCGATAACCCTGTGCCGAAACTGTTGAAACTTCTATCGGCGCTTGATGCGCTTGAATTGGACAAAGGCACGGCGCATTTCCAGCCGTCCAACCTTGAAATCGTCAGCGTCGATGTGGGCAACAAGGCCGAAAACGTGATTCCGGCGGAGGCGAAGGCCGTCTTCAACGTGCGCTTCAACGATGCCTTTACAGGGGCGAAGCTGGAAAGCCTGATCCGCGCCACGCTGGATGCGCAAAACATCGCCTATGACATGGAGACACGGCTGAGCGGTGAAAGCTTCTACACCCCGCCGGGCACGCATTCGCAGATGCTGCAGGATGCCATCAAAAAGGTCACGGGCCGCGAGCCCGACCTGTCCACCACCGGCGGCACGTCCGATGCGCGGTTTATCCGCAGCCATTGCCCCGTCATCGAATTCGGCATCGTCGGAAAAACCATGCATAAAGTCGATGAGCGCGTTGCCGTTTCCGACATGCACGCGCTCACCGCCATTTATTCCGAAGTATTGAAGTCCTGGTTCAGCCGCTAGGCGTTCCCTTCCCTCTTATTCGCACTGGCAGGTCGCATAGTGCCAGTACTGGCCGCCGCCCGCAGGTGACGAGCAGGACGAGCTTGCGCCGACCGAGGAGCAGGACGAGCCCTGCTGGACCGCAAGCGGCGCGCCGAAGGGACCTGTGGCCGCCGTCTTGGAAACCCAGGTATAGGCGACAGCGCCGCAGTTGTTCGCGGCCTCCACCCAGGGTCCCCAGGCAGCCGTCGCACAGTTATAGGTACGCTGCTGGGTAATGTTGCCGAGCAGCGGCGCGGTGCAGGCGACGGTCTGGAATTCGACGTCGGCGACACAGGAGCAGGTGTTGCTGATCTCGGTCCAGGCGCCCCAGGTCGAGGTGGGGCAGTTATAGGTGCGGCGTTCGTTACGGTTACCCGTGATATGCGCGCCCGTGCAGGCGGTCACACGGTTTTCCGTGGCGCCCGAGCAGACGCAGCTGTTGGCAACATCCGTCCACGCACCCCAGCTGCTTGTCGCGCAGTTGAAGACACGCGTCTGGTCGATCGAGCCGGTCAGCGGCGCCGTGCAGCCGATCGAGCGGTTTTCGGTCTGGCCGGGCGCGCAGGAGCAGGTGTTGCTGTCGGTAATCCAGCCGCCCCAGCTGCCGGAGCCGCAGTTGAAGTCGCGGTGCTGGAGAATCGATCCCGTATAGCCCGTGCCGCAGGAAAGCGTCTGGTTCTGCGTGCTGGGCGCGCAGGTGCAGGTGCTGCTCACGTTACCCCAGGCCGTATAATGGCCGGCGGTAGCTGAGTCGCAGATCCACTGGCGCTGCTGCGTCACCGATCCGGTGTAACCCGAAATCGGGCAGCCGACCGTACGCGTTTCGGTCAGCGGCGAGCAGACGCAGCTGTTGGCCGTGATCGCGCTGCCGCCCGTATTGGCGGGGCAGTAGTTCCAGTTGTGACGCGTCACGACGCCGGTCCAGTTGCCTGTGCCTTTATACACGTTGCAGCTGGTGTCGACATATTCGTCGAGCGCGTTACAGACGCAGTTACCCGTCGTCGATTGCGTGCGCCACTGCGTCACGCCGGAAACGGTGTTACAGATATATGTGCGCTGCCAGCTGGAGCCGATCACGGGCGTCGTCCATGTCGTATTCTGCAGCTGCGCCGGAACCGTATAGGTGGTAACGGCGGGCGTGCTGGAGCAGGCCGTGAAGGTCTGCGCGGCGCAGGCGACGGCGGCCGAGCATTTCGGCTTGCCTTTCGGGTAATCGGCCGTGATTTCAACGCCGGTCATGATCTCGCCGGGGGCGCAGGTGGTCGGGCTGGAGGGCACGCATTTGATGTATTTCGCGCCCGGATCCAGCGTCGGGTCGCCGGACGGGTTCGTGCGCTGGCCGAAAGAACGCGCGTAGGTATTCGCCGGGCATTTGAAATCGTCGGTTTCCGAACCGAATTTCGACACAGGGATACAGTTGGAGCGCGAGGGGTCGCACACTTCGGAAGCCAGCGCATTGCTGTCGGCCGCGCGCACTTCGCCCGCCACGTCCATCGTCGCGTTCGTCGCAGGCGTGTCGAGGCCGATACCGATCTGGCCGCCCGATTCCGCGTCGATCAGGTCGCGGATGTGGAATCCGCCGTCATCCGAGACGCGCCACAACGGCGTTTCAACCGAGGAGAAGAACTGCACATAGTCGTCGAAATGCTCCACGCTATTGACGTTCGGCGCATAGGCGCCGGATGAATAATAGGCAAGCGCGTTCGCGACGCTGGTGTTGCAGTTTTCACGGTCATAACCCGTCGTGGCGCAGGGGCGCATGAGCTGCCCTGCGGACGAGAACGCACCAAGGCGGTCGGGGCCGGAACTGAAAATAATATAGTGGGCGCGGTTATCCGTGCGGGTCAGCTCGATCGCGCCGCCGGCGGCCTGGTTACGGTCATACACGACGATACCGCCGCTGCGGCGGACATACGACGTGGTGACGGCAAGGTTTTCAGTCACGGCATACTGGAAGCGGTTGCCCCAGCCGTCCTGCGACTGTTCTTCGGGCAGGCCAAGCGAGCGGAAAGGGATGGCGCCGCGGCGGATTTTGGGAATCATGCAGCTGCCGGCAACCGCGGGGCCCGCCGGAAGGCAGGTATTCACGGGGCTCGGGTTGACATCGACGAAGGAAACGCCGTTTTCAAAATACAGGCCGTTCACATACGTGCCGGCTGTCGCGGGCGCGGGATAGGCGGGCAGCGGCGCGGGCGGTGCAGTGACAGCCGGGTTACATTCGGTTTCAAGGCCGTAGCGGGCATCGCCGCGCGGCAGGTCCAGGCGTGCCGGGCAGGGATAACGGCCATACTGGACCAGGAAGTTGCCAAGCGCCGCAGTCAGCAGGCTCGCATTGTTTTCGGTGTCCTGCTGCGCCTTGGTTTTCTGGTAGATGCTGTAGGCCGAGATGAACGACGCCATGATCAGGCCGACGACCGTGACGACGATCGCCATCTCGATCAGCGTATAGCCGGACTCGCGTTTATTGCTGTTGCGCAATTCCCGCGTCTTCATGGCGTTGCACATATTATTCCCCCGGTTGCATTAATACCCTTGACGTATGAGCCGGGCGCACATGTGCCCGATGTCACAACAGTCAGGTCAGTCGAAACTTCACAGTCGGCCGTGCCGTTCTTGATGCCGCGCATCAGCGCCTCAGGACAGCCCAGCGCGCGTCCCGATCCATATACGCTGCCATCCGGCCCGTCGATCATGCCGGCGCTGATGCAATAGGCGGGCTTGTCCGGATTGAGCGGCGTCATCGGGTCGTCGAATTCGGGCGTGCAGAATTCGTTGGCAAGATAGCTGTCGGCCATCACGTTGCCGCCGACATCCAGATCCGCCAGCGGCACGGTCACGCCGATGCCCACGCGGGCCTTGGTCTTGTTGTACATCGATGTCGTGGTCTGGTAGCTCCATTTGTCGCTGCTGCGTGCAAGCGAGTATGACATGAACGCATCGTCAAAAAACGTGTCGGATACAACCGGCAAGGTGTGGACCTGCGAATAAATATGCGTCTTCGGGTCCGCATCCAGGAAAGAGCGGTCGTCGTTGCAGTTTTCCTGGTCTCGGCCGCCGGTGGCGTTGCAGGCGACCGGCCGCGCGCCCGAATAATTATATGCTCCCTTGCCGTCGCGTCCATGCGACACAAGAACATACAGGAAAGCACCACGGCGCGAGGTTACCGGCACCGACCCGACGTTGCAGGTCGGGTGAGTGCCCGACGGGCAGCTGGAAACTTTATTCAGGATGGGGAAAATAGTATCGGTAAAAACACCGCTGCCCGGGGGCGTTTCATTCCGTTGCAGCTGCTGGATATCGATCACGCCGTTATCATAGTTGAACTTGGTGGCATCGGTCATGTATTGCGACACCGCATAGGTCATGCGGTTGCCCCAGCCGTCCAGCGTGTCACGGATGCTCAGACCCAGCGTGATGTAGGGCACGGTACCGATCAGCACCGGGTCGCCTGTCAGCGGAACTGCGGGAATCGGGTCGCCGGTTACGGGCGTATATCCCGCCCATGCCGGGGAGGCAGATGTCTTGCGCTGCCCTGCGACGCTGATGACACCGTCAAGACCCGCACAGATTTCTACGCCGCCCGCCCGTGTCCCGCTGATAGGCGCGGCAAGTATGCCCGAGGTTGTTCCCGGCTGGCGCGTCGGCGATGCCGGACACGGCAGGCGGCCGTAATTGGTCACGAAATTCACCAGCGCCTGAGTCACCATGTTGCGGTGCAGGCCTGTATCGTTGGCGATTTTGGTGCGGATATAACCGCGGTAGGTTTCAAGAATGGCAGCGCCCAGAAGGCCCACAATCATGAGGACGATCGACAATTCGACGAGCGAAAAGCCTCTGCTTTTTCGGAAAGCGCGAATCATTTTGAAAGACTACTCCACACAACACACCAGTTTATATTTTAGCCAAAATGATTAAATATCCTGTTAACATTTCGCCGCCCCTCACAGACAGAAAACCTGACATGTTTTTGATATTTCTGCATTATTGAATGAAGTAGCGGTTAAGGACCGACATAGGAACAGCTGAGCACGTTGCTCGCCGGCAGGGTCGCATCGCAGCAGATGGGTGCCCCGCCCGCCGCAAACCCCTTCATAAACTGCCCGGCCGGACAGGTGGGGGCTCCCAGAATGGGTGTCACACGGGGAGGATCCGGGTAAAGAGGGTCGTAATCGGGATCTGCCGGGCTGCTGCTGGAGCATTTTACGCGGCCGTTCTTGATACCGACAACGACGCGCATCCGGCCCGCAGGCACAGGATAGGTTGTGGTGTTGCATACCGTTCCGGTGGGGCTTGCAAGGTCGTCAGGGTTCCAGCAATTCGAACCGCCGGTGTCGCAGATCAGGTCCTGGCGCGCGGTTTCGGCGCGCAGGTTGCCCACCACCTGCAGACGTTCGCTGGGCGTGCCGGTGCCGACACCGACGTTCCCGATATTCAGGTTGAAGATGTCGGGGCTGCCATCGACGAATTCCCACAGCGAGGAAATGTTGATCACCGATTGCCACACAGTGTCGTCGAAATACGTCGCGCGCGCAGCGGGGGTTGAAGTGTTGACGGAGCGCAAGCCTTGCACAAACGTGGCGTTACCGTCGCAGTTTTGTTCATCGACCGTCTGGTTGCCGGTCGTGCAAGGGAAAGGCACGATACCGGCCGTGTTATACGCGCCCATATGATTGTCGCCGGCGGCGACGATCACGTAATGCGCGCTGCCCGCAGGGCGCACAAGGCCGATGCCGTCTTCGGTAATGATATCGATCGCACCATACGAGTTATGCGCCGTCGTCTTGGAAGTCAGCGCGCCGGTCACGGCATAGATCATCTGGAAGTTATAAGGATCCAGCACGCTTTTCAGCGTAATATCGTTGAACGTCGCCATGATCGTTTCTGCGCGCACGCCGGCATCCATCACGCCGTCGCTGTTGACGTCACAATAAGTGGGCGTGCCATAGGCCAGATCATCGGTCGGGGCGGCCGGCGGCGTATTTTCGCGCTGTCCCGGAATGGCGGCGAGAGTCGTGGTCACGACAACGCATTCCTTGGGCGGCGGCGCAGGCAGCGTGCTGTCGTTGCCACTGGAAAAAATCGCACCCTGCGAAAGACCGATGCCTTCCTTGATCGACACATAGGGTATGGCGCCAATCAGGACCGGGTCGGGCAACGCATCGGGATCAACAGCGGTGTCACGGCCCGAGGTCTTGCAAATGCCCCTACCGGCAGGCGCGATGGTGCCGTCGAAATACATGCAGGTGCCGTCCGCCGCAAGCTTGAGCGTGGTGCAGAGGTTCGCCGGCGCCACATCGGGCAACTCGCGGCCCGCATTGGCATCCGTCACAGGCAGGCTGGGATCTGCGGGACAGGGAAGGCGGCCTGCTTTCGTCGAATAGTTCGACAGCGATGTGGCAATCGCCTTTTGCTTTTCATACGATTCTTTCGCGCGTTCCGTTTTGATGTAAAGGCTGTAGGCGGAAAACGACAGCGCCATCATCAGGCCCGACAACACCATCACGACCGACAACTCGATGATCGTGAACCCGCTGATTGAAAATTTTCGGACGGAAAACTTCGCATTGCCGTTGCGCAAACGACTCATCATGCTCACCCTGCAAGAAAACACTTCAACACCAGTATATATTTTAGGCTGACTCGTTGAATAAGTCGTTAATAAAGCTACACCATTGAAAATCTTGCCATAAGAAAAGGCCCGGGATTATGACCCCGGGCCTTTTTTGACAGATATAAAGTGTCGTTAGCCTTGGATACGGAAGATCAGGCCGCAGGATTTGCGGGTGTTCGCTTCGTAGTAGTTGTCGGTTGCGGTGTCATGGCAGACGTCCGTTGCAGGAGCGCCGACGCCCGAGGGGCCGTAAGCCTGCACGAAGCCTTTGGTGGGCTTGCCGTCATCCAGCTTGCGGTCGATCTGTGCCGCACGCGAGGGCGACAGCGGACCTGTACCGGCGATCGCGCCGACGATCTGCGCTGCAGGCGCGGTCACGAGAGCCAGAACCGTACCGGCCGGGCCGATCGTGCCGGCAGGCATACCGGGACCTGACGTACCGTCGTTGTAGCCGACGATAAAGCCGCCGCCGAGACGCGCGGAAGGATGGGTTTCACCCCATGCCGGCGCAATCGCACCAGCCGGAACCGCGGCAATCGCCGAATCCGTCACGCCCGAGATCAGGTCGGACAGCAGCAGGTGCTGCCAGTACAGGTTGGTTTCTTCGCCGACAACTGTCGGGGGTTTCGCCATACCGCCTGCGGGAGACTGCGACAAGAACCCGCCCGCGCCCCAACCGGGTGCGCCGATGATCGAGTTACCGGCCGTCGCTGCAACAGGGTTGCAGTTCGCGGTGCAGTTCGGCACGCGGTTCTGCGCAAGGCGGAGGTCGCCCGGCATACCGTTATAGCTGTCGCGGAAAGAGGTGGTCGCCGCTTCATAGGACTTCACCTGCGCGACCGTTGCGGTCGTACGGGCGTTTTCCATCAGTTCCTGCCCTTTCAGGATCCCGCCGATCAGCAGGCCGATGATGGTCATCACGATCGCCAATTCGACGAGCGTGAAGCCTTTTTGTGATTGATTACATTTCATGGATGTTTCCCCAATAAGTAGTTGTTTTGAGCGTGGACCGTGAGCCTGAGTTTTTATCAAGAGTTCAGCCTCGTCACCGTTTACGCAGCGCACCCGGAAATATCGATCACGGCTCCCGAGCCCTCGCCTTTCATTACTTTGGTGACCTAGTAACCATCTTTCAACAAAAAAGTTAAACCTTTGTTTAACTCGGGCACTTTTATTGCTCATCATGACAAATTAAGCAGCCTGAATGAGTATATGCAAATGAGTTTGCTGGATTTAAGTCACACGTACGTACACTCTTAACATTGTCAAGATGATGCGATGAGGATGCGCGGGGCTTATCAATTCATACCGCAGGGGGCATTTCAGCCGGCAAAAATCCGTGACAAAAAAGCAACCACAACGGTTGTGCGCAAAAAACGAATCTGCACGAAATGAGACATATCAAAACATGATTCTTTCGCGGCTGCGGAATTTTATTGCAGCGTATCGCCCGATTTTACCTGACCCGGTAAAGCAGCGCGCGCGCGGAAATGGGACGGCGTTTCGCCGGTAATTTCGCGGAACACGCGGTTGAAGGAAGCCAGGGAATTGAAGCCCGCTTCGAAAGCCAGCACCTGAATCGGGATCGCCGGGTCGCGCAGCATGCCTTTGGCATCCTCGACCCTGAATTCGTTCAAAAGGCGCGGGAAGCTTTTGCCGAAGGCGCTGTTGATGACGCGGGACAGGGTGTTTTCCGACGTGCCCACTTCGCGCGCAAGGTCGGCGCGGCTGAATGTCGGCTCCTGATACAGCTTCTCGACTTCCATCAGGCTGCGCACCTTGTCGGCGATTTGTTTTTCGTCCTCGCTCAGCTGCACGGCGCGCGCGCCGGTATGCAGCGCGACAGGCAGCGGATAGACGCGGAACAGCGTCGTGGTGACGAGATAGGCGAAAGCGATCCCCAGCACCGATTGCAGGCCATCGGCGTCATGCAGGCTGATATTGCCGGTCGAGAGCAGCAGGTTCACGATAATGCGCAGCACGTTCGCCGCAATCAGCGTAATGACCAGCCAGTAGCGTTCTTTCGCGCCGCGGTCGCTGCCAAGCCGCCGGAAAACATCGCGCTGCGCGAAAAGCGCCAGCATGCAAAGCGCCCCCACCATCGACCACAGCCAGTAAAGCCCTTCGAAAAATTTCGGGCAGAACGCGAAGAATGAAAGGGAGCAGGGCGGCGCCTGCACGCGGACCATGACGACGGCCGCCGCCAGCGTCGCCGGCACGCTGAGCAGCCACAGAAAATGCCTGCCGCCGCGAAAAGCATGCAGCCGCGACACCTGCAGCACCAGCAGATAACACAGCGGCACGCCGATGGCGCCCGCAGACCACAGCGCAAGGCGGATCGGTGCCTCGTAATCCTCCAGCCGCAGCGCAAAGCGGAGCCCGAAAGCGCAGGCGAGCGACAGGAAATAAGCGATCGCGATCGAGCCCTGCCGCAGGTCGCGCACGCGGAAAACGACATAGACAAGAATAAAAAGGCATTGCGCAAGGCCGGTCAGCGCGATCCATTCGAACAGGCTGAACGTAACGTCGTAATCGAAATGCATGATGCCCCCTTCCCGCTTGCGGGCTTATTCGGGCTCGGGCGCGGGGCGCGGGCGGCGGTATTCGCCGGCATCGTCGATATTCCGCTCTGCCATGATCTTGTCGACCTCGGCCTGCGGCACGCCCAGTTCTTCGACCAGGTAGGTTTTCATGTAGTTGACTTCGTTCGGGTGAAATCCGTGGCCGGTCTGCAGCAGTTCCGTGATGATCTTGCGCGCGTCTTCGCGGTCGCCCTGTTCCTTCAGCACGAAGGCCGGCATCTGGCGCGCCCAGCCCGGCAGCACGTCATCGACCAGCTGCATTTTCGACAGTTTGTAGGCAAGGTCGAGCGCCAGCTGCAGGTCGCCAAGACGGTGGCGCGACAGGAACACCGCCTGCACCAGCCAGCGCCATTTCGACCCCACCGGGCGCACGCCGACATGCGACAGGTAATCGACGACGACCGCGACATCGGCCGGCACGCGTGTTGCGCCGAAATAATAGGCGGCCAGCATCGGCACATGGTCGGAGGCAGGATCGAGATCGTCGAGCAGCCTGAACCATGCGCCCAGGCGGGCGTAATCGTAATTGCGGATCGGCGTGACGCGGCCGCCGGAATCGCCAAGGTTCTGCAGCGTGATCGCGCCCAGACGGTATGCGAATTGCTGGTCCCCCAGCGCCATCATGGTTGCGCCCTCATGCGTCGGCACGGGCGGCACGCCTTCCCATTTCGCATAGATAAAGCGCGAGCCCGCCCAGAAGGAGAGATTGAGGGCAAGCGCCGCCGCCAGCACGATGTTGAGGCGGGATTTGGTGTCGGATGCAGACAGCATCAGAACTCCCGGCGGATGAAATCGAAGGCGGCAGCGCAAATGAACAGCAGCGCGCTGACAGCGCCCTGCAGGAAAATAAAGCCGCCGATACCGAGCGTCGCGACCAGGCGGTAGGCAAAAGCACCCGCCTCCTCGGTGAAACCGAAACCGCCGGAGCCTTCCACGCCATAGACCAGCCACGACGTCTGCGCCATCAGGTCAAGGCGCGGCACCAGTACAGAAACAATTTCCATGGCATTGTTCAGCGCGGCAAAAACGATTGTTTCAGGCGCCTGATAGGCGATCCCCAGCAGCGTGCCGATCAGTCGCGTCAGCACATAAAGCCCGAGCGCGGCAAGCGCGGCGCCGGAAGCGCTGGACACGACCATCGCGAAAAACAGCGCAGCCACGGCCATGACCGCGTATTCAACGGCAAGGCTGGCGCCCCACAGCATGAAGCCGCCCATGTTCGGCTTGCCCAGGAAAAATACCGCACCGCAAACTGCGCCCGCAACCAGCACCGCCAGCAGGATGAAGGCGCAGGCATGACTGACAAGGAACGTCATGCGCGACAGCGGGCGCGACAGCAGGAATTCGACTTCCTTTGTCTCGAACGACCGGCGCGTATAAAAGCAGCAGAACAGCACGACCCCGACCACGCCCAGGAAGCGCAGGCCGCTGGCACCGAAGACCAGTGCAAAGCTTTCTTTTTCAGTAATTGTCGCACCGCCCAGAAACACGGAGATGGCAGCACCCGTTGCAATCATCAGCAACAATGTCAGCATCAGCCTGTCGCGGACGGCAGCCGTAAGGATATACCTGACCAGCGGCCCTGAAATCATCTGTGCGGCAATCCTTGCTCGTTACATGGGTCCGGGGTGGCGGTCGAGCGCGAAGTTCTTGTAGAGCTTCTTGTCCATCTCGTCGAGGTTTTCACCCGCGATGATGTGCGCACGCACCAGCACGACCAGTTCGGATTTACGAACCACGTCGACATGGCTGCGGAACAGGCCGCCCAGATAGGGCACGTCGCCCAGGACGGGAACGCCTTCCTGCTTTACCGAGTTTTCATCCTTCATCAGGCCGCCCATCGCCATCATCTGGCCGGATTGCATGTGCAGGATGGAATCGATTTCCTGCACAGACAGTTCGGGGATGTTGTTGTTGGCAAGGCCCGCCGGGATCGGCACGCCCACGATCGCCAGCTGCAGCGTCAGCGTCGGGTCTGCCACGCGGTTGACGACCTTGGAAATCGTCGGGCGCAGCGTCATGGTGATTTCGCCGGTGTCGGCGTTCGCCATCGGGATCACGTTCAGGATCACGCCTTCGGGTGCGTTACGCTGCTCGCTGGAGAGCGAGACGGTGGGCGCAACACCCGCGGTCGTGGAGGGCGTGGTGGTCGCCTGGAAGTTGAAATAGACGTTGTCGCGCGTCACGTTCACCGTCGCAGGCTGGTTGTTCATGACGGTCACGCGGGGGCTCGACAGCGCGCGCACGGTGCCGAAACGCGAAATCGCGTTGACGGCGGTGCTGAAATCGCTGCCCGGCTTGAAGGTCACGCCGAAGGACGACGCCGGCGTGCTGGTCAGGCTGGGGATCGGGAATGTGCCGTTGACCTGCAGCAGGCCGGTCAGGTTCAGCGCACCCCAGTCGATGCCGGTTGCGAATTCGTCGTTCAGTTCAACCTGCAGGATTTTCGCCTCGATCAGCACCTGCGTGGAAACACGCTTGCGGAAAGTATCGACGAATTTCTTGACGATTTTGTGCTGGCGCTGGCTGCAAAACACCGCAACCACACCCGTCTGCTCGCTGATGGAGAAGGTGGCGGGCGGGCTCGGCACCATCGGCGCGTCCTGCGGCGTCGTGATAGCAAGCGTGGGCGACGCGGAGGCGGGGATCGGCGCGACCTGGGGCGAACCCGGCAGCGGCGGCGGCGGCGGCGGCACGTTCGGGTCTGCCGACACGACGGGCGCGGGCAGCGGGTTCACTGCGGACGCGACGGGGTCGCTGAGCGTGGCGAGAGAAATATATGTATCGGATGCGGCAAGAACCTGCTCCAAGCCGTCGTTCAGTTCTTTCCACAGGTCGTTTTCCAGCTTGTTGGATGTGCTGCTGGTCGAGCTGGAGGAAGTCGTGGTCAGCGTGGTTTGGCCTTTGCGCTCCACGTTCAGGAATCCGACATCGTAATTTTTCAGGTACGGGCGGTCGAGTTCGACGCGCAGCACACCGTTCTTGAATTCATAGCGCAGGCCAGCCATTTCCGCGATGCGGTCGACAACCTGGTCGAACGGACGGTCCTTGGCGGTGAAGATGATCGAGCCGTGGATCTGCGGATCGAGTTCAAGATCGACATCCGCCTGTTCCGCCAGCTGGTACATCAGGTCGCGCAGCGAAACGGTCTGGTTCACGGCGACGGTCACGAGCGGCGACGGCAGTTTCAGGTCTTCGGGCGTCGTCACAACGGACTGGAATTCAGGCGTCGGCACTTCGTTGTTTGCCGCCGTCGGGATCGGCGCCATCGCGTCGCGGAAAGCCTGACGGTCTGCCTCTGCCGGGCGGTCATAAGTCATCTGGTTTTTGGTCAACTCGCAGCTGGCAAGGGAGAGGCTGAGCGCCACCGCAATAATGGAAACGCGGATGAGGCTAGAAAAACGACCAGTCATGCCAGGATGCCCTAACTCTGTGTAAATATGTTGAACCTCAAAACCGCTCTATGGTTTTGATATCAAACATTGTTACAGGGAGAGTTTTGAGGTGTCAATGTTCGACATGCCCGAACCCTTGCCGCCGATTTTTGCGTTCTGGACGCGAATTTTCATATCTGCGGGAATATCCGCCTCGGCGATTGCCGTCATCTCGCTAATCAGGCCTTCGCTGTAAAGCTTGAAGATCGACTGGTCGAAGGTGACCATGCCGGCTGGGTTGTTATTAGCCATAACCTCTTTCACCTTCACGGTGTCGCCCTTCAGGATCAATTCCTTGATCAGCGCTTCGTTCAGGAGAATTTCCAGCGCGACGACCATGCTGCCGTCAACCGCGCGCACCAGGCGCTGGGCGATGATCGCGCGCAGGTTCAGGCTGAGCGCGATGCGCATCTGCTGCTGGCGGTCTTCGGGGAAGAAGTTGATCATGCGTTCGATCGCCTGCGCCGCGTTGTTCGTGTGAATCGTCGCAAAGCACAGGTGGCCCGTTTCGGCCGCCGTGATCGTCTGCTCCATCACCTCGGGGTCACGCACCTCGCCCACCAGGATAACGTCGGGTTTCTGGCGCAGCGCGTTTTTCAGCGCGACTTGATACGAATTCGTATCGATGCCGATCTCGCGCTGTGTGACGACGCCTTTTTTATGTTCGTGGTAATATTCGATCGGGTCTTCGATGGTGACGATATGGCCGCCATAGGTGCGGTTGCGAAAATCGATCATCGACGCAAGCGAGGTCGATTTACCCGATGCCGTCACGCCGGACACCATGATAAGCCCGCGCTTTTCGGTCGCGAGGCCTTCAAGGATTTTCGGCAGGCGCAGCTGCTCGAACGACGGGATCGTGCTTGTGATGCGCCGGATGACCATCGCGGTATGCTGGCGCTGGCGCAGGACGTTCACGCGGAAACGGCCTTCCTTGCCCATGTCGAAGGCAAGGTTGAGTTCCATGTTCGAATCGAATTCGCGCCGCTGGCGCGAGGTCAGCACCTCGTTCAGCATCGCCTGGACGTCGTCTTCCTGCAGCACCTGTTCGCCCAGCGGGTTGAGCTCGCCGTTGATGCGCAGCATCGGCGGCACGCCGACCGTGATATAAAGGTCGGTCGCCTGCTTCTGTATCATCTCGTTGAGATAAGCGTATATCGCGACTCCGCTCAAAAGGAATATCCTCCTTCAGGCTTGTCCGTCTCGGTCATGGGCGGCGGCTTCGCGGGCGCTGCGGCCGGCTTGGCGCCGCCGGTCAGCGGGTTGGCTTTTTTCGCGGGCGGGGGCGGCGGTGCGCCTTTGCCATGTGCGCCGCCGGCGGGCGCAGATGCTTCTTCCAGCGATTCTGTCGCGTCTTTCAACACTTCGTCCGCGACTTCCTGCGTCACAAGGCCGGAGATAAGGAGGTCGTTCACCGAATCCTCCATCGTCTGCATGCCGTAACGCGAGCCGGTCTGGATCATCGAATAGATCTGCGCAAGCTGGTTTTCGCGGATCAGGTTGCGCACCGCGTTGGTGCCCACCATGATCTCGTGCGCGGCGACGCGGCCGCCGCCCGCTTTTTTCAGCAGCGACTGCGCGATAATGCCCTGCACCGAAGATGAAAGCATCGCGCGGACCATTTCTTTTTCGGCGGCGGGGAACACGTCGATGACGCGGTCGATGGTTTTGGCGGCCGTGTTCGAGTGCAGCGTTCCGAAGACCAAGTGGCCGGTTTCGGCAGCGGTCAGCGCGAGCGAGATCGTTTCATGGTCGCGCATCTCCCCCACCAGGATGACGTCGGGGTCTTCACGAAGGGCGGATTTCAGCGCGCGACCGAATGACTTGGTGTCGTTACCCACCTCGCGGTGGTTGACCAGCGATGTTTTCGAATTGTGGAAGAATTCGACGGGATCTTCGACGGTCAGGATGTGGTACGGGTATTTCTGGTTGATGTGGTTGATCATCGACGCGAGCGTCGTGGATTTACCCGAGCCTGTCGGGCCGGTCACCAGCACGAGGCCTTTCTCAAGCTCGGCCAGGCGGCGGATGACGGGCGGCAGGTCCAGCTGTTCCATCGTCGGGATTTTCGTCGGAATGACCCGGAAGACGGCGGCGGAACCCTGGCGGTTCGTGAAGGCGTTGACGCGGAAACGCGCGTCCTGCCCCAGCGAAATAGCAAAGTCGTGCTCGAGATCGCGTTCATACACGGCGCGCTGTTCTTCGGTCATGACCGAAAAAAGCATCGCGCGGATCACATCGGCGGTCAGCACATCGGTCTTGATGCGCTGCAGGTCGCCGTCGATACGGACGATCGGCTGGTTGCTGCCCGCAAGGTGCAAGTCGGAGCCCTTGTTATCGAGCGTGAATTTCAGAAGTTCTGTAATGTCCACTGTTCGTCCCCCATAGACCCATGACGGTCAAAGGCCGGTCGTTGCCTGCCTCTGCACCTTCATAAGATAGCCTAAATAGATTGAATAAACGGTAAATTCTGGATTGCCATATTGGATGGCGCGCTTTTAGCGCAACAGGAATACCGGCCCCTGCCACAGCAGCATGGCGACAAACGCCAGCAGCAGCGCGGGGCCGAACGGGAATTCGGCCTCTTTTTTTATTTTTTGCCAGATAACGGCCAGAAAAATGCCGATAACACCCGCCACCAGCATCAGATAAGCAGCAGAATCGGGATTGAGGCCCAGCCAGAAGCCCGCAACCGCAAAAAACTTCACATCGCCCCAGCCCAGTGCGTCTTTTTTACGCCAAATCATGATCGCCTGCCGCAAGGCCAGCGACACCGCCACATATAATACAGCCGCGCCCAGCCCCTCGCCGCCTTTTGCCGTGATAAATGACAGGGCATCGGGCGACTGGTACGCCGCGACGCACAGCATGACGCAGCCGGCGGCGAACATCGCTAAATTCAGGCTGTCGGGAATGATTTTATAATTAAAGTCGATCGCGATGATCGAAGCGACCAGCGGCGCCAGCGCGAAAAGGCACAAGACCTGCGCGTTGAAGCCGAAGCGGAAATAAAAGCCAAGGCAGAGCGCAAGCGTGCCAAGCTCGATCAGCGGGTACTGCCAGCCGATGGCGGCCTTGCAGCTGCGGCACCGCCCCCGCAGCGCCGCCCATGACAAAAGCGGCACAAGATCAAGCGCCGTCAGCTGCCGCCCGCAGGCGGTGCAGGCGGAGCGTGTTTTTTTTAGGATGGATATGCCCAGCGGCACGCGGTACGCAAGCGCCGTCGCAAAACTGCCCAGCACAAGCCCAAGAAAAACGGTCACACCCAGAAAGAAGCCGTCGGGCAGCGGGATATCGTCATACATCCCGCTAGCCCTCCCGTCTTACTGGAGCGCGGCCAGGCGGCGGCGGATGCTGTCGAGCGGCAGGTTCTGGTCGAGATCGCCGTCGGCGGCCATGCGCAGGATCTGGCGGTACAGGCTTGCCGCTTCGCGCCCGCGGCCCATTTTGTCGAGCAGCACGGATTTGTTGTACAGCACGAAGCTGGTGCCGGGCTTCAGCCCTTCGGCAAGATCAAGATAGCGCAGCGCCTGGTCGTACTGGCCGGTGCTGCCGTAAGCAACGCCCAGCTGGGCCGCGATATCGCCCTGATAGGGATAGGCATCGTGCAGTTCCTGCAGTTTTTCAACGGCCAGCTGCGGGTCTTTTTCCTTCAGCAGGCCCAGCATGTTGTTGAGCGCGTCGAGGTTTTTCGGGTCACGGTTCAGGACATCTTCATAGGCGGAAAGCGCTTCGTCTTTCTGGCCCATCTTGTGCAGCGATACGGCGCGGCCCATCAGGATGCGCTTGTCCTTCGGATAGTCCTTGTGCAAGTCGTCGAACAGCTCCAGCGCGGCGGAGTTGTTACCTTCCGCAAGCGCGGCGCGCGCCTTGGTCAGGCGGCTGTCGATGCTGCCCGCATCGCTTTCCTTGCGGATCGTCATGTAGCCGGACGGCAGCGGGCGCACGATGCCCGGCTGTTCCAGGATTTCGCCAACCGTTTTCATGGCGTTGCGGTTGACCGTTTTGCTGGCGGCGGCGGGATCGAACGGCGCGCCGGTGGCGGGCGTCGCGGCAGCGGCACCGGCGGCGACGGCGGTCTGCGTATCGGCCGGGCGGCTCAGTTGGTCCATCACATCGGCGTGCTGCACGATGGCAAGCTCGGCATCGTTGGGCGAGGTTGCGTTGGCAGCAGGATTGGTCGTGCCGGGAACGACAGCCGTGCCGGGCGCCGCCCATGACGGTGCGGATTCGGCAGGCGCCGCTTCAACGGGTGCTGCACCGGCAACGGCCGGATCGGCGGCGGCGGGTTGCGGCGGCATGCCGTCGGGAGTCGAAGGCGCTGCCATCGCGGCAGGCGCGTCGGGTGCCTGATCATCGGCAGGATCGGCCGGGGGAGCATCTGCTGGCGGCGCGGCTGCGGGAACGGCCGCGATTGCGGTCGCTTCGTCGGCGGGCGGCTGGCCCAGGACAGCTGCGGCTGCGGCGGGATCTGTTGCCGCGGGCGCGGCTGCGGGGTCGGCCGCCGGCGTTGCGAAAGGATCGGCAGGATTGCCGGCGGCGGGCGCCGTTGCGGCAAGCGGGTCGCCGGCAGGCGTTGCGGCTGCACCGGCAGCAACCGCTACATCGGTCGCGGGCATCACAGGCGTAACGGCGGCGGCAGGATCCGCAGCGGGAACTGCCATCGGATCTGCGGCGGGTGCCGCCATCGGATCAGCGGCTGGCGTTGCGGGAGCCGCCATCGGATCAGCTGCGGCGGGTGTTGGCATCGGGGGCGTCGCCGCAGCCATATCGGCGGGCGGCGTAACGGGTGTCTGTTGCGCGGTCACATGGATGGGTTCGTCGTTGCCGCCCATGAACCAGAAATATCCGCCGGCGATGCCGGCGACCACCAGCAGCGCGACCAGCACCAGCAGGTTTTTACGTCCGCCGCCCGCTGCGCCCGACATGCTGCGCGACGGCGCTGACAGCGCTTTTTCGGCAGGGGCGGCTGCACCTTCGAGTTCCTCGAGGCCCGCGTCCATTTCACCAAGATCGTCCCCTGCCAGTTCTTCGGGTGCGGCCGCGTTGCTGTCTTTTTTGCCGAACAGTTTCATGATTCATAGACCCTTTTTGAACCTTCGATGACTTTAAGGAATGCGCGTTCCAGGTATTCCTGTTTCGCGTTCTGTTTAAGCTCCGCGGGCGTACCCGTGAATTTCAGGCGGCCGTCATGGATGACGGCGATGTTGTCGCAGATTTCATCCATGTCCGACAAAATATGCGACGATAAAAATACTGTCATGCCCGCACGGCGGCAGGCGGCGATTTCTTCCTTCACCAGCACGCGCGCGAGCGGGTCGAGGCCGCTCATCGGCTCGTCGAGGATCAGGAGCGGGCAGCCGGTCAGCCAGGTGCCCATCAGGCCCGTTTTCTGGCGCATGCCTTTGGAATAGGTGTTCACGCGGCGTTTCAGCGCGGCGCGTGTCAGCGACACGCGGTCGGCCGCCTGCATCACGGCTTCTTCGGTGAAGGGGCGCTTGTAAAGCGCGAGCGAGAATTTCACGAATTCGAGGCCCGACAAAAAAGGCGGCGGCTCGAATTTTTCGGGCAGGTAGGCGATTTTCGACTTGGCCTCGGCATCAAGCGCGGTGCCGCCGAACAGCTGGACGCTGCCCTTGGAGGATTCCATCAGGCCGAGGATGATCTTGATCAGCGTCGTTTTGCCCACGCCGTTCAGGCCGATCAGGCCGAAGGTTTTTCCGGCGGGAACGTCGAAGCTGATGTCTTCGATGACCGTGCCATGACCGTAATCGGCAGACACGCCCGCGATCCGGATGGCCGGCGCGGCAGTGTCTGGTTTTGCGGCGGGTTGCGCGGTCATGGTGCTGGTCATTCCTGCGGCGCCGGCAGCAGCAAGCCGGTCACGATGTCGTATTTCTGGTGCGGACGCAGCGTCACGTCGATCACGCCGTCGAGGCCGATATCGTACCATTTCAGGCGCACGCGCGAATCCTTGAACACTTCGATTTCATAGATTTCGCGCAGCAGGTTGCGCGGGTTCAGTTTCTGGCCGTTCAGCCAGATCAGCCAGTCGCCGGGGCCTTTGTACAAAACGCCCGTCAGCGTGATGGTACGCACCTGCGGGATGACTTCGCCGCCGCCGCCGCTGATCGGCGTATCAAGGTTGACAGACTGCCCGTTCAAAGCCTTGCTGATCTGCACAAGATCCTGCTTGGTGTAAAACAGCGAGCGTGTGAATGGCTTCTGGATATCGTCTTTCGATTCCGGCGCAGGCGCGGTCGTGGGCGATACGCCCGCCACAACACCGGGATGCGCCGTATCGGCAGCCGCCGGCGCGCCCGGTGCTGCGCCCGCTGCGGCGGCCGGAGCCGCGCCGTTATCGATCGCGGACAAAGCCTGTATCGCGCCCGCGGCCGTGGGCACCTGCCCCTGACCGAGTGCTGCGGCATTGGCGGCCTGCTGCTGCACCGCTGTGGGCTGCTGCGCATATGCGGCCAGCGGCAGCATCAGGACGGCGACGGCCGCGAGGCTATATAAAGACCGGATCATGGCTGCCTCGGCGCGTTGGGGTTATTGGGATCGACGGGGGGCGTGGCGGGCACCACCGTCATCCAGTCAAAAATGGTCGATGCAGTCAGCAGCGGCACGTTTTCCAGCTGCGCGATGCGGCGCAGGTTGGGATTGTTCAGCGGCTGGCTGCGCGTGATCTGCAGCTTCTGCAGCCGCACATGCGACGGGAAGGCCGTGTTCATACGGTCAACGAAGGTATAAAAATTGCTGTCGATCAGCGAACCGACGCCATCGAGCGTGATGCGGCTGTTCAACACCTTCAGCTGCGCGGTTTCGGCATCCGGGCTGTTGACGGTGCGCAATTCCGAGATATTGAAGCCGAAGCCGCCCAGTTCGGACGATTTACGGACCGCGTCAAGATCGCGGCTGATCTGGAAGCGGTCCTGGCCGGACATAAATCCGCGCGCCTTCAGTTCCTCGTATTTGGGCATGTTGTCCTTGTATTCGGCCAGCTCCGCCTTGGTGTTCTGGATTTTGCCCTGCAGCTGCGAAATTTCGCTGGTGACGCCCGTCAGCGCGTTTTGCGCGTCGGTCAGCATCGGACCGATCCACAGGAAATACGCCGCTGCGATTGCCGCGTTCACGCCGGCCAGTATCGCCAGCAGGATCAGCCGTTTTATGCCGATAAGCTTCATTAGAGGGGTTTCCCTTTCATGTCGATTTCGGCGACCGCTTCGGCATCCGATGTCGGCGCTACGGTTTCACCTACCTTCGCCACCATCGTGCCGCCCGCACGGTCGACGTTGCCGAATTGCGACAAAGATACGTCATAACCCGGAAACGCCGCGACCAGAGCCTTTTGCAGTTCGTCGGCGCGCAGCGTTTTCTGCTCCAGCGGCATCGCCTTGGGCAGCTTGAATTTGAAATTGACATGCACCTGCCCCGGATCTTCCGGGTCGGGCGCCTGCGCGAAGGGGCTGCGCGTCGCGGCCGCATCGCCGATCATCAGCGCGCCGCCCGGCGTATGTTCGATCAGGATATCTTCGATCGTGACATCCGAAGGCAGCGTGTTTTTCAGCGTGTTCAGGATCGGCCGCAGGTTGATGGTGTTTTTTTCCAGCAGTTTTTTGACGCCCAGCGTCGCGCGCACCGCGTCGGGGCGCACCGGCAGGCCTTCGAACGCCTTTGATTCCTGTTCGTATTCGCGGCTGAGCATCGATTTCTGGTTCTGCTTGTCGCCGATCTCGCCTTGCAGGCCGGCATAGGCCTGCAGATCCATGGCGGTCAGGCCCAGAAGACCGACGACACCGACGGCCAGAAGGCCCGATGCCGCGCGCGCGGCCAGGCGCGGCGCCATGATGCGGTGGATGGACGGCACGCGCACGGCCAGTTTCAGCCCGCCTTTTTTGCCCGCCCAGGCGGCATGCACCGCGTCGCCGAAATTCGTTTTGTCGAAACCGAAGGATTTCGCGCCCAGATGGCGCAGCGCTTCGCCCGCATTGATGCACTGGAAATGCGTGACCGGCAGCGTTTTGGGATCGAAAAACTGCTTTTCCACGTCGCCGCAGATGACAACGACATCGAGGCCGTCGGCATCGGTGTAGCCAAAGCGCGAGATATAGGTCAGCGTCGCCTTGAATTCGCGCGTCACTTCATCGACCCAGCCGGTGCCGCTGGTGCCGGCCTCTGACGTGGGGGTAAGACGCGTCAGCGCAAGGTTGCCGTCCTTGACGACGACCTGCCGCAACCCGCCCGTTTCATGCTGGCTGATGACGACCGCCCAGCGCGACGGCTTGCCCTGGCCGGAGAATACCTTGCTGGCCAGTTCCGCGACCATGCCGGTCGATTCAAGCGGCAGCAGGCCGAAGCCCGACACGGGCACGCCGGTTTCATACAGCGCGTTGCCGATGCGGTCCAGCTGGTCGGTGTCGGGCAGCGCCACGAACAGGTAGGACCGCGCTTCTTCCTTCGCGGCCTTCAGCTGGATGAATTGTTTTTTCGCCTTCGCCGGCTTGATTTCCAGCGACGCGCGGATCGGGTAGCTGGGGAAGGCCAGTTCCAGTTTCCGCTTCACGAAGCGCGGCCGGTCGATCGGCGACAGCTTCGGGATGTTTTCTTCCTTGCGATATGTCTGGTCGGCGCCGTCGAAAATCACCAGCACCGATTTGCCGCGGTGCTTGGAATCCAGCGCTTCGACCAATTGTTCGTCGAAGTTGGGGACTTCCCATGAAATCGCGGTTTCGCGCTCGATGCCCTTGCCAAGCGGCGCATAGAGGACAACGCCCTCGCCGCCCACCATCAACACCCGCTTGCTGCCGCCGATCGCCACCATGTATTACGTCCCCATCTTGCCAAGGCTGCCGTAAATCGGGCCGAAAACCGCGGCCGCAATCCACAGGATGATGCCCCCCAGGATCACCGTCATCGCGGGCTCGATCATCGTGATCATGCCATCGACGGCGTCGTTGACGTCCTGGTTGTAAAATTCCGAAACCTGCTCAAGAACCCCGGTCAGGTTACCCGACTCCTCGCCGATCTTGACCATGCGCACGACCAGCGACGGGAATTCGCCCGAGCTGTTGAGCGCGGTCGACAGCGGCGATCCTTCCTGCACGTTCGTCTTCACGCGCTCCAGCGCCTCGGTCAGGACAAGGTTGCCGGCGGTCTGTTTCGCAGCCTCGAGGCATTTCAGGATCTCGAGGCCGGAGGTGAACAGGACCGCGAAGGTCTGGCAGAAACGCGACAGCGAAATTTTGCGGATCAGCGAGCCGAAGGCGGGCGAATGCAGCGCGATGTAATCGGTGCGGTAACGCACGCCTTCCGACATGTTGCGCGACACGCGGAGCGCCACATAGGCCGCGATCATCGCCAGCATGATCATGGGGAAGTTGTTCTGGAAGAAGTCCGATGTCGCGATCAGCGCGAGCGTGACGGGCGGCAGTTCCTGACCCAGCTCTTTCAAGAAGCCCGTCACGTCGGGGACGACCTTGGTCATCATCACCCAGACGACGAGGATAACGACGCCGCCCAGGATTTTCGGGTAACGCGTGGCCTTTTTCACCTTGCTGGCCATGGCATCCGTCCATTTCAGGTGCTTGATCACCTGCGTGAACGAGTTGGTCATGTTACCGGTTTCCTCGCCCGAATTGATGAGCGAGATGAAAATCGGCTCGAAAACCGACGGGTGTTTCGACAGCGCGACCGAAAAGGACGAGCCCGACGACACTTCGCCGAAAACGTCGCCCATGATATCGCGCAGGCGCGAGGATTCAGCGGTGTCGCGCACGTCGGACAGCGCGTCCAGCAGCGGAACGCCGGCCTTTTGCAGCTGTTCCAGGTGGACGAACATCTGGATCAGGTCACGCGCCTTGACCTTTTTGGCAGTCAGGCTGGCGAGCTTGCCGGCCTTTTCGTTCATTTCCTTGCAGTCCAGCAAGGACATGCCGGTTTCGTTCAGCCGGTTGAAAAGTTCGGTTTCATTGGCCGCGTTCACGACACCGCGCACGGGACGGCCGTTTTGGTTAATCGCTCGATAGCTGAACTTTGGCATGGTTACTCGCCCTGAACCCCGTGACAGATGAGCCTAGGAATAAACTCATCTGATATTGTTACAACAATTATAGAAGGAAACCAAGCACTTGTATAGACGGACACCCCCGCCCCGCCGATGCCGTTACATCCGGTCGGAGAAGTTGAGGATCTTTACCGCCGCATCAAGGCTGGTCGTGCCCTGGTATATTTTCAAAATACCGTCATCCAGCATGTTCTTGAAACCCTTCTTACGGGCCACGGGTTTCAGCTGGGACTTCATCGCGCCGGTCGCGATCATGTCGTCAAGTTCTTCATCCAGATACAGAATTTCGACGCAGGCGATACGGCCTTTATACCCGCTGTTATTGCATTCGGGGCAGCCGCCCGGATGATAGATCGTGGGCGGGTTATCGTAATCAATCGGATTGCCGTCGGGGCCGACCGCCAGCAGTTTGCATTCTTCCGGGGTCGCCGTTTTTGCGACCTTGCATTTCTGACAAAGCTTTCTGACAAGTCGCTGCGCAAGAGTTGCGATAATCGCGCCCGCGAGCATCGCCGGTTTAATGCCAAGGTCGACAAGGCGCGGAATAGCGCCGAAGCAGTCGTTGGTGTGCAGCGAGGTATAGACCTGGTGACCGGTCATGGCGGCCTTTAGCGCCTGTTCCGCGGTCACGCCGTCGCGCACCTCGCCGATGAAGATGATGTCAGGGTCCTGGCGCAGCAGGGCTTTAATACCTTCGCCGAAGGTGAACGCGCCGCCGTCCTTCACGTGGGTCTGGCGGATCAGGCCGAGGTTGTATTCGACCGGGTCTTCCAGCGTCTGGATGTTCACGTCGATCGTGTTCACGTCGTTCAGCATCGAATAAAGCGTCGTGGTTTTGCCCGAGCCGGTCGGGCCCGTCACGATGATGATGCCTTCGGGACGCGCCTGCGCCTTTTTGATCAGGTACATGTTGTGGTCGGAGAAGCCGAGGCGTTCCAGCGGAACGATCGACGCCGATTTATCAAGTACGCGAAGAACGATGTTTTCGCCGTTGACCGTCGGCAGGCACGACACGCGGAAGTCGGCATCGCGGCCGCCCATGTTCAGGTTGAAACGTCCGTCCTGCGGCGCCAGTTTATCGGCGATGTTCATTTCGGCCAAAATCTTCAGGCGCTGGCAGATACCGTTCCAGTATTCCTTGTGCAGCGTATGCACGGTCTGCATGTCGCCGTCGATGCGGTAACGGATGCGGATGAAGTTTTCTTCGGGCTCGAAGTGCAAGTCCGACGCGCCCATCTTCAGCGATTCAAAGATCAGCGCGTTGACGAGACGCACCAGCGGATGCGAATAGGCTTCTTCGGAATTCAGGTTATCGATGTTCTTTTTCGCGGCGGCCTTGTCGCCCGCAAGCTCTTTCAAAATCCCGTCGATCGAGGTTGAAACGCCGTAAACCTTGTGGATCGAATCCTGCATGATCGCAGGCGGGCATACCTGCGGCACGACCGTGCAGCCCTTGGGCAGCAATTGTTTCAGGCGGTCGAGCGCGACCACGTCGTAGGGGTCGGTCATCGCGATGATCGCGCGGTTCTTTTCGCGGTCGAGCGAGATCGGCAGGAACTGGTATTTCTGCGCGTCTTTCTTCGTCACAAGGTCGAGCGCCTCGGGATCGATCATCGTTTTCTTGGGATCGAACAGCTGCAGGCCGGTGGTTTCGGACAGGAATTCCGACAGCACCTCGGGCGTAATGAATTTGAGATCGACCAGGATCTCGCCCAGCAGCAGATGCGATTTCGATTTTTCGTGCAGCGCGACCTGCAGCTGGTCCGCGCTGATCAGGCCGCGTTCTACAAGGCGGTCGCCGATGCGTTTGTTGGGGGCGCCCGCCTGTTGCGTGGACGGCGGCGGTGCGGTGACGGTCGGTGCGGTCGTGCCGGTCGCGGCAGGCGGCGTTGCGGGCGCGGCAGTCGCCGCCGCCATCGCCGCCAGTTCAGCTGCAGTCGGGTTCATCGACAAAGGGGCGGCGCCCTTTGTTTCCGCAGCTTTAGCCGGATTCTTTGTCGCGGCATCTTCGGCCATCTTGATAAACCCCATATCTTCCTCGAATTCCTCCAGTATCAAGAGTGACATAGAAAAGTTAACAAAGTCAGAATATTACGCCAAAAATTTACATAATGTAAACCATTTGGGTCTAGGCTGGAGCTATAGGACATTTTCCGGCACGGATAGCGCTCCTTGATAACCCATAATCAAGGACGTAGATGGTATTTTGCAAATATCAACATGCCTGTCTAGAATCACGGCCCATGCCGGTTTCGGGAATCGGTGTCGATGAAAATTTACCCGCTGCCCCCGAAATGCTATGACCTCCCTGTCCTGACAAAGTGAGACCTCCGCCGTGACACCCGCCATGCAAAGGAAATTCCGCACCAGTATCGCCGCGCTTGCGACGGCCTTTGGCGTGGCGGCAACGCCCGGTGCCGCCGTTGCCGCGCCGGCCACACCGCCCGAGCTGCCGCCATCGCCCACGCTGTGGAAGACCGAAAGCTTCGATGCCGTCATCTCGCTGCAGCCCTGCCCGGAATCCGGCGTCTGCGGCAGTGTGCATTGGGTCAACCCGTCCGACACCGCCATATTCGACAAATTCGGCGACAAATCGGGCCGCGGCCCGGGCGACGAAATCACCAGCCGCGATGTCGCGGGGCTTTGCGATTTTTCGCCCAAGATGCAGTTCCAGAAAGTCGCGCCCGGCCGCTGGCAGGGCCGCATGGAACTGCGCGGCATGAACATGGATGTCGGCGTCGATGCGACCGGCGTCGACGACAAGACCATGCGCCTCAAATTCACCAAGGGCATCTTCAGCCAGACCGAAACATGGAGGCGCGTCGAGCCCGGCGATGCCCGCTACCCGAAATGCGAGAAACCGAAGCCGTGACCGATATTCAGGCAGAAAAAACCGTGACCCCGCCCGGCGTCGACCTTGCCGAAATCACCGAAATGGTGCGCCATGTGCTGCCCGATATGCCGCCCGTGACGGCAGGCGGCGACAAACTGGGCAAATACACCGATGTCTGGCGCTGGCTGGCGGCCGCGCAGTACAAACAGAAACCCGATATCCGCCACCCGCGCATCGCCCTGTTCATGGCGCCGCATGGGGCATACCCCGAAAAACAGACGGGATTGACCGAGGCGTTAAAACAACTAGCATCCGGCACGCACGCCCTGTCGCCCTTGGCGCAGGACGCGAATGCCGACCTGCAGGTCTACGAAATGGCGTCGGAATCCGCGCCGCGCGATTTCCGGCAGGAAGCCGCGCTGATGGCGCCCGACGCCGCCCATGCGACATCCTATGGATTGATGGCGGTACAGCCTGGCATCGACCTGCTGGTCGTCGCCGCGCTGAACCCCGCCGCCGAAAACGCCGGCGAAAAAATCATCGAAGCGATAAAATCGGGCACGCCCCCGCTGGAGGCGCTGCTGAAATTCGGCGGTCTTGATATCGCGGGCATTATGGGCGCGCTGATCGCGGCGCGGCTTGCGCATATCCCCGTGCTGCTGGACGGCAAGGGTGCCGCCGCCGCTGCGGCCGTTTTGCAGGGTTTGCGCGCCGATGCCGCGCTGCATAGCCGCAATGCCGCGCATATTTTGGAAGACAAGCTGCACCCGCAGGCCGGCATGGGCGGCGCGCTGCTGATCGCCTTCCTGAAATCGCTCACAAAAGTCGGTTAAGTTTTAAGACGCCGCGTGGCGGTCGAGGATGGAAAAATCTTCTTCGCCTTCCAGCAGCGGCGAGGTATCGCCGTTCAGTTTCTTCTTTTCCCACAGCGCCAGCACGGTGCGGACGCGGTTGCCGGTCGGGCGGTCATCCGCCGCCTGACGCGCGGTTTTGCCGTCTTCATCGACCGCAAACGGGTCTGCGCCCAGATTGAGCAGCGCGATCACGGTTTTCAGCGACGCATGGCGCGCCGCAAAATGGAGCAGCGTACCCGAAGGTTCGCCCAGCTTGCCGTCCGCCGGCATATCGGGGTTGGCACCGATGCAGTTGCGCACGGCGCGGTGGTCGTCTTCGGCAACGGCGGTGTAGAGCGACATATCAAGCGCGCCCGGCGACATCGGCGCGATCAGGCCCATATCGATCTTGGATTCGCCGATCTCGCGCAGCCAGCTGGCGCGCCGGTGGCGTGGTGCTCGCATCATCAAGGGGTGGTCTCCGCTTCGGTCGATGTATTCGAAAGTCTTTTTGTTTTTATTGAGCGCAACATGACAAAACAGATTCTCCTTTGCAAGCGAAAATATTTTCCTGAGTCATTTCAGAGTCAAAGGCGCGATATTGAACACGCGTTTCGACCGCGCGCTGAAAAAAAATCGCGCATTAAAAAACCGCCTCGCGGCGGTTACTGGATTTTCAGATTTTTAGTTTTGGTTTTATCCGGCGGCTCCTCGTCTCGCACTTTTTGAGCCTGATTAGATTCTCTCAACTTTAACCTCGGGTTTCAACCGTTTTTTTCGTAACGGCGCGTGACAACGCGTTACATGAATCATCGCCATGAAAAAGCGGGGGAAGTTGCCCTCCCCCGCTTTTTTGTTATCGCTGTTACATTCCGTTACAACGCGTTTTAACGCGTAAATCGCGCGAATTGTGCGCGACTCGGGCACAATTCGCCTAAGCTTTTGGAGGCTTGGTGGACATGAAAACTCCAGCTATGCCCCATACAAAAAGACACACGACGAGACTAAGGATAAAGTGCTGATGAAAATGGTCCGCCCACCCGATCAGCATAAGACCGAATGGAGGGATTTCTTTCCCCCAATCCTTTAGATGCCCCGTCAGTATGGGCATGCCGAACTGCATGCCAATCCACAAAAAAGTAACAATATATCCCACCCATACCGCAGGTGGACTAAACGCCCTTCTGATTAATTGAATAGCAATGGCCTTGACTGCGGAATTCATTTATCGCCTGTTTTCTTAAAAAAGGCGGGAAAGTTTCCTTTCCCGCCTTTTTAGATTTTTTTTGATATGTTCTTAGAACACATCCCCGCCGATGCCGCCGGGGCCGGACGGGCCTTTCGGGGGCTTGGGCGGTTTCGGGCCGGTCGGTTTTGCGACGCTGCCCTTGACGAGTTCGAGTTCGCCCTGCAGGCCGATCTCGAGGCTGTAGGGGGACTGCGCGGCACCTGCCGCTTTGTTGAACGCATCCATGAATTTTTTGTCGAGTTTCTTGTCGTTGCCCCAGACTCCTTTTACATCGTCATAGAGCTGCTCTTCCTGACCCGGGGGGAACATGATTTTCTGGCCGGGGTTTTCCTTCGCCTGCTGCGCGATCTGTTTCACGATCTGCTCGAGGCTGGTGATGAGCAGGCCTTCATAGGCGCGTTTCGTGTCGGGCGATGCCTTGGCGAGGTTGTTGTCGCGCTCCGACGGATAAGCGTCGATATGCACGACTTCCGCGATCAGGTTGGCAACCGTGTCGCCGAATTTCGACGCGATGTTTTTGTAATCGAGCGGAGAACGCACGCAATCGATCAGCAAAATCGCCGACAGCAGTTCGGGCGATGCCGAGTCAGCATTGGCGGCGACCAGTTTCGCCGGATGCACGCGGCGCTGTTCGAACATGTTTTCCAACTCGCGCACGATCAGGCCGGGACCCATTTTCAATTGTTCGTCGCGCAGCTGTTCCAGTTCTTTTTTCTGCTGCTTGTATTCGGCATCCGACATGCCGTCTTTGTCCGCGTCCAGCATCATCATCTGCTGGGTGTGGATCATGTCGATTTGCTGCTTGAAGCTTTTCAGCGCTTCTTTCGAATTGCCTTGCGAATTCGCGCGGCTGAAATTGAAGGCCTCTTCGACCAGCTTGTTCTTGGGAAGTCCCGATGCGTTGAAGTCCATGACGGCTCTCCTCGTAAATGGCGTGAATCTGTGACGGCCGCTTGGGCGGCTTCTCGCTTCATCTGGTTATCGTGTGATTAAGATTCGTAACAGGTTTTACGCAAAAGGCAATCCTGCCCGGGAAAACATCCCGCTAGACTTCAACAGGGCCGTGAACCAAGCCCCACAACAGAAGTGCATAGTAATAAAACAACATTGTTCCGGAAATTATATACCCGACAGCCAACAGCACCCAAGTGCCCGCACCGCTTTTTTTCACGACAGGCAAATATCCCAAGGCAAACAAGGCGGGGATGTAAGCAGCAAACGCAAGCAGTAGAATTCCGCCCATCATCATGGCGACGAGCGCAGCGCCGCCGATCAATACCATTATTGTGATCAAAAAAATCGGCCACGAATAAACGAACGCCCAAATCGACAGGCGCGGATATTTTTCATGCAAGGAACGAAGCGTTTTCATCACTCCCCGCTCTGCAACAACGTCCCTGCCTTGCGGGCGCTGTTGAAGGAGAGCTGGAGGAGGAACATGGAGAGTGCCATGTAGCCGCAATTGAGCAGGAACGCCCACCACATATGCGAGGCTTCGAATGTGGAATGGTTGATGATCGCGCGCAGGCCTTCGAACACATGGGATGCGGGCAAGGCATTGGCAATCGGTTGAATCCATGCGGGCAGGGAGGAGATGGGATAATAAACCGCGCAGAAGGGGGCGAGGAAAAAGGTGAGCGCCCAGGCGAGGGTTTCCGCGCCCTGCCCCGCCTTCAGCAGCAGGGCCATGATGAGGAAGCCGAGCCACCAACCCATGAACATCAGGTTGAAAAAGAAAAACAGCAGCGGCAAACCCAGATCGAACAGCGAATAGCCGTAGAACGGAATCGCGAGAATGGTCGCGGGCAGCATCCCCGCCAGCGCGCGCAGGATGGAATAGGCCATCATCGCCATCCACCATTCATAGGGGCGCAGGGGGCTGACGAACAGATGGCCAAGGTTGCGCGCCCAGACTTCTTCCAGATACGACAACGTCACGCCCAGCTGCGTGCGGAACAGCATATCCCACAGCAGCACCGCGCCCAGCAGAATGCCGAAGGCCTTTTCGCCCAAACCGCCGCCGCTGCCCGGCGTTGCGCCCGACATGGCGAAGAAGCGGGAAATAAACCCCCACAAAATCATCTGCACCGACGGCCAGTAAATGATTTCGATGATGCGCGCCTTGGACCCGCGCAAAATATACAGGTGGCGGATCAGCACGGCATATACGCGTTCGAACGATTTCATCATGCCGCCTCCCCTTTGCCCGTGCCGCGCGCGATATCGAGGAAGACTTCCTCCATATCCTTGCGGCCATAGCGTTTCACCAGTTCGGCGGGCGTGCCGGTATCGACAATCTTGCCTTTTTTCATCATCAGCACGTTATCGCAGAGCCGTTCCACTTCGCGCATGTTGTGCGATGCCAGCAGGATGGTGGTGTTGTGTTTTTTGCGGAAATCATCCAGCAGCGTGCGGATGCGGTCGGCGGTGTCGGGGTCGAGCGATGCCGTGGGCTCGTCCAGCAGCAGCACATCGGGGATATTGACCAGCGCCTTCGACAGCGACACGCGCGTTTTCTGCCCCGCCGATAATTTTCCCACCTGACGGTCGAGGAAATCGGTCATATCAAGTTCTTTGGCCAAACGTTCGATATGGTTTTCGACATCCGGCACGTTATACAGCTTGCCGTACACGCGCAGGTTCTGCCGCACGGTCAGTTTCCATGGCAGGTCGACATAAGGGGATGAAAAATTCATGCGCTGCAGCGCAGGATAGCGGTTGCCCAGCATATCGTGGCCGAGGATATGGATGCTGCCCGAGGTGGGCGACAGCGCGCCCAGCAGCATGGCAATCGTCGTGGTCTTGCCCGCGCCATTGCCGCCCAGCAGCGCGGTGATGCTGCCCTTTTTCACGGTGAAGGAAATGCCGCCGACGGCAAGGACGTCTTTACCCTCCGCGTCGCGGGCGTTTTTGAATTGTTTGGTGAGGTCTTTGACGGAGATGGTGAAGGACATGGCGGCTATCCTGACATCGTCATGCCCGCCTTGCGCGGGCATCCAGAAGGCAGTCCTGCCGTCATATGAGTAAAGTTACATGACGCGCGGACGCGCTACTGGCCCCCCGCGCAAGGCGGGGGTGACGCATTAAGTTACGGCTTGTCTTTGTCTTTCTTGCGGAAGCTGTCGAGGGAAACGACTTCGCCTTTTTTCTTCTGCTTGTCGTCCTTGTCGATGTCCAGTTCCTCCGCCTCGAAATGCACGTCGTCTTCGTCTTCCTCGGTCAGCGGCTGGAATTGCAGCGCGAAGTTGACGGAAGGATCGGCGAAGATGGTGATCGCGGGCAGCGGAATCGTCAGGCGTTCCGGCACGTTGTTGAACGACAGCATGACGGTGAATTTATCGGCATCAACCTCCAGGTCATAGAACTGGTGCTGCAGCACGATGGTCATTTCGCCGGGATAGCGCTCCTTCAGGTAATTCGGCAGCTTTACGCCCGGATGTTCGGTGAAGAAGGTGATGTAGAAATGGTGGTCATCGACCAGCCCGTCCTTGACGACTTCGTCCAGCGCCTGTTTCACGACGCCGCGCAGCGCGCGTTCGACCATTTTGTCGTATCGGAAGGCGTCTTCTTTGTTACGGGGGGGCATAGCTATTCCTGCTCCGGTGTTCATAAAGGCATATCTCCGGCCAGTTTAGAGAGAGTCGGAAGGCCTGTCATCCATTTATTAACAAAGATTATGGAAGGATATTTGGCAAAGAAAATGGGGCGGTTCTGTTGCTAGGCCCGCCCCGCGCCCCACCCTAAGTATCACTACCTAGGGAATTGAATGCCAACTACGCTGACGTGCTGTTAAGCGACGAGGCGGAGTTCTGCCGTTGCCGGCTGATTGTCGTTAGCATTTATCAAAGTAGCCCGATAACGGCGGTACAATGCCGGACGAAAGCAACCATCTTTATTACGCACGTCGATCCTATTTCGGCCCCATACCGGATGCGAAAGAACTCTGTTCCGCAAAACCTTTGTAGATGGTGGAGCCGCCGGGTACCGCCCCCGGGTCCGTATCGCCTATTTCACAGCGCGTTTATCGTCATAGTCGGCCTTGCGGCTGACTTCTTTAATATAGCCTATTTTCGGGAAAAAGCAAAGCGGTTGAAAAACCCGGGTTTTCTAGGGTGCCCAGGGCTTGATCAGCGTCGCCGGCCGGCCTTTGCGGCGCTGTTTCAACTCGTTTTCGCGCACCTGCTGCACCATCGCAAAATCGGCGGCCAGCGGTCTTGCCATGAAGAAACGGCGCGCGGCTTCGGGTGAAAGATGGTGGCGCTTCAGTTCATTTTTATCGGCAAGCGCAAGGTAGTTATCCGCGCCATATCCTTCGCCATAGCCCTCGCCCAGTTTCAGCAGCGTGCGGCGGTGCAGGAAATCGACCCCCATATCGACGGGCGCCGTGGCGCCTGTCACTTCGACGTTATAGTTGCGCGGGAATGCGTTGCGAATGCCGTGCTTGCGGCCGAAACGGTGTGTCGCCTCGCCGCCATAGGTGGTCGGCAGGCCGGATTTATACCAGCCCTTGAAACCATTCAGCAGGTACTGCGCCTTGTCGGCCAGTTTTTGCTTGTCCTGTTCAAGATATTTATAACGCCATGCTTCTTCGGTTTCGCTCTTGCGCGCATCCGCGCGTGCCTGCAGTTCCGCCACGCGATACTGCCCTTCGGCCAGTTTCTGGTGCGCGGTCGCATCCGCTTCGATCAGCGCGTTCTTGATGATGTAATGGTCAAGCCGGTAATCGGCGGTCACAATCAGCCCGTGGTAATCCTGCCAGGCATGGCGCAGTTCATGCGCGACCACGCCGGCCAGCTTTTCGTCGGAAATAAAAGCGGGCATCGACAGCCCGACAATGCCCGTGCCGTTCAGGTAATAACCCCCGACGCCATGCGATGTGCGGTCCACGACGATTTCCACGCCATGCGCATGCGCCCAGTCCAGCGCCGTTTTCACCTCGGGTACCTTGGCGGCAAGGTTGAACACGCGGCTCAGAAGCTTTTCGTCCTCCGCGCGGCGCTCGGGCGCCTGTTTCGCCTTGAACGCCTGCAGCGCCTGCTGGTCCCAGACCCGCCCGCCCCGGTCATTGGCGGGGGATTTGACGGGCACATGATCGGCTATTTTCGCAGCCATGGGGTTCACCTGTTGTCGTAGATGGTAAAAGCTATCACAAGCGTTAGATTATGTCAAATAATCAACGGTGGCGGCCGGGGTGGCTTTCATGCTCTAAAACCCCTCCCCATCCGCCCGTGGGGTTATGCTAGAATCGGGTGAATTCGAACGGGGGGGCATCTTCATGAAACAGTATCTGGACCTGATGCAGCATGTGCTGGACAACGGCAAGCTGAAGAAAAACCGCACCGGCATCGACACCATTTCCACCTTCGGCTACCAGAACCGCTATGACCTGTCGGAAGGCTTCCCGCTCGTCACCACGAAAAAGGTGCATACGAAATCGGTCATCCATGAACTGCTGTGGTTCCTCAAGGGCGACACCAATATCAAATACCTGAAGGACAACAATGTCCGCATCTGGGACGAATGGGCGGATGAACGCGGCGATCTGGGCCCCGTTTACGGCCATCAATGGCGCAGCTGGGCGGCGGCCGACGACAAAGCCATCGACCAGATCGGCGACGTGGTGAAAGAAATCAAAACCAATCCCGACAGCCGCCGGCTGATCGTTTCCGCATGGAACCCGTCCGATTTGCCCAAGATGGCGCTGGCGCCCTGCCATTGCCTGTTCCAGTTCTATGTCGCGGACGGGAAACTGTCGTGCCAGCTGTACCAAAGATCCGCAGATGTGTTCCTTGGCGTGCCGTTCAACATCGCATCCTATGCGCTTTTGACGCTGATGATCGCGCAAGTCACAGGCCTGCAGCCGGGCGAGTTCATCCACAGCTTCGGCGACCTGCATATCTACGTGAACCATATGGAGCAATGCCGTTTGCAGCTGCAGCGCGAACCGCTGAAACTGCCGCGCATGAAGCTGGACCCGAACGTGAAAAATTTGGCCGACTTCACCTATGAAAGCTTCACGCTGGAAGGTTACGAGCATCACCCCGCGATCAAGGGGCAAGTGGCGGTATGACGGTGAAGGTCGCGCTGATCGCCGCCGTCGCCGAAAACGGCGTGATGGGCAAGGGCGACTGGCTGCCCTGGGAAATCAAATCGGAATTCCAGTATTTTAAAAAGACCACGCTGGGCCACCCGATTATCTTTGGCCGCAAGACGCTGGAAACGCTGGGCGGCCCGCTGCCCAAGCGCGAGAATATCGTCGTCACGCGCGACACAAACTATAAGACCGAAGGCGCGGTGGTAAAACACACGCTGGAAGCCGCGATCACCCACGCAAAAGCGACCGCAAAACGCGACGGCGTGGAGCAGGTTTTTGTGGGCGGCGGGGCGGAAATTTACGCCCTTGCCCTGCCCCATGCCGACCGCCTGTACCTGACCGAAATCCACCTGAAACCCGACGGCGACACCGTTTTCCCGCCCTTTGACCGATCGCAATGGACCGAGGTCAAACGCGAATTTCACAAGGCAAAAGAAGGGGAAAGCGCCGATTACACCATTACGGTGCTGGAACGCAAAGCTTAACATTTGCCTGTTTTGCCACGATTTTTCTGGCCTAATATTTCATAATACTGTAATCTCCTCCCCATATGAAATTTTGACTGATTCCGACCTGTAAAGGGGATAGCGCCATGGCGAAAAAATCCGCGAGCGAAAACGCGAAGGATAAAGAGAAAAAACGCCTGCGCGATTCATTCCGCAGCTTCGACCTCGACCCCGTCGATCCGCCCGCGCCAGCCGAACAGGAACCGGAAAAAAACCTTTACGACCTTGGCTTCAACACCCGCGATGCCGCGAATGACGATGACGTGCCGGAAGACGACCGTCCTTCTAAAAAAGGCTGGTCGCTGGAGGAAGAAGCCGAACAGGAACGCATCGCGCAGGCCGCGATGGGCATTTTGCCGAAACGAAAAGAAATCCGCCGCGCGATCGAGGAGGCATCCGACCTCGATATGACGCGCGTAATTGCGGCGGGGCTGATCGAAAACCATTATCGCGGCCGGCTGAATCCGAAAGATGTCGATAGCATGACGGCGGCGGCGCTGCTGGTGGATGCCGAAAATTTCGACGATATCTTTGAAAGCTTTGATCCGCTGACGACCAGCATCGTCGATGAAATCCGCATGACGGACGAGATCGAAGACCCCGAACAATATTACAGCGCCTTGTCGCAGATGGAGCCGGAATCGAAGCGCGTCTTCATCGCGCTGCAGCTGGCCGAGCTGGAAGCGGCGCAAGAAGACCTGAAGGAAGGCCGCGACGGCCCGTATCAGGACGACCACGAAGCCATGGCCGAAGACATCGCCGCCGCATCGGAAGGCGTCGATAAAGGGCTTGTCCGCCGCGCGGTGTCGCTGTTCAACGAAGTCAGCCGCAACAGCGGCTACACCGTGAACCTGACCATCGACAAGGACGGCTACGTGCAATCCCAGCCCTTCCCCGACATCCCCGTGAAAAAAGAGCCGAAAGACCCGAAAAACGGCGCGCCGAAACCGCCGAAGCCCTGATCTTTACAAACCGCGCGGCATGGCGGAGACTTGAACCATGCGCCTGTTTTTTATCAGTCTGATCATTGCGCTTGCGGTGCTGTCGCCCGAAATCGCGGAGCTGCAGAACTGGGACATGCCCGCCTGGGCGCTGACCGTTTTGCGCGCGCCGCATGCGGGGCTGGGATACATGACGGTGTTTTTCCATGAACTGGGGCACACGGTTGCGATGTACAGCTTCGGCATTCCCGCCGTGCCCGTTTTCAATTTCGCCGATGGCGGCGGGTTCGCCAAGCCGCTGATGGACCGCACATGGATTCTGCAGGGCGCGGTTTATATCGGCGTACTTTATTTCTGCTGGCAGCTGTTTTTGGAATACCGGTTTTCGGTGATCGTGCTGGTGGCGGCGCTGACGGCGGCGCACCTGCATTTTTCGTTCAACGACCGGCACGAATGGGTCATCAATTTCATGGGCAACGGCGGCGCGGTGCTGGTAGGTTGCTATTGCATCTGGCGCGCGGCCTGCGGCCAGACCTATTCCGAACATTCGCCGGTGGCGGAAAAGTACATCAACATGATTTTCGGCCTTTACGCCGTCGCCAACGGCGCGCTGCTGTCATACAGCCTTTACACCAACGACCTTGCGCGCGAAATTTACGCCGCCGGCATCGGCGGTCATATCGCGAATGATTTTACCGTGATCGCCGACCGGCTGGAGACCCGCATCGAAAATGTCGCCTTGTTTTTCGGCATGTATATTGCGTTGTGCATCCTTGCGACCGCCGCCGCCATCGTGATTTTCCGCCGCCATCACGCTGTAGATATACAGGCAAAAACCTGAAAGTAAGGCGATGGCCATCGTGGTCACTTCTTATCCGGCGGACGTTTTTCCGGCAGTTTCATCCAGACGCGGGCGGCGATATTGCGGAAGTTTTCGGCCGTGTCATGGCCTGCATGCGCCGCCACGAACGGCTTGCCGCCATCGGCGTCTTCGCGGATGGTTTTGACGAGCGGGATGTCGCCCAGAAATTCGACCTTCAAATCCGCCGCCGCCTTTTTCGCGCCGCCATGGCCGAAGATGTCTTCGCGGTGGCCGCAGGCGGAGCAGCTGTGATAGCTCATATTTTCGATGATACCCAAAACCTCGACGCCGGTTTTTTCAAACATCTTGAGGCCTTTTTTGGCCTCGTTCAGCGCGACATCCTGCGGCGTGGACACGATCACCGCGCCCGACAGCGGCACATATTGCGCCATCGACAGTTGCGCGTCGCCCGTGCCGGGCGGCAGGTCGATGACAAGGATATCCAGATCGCCCCATTCCACATCGCGCAGCAATTGCTGGATCGCGCTATGCACCATCGGCCCGCGCCAGATGACGGGTGCATCGGGTTCGACGAAAAATCCCATCGACATGAATTTCACGCCATGCGCCACCAGCGGCACAATCATGTCATCGGCGTTTGTTTCCGGTTTCTGGCGCAGGCCCATCATCAAGGGCTGGGACGAGCCGTAAATATCCGCATCCAGCAAGCCGGTTTTTTTGCCGAGCGCCGCGAAGCTGAGCGCAAGGTTCGCTGCGACCGTCGATTTGCCGACACCGCCCTTGCCAGATGCCACCGCGATCATGTGTTTGACCTTGGGCGCGACGGGGCGCTGCGAGATTTTATGCGTGGGCGTTTGCGGCGTGCCGCGCACGTTCAGTTTCGGCGGCGCGGCACGTTCCGCCGTCAGCACGGCCAATACGGTTTTTGCACCGGGCAGTTTTTCGACCGCTACTTGCGCGGCCTGCCGCAGCGGTTCGAGTTCATTGCCGCGCGCGGGATCCACTTCGATGGCGAAAGAAACCGTGCCGCCTTCGATGGCGACTTCCTGCACCATGCCAAGTGACATAATATCGCGGCCGCGCGCGGGGTCGATCACCCCCTGCAGCGCCTTCATCACATCTTCCTTGCGCAGTGCTGTCATAACAACGCCTTCTTGCCTAAAATCCTTGCAGCCCTATTTCAATCATGCTCAACATATATAGGGCACTCTATAGCCTTTTCCGCAATACATAACAAGGTTGTTCGCCATGGCATTGAAATCGCAAGACGGCATGATCCTTCTTCCCAATCAGGGGCCTTGGGGAAACCGTCCGGGGAATGACCAGCCGCCATCGGGCGGCGGAAATGACGGCGGTGGCAATTCGCCCTGGGGCCAGCGCCCGCAGCGGCCAAGCGGCGGCGGTGGCGGCGGCAATAACAACGAACCGGATCTGGACGACATGCTGCGCCAGGCGCAGGACCGTTTCAAGACGACCTTCGGCAACAAACGCCCCGGCAACGCGATGGAACCGTCGCAGGCCTTCGCGTTCCTGCTGGGCGCGGTCGTGCTGCTCTGGCTGGCATCCGGTTTCTATACCGTGCAGCCCGAAGAAAACGCCGTGGTGCTGACCTTTGGCAAGATGACCGACCTGAAAAAAGACGCGGGGCTTGGTTACCGCCTGCCCTATCCCATCCAGTCGGTCGAAAAAGAAAACGTGGCGCAGAATCGCCAGCTGGATATCGGCTTCACCGGACGCGGCCAGCAGGTGCAGAACGACAAGCCCAGCGAAAGCAGCATGCTGACCGGCGACGAAAACATCGTGAAAATCCACTTCACCGTGTTCTGGAAGGTGAGCGACCTTGGCAAATACCTGTTCGCGATCGAAGAGCCGCAGGTGCTGAGCGTGCAGACCGTCGCGGAATCCGCGATGCGCGAAATCATCGGCCGCACGCCCATCCAATCCGCGCTGACCGAAGGCCGCGGCGATATCGAGGCGCAATCGAAGGAACTGATGCAGAAAATCCTCGACGGGTATGACTCCGGCATCAACATCAACTCCGTCCAGCTGCTGTCGGTCGATCCGCCCAACCCCGTCGTCGATGCGTTCAACGATGTGCAGCGCGCCCGCACCGACCGCGAGCGCCTGAAGAACGAGGCGAACACCTACCGCAACGACATCATCCCCGTGGCGCAGGGCCAGAAGGAACGCCTGATCCGCGAGGCGGAAGCGTATAAGGAAGCGACGATTGCGAAGGCGAAGGGCGATGCCGAGCGTTTCAATTCGGTTTATAAGGCGTATTCGGAATCCAAGGATGTCACGCAAAAACGCCTGTACCTTGAAACCATGCAGGAAGTGTTGAAAAACAGCCGCAAGATCATCACCGGCGATTCCAAGGGCGCGCCCCTGCTGCCGCTGCTGCAGCTGGACGGCAAATCGACAGCCCCCTTCAACGCACCCCCGCAGCCCGGCCAGTAACGGAGAAAATGATCATGAGCAAATCAGGCACGTTTTTCCTTTTCATCCTTGTGGCCGGTTTCGTGCTGGTCACGCAGGCCGCCTTCACCGTGCGGCAGGGCACGCAGGCGATGGTGCTGCAGTTCGGCCGTCCGGCGTCGATGTACACGGAACCGGGGCTGAAATTCAAAACACCGTTCATCCAGAACGTGCGTGTGTTCCAAAAACGCGTGCTGAACGTGGCGCCCCCGTCCGAAGAAGTGATTTTGGCCGACCAGAAGCGCGTCGTGATCGACGCGTTCGGCCGTTACCGCATCAAGGACATGCTGGCCTTTAACAACACCGTCGGCACCGAAGACGCGGCGCGCGACCGTATCAACAACCTCATCAACTCGGTCACCCGCGAAGTGCTGGGCACGGCGACGCTGACCGACGTACTGTCGGAAAAGCGCGCGGGCCTGATGCATTCGATCAAGGAACGCGTGAACGTGGCAGCCAAGGACATGGGCGTTGAAATCGTCGACGTGCGCATCGGCCGCGCCGACCTGCCGGAACAAACCAGCCAGTCGATCTTCGAGCGCATGATCACCGCCCGCCAGCAGGAAGCAGCGCAGTTCCGCGGCGAAGGCAAACAGTTCGCGAACGAGACGCGCGCGCAGGCCGACAAGGAACGCACCGTATTGCTGGCCGAAGCCGGCAGGCAGGCGCAGATCCTGCGCGGTCTTGGCGACGAGGAAGCGATCAAGATTTACGCGGAAGCGTTCAAACAGGACCCCGAATTCTACGGTTTCTACCGCAGCATGGAGGCGTATCGCGAAAGCCTTGCAGGTTCCGACACCACGCTGATCCTGTCGCCCGACAGCGACTTCTTTAAATACTTCAAGGAAAGCAGCGGCGCGAAAGCACCGAAGTAACCGATGAACGACCTTGCCGTCGCGCTCGGGCTGATGCTGGTGATCGAGGGCGCGATGTATGCCCTGTTCCCCGACGCCATGAAGCGCATGACCGCGCAGATCGCCCTGCTGCCCCCGCAACAGCTGCGCACGGCGGGGCTGCTGCTGGCATTGCTGGGCTTTGCGACTGTCGCGGTCCTGCGGGGGATGCCTTAAAAACTTGATACGGTTTCGGGTTCCCGAATCCTGCTCTGCTTCATCAAAAATATCGTCACTTTCATTGATTGACCGTTTTGCCCAACAGGCCTAACTCTAGATGAAACAAACCTAAAAAGGTTATGGAGGATTCTGTAAATGTTAAACGTGATTTCCCGCTTTCCTGCCGTGATGGGCGCGCTTTGCGCCGTAGCCCTGCTGGCGCCATCCGCTGCGCGTGCCGCATCGCCCGACGGATTTGAAACGCTGGCCGAAGCGCTGCTGCCCACGGTCGTGAACGTATCGACCTCGGCCAAGGCACCGGTTGCGAACCGCATGCAGCTGCCCGACCTGCCCGAACTGCCGCCCGGCGGCACGGGTTCGCCCTTCGACGAATTCCTGAAAAAATTCTATGACGAATACAAAAACCAGCAGGGCGGCGGCGGCCAGCAGGAAGAAGAAAAAGTATCCGCGCTGGGTTCGGGCTTCGTGGTCGATGCGGCGAACGGCTACATCGTGACCAATAACCACGTCATCAAGGGCGCGGAAGAAATCAAGATCATCCTGCATGACGACACGACGCTGGACGCGACGCTGGTCGGCACGGACGAAAAAACCGATATCGCGGTTTTGAAGGTCAAGACCGACATTCCGCTTGTTTCCACCAAATGGGGCAACAGCGACAATTCCAAGGTCGGATCATGGGTGCTGGCGATCGGCAACCCGTTCGGTCTGGGCGGCACGGTCACGGCGGGCATCGTATCGGCCCGCCAGCGCGACATCAACGCGGGTCCGTATGACGACTTTATCCAGACCGACGCGTCGATCAACCGCGGCAATTCCGGCGGCCCGATGTTCAACATGCAGGGCGAAGTCGTGGGCGTGAACACGGCCATTTTCTCCCCCTCCGGCGGGTCGGTCGGCATCGGTTTCGCCGTGCCGTCGAACATCGTCAAAAGCGTCGTCGCGCAGCTGATCAAATACGGCAAGACGAAACGCGGCTGGCTGGGCGTGCGCATCCAGGACGTGACACCCGACATCGCGGAAGGCTTGGGCCTGCCGAAAAATTCGCATGGCGCACTGGTGTCGAGCGTCACGGAAAAAGGCCCGTCTGAAGCGGCCGGCATCAAATCCGGCGACGTGATCATGACGTTCGACGGCGCGCCGGTTTCCGCCATGAAACGCCTGCCCCGCATGGTCGCCGAGGCCGAAGTGGGCCGCAAGGTTGAACTGGGCATCTGGCGCAAGGGCGAGAACCTGAAAATCAGCGTGACGCTGGGCGAGCTGGAGGCGGCCGAAACCGCAGGCCAGCTGACCCCGGGCGGCAAGGACAAGCCGGACGCAGCAGCCGACGACAAGCTGCCCGCAACCGACGTGCCGTCGATCGGCGTGAAACTGTCGCTGCTGACCGACGAAGCACGCGAAAAATACGGCGTCAATAAAACGGTCACCGGCGCGCTGATCAGCAGCGTGACGCCGGATAGCCCCGCCGCGCAAAAGGGGCTGACGGAAGGCGACGTGATCGTCGAAATCGACCAGCAGGATGTGGGCACGCCGGAAGACGTTTCCACCAAGGCGGAGGCCGCGCAGAAAGCGGGCGAGCCGTCGGTGCTGCTGTTCATCGCACGCAAAAACGACCGCAATTACGTGGTCGTCAAGTTCAAGAAATAAGGTGGCTGCGACCCAGCATACCGTTCTTGTGATCGGGGGCCCGACTGCCAGCGGCAAGTCGGGCCTCGCGCTTTCTGTGGCGCGGGCAAAAGACGGCGTCATCATCAACGCCGATTCCATGCAGATGTATGACGGCCTCGGCATACTGACCGCGCAGCCGCCGGACGCGGATTTATCGGCCGCGCCGCACCGCCTTTATGCCACTTTGCAACCTGATGACATTTGCTCCGCCGCGCGCTGGCGCGACATGGCGCTAGCGGAAATCGACCGCGTGATTGCGGCGGGTAAGCTGCCCGTGATCGCCGGCGGCACCGGATTTTATATCCGCACGCTCTTAAGCGGCATCAGCCCCGTGCCCGAAATCGCACCCGAGATCCGCGACCGGCTGAATGCGCGGCAAAAGGAAATCGGCAACCCCGCCTTCCATGCCGAGCTGCAAAAACGCGACCCCGTGATGGCCGAAAAACTGAACCCCTATAACACCCAGCGCCTTGTGCGCGCGATGGAGGTGCTGGAGGGCACGGGCAAAAGCCTTGCCGAATGGCAGGCGCTGCCGCCCGCGCCGCCGCCCGCGCATTTGAAATTCGTGACCGCGACGCTGGTGCCGCCGCGTGAAAAGCTATACGCGAATTGCGACGCGCGGTTTGGCATCATGCTGAAGCAGGGCGCGCTGGAGCAGGTGCGGGAATTCATGAAAACCGCAACAACCGCGATGCCGCTGGCGAAGGCGCTGGGATATCCGGAATTGTCGTCGCATCTGGCGGGGAATATTTCGCTGACCGACGCGATATCGCTGGCGCAGCAATCGACGCGCAACTACGCGAAACGGCAGACAACCTGGTTCCGCAACCAGATGACACCCGATATCGCGCTGGATGCGCCGGATGCGGGAAAAATCCTGCCGTTTCTGTGACGGTTTTTATTTAGAACAGCTTGTCGAAGGTGCTCTGCTTTTTCTCGATGACGGGCACGTTCCCGTCGTTCGCGGGCTTGCCTTCGGCCTCGTTTTTCTTGAGGCGTTCTTTTTCCTGCTTGGCATCGACGACCGATGCAGGCGCTTCGCCCGGCTTGTCGGACCAGAAGATCAGCTTATCGACCAGTTTCCGGTTTTCAAGTTCCAGCACGCCGTTTTCGCGGTTGATCGCGGTGCGCACCGAAGGATCGGCGTTTTCCGCGCCCATTTTCTGCAGCAGCGCGTTTTCGGCCGAGCCTTTTTCCGCCGTCGCGGTGTTACCGCCCATCAGCGCGGCCTTGGCCTGGTTGGACGCTTCGGAGGCGGGCGGCAGGGAATCCGGCGATGGCGCACGCAGGTCGTAATCCGGCGGCAAGGACAGCGGCGCGCGCTTGACCACCATGAACTCGTCGGGGGAGCTGCGGCCCATGCCGATCTGTTTTTTGACGTCGGCGCAGCCGCCAAGCGCAGCCGCCATCATGACAGCGAGGATAAGGCTTGATTTACGCATTTTTTGGATCCTTCTTGGTGCCGCTTTTGTCGAAAATGGTGTCGAGTATCAGGAAGAACGCGCCGAGGCACACGCAGGCATCCGCCACGTTAAAGGCCGGCCAGTGGCGGCCGGCGACATGCACATCGATGAAATCGGCGACAGCGCCGAAACGCACGCGGTCGATGACGTTGCCGATCGCGCCGCCGATGATGAGCGGCAGGGCGAGGAACAGCATTTTCGTGCGCGCCAGCACCAGCCAGATAAGCAGACCGAAAGAAATCATCAATGACAAAGCGATAAACAAAATCGGCGTCTTGCCGGCGCCGGCACCCATGCCGAAACTGACGCCCTTGTTCCAGACCATCGTGAAATTCAGCCAGGGGGTGAACACCACCTGTTTATATTTTTCCTGCTGGTCGGCGAAAAATTCGATCATGTGACGCGTCTTGAACCATGTCCAGAAATCGGGGCTTTCGGATTTGACGCGCAGCATGCTTTCCATCACGAACCATTTCGACGCCTGATCCAGCCCGATCACGACGATGATCAGGAAGAAGGCGACGATGAAGTAACGGCCGGGGCGGATAACCTGTTCAGACATGTTCCCAAGGGGTTAATTTGTTATAATGACGTGGATTTGAGCACAGCAGCTGCGCTGTGGCAATCCTGTTTGATCTGCGCGGTCAGCGCCTCCAGCCCCTTGAATTCCTGCTCGGGACGCAGGAATTTCACCGGCTGGACACGGAGATTCTTTCCATAAATTTCCGTACTGTAGTCGAAGATGTAGGTTTCGAAAATCGGCTGGGTAATCCGGAACATGGGGCGAATGCCGAAATTGGCAACCCCGTCGCGCCACATTGTTTCCCCCTCCACCTGAGCCCGCACGGCATAGATGCCCAGCGGCAGGCGCAGGTATCGCCCCGCCTGCTGGTTGGCGGTGGGATAGCCCAGTTCGCGCCCGCGCTTGTCGCCATGCACGACGGGCATTTCAATTTCCCAGCGGCGGCCCAGCAATGCTGCGGCTTCGTCGAGCCTGCCGGCGCGGAGCAGCCCGCGCACGCGGGTCGATGAATAGGTTTCTTCGCCATCGCAGGTGACGGGATCGATCGCGGTCAGGCAAAACCCCGCCGCCTGCCGCAGGTGTTCGATTGTGCCCGCGCGCCCGCGGCCAAAGGCGAAATCGCGCCCGACCATGACATGCTTCACGCCCAGCTGTTTTTTCAGGATGTTTTCAATGAATTCTTGTGGCGACAACGCGGCAAGCGCGGCGTTGAATTCGGCGGCAAACAGGTGCGCAACCCCCAGCCCCGCAAGGATGCGCTGTTTTGCCGGCAGCAGCGTGAGGCGGAACGGATCGCCATCCGGCTGGAAAAATTCCCGGGGATGCGGCTCGAAAGTCAGCACGGACAAGGGCGCGTTCTGCGCGCGCGCGATATCCGCCGCCTGCCGCAGCAGGGCCTGATGCCCCAGATGCAGGCCGTCGAAATTGCCGATCACGCAGACCGAGCCGCGCGCATCGTCGGGAATTTGGCCGAGATTGTTATGTAATTTTATCATCGCCGTTATTTTTTAACCCTGCCGCCGTATAATAAAAGAAAAGGAATGAAAACGCCATGCGCCTGCTTGCCTGCCTTTCGCTGCTGCTCCTGATCTCGCTGCCGGCTTTCGCCGCGCAAAAGCACACCCAATGCAGCTGCATGGCCGACACGCTGGAGAAGCGCTGGGAAAAATCGGGCGCGGTTTTCACCGGCACGGTTTCCGAAGCCGCCGAGGTCAAGGAATGGAGCCAGCGCGGCAATGCCGACCTGCCTCTGATTGTCACGGTAAAGGTCGATCAGGGATACAAGGGCGTGGAGCAGGGCAACACGTTCAAGTTTTACACCAACAAGCATGTGAATACCTGCATGGGCGCGGATTTCGAGGTCGGCAAATCATACCTGTTCTTCGCCTACCAGCGCGTGCCGGATGTCTATGAGAGGTGGTCGCTATATGATTTTCCGTCGGGTACCTATGATGTGGGCGGGCTGTGCGGCGGCACGCGCGCCAGCGACGACCCGGCAACCGCCGCCGAAATCGCGGAAATCAAAAACCTGCCGAAGGACGGAAAAATACTGCCCGACAAAGACGGCGTGATCGGCCTGCCGCCGGAAAAACCAATGGCAACGACGAAAGAATAAATAAGCCGGGAATAAATCAGACGGCTTCGGCGGATTTGTCGAAGCTGATGATTTGCGCGGAGTGGCGCAGGTTGAGCCCCGCCCAGACATCCACCAGCGCATCGACCAGTTTCTGCATATCGGCATCCGAATGCAGCGGGGTCGGCGTCAGCCGCAGGCGTTCGGTGCCGCGCGGCACGGTCGGGTAATTGATCGGCTGCACATAGATATCGTGCTTTTGCATCAGGTCGTCGCTGGCCTTTTTGCACAGGCGCGCATCGCCCACCATGACCGGCACGATATGGCTGACGGAGGGCAGCACAGGCAGGCCCGCTTCGGCCAGCATGCGTTTCAGCGTCGCGGCGCGTTCCTGCTGGCGGTCTCGCTCGGCCTGCGAGGTTTTCAGGTGCTGCACGCTGGCGGTCGCCGCGGCCAGCAATGCAGGCGGCAGAGCTGTCGTGAAGATGAACGAAGATGCGTAGGAACGCACAACATCGATCACAGCCTTGGTGCTGGTGATGTAACCGCCCATCACGCCGAACGCCTTGCCCAGCGTGCCTTCGATGATATCGACGCGGTGCATCTGGCCGTCACGTTCCGCCACGCCCGCGCCGCGAGGGCCGTACATGCCGACCGCGTGGACTTCGTCAAGGTATGTCAGCGCGCCGTATTTTTCAGCGAGGTCGCAGATTTCTTTAATGGGCGAAATGTCGCCATCCATCGAATAAACGGATTCAAACGCGATAATTTTCGGGCGGCAACGCTCGACCGATTGCAGCAGCTGTTCAAGGTGCTGAACATCGTTGTGGCGGAAGATGAATTTTTCACAGGCCGAGCCCTTGATGCCCGCGATCATGGAGGCGTGGTTGAGTTCGTCCGAGAAAATGACGCAATCGGGCAGCAGCTTCGCAATTGTGCTGATCGCCGCTTCGTTAGAGATATAACCCGATGTGAACAGCAGCCCGGCTTCCTTGCCGTGCAGGTCAGCCAGTTCGTCTTCCAGCATCACGTGGTAATGCGTGTTGCCCGAAATGTTGCGCGTGCCGCCGGCACCCGCGCCCGCGGCCTTGGCCGCATCGCACATCGCGCCGATGACTTTGGGGTGCTGGCCCATGCCGAGGTAATCGTTGGAGCACCAGATGGTGACTTCGCGCTCCTGGCCGTCTTCGCCGCGATACAGCGCCTGCGGGAAGCGTCCGGCCTGGCGTTCAAGATTCGCGAAAACACGATAGCGGCCTTCCTTGTGCAGGTCGGCGATGCGGCCCTGGAAAAAGCTTTCGTAAAAGCCGAGCGCCGTCGCTTTGGCGGGGGCAGGGTCGCCGGATTTAGGAAACTTTGTCAGGGGCATGGTCATTTTCCACTTCAATGTGCTGTCATAGATTTACACCCATGAAGGGGCCGCTTCAATGACATTGGTCAAGAAATCGGCTACAATTAATTAAGAACCGGATTGGTCTTCTTTCGCAAATCACTAGACCATTCAATGCATTAACTTTAGGCTGATGCCATGATTATCGTTTTCGGCTCCATGAACATCGACCTGATCATGCCGGTCAGCCATTTCCCCAAGACGGGGGAAACGGTGGCCTGCACCGCCGATTACCTGAGTCGGACGGGCGGCAAGGGCGCGAACCAGGCGGTCGCCGCCGTGCGCGCGGGCGCGAAAGTCGCCATGGCCGGCAAGGTGGGCGACGACGCTTTCGGCCGCAGATCCGTCAACAACCTCAAGACACAAGGCGTCTGGACGACCGGCATCGGCATTTCGGAACGCCCGACCGGCTGCGCCACGATCGCCGTCAACATGAAGGGCGCGAATATCATCATCGTCGCCCCAGGCGCGAACCTCGATGCGACATCCGACCAGCTGCCCGATGAAGTGTTCAACAACAAGAACCTCATCCTCTGCCAGCTGGAAACCGATTACGGCCAGACCTTCGACGTACTGAAGCGCGGCAAGAAAAACGGCGCGGTCACGATATTGAACGCATCGCCGGCCGCCGAAATTCCGGCGGAAGTGCTGGCGACGCTGGATTACCTGATCGTGAACGAAGTTGAATCGCACCAGCTGGCGCATGGGCTTGGCATCGCATCCGAAGACCCCGTGACGATCGCGCAAAAAGTGGCCGCCATGGGCGACCTTGCCTGTATCATCACGCTGGAAGAAAAAGGCGCAATCGCGGCCAAAGGCGCGGAAGTCTATAAGGTCGGCGCGCTGTCCGTCGAAGTCGTCGATTCAACCGGCGCGGGCGACGCGTTCTGCGGCATCTTTGCGGCATCGCTGCAGGCCGGCAACGGCTGGGTGAAGGCGATGCATTTCGCATCGACCGGCGCGGGCCTTGCCTGCCTCGGCCTCGGCGCACAGGCCGGAATGCCCGCAATCGACGATATCCAGGCGAACCTGTCGCGGCTGCCGGTGCCGGAAAAAATCAGTTAAGCCCGCTCCCACACCATGTTCATGCGCGTGGTTTTCAGCAGTTTATAGCCTGCTTTCACCAGCGCGGCGGGCAGGTCCTGTTGCCATTGAGACGGGGAGTTTTCGAGGATCATGATTTTCGGCAGCAGCGTTTCCGGCGCGCCCTGCAGAAAGGGGATCAGCGCCTTGTCCTCCGCGCCTTCGATATCGATCTTCAGCGCGTCGATTTTTTCGATCTGGTATTTCTTCAATATCGTCAGCAGCGGATAGCAGGCGACGGAAATTTTGTTGGACGACCGTGCGGCGACAAGGCTGGAGCCGCCAAGGTTTGTGTCGTCGAGCGTCAGATCGACCGTGCCTTCGGCATCGCCGACGCAGGATTGCTCCACGCTCATGCGTTTTTCAAAACCGTTCAGCGCCATGTTGAATTTCAACCGATCGAGCACGACGGGGTTTGGCTCAATCGAAATCACGCGCCCGTGATCGCCCACGCAAGCCGCCGCCGTCATGGAATAAATCCCAGCATTCGCGCCGATATCAAGGAACACGCTGCCATTCGCCAGACGTTCGCGCAGCAGGCTGCGTTCAAAGCGGTCGAAAAATTGCGGCAGGAAGAGGAATTTGCGCTCCGACACGTTATCGGTCATATACAGGCGGAATTTCAATCCCTCCGCCACCGCATCGACCACCTTGCATTTGCTCATCAACACGGTCTTGCGCAAAATCAGCGCGGCGCGGCGGCCGATCCATGACGCGGGCATGCCCTGCGCCCAGCGCAGCAGCTGCGCGTCGCGCTTTTTCAGGGCATAGGTGCCAAAGGGGGATGTGACATCGGCCATGTCAGTCATTATAAACAAAACCGCCCGCCGCGCCACCCGCCTTCATCCACCACGGACGGGGCGCGTATTTGGCTGGAACGGTAACGGATTTCGGCAGCAGGATATAGGCCTGTCCCTTTGATTTCATGACACCGGCGTTATGCGCGGCTTCGTCCCCCGCACCCCAGAAGAAATCGCCGCGCACCGCGCCCTTGATCGCGCCGCCGGTATCCTGCGCCACCATCAGCTGCTGAAGCCTTGCCCCTTTTTCTGTCGGGACTTTTTCATCTTTGGTGTACCACATGCCATAGCCCACCCATCCGGGTTGAACTTTCGTAACAGTAGTGCGAACTGTCTGCTGCATACCATCGGGTGCCTCAGCATCAATAAAGATGGGCGCGCCGTAAGGGAATTTTTTGCGATCAATCGCCATGCTGCGTTTCGGCGTCAGCGCCACGCCCTCCGCCCCCAGCGGTCCGTCGCCGTCCAGCTTGCGGAAGAACACATATGACTCGTTAATGTTCATCACATCGGCGGCCTGATCGGGATGCGTTTCCAGCCATTGGCGTATCGATTGCATCGACACATTGCCCGGCTGCAATTCGCCCTTGTCCAATAATGATTTGCCGATCGCGGTATAGGCGCGGCCGTTCTGCGCGGCATAGCCAACGCGCAAGACATCGCCGTTTTCCATCTGCACCTGACCAGAACCCTGAATATGCAGGAAGAAGGCATCGACCGCGCTGTTGACCCAGACAACCTTGTCCTGTTTTTTCAGCGCGCCTTTTTCAATCTCCGCGCGTGTGTAATAGGGTACCAGTTTTTCGCCATCCACGCGGCCCGTCACGCTTTCGCCCTTCAGCTCCGGCTTGAAATCGCCGAGGTTGACGGTGACCATATCGTCGGGGCGTTCATACAACGGGATAACGTATGGTTTTTTCTTGGTCAGCGACCCGTGCAGGATGGGCTCATAGTAACCGGTGAACAAACCATCCCTGTCCTGCGCGTCCCAGATTTCATAGGGCGTGAAATTTTCCACGAAATACACGCGCGCCGCTGCGTCATCGGCATCAGCCGGGAGCTTTTCGCACACACCCTGCCAGTCGGCATAGCTGCCCGCGATATCGGTGGGGCCGAAGGATTTGGCCGCGTCTTTCTTCGCGATCCGCGCGCAGGATTTCTGCATTGGCACCAGCGCGGCGGATTGCGCATCGCTGCCCCAGCCCGGCAGTTTTTCGAACACCGTGGGCTTCAGGTAAAACGGGTCTTCCGCTTTTTTCGCCTTGCCCGCATCGGGCGCGCCCGCGCAGGCGGCCAGCATGACAAGGCAGAGCATGGAGAGTGCGCGCATGGAAATTCCCCGCGGATAACAATTGAATGGTCAGGGGGATATTACTGATCGGCGGAGCGCGTCTCAATAAGAATCCAGTTGGGGTCGCTGGTGCGGGCGTCGCGCGTAAACGTCCAGATATCGCGGATGTTGAACACGCTGTCGGGGTTGCCATCGACAACCTGGCCCGATTTGTCGCGGGTGACGGTGCTTTCCTCGACCTCGAAATCGACGGTCACATAGGCCATGGTGCCGCCCATATGCGCCTCGATGATCTTGGCGTGCTGCACGCGGTGCAGCGTCAGTTCGGTCGTATGGCCCGCCGCTTCGCGCGCGCGCACGCCGGCGGCAAAATCGTTATACAGTTTCGGGCTGACCAGCGGCTGGATGGCGGCAAGGTCGCCGCGCGCATAGGCGGTCACAATTAATTCAAACGCGTAACGCGCACCCTGCATAAAGCTGTTGATTTCAAAATACGCATCTTCGGCGCGGATATCGGCAAGGCCCTGTTCCACGCGGCCGTCGCGGTTGGCCTCGGCATCGACCACCTGGTCGAGCGCGGCGGGGGTCATGACAGGCATGGGCGGCGGCACGGGGCGCGCGGCGTTCTGCGCATCCAGCGGGTTGACGCTGGCGGGCGCATCGGCGGGCTTCAGCGGGTTGGGGCGCTGGCGTTCATTGCCGCTGCGGGTACCCAGCACGGAATTGAGACGGTAAATCAGGAATGCCGCGATGGCCGCGAAAATAAGGATATCGAGATGCACTGTTGTTTCCTTCTTCTGGTCGCCGCGACGCCTGCTTTTGGGCGGTAGCATTAAAATCTATCTGAAAGCGGGGATTTCAACTAGCTTTGAGAAACCTTTTACCCCATCTTAACTATATAGAATAAAGGTAAATAATCGTTTCACCGGAAACAAGCTATTGATATGTCTAAACTTTTGTCGCGTCTTGCCTATCTGCCGCTGATTGAACTGATCGGGTTTTTCGTGATCGGCGGGCGCATCGGCTTCTTCAATTCGGTATTATGGATTATTTGCGCGACCGCTTTCGGTTTTCACCTGCTGAAAACCGGCGGCCTGACGGCGATGCGGTCGCCCGATGGCGACGACAAGCTGTTCGCCCTGCGCGAAGGGTTTGACAGCCTGTGCATCCTGATCGCGGCGCTGCTGCTCATCTTCCCGGGGTTTATCAGCGATATCATTGCGATACCTTTCCTGCTGGCGCCCGTGCGCACATGGCTGTTCGGCCATTCGCAAAAACATCCCGACAGCTATATGCATACCTTCACGCGCGAGAGCCGCGAATTCCGCGAATGGACATATACCAAAACCAACCCGCCCGGCGATGCCAATGCGCCGGTGATCGACGGCGAGTTCAAGCGCATGGATGACGACAACGATAAATTACCACGCCAGTAATATGGCCAGCCGCGCTTGCAGCTGCGGCCCTGCCATGCTACGGATTTGACAGTATTTAACCGGAAGGATTGACAGAACATGTCGAAAGATAAAAAGAACGATCCCAAGGCAGCGCCGAAACAGGCCGCCGCAGTCCAGGGCACCGATGCACAGGCATCCGCCAACCAGCAGGGCGTGCAGGTGATCGCGCAATACATCAAGGATTTTTCGTTCGAAAACCCGAACGCGCCCGAAAGCCTTGTCTCCGGCTGGCCTCAACCTGAGACCAATGTGCAGATTTTCCTGCGCCATCAGGTTTTGAGAGACGATGTGTATGAATGCAGCGTCAATTTCCGCGTCGAAGCGAAAGCTAAAGAAAAAGACAAGGTCTGCTTCATCATCGACCTGAGCTATGGCGCATTGGTCGTGCTGAAAAACATCCCGAAAGAAAACCACCAGCCGGTCATTATGGTGGAAGTGCCCAAACTGCTCTTCCCCTTCGCGCGCGAAATCGTGGCGAACACCACCTCGGCCGGCGGCTACCCGCCCCTGTTCCTGACGCCCATTTCGTTCGAGACGATTTACATCAACGAAGTGAAGCGTTTGAAAGAACAGCAAGGCAAGGCGGCGCAGGGCTAATCGCTACCTGCATAGAATAAAAAAAGCCCCGGCAAACCGGGGCTTTTTTTTATTAGGATTTCTTCTCTGCCTCGTTCGTCTCGGGCTTTGGATACCACATGTTCGTTTTGAACTTGCCGATAAATTCGGCGTGGAGTTTCAGCTCGGCATCATTGACGGTGAAGGTTCGGTGTTCGCGTTTCTGGCGGCGGATTTTGGCGTTCAACTGGGCGGAGCCTGCGATGGCGGCATCGGACAAAATCGCAAAACCGTGCTGACGCCCGCCCATCAGCTCCATATACACTTCGGCCAGCAGTTGGGAGTCGAGGAGCGCGCCGTGGAATTTACGTTCTTCCAGATCGACCTTGAAGCGGCGGCACAGCGCATCGAGTGACGCTGGCTGGCCCGGAAATTTCTGGCGCGCCATCAGCAGCGTATCCAGCACGCGGTTCATCTGCAACGGCTTGAAGCCTGCCGATTTCAATTCGGCGTTCAGGAATTTGATGTCGAATTCGGCGTTGTGGATGACGAGCGTATCATTGCCGATAAAGTCGAGGAATTCGCCGACTTTCTCGGAAAACAGGGGCTTGTCCTTCAAAAACTGGTCGGTCAACCCGTGGACGCGCGAAGCCTCGGCCGGCACGTCGCGCATCGGGTTGAAATAGCAATGGAACACGCGGCCCGTGGGCAGGTGGTTATCGAGTTCCACGCAGCCCAGTTCGACCAGCCGGTGGCCTTCGGCAGGGTCAAATCCCGTGGTTTCTGTATCGAGGACGATTTCGCGCATGGTTGAGATATAGCAAGGGAATCAGCGCTTGGCTAGGGCAAAGCCCTGCCCCGGCGATAGCCGGGAAGCCGTAAAAATCGTCACATCAGGCAGAGCGCGCCCGCATAAACCTGCAGCGTTTCGGGGTTTTGCAGCAGCACGGCGCAGCCCTGCCCCGCCTCGAACCGCGTGAGGGAGAAATTGTAATCCTGCTTGCCGCTCGACCAGGTGCCGATAACCATCGCTTCGCGCACGATGTTGTGGCTTTTCATCACGCTGCCTTTATTTTCGCCGCCCTTGACATCGGTCGATGCTTCCTTGGTCAGGCGCAGCAGCACGACCTGCGCGTTATCCATCAGCCGCGCGCCTTCGACCGTCACCGACATCTGGCCGTCTTGCGTCACCTTGGGGATCATTTTGTATTTCTGCCGCTTGACCGTGCGCGCTTCGTCGATATGCCCGTTCACCTGGGATTTGGAGCTGCCGACGGATTGGTATCTGCCGTCGATCACCATTTCAGGGGTGAAGGCACGGTCGGTTTCCATGATTTTCTGGTTGTAGGCGACCTGCCGTTCCGTCCATTGCGCGTCCGAAAACGGGTCTTTCCACGCGCCGCCGGTCCATGTTTTCAACGTATCCCAGTAATCGACATGGTATTCCAGCGTCAGCACATCGGGGCGGCGCGACAGCTGCTGCAGAAATTCCTGCGCCGGCGGGCAGGACGAACAGCCCTGCGAGGTGAACAGCTCCACCACCACCGCATCGGCATCCTTTTCCGGCATTAGCGACACTTCGGCGGCGTTGGCGGATAACGGCAACAACGCCAGCAGCAGGCCGAACAGGAAAATTTTCAAGTTACTTACTCGCACATTAAGTCAGGCTTTTTAAAACCGGTGATAATGTAAGTCTTTTGAGATTTATTCCACTTCGCAAACATGCTGTACAAACACTCCTGAGAGTATGTTTCTCCACCGGTAATCGTGCTATTGCTGCTCATCCAGATGCTTGAAGAATTTCCTGCTCCGTAGGTATTGCCCGTCGAATATGTATTTACACGCGTTGGCGCTGTGTAATGGTCTTCCATTTTCCATTGAAAAACGCGCGTCTTGTCGGGCATATCAAATGCATTTGCGGGCGGGCCATATTCCAACATAACTTCCTGTACAGGATGCCCTACATAGCTCTGCATGACTTGAGACGCACAACCTGAAAGCACAAGTAGCATCGAAATTAAAAACATTCTTTTCATTTAATTTTTCCTATAGGCAGAATTTGGGCGGGGATGCTTTCGGCGGCAGCAGTTTTTGCACGATGCCCGACAGTTGCGCGCGGGTATCATCAAGCCCGCGATGCGTTTCAACCACATAATCCGCGCGGGCGCGTTTTTCCGCGTCCGGCAGCTGCGATTTCAACACAGCGTCAAGGCGTTCCTGCGTGGTGCCGCGTGCCAGCACGCGCTCCCTCTGTACCTCTTTCGGTGCGGACACGACAATGGTTACATCCACATCTTTATCGCGCCCCACTTCGAACAGCAGGGGGATATCCAGCACCACGGCGCGCAGGCCGGCCTTTTTCTTTTCTTCAACAAAGGCATCGCTGGATTCGCGCACGAGCGGGAACAGGATTCCCTCCACCTGCGATTTCAGCGCGGGGTTGGCGAAGAATTGCGCACCCAGCGTTTTGCGGTCGATGAATTCTTTTCCGCCCGCATCCTTTTGCACGGCTTCGGGGCAGAGCGCGCCGATGGCGGCGACCGCCTTGCCGCCCGGGCCCATCAATTCATGCACAGTTGCGTCGCTGTCATGGCAGGGTATGCCCATTTCGCCCAGCATCTTTGCCGCCGTCGATTTACCCATGCCGATCGATCCTGTCAGCCCGATGATGATCATGCCGCCAGTTCCCCCATGTACTTATAAAGATCCGGCGATACTTCAGGGTCGCGGCCGTACCACAGCGCGAAACCAAGCCGGCCCTGATGCAGCAGCATGCCCAGGCCCTCGACGACCGGATGCCCGCGGCGCTTTGCCTGATTGAGCAGGTCCGTCATCAGCGGGCGGTAGACGATGTCGCAGACCGCCGATGTCTGCGGCAGTTTCGCAAGGTCGATGGCCAGCGGCGGGTGGCCGACCATGCCAAGCGTGGAGCAGTTGACGACCAGCGTCGCGTTGCGCAGCGCGTCGTTGCGCTGTTCCCATTTGTAAATATCGGCATCCAGCGAAAACGCCTTGACGATTTTCTGCGCCTTTTCGGGCGTGCGGTTCACGAGGCTGAAATGCTTCGCCCCCGCCGCGCGCAGCGACGCGATGATGCCGCGCGACGCGCCGCCGGTGCCGAGGATCGCGACATTGGTACCGTCCCATTTCGGGTGCTGTGCTTTCAGCGATTCAACGAAACCGAAACCGTCGCTGTTATAGCCGTGCAGCCGCCCTTCGCGCACCACGACCGTGTTGACCGCGCCTGACATCAGGCAGCTTTCGTCATGCACCTGCATCAGCGACAGCGCGGCTTCCTTCAAAGGCGCTGTCAGGTTGCAGCCGGAAAAGCCGCGATCAACCAGCATTTTCAGCGCATCCGCCAGATGACCGACCGGGATCGCCATGGCCGTATAAGCGCCCGCGATCTGGTATTTTTGCAGCCACCAGCCATGCAGTTTCGGCGACAAGGACTGCGACACGGGAAAGCCCAGCACACAGGCGCGGCGAAGCGGGACATCTTGGGAAGTCATGCGGTCTCCTTGGGTTGGCTGCGGTGTTCATCGAGCAGCGCGAGAATTTCGGCGGCGGTTTCCTCGATCGACCGGCGCGTGACATCGATCACGGGCCAGCCCTGCTTGCTGTAAAAGCGGCGCGCCTGCTTCACTTCGTCCTGCACGCGTTCGGCATCGAGGTAATCTGTTTCGCGGATTTCGCCCAGCTGCGCAAGGCGGTTGCGGCGGATATCGATCAGGCGCTCGGGCGCGGCGGTCAGGCCCACGAACATCGGCTTTTTCAGGTCGAGGACTTTTTCAGGGAACGGGATGCCCGGCACATAGGGCACATTCGCCGCCTTCACGCCGCGATTGGCCAGATACACGCAAGTCGGCGTTTTCGAGGTGCGCGACACGCCCACCAAAATCACATCGGCATGGGCAAGGTCGCGGTCGTTTTTTAGTCCGTCATCATGATGCAGCGCGTAATCGACCGCATCCATGCGCGCGAAATATTCCTCGTTCAGCTGGTGCTGCAAGCCCGGCTCGGCGCGGGATTCCTGCCCGAAAAAACCGCTCATCAACTGAATGACCGGATGCAGGATGGAAATGCCGCGCAGCCCCATCGTCTCGCAATGTTTCGCCAACGCCTTTTCGAGCCCTTCATCGACCAGCGTGTAAAGCACAAGGCCGGGGTTTTTCCGGATGCCTTCGATTGCCGTTAAAAGCTGTTTTTGGGTTCTGACAAGGGGCCAGAAATGCTGTTCCGCCTGCACGGAATCAAACTGCGCCAGACATGCCTTCACCACGCTGTTCAGCGTGCCGCCCGTGGAATCGGAAATCAGGTGAAGGTGGTATTTTTTCATGCCTGACAGCATATCCCTTTTTGCTAAACACTTAAACTCTTTGATAAATATGACATTTACCATATTTATTGACCCTGTGGCGCAATCCGCGTATTGTATCCGGCAGGAGAATTCATAATGTTGAAAAAATTATTCGGCGACAGCGCCGCCCGCCAGATCCCGCCCAACCGCCTGAACACAAGCGATGTGACCTTTATCCTGGGCGCGCCCGCGCGCGGCACCAGCGAAACCCGCGAATGGGGCAACCCTGCGCAAAATTACGCGACCTATACGATCAACAACATGGTCGATGGCAAGACCTTCACGCTGGATGCGACGATCCGCCGCGACGGCCGCGAATACAAAACCGAACTGCGCGCCGAATGGTATGCCGACACAGCGATGACCATTACTTCGCTCGTCTTCGACAACAAAAAAGAAGAGCTGAAAAACCCGAAAGAGATTTACGACGTGCTGAATTACATCGGCAACAACCATGTGCGCGGGGTTTTCTTCCGGAACGTGCCGTCACCGCATGAAGAAACAGGAAAATTCAGCAAATTCGGCCGTCTGATGACGCGTTTGCTGCCGAAACCCTCAGGAAATGGAGCATTTTTCTAATGGCAACCGTCGCCGTATTCGCAGGATCGAAAACACCGGATGATCCGGCAATCATGGAGGCCGCAGCAGAACTGGGCCGCAAGCTGGCGCTGGCCGGACACGAAATTCTGTACGGCGGCGGCACGCGCGGCGTGATGGGCGCGGCTGCAGGCGCGGCATTGGCCGCCGGCGGCAAAGTGACCGCCGTGGTGCTGGAACAATACCGCGACGAGCCGCAATTCGACAAAGCCGCCCATATCCATGTGACGTCGGAGCAGGAACGCTTCAAGGTTCTGACGACGCATAACAACCCGACCGCCCTGTTTTCCCTTCCCGGCGGCCCGGGGTCGATGCGCGAAGTCATGCAGGCGCTGGAAAAGGCCGTTTATGAAGGCGGCCCTGCGGTCGTGCTGGTGCAGGTGTCCGATTACCTCGACGGCCTGAAGCAGTCGTTTGACAAGTCGGTCGCCGCCGGCCTCGTCCGCCCCGAACATGCGGATAAATTGAAACTGTGGCCGGTCACGGGTGACATTTCCACCGTCGTCCCGCCGCCCAAAAGCAACATTCCCGGCCTATATCAGGGACTTGGCCGCTAAAATAGCCTAAAACCCTTGATTTTACGCGCCTTTTCGCCTATTTCTGGCGCATGGAAACGGCGCATAAAACAGATGTGATTATTATTGGCGCAGGCCCGGTCGGCCTGTTCGCGGTGTTTGAACTCGGCCTGCTCGACATGAAGGCGCATCTGGTCGATATCCTCGACCGTCCGGGCGGGCAATGCGCCGAGCTTTATCCCGAAAAACCGATTTACGACATCCCTGCCCTGCCCATCGTCACGGGGCAGGAACTGACCGACCGTCTGATGGAGCAGATCAAGCCCTTCGGCGCAAAGTTTCATTTGGGCGAGATGGCGCAGAAAATCGAAAAAATTGAAACCGGCTGGCGGCTGACAACTGATGCCGGCACGGTGATCGAAGCGCCTGTCACCGTGATCGCGGCGGGCGGCGGCAGCTTCACGCCGAAAAAGCCCCCCATCAAGGGCATCGAGGAATATGAAGGCAAATCGGTGTTTTACGCCGTGCGCAAGATGGAGCAGTTTCGCGGCAAGAACCTGGTGATTGCGGGCGGCGGCGATTCCGCGCTCGACTGGACGGTGAACCTTGCGCCCGTGGTGAATTCCCTCACCCTGCTGCATCGCCGCGACGATTTCCGCGCCGCACCCCATACCGTGTCGCAGATGCGCCAGCTGGTAAATGACAACAAAATGAAGCTGGTCATTTCCAACCTGACCGACATCAAGGGTGAAAACGGCCAGTTGAACGCGCTGACCCTGACCCATGCCGACAAAACCACACAGGACCTGCCCTGCGACACGCTGCTGGCATTTTACGGACTGACCATGAAACTGGGCCCCGTGGGCGATTTGTGCACGCAGCAAAATATCGAATTGCACAACGGGCTGATCCCCGTCGATACCGAAAAATTCGAGACATCGGCCAAGGGGCTGTTCGCGATCGGCGACATCAACTGGTATCCCGGCAAGCTGAAATTGATACTTTCCGGATTCCACGAAGGCGCGCTGATGGCGCAGCAGGCCTTCCGTTATGTTTATCCCGACCGCAAGCTGCGCTTTGAATACACAACATCCAGCAGCAACCTGCAGGGAAAACTTGGCGTAAAGTGATTCCGGTGGGAATATAGGAAAATTTTGGAAACAGCGGGTTCATGAGCGGCAGCCAGTTCAGCATCACCAACGCGGTTCGTAACGCCTACATTTTCGTTGGGCGTGAACGCGCATACCTGACGCGGCTGGCCGTGCTGCCCGTGGGCGTGGACGCGCTGACCAAGGCGCTGGTTTTCACGAATGGCCGCGACATGACGATTTTCGAAAGCTTCAGCTGGAGCCTGCCATCGGCGGTTTTCACCGGCTGGTTCATGTTCCACCTGTCGCGCCTGTTGATGATGGGGGAGCGCGCCAATAACCTTCCTTCAGATCCCGCATATCTTGCCGCGCGCCAACAGGGGATGAACGCCTGCATCCTGATCTGGCTGCTGTTCAGCATGGGCTGGGTCGCGCTGCAGGGTTTTCAGGGCTGGGCGATCAACCCCGAAGCGGGCCCCGTCAATCTGGGCATGGCGACCATCAGCATGCTGCTGTTCGGCGCGGCATTCTGGTGCGTGCGTTACGGGCTTGCGCATATCCTGGCCGCCGTGAATTACCCGATTTCAAAATATATCCGCCGCGTGGCGGGGCTGTCGATTTCGTTCCGCATCGCGGGTATGGGGCTGCTGGCGGCGCTGCCGATCATCGCCGCATTCTATTTTCTCACGACACTCATCGTGCCGGCGGATGTGAAGGATATGTACGATCCGCGCCTGACACCCATCGTGGTGTTGAGCGCGCCGGTGCAGATGTTTATCACGGCGGTCATGACGGCGGCGGGCGCCTTCGCCCTGCGCGAAATCATGGAACGCCCCAATACGGATGAACGCGCATGAAAATACGCGTGACAGGCCGCAACGGCGTGGAGCAGGAACTGGAGGCCATCGAGGGCTGGCGGCTGATGGAAATTATCCGCGATTACGGCATGCGCGACCCCAACCTTGCGATCAAGGCAGAATGCGGCGGGTCGCTGGCCTGCGGCACCTGCCATGTGTATGTGGATCCCGCATGGACGGCAAAGCTGGTGCCGGCATGCGAAGACGAGATTTACATGATGGACGAGGCATTTGCGGTGCAGGACAATTCGCGCCTGAGCTGCCAGATCATCATGAATGACGAACTGGACGGGCTGCAGGTGACGCTGGCACCCGGCACGGAACCCTAACTTTAAAAAGATGACGGACATGAGCAATATCGACGCGCTGAAAAAAGAAATCGTTGAAACGGTAAAGGCCGCCAACGACATCAATTCGCTGGAAGAAGTGCGCGTCTCCGCGCTCGGCAAAAAGGGCAAGGTGACGGGGCTGATGGCAGGCCTCGGCCAGATGACGCCCGAACAGCGCAAGGAAATGGGGCAGGCGCTGAACCGCCTGAAGGACGAAATCACGGCGGAGATCGAGGCGCGCGCCACGACGTTAAAATCTGCCGCGCTGAATGAACGCCTGCAAAAAGAAAAAGTCGATGTGACGCTGAGCCCCCGCCCGCAGGCGAAAGGCACGATCCACCCGATCAGCCAGACGATCGAGGAAATGACCGTCATCTTCGCCGATATGGGCTTCAGCGTGGCGGAGGGTCCCGAGATCGAGGACGATTTCCACAACTTCACCGCGCTCAACTTCCCGCCCGGCCACCCCGCACGCCAGATGCACGACACTTTCTATTTCCCCGATGCGCCGGGCAAAACCGGCCTTGATGCGAAACGCCTGCTGCGCACGCACACCTCGACCGTGCAGGTGCATGTGATGCAAAACCAGAAGCCGCCGATCCGCGTTATCATCCCCGGCCGCACCTACCGTTCCGACTACGACATGACGCATACCCCGATGTTCCACCAGATGGAGGGGCTGCTGATCGACAAGACCGCGCATATGGGCCACCTGAAAGGCTGCCTGATCGAATTCTGCCGCCGCTTCTTCGAGGTCGACGACCTGAAGGCGCGTTTCCGCCCCAGTTTCTTCCCCTTCACCGAACCCTCCGCCGAAATGGATATCGGCTGTTCCCGCGCGGGCGGCGAGCTGAAAATCGGCGAGGGCAGCGACTGGCTTGAAATCCTCGGCTGCGGCATGGTGCATCCGAACGTGCTGAAAAGCTGCGGCATCGACCCGAACGAATATCAGGGCTTTGCCTTCGGCATGGGCATCGAACGCGTGGCGATGCTGAAATACGGTATTCCCGACCTGCGCACCTTCTTTGAATCGGACCTGCGCTGGCTGCGCCATTACGGTTTCGGCCCGATGGAACAACCGAACCCCGCTCTCTCCTAAGAAAGACCACGACCATGAAATTCACGCTCAGCTGGCTCAAGGAACATCTTGATACCACCGCATCGCTCGATGAAATCAGCCATAAGCTGACCGCCATCGGCCTTGAAGTCGAAGGCATCGACGACCCCGCCAAAACACTGGACGGGTTTATCGTGGCGCATGTCGTTTCCGCCGAAAAACACCCCGATGCCGACAAGCTGCAATGCCTTGTCGTCGATACAGGGCGTGAGAAATTGAAAGTCGTCTGCGGCGCGCCGAATGCGCGCGCGGGCATGAAGGGCGTGTTCGCGCCGTCCGGTTCCTACATCCCCGGTTCCGACATCACCTTGAAAAAATCGTTGATCCGCGGGCAGGAAAGCAACGGCATGATGTGTTCGGAGCGCGAATTGCTGCTGTCCGACGAGCATAAAGGCATCATCGAACTGCCGGACAGCGCGCAAACGGGTTCGCCCGCCGCCGCCGCACTTGGCCAGAATGACCCTGTCATCGAAATCAACCTGACCCCCAACCGCGGCGATTGCGCCGGCATCATCGGCATCGCGCGCGACCTTGCCGCCGCAGGTCTTGGTAAGCTCAAAAAACCGTCGGATACGCCGGTTGCGGGCAAATTCAAAAATCCGGTATCGGTTGAATCGAAAGACAGCCATGCCTGCCCGCTGTTTATCGGGCGTTACATCAAGGGCGTGAAAAACGGCCCCTCCCCCAAATGGCTGCAGGACCGTTTGAAATCGATCGGCCTCCGCCCCATTTCGGCGCTGGTCGACATCACCAATTACTTCACCATCGGCTATGGTCGCCCGCTGCATGTGTTCGATGCCGATAAATTAAAGGGTAACATCACTGTGCGCCTGTCGAAAGCGGGCGAAACGCTGGCCGCGCTGAACGACAAATCCTATGAACTGGACGACGGCATGACGGTTGTCTGCGACGATTCCGGCGTGCTGGGATTGGGCGGCATCGTCGGCGGCACATCGACCGGCGTGTCGGATACGACCGTGAATGTGTACCTTGAAGCAGCCTATTTCGACCCCGTGCGCACCGCGAAGACCGGCCAGCGTTTGCAGATCGACAGCGACGCGCGGTATCGTTTCGAACGCGGCATCGACCCTGCCTTCACGCAGGCCGGCGCGGAGCTGGCGACGAAAATGATTATCGAGCTTTGCGGCGGCGAGCCGAGCGAGCTGGCGATTGCCGGCAGCGTACCGAATACCGCGCGCCCGATCACTTACGCGCCGGAGCGTTTGAAACTGCTGGGCGGCATGGATCTCGCGCTCGACCGCCAGAAGCATATCCTGACCACGCTGGGCTTCACCGTGAAGGACAACGGCAAGTCTTGGGATATTTTGACGCCCCCGTGGCGCGGCGATGTGGAGGGGTCGGCGGATATCGTCGAGGAAGTCTTGCGCATCGAAGGCTACGACAATATCCCGACCGTTTATGTGCGCCCCGCAGCCGATGACCGCCGCAGCGCGCTCAGCCCGCTCGCGAAACGCGCCGCCACCGCCCGCCGGTTGCTGGCCGCGCGCGGCATGTATGAAACCGTCACCTGGTCGTTCATGGATGACGCGACATCCGATTTGTTCGGCGCGCAGCTTCACCAGAACAAGAAGGCCTTGACGCTCACCAACCCGATTTCGGCGGATCTGGCCGTCATGCGCCCGTCGATCTTGCCGAACCTGATTGCAGCTGCCGGCCGCAACGCCGATCGCGGGCATCCGGATGCGTGCCTGTTCGAACTCGGCACGGTTTTCAAATCGACCGAAGCCGAAGGCCAGTTGATGACCGCAACCGGCCTGCGCACCGGCGCCGCTACATCGCGGCACTGGGCGCAAACCGCGCGCGATGTCGACGTGTTCGACGCGAAATCGGATGCGCTAGCCGTGCTGGAAAGCTGCGGCGTAAATCCCGCATCGGTGCAGATCACGACCGACGCGCCGGAATGGTATCACCCCGGCAGGTCGGGCGTGCTGCGTCAGGGGCCGACCGTGCTGGCCTATTTCGGCGAAATGCACCCCGCCGTGCTGGCGACCATGAAGCGCGATGAAAAATGCGCGGGCTTCGAGGTCTTCCTCGCCAATATCGCCGCACCCAAGAAAAAAGGCTCGCGCAAGGAACTGCTGAAGCCCTCGCCGTTCCAGCCCCTGCGCCGCGATTTCGCCTTCGTGCTGGACGACAAGGTGGAGGCGGAAAAACTGGTGAAAGCCATCAAGGCCGCCGACAAGAACCTGATCACCCATGTGGAAATTTTCGACGTTTATACCGGCAAGGGCGTCGATCCCGGCCGCAAATCGGTCGCGGTCGGCGTGACGCTGCAGCCTGTCGAAAAGACGCTGACGGACGAGGAAATTGTCGCCGTCAGCCAGAAAATCGTCGATGGCGTGGTGAAACAAACCGGCGCGGTACTGCGTTCGTAAAGGATAAGGGAATATTCCGATGCGTCAGTTCGCCATCCTCGCCGTTTTGCTGTTATCCGCCTGCGCGTCAGGCAGCGACCGCAACGCGCGCCTCGACCGTTGGATCGGCGCGTCGGAGAAGGAACTCGTCTCCACGCTCGGCATCCCCGATAAAACCTATCAGCTCGACCGCGGCACGCGCATGTTGTCTTATGTTGAAATCCGCAACCGCGAATACGGCAGTTCGTTCAACACCTGCCTCGGCGGTTATGGCGGGCGGTTCGGCTATAGCAACTGCATCGGCGCGTACCCGCCCGCCCGCGAAACCACGGCCTGCGAAACCACCTTCATGCTGGTGCAGGGCCGCGTGTCGAAATGGGGATTAAAGGGCAGCGGCTGCTAGAAAATTCTAGCGGTTGTATTCCGCCTTGAATTTCAGCCCGCCCAGCTGCGCCGGAATATCCGACGGTTTTGTCGCGCCGTTTTTCGCCAACACAACACGGCCAAACGGTTCATCGGTTTTCGCATCGATATCCATCATCACACCCTGCACATCCGGCGAAAAACGCGCCATGCCGCGCAGTGCCGCGTCATGCGCATTAAATGCTTGTTCCAGCGCCGCCGCTGTCCATTCCTTTTTCGCCATCAAAAACCTCCGTTTTCGGTGTTGCGCTACTATATCGCACGGTGGAATTTATGACAAATTTTGCACGTTAAGGCATTGAAACATAAGAAAACGGCCCGGTGTGACCCGGGCCGTTTTTGCTGAAAAGTTCACCTCATTTCAGCGGAGTTTTTGTGCCGTTTTACGGCCTGTTTTCGGGGTGTTTTGTGCCGGTTTCAGGTCGTTGTTCGGCTTGTTCACCGCGCCCACGAACAGCACCGCGCCGGTCTTGATGTCCTGCAAAGCGAAGGCAAAGGAGCGGTCGAGTTTCAGGTCGATATGCGGCGGCGGCATCTGGATGCTGGTCGCCCGCACCATGCCGACAACCGTGACGGCGGCGGCTTCGGAACCTTCTTCATCGGTCTTGAACACCGTATCGTGGCTGATTTTGCCGATGTAGAGTTCCTTGCCGATCTTTTCCGCCATCTTGCTGAAATTGGCGCCCTGTTCGTTGAACGCCTCTTTCACGCCCATGTCTTTCATGGCGGGGATCAGGTCGAAATTCTGCTTGATGTCGAGGCGCGGCAGTTCGACCGAGCCTTCGGCGTTGCGGAAGGCGTAAGGATCGAGCCATTCCGGCACCTTGCCGTTCGCCTGCGTCGCCAGCCAATCACGCGCCGAAACCTTGTCGTCGGTCGGGCGGACGAGGATGATGCGCATCGTCGGCTGTTTGCCGTTCTTCGCGTCTTTTTCGCCATAGGTCAGCGCAACCGCTTCGTAATCATCGCCGCGGTTGAAGGTGAAATTATCGCGGCGGCCGAAATCCTGATGCATGGTCGGCGTTTTGTTGACCTTGTTGCCGTCCTGCGCGAAGGGTTTGTCTTCGGTCAGTTTCTTGTCGAATTTATGCGTCCAGTCGCCCTTGAAATAAAGCGCCGAGGCAAGGATCGCCGCGTCGTCTTTTTCCAGCTTATCGAGCACGCTGGGGATCAGACCGTTGGTGTTGTCGCTGGCCCATTTGTTGATCTTCGCGACCGTCGCCTTGTCAGCGAAGTCTTCGGCGGAGATTTCAGCGCCGAAGGTTTTTTTCAGGTCGTCGGCGAAGGCGGGTTTCAGTTTCATGAAATCCTGGTTCGTCCAGACACCATTTGCCGTGGTTAGTTCAACCTGCCCTTTGTTCGCGGCCAGCACATCGTTATTCAGCGCGGCATAGGCATCGGCCGCCTTGTCGAGGTCTTTGCCCTTCACGCCGAACAGCGCCTGCGCAAGTTCTTCGCGCGTCTGGCCGTCCGCGCCCTTGGTCACCATCGACAACGCGGCAAGCGCGTTGTAGGGGGAAACGACAAGGTTGTCGGATTTGTCCTGCTGGTTCTTGCCCACGGCCTTGGTGAAGGCGAGCGTCAGTTTAATGACGTTCTTTACCTCGGGCGTGAACTGCTGGCCAAATTCCTGATCCGGCTGTTTTACTTTTTTATTCGGCATTTTTTATCCTCTTAGCGCGGTTTCGGCGCGTTTTGTTTTTTGACGGCAGGCTTCATCTCTTCGTTCGGCTTGTTGACCGCGCCGACGAAAATGACCGCGCCCGTTTTCACGTCCTGCAAAGCAAACGCAAACGAGCGGTCGAATTTCACGTCGATCTGGGGCGGGGGCATGCGCACCGACGTTGCGAAGACCATGCCGACCGTCGTGACGGCGGCCGCTTCGGAGCCCTCTTCATTCGTCTTGAAGACGGTGTCGTGCTGCACCTTGCCAATGAAGAGATCGCCGGATTGCGTCATTTTGGAGAAATCGGCTTTGTCTTCGTTGAAGGCTTCCTTGATGCCCATTTCTTTCAAGGCCGGGATCAGGTCGAAGCGCTGCTTGATGTCGAGGCGCGGCAGTTCAACCGTGCCGACCGCATCGCCAAACGCATAGGGATCGAGCCATTCGGGCACTTTGCCTTTGGCTTCGCCCGCGAGCCAGTCGCGTGCGGAAACGTTGTCATCCGTCGGGCGGATCAGGACGACGCGCATGGTGGGCTGTTTGCCGTTTTCCCAGTCTTCTTTCCCGTAGTTGAGCGCAACCGCTTCGTAACCATCGCCGGCGAGATAGCTGATCTGGCCTTCTTCCTTGAAGCGCTGCTTCATGGTGGGGGTGGCGTTGACCGATGCGTCGTCTGCGGTGAAGTTTTTGTCTTCGGTCAGTTTCTTGTCGAATTTATGAGTCCAGTCGCCCTTGAAGTACAAGGCAGAGGCGAGAACCGCCGCATCGTCTTTTTTCAGTCCGGTCAGCACTTCGGGGATCAGCCCGTTGGTGTTGTCGCTGGCCCATTTGTTGATCTTCGCGACGGTTTTCTTGTCGCCGAAATCTTCGGGGCTGATTTCCGCCGAATGCACCTTTTTCAGGTCGTCTGCATAAGCGGGGTCGAGCTTCAGGCGTTCCTGGTTCGTCCAGACGCCGTTTGCGGTCGTCAGCGTCAGCTGGTCCTTGTTTGCAGCCAGAATATCGGCGTTCAGCGCGACATAGTCATTCGCCGCTTTTTCGAGGTCTTTGCCGGACACGCCGAACAGCGTCTGCGCCATTTCGTCGCGGGTCAGGCCGTCTGCGCCCTTGGCGACCATCGCGAGCGCGGAGATGGCGTTGTAGGGGGACACGACCAGATTGTCGTTCTGGTCTTCCTGATGTTTGCCGACGGCCTTGGTGAAGGCGAGCGTCAGTTTAATGACGTTCTTTACCTCGGGTTTGAACTGGCGGCCGTGTTCGTATTCCGGCTGCGCGGCGGGTTTTGCTTTTGCCATTGTATTGTTCCTTTATCAAAAAATTACTTGAGGCCGGGAGCTTTTGCTTTCGGCGCTTTTGCGGGTTTCACATCGTCATTCGGCTTGTTGACCGCGCCGATGAACAGCACCGCGTTGGTTTTCACATCCTGCAGGGCGAACAGGAAGGAACGGTCGAATTTGATGTCGACCTGTTCGGGGGGCATGCGCACGGATTCGAGCGTCATGACGGCGGTCGTGACCGCTGCCGCTTCGGAGCCCACTTCATCCGTCTTGAAAACGGTGTCATGGCTGACCTTGGAAACGAAAAGTTTTTCGCCGCCCTGTTCGACCATGTTTTCAAACGAACCGCCGCCGAAGGCCTTGTTGACACCCATGTCGCGCAGCGCAGGGATCAGGTCGAACTTCTGCTTGATGTCCATGCGGGGCAGTTCGACGGAACCGACCGCGTCGTTATATCCGTACACATCCAGCCATGCGGGGATCTTGCCGTTTTCCTGTGCGGAGAGGAAGTCGCGCGCGGAGACATTGTCGTCCGTCGGGCGCACCAGCACGAGGCGCATAGTAGGGTTTTTCCATTCTTCGCGCGTGTGTTTTTCTTCGCCATACGTCATGGAGATCGCTTCGAAATCCGCGCCGCGCTGATAGCGGAAACCACCTTCATCCTCGAAATCCTGATGCATCATGGGGGACGTCGCGGCAACCGCGCCGTCCTGCGTGAAGGATTTGTCTTCGGTCAGGGCCTTGTCGAATTTCTTGGTCCATTCGCCCTTGAAATGCAGCGCGGATGCCAGCACCGCCGCATCGTCGGGCGCGAGGCTTTCGAGGACTTTGTTGATCAACCCGTTGGTGTTGTCGCTGGCCCATTTGTTGATTTTATCGACGGTGGCGGGGTTGGCGTAATCTTCGGCCGAGATATCCGCGCCCATCGTGTCTTTCAGGTCTTTGGCGAAAGCGTCGCGCAGCGTGACGAGGTCTTTGTTCGTCCACACGCCATTTGCGGTCGTCAAGGTTACCTGGCCTGCGTTCGCCTTCAGGATTTCGGTGTTGAGTTTGGCATAGGCGGCGACAGCGTCATCGAGGCCTTTGCCGTCCGTTGCGAACAGCGCCTTTGCCAGTTCGTCGCGGGTTTCGCCGACGGCGCCCTTGGCGACCATCGACAGAGCGGCGGTCGCGTTATAAGGCGACACGACAAGGTTGTCGGACGGGTCGTCCTGATGCTTACCAACGGCTTTGGCGAAGGCGATCGTCAATTTGATCGAGGTTTTGACTTCGTCTTTGTAATAAGCGCCGTGTTCATATTCTGCATTGCCGCGGTAAGCCATATCGATATGTCTCCTGAAAAAATAGGTGCGATTAGGTAAATGGAAGCCACGGGGTAGCATACGGAAATAAGGGGGTCAACCTGCCACCCCGCAATACGCACCATAATACTGATGATCAAAAAATATTCTGGAAATCAGCGGGGTTTTTTATTTCAAAAACGGTTTCAGCTCCCCCTCAGCTTGGCAACGCAGAATAGTTTCATGGACAGCGAATCAACATCCACCCTGCGCAAACTGCGCGTGGGCCCCTTCGCCTTCCGGGTCGTCAAGTAAACAGAACCTGCCCCAAAAGCGGTACGGCCTTCCCCTGAAAAAATCGGGGGAAGGCCGGTCGCTTTGCATCATGTGATGCAAAAAACCTAGCGAAGGTCGCGCTTCACATCATCGGCTGCGTCTTCGATATCGTCGCCTGCCTGTTCGATGGCCGCGCCGACTTTTTCGCCCAGCGTCGCGGGGCGCTGGTTTTGGTGATACACAAGCGCGCCGACAAGCAGCACAAGTGCGAAAATGACGGCGACGAGTACGTTCTGGTTGTTTGCCATGCCTGAAGTCTCCTCTGGCGGTTGTTCGTTTCCTGTTCGAAACGCCAACTGCGGCCAGCAGATTCGGGTTCCCTGCGCGTTTAAGCCTTTTTAATGCCTTCCTGTATCAGCAGGTCGCGTTTGGAGAGTTTTCCGACCGCCGTTTTGGGCAGCGGTTCGGTGCGCACGATGATTTTCTTGGGAATTTCGATGGGGGAGAGTTTGTCGCCCATCCAGACCTTCAGCACATCGCCGGTCGCGGTTTCACCCGCGCGCAGTTTCACCCATGCCTGCACCACTTCACCGCGCAGGGCATCGGGCACGTCGGCGACAATACATTCCTCGACCGCCGGATGGGTGTACAGCACTTCCTCGATATGGCGGGGATAGACGTTATAACCGCCGACCAGCACCATGTCCTTGACGCGGTCGACGATGAAAACAAAGCCGTCGTCATCCATGTAGCCCACATCGCCGGTATGCAAACGCCCGTTGCGGATCACATTCGCGGTTTCGTCGTCGCGTTTATAATAGCCCGCCATCATCTGCGGGCCTTGCACGCAGATTTCACCCTTTTCACCGGGCTGCAAGACGGTCGTGCCGTCGACAAGGCTGACGATTTCCAAAAGCGTGCCGGGCAGCGGCAGGCCGATCGACCCGCCCTTCGCTTTTTCCGTCAGCGGATTGCAGGTGGCGACGGGGGAAAATTCGGTCAGACCGTAACCTTCGGCCACCAGTTTCGCCTTCGTGCGCGTCTCGAACAGCCGCTTTACTTCGGCCGGCAGCGGCGCGCCGCCGGAGAGGCAGAATTTCAGCGTCGAAAAATCATGTTCGGAAATGCGGTCGTAATTGGCGAGCGCGATATACATCGCCGGCACGGCCGCAAGGTATGCGGGCTTTTCGCGTTTCACAAGGTCAAGCAATTCGCTGACGCTGAAGGCCGGCATGATGAACAAAGTCATGCCTTTCTTGATCGACATGTTCATGACGACGGTCATGGCGAAGACATGGAACAGCGGCAGCACGGCGATCATGCTGTCGTGGCCGTCTTCGGCGTTGTGATACCACTGGCCGATCTGCGATGCGTTGGCGACAAGGTTTTTATGCGTCAGCGCCGCGCCCTTGGGGATGCCGGTCGTGCCGCCAGTATATTGCAGCACGGCGATATCGCGGTCGGGGTCGATCAGCGTTTCGTTGTGCTGGCCGTCGTTGTGAATCAGTTCGGCGAACCACACCGTTTTATCGGACGGCAGCGGCGATGCGCCGGATACCGTTTCGCGCAGGTTTTGTTTTGCGGGGCAGAAAATGACTTTTTCGATACCGGAATTTTCGGCGAGGTTTTTCGCCTTTTCCATCAGCGGCGGCAGGTCGAGCGTGACAAGGAATTGCGTGTCGCTGTCATTCGCCTGTGCCGCCAGGTCGCGATCGATATAGGCGGGGTTGAAATTGACGACGGTCGCGCCCGCCTTCAGGATCGCGTAATACATGACGACCGAATAGGCGGTGTTGGGCATGAACAGCCCGACCTTGGTGCCCTTCTTGACGCCCAGTTCCCACAAACCCTTGGTCGCGCAATCGACCAGCGCGCCGACGGTTTTATAATCGTAGGAATGACCCGCGCAGACCAGCGCCTTGCGGTCGGGATATTTTGCGACGGAATCGTCGAGGAATTTATAGACAGGCTGGTCGGGGATATCGATGTTCCAGTCCACGCCGGGGGCGTAGCTTTTGAGCCACGGGAAAACATGGCTGGATGCGTTTGGAGCTGTGCTATTCATTTTTTATCCGATCTGGAGTTTTTAAGCAGCCAAGACGTTTTTTACAGCATCGTCCCAATCTTGAATATAAGCTGGGTCTGCTGGTGTCCCATCCGTCCACGTAGTCAGTGACATATTACTCAATATACAGGCGATTTCATCCGACTTTCCGCGCTCCCAATATTGCTCTAAAAATTTAAACATCGCCTCGTAGGCCTGCTTTTGAGTCAGAATTTTTTCATTAGAGAGCCAGTTTTTCTGATGGTCTTCAGACATGTTTTTACACCCTAACTGTTCCCAGATAGAAGAAGAAGCTAAAGATAGCGTTTAGTCTTAGCCGCGCTTGATGCCTTCCTGCTCCAGCAGGTCCTTGCGCGACAGCTTGCCGACCGCCGTTTTGGGCAGCGGCTTTTCGCGCAGGATGATCTTACGCGGTACTTCGATCGGCGACAACTTGTCGATCAGGAAATCGCGCATGCCGTCGGCTGTCAATTGCGCGCCCGCCGCCGTTGCGACCGGTTTTATCCATGCCCAGACGGTTTCGCCGCGTTCCGCATCCGGCACGCCGGCCACGATGCATTCCTCGACCGCGGGGTGCATGTAAATCGCTTCCTCGACCACGCGGGGATAGACGTTATAGCCGCGCACAAGGATCAAATCCTTGATACGGTCGACCAAGTGCAGGTATCCCTGTTCGTCAAGGTATCCGACATCGCCCGTATGCAGGCGGCCGTTGCGGATGACTTCGGCGGTGGCATCCGGGCGGTTGAAATAGCCCTTCATGACGTTCGGGCCGCTAATGCAGACCTCGCCCTTTTCGCCGATGCCGAGGCGCGTCACGCCATCATTGCGGTCGATAATTTCGACCGTGCAGCCGGGGACGGGCTGGCCGACCGATCCCGGCTTTTTCAGGCCGGTGGAGGGGTTGAAAGTGCAACCGGGTGCCGCTTCGGTCAAGCCGTAACCCTCGGCCAAGGCGCGCGACCCGGTTTTTTCCTCAAACAGCCGATGCACGTCGAGCGCCATGGGCGCACCGCCGGTGATGCAGAACCGCAGCGAGGAAAAATCGTAATTGCCGACATCGGGCGCATTCGCAATCGCGTTGAACACGGCCGGCACGGCAGGAAACATGGTGGGGCGGTGCTTCTTGATCGCTTCCAGCACCGCATTCACGTCAAATTTGGAATGCAGCAGAATTTTCAGGCCGCAATGGATCGACATATTCATGACGACTGTCATTGCAAACACATGGAACAGCGGCAGCACGCCGATCACGCTGTCTTTTCCGTGTTGGATATCGCGCACCCAGGTCGTGATCTGCGACATATTGGCGTAGAGGTTGCCATGCGTCAGCATCGCGCCCTTGGGGATGCCTGTCGTGCCGCCGGTATATTGCAGCACCGCGACATCTTCATGCGGATTGACCATCACGGCGATCGGTTCGCCGTCGTTATCGACCACGTCGATAAAGGGGATATGGCGGCTGTCCCAATTGATCGTCGGAATGTCTTTATAATTGACGAAGGGGTGGAACAGGTTTTTCGGGAAAGGCAGCGTTTCCGCGAAGGGGCAGACGATTACCTTTTTCAGGCGCGTCGTTTTCAGCATCGCGTCCATTTTCGCCAGCAGCGGTTTCTGGTCGAGCGTGACCATGATATCGGTTTCGCTGTCGTCGATCTGCCCCGCCAGTTCGCGTTCCACATAGAGGGGGTTATAATTGACCACCGTGCCGCCCGCCTTCAATACGCCGAAGAAGAACATGAAGGTATAGGGGGAATTGGGCAGGAACAGCCCGACCTTGGTGCCCTTGGTCACGCCGAATTTCTGCAGGCCCTCCGCCACGCGGTTGACCATCTGCGCCATATCGGCATAGGTCCAGGTCTTGCCTTCGAAATCGACCATCACGTTATGGGGATATTTTTCCGCCGCCTGGTCCATGATGTGGAACAGGGGTTTTTGCAGGATCGGCGCATGCCATGACACGCCCTGCGGGTAATGATTTTCCCAGATCCATTTGCCGTTTGAAAATGCCGGCTGCGCGGCCGATACCTGCGCCTCGGATTCCATAGCTTTGAATAAAGCCTGTTGCGACATCGTGATATGCTCCCCGTAACGGTGCGTATTCGATTGAATAAAATATCAGGAAGCCAATATAGCCGTTTCGTTTATGTGCTTATAGATACCAAATGGACAAGTTTATTATAATATTATGGCATAGCCGCCGATTGACAGCCCTGCACGACCTTTCTATAGTCCGCTTAGTTTCATAAATCGCCCCAACACCGAAGGACAGCATGCTGGAAAAACTTTTCAGGCGCTTCAGGCAGGATAACGGCATTTCGCCGGAGGCCGAGACATCGCCCTATATCAACATCGAAGGGCTGGAGGGCAAGATCAAGGTGCCCGCCGCAACCGATGACGACAAGCAATGGGCGAAAAAGAACAAGAACGCCACCAGCGACGCCATCGCCAAGGCGCTCCATACGGCGATCGAACAAGGCCATAACTGGCGCGTCTGGTACCTGTTGAACCGCCCCGTGAAATCGGTGCGCAACATGTTCGGCCGCGTCAAACAGCTGGGCTTTGACGGTGAAAAGGCGCTGGCGGCTGGCATCGAGAAAGCAGCATCGGTCAACAACGTCACCGCCGCCTATCTACTGCTGAAATATGCCGAGCTGAAAAAGCGCGAGGAACAGGCGGAATCAGCCGACGTCATCAAGACCGATCCCGTGCGCGCCGAGATGAAGGGGCAGGCCGTCAACGGCCTTATCAACACCGCATCGCTGCCGGGCGGCGATGTGTTCGCGCTGCTGGTAAAAACCTTTTCGATGAACCCGCAGCCGAATGATGCGATGACCGATTATCAAAACATCCTGAAACAGGCCGCGATCCGCGCCGGCGCAGAGGGCAACGCCACGCATCTGGATGCGATGCTGGATAACCGCCTGCTGTGCCCGCAGCAATTCGTGCAGGCCTACATGGAAAGCTTTTTCTTCCAGAAACTGCATGGCGGCGCGGAAGAAATCACGGCACAGGACCGCCGCGGCTTCCTCGACTGGCTGGCGCAGCGCGGCATCGTCGACCAGACCTTTGTCGACGAGGCGAAGGCAGTTGATGTGCGCCTGAGCGATGCCAAGACCACCGCTGATTCCGCCGCCACGAACGGATGGAAACAAAGCACGCGCGAACTGCCCCTGTCGGACGGCACGGTTGCGAAACCCGACGATTCACAAGTCGAGGTCACGCGCCTTGACGCAAAACTGGGCGCGGTCATGTATGTGTTCAACCTGAATGCGGAACGTGTTCACCGCATCCGTGGCGGCGTGGCGCAGGAAATACCTGCAAGCCAGCTGCCCGATCCCGCGCTGATCGACGAAGCCCGCCATTTCCACGATTCTTTGCGCACCGAAGCGCCCGTATTGGAATGGGAAAAAGGCCAGCCGTTCCGCCTGCGGTTCAAACCGCAGCCGTAAATTCGCCGCTAGCCCTTCAGGGATGACAGCAGCGCGAGTTTCTTCTCGTCCACCGCATATTCCGGCGTGGCGGCAGGCTTGCCGAACCAATAACCCTGCCCGTACTGCACCTGCAGGCTGCGCAGCAGCGCTGCCTCCTTTTCCGTCTCGACCCGTTCCGCCACCATGCTGATGCCCAAATCGGCGCACAGCCCCGCCATGCTCTTGATCATGGTCTGGTTGCGCTTGTTGGTCAGGATGTCCTTCACGTATTCGCCGTCCAGCTTCACGTAATCGACGTTCAGCTTGTGCAGGTACTGGAACGACGCGGAACCCGCGCCGAAATCGTCAAGACAGACCTTGAAGCCGTCATCATGCAATTCGCCGATGAAGTTGTTCACGAAATCAAGGTCGCTGATATTCGCGGATTCCGTGATTTCGAACATGATCAGCTCCGACAGGCCGGGCACGCTGCGCGTCAGCTTGCGCAGCTCCTCGATGAATTTCGGGTTCTGCACCGACTGGCCGGACAGGTTGACGGCGAATTTATTGTTTTTGGTGCGCGGCAGACCCGCGACATATTTGATGGCGCGATTGCAGATCGCCAAATCGAATTCCGAGGCCAACCCGACTTCTTCGGCAAAGGTGATCCATTGATAGGGCGGCGTGCCGTCGCGAAAGCGCGTGAGCATTTCGTAATGCGACGACCGCAGCGAATGCAGATCGACGATGGGCTGGAAATGCAGGGTAAAGGCAAGCGTGTTGATGATCGCCTTCAGTTTCTGGATCTTGGCGGCGTTTTCGACGATATAATTCTTGAACCCCTCTTGCATGCTGGCGGCCGCCATATCGCTGCCCTTTTTCTCGAATTCCTTCAGCGTGTACATCAGCGCGCGCGACACTTCGGCGTCGCTGAGCGCGCCTGCAGACGCCTCGATCGACACGCCGCTGACATCGACTCCGGCGCCCGTGGGGTCGGCCTGTTTCAAAAGCGCGCTCACCTGCTGCTGGATGCTGTCGGCTGTGATGTCTTTGGCGTGCAGCAAGCCGAAGCGGTTTTCGGAGATTTGCGCGACCGACTGCCCGTCGGCGGATTGTTTTTTCAATAGGTCGCCCATCATCGCCATGACGCGGTCCCATTCGCCCTGAGATACGCGGCTTTTCATTTTTTCAAGGTCGGGCATATCAAGGAACGTCATGTCGAGCGTATTGCCCGATTCAAGCGCTTGCGCGATCGCCGCCTGCGCGCTTTGCGCGAAATCCTTGTGGTTCAGCGGCGGCAGGGCCGAAGCGGGCAGCGCGTCGCCGACCACGGATTTGGGGAAAGCCAGCGTCACATACAGCGACGGGTTTTCCGGCATGCGGATGGCGGTCAGCAGGATTTTTTCAGGCTCTTTTTTCTGACGGCCCAGCAGCACGATGATGGTGGGCTGGCAGCGTTTGCCGGGAAGGGCCGACTGCATAAGGTCGTTCAGGACGGGTTTGTCCATGTCGGACACGAAATCGGCGAAATTGCAGCCCACAAGGCTGGTACTATCGACCCCCGTCAGCCTTTTCGCTGCGCCGAAGGAATAAACGACACGCCCGCCGGAATCGATCTCCAGCATGAGGTCGGCGGAAGCCAAAGAAAACGCCAGGAAACGGTCGCGTTGTTCGAGAATATCGTTCTTGATCGACATTTTTTTTGTTCTTAAAGCTTGCCCAACTGCCCATCAAAAAGTTTACGCCTAAAAGGTTAAAAAATACCCCAGTACCCCAAACAAGAAAAAGGCCGGCAGAAACTGCCGGCCTTTCAGGAAAAACCTGAAAAAAGTTGGGGTGGTCAGGGTTAAACGGGTGGGTAACTCCTTAGAAGGGGAAAACCGCATCGACAAACTGCTGGCCATAGCGCGGCTGCTGGATGTCGCTGGCTGTGCCCTTCCCGCCGTAACTGATGCGGGCTTCCGCAATCTTGTCATACGAGATGGAGTTGGTGTTCAGGATGTCTTCGGGGCGCACGACGCCGCGCATGGTCAGTTCGCGCAGTTCGAAGTTCACGCGCACTTCCTGACGGCCCTGGATGACGAAGTTGCCGTTGGGCAGCACCTGCGTCACCATCGCGGCCAGTTTCAGGCTGATGGTTTCCTCGCGCTTGATCTTGCCGACGCCGGTCGAGGTGGAGGAGGTGTTCACGCCGATCAGGTTGGTCGGATCGACCGCGTCGGGCAATACCTTGCCCAGTTTCGATTCAAGGCCCAGGAAATTGGGCAGGCCGGTTTTTTCCTGGCCTTCGCGGGTGCGCTCGGTCTTGTTCTTCATGTCGGCTTCGTCCGAGATATCGATCAGCACGGTCAGGATATCGCCGACCTGATGCGCGCGCTGGTCCTTGAAAAACGTCTGGCGCGCGGGCTGCCACAGGGAATTGGGGGCGGTGTTCGCCACCAGCACGGGCGGCATCGGCAGCGACACGGGCTGGTAATCCGCTTTCTGGTAGGGGTTTTCGATCTTGCTCATGGGCGGCTCCACGCCGATGCGCGACATGCGTTCCTTGATGCCCGCGCAGGCGGTGAGCGACATAACCGACATAATGGACACGGCAATGGCCGATTTGCGTCCCAGTTCCACCCAGACTTTATTTCCGTTTTTCATTTTTATACTCCTGATTAACCCTGTTATCTTTTTGTCGTTTTTTATTTTTGTCTTTATTTAGATGCCCGCATTCGCAGGTGACGTGATGGAAACCGTCTTGACCGCCGTCACGATGCCTTCGACCGACTGGCCGGAAGACGGGTTGATGATGCGCACCGTCTCGCCGACTGCGCCGCTTTCCAGCGCCTTGCCCTGCGTCGTCAGCGTCATTTCCGAATTTTGAAGCACCATCGTCACGATCTCGCCTTTTTTCACGACAACCGGCGACGACACGTCGCTGGAAGCAATCGGCTTCAGGGCGGCGAGGCCGCGGCGGGGCGACATGCCGATCAGCTGGTCGGCGGAGACCAGCACATTCGCGCTCAGGTCGCTGTTGCGCACATCGACGTAATCAAGGTCTTCTGCCTTGATCAGCGCGCCTTTTTGCAGCTGCGCCTTCAGCACGGGGACGGAGGTCACGGGGATCAGGCGGCCGGTGACCGCTTTTTCTTCGGTGCCGGCGGTCAGCATCGCGCTGAATTCGCCGCGCGTCAGGTCATAGCGCAGGTCTGATACGGTGACATCGGCCGCCGCGTTTTCCGGCACATGCATTGAGATATTGCGTTCGCTCGGCGTTGCCTCGAATTTCTGGCCGTCCAGTTTCTGCGCCAGCGCCGATTGCAGCGCCGCCGTGATTTTGTCGGCGCCGATATCCTGCGACGCGCGGCGGATGGAGGTTTGGGTGAGTGCCGATACAGGCTGCCAGCCGAGGTTGAACGCGTCGGAAATGCGTTTCAGGTCGGAGGCACTGAGCGTCATCGTCTTGCCATAGGCAGGCGCGGGAGAGAGGACATAGTTGGCGTCATGCGTGACGCCCGGGAAAACGTCGCCGACCGTGACAACATCCGCCTGCAGCGCCACTTCGGATGCGGGTTCCGCCGCCTGCGCGCTGTTGACGATGAAGGCCGTCATGGCGACCGCCATCAAGAGCTTTTTCATGTCCGGTTTTTTAAAATTCACGATGTTTCCCATTTCTCTCTCCCCTTATTCCCCTAGAACGCTAATTCCCGTTAGCGCATCTGCGTGATGGTGGTGAGCATTTCGTCGCCCGCTTGGATCACTTTCGAGTTCATTTCGTACGCGCGCTGCGCCTGAATGAGCGAGGTGATTTCCTGCACGATGTTCACGTTGGACGTTTCCAGCGCGCCCTGTTCAAGGTCGCCATAGCCGCTGTCGCCGGGGTTGCCGACGACCGCGTTGCCGGACGCTTCCGTTTCAAGGAACAGGTTGTCGCCGATCGCGTCCAGGCCCGCTTCGTTCGCAAAAAGCGCGGTCTGGATCTGGCCGACCTGGCTGAGGTTGGTCTGGTTCTGGATTTTCACCAGCACCTGGCCGGTCGCGTTGATCGTGACATCGACCGCATCCGCAGGCACCGTGATGCCCGGCTGCAGCTGGTAGCCCTTGGCCGTCACGATCTCGCCGTTCTGGTTGACCTGAAATGATCCGTCGCGCGTAAAGGCGGTTTCGCCGTTCGGCAGCGTAATCTGGAAGTAGCCGGCACCCTTGTTCGCGATGTCGAACTGGTTGCCCGTGATCTGCAGCGCGCCCTGTTCGTTGATGCGATAGACCGAACCCGCCTTCACGCCAAGGCCCTGCTGGATACCGGCCGGAATGGTCGTGCCCTGGTCGGACGACGAGGCGCCGGGGCGCACTTTCGTCTGGTACAGCAAGTCCTGGAATTCCGCGCGCTGGCGTTTATAACCGGTGGTCGTCATGTTCGCGATGTTGTTCGAAATAACGTCCACGTTCAGCTGTTGTGCAAGCATCCCGGTTGCGCCGATATCGAGGGTGAGTGACATTTTTTAACTCCTTAAATTCTTCTGTTATCTCTTAATTCAAGATCCGTGCCAGTTACGCCGGGCGGGTGAGTTTCTGGATCGCGCCCAGCTGGCGGTCGTGGTCGTTTTGCAGCACTTTCTGCGCGGACTGGAACATGCGCATCAGCTGGATCATGCGGTTCATTTCGACCACGGGGTTGACGTTCGAGCCTTCCAGCTGGCCTTGCGTCACCTTGCGGTTGACGACAAGGTTGGCGGACTGGCCCTGCGCGTCATACAGGTTGTCGCCCAGTTTTTTCAGCGCCTGCGGGTTGTCGAAACTGACGATCTTCAAGCGGCCGATATCGCCCTGTTCCGAAGAAATCGTGCCGTCATCGGAAATGCGGATCTGCGCCGCATCGGCCGGGATGACGATCGAGTTGTCGTTTTCGTTCAGAACGCGGTGGCCGGTTTTCGTCACCAGTTCGCGGTTGAGGTTGAGCGCGAAGCCGCCGTCGCGCGAATACCGTGCGCCTTCGGGCGTTGAAATCGTGAAGTACCCTTCGCCATGGATCGCGAAATCGAGGCTGTTGGATGTCTGGATCAGGTTGCCGATGGAAAGGTCGGCATAGGTCGCGTAATCCTGCGACTGGTGGATGGCGGGTGCGCCTTCCGGTGCGGTCACGTAATCGGTGAAAAGGACGTTATTGGCCTTGAAGCCCGGGGTGTTCATGTTGGCGATGTTGTTCGCCGTGACCTCGATCTGCTGCTGCAGGGCCATCTGGTGCGAAATGCCGATATAGGTAATGTTTTCCATGTCAGACCACCTTGTTCTTTTGCACCTGCCCCGTTTTTGTTTTGTCGGTTGCAGGCGTTTAACCCAAGACAACAGATGCGATATCCATGCCAGATGATATTTTCTATTATTTTCAATGATTTAATATAAATCCGGCCTGCCCCGGTTGCCGGAAGCCGGCTTTTGCCCCTGACAAGGCATGGAATTTTTTGCCTATCGTAAAATTTCCGGAATAAATCGGATCACGCGCAACCGGCCCACTTATAAAATGCGACTGACAAAATATATTAATCGTGGCACGATATATGCAGGGTTTTAAGGAGTTTAAGGGCAATCCCTCATACGGATTGCCATAAGAAATTGGGGTCTCATGGCTGACGCTAAAAAAGCCAAAGGTGATGACGGCGATTTAAAAGCCGATCCGAAAAAACCGGGCGCGCCCGCGCCGGACGGCGAAGCGCCCGCGGCCGAAGGCGCAGAGGGCGAAGCGCCGCCGTCGAAATTCGGCAAGAAGAAAATCATCCTTTTCGCCCTTGTGCCTATCCTGATCCTGGCGGGCGGCGCAGGTGCTGCGTGGAAGATGGGCTATCTCGACAAATTCCTGCACAAGAAAGTGGACTGCAGCGCGATACAGGAAGGCGATGCCGATTACCAGGCCTGCGTGGAAGAAATGGCCAAGGCGCAAAGCGGCGGCCCGCCCGGCGTTTTCATGGCAATCCCCGACATGATCGTGAACCTGAACAGCACATCGAAACAGCCGCGCTTCCTGAAAGTCGCGCTGAAGGTGGAGCTGGAGGATTCGAAATCCGAAAAAGCGTTCGAAATTCTGATGCCCCGCGTGGTCGATCAGTTCCAGGCCTATTTGCGCGAACTGCGCGTCGAGGATTTGCGCGGGTCATCCGGCATGTACCGCATGAAAATCGAATTGCTGAGCCGCGTGCGTGCGGCCGCGCCCGACATTAAAATCCGCGACGTCCTCTTTCAGGAGTTCCTTGTCCAATGACAGCGCCCCCGAAAAATCCGGCTGACGTAGAGGTTACGGCCGAAGACAAAATGAAGCTGGAACAGGAATGGGCCGCGCAGCAGCACGATGAAGACGCGCCGCAGGACGAAGGCCGCATCCTGGACCAGAAAGAAATCGACAGCCTGCTGGGCTTCGACGATCCGGGCGGCAAGAGCGAAAAAACCGGCATCATGGAGCTGATCAACTCCGCGCTTGTGAACTACGAGCGTCTGCCCATGCTGGACATCGTGTTCGACCGGCTTGTGCGCCTGATGTCCACATCCTTGCGCAACCTGACTTCCGACAACGTCGAAATCTCGCTCGACCACATTTCGTCCGTGCGCTTTGGCGATTACCTGAATTCCATTCCGCTTCCCGCCATGCTGGGCATTTTCCGCGCGGAGGAATGGGACGACCACGGATTGATGGTCATCGACAGTTCGCTGATTTACTCGATTGTGGACGTTTTGCTGGGCGGCCGCCGCGGCACTTCCGCGCTGCGCGTCGAGGGCCGCCCCTATACCACGATCGAAACGAAACTGATCGAGCGCATGCTGCATGTCGTGCTGAACGACCTGTCATCGGCTTTCGACCCGCTGTCGCCCGTCAGCTTCCGCCTTGACCGCATCGAAACCAACCCGCGCTTTGCGACCATTACGCAGAGCAACAACGCGGGCGTGCTGGTGCGGCTGCGCATCGATATGGGCGACCGTTCGGGCCGCGTCGAGATCATGATCCCCTATGCGACGCTGGAACCGATCCGCGAACTTCTGCTGCAGATGTTCATGGGTGAAAAATTCGGCCGCGACACCATTTGGGAAACCCACCTGACGCGCGAACTGTTCCAGACCGATATCCAGCTGTCTGCCATTCTGGGCGAAACCACCATTCCGCTCGACGACCTCGTCAATCTTGAAATCGGCTCTACCTTTATGCTGAACACGCGCCCCAACGACCTGATCGAAATGCGCGTCGGCGAACATGCGATGTTCATGGCCAAAGTCGGCCAGAAGCAGGGCCAGATCGCCTGCAGCATCGAGGAATATATCGAGCCCGAGAAATCCGAGGACCAGTAAATGAACCCGATGGTCGGCCTGATTTTCGACGTAGTGATTTTGGCGGCATTAGGCGCCACCATCATGTATGCCCGCCGCCTGTCGGAACAGTTCAACAAGATGCAGGCGGATAAACAGGCCTTCGAGCAGTTGATCGCGGCGCTGAACCTTGCATCATCCCGCGCCGAAGGCGCGATCAAGGCGCTGAAGGATGCCGTGCTGGCGGGCGGCGACCAGTTGCAGGATAAAGTCAACAAGGCGCGCGCGCTGTCGGACGAGCTGGAGATCATGATACAGGCGGGCGACAACCTGGCCGAGCGCCTGTCCGGCGCTGCCGAAAATTCACGCAAAAAACCGCAAGCCCCCGCCCTGACATCCCGCGCCGATATGGTGGAGGATGACGATGCCACGCCGCAGCCCCGCACCCGCGCTGAGAAAGAGCTGCTGGAGGCGCTGAAAGCGAAACAGCAGTCATGACAGAACAAAAGAAAAAGAAATTCCGCCCGTTCAGCATTTTCAGCGCGTTGATGATCGTGGCAGGCGTAGCCTTCGCCTTCCGCCTTGTCAACGTCGTCACGGTCATCGGGCAGGAAGCCGGGCTGACACGCGCGGCGGATGCGCAAGAGTCGGTGAATGAAAACCCGCCGCCGCTGACCAAGGAAGAATTGCAGAAAGCCGTCGCCGACACCGCGCGCAAAACCGAAGAACTACCGGATGCCGCAACCACGCGCGAGCCCGCCGCCGCTGCACCCGCCGCGCAGGCGAACCCGCCGCCGCCCGATGACGAAGACACCCGCGCCTATAGCGCGGAAGAAGTGCAGGTGCTGCAGTCGCTGTCCAAGCGCCGCGACGAGTTGGACAAGCGCGAACGCCTGATCGGCGACCGCGAGGCGTTGCTGACGGCCGCAGGGCAGGAAGTCGATCACAAGATCGCCGAGCTGAACCGGCTGAAGGGCGAGATCGAGGCGCTGCTGGGCAAGCAGCAGAAGATGGAAGAAGAGCGGCTGGCCAGCCTTGTGAAAATCTACGAAGGCATGAAGCCGAAAGAGGCCGCGACGATTTTCAACACGCTTGACCTCGACGTGCTGCTGGAGGTGATCAGCCGCATGAACGAGCGCAAATCGTCGCCGATTCTGGCAGCAATGGACCCCGATAAGGCGCGCATCGTGACCATTCGCCTGTCCGAAAAAGAAAAACTTCCGGTCGCCGCGCCGCAAGGCAAACCAGCTGCCACAGCGCCCGCCGATACGCCGCTCAACTTGCCCAACCGCGACGCGCCCACTCCTTAACAGTTGATTAACCCCAGTTGGGCGACAATAGCCTTTGGGGGGCTTTATAGCGTGACCGTCAACAAGGACATGAATATTCTTGTCGTGGATGATTTTTACACGATGACGCAGCTTGTGCGCGGGCTGCTGAAAAGCCTTGGCTTCCACAATATCGAGGAAGCGCGCGACGGCGGATCGGCACTGCAGAAAATGGCCGAAAAAAGCTACGGCCTTGTCATTTCCGACTGGAACATGAAACCCATGAGCGGCATCGACCTGCTGCGCGCCATACGCGCGTCCGGCGACAACGTGCCGTTTATATTGGTGACGGCGGAAAACACGGTCGAAAACGTGCTGGAGGCGAAGGCCGCCGGCGTGAACGGATATATCATGAAACCATTCAACGCGGGCACGTTGAAATCTCGGCTGGTTGCCGTGTTGGGGGAATTCTAGAAATCAGCCGATGCGCGGCTTTGCGGTCTTTGCCGCATCCTGTCGGTCCAGTTTCTCGCGCGTCAATTTTGCCTGCGGGAATTTTTCCTCGACGACTTTTTTCAGCATTTCCTCGGCTTCGGTCTTCGCGGCCTTGCGTCCGTCCGGATGATGCCATGCCTTGGCATAGGCCTCGATAATCTCGCCTTGCTGTTCGAGACCGAAATCGGAGAATTTGGAATCTTTCGTGAGGGTGAATTCGTACTGCCCGAAATTTTTCAGCGGGTATTTGATATTCGTGCCCTGCCAGATATGCGTCATTTCGTGCAGAAAAAATCCGAACTTGTACGGCCCTTCCGCGCTGTAATCGGCGGATTTGATATTATCGCCGAAGAAATCGACCTGATGGGTGAAGGGCATGACTGTGCCCTGTTTGCCATTCATGAAATGCGTCCAGTGCGATACGTCTTTAAAATGCTTGCGGATTTTTGTGGCATCGACCTGGTCGCCGAAAATCTGCTCGACTGCCTGCCGCTCGCCGGGCGTGAGTTTATCGCCGCCGCTATAGACCGTCTGGATAAAGCCCGCATAGCCCAGCGTCGCCACCAGCGCGGTGCCAAGCACCGCCTTGGTAAAGGCCTTCGCCAGTCTGCCGATGCGTCGCAATTCCATTGCTGCCCCATATAAATATGAAGGCATCATTATATCACAACTCGGAAATTATGGCAATTAAGCCGCTCTGGGCGGCTTCGGCTGCTGGTGATGGCGTTGCGCCGCGCGTTCGGCATCCTGCCGGTCCAGATTCTCGCGGGTGATCTTGGCCTGCGGGAACTGCCGCTCCACCACATCGCGCAAAATGCGGTCTTCGTCGGTTTTCGGCAGCACACGCCCCTTGGGGTGAATCCAGCGTTCCGCGTAATGCTCCACCAGTTCCGCCTGCTGTTCAGTGCCGAACTGGCCGAAGCGCGCGCCTTCGATCAGCTGGTAATCGTAGCGGCCGATGGCGTGATGGGAAAAACGCATATGCTGCCCCTGCCACACGTGCGTTGCTTCGTGCAGGAAAAACCCGTATTTGCTGCGGGTATCCTTGCTGTAATCCTCGGACCATGCGGAAGGCGTGAAGAAATCGATATGGCTGAACGGCGGCAGGACCGTGCCCTGGTATTTGCGGAAGAAATGGGTGGGGTCGTCCTGTTTCTTGAAATGCTTGCGGATTTTCGAGGCATCGACCTGGTCGCCGAAAATTTCGTGCACGGCCTGCGCCTCGCCGGGTGTCAGCGGTTCGCCCTTTCCGGCATAGGCCACGCCATGCAGCCCCGCATAGGCCACGCCGCCCGTCAGCAATAAACCTGCGACCGCCTTGGCGAAAACCTTCGCCAATTTCTTCACGCGCTTGAACGCCATCAATCGTCACCCCGTAACTGGTGCATCATGAATCTATGTATGTGACAGAAAGGCTAACACAGGGGGAAGCGCGGTCAATGGTGTTTCTTGAACAACTTGATTTTGCGGTGCAGCAGGATTACAGCTTTATTATGAAGAAAAATATGCGGACAGATGTGTTGATTATCGGCGGCGGCCTTGCGGGGCTGACGCAGGCGGCAGTGCTGGGGCGTGCGGGCATCGATGTTGTGATCATCGACCGCGAACCGCCATCGACGCATTTGAACGCGGCATATGACGGGCGCACCACTGCGATTTCTTTCGCGTCGCACCGCGTGCTGCAGGCGGCGGGCGTATGGGATGCGATGACAAAAGACTGCTGTCCCATCCTCGACATCCGCGTGGCCGACGGGAATGCGCCGCAGTTCCTGCATTTCGCAACCGATCAGGATGCGAATGGCGAACCCTTTGGCTGGATCATCGAAAACCGTTTGCTGCGCAAATACCTGTTTGAAAACCTGCGCGATATTAAAACCGTCACGCATCTGGCACCTGTCGAGATCGCCGAATTCACTCAGGACGCTGCCAGCGCGGGCGTCGCGCTGAAGGACGGCCGCAGCATTTCCGCACCGCTGCTGATCGGCGCGGACGGCCGCCATTCGCCCACGCGCAAGCATGCGGGCATCGGGGTGAAGGAATGGTCGTATGGTCAGGCGGCGATTGTCTGCAACGTCGCGCATGACCTTGACCATGAAAACGTCGCACTTGAACATTTCCTGCCCGCAGGCCCTTTCGCCGTTTTGCCGATGACGGATGATGAAAACGGCAATCACCGGTCATCCGTCGTCTGGACGGTCGAGGACAAAGAGGCCGCAAAAATCCTGAAACTGCCGCCGGAAAAATTCGACGCGCGGCTGCAGGAATTGTTCGGCGGCCAGCTGGGCGGCGTTGCCGCCGTTTCCAAACCCATGTCCTATCCGCTGGGGCTGATGCATGCGGACACTTATACGGCCGCGCGCACCGCGCTGATGGCGGAGGCGGCACATGTGATCCACCCGATCGCGGGACAGGGCCTGAACCTGTCGATGCGCGATATCGCCGTGCTGTCGGAGCTGGTGGTGAATCACCTGAAGCTGGGACTCGATATCGGCAGCCCGCAACTGCTATCGGATTACGAAAACTGGCGGCGCGTGGATACGCTTTTGATGGCGGGCTTTACCGACCTGCTCAACCGCCTGTTTTCAAACAATATGCAATCGGTCGGCCTGCTGCGTGACATGGGCATTGGAATCGTTGATAAAATTCCGGCGCTGAAAGGCTTTTTCGCCCGTCAGGCCATGGGTCTGGGCGGCACGGCGCCCCGTATTATTCAGGGCCTGCCCCTTTAACCTTTTATTCATTTGATATTTATAGGTTTTTTTCTTGACGATTTTTGGACTCTTGGGCAATCTAGAGTCTCAGGCTCTTGAAAAACAAGGATAAGCGCACGCCATGACCAAATCAGAATTGATCCTCAAGCTGGCCGAATTGAACCCGCATCTCTACCAGAGCCATGCGGAGCAAATCGTGGACACCATTTTTGAAGAGATTACAAAGGCTTTGGCGAATGGCAGCCGCGTTGAACTGCGCGGCTTCGGCGCATTCTCGGTCAAATCCCGCAAGGCGCGCATGGGCCGCAACCCCCGCACCGGCGAAACCGTGAAAGTCGATGACAAGCGCGTGCCTTTCTTCAAGATCGGCAAGAAAATGCACGAACGCCTGAACGGCATCGTCTCCGACGGCGAAGACGACATGAAGGACTAATCGCGGAGGTTTCCGTCCGTGAAGTACCTGACCTGGCTCATCACTATACCGTTAACCATTTTTACCGTTCTTTTCGCGGTGTCGAACCCTGCGGAAGTTGCCGTGGGCATCTGGCCGCTGGAGGAAACGAAAAAAATCCCCGCCTGGCTGCTCGGCCTTGGCATGGGCGGCATCGGATTTTTTCTGGGCGCGCTGTTCGTCTGGATACTCGCCCAGCGCACGCATTTCCGTTACTGGCAGGAACAACGCCGCGCAACCCGGCTGGAAAAAGAACTGGAAGCATTGCAGGCGAAGCACGCCGGCGGAAAAACCGATACGGTGAAGACGGAAACCGTCACAGCCCTGCCCGCGCCGCCGAACGTGCCGGCGCCCGTGCGTGCCAATCTGCGTTAATCAAATCAGAGTGACGGTTGCGGCTGCAACGCCAGCACGTTTTTCGTGAAGGGGCGCACATACCCTAAGCGCCGCATCGCATGGTCGATCGCGTCGCGCGTTTCGGGATCTTTTTCCACCTGCTGCTGCGCCTTCAGCGCGTCCAGCACCGGCGCGGCGGCGGCGCGGTTGGTAGTGGCGGTCAGCAAGCCCTCGACGATATGGCGGCGGTGCAGCGGATCGATTTCAACGGCAAGCGTGTTCAGCAACACAGGCGCCGCGATATTCGCGCCCAGTTCGCCCGATTGCGCGATATGTTTCAGGTTCAGGATGCTCAGGCGGCGCTGGTCGCGCGACGAGGATCCGGACAGTTGTTTCTCAATCACGACCGCGACAGCCGCCGGATGTTTTTCCGACAGGCGCGCAAGGCCGTTCGCGTTGCCCGACAGCGCTTCGATCCGTCCCGACATCGCAAAACCGTTCGCCAGCGCGTCGAGCGCGGCGGGAAAGGATGTTGGGCTGGAAAGCGCGATATTTGTGATGTTTTCGGCGATCTTGTGCGCGGCGAAACCGTCTGTTTCCTTGGCCGCCGCCTGGCTCAGGTGCTTCACAGCCGCAACCGCCTGCGACGGGTATTTTTGGCCCAGCTTGCCAAGGCTTTGCGCGTAATCGACGCGGGTAAAGGAATCTTTTTCATTCAGCAGCAATTGCCCGATGGCTTCGACCGCGAACGGCGCTGCGGCGGCCGAAGCCAGCCCCAGTTCCAGCAGCGCGCCCTTCTGGTAGCCGCGGGCGTAATCGTCATTTTCGCGCGCCAGCAGCGTGGCAATCGCGCCCGCCGCGTTCATCGCCTGCGACGGCTGTGCAAGGCCGATATCGCGGATCAGCCCGGCCGCCATATAACGCATGCCGGAGTCGCTGTCCGTCGCGAAAACGCCCAGCAGCACCGCGGTGGTATTGCCGTTCAGGCTTTTCGCGTCCTTCACCGCCGCGTCACGCAGCAGTTTCGCCGTGATCCAGCGCGAGCCGTAATCCGTTATATTGGGCAGCGCGTCGGCCAGCTGTTGGGCGGCAGGCGTGGCGGCGCCGTTGAAGCTGGCGGCATATGACGCAAGGTCCTTGCGCGCTTCTTCCCGCTCGGTGATGCTCAGCCCTTTTTGCGCAAGGCGGTTCAACGTGTCGCGCAGGCTGATGTCGTCGTTGGATGCGGGCATGATATGTCTCGTCTGTTATTTCAAAAAAACATCGTCCTTCGTGGTTTTCCGCCGGAAGGGTCGAAAAAAGACGGTATCAGTAAAGGTTACGCCTTCGTTAATCTTATGTCAATTAATCCGTTGTTAACTATTTTAACTGATTGAATTAACTAATGTATTCTGATATGTTTTTCATATTATGACCGACTCGCGTATAGACCCGGAACTGGTTTTCACCGCCATTCGCAACAACGATGTGGCGTTGTTCGAGTCGTACCTGAAACAGGGCACAGATACCGAAGCGCGCAACGGCAGCACCAACACGATGCTGCTGTTCACCTGCGTGCTGGGCAAGCAGCATATGTCGAGCCTGCTGGTCAAGGCCGGCGCGAATGTGAATGCGCAGGGCCACAATAAAATGTCGCCGCTGATGATGGCGATGTCGTTCAGCATGAACCAGCTTGCCGAAGAATTGCTGGAGCGTCATGCCGACATGGCGCTTGCCGATAAATTCGGCAACACCGCGCTCGATCATGCGAAGGCATCGGACAACATGGCGGGCGCAGCGATGCTGCTGAAACGCCTGCCGCCTGCCGAAGTGCAGGCCGAAATGTTCCGGGCGCTGCGCGACGAAAACCTGCCCGTCTTGAAAATTCTTGTCACCGATTGCGGTGCAGACCTGACGCTGAAAAACGAACGCGGCGTGCCCGCCTATGATTTGGCCGAAGCTGCATCGGATTTCGAGATCATCGATTTCGTGCGGGGCGCGACCGCGCTGTATGGCGCACAGCAATTATCGGCGGGCATCGGCGCCGGCCATGCCGCCCCGAAAACAGCGCGCTTCAAGCCGAAGTTTTAAGAACCCTTGCCGCCCGCCTTGTAGCTGTCGAGGAAACCCTTGAACATATCGACCTCGCCCGCGATCTTCAAAATCGTGTCGCGGTCGGAGAGTTTCGAACTGCCGCCGGTGCGGGTGACGACGCGGAACGTGTCGCGCTGCGACGTCGCGTCCATCGGCGACAGGTAGCGTGACTTGATGCCCGCAAGGCCCGCCGTATCGCCCGCCAGTTTATAGCCGACCGCCGTGTTGATGACCAGCTGCGCATCGGCCTCTGTCAGGCCCTTGTCGGCTTCGGGCAGCATGCCTTCCAGCGTCGCCGCCGCTTCTTTCCATTTGCGTGCGCGCCACAGCACATCGGCCTTCAGTTTTTTCGCGTCGACGGAGGTCGATGCCGCCAGCGCCGCAATCGCATCGTCGGGACGGTTCAGCTGCGACATCGCGCGCGCGCGCAGCAGGTTGCGTTCTTCCAGCAGCTGCGCAGGCGCATCGGCCGGGGCATTGGCAAGCGTGGAGAGCGCCTTTTCCGGCAGCGAGTCGAGCAGATAGACCGCCGCCAGTTTGTTGTATGTGGGTGCTATGCGCGCCTGCGGCATTTCGCCGCCCTGCAATTGCGCCTCCAGCAGCTTGGCCGCCTGCCCCAGCAAATCCATGGTGATCAGGCTGTCGGCAAAATTCAGGGTCGCAATCGCGCCCTGTTCGCCTTCGGGCATATAGGCGGAGAAGCCGTTGTAGATCGACACAGCCTCCAGCGGCGGCACATCCTTCGCGCCGCCCTTCACGAACAGGTCGGTGAAGACCGCCGACATTTCATCCTTGATCGGCTGGCTGTCGTCGCGCAGGTTATCGGCCAGCAGCGCCGCCGTTTTCATGTCTTCAAGGCCGGACAGGTATTGGCGGTCCGCGATTTTCACGCGGCCGAGGCTTTGCAGCACCTGTATCTCCAGCCCGTCGCCGCGCCACGCGAAGCGAAGCGAGTCCAGTTCATCAATCGCGGTTTTCGCAGGGATAATTTTTTCCTGATAACGCAGCGTCGCCATCGCAAGCGACGCCTTGGTGTGGTACAGGCGGTCCAAACCAAACGCAACCGGGCGCCACAGCCGGATCGCTTCCTGCGCATTGCCCATCTGGCGCGCGGCTTCGCCCTTCAGGTACTGGATCGCCGCGGCGTAATGCGGGTCGAACCCGCCCTCCATCGTGTCGAGGGAGGCGAGCAGCGCGGCCGCGCGCTCCGCCTTGCCAAGGCGCAGCGCGGATTCCGCCATGTAAATCGTGAACGGCGCGGCGATATTTTCGGGATATTGCAGCAGCAGGTAGTTGTCGGGCGGGAAAGCGCGGTTGGCCATGCGCCATTGTTCGGTCGCGGCAGCCGCATAACCGACCCACAAATTGACTTCGCCATGCTGCTGGATCGCGGGATGCGACAGGTCGGCGATCGCCTCGTCGTAATGCCCTGCCATGGCCGATGCCGCGCCGCGCAGCGCGATGAAGTTCGGGTTTTTCGCCATGTCGGGCGAATCCGTTTCGATCAGGCGCAGCATGCCCAGCGTTTCCTGCCCGAAATTGTTGGCGAAATAGAGCAGCGCCAGTTTCATCAGCAGCGCGTTTTTCTCGTCGTCTTTTTTCGCCTCGGCAATCGCCAGCTGCAGCGCGCGCACGTTTTTGTCGAGCTGCATAATGCCGCCCTGCCGCCAGTTGGGGAAGTCGAACAGGCGCGATTCATCGCGCGGCCCCGCGTTCGCGTCTGCGCTGGCAACGGCGGAGGGGCCGGCCACCGCGCCCGGCGTCGCGGTGATGCCGTTCGGCGACGACAACAGCACGAAATTATCGATGCGCGTGACCTTCAGGTTGTCGCTGAGCGGGCGCACGACCATGCCGATGGACGCCGGCAGGATTTCAAGGTCGGCATAGCGCCGCGGCTGGTCGATGCGCTGCTGCTGGTCTTCGGCGGCCACCGCATACAGGGTATCGCCCACGGCGGGATCGGTGAATTCGATGACGCGGCTGGCGTTCTTGATTTCCGCCATCAGTTTCACATGGCCGGTCGATTCATCGACGACGGTGTTGATGCGGTTCTGCGCGGGCATCTGGCTCAGCCGGTTCGACAGGCTGATGCGCCATGTCAGGTTCTGGCGCTCCACGCTGACGAAACGCTGCTGCGGCAGGCTGTAATGGTATCCGGTCGCGCCCTTCATTTTGATGACGCGCGGGTTGCCCAGCAGCGCGGCTTCGGGCCCCGCCGCCGAGGGGTTGATCGCGCCCGCCGCTTCGGTATCCAGCACGATCCACAAATTGTTGAAGCGAGAAAATACGGCAAGCCTCGCAGGTTCGATGGTCGAGAGCGTGATGACCGTCGGCTGCATTTGCGGCGGCGTTTGCTGTTCCATCGAGGCTGCCGACACGGGCGGTGCGGTATCGGCAGGCGGCGCGGCATCGACGATCACTGGCGATGCGGCCGTGTTCGGCGCGCCCGGCAGTTTTTTGTCGATCGCTTCGCTGACGGCGGCGATTTGCGCATCCAGCTGCTTGTCGGCGACGGTTTCCTTTGGTGCATCTGGCGGCGCAGCCGGCGGCGTTTCGGTTTTAACCTCGGGCTTTGCAACCGGCGCAGGTTTTGTAGCCGGCTTTGCCGCCGCGACAACCGTTTTCGCATCGGGCGTCAGCTTCACCGGTTTTTTGCTTTCATCCGCTGAATCGGCAAAGGCGCGGTCGGCGGCGTTTTTGTCGGGCGCCGGTTTAGTTTTCGTTTCCGTTTTTGTTTCCGCCGCGGCCGCCGTTTTCGGTTCCGTTTTCGCCGCAGGCTTGCCGGGATAAAGGTCGACGACGATCTGTTTTTCGATGCGGTAATCTTTGGCGGTCGCGCCGTCCTGCAGCGCGATGGTCATGCGCGTCGTGCCGTCGTTTTCATTCACCGTCTTGATGCTGCGGATCATCTTTTCGGTGTCGGTGGGAATTTTAAATGCGGTTGCGGTGTCGAACACGATGACAAGGTTGTTGCCGTCGCGCGTGACGCGGTACGCGGTCAGCCCCTTGAAATCGAAAACCACGCGCGTGTAGGCCTTGTGCACGCCGATGCGCACGGTGATGGGCGACGGGCTTTGCGCGAAAGCAAACGGCAGCGGCGCGGCACAGGCAATCGCGCCCGCCACAAGGCATGGCAGCCACCGTCTATGCCAGATGTCCGAACGCCGGGTCATATTGTTAAAAAATCATCCCCTGCCGAAACCAAAATCCCGTTTCCATGTTACACGAAAAAACGTTGAGAATCAGTCAGTAACAGCGGAAACTTCTCTATTTTAACATAAAACGCGCAGCGAGCAGAGCAAGTGGCCTGCCCCTTCATCCCGAACGGGGATAACGAAAGACGAAGGAAAAAAAACCCCGGCATCTCTGCCGGGGTTTTTGAATTCAAAAGCCGTTCTTAGTAATTCGGCTTGATCTTTTTCACGGGCAAATCCGCCGCAACGGGTTCGTCGTCGATCATTTCGATCATGCCGTTTTCGGTCATGGAGAAACGGGCGGAGAACAGCGCGTTGCCGTAGAGGACCATGGCGGAGGCTTCGAACGCGCCCTCGGCGGTTTTGCCTTCGAAAGCGGCGGGGCGGATCGCGCCTTCGATCACTTTCTTGGTCGATTCATCCAGCTTGCCTTTGTCGAGCGCGGGGTGGTCGAGGCTTTCCACGATCAGGAAGGGGCCTTCGTCGCCATGCACGAAATAGCAGAAGAAGCGCAGGTATTCGAGGCTGTTGGCATCGGTGATCTTGATGGGATCAGCCTCATTGGCGTCATGGATGGGCGCGGAAGATCCGTCGAGCAGGAACATGCGGCCCTGTTTCGCCAGGAACCAGAACGGGCCGGTATTGGCGGGCCATGCGGTGTCGTTCACGCGCACCAGACCGATCGAGGTGTAGAAAGGCAGCTGGCACCATTCGGCGGTCGCGGTCGCGGCCGATGCGTTGTGCTTGCCCTGAATGGGGTTGATGAGTTTCAGGAAGGGCTCCAGCTGCGCGCCGACGACTTGCTGCCAGTTATACTGCTCGAACATTGCGGGATTTGCCTTTCCGGAAGAATCTGTAGAAACACTCGTCTGTGATGTTGTCATGTCTCTATCCACATTACAAGGGATTGAAAATGAAGCCTGATTTTATGCAGCCACGCGCAATTTGTCCAGCAGTCTATCCATAAAGTTCTCGCACTTCACGACCTGCTCTTTGGCGATGAATTCATTCGGCTTGTGCGCCTGCGCGATAGATCCCGGGCCGCAGACCACGGTCGGGATGCCTTTATTGTGGAAGATGCCGGCTTCGGTTGCGAAAGACACCTTTTCCGTCGCGTTCGATCCCGACAGCGACAGGACGAAATCGACCATCGGGTCGTCATTCGCGATGTCAAAGGAATGGACACCCGCCGTGTATTTGAAATGGAAGCCCGATTGCGGGTCCAGTTCCTTCATGCGCGGTTCAAGGTTGCGGAAGGCGTATTGGCGGATTTCCTCGATGACCGTTTCGGGGTTCACTTCGGGAATGTTGCGCACTTCGAGCGAGAATTCGCACAGGTTCGGCACGATGTTCAGCGCCGTGCCGCCCTTGACCACGCCGACATGGACGGTCGTGAAGGGCGGGTCGAACTGCTTGTTGAACGGGCCTTCGCTGGCAAAGCGGCGCGCGACCGATTTGGAATAGGAAATCAGCTCCGCCGCGTATTCGACCGCGTTGACCGAATAAGGGGCGAGTGACGAATGGCATTCCTTGCCATGCACGGTGCATTCAAGGTCGCAAATGCCTTTGTGCCCCGTGATCGTTTTCATGAGCGTAGGTTCGCCCACGACACAAAGTTTCGGTTTTACCGCAGCATTCGCGATGTGTTCGGCGAGGCTGTGCGCGCCAAGGCAGCCGAGTTCTTCGTCATAGGACAGCGCGAAATGAATGGGCGCGTTCAGCGGCTTCTTCACCATCTCCGGCAGTTTTGCGAGCGCGATCGCGATAAAGCCCTTCATGTCGCAGGTGCCGCGCGCCACCAGGTTATCGTTGTCGTCTTTCAGCTTGAAGGGGTCGCTGTCCCATGCCTGCCCTTCGACCGGCACGACATCCGTGTGACCGGACAGAACGATGCCCGCCTTGTCGGCAGGGCCGATGACGGCGTGCAGGTTCGCCTTGTTTTTTGTCTCGTCGTAAACCAGATGCGATTTGATGCCGTAACCGTCCATGTAATCCTGCACCCAGTGGATCAGCTCGAGGTTCGATTTGACCGAGGTGGTGTCGAAGCTGACCAGTTTCGCGAGCATCTCTTGCGAGGTAAGGACGGTTTTCGTCATGATGGCAGAGCACACTTTCCTGTAAGGAATAAAGAATGACATTTAAAATAGCCATTTTCGCGGGATATTCAATTCAAGACTGCTTTTCCGGCACCTGAAAACCGCTGCCAAGGTTTTGATTTACCTTAATTAAAACGCCCTGATCCCCTGCCCGTTTATGCCTTGCCCGATACCCTATTTTATTGACATAATACGACAAGCCCTGTATAAACGATAACATAACAAAAACAATAGATTCGACACGGCACCGCTGCACAAGCGCAGGTGCCCGAAAGATGCCCGAAAGATGAAGGTGTGAACATGCAAGAATTCGCCGATACAGGCCTGCCCTGGGACCAGAATGTTTTCAAAGCCTATCTCGCCTATGCGAAAACGCCGGGACTGGGCGGTGAAGCGCAGGAGCATCCGGTGCGCGTCGCGCAGCTTTTCAACAACGTCGCGGCATCGGATACGCAATTGCAGACGCTCAGCCTGCTGGCCTATATCCCCGAAGACGCTTACGGGCAGCTGGAACGCCGGTTCGGCAAAGAGACCACCGATTTCGCGCGCGAAGTATCCGCGCATATGCGCACCAACTGGGCCTATATCGACGAAGCGTCGCCGAAGGTAAAAGCCTTCGTGATGGCCGACAACATCACCTGGATCGACGAGTTGCAGAACAAGTTTTACGAACTTGCGCAGTCGCTGAACGAGGCGCAGGAAAAAGGCCAGCAGACGCAGATCCAGATGCCCATGATCCCGTCGCAGCGCGTGCTGGACAACATCGCGAAATTCGCGGTCAACAGCTCCGGCGTGCCCGCGCTGGAGGGTGAATTCATCGACAAGATCGAGGAATTCCGCCGCAGCCTGCCCGAAAAACTGGAAGTGTTCGGGCTGAAGGCGCCGCCCGCCCCGCAATTCAAGCCCTTTGCCGAAACCGGCCTTTTGAACGATTCCACCGTCAAAGCGGCCTATGCCGCGCTGGCCGCGAACCCGCGCGTGAAGGCGGATGACGCCGAAGTCGCAGTCGAGGCGGCGCAATTGCTCAGCTCCCAGCCATCCACCCGCAACCCGGTTGCGATCGCCGCGGCGCTTCTGGATATCGGCATCGGCTGGCGCGGGCCGGATGATTTCAAGTTCCTGGGCAACCGCGTCAGCGACGATGTGATCGACCTGTTTGAAAAATATAACGTCCGCGACCGCGGCGCGCCGGAAGGCATCGTGAACGCGCCCGTGGAATACCGCCAGTCCGCATTGGCATTTTCGACCGTCATCCTGCACCGTTCCTTGAAAAACATCGATGCCATGTTCACCTTCATGGCCGACAACCCCGACCGCTTCGACGACGCGCAGGCCAATCTGGTCAAGACGACGCACCTGATGCAGATGGGCGGCCTTGTAAAATCGGCGCAGAAATTTGCCGATGAAATCGGCGACGCGGCGCAGGCGCCCGAGCTGAAAGGCCTTTACGAGACAAAAATCGCGGCCGCGCAGGAATTCATCAAGGATCACACACCGAAACCTGTGTTGATGCTGCCGGCACCCCGGAAAAAACCGGGCAAGGATTTCGAGCTTTAAGACCGGATACCCCTGGACGACAGGGATTCGGGGGATGCCTTTTTGGAGGGGCATCCCCCCATTTTTTGCCCGCGCCGCAGCATCGCTAAAGCTTTGTAATGAATGATTTTTAGGGGGCAGTTATTTTCACATAATAGATTGACAGCTTTGATGCCCATTTGCTAGAAAGTAAGCTCGCTGACAAATCACAGCGGGGAATAAACCCTGCACACCGAGGAGTGTATAGACAATGCAATTCAACGAAACCGGCCTGCCGCTTGATGCGACTGTTTTCAAGGCCTTCACGATGTATTCCAAAAACGCCGCGCAGCCCGCGCCCAAGGCGCGCCAGATCCAGCCCGGCGTCACCGCTGAAAAACCGGAAGCGCATGACAACTATCCCGTGCGCGTCGCGCAGCTGCTGAACGAAACCGGCAACACCGACCCGCAGCTCCTCTCTCTCGCGCTGCTCAACGTCATGCCGCCGCAGACCTACGGCATCGTCGAAAAATCTTTCGGCAAGCCGATGATCGACCTGCTGAACGAAGCAGGCAAGCACAACAAGACCGCATTTGCATACGTCGCCGAAGCCAGCGAAAACGTGAAGCTGCTGACGCTCGCGGCCGCCGTTGCGACCTTTGAAGAATTCCGCGGCGAAGCGCAGAAGGCCGAAGAGATGCTGATGAAAATGGCGAACGGCGAACAGCCCGCCAACGGCCGCCTGATGATCCCGATGATCCCCGACATGCGCATCTATGAACGCCTGTCCGAAGTGCTGTTCGACAAAACCAGCAGCCGCACGCTGGAAGAATACTTCCGCGAGAAACTGTCGGATTTCAAGAACGACAACGACCGCCTGAAAAGCCGCATCATCGATATGGGTCTTGCCGACCAGCTGCCCCCGCAGATCGGCTATATGCTGAACCGCCCCGACACCGCGTCGTTCCGCTATCCGTCGTTCGAGGAAACCGGCCTGCTCGACACCCCGAAGGTGCGCGCGGCCTATGACGTGATCACCACGCACCCGTTCGTGCCGCCCGAAGGTTTCGAGGCTGCGGTCGAAGTGGGCAAGCTGCTGACCGACAAGCTGGAAGCGCCGAACCCGACCGCCGTCGCGACCGGCCTTTTGATGACCGGCATGCAGCACATCACCCCCGACGATTTCGAGTTCCTCGACAAGAAACTCGACTGGGACGTGACCGAGCTGATGAAAAAATACGGCAACGAAGGCGGCGTCAGCCCCCGCGAGATCGCGGTTGCGCCGATCGAGCTGAAGCAGGTGCTGCTGGCGAACACGATTGCGTCGCTGGGCGGCATGCAGGAAGGCATCAAGTCGCTGAAGGAAATGATCGACCAGCAGGAAGATATCCCCGAGAAAATGCGCCCGCTGGTGCTGGCCGAAAACCTGGAACGCATGCTGTTCATGACGGACATGATGGACCAGACCCGCCGCATGGTCGGCAACGCGCAGGCACCGCAGCTGGAAACGCTGTACAAAACCCTGATGAAGGAAGTGCGCGCCGAAATCGCGGAGAACATGCCGAAAAACCCGACCGGCCCCTTCGGCGGCCTGGGCGGTCCCGGCGGTCGCGGCCCGCGCCCGACCTCGCCCGGCGGCCAAAGCTTTGACCTCGACTAAGCGAAGCTGAATAAAAAACAACAAAATCCCCCGGTTTGCAGCCGGGGGATTTTTGATTCGCCGGAAATACCGCCATTTGCGCGTTACAAACGCGTTATCCGGCGCGCCATTTCAAAAAAATTTTCACGCGCCCAAGCCGTTCACATCGCGCCGCATTCGCCTGTCGCAAACGCGTTGTAACGAAATAAACGGTTGAATCCCGAGGTCAAAGTTGAGAGAATTTAATCAGGCTCGAAAGTTGCGGCCGGAAAAGAAAATCAAAAAAATTATCAAAGCTGTGCCCCCTGCGAAAGCCGGGGGTTTAACGCATTACAGCTTCTTCAAATTCTTCTCGTCATACGCGCACGATATCGACCCGCCGCGCAGCGCGTCGGGGATGTCGAAGGTGCGCTTGATGCCGGCGGCAAGATCGTCGTCGAGGGCGTAGATGCTGGAGCAGGCGATTTCATCGCCGGGGGCGCCGTTGACCAGCGGGCAGAACATGAGTTTCTGGCCTTCGAGGTCGAACATGGCCTGGAACGACATTTTTTCCGATCCGCTTTTGGGCGACAGCGGCACGTTCAGGCGCGACTGGGGGGCAAGGCGGAATTCGGCTTCGTTGAAGTCCTTCCACAGCTTGCCGAATTTGGCGGAACCGAGGCCGACGCGGCAATCCAGCGTCCGGCTGCCGGCTTCGCCCGTGGCGGGCGCCGCCATCGACGCCACATCGCTGTCGAGGGTGCGGAATTTCGGCTTGGCTTCGGGCTGGAAATACCGGGATAAATCTGGCATCCGGTCGCAGGCGGCCAGAAACAGCGGCAGCAGCAGGATCAGGGCTGCGGCCGGCAGGCGGCGGTTGGGGCTGCGGGTGAGGAAAGAAGATTTTTTCATGTCTTGCTTTTCTTGAACTGGATATATTTTAGTAGAGATATCAGGCCAAGGCCAAGGTCTTTCTTGGCCTTTTGCTTAAAATCACGACCTTAAGGCGGATAGTTTGTTCAAGCGCGTCACCCTGTTCCGGTTTTTCAACTTCCCCGTCAAGGCGGATGCCAGCTGGATATTCCTGTCGATCCTGATCTTCTGGACGCTGGTGAACAATTTTTTCCCCGCGCGGTATCCGGGGCATAACCTTGAAACCTATCAGGTGATGGGGGCGGTCACGCTGGCGGGCGTGATTATTTCGATCATCGCGCATGAGGTCGCCCATGCGATCATCGCCGAGTACTACCATATGCCGATTGAAAGCATCACGCTGTTCATCTTCGGCGGCGTGGCGGAAATGAAGGGGGAACCGTCGCACCCCAAGGGCGAATTCCTGATGGCGGTCGCGGGGCCCGCCATGTCGGCGCTGCTGGGTATATTTTTCTGGGCGTCGGAAAACGTCTATATGATGAAATACGGCGCGGCCGATGCGGGCAGTCAGGTTTTGGAATACCTGGGCGACCTGAACATGCTGATCGCGGCGTTCAACATGGTGCCGGCATTTCCGCTGGACGGCGGGCGGGCGCTCAGAGCGGCGATCTGGCACTATAAAAACAACCTTGTGCTGGCGACGCGCATCGCATCGCAACTGGGCGCGAATTTCGCTTATCTGCTGATCGGCTATGCGGTCTATAAAATTTGCTGGCACAACAACATGGTGCAGGGCATGTGGTACGGGCTGTTCGGTTATTTCGTTTATGGTGCAGGTTTATACGCCGTACGCCAGACGGAAAGCCGGTCGCTGCTGAATTCGGAAAAGGTCACGCGATTTATGCATGACCGTATCGTTTCCGTGTCGCCCGACCTGACCATCACCGAGCTTGTGGATGGTTATTTTTACAAGCACTACCAGAAACTGTTTCCCGTGGTCGACCGCGACAGGCTGGTCGGCATCATCACGCTGCAGGCGGTGTTGTTGCTGGATCGCGACAAATGGCATTTCCTGCATGTGGCGAGCGTCATGCAGGACCTGAACGAACACAACACCACCGACCCCGACACCAGCGCGGCGGATGCGCTGGAACTGATGCAGAAACAGGGCCGGGATTCGCTGCTGGTGACGCGCGACGGGAAATTCATGGGCGTCATTGCGCTGCGCGACCTGTTCGCCTATCTGTCGATCACGATGAAGGTCGACCGCGATAAACCCGTGCTGACCAGCCGGGGCGCGGACGGAAGATAACGCATCAGGGCTTATACTGCCGGTCGTTGGCGGCAGGAGCCTTCAGCACGGGCTTGTCGGTTTTGTCGACGGGGAACAGCTGCGCCTGCAACTGGCGGATCTGTTCCGCCATGTCTTTCATCGTCTTGGCCATGCGTTCCTGTTCCTGCGCCATCAGGTGCTGGGTGCGGCGCACTTCGTCGAATTCCTCGCGCAGCTTGCGCGCAAGGCTCTGGCTGACGGTGCCGTTGCGCTCGGCTTCGTCGATCCTGTAGCCCAGCTTGCGGATTTTATTATGCGCGTCGTAATCATGCGTCATGGCTTGGCCTGCCGTTTCACGGGCGCGCCCAGTTTAGGCTTGTCCAGTTGCGGGGCAAGGTCGCGCCGCAGGCCCTTGATTTCTTCGCCGAGTGTTTCGATGGCCTTGGCGATGCTGTTGAAGGCAGACACCATTTGCGCGTCCGATTTTTCCTGACGCTGGTTCAGCTGGCGCAGCAGGTTGGCGGTGACTTCGTCGCCGCTGCGCACCGCGTCGCGGACCGACCTGACCATATCATAGTCCTGCTTGTCCATCGGCATGGCGCTACAACCCCTTGTTCGGCGGCGGCAGTTTCACGGGCTTGTCCAGCTGCGGGTTCAGGTCGCGGCGGATGGCCTTTACCTCGGCCGACAGGTCGGAAATGGCGTCGCCGATGCGGGTTAGCGCGTCGGCAATGATTTTCTGGTTGCCGACGACGATTTCGAAATTGCGGTGCAGCCGCCGTTCGGAATCCTGGATCATTTCTTCGATGCGGCGGCGGTCATAGGCATCCATGTCACGGCCCGCCTTGCGTTTTCGGCGCGGCAAGCTTGACCGGCTTGTCGAGTTCGGGGTTCAGGTCGGCACGCAGCGCCTTGATCTCGGCGGTCAGTTCCTTCAGCGCGGCTGCGATGCCGCCCATCGCCTCGATCATTTGGCGGTCGCGTTTCGCCGCGTCGTCGAATTGCTGGCGGGTCTGCTTCTTGACGGCGGCCTCGATCTTCTGTTCGTCGTAATAAGTAAGGCTCATGGTGTATTGCCTTTCGGCGCGGCGAGTTTCACGGGCTTGTCGAGTTCAGGATTGAGGTCGCGGCGCAATTCGCGAATTTCATCCGTGAGGGTTTCCAGCGCGGCAGCGACCTTGTTGAATGCCGCCAGCATCAGCTGCTGGTTGCCCTCGGCCTTTGCCATGTCGGATTGCATTTGCGACATCGTGCGCTGCACGCGCTTTTCGGCGGCGGCAACAGCATCGGTGATATCGACCTTGTCGTAGTAATTGAGCGTCATGGCGTTGCCCCTGTTTTCGGCGCGCCCAGCTTCGCGGGCTTGTCGAGCTGCGGCGATAAATCTTCGCGCAGGCCCTTTACTTCCGTTGCAAGCGCGGTGAGCGCGTTCGCGATGCTGTTGAAGGCGGCAAGCATCTGCGCGTCGCGTTTTTGCTGCGCAGCCTGCGCCGCATCAAACATGCTGCCCAGTTCGCGGATGTCGTGGCGGATGCCGCGCATGGAATCATCGGCATCGTCGAATGAGCTAACACGTGCAAAAGCCAAAAGAATCTCCGCCGTTATTCGGTAAAATAAACTGACCTAATTAAGCAAATTTATGAAAATAAGTCAATTATTGAGGGTCTGGCACGGCCTAAAATCAGCCTTGCCAGCTCTATTTACGAAAATTATGGAAACACTAAGCCGTTTTCGTCCGCTCAAACGCGCCGCCATGATCGCGCGACCATTCGGCGGGTGCGGAGAGGAATTTTTCCACCTCGGCAAAGGTCGCTTCAGGGAAGAGCTGCCGTGCGCGCGCCTCCGCCAGCACATCGCGCCAGGTGGCAAGGTAATGCAGCTTCAGTTTCGCATCGGCGAAAATCTGCGGGCTTTCCTTGTAGATGTTATAGAAGAAGACGGAGAACACATCATCGACCACCGCGCCGCCATCGCGCAGCGCATTGCCGAAGGCCACTTTGCTGGCACCGTCGGTTGCGAGGTCTTCGACCAGCAGCACTTTGGCGCCATCACGCATTTCGCCTTCGATCTGCGCGCCGCGCCCGAAACCCTTGGGCTTCTTGCGCACATACAGCATCGGTTTCGACAGTTCTTCGGATATCCATGCCGCATAGGAAATGCCGGCGGTCTCGCCGCCCGCGATGTAATCGACGGATTTGATATCGCAATTCGCCGTCAGCAATTCGCAGGCCATGCGGATAATCTCGCGCCGCGGCTGCAGGAACGAAATCACCTTGCGGCAGTCGATATACACGGGGCTGGCCCAGCCGGAGGTAAAGATAAACGGCTTGTCCGCGTTGAAATGGACAGCCTTGATGTCGATCAGCAGCTGCGCCGTTTTTTGAGCGTGGTTCGTCATCAGAACCACCCGCCGCCCGGGCGGCTGGGCGGTTTAAAGATCCAGTAATTGCGCACGACGAACATGACGATCAGGAACAACGCCTCGATGCCCAGCGCGCCGATGACAGCGAAAGGCCAGCGGAATTTTTCGATGCTTTCGGCATCCAGCACGACCGACATGTTGAGAACCCAGGACGCGCAGATCATCGCGCAGGCGGCGACGACCGACCAGTTGAACACGCGCACCTGTTTTTCATTCGCGTATTGGGGTTTAAAGGCAAAGAAGGCCCAGGCAACGCCTGCGCCGATAAAAAACATCAGGGCGATAAGTGGGCCCATATTTGCGGCTCCTTGCGTTAAAAAAGCACCTGTCGTGCAGGTGCTTTTTTGTAGCCGTTTTCCGGCTGTTAATCAACTATATGCGGCTTATGCGCGTTGAGAAGCCGAAAAGCTCTGGGCATGGAAACTGTCCAGCACGCGTTCGAACTTGCGGCGGGTTTCAGCCGAAAGCGGGGCGAATTCGGCCCCGATGCCGCGGCGCACCGCGCGCACGACCCTGCCGGACTGCTGGATGCTGACGGTTTCGTTGGGCAGGCGGAAACGCAGCTGGAACTGCACGCGGTCGCCGACCACCAAAGACGTACCCGGGGGAGGGTCAAAGAAGAAACCGCCCATGCTCCAGTCTTTCAGGTGGAACGCGCGGTCGGCCACCACCACTTCGGCCTGCAGGGCCGGATGGCGCACATGCTTGCGGCGCGCCTGCGCCCCCTCTTTGTTGAGGCTGCCGTCGCCAAGGCCCAGTTTTTGAAGAATCGTTTCGATGATCATGTTCATGTCCCCCTGTTCTGTCCCGTAATACAGCCCGGTTTCTTAAACACCTGCTATAAATCATAGGCCAAACTTGGATAAATTCAAGTTTTTCAATGCCATAAATGGGAAAGTGAAGGTCAAAACGCAGCAAAATGCCAATATTATGGAGAAATATGGGCAAAAGGGGTGCTTTTCCTTGACTCTGCTGACCGCCATCCCCTATATATTCTCTCCATAAAGCAGCAACGATTGCTGCAACCGTGATCTGGCTCGGATTGGCTGCCTCGATGACGGTTCATTCTTGAAAGGAAAACAAAATGCCAAAGATGAAAACGCACTCGGGCGCGAAGAAGCGCTTCAGTGTCACCCGCCGGGGTAAAGTGCAGGCTCGCGCCGCACATAAACGCCACCGCATGAGCGGCAAATCCAAACGTATGAAACTCGCTGGTTGCTCGACGCTGATCCTGAACGGATCGGATGCCCGCATCATTCTCGACGATTTCATGCCCTACCAGCGCAAGCTGCAGCGCAAGAAACGCCGTTATGAAGGCAAGAACAAGAAGGAGGCCGCATAATGGCTCGCGTCAAGGGAGGCACCGCCTCGATCAACCGCCACAAGAAAATTCTTGAACTGGCAAAAGGCTATCGTGGCCGTGGCAGCAAATGCTACCGCGTCGCCATCGAAAAAGTCGAAAAGGCACTGCGTTACGCATACCGCGACCGTCGCAACAAGAAGCGCGACTTCCGCGGCCTGTGGATCCAGCGTATCAACGCCGGCGCGCGCCTGAACGGCCTGACCTATTCCACGCTGATGAACGGCCTGAAACTGGCCGGCAACCAGCTGGACCGCAAAGTCCTGTCGGACATCGCGATCCATGACGCAGCCGGCTTTGCCGCCATCGCCGCACAGGCGAAAGCGGCGCTGGACGCGCAGAAGAAAAAAGCCGCTTAAGCTTTTCTTCGGATAAAAGATAAAAAAAGCCCCGGTGAAAACCGGGGCTTTTTCTTTGATCTGTTTTCTAAAACTTTTTAACCGCCGTTTTTCTGGCCGGGGCCGCCGGCTGCGGCCTTTTTCTGGCCAAGGCCATACGTCTCGATCGGTTTTGCGCCGGAAGGGTCGAAGGCGCGGGCATCTGCCGCACGCGTATCGGCCGCAACCGTGCCGAATTCCTGCTTGATCGTGGCATCGGGATTGACGATGCGCGACGCGCCGATTTTTTCTTCGGGGTTGTATTCTTTCGCGTTGCGCGCGCCGACCGCCGGTTCGTTCGGCTTGATGCCGCGCTTGCGGGCGAATTCGTCGGTGTTCACTTTATTCGATTTATCGGTAGCGCGGTCGATATGGCGCATGACGCCTTCCAGCCCCTTCGACAGCGGCATGGCGACAAGGCCGCCGAAGCCGACACCCGCGATCTTCGCGCCGATCAGCATCGGGATGACCGCGATATTGGCGGGGCCCATCGTCAGGACGGCGATCGTCAGGCCGATGGTGGCGGCGCGTTCGGCGATGCGGCCGATGCGCGACGCGTGGAAACCGTGCTGCGACGGTTCCTGGAACGTGACTTTGCGGAACAATTCGCCCAGCGTGTATTTATGCTCCGCCGGTTCGTTCAGCCAGCTGAGGACTTTTTCAGCCTTGTGGAATATGCTGCGCTCCGGAAGCGGCATCTGGTTGATGTCGAATTCCTTGTTGCTGGCGCCGATTTCGGTCGGTTGTGTGACCATGCTACCTCATTCCTCTGGGCAAGTTCTGTTTGTTCTCGCGCTTGTATTCGCGCTCTGCGGTGTGGCGTTCAAGGCGTTCGGCGATGGCGGCCATTTTGTTGACGACACCGCTGGTAATGCCGGCCGCGACGAAGGCGACGCCCTTGGCGACAAGCGGCACCAGCAGGATCGGCGCAAAGGAACTTTCGGCGACGCAGACGGCAACCGTTGCGGCGACACCCAGCGCCATGGTCGCGCGCTCGACGATACGTGCGCCGCGGCCCCAGTTGTGGTCCTTGTTGCGCATCAATTCGCCATCGGTTGCCCAGTTGACGGCCTCGCCCAGCGTGAAGTGACGCTTCGGCGGCTCGGCCAGCCAGTTGAACTTATCGCTCAGCGATATCGTGAAATCCCTGAAACTCATGACAAATCCCGCTCTACACCCGTTAGTAATAGGATAACCGCCTTTGAAAGTTATGTCAATTAAGCAGGGCGACCCGATTCTAACATCTTGATATATAAATATAATATGCCAAAATCCAGTGGATTGTCGAACGGAATATTTCAGAATCAGGTTATGTTTGCAAGTGCCTGTCCTATCTGGTTAATTAGCAATTATGGCTCGTCCCGCATCATTATATGTCTGCCAGTCCTGCGGTTCGTCCCACAACAAGTGGGCCGGCAAGTGCGAAGCCTGCGGCGAATGGAATTCGATGGTAGAGGAAGCCAAGAACGACCGCCCGCCCCAAGGATTAGGCCGCGCCAAGGGCCGTGTCATCGAACTGCACCCGCTGGAGGGCGTATCGGAAGTCCAGCCGCGCCGCGTCGTCGGCATCAACGAATTCGACCGCGTGGCGGGCGGCGGCCTTGTGCCCGGCTCCGCGCTTTTGATCGGCGGTGATCCCGGCATCGGCAAATCGACATTGCTGTTGCAAGTCACCGCGCTGCTCTCGCGCAAGGCATCCTGCGCCTATATCTCGGGCGAGGAGTCATTGGATCAAGTGCGCATGCGCGCCGGACGTTTGGGCTTTGCGAAGGAAAAAGTAGAACTGGCCGCCGCAACCAACGTGCGCGACATCATTGAAACGATCGAGCGCCGCAATTTCGATGCGGTCGTGATCGATTCAATCCAGACCATGTATCTGGATAACCTTGATTCCGCGCCCGGCACAGTTGCGCAGGTGCGCGCATCGGCGGCAGAGCTGATCCGCGCCGCGAAAAAACGCGGTACCTGCTTGCTGCTGGTCGGCCATGTGACGAAGGAAGGCCAGATCGCGGGCCCGCGCGTTTTGGAACACATGGTCGATACCGTTTTGTATTTCGAAGGCGACCGCGGCCACAGTTTCCGCATTTTGCGCGCCGTGAAAAACCGTTTCGGGCCCACCGATGAAATCGGCGTGTTTGAAATGGCGGAACAGGGGTTGATGGAAGTGCCGAACCCGTCCGAATTGTTCCTGTCGCAGCGCCAGCGTGAAATTTCCGGCAGCGCGGTGTTTGCGGGCATGGAGGGCACGCGCCCCGTGCTGGTCGAGGTGCAGGCGCTCGTCGCGCCCTCCCCGCTCGGCACGCCGCGCCGCGCGGTGATCGGCTGGGATCAAAGCCGGCTTTCAATGGTGCTGGCGGTATTGGAATCGCGCTGCGGGGTCGTCATCGGCCCGAACGATGTTTACCTCAATGTCGCCGGCGGATTGAAGATCAATGAACCGGCTGCGGATTTGGCTGTCGCCGCCGCGCTGGTCAGTTCGCTGTCGGGCATTCCCGTGCCGCATGACATGGTTGTGTTCGGCGAGATCGGTTTGTCGGGCGAAGTGCGCCATGTGGCGCAGGGCGACCAGCGGCTGAAGGAAGCATCCAAGCTGGGATTCAAAAACGCCATGATCCCGCATCTGGCCGGCAAAAAAGCCGTTGCCGATCACGGGCTGAAACTGACGCAAGTGAAGCAATTGCAGGATATTTTACCGCTGTTTTCGGAAGGAAATAAATAAATGACACCCGCCGCGCTCGACATCATCATCGCCGTGATCTTGGCACTGTCCATGCTGGTCGCCTATTTCCGCGGCATCATCCGCGAGGCCTTCACGATCTTCGCGCTGATCGTGGCGACATCCGTCACCTATTTCGGCGGCGAGCTGCTGATCCCCAGCTATAACAAATGGCTGAAGGTGGATGAACGCGGCGAACAGGCCGCTGCCGCCATCAGCAAGGGTGCAACCGATGTCGCGCAGGCGGCGATCGCCAAGGAACACCTGATCATGGGCGTTCTGTCGCCGGAAAAAACCGCCGTCATCCTGTCTTACCTGTCCGTTTTCGTCATCATCTACCTGATCATGTCGCTGGTCGGCTTCTTCGTCAGCCGCGCGGTGAACGAGGCGGGGCTGGGCGTGATGGACAAAGTGCTGGGTGCGGGTTTTGGTTTGGCGCGCGGGTTCCTGGTCGTGTTCCTGTGCTTCCTGCCCATCTCCTTCCTTGTGAAGGCGGATAATTTCCCCGACTGGGCGAAAAATTCGGTGAGCGTGCCGATTTTGCAGGACACCGTCGCCTATGTCGACAGCAAGGTCGATCTGCGCAAACTTGTCGCCGATAACGGTAAGGAGATCATCAGCAAGATCAACCTGAAGCCGTCGTCGAAGGCGCGCGCCGAAGCCAATCCCGTGACCGAGGAAGAAGAGCGCGAAATGCAAGAAGAACTGCTCGACGACGAACGCACGGCGCGCCCCTGATGTCGCGCAAGAAACACGCACAGGGTCATTCGCCGTGGCGCATCCGCCTGTTCGTCATTCTTGTGACGGGCCTGTGCGCGGTGGCGGCGTTTCCCGTGATGTTCGACCGCAACGCGCTGCCCGAAGAGGTGCGCAACAACAAGGCAGTCGTGAAGCTGTATGACGCGCGCGACCGCGTGACGCTGATCGCCAGCCGTCTCATCAACGGCGTGCCGGTCACGCCGGAAGAGGCCAAGCAGCAGGGATACCCGAAAGACGACCGCAAGAAATTAGAAAAAATTATCAGCAAGGGCGCACAAGGCAATGATTAAACCAGCATCACAACAACGTCTTGCCGGGCGCGTCGCGCTTGTCACCGGCGCATCGCGCGGCATCGGCGCGGCGGTCGCCAAGGGTTTTGCGATGGAAGGCGCGCATGTGATCATGCTGGCGCGCACGCAAGGCGCGCTGGAGGCATTGGACGACGAGATTCAGGCTGCCGGCGGCAAGGCGACGCTGCTGCCGTTCGACCTTGCGGAGACCAAAAAAATCGGCGGCATCGCGCCCGTGATCGCGGAGCGTTTCCGCCGCCTTGATATTCTGGTGGGCAATGCCGCGATGCTGGGCAACCTCAGCCCCGTCGCCATGTCGGACCACAAGGTGTTCGAAGAAACCTTCAAGGTGAATTTCTTTGCCAACTACCACCTGATCCGCGCGCTTGACCCTTACTTGCGCGGGTCGGACGCGGGCCGCGCGATTTTCGTGACATCGGGCGCGGCGCATATGTCGTCCCCGTTCTGGAGCGGTTATGCCGCATCGAAAGCCGCGCTTGAAAACATGGTGGCGACCTATGCCGCTGAAACCGCCTATAGCCCGCTGAAGGTTAATATCCTCGACCCCGGCGCGGTGCGCACGGAAATGCGCGCGGAGGCCTTCCCCGGCGAAGACGCAAATAAACTGCCGGCGCCCGAAACACTCGTCGAGCGTTTCATCGAACTGGCAGCGCCCAGTTGCGCTGCGACCGGCAAGCTGGTACAGGCCGCCGCATGACGGGACAATCATGAGCATCGCCAACCCCTATCTGCACGGGCAGGACGACCAGAAGATCCTGAACCTGAAGCGGTGGGCGAGCGTCGCCAGCATCACGGTCGCGCTGATACTGGTCATTACAAAACTGTTCGCGTTCCTGACCACCAACTCGGTCTCCATACTTTCGTCGCTGATGGATTCGGCCTTCGACGGGCTGGCCTCACTGGTCACCATGATGTCGATCATCCACGCGGCCACACCCGCCGATGAAGAACACCGCTTCGGCCACGGCAAGCTGGAGGCGCTGTCGGCGCTGGGGCAGGCCGTGTTCGTGTTCGGATCGGCCATTTTCCTGATCGTGGAAAGCATGCGCCGTTTCGTGTCGCCGATGGCCGTGAACGAGCCCGCCATCGGCATCAATGTGATGGTGTTTTCAATGGTGATGACGGTGTTCCTGATCGCCTTCCAGACCTTCGTCATCCGCAAGACGCAGTCGATCGCGATTTCCGCCGACCATATGCATTACAAGGGCGACCTGTTGATGAACCTTGGCGTTTTCGCGGCGCTGGCGCTCAGCTATTACAGCAGCTGGCCCTATTTCGACCCGATCTTCGCCAGCGTGATCGCGCTGTCGCTGCTGTGGGGCGCGTTCCACATCACGCGCGAAAGCTTCGACATTTTGATGGACAAGGAATTGCCGCAGGCCGACCGCGAAAAGATACTGGCGCTGGCATCGGCGCATCCGCTGGTGCAGGCGGCGCACGACCTGCGCACGCGTTCGACCGGCACACGTATTTTCATCGAATTCCACATCGAGGTCGATGGCAAGCTGAGCGTCGAGCGCGCGCATGACATCACGGAGGAGCTGGAAAAAACCCTCTACGAAGCCTTCCCCACATCGGAAGTGCTGATCCATCAGGAACCGGCGGGCGTGGAACATCACCGCATCGACGACGCAATCCCGCCATCGGCACCGCTGATCTGATGCCGATAACGCCGGCGGCTTAATCCTTGTACGGGTTCTTCGCCTGTTTCAGAACGATGCGCACCGGCACCGACGGCAGGTCGAAATCGCGGCGCAGGCCGTTGACGATATAGCGTTCATGCGCCTCGGGATATCCGTCGGGGTTTGACATCCACAGCGCAAATGTCGGCGGGCGCGCCTTGATCTGCGTCATGTAGCGTAACCGGTTCTGGCGCCCCTGGATCAGCGGCGCGGGGTTTTGCGATTCCATCATGCGCAGCCAGCGGTTCAGTTTGCCGGTCTGCACGCGTTTGTTCCACAGCGCATAGACATCCAGCACGGTCTGCAGCACGTTTTCCACGCGCTTGCCGCCGTTCAGCGCCGAAATGGTCATCAGCGGCACATCCTTGACCTGCGCCATGTGCTTGGTCAGCTGGAACTGCAATTCCTCCAGCTTTTTTTCCTTGTCCTCGACCGCGTCCCATTTATTGGCGACGACGACCAGCGCGCGGCCTTCGTCGATCACATGGTGCGCGATGGTCAGGTCCTGTTTTTCGAATTCGGTATCGGCCTCGACCATCAAAATCACGACCTGCGCAAGGCGGATCTGGCGCAGCGTATCCTGCACCGACATATGTTCGATGATGTTGTGGACGCGCGCCTTTTTGCGCATGCCGGCGGTATCGACCAGGCGCATTTTGCGGCCGCGGAAATGCCAATCCACATGCACCGCGTCGCGCGTGATGCCGGCTTCGGGCCCCGTCATGGAGCGGTGTTCGCCCAGAATCGCGTTCATGAAGGTCGATTTGCCCACATTCGGGCGGCCGACGATGGCGACCTTGATCGGGGTTTCGAGGTCTTCGACTTCTTCTTCGTCGCCGAAGCCCGTTTCGTCGCCTTCCTGATATTTCTGGAAGTAGCGTTCGATGTCTTCTTCTTCGGTCACTTCAGGTTCGGGGGGCGCGGATGCCTCGACCATCGGGCGCAGCAGCTGGTACAAATCTTCCATGCCCTGCCCGTGTTCGGCGGAAATCGGGATCGGCTCGCCGAAGCCCAGTTCATAGGCTTCGTACATGCCCTCGATCGCCTTGTTGCTTTCGCATTTGTTGACCAGCAGCGCGGATTTTATTTTCTGTTTGCGCAGCCACATCGCGAAATGCTTGTCCATCGGCGTGAGGCCTGTGCGGGCATCGACCACGAGGAACGCGAAGTCGGCCTTTTCCAGCGCGCGTTCGGTTTGCTGGCGCATGCGGCCCTGAATCGTGTCGTCGAAGCTTTCCTCCAGCCCTGCGGTGTCGATGACCTTGAATTTCAGGCCCATCAACTCGGCATCCGCCATGCGCCAGTCGCGCGTGAGGCCGGGCGTGTCATGCACCAGCGCCAACCGTTTTCCGACAAGACGGTTGAACAGGGTGGATTTGCCCACATTCGGGCGGCCGATGATGGCGACAGTGAAAGTCATTTTATTTATTACCGATAAGCCCGCAACACGCCGTCCGTGGTCAGGACGATCAGGGTTTGGTTCGCCACCAGCGGCGGCAGGGTGGCGTTGCCGCCCAATTCTTGTTTGCGCAGGATCTTGCCGTCCTGCGGGCTGACTTCGACCATGTTGCCGTCGCTTGACACGGCGATCAGGCGGCCGCCCGCCAGCACAGGGCCGGACCAGACGACGGGCTGTTCGCGGTCGCCGTCTTCGAAACGGGGCAGCGGCGTGATCCAGCGCACATCGCCGGCGGCGCGCGTGAGCGCGATCATCTGCTGGTCGGAAGATACGACATAGACGGTGTCGCCCGCCGCCCACGGCGTTTCGGTCGAGCCGATTTCGCGCTGCCAGATGCGGCTGCCCGTCACCTGGTCGAGCGCGACCATGCGGCCGGAGAAGCTGGCCGCATAGACCACGTTCTGGTCGATCACGGGCAGCGCCTTGATGTCGGAGATTGAATCGATCGACCCGTTGCGGCGCACGGCGGACAGGTTGTCTTCCCATGCGATCTGGCCGTTTTCGGGGCGCAGGCCGAAGATTTCACCCGATGACAGCGGCAGCACGACCAGCGTCGCATCGGCCGCGGGCGAAGCCGAGCCCAGCAGGTTCGTCGTTTCGCTGACGCCCGCATGATCCCAGAGCGGCGTGCCGTCCTTGGCGTTGAAAACGGCAAGGCGGTTATCGAGCGTGACGGCATAGACGCGGTCGTCCATCACGGTGGGGGCGGAACGCACGGGCGCCGGCAGGTCGGCGCGCCAGATTTGCGCGCCTGTCGCGGGGTTCAGCGCCTGCAAATATTTATAGCCGTTCGTCGCAAACAGGCGGCCCGAGGCATAGGCAAGCCCGCCGCCGACCGCGCCGTCGTCTTCGTTCTTTTTCGGCACGATGGATTTGCGCCATTTGCGCTTGCCGTCCTGCAGGTTGAAGGCGGAAAGATGGCCTTCGGTATCGAGCGCATAGACGGTGTTTTCCGCGACCACGGGCGTTGCAGTCAGCGGGTTGCGCTTGTCGCCGCCGCCGCCAATCGATGCCTTCCAGACGCGTTCCAGCTTGTCGCCCAGTTCCAGTTGCCCCAGCGCATGGTTCGGGTACCCGCCGCGCTGCGGCCAGAACTGGTTGACCCAGGCTTCGGGAAGCTCGACCGTTTCATCCTTCAGCTCCGGGTTTGGCACCAGGTCGTTCTGCAGCTGCAGCACCGAAATGCGCTCGCCCTTCAGGGGCGGCGTCAGGTCTTCGTCGCTGAACATGGATTTCACCTTGGCGCAGGACGATAGGGCAAGAACAAGGGCGAGCGATGCGGCGATGCGGGGGAGCTGTTTCATCAGGGTTTCGCTGCTTTCTCGGGAACGGCTTTCTCGGGCGCGTCCTTTTTATCCGACGCTGCCGCGTCCTTTTTGAACGGGACGGATTCATTCGCCGATGCCGCGTAGAATTCATGCAGCGTGGTGGCGCGCAGGCGGGAATCTTCGGGCGCATCGGGGCTCGACGAAATCGCCTCCAGCTTGGCGGCCGCGTCCTTCATGTTGCCCTCGCCCGCATAGACCAGCGCGTCCATTTCCAGCGCGGTGTAGCGGTAGGGTTCTTTCGCGCCCGACATATCGGCCAGTTCCTTGTGCAGCTTTTTCGGGTCTTCCGTGCCAAGGCGCAGGTTGAGGCTGAGGATTTTCGCAAGGTCGCGCAGTTCGCGGTCGGCGGACATGCTGCCTGCGACTTCGGCATACAGTTCGATCGCGCGCGCGGGGTTGCCGTTTTTCACATGCAGGCCCGCCGCCGACAGCTTCGCCAGCGCCGCGTGGTTTTTGCCGGACTGCGCCGCGAAATCGGTCAGCGATTTTGCGTCTTCGGATTTGATCGCCGCCATCAGCTGGGTCGTGCGCGCCATATCTTGTTTGTAGGTATAGCCGCGCCACCATGTGAGGCCTGCGGTCGTGACGATCGCCAGGATAACGCCGCCGATGATCCAGTTGCGGTTCTCGATCCAGAACGCCTCCAGCCTTTGCTGGCGGAGTTCGTCGTTCACTTCCTGCATCACGTCCGACATGTTTTTGTCCTTATATTACAAACCTTAATATCCGCGCCATCATGGCCAAAACAGGCCCCGCGGGTCAAGCAAAACACCCCCTTTTTATTCCCATAATCAGCATGAATCTGGCATCTTCCCCGCCATGCCGTCTTGCATGTTGGGCCAAGTCGGGCGATAACTGCGGCATAACAAGTTTTCAGCACGTATTTACGGGAGATTTCGCAAGAATGTCCGCAAGATTGCCGTTTAACCGCAAATCCCCCGCCGACAAGGCCGAACAGCGCCGCGCGGAGATCAACACCATCAACCGCCACGGCACCAACCTGTTTTTCCAGGCGGTGGAGAGCGGCAAGCTGCATGTCGTCGCCAACATGATCGACGAAGGCGCCGACCTTGATGCGCGCACAACGTCGCGCGGCATGCTGTCGAACATGATGGTCAACGTGCCCTATGGCGTGGGCGCAACGCCGCTGCATGCCGCCTGCCTGCTGGGCGCGCCCGATATCGTGCATTACCTGCTGAAATACGGCGCCGACCCCCATGCCAAGGACGAGGCCGGCCACACGCCGATGGATTACGCCCTGCTGAGCCATTCCTTTTTTGAAAACGAACTGAGCCGCAAGGAGCAATCCCGCTTCACCTTCCGCAGCACGGTCGACAAGGCCGCCGCGCGCGTCAATGACTACGACGACGTGATCGCGCAACTGATCGCCCGCAAGGCGAAACCCGGCATGTTCGAACTGCCCGAGCGTTTCCGCATGAGCCAACCCGGCGGATCGCTGCCGCCAGCGCCGCCGCTGCCTTAATTATTCCCTGTTGAGAAGTAACTTCAACCCGACTAAACCGCCGGCGGCGTGTTTTGCGGCGGCGGTGTCAGCGTTTTCTTGAGCGTAGGCGCATGGGGCGCGTTTTGTTTCAGGGTTTCGCGTTTGGCTTCGGCGAAGGCGGCGTCGAAATCGAATTTCTTTTGCAGCTTTTCCGGCACATCGGTCCACAGCTTTTCCATGTCGTCCGTCTTGCCGACCCAGTTTTTCGCGTTGAAGATATCCTTCAGCGATTCTTCGGTGAATTTCGGTTTTACAGGTTCGGTCGGCAGCTCCACGCCGCCTTCTGCGGCAGTCGTGAATTTTTTGGCGGTGGCGGTTTTCGGTTTTGATTTTTTCGCGGCGCTGCGTTTGGGCGCGCGGGCGTTCGATTTGAAATCATCGTCATCGTCGCCGTAGGAATTGAAGAAGTAATTATCGTCATCGTCATATTCGGCGTAGCGGCTGTAACGCTGGCGCGATGCGATATCGTCGGCCTTTTCCGCGCCTTCGGATTTCAGGTAGGTGGCGATTTTGGTTTCCTTGTGGAATTTCGCGTAGTCGAGCGGCGTCTGGCCGTTGTCGTTCACGCGGTTCACATCGGCGCCGCTTTCGACCAGCGCCTTCACGATCGAGACCTTGCCGTGGAAAATCGCTTCCTCCAGCGGGGTGCGGCCGTAATCGCCCTCGAAATCGATATTGCCTGTTTTCTTGAGCTGCGCCTTGACCTGCGCGAGGCTGCCGGTGCGGACGGCATTGAAAAGTAGTTTCTGCGATTTCGTGAGTGTCATGTGCTGCTTACTCCGATCTGCATCTATCGTAGGAAGCGGCGGCACCCTTGGCAATATCTTGAACGGGGCAGAAAGTTGCGTATTACAGTTTCGGACCGCGCCCCAGGCCCGGCAGTTTCGGTTTCGCATAAGACTGCAATTTTGCCTGACGCAAACCGCTGACAAAGCCGTCGTAATCGTGGCCGTCGCGGTAATTTTTCGGCACGTTCAGCCACACATTCTGAAAATCATTCGGGCGCGCGCTCCACAGCGCGGGCTTCAGCAGACTGCCAAGGCTGCCCTGCTGCGCAAGTTTCAGAATAACGGTCGTGCCATCGCGGCCTTTTTCCAGCAGGTCGGCGGCGCAAAAACCGCCGTCTTTTTCGGCAATCGCGATCACTTGTGCGAACAGGCCTTTGGATGCAAGCGCGTGGAATTCGCTCGCGCCGTTTTTCGACGATGCGTCGCGGATCTGCTGCAACGAGGTATAGGAAATTTTTTCGATTTCCGCCGCCGCCTTCATTTCCGCGCGCAGGGCGTCCTGCAGCCGCGACGCGACCGCGTCCTGCCCCCAGATCACGGCGGTATCCCACGGGCTTTCGCCGTCGTTGTTATGCGTGAAGGTTTTCGCGCCCTTCGCGACCAGTTTTTCGACCAGTTCCAGCGCGCCGAAACGCGCGGCGTGATGCAGCAGCGTGTTGCCGTCCGCATCGCGGCGGTTCACATCCGCGCCCGCGTCGATATATTTTTCCAGCGCCGCGATATCGCGTTCGCTGACTGCTTTATCAATCTGTTTTGCGGAAGCCATGTTGCTGCATCTCCCTTTACAATTTCAGTTTCGGCGCTTTTTGGCGCAGTATTTTCAGGCGTTGCGCCATCACGTCGTGATACGCCGCGTCGAAATCGACCTGCGGCTTGAACATCGGGTTTTTTTCGACCGCGCCGCGCAGCGACAGCATTTCATCGACCCTGCCCTGCCAGACGGCGGCGGTGAAAATGCGGCTGAGCTTTCCTTCGCGCCCGAAAGATTCCAGCAGCGTGCTGCGCATCATGCCGGGGGCTGTCTGGCGCTGCGTCAGTTCCTGCGCGGTCAGCGGCGCGGATGCGTCGCGGGCAAGGATTTCCAGCACCCTGTCGGCCTGTTTGTTATCGACAAGGTATTGCATCAGCGTCGGGTCTTCCTTGCCGCTGATGACGACTTTCTGCCGCAAGTCGTTCGCATCCAGCTGCAGCGGGTGACGGTCGAACAGGTTCGTGTAACCCGCCTTGCGCACCAGATCATGGATTTCCAGCCATTTGCCGCTGTAAAGGTTTTCAACCCGCGCCTGCCACATCGTGTCGGTCACGTCATGGCCGCGCGTGGATTTTTGCAAAGGGTCTGCGCCGTTCGCCAGCAGGATTTTCACTTTCTCGACATCGCACAAGCAGGCCGCGTGATGCAGCGCGGGGAAGCCGGGATTGGAATGCGGGTCGATATGGTTCACCTGAGCGCCCAGATCGATCATCTGCTGCACCTGCTCCGGCGTGCCCTTGCGCACCATTTCGGTCAGCAGGTTATTGATGCGCCGCTGGTAATTGGGCGCATAGATATCGCTGAGGTCGGGCTCGCCGCCCTTTGCGAGACGTGTTTCCGCGCCGTGCAGTTCCAGCAGCTTCACCGCTTCCTTGAAATGCCGGCGATGCGCGACATCCAGCGCGACCTGACCCTCTGCGTCGATGTCGTCGGTGCTGGCGGAATAGCGCAGCAGGATTTCCAGCGCCTTGATGTCATGTTTTTCAATCGCCACATGCAGGGCCGGAAACCCGTTGATGATGTGGCGGTCGGGATTAGCGTCGTCCTTCAGCGCGTCGCGCAGGTTTTTCAGGTCTATGGGGTGCGATAGCAGCGCCGCGATCATTTTTTTGTCGGCCGCAACGATGCGCGCGGCGGCGGCAGGATCCTGCGCCAGCTTGTAGCGTTTTTCATGCGGTTCAAGCTCGTCCCATTCGGACATTTTGCGACTCAAATGATGGTGTTGGGCTGGCTGGATTTTTACCATAGTATGGCGATGGCTCAAATAGCCCAAATAATACCCATAATATTAAAAGAAAGTGAGCCGTGCGGGGCGGCACGGCTCACTCATTTGGGGTTTCTAGGTGTCCGTCAGAATGTCAGGGTCTATCGTCCATCACTCCTTCCCGTTGTTTTTGCCAGTTTGACCAAATTCACGAATTCGACGCGGTACCCATAGGGATCGTCGCCGCGCGCGTTTTTCGCCATGTCGATGACGCTGTCCCAGTCAAGGCTGCCGGTATCGCGACCGCGGCGCAGCAACTGGCCGAAGCCCGCCACCGCCGACGCGAACCGCACATCGTCGGAAAGCGCGGCGAAGGGCTTTTCATCCTCGCCGGTGATGGGTCGCGTCATCAGGAAGCTGCGGTCGCCGTCGGGCTGTTTGTAGCGCAGTTTCAGGAAGGCGATTTCATTGCCGAAACCGGACGCATTATCCGCCGCCGCTGCCGCTTCGGAATCCTCCTGCTTGTACCGCAGGCCGGCCATGACCGGCGCGGCGGCGGGCGTGATTTCATAGATCGCCGTCACCGTATGCCCCGCGCCGATTTCACCCGCGTCGATTTTGTCGTTGTCGAAATCTTCGCGTTCCAGATGTCGGGTTTCATAGCCCACCAGCCGGTAATCGCGCACCAGCGCCGGGTTGAATTCGACCTGTATCTTCACGTCTTTCGCAATCGTGAACAGGGTAGATCCGGATTCTTCGGACAATACCTTGCGCGCCTCGTTCAGGCTGTCGATATAGGCCGCGTTGCCGTTGCCGTTTTGCGCCAGCGCCTGCATCGTCGTGTCCTGGTAATTACCCTGCCCGAAACCCATCACGGACAGGAAAATGCCGTCGTCGCGTTTTTCCGCGATGAATTTTTTCAGGTCCTCGCTGTTGCTGATGCCGACATTGAAATCGCCGTCGGTTGCCAGTATCACGCGGTTATTGCCTTCCGGCACGAAGCTTTCCTTGGCCAGACGGTAGGCCGCCTGTATCCCCGCATCGCCCGCCGTCGATCCTGCGGCATAAAGACTATCGAGCGCGTCGCGGATTTTACGCTTGTTCGCCGCCTTGGTCGGTTCCAGCGCGACACCCGCACCGCCGGCATAGCTGACGATCGACACCGTATCGTCGTCGCCGAGCGTATCCAGCAGCAGCTTGAACGAGCTGACCAGCAACGGCAGTTTGTCTGGCGTGTTCATCGACCCCGATGTGTCGATCAGGAACACAAGGTTCGATTTGGGGCGGTACGGCAGTTCATAGCCCTTGATGCCGATATGCAGGAGTTTTTTATCTGCGTTCCACGGCGATTGATAGACCGCGACCGTCGGCTTGAACGGGTCGCGCACATCCTTGGGCACCTCGTAATCATAGGGGAAGTAATTGATCAGTTCCTCCACTCGCACATTATCCCTGTCCGGCAGGCGCCCCTGTTCCAGTACCTTTCGGATAAAGCTGTAGGATGCGGTATCGACATCGATGGAGAAAGTGGAGACAGGTTCGGCCGATGTTTTCTTGACCGGATTATCGGCATAGGCAGGCGATTTGTCGCGCCCCTGTTCCTGATAATAGGGCGGCGCGACGTAATCGTTTTGCACCCGCACGGGTGCCACATAGGGCTGCTGGGCAGCCGTGAAATTCGGCAGCAGGTTACGGAAGCCGCTGGAGGCGGTAATCATATTGCTCGACATATCGCGGAACGTGGTCGCGCCGCCGCCGCGATAGCCTCCGCCCCCGTCGCCAAAAATCGTCACGCTGTCCATCTGCAGCGACGCTGCATTGATTTTCATCAGGCTGCCGTTGCTGATGCTGCCCTGCATGGATTGCTGCAGGAACGGCAGGCTGATCAGCGCGGCGGATGCCAGCAGCATGGCGACGCCGCTGCGCAGATGTTTGTTGTTTTTCTTTTTCGGTGTTTCCAGTTTTTCGGTGGTCATGGCTGTGCCTCTTCTTTTTTTGTTGTTGAATTTTCGACATGGGACGGCTTTGCCCGGGCCGGGGAAATCCGCCCGGGCATGGTTCGTTTCTTTTTTTTGTTGAGCCGTTAGTAAGTCGTCTGTGCCTTCATGCGTCTTCCCCGCTTTCTTCCTGCGCGAAGCTGCAGCCAAAGAAAATCGCCGCGCTGTTCAAGGCGCGGCGATACCCAAAGGCATACCCGTGACGGTCGCGTTACAAATTTCACCCGTAACATGTGCAGAGACGGCCCCGTTCAGGGCCGGTTGCTTCGCATCTGTGCCTGTCATCGCTGAATCCTTGATTTGAACTCATGCTTATATCTTCAGGATAAGCCCCGGTTGGTTAACAGCGGTTTACGTTTGGCGATTTGACGGATAATTAAAATTTTAGACAAATGCGTGGCAACGCTTTGTAATTATCAGCGAAGAATGATGCGTGATTTGTAATTAAAATCCGCATGCGCGCGGTACACGAAACCCCGCATTTCCTGATGCGGCGCAACATTTTCGCATGAGTCGCAGAATGATGTTTCGTTACATGGCCGTGTTTTGAAATGTCACGAAATGTTATGCACGCGTTACGTTACGTTTGTTACGTAGTGCGATATTCACGTGGATTTCCATTTGATGCCGCAACCGATCGACGGGATTTGTTTTTCAGGGCCCCGTCCCGTTTCGGCAATTTCCAGCATCGCATCCAGCAATTCGCGCGCGGTTGAATCCTCTGGCGGATGCGACGGCGACACGGCATCCAGCCGCCCGCGATATTGCAGATCCCCATGACCGTTATAGCCGAAGAAGTCGGGCGTGCAGACCGCGCCATAGGCGCGCGCGGTTGCCTGTGTTTCGTCGATCACATAGGGGAAGGTGAAACCGTGTTCCGCCGAAAATTTCTGCATATTTTCGAATGAATCCGCGGGATGGGTCACCGTATCGTTCGGCATGATCGCAATCACGCCAATCCCGGCATCTTGCAGCGCGCGGCCGTCGGCGGCAAGGCGCGCCGCGATGGCCTTGACGAACGGGCAATGGTTGCAGATGAACATCACGACGAACCCACGGGGCGTCCGGATGTCTTTGAGCGTATAGGTGCGGCCGTCCCCCCCCTTCAGGGCGAAATCATGCGGTTTTGCGCCGAAATCGGCGCCGGGGGTCGTCTGGCTGGCCATGGATTCTTCCTTTAATTCCTGTTGTTTTAAGCCTAGAATGCCCCGAATGTTAATCAAGAGCCGATTTACGGAATGCTCCTCTATTTTCGCGACAAATTCTCGCAAGGCAAGGCACAGTTTTCCCAAGGGGAACTGAGCCTGATCCTTGGCCTGTACGGCGACCGCGTGAAAAAGGGCGAGTGGCGCGATTACGCCATCGACAGCCTGCCCGATATGGCGCTGTTTTCCATTTACCGTTCGGCCAAGGAAACGCCGCTTTACGCGATTGCGAAAATCCCGTCGCGCAGTTTCCTGAAACCGTCCCAATACGCGGTGTATTCGGGCAACAAGACTTTGAAGCAGAGCCCTTCGCTGTCCGAAGTGCTGCAGTTTTTCGACGAGGCAAAATGATACGCGTGCTGGTTCTGACATTCGTGATGGTTGTTTTCGCAAGCGGCGCGCAGGCCGCCGGCGTGCGCTATTACGAAGACCCGGTCTACAAGCAGCTGGCGCCGGAAGATCCGCATCCGATGGAAGACCTCGTGAATCTCGCCGACCAGGGCGATACGCGCGCGCAGTTCATTATCGCCGACCTGTATGGCAAGGGCAAAGGCGGGCTTGCCAAGAACCAGGTGAAATCGCGCTACTGGTTCGAAACCGCCGCGCGCAAGGGTTACACCATGGCGTTCATCCGCCTGGCCGCGATGGCCAAGCGCAACAAGGATTATGTGGGCGCATACAAATGGTATTCGCTGAGCATGGATGACGGCACCAGCCGCGAGCGCAAATGGTCGGACAAGGCGCGCGAAAAACTGGTGAAGGACGCCAAGCTGTCGAAGGACGATATCCGCAGCGCGCGCGAAGACATGAACGACTGGAAATCGAAACGCCAGCAGGCATTGGCGGAGGAGCGCGAACACGCGCAGGCCGCCCGCGAAGCCGCAAAACTGAACGACGCCGATACGCCCAAGGTTCTGGGCGGCACCGGCCAGAAACCGAAACCGCAACCGTCACAATCCACCCGTCCAAAGAAGGAGCATGGCTTCAATGAGTAAGATCAAGGTAAAAACACCCGTTGTCGAAATGAACGGCGACGAAATGACCCGCATCATCTGGGACATGATCATCGAAAAGATGATCACGCCCTATCTGGATATCGAGCTTGTTTCCTGCGACCTCAGCATCCAGAACCGCGACGCGACCGACGACAAGATCACGGTCGATGCGGCGAACGCGATCAAGAAATACGGCGTCGGCATCAAATGCGCGACCATCACCCCGGACGAGCAGCGCGTCGAGGAATTCAAGCTGAAGAAAATGTGGAAATCGCCCAACGGCACCATCCGCAACATCCTGAACGGCACCGTCTTCCGCGAGCCGATCATCTGCAAGAACGTGCCGCGCCTTGTGACGACCTGGACGAAACCCATCGTCATCGGCCGTCATGCCTTCGGCGACCAGTACCGCGCGACCGACATCAAGGTGCCCGGCAAAGGCAAGCTGACCATGACCTTCGAGCCCGCAGACGGCGGCGAGAAGAAAACATGGGACGTGCATAACTTCGACGGCCCCGGCGTCGCGATGGGCATGTACAACACCACGGAATCCATCGAAGGCTTCGCCCGCGCCTGCCTGACCTATGGCCTGCAGCGCAAGATGGCCGTGTATATGTCCACGAAAAACACGATCCTGAAGGCCTATGACGGCGATTTCAAGGATATCTTCCAGCGCATCTTCGACACCGAATACAAGGCGCAGTTCGACAAGGCCGGCCTGACCTATGAACACCGCCTGATCGACGATATGGTCGCATCCGCGATGAAATGGGAAGGCGGATTCCTGTGGGCCTGCAAAAACTACGATGGCGACGTGCAGTCGGATTCCGTTGCGCAGGGCTTCGGCTCGCTCGGCCTCATGACCTCGGTGCTGCTGACGCCCGACGGCAAGACGGTTGAAACCGAAGCGGCGCATGGCACGGTCACGCGCCATTACCGCATGCACCAGCAGGGCAAGCCGACATCCACCAACCCCATCGCATCCATCTTTGCGTGGACGCAGGGTCTGAAATATCGCGGCAAGTTCGACAACACGCCCGATGTGGTGGAATTCGCCGAAACGCTGGAACGCGTTTGCGTGGCGACGGTCGAAGCAGGCGACATGACCAAAGACCTCGCGCTGCTGATCGGCCCGGATCAAAAACACCTGACCACCGAACAGTTCATGGACAAGCTGATCAGCAACCTGAACGTCGCGATGCGTAAAGCAGCGTAAATACTGCGCTTCAAAAACGCCCTTTCCGTTTAACGGCGGAAAGGGCGTTTTTCTTTGCGCGCGGCGAATCACGTATGGGGCATTTATATACCGTTTATGCTGAAACTGAGCATATAAATATCTATACAAAACAATGACTTGATTTGAATGTTTTGACAGCCGCAAAACGGCATCCTACGCTGAAATTACGAACAACAGATGGAGATGTGATTGGCTTTTGATACCGCCCGCGCCCGCAACCGCCGCGCCCCCGCAAAAGGGTTCTATTTTTCAAAGCCGCACCATCCCTTCATTCCCGTTTTCATGACCGCGCCGCAAATCGCGCGCGCCGTGCAGCAGCCCCTCCTCCTTGCGATGGTGCCGCCGCCCATGTAGCGACTTTACACCGACCTCTTTTGGACTATGGCCTCCTTGCCCCGGTTTGTCCCCTCGACAGGCCGGGTCTTTTTTTGTGCCGTTATAAACGCTATAAAAATCCATGGAAAAACGCCGCCCGTCATTCCGCGACCCTGTATCGCTTGTCACGCCGCCGTTTGCGGTGCTGGTGGTCGCGGCGACGATGCCCGCGCCGTTCCAGCTGACCGATCTTGCCAGCCATTTCATGACGCAATACGCGCTGGGCGCGGTTGCGCTGTTCGCGCTGGGCCTGCTGTTCAAATCGCCGAAACCGGTCTTGGCGATGCTAGCATTCCTGTTCTGCCTGTCATCCTATACGCTGCTGCCATACCTGCCGGTCACAAAACCGGCACCGGAGGGCGAAACGCTGAAGTTGATGCAGGTGAACGTGTTGTTCATCAACAAAGACCCGGCCTTGCTGAAAGCGCTGATCGAAAAGGAACAGCCCGATATTGTCGTCAGTTCCGAAACGCCGCCTGTTTTTGCGCAGATGTTTGAAAGCCTGAAAAAAGATTATCCGTGGCAGGACCTGCACCCGCAGAAAGGCAACCCGCGCGGGCTGGGTGTTATTTCAAAACGAAAACTCGTTAACCCGGAGCGCATCCATTTCGACCACAAGGGTGTGCCGTCGCAGGTTTTCACCGTGACGGTTGGCGGGCAGGATGTGACCTTTGTTTCCATCCATCCCTTCACCCCAACCGAAAATATCGAACGCCGCGACAATGAATTCCGCCTGATTGCAGAGCGGTATAAGAAAGCACCCGCCAAAAACCTGGTTATCCTCGGCGATTTCAATGCCACGCCGTTTTGTACGGCATACAAGCAGCTGGTGAAAGAGTTGAACCTCGCCAATGCCCGCGACGGTTTCGGCATTTATCCCAGTTGGCCCACGTTTCTGCCAACGCCTTTCCTGCGCATCCCCATCGACCATGTGCTGGTCAGCAGTACGATTGCCGTGCATAATTTCAGCACCGCAACGCAGATCGGCAGCGACCACCTGCCCACAGTCACGGAAATATCGATAAAGGCGAAATCATGACGGTTCTTGTTTTCATTGTCGCGCTGCTGCTTTTCTTCGCGAGCCTCACGCCCTATCTGCGCATATCGCGCCATGAAACCGACCTGCCCAGCCATTTTCCGCTGCAATACGCCATCGGCGCTATCCTGACCGTGCCGGTCGCCGCCGCCGTATATTCTATGCCGAACGTGTTTTTCCTGCTGGCGCTCGCGCTGCTGCTGAGCCTTGCGCAGATGGTGGGATACCTGTCCTTCGGCCGCATGCATGAACCGCTGGAGGAACAGGGCCGCCCGCTGAAAATCCTGCAGGCGAATGTGCTGATGCGCAACATGGACACGGCGAAACTGAAATCGCTGGTCGAAAAAGAAAAGCCCGACCTGATCGTGGCCTGCGAAGTGAACGGCAAATTCGCGCTGATGTTCCGCGACCTGCAAAACGAATATCCGCACCAACTGCTGGAGCCGCGCGACGACCGCTACGGCATGGCCGTGCTGTCGAAAACGCCGTTTGCGTCGCATGAATATCTCAGCTTTGCCGGCAAGGCGAGCCTGAGCATGGCGTTCCGCCTGCATCATGACGGCGTGGAAATCGAATTCCTGTCGATGCACCCCGAAACGCCGAACAAGAACATCCGCGCGCGCAACCATGAATTCGCGATGGCGGTAAAACATTTCGGCCAGCGCCGCGAAAATATCGTCGTGCTGGGCGACCTGAACGCGACACCGTATTGCTACGCCTATAAAAAACTGGTGAAGGCGCTTGGCCTGCGTAACGCGCGCGAAGGCCAGGGGCTGTGCGGCACTTTCCCCGTCTTTTTGCCGACGCCGCTGCTGCATCTGCCCATCGACCATGTGCTGGCGGGGGCGAATCTGCAGGTGCGCAGCTTCCGGCGCGGGCCCGATATCGGCAGCGACCATTTCCCGACCATTACAACCCTTTCGGTCGTAAATAACTGAAAAGCATAGTGAATTACTCGGCTTTGTTTTGTTTGACATAAAACGAACGCCGTTCTAATGTACCGCGATCAGTTTTATGCAAATAACGGGAGTGTGTAGCCATGTCCAAATCGTTTGAAAAATCGTCCTTCGCCAAAAAACCCGGCAACAGCAGCCTTGCGTGGAAATTCGCGAAAGTCGCGATCATCGGCCTGGCGCTGAACGCGTCCTACCAGCAATACACGCCCGACAGCGCGAAAGACAAAGTCGGCGCGCAGGTGGCGGAATGGACGGGATCGGAACTGATTGGCGAATTCCTGGGCCACAAGGCCAAGGTCGTCGTGCCGCAACAGGCGGCACCCGCAGCCCAGCCCGCGCCGCAGCCGCCCGCCCCCGTGAAGGCCGGCAGCTAAGCCTTAAATTTTCCGTCCTTGAGGAATTTCGCCGTCAGCTGCCAGACGGCGGGCGACAGCACCATCTGTGAATGTTCGGCTGCGACCACGATATGGTCCTTCATGCCTGCAACCCGAGTGCTTTCGACGGAGACAATCCCGTCATTCGGGCGCGGAATATCGGCCAGATAGGTCGTGCCAAGATTTAAAAACCCGCTATCCCCCGCAATCACGCCGCAGTCGAAATCGACGGGCGGCAGTTGCGCATGGATCCCTTCGGTCGCGGTCGTCAGCCCCTGCCCGACCGATCCCGCGAACCACTGGAACGCCGCATAGCCGCGCATCACATCGGCCACTTGGCTGCCGTGATTGGGCGTGCCCAGCATCACGGCGCGGTGGATGCGCAAACTGCCGTGACGCAGCGCATACAGCCGGATCAGCAGCCCGCCCATCGAATGGCCGACGAAATCGATGCTGTCGGCATCGATCGCGGCGACCGCGGGCGCGACATGGTCGATGACGATTTCTTCAAAACCTTTGTTCAGCGACGGATAGGAAATGTTATGCGTATGCCAGCCGTTCTTCGACAGGTGGCGCGCGACGCCCGACATCGACAACCGGTTCATGCCAAGGCCGTGCAGGATGATGACGTGGCGGCCGTGGGTCACTTAAGCCTTCCGGTCCGCATTCGGCCAGTGGGAAAAGGCGAACAGCCATGCCAGCAGCACGGGCGCATAGGGAATGACGATCAGCACCGCCCAATAGGGGCTGCGGCCTGCGCGCGCGGCGATCACGGCGGTTGCCGCCATCAGCACAAAAATGGAAATGCCGGCCAGCGTAAAACGCGCCCAGTCGGGCAGGAAATCGGCGGGCATCATGATTTTTTCTCCCGTTTTTTTAGCACCAGCGGCTGCGCGGCCGGCCATTTCTGGAACGCCAGCGCGCAGGCCGCGATGACAAACCCGACCAGCGGCACCAGCATCAGCAGCGCGCCATACGGACGCAGCCCCGCACGCATGAAAATGCGCACGACCGGCGCCATCATCAGCGCGACCGCGATGTAATACGCCCAGAGCGGCTGTTGCGTGAGGTCGATAAAGGCGGGCAGTTCCATGTTACGTTTTTTCCTTCCGCGCTTGCGGGATTTCATGCAGCAGCCAGACCAGCAGCGCCAGCAGCGTCAGCGCCCCCGCCTGATGCGTCGCCGCCACATGGATATGCACATGCGTCATGACGGTTGCGATGCCAAGACCCACCTGCGCGGTCGCCACCAGCGCCAGCGCAATCAATATTTTCCGGATGCGCGCGGGCGGGTTGAACGGCAGGCCGCGCTTCACCAGCACCATGATTTTAATGAATGTCAGCACGGCCAGTACACGGTGCGTAAACTGCACGGTTGCGTGTTCGGCGAAAAACGCCTTCCAGAACGGATGCACCTGCCACATTTCCGACGGCCATAAATTTTCGCCCATGAAGGGGAATGTGTCGCCATACAAAAGCCCCGCATCGAGCCCCGCCGTGAACGCGCCCCATGTCATGGTCAGCAGCACCGCGCCGATGCAGGCCTTGGTGAATTTGCGCAAGCCCGACAGTTTCGATGCGTCACGCGACGGACGCAAGCCGATCACCAGCGCAAGGCGGAACAGGCAGGCATAAATCACCACCGCCAGCATCAGGTGCGCCGCCAACCGGTAATGGCTGACCGCCGGTTCATTCACCAGGCCGCTTTTTACCATCCACCAGCCGATGAAACCCTGTAGCGCGCCAAGGCACAAAATGCCGATAAACGCCATGCGGCGATCAGACGGGATGCGCGCCCAGAAAAACACCAGCGGCAGCGCATAAAACACGCCGATCAGCCGGCCCCACAACCTGTGGATCCACTCCCAGAAGAAAATCTTCTTGAAGGCTTCAAGGTCCATGCCGCTGTTGACCTTTAAATACTGCGGGCTTTCCTTGTAGGCGGCGAAGGCCTTGTTCCATCCTTCGGCATCCATGGGCGGCAATGCGCCCGCAATCGGATCCCAGCGTACAATCGACAGGCCGGATTCCGTCAGCCGCGTGATTGCGCCGATAACCGCCATTAAAAACACCGCGCCCGCGCAGAAGAACAGCCACGCCGCGACGGGTTTTTGCGACGGTTCTTTCTTTTCTTTTGTCATCGTTTTTTTATTGGTCATGCGCGCCATTTTTATCAGCTCACGAACATGCGGATGGAAACGATTGCCAGCACCACGGCAAAAACCCGCCGCAGCATCTGGCGCGGCATGGCATGCGACATTTTAACGCCGACCGGCGCCATCAGCATGGCGGTCGGGATGATCGCCGCCGCAGCCGCAAGGTTCACATAGCCGATGGAATAAGGCGGCAGGCCTTCGATATCGTTCAGCAGCCCGCCGGCCACAAATCCCAGCGAACCGGGCAATGAAATAATCACGCCCAGCGCCGCGCCGGTGCCGACCGCGCGCTGCATGGCAAGGCCGCTATGCGTCATCATCGGCACGGTCAGCACCGCGCCGCCCACGCCGATCATCGATGAAATCGCGCCGACAAAAACGCACAGCGCGCGCTGCACGCGCACCGTCAGCCATGCCAGCGGGTTTTCCGCCGACCGTTCGCGACCGACCGCCATCTGGACGGATATCAAAAGCGTCATGACGGCGAAAATTTTCTTGAGGATCGCGCCGTTGACGGCAGAGGCGAAAAACGCGCCGACCAGCACGCCCAGCAAAATATAAGGCCCCCATGATTTCAGCCGCGCCACATCGACGCCGCCGCGCCGGTAATGCGCGACCGCCGAGGTGCTGCCGGTCGCGAAAACGATCAGCAGCGATGTCGCGACGGAAATATGCATCGCATGGGAATCGTCAAAGCCGAAGGCCGTCATGGTGTAATAAAGCGCCGGCACGAAAAGCCCGCCGCCGCCCACGCCCAGCAGCCCCGACAAATAACCGCCTGCCGCGCCAATCGTGACGAGCAATGCGAGGATATAAAGGGGCGATGTTTCGGGGGACATGATGCTCTTGTTCTTTCCGCCCGACTATAATCCCCTTCGCCGCGTTTGAAAACCCCCGCGCGCAACAAAAAAGCCCCTGCAAAACAGGGGCTTTTTCGAAAGAAAGAGCTATATCAGAAACCGATGCCCTGCTTCCTGGCCAGCAGCGGTCCCGCCAGTATCTTGCGCAGGTTGAGAGATTTTGCATCCTCCAGCGTCACCACGCGGTTTTCCGGGCTTTGCGGATCGCCGGGCGTATCCGCGCCCAATACGCGCGTCGCCACCGCATCGGGCAGGCGCGTCACGATATTGGCGATTTCATAGGCGTTGGTGAAATCCTTCGACCCGATATCCTTGCGCGTGTTTTCGACGGATTTAAGGATATGCTCCAGCGCATCGGGGGCAATCGTCAGCTTGAATTCATCCTTCAGCTTGCGCTGCAGGATTTCCGACAGGTCTTCGGATTTCATGTCTTCCAGTTTCGTATAGCCGCCGATCAGCGGTTTCAGCGCGGGGTTCGCCGCCAGCAGCTCGCCGATTGTTTCGGGCTTGCCGGATAGCAGCAGCACGGGCGGTTTTTCCCGGCCTTCCAGCGACAGCTGCAGCGCGCCGATCAAACGCTTGCCGAAATCGGCGATATCGGGGCGGCCGTCATTGATGGGTTCGGGAATTTCAAGATTGATGATGTCGGCCTGCGCGAAGATTGCGGCCAAAGCTTTTGGCGGCAGGCCGATGCTGGCGGCACCCGAATTGCGCTGCGAAAATTCGACGTATTTATCGCCTGCAAGGTCGAGCGCGACCAGCAGTTCCGCTTTCTTGCGCAGGAATTCCGATTTGCCGAGACCTTCATTGCCCATGATGACCTCGCCATAGACGCGGTCGGGCGACGCTGTGTCCTTGGTGGCCGCATCGAAGCTCTGGCGGAACACAAGGCTGCGCGCTTCGTTCTTCAATTCGTTCAGTCCGACGAAGGTTTCCTTGATTTCGCTCAGCACCTGCTGCGGCGTTTTCTTTTCAAGCTGCGACACATATTCGCCGGGCGTGTTGCGGCCGCGGCCGCTGAACGCGCCGTTCATATGCGTCAGCGCGTCGTCGATTTCCTGCGGCACCTGCCCTTGCGGGAACAAATCCTCGATGATGCTGCGCACGGGCGGGCGGCGGAACGGCTTGGAAAATTCACGCACTTGCGGGCCGTGCTGCGCGACAATCTGCTTTTCAAGTTCCGATGTGGGGTTTTGCAGCCGCGCGACGACCGTGTTGTGCAAACGCTCCAGCGCGGTCAGCACCGAATTCACATGGCCGATGATGTCGATATTTTCACCGGCGCCCTGCAACGATGCCTGCACGATTTTTTTCGGGTCGGGCTGGTACGGCTTGCCGCCCTGCGCCAGCGATTCATCGATCGCATGGACAACGACGGTCGAAAGATCGGCCAGGTTATCGGCCAGCAGCAACCGGTCGGCCAGCACGCTGTAATTGCGCGTCGTGTAACGTTCTGGTTCGGCCACTTTCACACCGTGGTCGAACAGCATGTTGACGATGGCGGTTGTGCGCGCTTCGAAATCGTCTTCGCTGATGGAACGGCGGATGTCTTCGGGCATGTCGCTGTGGTCGAAACCGATCAGCATATGCAGCGGATGGCGGCCCTTGACCGGCGTATCGGCCTCGACTTTCGCCTCCAGCGCACGCTTCACACGCTCGGGGTCGCGGTAGAAAATGCCTTTTTTGAATTCGTTGATCATTCCGGGGTCAAAACCCGTTTCGGTGACGGGGGCCGGAGCGACAGAATCAGCCATGAAAAACTCCTGATAAGGGCAAAGCGTGCCCCTATTCTACGAAACACAGGTTATTTTTTCATAAATGCCGGGAGTTTACAGTGTAAAGATAGGCAAAATCAATGCGTTATCAGGCAGCCGTTTTGTAATCGAGGCCCACATCGAAATTGGGCGCGCTATGGGTGACGGCACCCGAAGATATAAGGTCAACGCCCGTTGCCGCGATTTTCGGGATGCGGTCGAGCGTGACACCGCCCGAAGCCTCGATCACCGCGCGGCCAGCAACCAGCTTCACGGCTGCCACCATGTCATCAAGGCTCATATTGTCGAGCATGACGATATCGACGCCTTCCTCCAGCACTTCCTCCAACTGGGCGAGGGTGTCGACTTCGCATTCGATTTTCACGGTATGGCCGATATTTTGTTTCGCATTGCGGATCGCAATTTTAACGCCGCCTGCCATGGCGATATGGTTGTCCTTGATCAGCACCGCGTCATCAAGGCCGTAGCGGTGCGGAATACCGCCGCCCACCTGTACCGCGTATTTTTCAATCGCGCGCAGGCCGGGGGTGGTTTTGCGGGTGGCCGCGATACGCGCCTTGTGGTTGCCCACCGCGCGCACCATTTTCAGCGTGAGGGTTGCGATGCCCGACATGCGGCCGACGAAGTTGAGCGCGACACGTTCGGCGGTCAGGATCGAGCGCGCCTTGCCCTCCACCTCCATCACCTCGTCGCCCTTTTTCACATCGGCGCCTTCGGGTTTCAGGCGCTTGACGCTGAGGGTCGGGTCGACCAGCTTGAAGGCAAGCTCGGCAAGGTCGAGCCCCGCGATGCGCCCTTCCTCGCGGCTGGCGATGACGACGCGACTGCGCGTTTCGGCGGGCACGGTCGAATTGCTGGTGATATCGCCGGAACGGCCAAGGTCTTCGGCCAGCGCCATTTTCACCAAAGGTTCCAAAATCACCATCGGCAGCGGTGCGGGAAGCGAGGTCATGCGGGTATCTCCTTAGGCTGCGGTTTCGCGCGTGGCTTTGCGGGAGAGTAGCGCGGTCGCAGTGATGCCTTCAACCTCTTTCAGCGTGGTGAAGGTGCGTTTCTGGAACGCTTTCACCGGCATCGGGTAATCGGCGCGGCAATGGCCGCCGCGTGATTCGGTGCGGGCAAGCGCGCAGGAAGCGATCATGCGGGCGACCAGCGCCATATCGGCGGTTTTGGTGTCGCGGGTTTCGGCATTCGCGCCGATGACGGACAATTCGCGGATCGCGTCCTTCATGCCCTGTTCATTGCGGATCACGCCGACCAGGTCGGTCATGATGTCGCGCAGCTGTTGGCGTTCGTTGTCCATGTCGGCTGCGGGCAGTTTCGGAAGGTCAGACAGGTTGATGCGGGGCGCAGGCTGGCCCTTCGCGACAAACGCCGCGATATCTTCGGCAGCGCGCGCGCCCATCACGATCGCTTCCATCAGCGAATTCGATGCAAGGCGGTTCGCGCCATGCAGACCGGTTGCGGCGGCTTCGCCTGCCACCCACAAGCCATGCAGCGATGCGCGGCCGTTCAGGTCGGTCGCAACGCCACCCATGTGGTAATGCACAGCGGGCATGACGGGGATCAGGTCGCGTTTCGGGTTCAATCCTGCGCGGCCAGCCGCCTGCAGCAGCGCAGGGAAATGCGCGGTATCGATATGGCGGCAGTCCAGATAGGTTTTTTGGCCCTTTTGAATTTGCGCGAAGATGCCGCGCGAGACAACGTCGCGGGGGGCGAGTTCGGCTGCTTCATGGTAATCCAGCATGAAGCGCTCGCCGCGCGAGTTGACAAGGTATGCGCCTTCGCCGCGCAGCGCTTCGGTCGCCAAGGGGGCGGGATCTTCGCCGATATCCAGCACGGTCGGGTGGAACTGCACGAATTCGAGGTCGGACAGAACCGCGCCCGCGCGCGCCGCCATCGCAACGCCACGGCCGACCGCATGCAAGGGGTTCGATGTTGCGGCGAACAGGCCACCGAGACCGCCGGTCGCCAGCAGCACGGCGGGAGCGGCATAAACAACCGCTTTGCCATCGGCAAGACGGCGGCAGAGGACACCCTGCACCGCGCCCATCGTCGCGCCGTCGCGGCGGACAAGGCGTTCGGCGGAAACACCTTCGACATAGACGATCGAGGGGGTGTTGCGCACGGCTTCGACCAGTGCGCGCATCATTTCGGCGCCGAAACCGTCGCCGGCTGCGGCCTTCAAGACGCGGCGGCGGGCATGGCAGGCTTCGCGGGAGAGTTTATATGCGCCGTTTTCGTCGCGCTCGAATTTTACGCCGTATTTATCCAGCAGTTCGATGTATTTTGGGGCAGCTTCTACCAGCGTACGCGCGACATCGACATCGGTGATGCCTGCGCCAGCCTTCAGGGTATCTGCGACATGGCTTTCGGTGGTGTCTTCGGGCGCGACCGCCGCCGCGATACCGCCCTGCGACCAGGCCGAAGCGCAAACGCCGCCGAGGGGCTTTTCGGAGAGCACCAATACGCGGCGGGGTGCCAGCGTCAATGCTGCGAACAATCCGGCAGCGCCCGATCCAACGATAACGACGTCTGCTTTGTCTTTGATTTCTGCGGTCATGGCGGTAGTCCTTTTTTTCTTCTTGTTATTACTTCGACGCTTCCAGCATGCGGTCGACGGCGCGTTTGGCCAGCAGGCCCATCGCGGGGTCGACATGCACTTCGGTCGTGCGGGTTTGCAGCGACTGCAGGATCTTCGGCAGCGTGATGCGTTTCATGTGCGGGCACAGGTTGCAGGGGCGCAGGAATTCGACGTTCGGGTTATTGGCCGAAATGTTGTCGGACATCGAGCATTCGGTGATCAGCACGACTTTCTTGGGCTGTTTTTCGGTCACGTAATCGGCGAGCGCCTTGGTCGAGCCGCTGAAATCGGCTTCCGCGCAGACTTCGGGCGGGCATTCGGGATGCGCCAGCACCATCGCGCCCGGATAGGCCTTGCGGAATTTGATGATGTCGTTCGCGGTGAAGCGTTCATGCACTTCGCAGGCACCCTGCCAGGTGAGGATTTTCTTTTTCGTCTGTTTCGCAATGTTGCGGGCGAGGAACTGGTCGGGGATCATCAGCACCGTGTCGCTTTCCAGCGATTCAACGATTTTCAGCGCGTTGGAGGAGGTGCAGCAGATATCCGATTCCGCCTTCACATCGGCGGAGGTATTCACATAGGTCACGATCGGCACGCCCGGGAATTTCTGGCGCAGCAGGCGCACATCGGCGGCGGTGATGGAGGATGCGAGCGAGCAGCCGGCCTTCATGTCGGGGATCAGGACGGTTTTTTCAGGGCTGAGGATCTTGGAGGTTTCGGCCATGAAATGTACGCCCGCCTGAATGATCAGCTGGCTTTCGGTTTTCGCGGCCTGCTGTGCGAGCTGAAGGGAGTCGCCGGCGAAATCGGACACGCAATGGAAAATTTCAGGCGTCATGTAGTTATGCGCCAGCACAACCGCGCCCATTTCTTTTTTCAGGCGGTTGATTTCGAGGATGTAAGGCGCATAGGTCGCCCAGTCCAGCTCGTTGACGACGCGCTTGACCTTTTCGTACAGCGGCGCGGTTTCGCGCGCGACGGCGGGGGTGAAGGCGAGTGCGGGGATCTGGTTGACTTGGTCGAACATCTTTTGGGCTCCTGAATTTTCGGTCCCTTTAAGGCCGGACCGTTTTCTGCTCTCTCTGAGTATAAGATATATAATCCATTAGAGCATAAGTCAATGAAGATATGATTAACTTGAGCATAATTTATTCCCATTTAATTTCAGTTACTTAGAGCCAGATTACGCCGCGTGTTTTGCCCGTTTTAACCCGTCAGCCTGCATCATATATAGAATCACCCGGGCTTTTACCTTTTCATAAGCAATCACGTGATAGAATTGGCCATCGTTAAACATGAGGGCGAATCCATGGGGCTGCGCGATATCTTTAAAAAACTGGTCGGCAAAAATGAAACCGCGCCGCCCGCTTTCGAGCCCACCGTGTATGACGACCCCGCCAATTACATCCGCCAGCCGCAGGAAAAAGAAGTCAGCGCCGTGATGCTCGCGATCCGTTCCAGCAATCTGGATGCCGCGACGGTGCTGATGAACGCGGGCGCGCATGTCGATTTCGACGACCCTATTATCGAAGTGCAGATGCGCGTGGCGACCTACGACACCAATTTCGAATTCCTGAACGCGCTTGACGACCGCCGCAAGATTCAGGACGCGGAGGAGCGCGAAAAACGCAAAGCCGCCGAAGTCACCGCCGCGCAGGTCGCGGAGGGGGAAAAACTGCAAACCCTTGCGGGCATCACGACGGCAGTGTCGGGCGGGACGGAGGGCAGTGTCGCTGCGCCCAAAACCGCCAGCTTCAGCAAAGGGCCGGGACGCACGGCGTGACGAAGCCGAAATACACCATCCTCGACAGCTTTAAATTCATTGCTGCGGTATCCGACGGCAACATGCCGCTGGTGCTGGAGATTTTCGCCGACAACCCCGATGCGTGGCGCTGGCGTGAAGACCGCGACGACGATTACAGCGTGCTGCACCACGCCATCGCGGCAAAACGCCCCGAAATGGTCGACCTGCTGATCCGCAGGGGCGCGTCTGTGGAAATGGGCGCAAGGAATAACATGACACCCCTAATGCTGGCCGCGCGCAGCGGCAACCCCGAATCCGTCGCGCTGCTGCTGGAGGCGGGCGCGGATGCGCAGGCGAAAGACACTGGCGGAAATGCCGCGATTTTTTACGCGAAAGACGTTGAGGATGCGCAGGGCACGCTGATCCGCAAATACATCAGCGACGCGATGCGCGACCCCGCAGCGGGGCGTGCCCTGAAATCGACCATCGCCACAACGCGCGCTGCCGCGATGACACAGGCCGTAACGGGCGGCACGGGCAGCCAAATATCCGCGCCGAAAACCGCGCGGTTCAAAAAGGCGAAACAGACGCCTTAAAAAATTCAAAATCCTATTAACAGCGTCACCCCCGCCTTGTGCGGGGGTCTGGCAGCGCGTCTGCGCGTCGCATGACTCATATGACGACAGAACTGCCCTTTGGATGCCGGAACAAGTCCGGCATGGAAAAAATCTGGTGTCAGCCCATCGCCGGTCACAGTTTCACCTCCGCCTGCGATCTCTCGAAACACACCTTTACGCCATAACACTCGTTTTAGTAATCTACGGATATAGATATGTTCCCGCTGATGGCCAAACGGAGCTGTTCATGAAACGATTCACTATGTTTGTGACATCCGTTCTTTTAATAGGCGTAGCCTTTTTCTGTGCCAGAGAATATCAGAAGGCTTACTTTCTTTCCCAAATGCCCGCTAACTCAATACGTATGCAAGATAGCCTTCAGTTGTCGGACGAAGAGCTTTTAAAATTGAAAAAAGACGCGCTGGATGGCGCGCCCTCGGCAGGGTATCAGCTTATGGAGTATTACGCAGTTTACAAAAAGGACGACAAACAAACATTATATTGGGCTCAAATAGCCGCGGAAAATGGCGATGCTAATAATGCACATAATTATGCGAGTTTTCTTGCCGATGATGAGGGCAATTTGATGAGTCTTTTGCGTGCACGGTTCTGGGCGAGGCGTGCGATAGAAAGAGGAGAAAATAACGGCGAAAGTTTCCTATCCAGCATAGATGCCAAGATAAAAAAATTGGAATCGAAGGACGCGGATCAGTAATTAAGAATATCTCGCGATAGATATCAGCCCATCGCCGGCGACAGTTTCACGCCGGGGGCGGGGCGTTCGAACACCACGTCCTTGCGGAAACGGAACAGCGATGCCGGGCGGCCGCCCGCTTCGGCGGATTTCTTGCCGGGGATTTCCTCGACCATGCCGGAACCTTCGACCAGGCGGCGGAAGTTTTGCTTGTGCAGCGTATGGCCGACAATCGCCTCGACCGTTTTTTGCAAATGCAGCAGCGTGAATTCGGGCGGCATCAATTCGAACACCACGGGGCGGTATTTCAATTTGCCGCGCAGGCGGCCCATGGCGGTTGCGAGGATGCGGCGGTGGTCGTAGAGCATGGAACGTCCGGGGACAAGGACATAATCGACCTTGATGCCCTTGTCGCGAATGCTTTCATAGACAAGCTTGGCTTCGTACAAAAGCTCGTACCGCTCCAGCACCTTTTCCTCGTCCCACGGAATGTCGTCGAGGCCGAACAGAAGGTTGGTGCGCGTGCGGCGGCCGTTTTTTTCTTCTTTGGTTTCTGCAGCGTTGATCCAGCGCTTCAGCCCCTGTTCGATCACGTCGCTGATGATCTTGGGCTTGCCGTGGCGCCAGTCTTCCCACGGGAAATAGCTGTACCAGTCGCCCCAGAACACGTTGTCGGTCGTGCGGGTTTTTTCCTGATAGGTAAGCGCAAGATAGCCGATGGAAATGACGCGGCTGGATTCAGCTGCGTCGCCCGCGTAACGCCCGCGGTTGCCGAAGGTGTAAAGCTGCTCCACATAGCCGGGGTTCAGCGGCGTTTGTTCCTTCACCCAGCCGCGCAGGCCGATTTCCAGCGTCGCATGGCGCTGCGGATCGAACGGGCCGAAGGGCAGCGCGTCGCCTTCTTCGTTCGTCGGATGCACGCCCGCAGATAATGCGTGCGCCGCGCCGCGCACGATGAAAACCTTGGGTTCATGCCCCTCGACCGCGCAGGCAACGGCGGAAAGCCCGATGATCAGGCCGTGTTCGGGGGAGTCGGAACCTTTTTTTGTCATGGAAATCCTACTTGTCGTAGAAGAGCGGCTGGCTGCCGGGGTCGCTGATATATGTCGGGCGCCACTGGTTGATCAGGCGGGTCGCGTTTTCGATGTCGTTTTTCGACATGTTGTTGCGCAGGTAAATGCGCCACTTGGTCGCTTCCGTTTCAAGATCGGGGTCGGGCAGCGGGCCTTTCGGGTTTTTGCCCTGCTCCTGCAGCGCGTTATAGGCAAGGCCGTACCATTGCAGCGCGCGGACGTTATCCTTGGGCACGCCCGATCCTTCGCGGTACATGCGCGCCAGTTCCAGCATGGCGACGGGGTCGCTGCGGCCGGCTGCCTTGTTATAAAGATCCAGCGCTTTTTTCGGGTCCTTGCGCAAACCGCCAAGGCCGTTCTGGTAGAAACGCGCAAGCGCGATGATGGACGGGGTGAAGTTCTTTTCCTCCGCCGCCTTTTTGTACCACTTCAGCGCTTCTTTGTCGTCTTTGGGCAGGCCGCGGCCTTCGCGCTCGGGGCGTTCGCAGGTCTTGTCGGTCGGGCAGGCTTCGGGCCCGCGTTCGTAGAAATAGCCAAGACGGTGCATGGCGCGTTCGTTGCCCTGGCGCGCGGCGCTGAAATACCAGACCGCCGCTTCGTCGGGGCCGCGCTCCGATCCCGCTTCGCCCAGTTCATACATGACGGCCAGCGCCATCTGCGATTTCATGTGGCCCTGTTCGGCGGCGCGGCGATACCATTCGATCGCCTGCTGCTTGTTCGCAAGCTCGATCGCGGCTTTTTGTTCTTCGGTCGCGTCCGCAGGCGGGCGGTCGGTGCCAAGCCCCTTGCGGTACATGTAACCCAGCGCGTTCTGCGCGTACATGTCGCCCTGGTTGGCGGCGAAGCTGTACCATTTCAGCGCTTCTTTGTAATTGCGGCCCACGCCGTCGCCGGTGCGGTACATGGTGGCAAGGTTGTATTGCGCGCGCATGTTGCCCTGCATCGCGGATTGCAGGAACCACTGCGCCGCAAGCGGCGCGTTTTTCGTGTAGGGCTTGCCGACCAGCAGCATGGTCGCCAGGTTGTTCTGCGCGACCGCGTCGCCCATCTGCGCCGCGCGCGTGTACCACTTGAAGGCTTCTTTTTCATCCTTCGCAACGCCGCGGCCCTGGCTGTAGATGTAGCCCATATAGACGACCGCGGGCAGGAAGTCCTGCTCCGCCGATTTTTTGTACCAGTTGGCCGCGCCGTTCATGTCCTGACCGGTGCCAAGGCCCGCATCGAGCATATAGGCGAGGTAATATTGCGCGCGCGCGTCGCCCTGCCCCGCCAGCTTCCAGAAATGCTTGTTCGCAAGATCGTTGTCGCCGTAGTTGAAGGCGGAGATCGCGTCTTCGAACGTGACTGTTTCCTGCGCATAGGCAGTGGTGGCGGTGATGCTGAGCGACAGGGCCGCCGCGACGAAAAGGGGAATATATGCGCGCTGTTTCATTTTTAGGTGCGGGTGCCCTTCGAGGAAAGCCGTAAAGCCGTGGCATCAAGGATAATACGGCAGAGGCCAGTATAAAAGCCTTTGCCGTTTAAATCCTTAACTTTTTTGCGTCTGGTTTTCCTAATCCCGCAGGAAAAATTACTCAGCCATACCGATTGCCGACATGTAAAGCTCGAGCAGTTCGGCTTCCTCGCGGCGTTTTTCGACGTTGGTTTTGCGTAATGAGACGATTTTGCGCATGATCTTGACCTCGAAGCCAAGGCTTTTCGCTTCGCTGTAAACGTCGCGAATGTCTTCCGCGAGGGCTTTTTTCTCCTCCTCCAGACGCTCGATGCGTTCCAGGAAGGATTTCAGGCGCTGGCCGGATACGTTCGTGGGGACGGTTTTTTCTTCTTGTTCGTCGTCGTCGCGGGTCTGCAGGTTCGATTTTGGCATAATACGGCTCCCTTCGGAATGAAGGGCATCATAAGACTTTCCAAAACAAGGTCAAGACCGTGAATCGGGCGGCGGCAAGACCGTGATAAGGCTGGCAGAATCCAGCTGCTTCAGCACATCCACAAGGTCGGCGAATCTAAGCCCCACGCAGCCCGCCGTCGGCGTGAAATCGGGGCGGGCCAGATGCATGAAAATCGCGCTGCCTTTTCCGGCCACAACGGGCGCGTCGTTATACCCGATCACGACGCAGATATCGTACAGGTTGTCGTCGCGCGTCATGCGGTCATGCACGGACGGATGCGGCAGGGTGATTTGCAGGTTGTAATCCGCATGCGCGGGATCTTCGCACCAGCCCGTCTGCGGCGTCAGTTCATGCACGGGCAAGCCGGTTTCTGGTTTTTCGATGCGGTCGGCGCGGTACAGCACATAACGAAAGGGGTAGGTGCCAACCGGCGTCTTGCCGTCGCCTTCAACCTTGTCGAGCGTCACGCCCGTGCGGCCCAGCGTGCAGTCATATCTCTGCTGGCCGATGAAAAGCACGCCGGTGGTGGCGGTGGGCGACGATGTCTGGACGACGATGTTCATGCGCCATCATGGCACAGGACGGGAATGAAATCAAAATACGCGCTGTTACAGGCGGCTCATCGCGGCGTATTTATCCAGCCCGGCCATCATGCGCTGCGCAATCAGCTCGCGCGGGACGTCAGCAATCAGTTCCGGCGGCACGGCGCGATTCTCGCCCGACGCCGCCGGAACTTCTTGTGAAAGAAGCGCGGTTTTGACATTCACCTTGCCTTGCGCGGGCATTATGCCGTTGCTGCCAGCAGGTCCGCTCTTCGCTGTAGGAACCATCGTGCCATCTTTGTAGGAGTAGGCCGCCGGTTCATTTCCGGTCGCCCCCGTGCGATAGGACAGCTTTGTAGGAGCGGGTCCCGGGGAAGACGGAAAATTCTGTCTGATCGAATTCAGGCTTGCATCGTCGCGGGCATACAGCACGCCCTGCGGTTTGTCGTTTTTCACCATCGCGGTGACATCGATATCCTGCGCCGCAGCTTCGCCGCCGTTTATAGTTTGCGGCGCTTCGCCGCCGTTACGCATATCGCGCGCGAAGGCCATCAGCGCATTACGCGCGGCATCATCGTTGACGGGTTGTTGTGTGGCAGGTGCTGCGGGCGACAGCGCGGCGCGGGCCTTATCGCCTTCCGCTTCGCTGCGCGCATACAATACGCCCTGCGCTTTATCGGCGGGTGGCACGTCGTTCCAGACGATATCCTGCAAACGCTGGCCGTTGTTGTTGTCGGCGACCTGCACATCGTCCGCAAGCTCTTTGCCTTTTTCATCACCGGTCAGCATCGCCACGACGTTGCCGCCGATATCCTTGCCGGTCTTGCTTTCCACCGCGACATCGACGATGCCGACCGCCGCGCCGATCGCGCCGCCGTACAGCGCATCGCCCGCGACGCGCGCCAGCGGGTTGATTTCATCGCCCGTGATGTTGCGGTAGATCGTGCTGATGACCGGAATATGCTGGAGCGGGTTGATGATATCGATGATCGCGCCCAGGAAGCTGAGGAAACTTTCAAAGCCGGATTTTTCCTTGGTGTCGGCGGTTTTTGTCTCGCCCGCTTTGGATGCCTCATCGACCATGCCCGAGAATTTCGCGGCATCCGACATCATGGCGCGCGACGATGTCATACCCGAAGATATGGATGACGGCATACCCGCCGTGCGGTCTTCGCCCCTGAAGCCAGATGTATATGTCGATGATTCAATCATTGAACCCGGATGCTCCTTTGCCAATTGTCGTTGCAAGGGATGTGCCATTTCTTGAACGGGCAGCAACCTTAAATTCAACCTATTGATTTATAACGATTTATCCGTAAATGCCCGATCTGGCACGGCTATTGCTTATATACCTGCGGAAGAAGTGTTTTTAACAATGGTGCAGCCATGTCAACATTATCACTAGATGCGGCGTTAAGCGGGCTTCGGGCGGCACAGCGCCAGCTCGACACCATATCCAATAACATTTCGAACGCCTCTACGCCCGGATTTACCCGGAAGATTTTGCCGACCCAGACGCTGGTGGTCGGCGGCGTGGGCATGGGCGTCGAGCTGAACGCCATCATGCGCAGCGTCGACAAGAACCTGATCCGCGACATGATGAAGCAGACCAGCGTATCGTCGGGCGCGACGGTGACGGCGAATTTCCTCGACCGTATCCAGTCGTTCCACGGCGCGTCGGAGGCCGCAAGCTCTATCTCCGCCAAGATCGGCAAGCTGGGCGACGCGTTTTCCACCCTGTCGTCCGACCCGAACAGCACGACGCAGCTGGCGAACACGGTCGCGCAGGCGCGGCAGGTGGCCGATACCTTCAATTCCTTCACCAAGCTGATGAACGACATGAAGAACGAGACGGAAGACAAGATTTCCGCCGGCGTTGCCGAAGTCAACAACCAGCTGAAGGTCATCGCGTCGCTGAACGTGCAGATCCAGAACCTGACCGCCGCCGGAAAATCCGCCGCCGACCTCGAGGATAAACGCGACATGGCGGTGGCGCAGGTGTCGAAATATATCGAGGTCACGACCGTGACCGACAGCAACAACAAGATGGTCGTGATGACCAAACAGGGCCAGCCGCTGGTCGATGGCGATGCAAAGCAGCTGTTTTTCACGAAAAGCAGCCAGGACGCAAACACCTATTATCCGGGCGGCGGCGCGGACGGGCTGCATATCGGCTATATCACCGGCACCGAAGTGCCGCAGGGGCAGATCGGCGGCGAACTGGGCGCGCTGTTCAGCTTGCGCGACGACACCCTGCCGACCTATCAGGCGCAGATGGACGAAATGGCGCAAAAACTTGCCTTCCGTTTCGAACAACAAGGCCTGCGCCTGTTCACCGACGCGAACGGCAACGTGCCCCCGAACGTCGCCGATCCCGGCATCACGGGCTATTCCGGTTTCGCGGGCCAGATCCGCGTCAACCAGGCGGTGATCGACAACCCGGCGCTGCTGCGCACCGGCACGACCAACCAGGTCATTCCCGCGGGATCGAACGAAGTCATCCGCCGCATTTCCGAATTCGCGCTGGGCGCGTATCAGTCGCAGACCGCCGCCGGCACCGTCGATATTTCCGGCGGCGACCTGTTCACCGTGCTGGGGTTGACACAATCGAACCGCATCAACGGCACGACCAGCCTGACCGCCATCACCCCCGACCTTGATGCCGCGCCCAATATCACCGCGCCTGCGAATTTCATGATCGATACGGGTGCCGGCCCGTTCAACGTGACGATCAACCCGGGCGACACCGCGCTGGACCTTGTGAACAACATCAACGCGGCGGCGGGATCGAACGTGGCGGCATTGTCGAGCGGCGGGCAGCTGGTGCTGACCGGCACGGGCGACATCACGATCACCGATATCGACCTTGGCGCGGGCATCCAGGACCTTGGCCTTGATTTTACGGCCTATCCCGCGCAGAACCCGGCATTCACCGTGAAGGTCGGCAGCCAGAACGCCATTTCGGTTTCCATCGCCCCCGGCGACACCGCAGTCGAGCTTCTGGCGCAGCTGAACGCGATCCCGAATTTGTCCGCGACGCTGGGCACCGGCGGCGAGCTGATCCTGACCCCCGTCAACGGCGGCGACATCACGCTGCAAAACAGCGTCGGCACGCCGCTTGCCGCGATGGGCGTGACCGTGACCAACCTGCCGCATACCGCGTTCCGCCAGAGCAACCTGGGGCCGAATGGCGGCCTTTCCATCGGGCTTGTGGCGAACGCGTCGATCGAGGATTTTTCGCGCGCCGTGCTGACCGACCAGGCGCAGGACGCGAACGCCGCAAAATCGGCGGCAACGCAGGAAGACAGTTATTTGCAGACGCTCACGACCCGCTTCACCGATGAAAGCGGCGTGGACCTTGACCAAGAAGTATCGGAATTGATCCGCGTGCAGACCGCCTATGCGGCGGCGGCGCGCATGATTTCCGCGTCCGAAAAGATGCTGGACGACCTGCTGAACGCGATTTGATGACGGAGAAGTGACATGACCATTTCAAAAGTATCCTTCCTGGGCTCGACGCAGGCGAACATCGCGCGGCTGAAGGACATGAACGCCACGCTGACCGACCTGCAGCGGCAGATCGCATCGACCAAGAAATACGACACGCTGGCGGGTTTCGGTGTCGATGCCACCAACATCCAGCGCAACCGCACCGATCTGGGCCGCGTGCAAAGCTATCTCGACAACATCAGCGGCCTTACCTCGCGCATTACGCAGATGAACACGGCGATGGACAGCACGCGCGACGCGGTGACGCAGCTGATCGACGGCATCACGACAGCCGTGCGCGACAGCTCGGCCGATATCCCGTCGCTGAAGGTCATCGCGCAGAACGCGCTGGATTTCGTGCAGGACCTTGCCAATTTGAAGGTTGATGGCCGTTACCTGTTCGCGGGTTCCGATTCCACCAGCGCACCGTTCACGGATGAATCGGTGCTGAACAATAATTTCCAGCAGCAACTGACCGACTGGCGCAACGGCACCATCACCACGGCGCAGCTGACCGCGAACGTCGCCGCCATGACGACGGCGGATGTGGGCATGAACCCCGGCCTTTCGGCATCTGGACAGGTCACGATGCGCATCGGCGAAACGACCGAGCTGGATTACACCGTGCGCGCCGATGTGGACGGTTTCCAGGATATCATCAAGGCGCTGGGCTTCATGGCGAATATGCAGGAACCCGCCCCCGGCGACATCCCGACCGCAAGCGAACTGGACGACGTGATCCAGAACATCATGGACATCGCGCGCGCCGGCGTTGAAAAGCTGGATGCGGCGGCGACCCGCGTCGGCGGAAATTTCAACCTGCTGAACGCGGTCGAGGCGACGCATGAAAGCGAATCCGCAATGCTGCAGGGATTGATCGGCAAGATGGAGAACGCAGACACCACCGATGTGGTCACGCAAATCCAGGCGCTGCAGACGCAGCTGCAGGCGTCGTATCAGGTCACCAGCATTACGAACCAGCTGTCGCTCATCAACTTCCTGTAACCCCTTCCCGCCACCCTCCCCCGAAACCCGCCGCGCAGCCCCGCCGGCGGGTTTTTCTTTGCCTGTGCACTCAATCATTTAGCATTTTATAATTGCGTTTATCGCATTTTCTGTTATCCTGAAATGGATACGGTTATTGAACATGGTGAAGAAAAGGCACTACAGACCCCGCAGGAGATTCTCCGGCGGGGTACAAGAGATTGATAAACAAGGTGAAATTCGCGTTTGACTCTTTCTGCTATTATGGAATATATTCTTTGCATCCCCTTATAAACATTCAAATAATTCAAACGGGAGTGGTGTGATGAACGTATTCAAGAGAGCCCTGCTGACAGGTGTTGCCGGCCTGACCCTTGCTTTCGGCGCCGCCGCGCAAGGACAAACGACACCGGCCCCCGCCGCCCCCGATGCCGCGCAAACCGAAACCGTGCAGAAAAATACGCTCAGCTTCCCTGAACTGCAGCAGAGCTACACGACGCGCGCCAGCCAGCGTCTTGCTGCGCTGGAAACGCGCCTGAACAAAGACCGCCCGGCCGACGCGCCGCGCATCGTCTTCGCCGATCCCGACCAGATCAGCACGCAGCTGCAATTGCGCCGGACGCCGGTGCCGCAATTCCCGCTGCTGATGCAGGAATACCTGACATCCAAAAAAGTATCCGGCCTGTCGCCCGAAGAACTGGCCGCAATTTCCCAGACATCCTTCGCGATGCAGGCGGGCGGCTTCGCGCCGCAGTCGGTGCGCCCCGGCCTGACGGGCGACGCGCTGCACGCGGCATCCGCCGTGGTCGTGCCGTATAACCCGAACCTGTCGGCACAGGATTACATGAAGCAGGCATTTGTGCTGCGTGCGGGCGACGGCAACGCCGTCGATGTGCTGCGCGGCGCATCGCTGAAAATCGACATCACCCGCGAACAGATGGCCGATATCGTGGGCGCCAAGGGCGCGTGGCGCAGTTTCGATACACGCTACCTGCCGACCGTGGCGGGCGCGAACAAGGGGTTCGACCAGGTCATCGCCCTGCATAAAACCGAAACCTTCGCGGAGGTCGGCGCGCTGATGCAGACGGTGAAGGACGGCGCGCCTGCCGCGCTGATCGGCGAATACGCGAACTTCAAGGGCACGGTGGTCGCGCTGACCGAAAACGCGCGCACCAAGGTGTATGAATCCGACAACAACGCCTATTTCGGCGCGATTATCGCCACCACCTACCCTGCCCTGTATGAATTGCAGGCGCGGGTGGAAAAAATGGGCGTCGAAAATTTCCGCAAGCTGAGCCCCACGCAGCTGCGCGACATGGCATACGACATCACGGAAAAAACCGCGCTGACGCCCGAACAGGCGACGCATCTGTCGGGCGTGGCGGCGCTGGGCGAGGAGTATTTCCGCATCCTGATCCAGAACAAGGTGGACGGGCGCACGGTTGATGCCGCGAACCAGTTCATACATGACGCCTATGATTTCAAGGCCGCCATCATCAAGAAAACCGTCGAAGGCCCCGATATGGGCGAGGCGCTGAAGCAGCTGTTCGGCGGCGGCGCGCCCGCCACGCCCCAAATCGCGCCGTGGCAGATGTTCGACCTGCTGCAGGCGAAAATCTACAGCGATCCGGCGGTTGCGAAAAATCCGGGCGACGTAAAGGCATTGCTGAACGCGCGCCGCGCGCTGATCGACGACGCGCGCGAATTGCTGGATAAAAACCCCGAAAAAGCGGACGGCATGCGCCAGATTTTGCAGGGCATCTTCACCAGCGACCCCCTGTTCCGCCAGAGCCCGCCGCGACCCGAAGGGCCGAAGAAGCCGTTGCCGCGTTTACAGCAGGCTTAATTCACGCCGCCGCAGGCGGGAAATTGTCACGCTGCCGCGGGCGGCTTGGGCGGCGGGTTGACGTTGAAGATTTTGGGGCGTTTGGGCTTGCTGTTGTTATTTGCAGGCTCCACCGCGTCGGGTTTGTCCTGCGGCGCGTTGATCTGCATGTAATTGCGGTCGTTCCAGCGCTGGCCCTGCAGCGTCTTGAAGCCCACCAGTTTCGGCCGGCCCTTGCTGTCGGGGTTGACCGATTCAACGCCGGATTTCGAAACTCTCAGAACATCGCCGTTATCGGCGGACAGGCTGTTGAAACCCAGTTTCGTCATCGCTTCGCGGTTCGCTTCGCGCAGATGCGTGTCGCCGTGGATGGGCAGCACGTTTTTCGGGTTCGCCAATTTGGCGAAATCCATCAGTTCCGGCAGGCGCGCATGGGCGTGGGAATACAGCGTTTCCTCGCTCTTGGTCAGCACCTTGAAGCCCTTGGCGCGCAGGATGGACAGCATGCGTTCCCGCGATGCTTCCTGACCCGGGATGGATGTTGCGACCAGCAGGATGATGTCTTTATCTTTATCCAGCGTCAGCGTGGGATGCACGCCGTCGGCCGCGCGCGTCAGCACGGCGTTCGGCAGACCCGATGCGCCGGTCACGATCACGACGGCGGCGCCGGGGCGCGTATCGGCCAGATCCTTGGATGCGTTGCCGCGGTCGAGCATGCGCACCTTGATCTCGCGCCCGACGGCATCCGACAGCGTCATGCCGGTCGCCTTCAGCGCGGCCAGCGATTGTTCGTGCGACCAGCCGGAAATCCAGACGGAGCGGTTGGCTTCCGCCGATACCTGCGCGACGGAGGCGAGGTTTTCTTCGTACCCGCTCATCACGCCGATGACAAAGCGTTTGCCGGGATATTTTTTCATCAACCCGCGCAGCGTGTCGCGCACATCGGCTTCGTGCGTGGTAGGCGTGTCGCGATCGGCGCCGGTTGAATCGAGCAGCAACAGGTCGACCGGTTTTCCCGCGATCATGCGGCTGAATTGCGCGTTGTTAAATGCGGGACCCCAGACCAGCGTGGGGTCCATCTTGAAATCGCCGGGGTTCAAAATATTCCCCTCCGGCGTTTCGATGAAGTATCCCGCCGATTGCGGCGTGGAATGTGACACCCAGAACGCGTTGACCTTGACCTTGCCTTCCTGCACGGGATTGCCGGGGGCGATGGAAATCATTTCGGGCCAGTCTTCGGGGTCGATATTCGCGTTCGTCAGTTCCTGTTCCAGACGCTTGACCGTATAGGGCGTGGCGTAGATTTTCGGCAGTTCATAGCCCATCAGGATATAAAACGGGATCGCGCCCACGTGATCGACGTGGTTGTGCGTCAGGAAAATCGCATCGACAGGCTCGGGCGGTTTTACGCCGCTGCCTTTTTTCGCGAAATGTTTTTCCATGTCGGGAATGACGTTGTCGCAGGCGGCAAGTTCGGGATATTCGGCAAAGCGGCTTTCGCCGATCAGCGCGCCTGCATCGAACATCAGCCGCGTGGTTTTTGTCACGCCGTTCGCATCGGTTTCGGCATACACCGCAAGACCGGCGTTGGCGCCGATACGGTGTTTGTTATTGCCCCCTAATACATGCCAGTGCAGCGATTTCCCGTTATCGTTTTTGTTGTTGTCGGGAAGGTTCGGCGACATGTCGTTCATGCGGCAACACCCCCCTGCTCATCCGCCAGGCGCATCCATGTCCACAGGATGGCTTCAAGGTGCGCGGGCTTGGGCGGGTTTTCGGGGCCGGTGAATTCGGGCAGGGTGACGACCATTTGCTGCAATTCATCGAGACCCAGTTCCAGCCGCGCGGCGGTCGGATAGGTGTCGATCAGCGCGCGTGCAATGCTTTCGCGGTCAGACCAGCTGAATGGCATCAAAGTATCCCCGTAACTATGGATAGCTTGAATCGGACGATAGCAGACACAAGATGTTGTGTCACGGGGGCGCGGAGCGGTTGTTCAAAAGAAGCAAGAATGTAATTATTACATAATCCGCTAACAAGATTATCCCGCGCTGCAGCAAGCAGGCGCGGGATAATGAAATCGTCAGGCCGTTAAATTAGCAGGGGCCGGTGGCCGAGGTGTCTTCGCAGCCGTAATCGCCGTCGGCGGACGGGTTGTTGCCCGAAACGGCCGTCCAGGGACATTCGAACACGGCAGCCGCAGGGCCGGTCAGCACCAGCACAAGCGCAAGGGCGGAAAGGACGATGGCGGTCTTCTTTTTCATGTCAGGTCTCCCTTAAGCAAAGCAAAATTTATCGGGTCGGCGCGGCATCATCCTGATCGTGCGGGATGTCGGAATCGAGGTTGTTGGCGTAGTTTGCCGCCGACATCCAGACCAGTTCTTCCCAGCGTTTATACAGGTCGTTCATCTGCTGCATCTTGATCGCGTTGATCGATCCCTGTTCGCGCAGGACCGCTTCGGGTTCGTTCACCATGCGCACCACCCATTGCGGGTCGCGATGGCGGTCCATCGTCATCGCCTGCATCAATTCGCGGTAGCTGGCATCCGTTGCGGCGTCGCCCGGGGGCAGGCCCGCCGCCACGCGCACGTCCTGCGTATTCACGCCCGAACCGCCGGCGCGTTCCGCGATCAGCTGGCCGATGACGTTATAGACCGTGTTCAGGCGCGCGCTTTGCGAGCGGCGGTCGAGGAGCGCTTCCTGGCCTTGCGGCGCGTTGATGACCTGTGCAGGCACCGGGTTCGGCGTGCGCAGGTTCACGAAATAGCGTGTCGCGGCCTCGACGATGTCGCGCTGCTTGGCATCTTGCATGTCGATCGTCTGCTTGTCGCCCCACAGCAGGCCGGGCAGGTCGGTGTGCTTGTGCGCGGTCACGGGGTCGCCGGCGGCGGCGCAGCCCTGGTCGCCCACGGCGGGGTCGCACCATTTGTTCACGTAGTCGTTCCACAGCCAGTTGTTTTCCGCGCCCGAACCTTTTTCGGACGGGGAGCCGACGGCGTTGGCGCGGCGCGGCTGCGCCTCTTTCGCCATCGCGCGGCTGAGCGCGCGCGACATCATATAGGCCTTGGTCACGCCGCCCGCGGTCGCCGCGCTGCCGGCGGTCGCCAGCGAGTCAACGGAGCAGGACGCTTCGTTCGGCTGGTAGCGGCGGGTCGCCTCCACCTGCTGCTGGTTCACGTCGTTGGTGATCTCGTTCTGCATCTGCGCATCCATCAGCGAGCCCAGCTGGCGCGACTGGTCCACCTGGTCGGCGGACAGCTGCATCGTCTGGTGCTTCATCGCGCAGAGGAAGCAGTTATGCGACGAGTTCCACCACCAGTTCGTCAACCCGACGCGGATGTTGAAGTCGAATTCGTAGAGGCGGTTCAGCATCTCGTATTTCGCGCGGTGCGTGACCAGTTCGGTGATGAAGTTTTCTTCCTGGTCGATGAAATCGTTCAGTTCATCGACGATGTCGCTGGCAAGGTCGCTGAAGTCGGACGACGCGTCGCCCGGGGATTCGCAGGCCTGCGCATAGGCGTTATCCGACGGCGTCAGGATCGCGCAGAAGGCCAGCACCGGCAGCGCCATCCAGAGCGATGATTTCGCCGGTTTCTCGGTTTTCGAAGCTGTCCCAGATGTAAAGAACATGCGCTCTCCTTACCGGATCGGTACGTTGGATTGCTGGTCGGTCATCACGTCGCCCTGGTTTTCGTCCAGCCAGTTCGCGGTTTCCGCCACGAACACGTTGGCGATTTTTTCGGTCTTATCGACCAGCTTGTAAATCAGCATCAGGTTGTAGGCCTGCAGGAACACTTCCTTGCGGTTGGTGGTCGAGTCGGAATCGCCCAGATCGACGTAGTAGCCGGGGTTCCACAGCTGCTCCAGCGTCGATTGGCGGATTTCACGGTCGGAAGGTTTCGGGTTCGCGTCGGTGATGCCCTGGCTCTGGCGCAACGCCTGCACTTCGGGCGCGGCCTGGCCGGGCGTACGTTCGCCGACCACGTCATAGATAAGCGCGGCGACCGCGTCCATTTGCGTTGCATAGGCGCGCTGTTCCTGACGGCGGTCTTTCAGCGACGGCGCGGCAAGGCCATCGACGGGGATGGGCGCGGGCGCTTCGTAGCCGATCAGGTTATAGATCAGTTCGTTCACCGCGATCTTGTAGTTCGGGTCGGTGTTCATGGGGATCGTTTCGCGGCCGAACAGCGTTTTCGACGGGGTCACGTGCGCGTTCACGAGCGGGTTGCCCGCCGCGCAGCCGGCCCTGCCGCCGTTCATGCGGTCGTCGCAGAACAGCGTGCGGTAGCGGTTCCAGCGCACCTGCGCCAGCTGGCCGGGGCCTTTTTGCGCGTCCGAGCCCGTGCCGTTCATGCCGACGCCGGTGAAATCCTTGCCAAGGCCGGACGACATCGCCTTTGCCGTGCGCGTCGTGGTCGCCATATAGCGGGCGGCGGTGTCGAAGCGGCAGCCTTCGTTGGTCGGCTGGAATTGTTTTTTGGCCTGAATTTCGACCTGCTGCACGGTGCGCTGGTTCATCGTCATGTTGCTGGTGTCGAACAGGCTGTTCATGTTACGCGTGCCGTCGTTGAGCGACGAGTTCAGCTGCGCGGTCATGTCCTGCAAGGCTTCCAGATAATCGTCCCAGAAATCGCGCAGGCGGTTGTAAAGGCGCGTTTCGAACGCCTTCAGCGCGGCGTTCAGCATCGCCTGCGTGATCTGCGTCGTCAGCGTCCAGGCGGTCGGCAATATCCCGCCGCCGGTCGGCGGCACAGCCAGATAGTTCGCGTTCAAAAGCGCGACGGACGAAGCGGCGAAACCGGCCGCCGCGATCTGCGTAACGCCCGGGAATTCGCACTGCGCGGAAGCGGGCGCGGGAGCGAAGAAGATGCCAAGCGCAAGGACGACGGCGGCGATTTTCATGCGGAACATGTTATTTCGTCCTTTCTGCCTGCGGAACGGTCGCGGGCATCTGGTCGGCCAGGATTGCCACCTGTACCGCCAGCGTCAGGCTCATGCGTTCCAGCAGTTCGTAATAATCGCGCAATTGCATCAGGTAGAAGCTTTCGATGGTCAGCTTTTCCATTTCAAGGTCGGCTTCATCGGTCGTCATGCCGTTCGCATATTTACCCGAGTTGAAGCGGTCGATGGAAATCGCGTGCAGCACTTCCTTGTAGCTGGGGTTGTCGGACATTTCGCAGGGCGATCCGTCTGCCGCGGTCGAGCAGGTGCCGGCGGGGCCGGTCGTGGCGCCGGCGGTCGGCTGCGCGCCGCCTTCCTGGCGCAGCTGCGAAACCCAGGTCGCAAGGCGCGTGCCGGGCGTGCGCCAGGCGATGCCCAGCTGCGGGGTGGAACGGATGGCGGCCATGCGCGCAAGATAGGAACGGCGGTCCATCCATTCCTGCTGCGCCTGCGCCGATTTAATCACCTGCGCGGATATCGGGTCTGGCGTGGGGTCGCCGGTCAGGTTGTCGAGCAGCGCCTTGGTCGCGGCTTCGTATTTCGGGCCGTTGGCGGCATCGTGCAAGGGGATGGTCAGCGTGCCGTACAGTGTTTTCGTGATCTGCGCATCCGCGTTGTAAAGGCCGGCGGGAGTCACGCCCGTGCAGTTGTTGCCGCCGTCGTTGTCGCTGGGGTCGCAGAAGGTGCTTTCATAGGTTGAGCTGCGCGCCTGCAGTTTCGCGCCGCGGCCCTTGGCCGACGGGGTGCCGCGGCGGTTGAGGCCGTCATCGAGGGTCACTTGCTGCATCGCCTTGCGCATGTTGCCCGCAATGTTCTGCTGGCGGCCGGAACCGCCGGCCGCGCCCGCGCCCACGCAGGCCGCGTTTTCCGTCGCGCGGAACACGCGCTGGTCGCGCTGTTCCTGTTCCATGTGGCCGACGTTGATCTGGTCTTCGTCTTCCGCGTCCTGGCCCGCCTGGAAAGTCCGGTTCTGGTCGGCGGCGGCCGTGTTCATCTGGTCGGTCATGTCCATCATGGCGGGCTTCATGCCGTAATACCACATGGTGTCGAACCAGTCGATGTAACCCAGTTCGATATCGTTCAGGCGGTCCATCAGCGCATAGAGCATCGCATCGACGATACCGCCCAGATAACCTTCAAGGCCGTTGCCCGAATTGACCATACCGCCGCCGCGCTGCGTCGCCTGATAGGGCGGCGTGACGTTGACAAGATTTTCAAGCGTGGTCGAGAACGCGTTCCAGATGGTGTTGACGGCGGTTTCCGACGTGGTGGAGGGTTCGCAAGGCGGTGTCACGGGCGGTGTCGCGCAGGCAGACGGGCAAGGACCGCCGGTCACGACCACGGGTGTTGCGGGCGGGACGTCCATCTGGGCAAAGCAGGCGCTGTTGTCGGCGACCATTGCGTTATACCCGACAAGGAAGAAGCCGATCATGACAGCGGCCATCGAGCCCATGCCGAACCGGAAACCTGACAATTTCTGCAGCAGCGTTTTTTTCATGGCGGTGCTCACTTTGTCGGCCTGTCGTCTGTGTTTTCAAGCAGCGATTTCGATGCGCGGACGTTTTCCGAGACTTCGGCCGCCAGCATGACGGAATAGCGGTCCATCAGGTCCAGCTGGTCGGTCAGCTGCATGGCCTGGAAGGCCTGCTGGATGACCATTTCGCGGCCGTTGTTTTCGGGGTTGTCCACCTGATCGACGGAATAGGTACCGGTGCGGAAGCGTTCCGCCATCATGACCTGCATGATTTCGTTGCGGGACGGGTTCTGGTTGGGCGCGAAATATGCGGGATCCACGCCCGCGCCGCCGGCGGTGTTGCCGGAAACGCCGGCCGCCACGCCGCGCATTTTTTCAAGGAATTCGCCGGAACGCGAACCGGGCGCGCGGCGCGCGACGACGAAGTACAGCGCGTCATAAACGGACTGGCGCTTGGCCTTGTACGATTCGCCGATCATCACTTGTTCCTGACCCTTGGCGGAATTGGTGACGACAGCGCCTTCGGGAATCGGCTCGCGCACGCGGGGCTCCGCGATGTTCTGGATCAGGTCGTTGACGATGCGTTCGGTGTCGGGGTCTTTCAGGTCGATCGTGTCCTTCATGAACACTTCACCCGAAACGTCAAGGTCGCGGCCCGCGAAAGGACCCGCCGCGACGCAGCCGGAGGCGCCCGCGTTTTCGTTCGGGTCGCAATAGTTGTTCACGTATTTTGTCCAGCGCGCCAGCTGTTCGGGGCCGGAGCCCTGCGCGCCCGTCGATCCGACGGCGTTACCCGTGCGCGGCACCTGCGCCGCAGGGGCGGAGGCCGCATAGGTGCGGCTGAACACGGCGGCGCGCGTCATGCCGCCCGCGACCGTACCCGCCTGACACACGTTTTCGCCGGGACGCAGTTCGCGGTGCGACTGGATTTCTTCTTTCATCATGTCGCGGTTGGTGCGGTTCAGGTTCTGCACGTCGGCGAATTTCGCCATCTGGATGTCCTGGTGCTTGTCCATCGTGACCAGCTGGTCGGTCATGTCCATCATCGCGGGGCGGAGGTTGTAGTACCAGAAGGTGTCCCACCAGTCGATCTGGTTCTGGCTCACTTCATAGATTTTCTCGGCGATCGAAAGGCCGAAACCGGTTTCCATCGCCCATGCGTAATAGATCGTGAGGTAAGTGGTGGCGAAAAGAACGCCGGAGGTGATGGGGCTTGCGAAGACTTGAGTCAAACCTGCTGTCGGCATACCGACATACGTACAGATCGTGCCGCAGGTACAGACCTGCGCATCCGCCTTGCACGATGTCAGCACGTTCATCGAAAGGAAACCCGCGCCGAGCATCACGATCAACGAAAAGATGAGCACGAATTTCTTGACGACGCCCAGTTTTTGCATGGCCCAAAATCCCCATGAGCAAAAATTCATCAAACAAGCCCAAAGCCACAGTCCCGCCAAACGCCGGCAGGCGAAACTGCTGTTTCGACTATATCCTTATATCATATCACATTTAGTTAAAATGTGACAGATTTCAAAAACAATAGGGAAATTCAACCGCTTGCAGGGAGCTTAGCGGGTGAGGTCGTAAGACTTCACCACCAAGACTCTGGGACCGCTTGCACTTTGGTGCAGCTGGCCATAGGGCTGCGGACGTACCGATGCAAACTTGTCGAGCAGGCCGCCAACAGCCTGTTCATAGTTGCCAGTGGTCGCAACATCGTCCGACAGGCGGTAGTCATAATCGATCGACCAGTAGAGTTCGACACCGGCCTGATCCGACCAGGTTTTCAACACATCGCGCAGCGTCTGGCCCTTGGCGCCTTTCCAGCTGCCGTTCATCGCGGGTGCCGCCGTTGCGGTGGTCGCGCCGACTTCGGTTGCCGAAGATGCCATCGCCGCATCGGCAGCCGAGCGCGCGGGCGTTGCGGCAGCAAGCTGCTGCGGTTCGTTCGAGACTGCGGGAGATTCAGCGACAGGTGCGGGAACCGGATCAGCCGACATCGAGGTGTCGGCGGGTGCCGCCGCAGGTGCGGGCGTTGCGGGAGCGGGGACGGCGACGTTTTCGACCGTTTCCTGTTTCGTGCCCTGCGTCCAGCCGAGGCGCTCCAGCAGCGAGGAGCGTTTTTCACGGTGTATCGTGACGGGTTTTTCCGACACGACGGTCGATTGCACGGGAGCCGCTGCTCCCGGCGCGGGCGACGTAATCGCCACCGGCGCTGTGTCTGCGGGCGCGGATGCGTTATCCGACGGCACAGCAGTCATGCCGAGCGACGCGTCCGATGCTTCGGGCGCGGCGGATTGTTGCGTTTGTTCGGGCGATGCGTAATTGCCGACGATCACCGCGCTGTTCTGGATGCGGTAGCCGAGGCCTTGCGATGCCAGCATATCCGCCAGCACGCCCTGCCACGATTTGCCGCCCTGCCACGACACGGAAACGCCGGGGTTGACGCCCGCCGCGAAAGAATATTGATAGCCGGCGGGCACGACCTGCTGCAGCGCGATCACGAGCGGCACATCGGAGCCGAAACCGGTCAGCACATCGCTTGCGGGTTCAACGGCGACGGGCGCGGCAACGACATCGTTTGCGGGTGCTGCGGTGACGGGTGCGGGCATGGCTTCAACCGGCGCTGCGGTCATCGGCGCGGGCGCCGCATCGGCGGGTTTTTCCCACGAGGTGACGGGTGTCAGGTCGTCGTTCGGCTGCGTATCGACGGGCGCTGCTTCAGCGGCCGGTGCCGGCGCGCCCAGCGGGCCTTTCCATTCAAAACCTGCATGGGCCGTTGCGGCGAAAGCGATGATCGCAACACCGGAAAAGAGAACGGCTTTTTTCAGCAAATTCGTCTGGGTCATGGGAAGGTATCCTGTCGCCTGTCAGCTTGTTAAAAACAAATCGAATGATCTTTTATAGGCCGAGTCCCGCCCCTAAATCAATAGACGCAAAGGATTTTTCGGCGGGAAGGCGTTAACGCCAAAGAGCTTTAGCCGGAGCCTGTATCCTGCAGCTTGCGGCGGCGGGTCCAGATCCAGCCCGGGCGCTTGGGCCCGATGATCCAGACGCGGATGGAACGCAAGGCCGCCGGGAAAGACAGCGATTTGCGTTCGAACGCCCAGAAAATGGTCATGACCGACAAGGCCAGCATGAGGGTCCACAGCCGCGCATGCACAAGGACGAGAACGACGAAAAATCCCGCGCGTGCGTCAAAGATGAAAAACCGCACGGTTTTCATGGAGTTACGCCAGTGCCAGCCCTGTACCGGTTGATCAGCCATGTGATGCGCCTCCTACCCTGTTAATGCCCGTGGATATCGCTGGCTTCCATTTTCGGCCCGTCCATATCGACGATCTCGCCGGCTTCCTGCGCCGCGATGCGCTTGAGCGCTTCCTGCGCGGCTTTCGAACCCTGCAGATACACAAGATAGTGCCGCTTTTCGATAAGGCCGGCTTCAAAAGCCCGGCGCGCCTGGCTTTCCATGGTCTTGCCGTATCTTTCCACCATGCTCATCAGTTCCGCGGGCCATTTGTCGTAGGTCATGTTCAGCAGCGTTTCGCGGATTTCTTCGGTAAAGACCATGTATTCGCGCAAGGCGACGCGGCCGCCGCCGATTTTCGGCACCAGCGTCTGCGTCACGATCATGCGCACGGTTTCCATGAGCGAGAAGGCGCGTTCGTTGCGCTCGCCCGGCTCAAACGTGGACACCATGCGTCGGATGGTCGATGCGACACCCGTCGTGTGGACGGTGGAGAACACCAAGTGACCCGTCTGCGCGGCTTCAATGGACGCGGAAATCGTTTCGCGGTCGCGCGATTCACCGACAAGGATAATTTCAGGCTTGCGGCGCAGCGCGTTACGCACACCGGCCGCGAAGGTCGGGATGTGGCGCGGCACTTCGGTCTGCGCCACCAGCGAGCGGCGCGAGATGACCGAGTCGTAGGTGAATTCGATCGGCGCTTCGTAGGTCAGCAATTTTCCGCAGCCGTGATGCGATTCAATCAGCGAACGGATGCCCGCCGCCAGCAGCGTCGATTTACCCGAGCCTGTCGGGCCGGTCACAAGAACAATTCCGTTTCTGGGGCGCCAGCCGTCGATGATTTCTTTTTCGATTTTCAACTGCGCGAAGGTGGGCGGCGCGGAAGGCAGCACACGCATCGTGATCTGCACGCCGTCGCGGCCTTCGGCGAGGATCGCCGTGATGTTGACGCGGAAGCGCGAACGCGTGAAGCGGTCGGTCATGACTTCGTACGCCAAGTCGATGTCGGAACCGCCGGCCAGAATCGCGAGCGCTTCCGTGCCGTACAGGCGCGTGACGAAGGTCACAATGTCGGCGGCGTCGAGCGAACGGTAGGTGACAGGATAAAGAGAACCGCCGATTTCGCACATGACGGGGCGGTTGGTCTGGATCGATACGTCCGACGAGCCCTGTTTGATGCACCAGAGCAGGAACGGGTCGATATGCGTCTCGTTGAATCGGTCAGGTTCCGCAGGCCAGGTGGACTTGAGGTCGTCGACACCTTTCTTGAGGAGACTTACCGGTCTGCCGGCTTCCATAGGTCTGCCCCCGTCAGGAATTGTGAGGGCCCCGTAATGCGAAGCGCGCGGTCGCCCACCCGCATCTCGTTCCGGCCGCCGGTGACACCACGGTCTTCCTGCAGCGCATAGGGCTGTGAAATCTTGCCTTCGGCCAGCAGCATGCGGTAACGCACCATGCCGTCGTAATCGGCGACCAGCTGCGCAAGGTTGGCTTCAAAAATCTGCTCGCCCTGCGCATAGCCCGCGTCCCAGCCCTGGCGAACCCAGGCGTTCCAGCGGGTCTGTTCTTTTTCGTTCATCGGCCACAGCACGCGCGGCGGCGGCGGAATTTCGGTCAGGTAATAGAAGGTGAGATAGCCGCGCCAGTCGCGGGGCGCCGTCACGATCTTCGCCTGCTTGCTGATCTTCACGATCTGGTCGGCGACAGCCGCTTCGTTGCCGCCGTCGGAGATGTTCAGCGCGTCGAGCGATTCTTTCACGATCGGCGGTTCGATCATCATGCCCGAGGGAGCTTTGATGAGCAGCGCGCGGAAGTTATAAACCTTGTCGAACGTCGCCTCGTAATCCTTCAGGCGTTCGGTGATCTGGTAGGTGCGCTTGGCAAGGCCGCCGCGCGCGCCGTAAGACAGCGCGGCTTCGCGCTGCGCTTCCATGCGCAGGTCCAGCGACATGGGTTTGCTCAGAAGTTCGTCGAAGGCTTCGCCAGACACGCCGTGGGAGCCGCGGATATCCTGCAGCGCTTCCATTTCGGGCGGGGTTTTCACCTCGTCCGTCACGGTCATGTCTTCTTTTTTGGCCTTGTCGATGGAAGAATTGAATTCGCCGCTTTCGCGCGCCTTTTTGGCGAGCATATGCGCCTTGTAGGTGGAGCTTTCCTTGTCCTTCATCTGCTCCAGCTGTTCGTCTTCGGTCTGCTGGGAGGATTTGGAGCGGTCAAACAGGCCCTTTTGCGCACCAGCGGCACCGGGTACGGCGCCCAGCTGCGCATTGCCGGCCTGACGGCGGATATTCGCCATCTGGTTGGCCGTTGCGGCAGGGATGCCGGCGGGAACAGTGGCGTTACGGCCGGGCGGTTGCGTGGCGGTTTGCGCCTGCGCCGCAGAAGCGGAGAGGGCAACCGCGCAAACGCCGGCAAGCAGGGCGATCTTAATCGCCGGAAACAGGTGCATAGTTCAACTCCACAACACGGCGTTCGGGATCGACAACGACATCGGCGCGCTGGCCTGCCTGCAGGCCCACATCGCGCAGCACATCAATGACCATTTTCTGGCGCACATCGAGCGAGATGACGACGGGCGCGGGCGGAAGATCGCCGTTGACCATCATTTCATAGCCCGCACGGTCAGCCAGGCGCTGCATGATCGGCTCGACAGGGCCGATCCATTTCAGCGTCACGGTGCGGCGCAGTTCCTGCGGCGCGTAGGGAACGGATGCAACGGCAGCGCCGGGGTTGCGCGCCTGTTCGACCGAAGCCAGCGTTTCGAGCGACGCGGATGCCTTGTCGACGGCGGCCGCCAAACGCAGCGCCAGCGGATCGGGCTCGGCCACGAGCTGCTGATCGACATTACCCGGAAGCGCACAGGCCGAAACCATCAAAGAAAGGCCGGCCGCGCCGAGGAGTGAAACAGTTTTATTCATGAGAAATTTTTTCATCCCTGCCCGAAAACAGATTTAAAGACGTTCGTCAGATGACGATATTAGCCAGTTTTGAACAAGAAGCAAACAGGCAACCGCCTGTTTTTGCGGTTTTTTTTATAGCTGACTCTGGAAAGATATTTAGGGAAATTAACCGCGGCGTTTGGCTTGCGATGCCGATGCGGTCAAAAGATCTTCCGGCTGGCGGATCAGGCGGTATTTCTGCATCGCGCGCAGCACCTTCTGGCGGTAGTTCGAGCCGACACCGGGCGTTGCCGAATGATACCAGGCGATCCCGCCCGCCATCGAGCCGGATTCGTTCATCTTGCGGCGCAAAATCCACGAGCCGACGCCGATATTGGTGCAGGCATCGTCGCGCACCATGCGCAGCGCGGTTTTTTCGCTCACGCGCCAGTGGCGCGCTAGTTCCGGCACCCAGATGGTGTTGATCTGCATAGGGCCCAGGTCATAGGTGCCGTTGGTGTTGGGCGACGCCATGCCGATGCGCCCGCCTTCGACATGCAACACGCCAAGGATCACCGTCGGCGGGACCGAATAGGTCTGCGCGGCGCTGAAAATGCAAACGGCGAGTGCCTGGGCGGTAATCACATCATGATCCTTACGGGTTCTTCATCAGGTCGGACATCAGCAGCATCGGGTTTTCGGGCTGACCCACGACAGTCATGAGCGTGCCGTCCGACACCTTGCGATAGACGATGAAAGGGTATTGCGGCAGTTTCCATTCGCGGGCGAGCTTGCCGTTCGCCTTGACCTTGTCGAGCGCGTCGCCCTTGATCAGCGATTTGTGCAGGCCGCCTTTTTTGCCGTCCATATAATCCTGCCACGCGGCGCCGGGATCATCGACCGACAGCATGGCGGCGCCGCCGTCGCGGTTGTCGTCCTGTTCGCCGGCGGGCAGCAGGCGCAGCTGGATCAGGCCTTTATCAAGCGATCCCTTCAGCGTGCGGTAGAGCGACTGGCAATGTTCGCAGTTCACGTTGATGAACATATAAATGTATGGCGCATCCGGCTTGCCGACGCGCACCCAGTTGGCTTTTTCAACGGCGGCATAGAACTGTTCGGCCTTGGGAATGGCATCTTTATCGGCGTTGGGTTCGATCGGGACAGCCTGTTGCGAACCGGCGGAGCGCGCCTTGTAAATCTGCAGCTGGGTTTTCGTGATGTCCTTGCCGCCGCCGCTGAACAGGCGGCCCTTCAGCATCGCGCCCATCGGGCTGGTATAGATCATGGAACGCACTTCGCCGTCGCGGCCAACCAGCAGCCAGCCGTCCATGTCGTATGATTTGCCGATATAAAGGATCTTGCCGCCCAGTTTTTCAAACTGGATCAGCTCGGCCGTCTGCGGTTTTTTCTGCGCCATCGCGGCGCCCGACCAGAACATGGCGATCGCAACCGCCAGCATGACCACAAACTTTTTCATACCTAGTCCAGATCCCTGAAAACTGAAAATGCCCTTGCGTCAGACGCAGGGCTTTCCGACTAAACTAGTCCAAATCGCCCATTTGCACAACTTTTGCACATTCCAAGACGAACAATTGCGCGATACCTTATTATAGCACTCCCCGCGCCATATCACATAATCATTAGCAGTGTTTAGTGAATTCAATTATTTATAACCGTTGAATTGCCAGAACAACTCACAAGCTGAAATCCCGCTTTTTGGGTGCGGGTGGTTCGGGGTCGCTGGCGGCTGGAGTTGCGGCTTCTTTTGCAGCAGGGCGAGGTTCGCGGATGCTGCCGCCCTTGTCGCGGCGTTTCTTTTCTTCGCGCAGCAGGTCTTCGATGCCGTTGTCCTGTTCCTCGGCGATGTCGAGGGGGGCTTCTTCGTCGTTGTTGCGCACGTTCATATCGGCACCCCAGTCGAGCAGCTGACGCACCGTGTCATGGTGTTCGCCCTTGACGGCCGATGTCAGCGCGGTGTCGCCGTCTGTATCGCGGCTTTCCAGACGCGCACCGGCGGCATAGAGCGATTTCATGATATCGGTGAAACCTTCATAGGCGGCGCGGGTAAAGGGCGTGTTGCCGTCGTTATCGACGGTATCGACCAGCGCGCCCGCCTTCAGCAGCAGGCGGACGATATCGACATGCCCCTGTTCGACTGCCAGCGCCAGCGCGGTTTTGTTGTCGCTGTTGCGCGCGTTCAGCACGCCGTCGTTTTGCGCCAGCAGCAGTTCCACGATATCGGTCGCGCCCTGTTCGGCCGCGAACATCAGCGCGGTCTTGCTGTATTTGTTGCGGCGCGCGGTGTTGGCCTTGGCATCGATCAGCCGTTTCACCGTCTCGAAACTTTTGCTATAGGCCGCCAGCAGCAATGGCGTATCGCCCGTTGAATCGGCGGTGTCGATTTTCGCGCCCGCGCCCAGCAGCGGCGCAATCGCATCGACTGCCCCGCTTTGCGCGGCGGCATGCAGCGGGGTGCGCCCATGGGTGTCGCGCGCCTCGATTTGCGCGCCCCGATAGACCAGTTCCTGAATCATGTACGGACGGTTACCCTCTACCGCATTGGCGATCACGCCGCGGCCCCAGCGATCGGTGGCATCGATATCGGCGCCGGCATCCAGCGCGGCGGAAACCGCGGTCACGCTGCCGCGCGCAATCGCGTCGAACAGGGCGGCATTGCTTTTTTCCTGGCGTTTGGCGGCGCTGTTGAAACCGAACATGGCTGGCTACCTTAAATCGAAAAACCGGTTTTGGGCTTGGGCGGCGGCTTGTTGCCGAAGCTGGCCGTTTTTGGGGCGGATATGTGTTCCTTCGCGGCAGGTGATCTGGCGGCCTGCGCCTCGGCGAGAGCGATCACGTCATCAACCGTGGGGTTCGCCATCGGCGGCGCATTCGGCAGCGCCTGCAGCATGATGACGGTGATCGTGCGGCGCGTTTCCGCGTTATTGACCCTTTTGATCAGGTCATAGGCCGTTTCACCGCTGTTATCCTTGAGGAACAAATCCGGCTGCTTGGAGAGGATAAACCGCACCAGCGAAGCGTTGTCTTTCCACACCGCGATCATCAGCGGCGTGCGTCCGTCCGCGTTGCGCGTGTTGATGTCGGCGCCCTTTTGCAGGCACAGATTCATGATGTCGGAATCATATTTATCGACCGCCTGCAGCAGGTTTTCGTTCACGATGCGGCGCTGTTCGGGGTTCGTGCTGTCCGGTTCTGCCATGATGCGCCCCTACAGGTTCAGCTTGTTGCCGGGTTTTTTCGGCGCGGCGGTTTTGCCGAAGCTGGCGGTGCGCGGCGCGACGCGCGGCTTTTCCGGCTTGTTTTCATTGGCGGCCGCGATGACATCTTCGGTCACGGGCTTGCCGCCGGCCATGTCGGGGCGCAGCATGTCGGGCAGCGCGCCCACCAGCACGTCCAGCACCTGCTGGCGCCTCTGGTGATGGCCGGGATGCAGGTTGCGCGCGACATCCAGCACGATCTCGCCATAGTAATTTTTTGAAAACACATCCGCGCCCTTCGACACGAAATATCTGGCGGCCTCCAGATCGCCGGCCTTGGCCGCCAGCATCAGCATCGTGTTGCCGCGCGAGTCCTTGCTGTCGATATCCGCGCCTTCGGCGATCAGGAAATCGGCGATGTCGGTTTTCAGGCCCTTCGCATACATCAAATGAACAAGCGGCGCGCTGGCGGAATAGTAATCGTTCGACCCGTTGCGGAAGATATTGCGGCCGACCTCGCCCGCGCCGACATTCACATTCGCGCCCTTTTGCACATAAGCCTCGATATGCGCCAGGTCGCGGTTGGCAACAGCCTCGATCAGCAGTTTGTCCAGAACGCCCTGTTCTTCCTGCGTCATCGCCCGCACGGGCGCGGCCTGCTGCTGCGGGCGCGGGACATCGCGGGGGCTGCCATCAAAAACTTCTATCGACATGCCCCGCATCCTAGCTGAACGGCATATTTATGTCAATAAAACGCGCCCTGTAAAGATTTAAGGAAATCAAATACCTGCATTATCTTAACGCTGCCTGTATTTACCCTGCGGGCGAATCCCCGCGGGGTTGACAGCATGAGTCCGCGCCCGTAAAGAAACGGGCACAGGTTAAAAAATCCTGCCCGTCATCTTTTTACCGGAGTGACCGCCATGAAAGGCCGTAAACCCACCACCTCGAAATTCCGCCGCGCCTTTGTCATCGCCGCCGCCGTTCTGGGCTTTGGCGCCGGCACGGCCACGCTCGACAACATTCCGAAAGATCCGGTGACCGATACCGCCATCGTGCTGAACGACGGCGCATACAACCAGACGGGCATCAACATTTCCCCGTCCGACCAGATGTGGAAACACACGCTGTCCATGCGTTCGCAAAGCAGCATTGAATCGGAACTGATGGCGGCAGCATCGTCGGGCGACAGCTGGCGTGTGCAGGCGATTTTCGACAACGGCGCGGTTTCGGGCCGTTCCGGCATCGCAACAGACGCGCTGTCGCAGGCCGCCTATTTCGGGCATGCGGATGTGGTGAAAACCCTGCTCAGCAACAGCGTCGATCCGACCGCCAATGACGGCGCGGCGATGCTGGCGGCGATCCGCGGCGGCAATTCCGAAATCGCGATCCAGTTGATGGATCTGGGCGTGCGCGCCGATGTGCAGAACAACGAGGCGCTGCTGCTGGCGTCGTTCCGCGGCGATTATTACATGGTCTATACGCTGCTGGACCGCGGTGCCGACCCGCGCAGCAACGATGCGGCGTCGCTGACCTATGCGAAAATGTTCGGTTATGACGGCGTGGCATCGATGCTGCAGACATCCATCGACACCAAAAACGCGATCGACCTGCAGGCGAACACCTACAGCCCGTCGTCGTCCTTCGGCACTCTGCCGGACGGCACGCAAAGCCCGTTCCCCAACTGGCAGTACCGCGGGCCCGGTTTCAGCCCCGGTCCTTTCTAATCTCGCGGCATACTCTAGTTATGGTGAAGTAATCGCTGTTTTGAACAGCTGTGCGCCATGCTATAGTTTGCAGCATAACAGCGGATATATCGGGATAATGCCACGCTCTGCCATCGCCTTTCCTTTATGGGGGAAACCATGCAAGCAACGCCCACGCGCATGAAAGCACTCGAACACGCCCACGTCACCATCGAGATCATGGACAAGCTGTCGCCGGCCGACCTGAACGACCTGTGCGATTCCACCGATGCCGCCATCGAAGCGGGCGGCGGTTTCGGCTGGATCAACCTGCCGGCGCGCGAAGTTCTGGAGCGGTACTGGAAGGGCGTGCTGGTGGTGCCGGAGCGTCATTTATTGCTGGCGCGCATCGACGGCATGGTCTGCGGCGCGGCGCAGCTGGTCGAGCCGTCCCGCCATAACGAGGCGCAGGCTTTCAGCGCGCAGATCCTCGCTTCCTTCGTCGCCCCCTGGGCGCGCGGACATGGCGCGGGCCGCAAACTGGTCGAAATGGCGGAGAAGCTGGCGACCGAAATGGGTTACAAAACCATCCAGCTGGACGTGCGGGAGACACAAACCGCCGCCATCGCCCTGTACGAGCAGATGGGATACCGCCGCTGGGGCACGAATCCGGCCTATGCCATGATCGACGGCAAGCTGATTGCAGGGCATTTCTACACGAAATCCCTGAACCCGATCCCCGCCCCGAAGGCCGTCTGAAACCGCCCTTTTCCTGAGCTTTTGCCGATGGTTGCCGGAGACTCGGAACCTGACACCATTGATTTAATTCACATAATCATGGGTGATTTGGCGCCCCCCCCCGAGTCTCGGTCTGAAAACGCCTGTTTTGGGCGTTAATTTTTCCATAAGAGCGAAAATTGTTGTCCATATTGCACTGCAACGATTACGAAAGTTATAAAAATCAACACTATCCTGAAATATTATGACTTTCTATTCAGCTATTCCGTAATTTGTCCTTGCGCTCTTTCTGACTACTGATTAGGTTAACTAAGTCTAAACAAAAACCATAAAAACACCAAAACACACTCTCGTAACAGGAGGCCACATAAAATGGCAATCGACGAAAACTTTACAGGCTTTAAATACCTGCTGGATGCCGGCAACTCGCGCCAGTACGCGGTGCGTTATGAAGACGGCAGCGCCAAGTCCCCGCTGCAAGTATTCGCGCAAGACCAGCGCGAAGCGGGTTTCGGCAAAAACGAGCGCATCTTTGCGTTCGATGACGACAGCCAGCACAGCGTTGGCGCCGACGGCAAGGTCCTCCTGAACACGACCGCCTACCAGATCAACACCAACGACGAAGGCCGCCCCAGCAAGCTGCTGCAGGTCGACGTTTCCTATGAACTGCAATTCGCCGTGAAAAACGGCAAGCCCGAAGGCACCTATGTGCTGACCGCCGCGTCGAAAGAAGGCGTGGAAGAAATGGGCCTGGATGCAAACTTCCCCACGACCTTCAAGGCGGATCTCGATCCGTCCGATCCCGGCCTGATCAAGGGCCCGAACGGCAACTTCAAGGTTTCCCCCGCCCTTGTGCAGCACCTGCCCTTCCCGCCCCATCAGGACGGTTCGGCATTCATCGCGCGCATGAGCGTCCAGCAGAACCCGACCACGCAAGAGCCCAAAGTGCTGCCGAAGAACCCCAGCACGACCTTCAACGGTTCCGCAAACGGCAACCCCGCGAAGCCCCAGCCCCCGAAAAATCCGAAAATCACGGATGCGGCGCTGGAACAGGCTCTGCGCGAATATACCGAAGACCTGACCGAGAAAGCCAAGAACGGCAAGCTCGATCCCGTCGTCGGCCGCGATGACGAAACCAAAAACACGCTGCGCATCCTCTCGCGCCGCAAACAGGCATCGGTTGCCTTCACCGGCGACGCCGGCGTTGGTAAAACGGCCATGTTCTCCGCCATTTCGCAAGCGATCGTCGACAAGAGCCCGGACGTTCCGGAATCCCTCGAAGGCGCGCGCGTCCTGCAGATGGACATCCAGAAAATGCTGGCGGGCGCGAAATTCCGCGGCCAGTTCGAAGAACGCCTGAAGCCCATCATTGACGGCCTGCAAGAGCGCGAAGGTTGGTTCAAAGGCCAGAAGATCATCATCGCGATCGACGAGATCCACAACCAGCTCGGCGCCGGCAAGAACGGCGACGATGCAGGCTCGGCCGGCAACATGATGAAACCCTTCCTCGTTTCCCGCGGTATTTCCGTGATGGGCACGACGACGGGCGAAGAATACCGCAAGCACATCGAAAAAGATCCCGCGCTTGCACGCCGCTTCCAGCAGATGGTTCTGGGCCAGCCCAACCGCGAAGCGACGCTGTTCATCACCGAAAAACTGTGGCCGGGCATCAAGGCTCACCACGGCATCACCGAAGACATCTCGAAAAAAGACCTCGAGTATATCGTCGACATGACCAACCGCTACGCGCCTGCGATCTCGCAGCCGTCGAAAGCGGAAACGGCGCTCGATGACGCTGCCGCAAACGCAAAACAGCGCCACAGCAACGTGCTGGAACGCCAGGATATCGTCGCGGCCGTCGCGCAGATGTCGAAACTCTCGGTCGACTTCCTGAGCCAGAACGACAGCGACCGCTTCCTGAAGATGGAAAAAGAGCTGCCCGAGCAAGTCCTCGGCCAGCCTGGCATCCAGCGCGTCGTCGACGGCCTGATCGGCTCGCGCTCCGGCCTTTCGGATCCGAACCAGCCCTGGGCTGCTTTCGTGTTCCAGGGCCCGACGGGTACCGGTAAAACCGAACTCAGCAAGGCGCTTGCCCGTTACCTGTTTGGTGACGAAGGCGCCCTGATCCAGCTGAACATGGGCGATTATGCCGAGAAACACACCGTTTCCCGCCTGATCGGTGCACCTCCCGGCTATGTGGGCTTCGAAGATTCCGAACCCGCCCTGACGGAACGCATCCGCCAGCGCCCCTACTCGATCCTGCTGCTCGACGAAATCGAGAAAGCGCACCCCGACGTGTTTAACGTCCTGCTGCCCGTCCTGAACGACGGCGTCATGACCGACAACCACGGCAAAAAAGTGCTCTTCAACAACGTGATCGTCGTCATGACCACCAACCTGGGCGCGAAGGAAGCTATGGCTTACCTGAACGGTGGCTCGGGCGGTGATTTCGGCATCGACACCGCTTCCAACGGCCGCACCGCGACCGCGGAAGAGCAGGAAGAAAAACTGTCGGGCATCTACGCGAAGAAACGCAAAGAGTTCTTCCGCCCCGAGATGATCAACCGTATCGAGGAACTGGGCGGTTTCGTCACGTTCATCCCGCTCGCGCAGGAAGTCATCACGAAACTGGTCAGCCGCGAAATCGAGAAGGTCAACAAACGCCTGTCCGACCCGACCGGCGCACTGGCCCTGAACCCCTCGCTGAAAGACGTCACCATCGAAGTGGGCGCAGACGCGCGCATCCAGCTGGCGGCCGAAGGCTACAAGCCGGATATGGGCGCACGCCCGCTGCGCAAAGTGGTTCGCGAGAAAATCTCGAACCCGCTCGGCAAGTGGCTCATGGCCAACAAGGAAAACATCGCGGAGTTCGTCGAGAAAAACGGCCCTGCGAAGATCGTCATCAACAAGCTGCCCACCAAGGAGTCGGGCTTCGAGCCGGAACTGGTCGCGACGACCGTCACCGCCGAAGTGTCGAACGACAACAAGGCACAGGCAGCAGCACCCGCGAAAAAGAACAAGCGCGGCGCGCCGACGCTCTAACCTGATACCTGATACGAATACTCACTAAGTGTTTTGGTGAAAAACTGACGGGGCCCCCAAAAGGGGCCCCTTCTTTTTGACGCGGGCGGAGCCTGCGTGCCCCTAAAAGGGGCGCGTTCTTTTTTGATACAGGCAGCACCTGCATCTTGGGCTTATTCACAGGAAATTTACGCGAGCCCCAATCCGCCGCGGCGTGCTGCCACGGCCGGCGGAACGATGGCGGGGGGCGGTTGGTCGGGTTTGGGTGGCTCGTTCGGTGGCGCCGGCACGGCAGGTTCCGGCGGCTTTATCGCTTCGTCCATCACGTGATAGAGGTAGCGGAAAGTACGCCCCTTGGTCCAGTTTTCGTCATTCGTCTTTTTGTAAATATCCGCGATATCGAGGCCCAGATAGGGGTTGTTGCCCGCTTTTGCGGCCGCTGTCAGCGCGGCGACCGTCTTGCCGTCCTTGCCTTCGATCTGCTTCATGCGTGCGATTTCGGCGGCTTCATAGGCCCATTTCATCTTCTCGCGTTTCGCCAGCATTGAATCGAGGCTGGGGAAAGTGACGCCTTCGGTGAAGCTGGGCAGTACGCCGACCTTGCCGGCGTTTTTCGTCTTGTCGGCGAATTGCGCATGGGTGATGGTTTTCACATCCTCGAATTTGTTTTCCGAGATATCGCGCAAGTAAATCGTCAGTTCGTGGTTGAGGTAAAAATTGCGCCAGTCGTCGCTTTCGAACACATGCGTCCAGACCGCGGCACCCACCTTGCGCAATGATTCCTCGTGCGTCGCGCCGCCGTCCTTGGCGGTTTTATAGGTGTCTTCGACCAGCTTATAGATGCGGTCGTCGTTATAGGTCGTGCCGCCCAGATAATTCTGCATGTAATTCCAGTAGGCAGGATCACCCGATACTTTTGCGTCATAGGCGACCAGGAATTCCATCGTCAACGCCGCCGCCTCGATCGACAGGTTGCGCTGTACGCGGCTTTGAATGTCCCAGTTCGTTTCGTAATTCAACAATTTGTTGCGGTCTTGCGCGGCATGCATGATTTCATGCGCGATCGTCAGCACGCGCCCCTCCGGCTTGCCCTGCGGGCCGGCCACGACCGTTGTGCTGGACGGCAAATATTGCGCGGCGATGCCGGCCGGCAGGTGGCCAAGGCTGCAGAACTGCAAACCTTCCTGCGCGGCAAGGTCGATCAGCGGCTTGCCGGTGGCAGGCAGTTTCGCCAGCGCCTGCAGCGCGTCATAGACTTCCTTTTGCGCGGCCGCCTGTTCGGGCGTGGCACCCTGGCGGAAGCAGAATTTCTGCATATAGAATTCGGCGCGCTGGTTCGGCGACATCTTCGCCAGCAGCGCGGCTTCGTCGGCGGGGGGCGTTGCGGGCGCGTTGTAGAAAAACAATTGCTGGTCGTACGGGATTTCAGCGGTGTCGATAACTTTTTCAACCGATGGCTTCGCCAGCGGCATCGCGACATTCGCATGATAACTGTCGTCATTCGCGGCGGGCATGTTGCGGACCGGCAGCGTGGTCGAGCAGCCGGAGGCGACCCCCGCGAAAACAACGGCAAGCCCCGTCGTGCGTGCGAGCTTCGACGCATTTTTTTTGAACGCTGATTTTTTCGGGCTGGCTTTAGCCATTCCTGAAAACGCCTTCGGTTGTTTCGATGGCATCAGTTTATCAACAGGGAAACATTTGGCAAGATTGCACGCGCAGGGTGTTATTTTATGCGCGCGGAGCGCGATGCACCGCAGCAAAATTATTATATTCGCTTATGGAATTATTTTCCGACCTTGGGGTAATTCCGGCGGCGCCACAACGGCACAGCCAACAATCCGCCCAGCAGCAGGCCCGCCGCACCGCCCGCCAGCCCTGCGTTATCGGCCATTTTCTGGCCTTCCAGCATCGTGTTGCCGACTTCGCGGGAAATTTGCGCGGGGGTCATGTCGTCGTCGCCGAAGATCATGCCGAACATCACGCCCAGCTGCGCGTCCTGCTGGTACATGATGCCTTTGGTGTAGTTGCCGGTAACGGCCGATACATCGAGCCCGACGCGCGCGTTGTAATCCTTCACAAGGTCGGCGTAATTGCGCTCCGACAAATTCTCCGCCACGCGCAGGTCGTTGACGAAGGAAACCGCGTCATCGCGCAGCTTCGCTTCGGATGCGATATAAAGTTCGTCATCCATCAGGCGCATTTGGCCTTTCAGCTGCGCCATCGCGTCGATACGCGCGGTGAATTCATCGACGCGCACGGATTGCAGCGCGTCGTATTTCGCGTTCACAGGCAGCTTGCCGGAAATGAATTGTTTTTCGGTTGTGTTGTCGGGCAATTGCGCGAGCGTGAATTCGCTGGCCTGCGGCTGCGTGGTGCGCTGCGCCGTTTCATGGCCGATATAACCGCCGCCCGCGCCCAGCGCCAGGGTGACGGCCGCGATCACGGCGCGGGATTTACGGTTGAAAAATTCGGAAATGGACATGGCTTTGCTGCCTTTTAAAACGCGCTGCGGGATCAAAAATATGGATGACACTGTATAGGGCGCAAAGGACCGAGTGTCAATGCAGCATGGAAAACAACTTAACGGCACAAATGCTGCCTAATCAATAACTTACTCGGCAGGCTGTACCATCCGCCCCAGCCGGCGGCCGCCCAGCAGGTGCAGGTGGAGATGCGGCACTTCCTGCCCGCCGTTGATCCCGCAGTTCGAAATCACGCGGTATCCGGTTTCATCGAGCTTTTCCTGCCGCGCGACATTGCCAAGGGCGCGGAACAGGCCAGCGATTTCTTCGGGCGATGCCTTGGCGGTGAAATCATCCATGCCGACATAAGCGCCGCGCGGGATCACAAGGATATGGCTGGGCGCCTGCGGGCTGATATCGTGGAAGGCGACGGCGAAATCATCCTCGTAAATCTTTTTCGCGGGAATGTCGCCGCGCAGGATTTTTGCGAAGATATTGTTGTTGTCGTAAGCCATGTGATGCCTCCCGTTAAATCTGCCCAAGACTAGCAACAACCGCGTTTTCCGCATAGGATAAACCGCATGGAACCGAATATCGAAAAATCGTTCTTCGACATATTGTCGCACCTGACCGGCGCGTTCACGCAGACGGGATATATCATCGGCGGCACGATCTGCCTGTTGCTGGGCGGCGTGATACTGGCCGACTGGCTGCGCTGGAAGGTGAAGGCCGACGAGGTGGAAGCCACGATCACCGGCCTGCGCCAGCGCGGCATCATTTATTATCCCGTCTATCGCTATATGCTGGACGGCGTGGAGCAGGAGGCGACATCGAACAGCGGCTCAAGCTCCACCCGCGGGCAGGAAACCGGCAAACAGGTGATGATACAGGTCATGCGCCACGATCCCGGCCGCGCCCAGCCCGCGCGCGCCATCATCTGGCCGCTAGTGGGGCTGCTGCTGGCGGCGCCCGGATTGTGGCTTGTCTATACCGCCTTCACCGCGTTCGAAGTGAACGGATTCACCTGGGCGACGCTGGCCGTGCTGGCGATCATGAGCTTCAACCGTTTCCGCCGCAGCATCATCCCGAAAAACCAGCGCCTGTCGGTCGAGGAATGGCGCATGCAGCGCCGCAGCGAGATTGACCTGCTGCCCGTGCAGACGGCGGAGGATGTGCGCCAGTCGCCGTCGGCGCAGGCGGAGCAGGCGCGCTATGCGAAACAGGCCAAAATAACAGCACCTCTGATGCTGCTGCTGGGCGCGGCGGCAATTGGCGGCGCGCTTTATCTGGGCAGCGGCACGCTCGACATGATGGGCGCCGAAAAGGCACAGGGGGAAGTCATCCAGCTGGCATCAAACGGCGAGGGAAATTACCAGGCCGTCGTGAAATTCACAGCGGATGGCCGCGACATTACTTTCCGCGACAGCATCGCCAGCCACCCGCCGTTGTATGACGAGGGTGAAAAGGTGGATGTGTTGTATAAAAAAGACAACGCGGAGGGCAGCGCCGTCATCGACCGCGGCATTTTGAACTGGCTGCTGCCGGGCGGGCTTGGAATCATCGGCCTGCTGTTGTTGCTGGGCGGGCTCAAGCAGATGCCGCGCCAGCGCGACGAGGTGCTGTGATGTTCGCCAAATCACCGGTATCCCCGCCGGTATCGCTTGCCTTTGGCGCGGCCATGCTGTTCGCGGCATTTTTCTTCGGCGAAAAACAGCTCACGCTGCTGCAGGACGGCAAGCATATTTCCGGCACAATCGCGCGCATCCATTGGCAGGAAGAAAATGTCGACGGCCGCCCCTGCTGCAAATATTATCCCGTGATCGATTTTACCGACAGTACGGGCGCAAAAATTACCTTCACCGCCGACCGGGGCAGCGCGTATCCCGATAAATTCAAGGCAGGCGATTCAATGCCGGTCGTGTATCTGCAATCCGACCCCGGCCTGACGGCGCAGATCGACACCGGTTACGACGCGCTGTTCGTGCCGGGCATTTTCGCCGTGTTCGGATTACTGTTCCTGCTGGGCGGGCTGCCCAAACAGCAAAGCGAGACGCTGTAATTTTTACGCAAAGAAAAAAGGGCTGCGATTTGGTCCCCTGACCCGCAGCCCTTCAAGAAGACGTCTTTTAAAGACGTGACCCCAACAAGTATCCCCTAAATCTTATTGCCCGTGTGCCATTTTTACCTGCGGTGCGGTGGTAGCAGCAGGGCCGGTCGGATGCGCGACGGCAAGTTTGTGCACGTGTTCAAGCCCGCGGTTCAGTTCGGCCACGACCGCTTCCTGACCCGGCAGCTGCGAGAGTTGCGCGATGCGTTCGTTCAAATGTTTTTCGCTGAGTGCGACCACACCGTCACGGATGCGCACGCCTTTTGAATTCGATGATTTGAAGGCCTTCATGAGGCTTTCGGCTTCCTGTTCACGGCCGGGATGCACGACCACGAAACGCGCCTGATACGCGCCACGCCCGTCTTCAGCGCCCGCATTCCAGAACGCGGTGTCGGTGAACTGCATCGTGATTTTGTCCTGGGCCATTTTCGTCTCCTTGGTCATCTCAATGTCATTGCTTTATTCAAGCCTATATAGACTTTATGGCAATAAAGTTAACAAGTGGTTACGGCCTTGGGAAATATCGCTTTTTCCGCGCCGAATCCCCCTGAAAACAGCCCGAAACCCGCGCCTTTTCTGGCTTTTATCTTTGTCTTATGTTAATAATAGGACAATCTAATCAACCTGTTAGGAGCTTGATTCTGCCGTATCGAAACCCGTTGGTGATTGCCCCTTCCCCCGCTATCATCCCCGCAATCATATATATGACGAGATATTGGTAATGGCCGACAGCCCGACAAACCCGACCGATATTCAGGAACAAGCCGATTCCCCCGATGTTGCGGGCGCAACACCCGTGCCGGAAAAACAGCCGGGCGCATTCCGCCGCGCGTGGAATTCCACCAAACGCAAAGCTGCCATCACCTGGGCCTTCACCAAGGAATTGTTCAACGACCATACATTCTGGGTGAAGGCGCTGGCCGTGAAGGGCGGCGCATCCGCCATTATCGTCACGGGCCTTGTCGGCATTTCCGCCGTCATCAGCATGCCGCTGCTGGTCGCTGCGACCGGCATCACATTATCCGTCGGGTTGATCGGCGTCGGGTTGTACGGCATGGCGGCGGGCGGCGTGAAGGCATGGGAAGGATTGCAGGATGTCTATGCGCGCACGATGGGCCGCGCGCCGAAGGAACATGTTTACAAGGAACGCGACGATTTGCTGAAACGCCTTGGCGAAACCAGGCTTTTCCAGCGCATGAAACACCACACGATCGCCAGAAAAATCGCGAACAGCCATGCGTGGCGCACGACGATGAAATTCACGCGCCACCGCGAAGACACGGTGTTGGGCGGCATTGCGGTCGGCGGCGCGGCATTGTCGCTGGTGGTGGGCGCAGTCGCGCTGCCCTTCGTGGCGGTCGGGTCGCTGCTGACGTTTGCGACCGTCTTCACCGTCAGTTCCGTGATCAGCGGCATGACGGGGCTTTATTTCAGCATCACCGGCCTGCGCGAAGAATCAAAACTGAAGCGCGAACATGCGGCAAAACAGAAAGCCGAGAAAAACGCACCCAGGATGGATGCAACCGACCTCGCCCCCATCGGCGCGCCGTTTGTGGAGCCGCCCGCCCTGCCCCTGAACAAGGTTCTGGCGGAACCGTTCAGCCATGCCGCGCAAACGGCGGTTTCCACGGTCCTGCCCCCGCCCGCCAATACCAACATCCAGCCGCCCGCCGCCAAAACGCCCGCGATTCCAACCGCGTAAGCTGCATCCTGCCGCGCCGTTAAGGGTAAAGTTACTTGCCATATCGTACAATCATGGTACATTGGCGGCGTTTACACCTATATCCTTGAGATGATTCAGCATTCCACGCCTCCCATGAAAGGGTTCTGACTTGGACAACGCGACCACAACCACGACACCGAAAAAGAAAACCCGCATCGCGCAGATGATGCTGCCGCAGGTCGACCCGAATTCGGCGCTGTTTCCGCCCGATGAATGGATCAAGAAAACCTCATGGGCAGTGCTGCGCGACAGCAAGAATTTCCACCGCACCGCGGGCGGCATCGCGGGTTTCGGCGCGGCTGCGCTGGCAACTGTCGGCATCGGTATCGCGGGTGCGCTGGCCGTGACAGGCGTTGTGCCTGTTGTCGCCGTTGCCGCCGCCACGCTCGGCATCGCCGGATTTTTCGCCAAGAAGACCGCCGATTTCGTGAAGCGGTTCAAGACCGAAACCGTGCCCGAGCTGAAAATGGAAATCGGCAAGAAATACGTCGAGTATAAAATGTCGGAAATGAAGGCCGCCTTCGACAAGAACCGTGCCGCACTGGCCGCCAAACGCAGGGCGGAAGCGGAAGCGAAAGCTGCCCCAAAACCCGATACTCCGAAAGTCGAAGCGCCTGTTGCCGCTGCGCCCGTGGCGGAGAAAAAAGAAACGCCTGCTCCTGCAAAAGACGGCAAGGGTGCTCTTGGCAGCTGGCTTTTGAAAACCGCGCTCGATCAGGCGCAGAAGAAAAAACCGCAGGCACCTGCCGCGAATAACAACACCCCGGAAGCCGACAAACAAAAACCGAAACAAGGCCGGCCGCCGCAGCCGTAACGCTGTTACAGGAGATTTGAAAATGTCCGGACATCATGTGACCGTCAAAGAAACGCATAAAGGCATTTTCACGCAGGAAGTAACCGCGGGCAGCCATAAATCGACGACCGATGTGCCGGCGGAACTGGGCGGGCTGGACAGCGGGCCGAACCCCTACGACAAGCTTCTCTCCGCGCTTGGTTCCTGCACCTCGATGACGATCAAGATGTATGCGGATTTGAAGAAACTGCCGCTGGAGGGCGTCGATGTGTCGCTCACCTATAAAAAGGAACTGAACGCGGCGGGCGAGCTGGTGGATGTCATCCACCGCGATGTCGCAATCCGCGGCAACCTTGACCAGGCGCAGCGGGAAAAACTGCTGGAAATCGCCAACAAATGCCCCGTGCATCGCACGCTGGAGGCGAAGCCCGCCGTCAACACCGTGCTGGAACCGGCCGAACCGGGCGACAAACATGCCCAACCCGCAACGCCGCCGCTGAAGCCGCGCTTCAACCCGACCAAGGCATCGCAGCAACGAGCGGTCGTCGTGTCGTCGGATGGTGTCGGCAAATTCACGCAAACGGTCACGGCTGGCAAGCATACCTTTAAAACCGACGAACCCGTTTCCGTGGGCGGGCTTGATTCCGCGCCGAACCCGTACGAAGAACTGCTGGCGGCGCTGGGTTCCTGCACCGCGATGAAAGTGCGCCGCGAGGCGAATGTGAAGGGCTACAGCCTTGACGACGTGTCGATCACGCTCGACCATGCAAAGGTCGATGCCGGCGGCGGCAAGAAAATCGACGTTATCGGCCGCAGCATTAAATTGCAGGGCAACCTGACCGAAGAACAGCGCCTTGACCTGCTGGCGGCCGCCAACCGCTGCCCCCTGATGCAGACGCTGACCAAGGGCCCGCATGTGACGACGGCGCTGGTGGAATCTTTCTCCCCTCCGGCCCGTAACGACGCGCCAGCAGCGCCGCGCCCGTAAAACGTCATGGCTGTTCCCGATATCGCAGATAACGACGGCGTGACGCCGCTGATGCGCGCGGCGCGCGACAATCAATCCAGCGCGATTGCGGAGATGGTGGCGGAGGGCCACAACATCAACGCAACCGATAACGACGGAAATTCCGCGCTGATCCATGCCGCCAGCAACGGGGCGGAGGAAGCGGTGCTGATGCTGATGCACCACAAGGCAGATTTGACCGCTACCGACCCGAACGGGCAGACTGCGCTGATCATGGCCGCGCGCGTCAGCATGCAGCTGGTCGTGGAGCGCTGGGCGACAATGGGCGGCCCCATGGATGCGCAGGAAAAGGACACCGGCCAAACCGCGCTGATGGCGGCGGCGGCGATGAACGATGTCTGGGCGGCCTGCCGCCTTGTCGAGGCAGGCGCGGATTTTGAAAAGCTGACCGATAAAAACGGCGAAACCGGCATCACGCTGGCGAAGCAAAATTTCACCAGCCGCGATTTCACCTTTTTCATGAACGCGGTCAACCTGCGCCATGCCGCAGAACAGGCCGCCCTGCAAGCCGCTGCCGCCGTGCAAAAGCAGCGCGAAGACGATATCGCGAACAGCACAGGCACGCTGACCCATCCGGTATCCGCCCCCAAAACCGCCAGTTTCCGGCCTAAAAGCCCGCGACACACCGGCTAAATCCTTGTAATATCAATCCAATATTCGTTTGACAAAAAATGTTATGGCAATATACTAATGCCAGCATTTCAACCCGCGATTCCACCAAAAGGATTTCCAAGATGGGCGTGCAATACGACGGCAAATCACCCGGCAAAGGCTGGTATTTCTGGCAGAAAACCAAGGCGCTGGCCAAAACCCCCTTCAACCACACAACCCGCAAGGATGCGGGCCGCTTCGCAAAAGACGCGGGCATCACGGTCGGCATTCTGGCCGCCGCAAACGTCGCGCTCAGCGTTCCCGTGCTGATGGCGGCGCCGATTTTGCCCTGGGTTATCGGCGCGGCAGCGATCACTTTTGCTTTCAAATACGGCCGCGACGCGTGGAGCAAATTCGGCGCGCTGAAGGAAACCGCCGCCGTCACCAATTACGTGCGCGAACAGGAAAACAACTGGTACGACAAACAGGCGCGCAAGCCCCTGCTGACCCGCGTGAAGGAAGGCTTCAAGAAAAAAGTCGATGCGATCCCCGCGCCCGCGATCAAGGCGCTGAAATTCATCGGGCTTGGCGTGGCTGTCGCGGGTCTTGCGACTGGCGGCGCGATTGCGCTGGGTGCGTTCGGCCTTGTGCCCGCGCTCGCCCCCATGGCGGCGGCGATCGTGGAGGCCGGTGCGGCCATCGGCCTGACCGCAACGGCGGCGACCGCAAGCGCGATCGGCCTGACCGCGCTTGCCGCGCCCGCTGCTGGCGTTGCAACCTATACGGCATCGAACGCATCGATCCTGCGCCGCGACCCTGCCAATTCGCCCTTCAAGTTCAAGAAGCCGTCGGAAGGCGCGAAGCCGATTTCGCAAGGCGAAGTCTTCACCCCCGGCGCGAACGGCAAGAGCTTTGATTTCAACAGCGAAGCCGCACCCGCCACGCCCACCGCGAACGACAACGCGCTCAGCGAACAGCGCCGCAAGGCCGCCGAAGAACGCGCAAAGAACAAGAAAAACCGCGATAATTCGAAGAAATTCTAGGCTTCGGATATCAGGACAATAAAAAACCCGCCGTGTTCCGGCGGGTTTTTTATTGCGGCCGTCGCGACCACTTACGCGTATATCGTCGGCAAAAAAGATAAAGCGCATACATAAAAAACAGGCTGGGCGGATTCAACACCATGTCGATATATCCGCCGATACCAAGCGAATTATCTTCGTTGTAATACCAACCGAAGAGGGTTGTAGAGTTCGAGTTCTCGCCAGCCTGAATGAATATTTGAGCGCGGACAAAGGCGATGATGCCCGCAGAAAACGCGAAAGCGCCACGCCATTTCCAGTAGCGTAATGTGATAGCGGTAAGAAAGTAGAAAACGCACGCCCAAAAAAATGTCACAAAAACAAATGAGAGAAAAAAACCGGCTGGCGGCAGGAGAACAGTTACGCCATGAAGAACAAAGCGGTTAACAAGAAAGACGAGCGCGCAAAAGAACCAGAGGGACCAGAATTTCTTGGGGAAATTTTTGCAGAGCGGGCGTAAAAGCTCCACGCTTACCCGCGCCCGATCACGGAATAGAGCGCCTGCACTTCTTTCAGCGAGACGTCGGTTTCGAGCGGCGGGTTGAACTGGCGCACGCGGATTTTGGACTCGCCCAGCTTCACAAGGCGCTTGATGAAGGCGTCGCCGTTTTTCATTTCGATGACGCAGTCCTTGTTCACCTCCGGCGGGCGGCCGGGATGGACGTAAATCAATTCACCACGGAAATAGCGCGGTTCCATGGAATCCGAAAACACGTAAATGCCGAACGCGTCCTTGATGCCGTTCAGCGCGGGATGGCGCGCGACCCAATCGACGATATCGCCGTTCGACAGGTTCAGGCCGGATGTGCCTTTTTTCGCCACATCGTCGCTGCCCGCCGCATAGCCATAGACGGGCACGGGCGCTTCGAACGGCGTTGCGGCGTTGTCGGAAAAACCGCGGCGCGTGCCGGGGCGCGGCGCTTCCTGCAGATATTGCAGGTCGAGCCGGAGGCCAAGATACGCCTCGATGATCGGAATTTCTTCGGCCATGATCTTGCGCTGGCCGTGCAGCATGCGGTTGACCGCTGCCGGATTGACGCCCATGCGTTCCGCCAGCCCCCGCTGCGTGAGGTGGGGGGAATTTTCAAGCGTTTCGCGAATCAGATTGTGCAACCGTGTTGGCATATCTTGATGATATTGCATTTTCCGTTTTGATAAAAGCGCAATTTAATCGCAAGTTAAAAACCATTATTAACAATACTTTAATACCATCATCATCCGTTAACCGAAATTAAAGTTGACTTTAAATTGCGAATATAGCAACATGGGAATACTACAATCGAAACGCTACTGCCAACAGAGGAGAAGTTGGATGAACTGGTACAAGGTTTACCACGGACTGCCTTACGATGCGCGACTGGGGGCCGTTGCGCGACGCTCCGGCCTGACGCGCGCCGAGGCGCTGTGCCTGCTCCTCTGCCTGCTCGAACACGCCAGCTGCGCCGCGCGGCGCGGATCGGTCGACGGGTTCGATTGCGAATTGCCGGCGGCGCTGTTCGACCGCGACCCTGCGAAAGTCGAAGCCGCGATGGCCGCCTTTCGCGACAAGGGCATCATCAACGACGAAAACCGCATCGCCGACTGGGAACGGCAGGGCGTGACCAACGCCGAACGCCAGCGCGATTACCGCGCCCGCCGCCGGATGGCGGAGGATGCACGCCTTGCGCGCGCAGCTGAAAATGCGAAAAAACCCCGCTTCGCCGTCAACGAAACCGATCCCGACAGCGAGGCGGAAACTGCGGCGCGCAGGAAACGCCTGGGCGCCCTTGCGGCCACGAAAAACAACAGTCGCATCCAGGGCACAGGGGAAACAGGACGATGATCGCGCAAGACGGTGACAATAAATCCGGCACCGATGCGTTCGACGGCTGGAAACCAGAATGGCAGGGCAAGGGCCGCGGCGCGACACCCCACGCATTGCAGGAACAACATTCGCCCACCACGCCCGTGACGCTGCGGCAAACCGGCGCACGCGACAAGCAGGCCGCACAGCGCCGCATCACCGATGCGCGGCTGTGGGACAGTTTCAGCGGCGTGCAGCAGGAAGCCGCGCAGCAGATCGCCTTTGCGTTTGAATCGATGTCGCAAGGTCTGGGATTTACCACCGTCAACTGGCACCGCCTGCCCGGCTGCCGCGGCGCGAACAACGCGGTGGAGGCGCGCGAAAAACTGCTGGCCGATTATGTGAGCTGGGCAAGGGAATGCCACCGCGCGGGCATCAGCCATTCAATGATCATCGATGTTCTGGTGTTCGGCTTTTCCTGCCGCGCGCTCGATCAGGACCGCCGCGTGCGGTCCGGCTGGTCGAAGCGCAACCTGCAGGAGGGGTTGAACCTTTACTGCCGCATGAAGGGGTGGAATCCGGGCTGAGCATGGGTATAATGGCGCATGGACAAAAAGCCTGACCAGAAACCCGCAACCGCGCCGCTGCCGATACCACAGGCGGTGAAGGATTTTTTCAACACGGCCGCGCCGAAAACCACGGCCACGCCGTTGCAGGAATTGCAGGAACGCTACATCGAAAAACGCGCCGAAGACCGCCGCGCGACGCATGGCACACCCGCCATCCCCAACCATCACGGCACCGAATTCATTGTGGAACTGCGTATCCGCGAATGGATGATGCGGATGGAAAAGGAAGCCGCCGAGGAGCGCAAAAGCCGCGCCGCCATCGAAGCCGCGAAAAACAAGCCGCCAGCGCCGAAGTAAGTAATTGTAAAAGCGCAGAACTTCAAAGGCAGGTTGAGGGATTTGACTCTCGTGTTAATTATTGCAATAAGTGTTTTTTTAATTCTTTAGGAAAATGAAATGAATTCGAGATGGGCAGTTTTTGGAACTATTAACTGTGTGATCGGAATAATTAATATAGCGCTATTTGCGTTGTGGTGGTCGCTGATTGGCGCAGCCAAACTTCCTACTCCAAAAGGCGCGGAATTTTATGTGGATAGCATTAATACACAGCTAGCTATACTAGATACTGTTATCGTTTCTGTATCACTTTTATTGGCCGTAGCTGGTCTCGTTGGATATAATGCAATTAAGTGTGGCGCGGAATTAAAAGCCGAAGAAACAGCCAAAGCCGTTGCCAATCAAAAGATGTCGGAATTTTTATCTGCGCAACAAAATAATATCAGAAATCAGGCGCAGTTCTCTACTCAACCTAATCTTGGCACTTTGAATACTGGACAAGTTTCGGCGCAACCTCTGCAAGGCTCTGGAGGAACACAAGTATGAATGACATTGCTAGCGCTCTTAGCACAATTACCAGCCATCAAGCTGCTGCACCCGTTAAACTATCCCCGATAGTTGAAGAATTGGGGATTAAGTTGTATGGCGTATCAAACTGGCCAAATGGTATATCTGGCATGTTAAAGAAAGACGCGTCAGCGCGATCGGGTTTTGCAATTTACGTGAATACTCAGCATCCGCATGTTAGACAAAGATTCACAATCGCCCACGAACTCGCCCATTACATCCTGCACAGAGATCAAATCGGTGACGGAATTACTGACGATGCCTTATATCGTAGCGGGCTTAGCAATTGGGTTGAGGCCGCCGCAAACAAACAAGCTGCCGATATATTAATGCCTTGGCATTTGATCAACAGGGCAATCGATGCAGGAGCTTCCACTTTACCTGAACTTGCAGCTTTATTTGAGGTTTCAGTTAGTGCGATGGCTATACGATTAGGTGTTCCCAATGAATCCTAAGAATTTGTAATTTAATTACGTTGCATTCTATCTAACCCCTTCATATTTCCTGACTATTTGGCATCTTTACGGTGTTTTTTAACCTTGCGTTAAGACTCTCCTGTTACCTTGAAGGTGTCAGGGCGAGTGAGTTTATTTTTTCGAGGGAATTTATAAATGACGGAAACGCGCGATATCGGCACTATCCGCAACCACTTTTCATTAAAGGCAGAGCTGCCGAAAAAGACCATCCAGCAGGCCGAAAAATTCCTGGGCCATCTGGCGGAAACCACGCCGACCGCCAAAGACGTCACCACCGGCCATAAACTGCTGACCACCCTGCAAGAAAAAACCGAATTGTATGAATTTCAGGCCGCCGTGCTGGCCGGCCAGCAGGCATCAAGCGAAAGCGACCTTGATACCCGCGTATCCGCGATTGCGAAATCGGCGGAGCAGGCCGAGCGCACGACCGAACGCCTGCGTAACGCGCTAAAGGCGATCGCGTAAGCTTCAAAAGCGGTCTTTGCTTTGTAACCCCGGCGAAAGCCGGGGTTTTTATTGTAAAGTTTGATTTCATAATCCGGAAATCGCGGTGAATTGACTCGCGGTTGCCCCATCGCTACAGTCTTTTCCTTAACAAACAAAAGACTGCGCGATGCCGATGATATTCTATCCGGAATATTTCCCGCCCGACCCGCCGCCGCGCAAGCCGACGGCGGCGGAATTATCTGCGCGCCTGCTGGATGCCATCACCGGCAAAGACATCGGCGCGGCGCGCGAAATTTTCGAAACCGCGTTCTGGGAGAAGATCGAGCTGAAGCCGGACGGGTATCACCTGCTGCAGGCAGCGATGCGCGGCGACCGGCAGATGGTGAATCTTCTGACATCCTATGACGCAACATGGACGGCCGCCGAAACAAAACAGGCGCGCAACATGGTAAGCGACATCAACTGGGCGCATATCGAAGGGCCGTTGCGCAACGCAGGCATCCGCACGCAGTTCACGCCGGCCGAACGCCGCGACACCGATGCGGTTGTTTCCATCCGCTGGGCGCACCGTGCGGCGCGGGAGGCGAAGCTGCGCGGCATGCCCGATGCTGAAATGCATTTGCGCGATTTGAACGGCCTGATGACCACGACGCTGATCCATTACGTGCAGTCCGGGCAGATGGACAAGGCGAAAGAGATTTTGCAGTTCCGCGACGCGAAGCTGGGCGACGGCAGCGACCGCGCGCCGCTGGACGTTTCAGCCGAATTCCGGCTGATGCAGCGCATGTACCCGATATCGCGGTCGCGCGGCGGGCTTGGGTTTATCGACAAGCTGCTGGATGCGGGCATCAAGGTAAAGCCGGTGACGGTCACGTCGCTCGACCTGTTCCTGTCGACCGAGCTGGTCGTGGAGCTGGAGCGCCGGAAGCTGCTGGCGGGCGCGGAGCTTGACGCGCGGCGCGAGATATTGTCGCAGCTGGTGAATATGGAGCAGGTGATCAGGCTGGGCGACCGCCTGCACGACCTGGGCGCGCATTATATCGCCATGCGCCGCGAAGACCTGCTGACGGCCGCACGCATCCTGTTCACGAAACAGCCGCCGACGGAGCGCGATGCGGAAGCGTTTATCTATTTGCGCCATTCGGCCAGGCAGCGTACGCCGGGCGCGCTGGCGATTGCCGAGAATGAGCTGATGGCGATGGGATTTTTCGACGCGCCCGCATGGACGGCCGACCGGCTGCGCCGGCTGGCCGCCGGATCCGCCGATGATTTTTCGCTGACCCGCGCATTCAACACCAAGGCCGCGCACAAGGAAATGTCGGAGACGACCCTGCCCAAGCTGCTGACCCCGAAAAAATTCGCACTGGTGCTGGAGGCGATGGGCCCGTTCGGCTGGAAGCCGAATGCGATGGACACACGCCGCATTCTGGATTACCTGCACGCCGAAACGCCGAAAGGCATGACGGACGACGCGCAGCGCGCATTGAAGGCGCTGGTGGAGGCGAAGGCGGATTTTTCACTGATCGATCCCAATAGTTACCTTGGCAAGCGCGACCCCGGCCTTGCGCGCGCGCTTTTGGATGCGGGCGTGGTGAAGCCGGAACATTTCGACCTTGAGAAAGTATATGCGCGCACGGGCGAATTTTCGATCCGCGCGGCAAATCCGAAAAACCCCTACCCCGAATTCCTGTGCCAGCTGATTTTGGAACTGGTCGATCCGGAGCGTTACATACCGCACCGCCAGTCACCGGATCGCAGTTACCAGCGCCTGTTCATTTCCGAATGGTATCAGAACATCGAGCCAAAGGTGCGCGCGCGGCTCAATAACCGGCCGTCGCCGCGCAACCGCGGCACATCGTCCACGGGACCGCGTTAAGATCGCGGCCTTAAAACAATTGTTCACAAAATCGGGCGGCATTTCTGCTATAATACATGGCTGTAGGGGAATCATGTCCGAGCCGGATCCGAAAAACAAAAAGCCGAGTTTCAAGCAAAGGCTGAAAACCGTGTTCAACGGCCTGTCGCGCAAGGAATTGCGCGGCGTGCTGAAAGACACCGTTAAAGACCTGCGCAAGCCCAAGGAAATCGGCGTGCTGCTGCTGTCGTCTTTCGTGCCGGGCGGCTGGATCGGTTATGCGGGGTATCGCATCGCGAAATACAAGCTGGAACACGCCCCGGCGCCTGCCAACGATAACAACGAACCGACGGCCGCAGTCCAGCACAAACCAAAACCGCCAAAGCCTTAGACAATTTGCTTGCTTATTTCCGGAATATGGCTATAAAGAAGCCATATTTTTAAAGGAGATACGCGCATGTTCAAAGGCATCAAGGACAAATTGAAAAACAGCTACAACGCCGCCGCCAAAACCGGCAAGGCCGTGCTGGACGATGCCAAGCTGCAGGCGACCGACACGCTGAACACGCTCGGCGTCCTTGTGAACGAAAACACGCCCGACGGCGAAGCGAAAAAAGACCTGACGCTGAAGGAACGTATGAACGTCGCCTATGGCCATGTGTCGAAAACCGAATGGCTGAAAGTGGCCAAGGACACCGCGCAGGATTTGACGAAGAAAGACGAGCTGAAACGCCTGGCCGGCACCGTCATCGCGCTGCCGGGCGGCCTTGCCGTCTATGGCGCGTACCGCGTGGCGAAACACCACAAAGACAAAGCCGAAGAACAAAAGGCAGAAGCCGCGAAAAAAGCCGCGAAGGCCGCAAAGAAGCCGCGCAAGCCGAAAACCCCGAAAGCACCCGCCGCTTGATTTTTTCGTCGCCGCCGGCTGGTTAACTGTTGGGCCGCGGCGCGCGCGGTTTTTTCTCGACCGTCGGCGGCAGTTTTTCCGGCACGGCCATAGCGGGCGGCGCGGCCGGGTTGTCGTTCATGAAATGCAGCAGCTGCCAGTCGGTGCGCGCCTCGAGGTATTTCAGCTGTGCTTCGTCAAACGTCTGCTGGTCTTTTTTCGACGGCGCGCCGCCGGTCTTTTCAAAGCTGAGGAAATCGGCATCCGTCCATGTGGAAAGCGCGGCGGGATCGAAGCCGATCTCCAGCCCTGCTGTTGCCACTTCGCGCATCTCCCGCACGAAATCGGCGTCGGTTGCGGTGTTGACCATGCGCGCGGCATAAATGGGCGCAAGGCCGGGCTTGGCCGCCACATCCGTCCATGTTTCTTTCAGCTGCGTCGTGAAACGCTTGTCGTAGTCGAGGCCGTTCACATGCTGGAATGTTTTTTCCAGCAGCGCGGAATAGGCCGTGGCGACGGTGGCGCCTTCGGCGCTGCGCGCCTTTTCGTATGCGCCCAGCAGCTTCGCGTAATCGTTCGTCGCGCGGTTGCCGATCGCCAGTTTCTTGCCGGTCGCTTTCTCGTATTCATACGCAAAATGGATTTCATAGGCGAAGCAGTCCGCTTCCTGTATGCGGCGCTTCAGCCATTCACGGCGCGGTTCCAGCTGAAGGTCGTCCGATTTCACTGTGCGTTCGTGCCATGAATGGCGGATTTCATGCGCCAGCGTCAGCATGATCGCATCGTCGCTGGCGATATCGCCGTTCAGGCGGATCAGGTGGCCGTAATTCAGCCCCTTGATGAAAATATTGTCCTTGGGGTCGTCGTCCATCGTTTTGGAATCCGACATTTCGATGCGGATGTTTTCGCGCGCCGCATAATCGAGCAGCGCCTGCCCCGTGGGTGTCAGGGCGATTTTTGTCTTGATGGTATCCAGCCGCGCCTGACTGGTCGCATAGGGCACTTTTACCGTGTCGGCGGTTTGCGTGGCGGTTGCGGTTTCAGGCAGCGCGGAAGCCGGAGGGCTGTCATGCGTGATGCCGCCCGCCAGCGCAACGGCGGCAATCGCGGTGAGCGCGGTTTTGCGCGCGTGTTTGTTGAATGTGGCGAGGAGTTTTTTCAAGCGGGACGACCTTTGCGGTTGTTGCCGGGATTTTTCCGGACTGCCGCCGCACGCCATATCCGCGCGCCGCACCGCCCGTCCACAATCCCAACCCGCCGTCACGCTTCGCCGGACTTGGATGCCGGCTTTCGCAAGTTCAAATAGGTCTTACTTGGTGCTGATTATCCTATCAGGACGGATGTTAAAGAAAAGTGCCTGAATTTCAGCGCGTTACATAACCGATGATTCGCGCGCGATCAAAAACTATGCTCGGCTTGAGCATATTTCGTTAAATATGGCAAGAATCTAAACGCTGCGTTCAAAAATAATACATAATGAAAACAGCTACTTAGAAAATAGCGACACCCCCTGATACCACATTCTTAATACTTATGCGTTAGCTTGAAGTCAGGGAAGTTGAGTTGCTACACGAAAGGGGATCAACATGATGTTACTCGATCGCGATACGCTCAAGAACCGCTTTGACGGCCTGAAGCCCAAAGCATCGGTCACCTGCTTCGCACAGCGCGAGGCTGTCGAAATGACCTGCGACGAAGACCAGTTCAACGCGGAACTGGCGCAGGTCATGGTGTCGATCGCGGCGCTGACAAGCGCCCTGCCCGCAACCGAAGCCATCACCGACGAGCGCGTGCGCCGCATGATGCTGGCGCTGGAAGGTTTTTCATCGCCCTACCTGAAGACGCGCTTCAAGCAGGAAGCGTCGCCCGCACCGCAGGACAACACGAAACAGAAGAACAAGGAAATCCGTGTCGAGACGCGCGCGCCGTCGCGCTTCCGCCACGCGTCGCGCCGCCCGACCGAACGCGCGGCATCGGCGATCACGACCAAATTCCTGAAAGTGAAGGAAGATACGCCTGCCATCGAAATCATGCCGCTTGTCCCGGGCGTGCAGGTTTTTGCGGCGGCATCGGCGCAGTTGAGGCCTTCCGTACCGCGCCCGCAATAAGCTTTTCGGCGGCGCCGCTCATGTGATTAAACACCGTCGCCAGCGTGGTTTCCGGCATTTTCAGCCCTGCCATTTCACGGCCGACCCAGTTGGCATGGGGGATGTGGATGGCGGATAATCCGGCGGCGACGGACGGGATGATGTCGGATTTCAGGCTGTCGCCGATCATCACGACCTCGTGCGGTTTCAATCCCAGTTTTTTCAGCAGCGCGGAATATGTTTCGAGCGTTTTTTCCGGCACGGGGAAAGTACCGCAGAAAAGATTTTTAAAAGGCAGCGCGTCGATGCGGCGCTGCTGCGCTTCGGGCTCGCCCGCTGTCAGGATATACAAATCAAAATGCTTCGCCATATTTTCCAGCGCCTGCGGCACGCCCGCAATCACGCGCGCGGGGCGCGTATAGACGTCGGATGCCATGCCGCGCACCGCCGCGATATCGGTCGGCGATGATTGCGGCGCATAATGCAGCAGCGCGTTTTCAAAAGCCTGCGGCAGCATGCCGGTGCCGTAGCCGAACTGCGCGAACAGCTCGACCTCGAATCGCCGGACGGTGACGAGGGATTCGGCGGGGGGCGTTTGGGCGCGGGAATGGATAAAGGCTGTCAGGCGGTCATGCGCTTCCTCGAACAAATCTTGCGTTGCGATGAGCGTGTTATCCATGTCGAGCAGAACGGCTTTGATCATAAGGCATTGTCACACAACATTTTTATTACGTCAAAAATCCACTCGCCGAAAAGATTAACAAAGCATTAATAAGTCGTTTTGGCTCAAGGAGTTAGATATGCTCAAAAAAAGCATATATTTTTGACAAAGGCAGGGGTCTGGGGTACTATGAGATTAACAAAGAGAGGTAACATTGGCCCAGTTGCAGACCGCCTTCGCCGCCACTTCCACCGCCGCTACCGCAGGCCTTTTTGCACAGATGTTCAATGACAGGATGGGAAAAGACATGACAGCCGAAGCAAACAACACCGCGACCGATTTCGCACCGAAGCCCGAAACCGAAATCCCGAACGCGACAGGCGGCATCGACTATTCCAAAGAAAAAGAAATCACCCAGGACGAGATGACCGACGAGTTGTTCGCGGCTGTGAAGCGCGGCGACCTGAACATGGTGCAGGGCCTGACCCAGAACGGCAAGAAAAACACCGGCGTGAAACGCGCCAACGGCGTGACGCTGCTGATCGCGGCAGCGCAGGACCGCAAGGACGACATCGCGCGCGAATTGATGACGTATAAAGGCGTCGATCTGGGCGCGATGACGGATGCAGGCGTGACCGCCGCGATGCTGTTCCAGACGAACGGCAACGTGGAACTGGCGCGCATGCTGATCGCGAAACTTTCGACCAACAACCTGCTGGCGATCGACGGCGTGAACGGCGACGAAGTGGCGCGTTCCATGGGCGCGCACGGCCTGTCGGAAACCATCAAGCAGGCGCAGCGCGACGAAGTGGCCGTCAAGGAAGAGGCCGAACATCAGGAGCTGGAACACGGCGACAAGGGCAACAGCATCAGCGCGACGATCCGCGGCTGGTTCGGCGGCGGCGAAGACAAGGGCGGCATCGAAATCGCGCCGCTGGAAGCCGCAAAGCCCGCAGAAACGCTGGCGGCGGACGAAGCAACGCCTTCGACCTTTACCAGCAAGTTCACCAAATATATCTCGGGCATCTCGTCGCGCTTCTTTGGCCCGAAGGCGGAAATCGACACGCTGGCGGCTGCGCCTGCGGAAGTGAAGCCGTCGCCGCTGACCGCGCAGGCGGCTGTGCAGGGCTTCCTGAAGCGTCTGGGCCCAGGCATCTAAACATTCGAAAACGGATACAAAAAAAACCGCCGTAACCCGGCGGTTTTTTTATTCGCTTGTACGGCGCGGTTTAGGCGGCGTCGGTTTTTTTCTGCCAGCGCGACAGCGTCACCAGCGCATGTTCCTCGCCGAATTTCAACGCCTGCATTTCGCGCCAGACGGTGATGTAGGGATTGGCAGGCGACGGATCGACGCGCAGGATTTCATGCAGCCCGTCGAAATTGATGTCGTTCAGGAAGGGCAGCTGTTCCAGGATGCAGTCGCGCACGGTTTCGGCGTTTTCCATCGTGACGCAGGCATCGGCCTGTTCGTCCATCATGAAGGCGACAAGACGCTGCGGCCCCGCTTCGCCTTCGCGCGACAGCGTGATGCCGGTCAGCAGCGACAGGATGACATTCAGGTGGAAATCTTTTTTGCCGAGATCTTTTTTGGACTGACGGCGGGGTTGTTCCGCCTCTGTATTCACGCGCTGGAGCATTTCGTCACCGCCGTTTCAGGAGCTGTTTTATCAGGTTTCCGGACTGTTGCAGATATTGCAGCCTATGTTCCATTATGTCAAGCAAGCGTCGATAAAAATTCTATCTTAACGCTGTATAATCAAGTTATTTCATATAGATATATATAGATAAATCTTATTGCGGCGCATCAAAATTTCAAGGCGCGGGCGGCGCCATTTTACGCGACGGCTGCTTGTCGAGTCCAAGCCCCTCGTTTTCCTGCAACTGCGCTTTCAGGTTGAATTCGGGCGCGATCTGTTTTGCCAGCTTCGCGTTCGATGCCAGCAGGAAACGCCCGAGCGTGGTGTCGAGCTTGCCGCGACTGTGCGCCAGCAGCCGGTCGAGCGGCGTCCAGCCGAAGCGGTCGGGTTCGTTCACCAGATGCGGCTTGCGCTGCGCCATCCAGCTGAGGATATCGATTTTCGTTTCATCTTCGTGGTTGCCGTTATACGACGCGATACGGTGGAACAGCGTTTCGCCGCGCGCATTTTTGATGAAAAGGAAATCGGCGTTGCCGGTTGCGGCCTCGATATCGTCCAGTACCTTCACGCTGAGTTCGCGGTTGAAGGCGAAATGGTGCAACAGCGGCTGCGGCACCTGCGCCGCATCGCGGTTCACGACATTTTGCGCCAATGCCTGCGGGTCGAGCGCGATGAAATCGGCAAGCGTAACGTCGGGACGCGCCGCGAGGAGCGAGAACAGCGGCGTGCGTTCGATGTCGTAGCGGCGGTAATCGTCATATGCCGCGATATTGGTGTTGGGCGATCCCCACTGGAAACCGAAATTGGGTGCGACCGCCGCGCGGAATTTTTCCGGCGATCCTTCGAACAATGCCGCCAGCCATTTCATCTGTTCCTTGGTGTCGGGCAGCGCCAGCACTTGTGACACCGCCGACATCATCGGGAATTTTTCGGGCACATCGAGCGGGTCGATCGTGCCCGCCTGAACCGCCTGACGGAAATCGTCCAGCCGCCCGCCCGGAATGATGCGTTGCGCAAGATCCTTCAGCACCGGCTGGACGCTGGCATCCTGCAAAGCTTCTGCGCGTATGTGACCGTAACCCATCGCTGCGCTCCGTATAGATATGATAACAGGGCGCAGTTTAGCGGCTCGCGCAGGTGAGTCAACCGCTTATGGCAATAAAATACACGGCGCTTAGTTATTCGCGGGGGGCTTGGGCTTGAAGCCGCCGAATTTCGGCGTATCGGCACCGTTGTCGTTCAGCCCGCCGGGCTGCACGCGGGGTTTTTCAAGGCCGGGTTTGTTCAGGCTGTTGTTGTTCCGCTTGCGCATCAGTTCAGGGTTGAGCGGCAGCTGTTTTTTATACTGCGCGCCCGCCACGATCAGGCGTTGAACGACAGGGCTGTTGCGGTCGTCTTTTTCGGCGAGGCGGTCCAGAACCGTCCAGCCGCGGCTGTCGGTGAGGTCGGGATCCGCACCCAAATCAAGCAGTCGGTCCAGCACGGTCAAATTCTTGCGGTCGATCGCGATATGCAGCGCGGCCTTGCCGTCTTTATCGACGACATCGAAATTGATTTTTTTGCCGGCCAGATATTCGATGAAGCCTTGTTTGTCTTGCGCGACGGCATAGTGCAGCAGCGTGCGGCCGTATTCGTCGGTGACCGAAGGATCGGCACCCGCATTGATCATCACGCGCGCAGCCGCGATAAATTTGTCGTCGATGCGGTACGGCTGGCGGTCGGCGCGGCGGACAAGTTCCGCCAGCGGCGTGCGTCCGTGGATGTTTTCGTCATGCAGCAGTTCGGGCGCCTTGTCGATCGCCTTCAGGATCATCGAAACGTTTTGTGTGCGGGCGAGCGCGTGCAGCACGTTGTTGCCGTTCGCGTCCTTGATTTTCAATTCGCAGCCGCCGAGGACGGAATTGAAGGTATCCGCCATTTCAAGCCGCGCCGCCATATGCAGCACAGTCTCGCCCAGCTGGTTCGCAGCGCCGATATCGGCCTTGAAGGCCAGCATTTGCTGCAGCACTTTCGGGTATTGCGACAGGCGTTCTTCCTCCAGCATCATCATGTAGGGGGAAACGCCGAAATCGTTTTTCGCGTTCGGGTCCGCGCCGTTCTTCAAAAGCTTTTCGACCAGCACGGGCTTATCAAGGAAGGTGTGCAGCGGCGTGTTGCCATTGATATCTTTCTCGTTCAGGCGCGCATTGTTGGCCACCAGCAGGTCGACGATATCGGGGTTCGATGTCGTGATGACGTGCAAGGGCGTGCGGCCCTGGTCGTCTTTCGCATTCGTATCCGCGCCCAGTTTGACGAGCGTGCGGACGAAGGTTTCCTGGCTCTGCATCACTGCGCGGTGCAGCGGCGTTTTGCCGGTCGCATCGGGCAGGTTGACGTCTGCGCCGGCCTGAATAAGCGCGACGGCGATGGAATGGCGGTCTTTGTCGAGGGCAAGATGCAGCGGCGGATACATCAGGTTGCCGCGCATGTTCACATCGGCGCCCATTTTAATCAGCGCCACCACCGATGACAGGTCGTTTTCGGCCACGGCCTTTTGCAGGCGCGTGTAGCCGGTGTCCTGTACCTTGTTCGGGTCGCCCCGGAACATTCTTGAAACGGCGTTGAAAAAGTTTTTCAATTCTTCGTCCCCGAAAAGCCATTACATGACGGCCGTAATACCGGCGTGATCGACATTTTTAATGGCGTTTTATGGTGATGCTGCTTTTAACAGATTGGAAAGTTAGCATGGTTAACATCACGAGTCCATGCGGCTTCGCAAGCTTGGGAATATAAAAACGCTGTTTGCGGAAATTTTATTACAAAGTGGCTGCCATTTTCATAAATAGCACAAGACGTATTGATACGCCTTGCCAAGCGAAGCGTTTGTTGTGGAGAATAAATACGGCGCGGCATCCGGCGCGTTTTCCCTGCCCTGAGCATCTTCTTGAGGACTGCATGATCCGCCCTGTTGCGCCCTTTCTTGCCTTTGCCTTTTGCCTGACCATGGCGCTGCCCGCGACGGTGATGGCGCAGCCGGAAAACGAGCCTGCCGTGATGGATGGCAGCAGCCTGGCCGCGCCGCCCGAAGAAGCAGCAGCAGAGGCCGGCGCTGCCGCCGCCCCTGCCACACCAAAACCCGCGCCCGACATCACCGACGAAGCGCAGCGCATCTGGCAGAAATACGGCGAAGCGATTTATCAGGTGCAGGTCATCGACCTTGCGTCCGACAAAAAAAATTCCATCGGCTCGGGTTTCCAGTTTTCCGCATCCGGCATGATGGCGACGAACTATCACGTCGTGGCCGAAGCGGTGCAGCGTCACGAAAGCAACCGGCTTGAATACCTCGACGACAAGGGGCGCCGCGGCAGCCTGAAAGTATTGGTCGCCGATGTCGGACACGACCTTGCGATCGTGCAGATGGACCCGCCCGGCCCGACATTTGTCGAGCTTGGCAAATCGGACCTGCCCAAGGGCACAAGATTGTTTTCGCTGGGCAACCCGCATGACATCAGCTTCACGATCATCGAAGGCACGCATAACGGCGTGAGCCGCGAAAGCTTCATCGATAAAATCCACTTCTCCGGATCGCTCAACCCCGGCATGTCGGGCGGCCCTGTGCTGGGCCATGACGGCAAAGTGGTGGGTGTCAACGTATCCACCGCCGGCAACTCGATCAGCTTCCTGGTGCCGGTCGAGCCGCTGAAGCAGCTGGAAAGCGACCTTGCCGCGCAAAAGCCCGGCTATGACTTCATCGCAAACGCGTCGGCTTACATCGAGGAGCAGCTGCTGCAGACGCAGGAAAAAGTGGTCAGCAAACTGCTGGCCGACAAGTGGGAAACCGTGCCCTTTGGCCCCTTCATGGTACCGGGCCGCATCAACAACGCCTTCAAATGCTGGGGCGACACGATGAAGGACGAAAACGACAAGCAGGCCTATGAGCGGTTTTCGCGATCGACCTGCATGAGCAACGACCGGCTGTTCCTCGACAACAATTTCGACACCGGCCTGTTCATGTACCGCTACGACCATCTGACCGCGCATAAGCGGCTCGCCCTGCCGCGTTTCTACAGCTATTACGAAAGCCAGTACGATATGCCGCTCGGCACCGGCGACGCGGCGGAGGAAAACGTCACAAATTACGACTGCAGCAATGCCTTCGTCGAACTGGCGGGCCGCCGTTTCAAAAGCTCGTTCTGCGTGCGGCAGTACCGGAAATACCCGAAGCTGTATGACATGCAGCTGTACATGGCGATGGTGGGCGGGTCGCGCGAAGGGTTCATGATCACGCAGGTGGCCGAAGGCGTATCGAAGGAAAACGCGCTGAAACTGTCGCGCAAGTTCATGGAAAGCGTGACGCTGAAGCAGGAAGGCGGCGGCAAACCGGCGACGGCGCCGGATGCCCCCGCATTGAAGCCCGCTGCCCTGAAAGAAGGTGCGAAATGAAACGCCTTGTACTGGAAATCACCAGCCATTCCGGCGACGGCGCGATCACCCACCGGTCGATCGAGGCGTTTCCCGCCACGCTGGGGCGCGGTTATCACAACGACATCATCATCGGCGACCCGCATGTCAGCCCGCAGCATGTGCGTATCGAATTCGACGGCACCGATTTCGTCATCCACGACCTGGCATCCGAAAACGGGCTGACGCTGAACGACAAGCATCACAGGGGATCGAGCGCGCATTTGAAATCGGGCGATACCGTGCGTGTTGGGCTGACCGATATCCGCATTTTCGATCCCGCGCATCCGGTGCCGCCCGCGCGCCGCATCGCGCGCGCCAACCCCGTGCTGGTGTTTCTGGCGCGCCCGCTGGTCGTGTGGCTGTCGCTGCTGTCGGCAGGTGCTGCCGCCGTCGGCTGGAAATACCTCGACAGCTGGACGCCCGATATCGGCGAGACGCTGGCCGGCACCGGCATCAGCGTCGGCATCGCCATTCTGGTCTGGTCGGCGTTGTGGGGCGTCGGCGGGCGGCTGATCCGCCATAAATCGCGTTTCCGCAGCCATGTGGCACTGGCCAGCATGTTCGTGGTCGCCACCTGCGCCGCCGCGCTGCTGCAGGATTATCTGTCCTTCCTGACAAACGACAGCACGCCCGCGTCGATGGCATCCTTCGCGTTGAATGCGGGGCTGGTGGTCGTGCTGTTGTATGGCGCGCTGACCCTGGCGACCGATATGTCGGTTAAACGCCGCCGCATCTGGTGCGGATTTTTCACGGTCGGCATGGCGATTGCGGCCTTCGGTCTTGCCAAGGTGGGCGAGGACCGTTTTGACGGCGCGCCGTCATATTCGGCGGAGTTGCAGCCCTATTTTGCAGACATGGTATCTGCCGAATCGGTGGACGGTTTCATGAAGGAAAACGAGGCTGTCTTCGCATCGGATGTTTTCAAGACCAAGCCGTCTAAATAATCGTTTATTATTAACGTCTTAAAAGACAATCCTGCTTGGCTGGACAGAGTTTTACATATTATATATAATACCTTATCGACCGGCAGGGGGGCTTGCCGCGATTTTCGGGGGTATGGATGGCTGCTGTTCCGGGACATTTGGAGCCGATCTCTCAGGTGCTGGCCGAGGCGCTCGACAAAATGGGCGATCTTTCGGGCGCAACCGTGACGCTGATCGACGATATCGGCGAATTCACCGGCAATGAAAAAGCGGCACAGCTGCTGGAAGTTTTCAATACGCCCGCGCGCGGCAACGCGCCCCGCAACGTCACCATCGTCACCCGCCATTTGGGGCAAGACAGCCAAGAGGGATTCAAGATCACAGGAGTGCCGCCCGGCTTCGTCGGTTCGGAACAGATGCCGGGCATGCTGAAGGAACGATTTGCAAAGGTGAACAAGCAGCCCTTCAACAACAAGATGTTTCCAGCCATCGCCGAACTGATGGTGGATGAAGCGCCGCTGCCCGGCATGATGCGCGAAGGCATGCGTGCGATCGTGATGGACCACATGGCGAAGGGCGGCTATCGCGCCGATGGCGGCCTTGGCAACCTGCGCGATTTCGTGAACGGATACCTGAAGCGCGAAATGACGCCCGAATGGCAGCAGCGCCTGATCAATATTTCCCCCGTGATGCAGGTGGTCAACTGCATGCAGCAGGGTTTGCAGACAAACGTCACCGCGCCTGCTACCGCGCGTTTCGCGCCAAAGCGGACAACATGAATCAGGAAAAAGACAAAAAATGGTCCGCGCTGTTGGCCGACAAGCCCGCGCATGAAAAAATCCGCAAATTCGCATCGGCCCCGATGTTCGGCGCCGGCATCGTCGCCGCTGCCGGCGCGCTGACGGCGGCGATGACGGCCGCGGTCACCGGCATGCCCTTGCTTCATCCGCGCCTTTCCTCGACATTTGACGGCGTGTTCGCCGAAAAACCGCTGACGGAGGAACAGGCGTCAAAGCTGCTGTCGGAGGTCATGGACGACAAGCTGGACCCGCGCCGCTACGACGAAGAGCAACAGGGCGCTGCACGCACGCATATCCGCGCCAATATCGGCGACCTGTCGCAACTGAAGCAGTCTTTCCTGCATGCGGCTGCCATGCGCAAAAAGAACGGGGACGAAGTGGCCGCGCGCATCGAAGCCATCATGCAAACGCCCGATTTCACGCAACTGATGAACGAACACAGCGCCGTCTGGCGCGAGCAGCAGCGCGCGGCGCAAGGGCAGGAAGTCGCTGCCGCCGTGGCAAGCGGCCATGCGCAGCTGAAGGCGCCGCCCCGCGCCAGTTTTACCCGCAACCGCAACACGGTGACCGCATGACGACCGAACGCGCCGCAAGGAACGCCACCCGCATCGCCGACCTGATCGAGGCCGGAAAGCTGACCGACAACGAAGTGATCAGCCGCATCGTGCAGATCATGGCCGACCGCAAGACTGAATCGCCGAATCCCGAAATGACCGCCACGCTGCATTTGCGCGACATCAAGAAACTGGCAAAAGACAAACGCGTGCCGCTGCATCTGGGACGTTTTTTGCAAAGCATCCAGATGACGGCGTGGATAGACCAACTGGCCCCGCTGCATGATGCCCTGCTGGCTCAACGCGCCGGACGGGACGCGGCGCAGGCCGCGCAGCAACCTTTGGCCGGCGGATCATCCGCCCCCCAGCCCGCACGCTTCACGCGCAAGGCCGGCGGAATGGCGCCATGAACCTGACCGTCCGCTTTAACAACACTTGACCGGACAATACTGCGCATGGGGAGCGCAAAAACCCTCAGCCAAGTGCCCAGCAAAGCCTTAGTATCATTACATATCAGCAACTTATCCTTTGAAATTGACGTTTTCCGTATTATTAGCTATCTTGCCTGACCATGCGAATTACCAAAGTCAGGCCTACTGTGCATCCACCCCGCCCCGCTTCATCGTTGCGTGACGCATTCAACACATCGGCAGCATCGATGGGTGTCACGGCAGGCATGCCTTCGATGAGTACGCCCACGCCGATGTCGCTGGCGGCGATGACGGGCGCGAGCGGCATAGTGAATGCGCTGATGAATACGCCGAAACCCGCGCCGGTGCCGCGCAACGATCCGGCGCCCGCCTTCAACCCCGCATCGCTGTCGAGCACATCGCTGCTGAACGGCCTGCAGGACAACAGCTTTGCCGGCGCGATCATGCGCGCGGCGGCGGAGGGCGATGCCGCGAACCTGAACCTGCTGCTGTCGAAGCACGATACGCTGCCCGATTTTACGAACGCGCACGGGCTGTCGCCCGCGATGGCGGCGGCGGCGCGCGGGCAGGCGGCGACGCTGGAGATACTGGCGGCGCATCCGCTCGTCAACCTTGCGCGCGCGGACAATGAAGGCTGGACCGCGCTGCACTTCGCCGCGCACCTGAACCAGCGGCATGTCATACCGCTTTTACTGAAGCATCACGCGCCCTTCGACCTTGAAACCAAGCAGGGCATGATCGCGTTTGACCTTGGCGACGCGGAAACGCAGGAGCTGTTTTTGCAAAACAGGGATTTCAAACGCTACCTGAAATCGCGCGCGCCGGAACACCCGCTGCTGCGCCCCCCGCCCCCGGTCGATGAAAAAGAACAGGACCCGCCGCCCGAAACCGAAGCCGACGCAGACGAGCCCGAAGGCGATAAAAAGCCCGAGCCGCTGCAAGATGCGCTGTTCACCGCCCTGACCGGCATCGGCCTGTCGCTGCAGAAAAACGCGTCGATCGATGTGCGCGCGCAGCTGAACGCCAAAATGGCCGAAATGGACGCGCGCCAGATCGCCGATGCCTATCACCGCATATCGCAGACAGGCGTGAAATATAACTGGGACGACGTGTTCGCGCGCGCGGCCGGCGCCGGCAATACGGCCGCGATGGTGTTTTTGCAGGGCGCGGAATTTTTCGGCCAGCGCACGCTGAACCGCGCGCTGTGGGAAGCGGCGGCAACCGGCCAGCGCGACGCCGCGCACCACCTGATGCTGTGGGAGGCGGATCCGCTTTACGCCCAGAAAACCGCCACGGGCGAAAAAATTTCCGCCATCGACCTTGCATGGCGCAAGCGCGCCGTCGGCGTGATCGAGGAAATGGCGCTGTGGAGCGAGGTGGAAAAAACGCAGCCCGCGATTACGCGCTACCTGGAAGCGGTGCGCGGCGCGATGGCGAAGGCCAATAGCAGTACCTACTTCCCGCGCAAGACGCCCGATGACGGCCTGTTCATGCCGCTGATCAGCCTGAGCGCCATGCAAAAGCGGCGCGACGAACTGGCGGGCGGAAAACCCGCCGCGCTGAAGGACGCCTTCGCGCGCGTGGCGCAAAGCGGCAATATCACCGAAATACTGGCGATCTATGCCGAGGCGCAGCGTCCGCGTTTCCTGCGCGGGCAGATTTCTTTCGACGCGGCGGCGGGCGGCAGCGCCATGGGCTGGGCGCTGGCGCATGACCGCGTGGAGTTTGCCAGAAAGCTGGCCGCCGACGGATTCAGGCTGGCCGACGCGCCGAAATCTTTACAGGATAAAGTGCTGCAGTCGAAAAACGGCGCGGTGCGCGACTTCGCAAGGGACAACCTTGGCAACCGCAAAAACTATCCGCGCATCGAAGACACCGGCAAACGCGGCCCCGCGCCGCCGCCCCTGCGCCAGCCGCGCACAGGATTGTTTATCGACTAAAGATCATTTTCGGAATCTTCAATCTTTGTTGCGCATTCATGCTGCGCTGCGCCATTAACGAAAATTTAATCGGGTGCTTTCTATTCTCTTATTGCGCGGACATTTGCCGTGAACTGCTGCTTGCGCTATTCTTTGAATGGGGAGAACAGGGTTTCATGTTGGGTCTGAATAAATTTTTCAATTCGATTTCCGGCAACGGCATCGACAAGCGCAACGGCGCCGGCGAAACGAAACTGTATCGCGCGGTGCGCAGCGGCAATATCAAGGAAGTGAAAAAACTCTTACGCGACGGTGCCGATCCCGACATCGCCGACGATCACGGCCTGACCCCGCTGCACCAGGCGGCCTATTGGGGCGAAACCGAAATCACCGAGCTTCTGATCAAGGCCGGCGCGAACGTGAACGCCGAAAACAACGGCAAGGGCTGGACGCCGCTCCATTCTGCGGCCGTGTCCGGCGGCATGCTGTCGCGCAAGGACATCATCGAGCTGCTGATCGATGCCGGCGCGAAGCAAGATGTGAAGGACAAGCACTGCTGGACCCCCGCCGATTACATGACGCTGTGGGAACAGAACGAAAAAGCGGCGGAGAAACTGAAACAGTTCCTGCATATCCCGAACGGCCTCGCCCCGCCCAAGGGCATGACGCGCGTTCCGGCACCGCCCAAGATGTAACAACACTTGCGGATATCCCGCTTTTGACCCATGTTAGGCGTTAGACGCTTAACAAGAGAGGTTTGTCATGGATGCTTCATGGGTTTTGCTGGCGGTTATCGCCGCGGTCGCCATTCTTTTCATTTCACTTTACAACCGCATCGTGGCGCTTTCGCAGCGGCGCAAGAACGCGTTTTCGGACATCGATGTGCAGCTGAAGCTGCGCGTCGACCTGGTGCCGAATTTGGTCGAAACGGTGAAGGGCTATGCCGCGCATGAAAAAGGCGTGCTGGAAACCGTGACGCAAGCCCGCGCAACCGCCATGCAGGGCGGATCGATCGCTGAACGCGCGCCCGCCGAAGCGGCGCTGGGCGCGGCGGTCATGAAGCTGATGGCGGTCGCCGAGAATTATCCGCAGTTGAAGGCGGATGCGAATTTCCGCCAGCTGCAATCGGAATTGTCGGACATCGAGAACAAGATCGCGGCGGCGCGCCGTTTCTTCAACAACGCGACCAGCGAATACAACACGGCGATCCAGCAGTTTCCCGCCGTCATCATTGCGCGTATGACGGGGTTCAAAGACGAAGTGTTTTTTGAATTGAGCGAGGCGGAGAAAGCGGCCGTCAAGGACGCACCGAAAGTAAGCTTCGGCAACTGATCCCTGACAGGTCGTTCCATTTGGCGGTGTAACCAAGCTGCGCGAAACGCGCGGCGGTTACATGCCCAGTTTTTGTTTCTGGGCGTAGGCTTTGGTGATTTTCGCGGCATGGTCGATATCGCCCGCGATAACGCCGTAGAATTCCGGCTGTTCGGCGATAGCGATGATGCTGAGGCGCGCGTTATCGATCACGCGGGCGCTGGCTTCGACGCCGTTCAGTTCCACATGCACTTCTGCGGCGCGCAGGTCTTCGGCAATCGCGCGGTGCAGGAACGCATAGTCGCTGGGGGATTTTGCGGCGGTTTCGAAATGCGCGCGCATATCGGGCAGCGCGGCTGCGAAAATGCCATGGTCTTCGGTCAGTTTGTTTCTAATCATTTTCAGTTTCCTCTTCATAAGCCCCTTTGAAACGGGGTCTTGGGTTTGGCCGGGCAGCGGCCGCCGGAAAACGCAAATAGTTCGCCTGTCCATCGAGCGCGGCTTTTTTGAGAAAGTCGTGTGTCTGGTCAGGCCTCCCGCGAAAAGGTGGAAGTCTTTTATCAAAAAGCGCGGGAGCCTTTGCGTTGCGGCGATCATCATGCCCAACGGGAATTAAAATATGGAATATTGCAGCGCACAAATCAATATAAACCGTGAAATAAATGCAAAAATGCAGCTATATCATGGTTTTGCAGGGCAGCCGCTTGCCTTGGCAACCGCGCGGCATAACTCTAAAATGACGCAGAAACGACGGACTCGGAAGGAAAAACCAAAATGCTGGCGACCGAAGGCTTTGCCGGACATGTCTGGAGCAACCAGCTGAAATCGGTGTTGCTGCTGATGGGTTTTCCCGTTTTGCTGCTGCTGATGATGGCGGCGTTCTTTGGCGCGCTGGGCGCGTTTTCGGGCGGGCAGCCGGGCAGCGTCGATACGGCGCGCGCATGGAACGCGGCCGTTTCCGGCATCGCACAATACGGGCATTGGGCGGTGCTGGCGGCGGGTGCGTGGTTCGTGATCGCGTATTTTTTCCACGGCAGCATGATGCGCGCGGCGACCGGTTCGGTGCCGATCACGCGCGCCGAAATGCCGAAAATTTACAACATGCTGGAAAACCTCTGCATCTCGCGCGGGATCCCCATGCCGCAATTCGAGATCATCGACAGCCCCGCGCTCAACGCCTTTGCGACCGGCATCGACGACAAGAGTTATAAAATCGTCCTCACGCGCGGCATTATCGAGCGTTTGCAGGACGACGAGCTGGAGGCCGTGATCGGCCACGAACTGACGCATATCACCAACCGCGACGTGCGTTTGCTGATCATTTCAGTGATTTTCGTCGGTATGATCAGCTTTCTGTGTGAAATGGTTTTCCGCAGCATGATGTATGGCAGCCGCCCGAATTATTACGCGCGGCGCAGCAACAACCGCGACAGCGGCGGCACGATGGGCGTGATGCTGATCGGCCTTGCCATCCTTGCCGTCGGTTACGTATTTGCCATCGCCATCCGCTTTGCGCTGTCGCGCCGGCGCGAATATCTGGCCGATGCGGGCGCGGTGGAGCTGACCAAAAACCCCGAAGCCATGATGCGCGCGCTGATGCGCATTTCCGGGCAGGACAAAGTTCAGGGCATGCCCGACGATGTGCAGCAGATGTGCATCGAAAACAGCCATGCCTTCATGGGATTGTTCGCAACCCATCCGAGGATCGAAGACAGGATTGCCGCCATATCGCGCACGACCGGCGCACCCGTGCCGCAATTGACGGTGTCGCTGCGCCGCGCACCTGATTCTCCGTGGGAAGGCGGCCGCCCGCCGCAAACGCCGAACCGGCCCTGGGGCTGAAATAACCGTTATTTCACAGCGCGTTAACGGCCGTCGTTTACCATTGCTTCTTTCCATTATTTTCCATATAATATAACCCTCTGATCTTGAAGGGATGGAATGACGACAAACGCGCCATATCAGCCGAATACCCCCGCGCCCGATGCAAAAGCGGAGGCGATGCGCCATGTGCTGGCGCAACAGGCGAAGCTGAAAAAGCCGCGTGGCTTTTTCAGCCGCGTGTCGCGTCATGCGATCCTGCTGGTGCTGGCATTGACCGCGCTGAACGGCCCTGTGCGGTCGGACCAGCCGGCACCCCCGCCCGCGCCCGCCGCCGCGACCGAACAGGTGCAGGCCATCGCCGAGTTGAAGGCCGATTTCGGCCGCACGCCGCTGGGCCGCCAATTGCTGGACTACGTGCAGGCCAAGGGCATTGCGATTTTATACGAGCCGAACCAGCCGACGAGCTATGCCGCGTTCCAGCCCGACCAGAACCGCATCATCGTGCGCCCGAATTTAAGCCGCGAGGAGCAGGTGATATATCTTGCCCATGAAATCCGCCACAGCTGGCAGCAGCATGAACTGCATTATGCGGGGATGGAGGCGCGGCAGCTGACGCCCGAACAGCGCTTCACCCTGCGCCGTTTCCTGGAGGCCGATGCGCGCGCCTTTTCCGCCTATTTCACCGCCGACCGACACGAGCATTTGGGCATGAACGACGTGCAATTCGGCACCGCGCAGGCAGAGCGGCAGATGGTGACGCTGCTGCGCAACGAATTCAATACCGCCAACGGGCTGACCCCCGCCGAATACCGCGTGCTGGGGCTGGAGAATTCTTTCGGGTTTTTGCAAGGCTACAACGAAAAGCACCTTGCCATGGTCACGACGCGGCTGGAGAGTTTTGCACAGCGCATCGAGCGCGCCGATGATGCAAATGGCGGGCGCGATTATTTGCAAATCCGCGAAAACCTGCTGCGCCTGACGCGGGAGCGCAATAGCGCGCCAAGCGCGCATGAATTCGAGGTCTATCTGCGCCATTTTGGCGGCACCAGTTTCAACGTGAAAGCGCCGACATCACTCCACGATCCGGCCATAACCCTGCAAACCCTGACCTACGCCTACCCCCGCCGCCAGAACAACGATGCGGCGGGTGCGAATGCGCAGGCGATCAACGACGTGCTGAACCCCCTGACCGCGCAGTTTAACGCGCAAAACCGCCGCATTAACGAAATGCGGGCGCAAAACGACACCAATATCGCGCGCCAGCGATATGAACAGTCGCGCGCCCTGCAGCGCCTTGCCCAGCGTTCCTTCTGACGCTTTACAAACGCCGGCCAATCATCAATCCTGAAGGCATGCGTTTTTATATCGCCAGTTTTTTGATCGCCGCATTCAGCCTTGTGTCTTTCGCCTTTGTGCAGTTCACGGGGCATATCGAAACGCCGTATGTGATCGATTTCAACCTGCCGGGTTTTCCGTTGACGCATATCCACAAGGGGCTGTTGCCGCTGCCCCTGTACCTGTTGTTGTTCCCGCTGTCGGAATGTTTCCATTACATGACCGTCACCATTCACGAACCCGGCCATGCGCTGGCATACTGGCTGTTCGGGTCGCCGGCACTGCCGCTGATGGATGCCGTGCATGGCGGCGGCGTGACATACAGCATCGGGCGCAGCCATGCGGTGCTGGCCTTCGTTTACGCGCTGATGGCGGCGGGCGCGGGGCTGCTGGCGTACAAGAAAATGTGGCGCGGGCTTGCGGCGCTGGCGGTTTTTGCATCCCTGCATATCGCGCTGCTGGCAACAGGTTACGATTACCCGCTGGCGATCTTCGCGGGCCACGGGATGGAGATTGCGGTTTGCTGCTGGTGTTTCGCGCGCGCGACGCGCGTTGAAGACCCGCTGCCGAAGGCGGAGCGGTATATCACCATGATTTTCGGCCTGCACCTGATGGGGCGCGTCATCCTGCTGCCGCTGGCGCTGATTTTCGTGAATGCGCGGCGGATGACATACGGGATGCAGAAAGGAACGCCGGGATCGGCCGACCTCGACAAATTCGCGCGCGAACTGGGGCTGCCGATGGAGGGGGCGGCGTGGATCATGCTGGCCGTGTTCGCTGTTGCCATCACCGCCACGCTGGTATTGATCGCACGGCGCAGGGCAAAGCCATGCGCCTGATCCTGACCTGTCTTGCTTTATCCGCGCTTCTGCTGCTGCCGCCCGCCATCTTTGCCGGTATTTTGCGCATCCCCGCCACCTGCCTTGATTACATCGCGGTGCTGCTGCATGAACTGGGGCATGTGGCGCTGCGCTGGAGTTTCGGGTACCCGACGCTGCCCGCGCTTGATTTCCGGCATGGCGGCGGCGTGATTTATCCGTTCGACCGCAATATCTGGCTGCTGTTCGGTTTTTACGCCGTCGCCGCCGCCGCGTTTTGCTGGGGCATGGCGCGCCGCGTCTGGTGGTTTGCGGCGGTGGTATCTATTTTGGCGGGACTGCACCTGATCCTCGCCTTCAATTACCGGCACGAGGTGCTGTGCAATTTCATGGGTCTTGGCGCGGAAGTCTTCGCCGCCATGTACTGCATCATCCGCAGCGCGCGCGGGGAGAAAATGGGCGGCTGGATCGAGCAGTATTTCAACATGCTGCTGGGCGTTTACGTGATGGGGCGCAATATCATGCTGACGCTGGCCGTTTACGCCAACCCCGCCAGCGACGCGGATATGCAGGGCAAGGCCGCGCATGTGATGCGGGATATAGAACAGATTGCGGGGCTGGCCGATATCCGCATGCAGGCGGTCGCGCTGTCCGCGTTGGTCTTCACCGTTTTGTGCGCCGTGACAGCGCTGGGTTTCGCCATTTTCCTGCCGCCGCGCGAGCGGCTGGGCACGATCAAGTAATCATACCGCCAGCTTGCCGATCTTGCCGAAGGCCGCGCCCTTGTTGGCAAAGGCGGGGCTGTCGTCTTTGGGCAGCACAACCGCCGCAGCCGCTTCGAATGCCGGGCGCAAATGATCCATCATGGCCGCTTCAAACGCCCTGCGTTCTTCGCCCTGGAGCGTGGAGAACGACTGCATCATCTCGGCCGCCGTTTTCGGGTTGCGCAGGATGACGCGTGCGGGCAGCACATCCGCCAGTTCGCTGTCGTCATTCGCGGGCGTAGCCGGTTCATGCGCGTCCGGTTTTTTCGAGAAAGCGTGTTTCAGCATTTTTGCCGTGCCCATGATAACGCCCGGCACGATGCCCAGCGCACAGCCGACCGTGATCGCAACCGCCCCGACAGCAGCGGCCATGACAAACGGGCCGGCGACCACGCCGATGCCTGCGCCCGCCGATGCCAGCAGCAGGCTGCCCGCAACGCCGGTGCCCGAGACGGTCACGGCCGTAACGCCAACGAAACCGGCCACGCCGCCCACCATGCCGCCGCCAACCGCGATAAGACCCGCCGGCCCGTTTTCGTCACGGCAGACTTCATCCAGGAACCGTTTCGGCCAGCCGGTATATTCGCCTTCCCATGAATCGGCGAGCGCCCTGCCAAAACCGCGCAGCGGTATCGCGGCAATACGCAGGACGTTTTTAAGCGGTTCGGTCACGGGCGCTGAATAAGGGCTGTCGAAAAAGCGGCGGAGACGGTCGAGCATCGAAATCCTTCTGCTAGTTATACATAATTTGAGCATAAAGGGCGCTTTTGATTCTGTCAAAAGGATTCCGGTATTATAGTGCCCCAAATAGTTATTACCCAATTGATCCTATTGGGTATTTAGTACCTTTTTATTCACCATGTTCAATAACCTGTCATTTTAAACCGTAACATAAAAATGCGTTAAACGCAATTATTTCCGCGTAAGCAATTGTCCCTGCTGGGAAAACAGGGACAATTGCTGAAGGCCTTACGCCGCTTTTTTCGGCAGCTGTTTGTGATTGGTGATGATCGTATCCACAACGCTGGGATCGGCAAGGGTCGAGGTATCGCCCAGCTGGTCAAACGCGTTTTCCGCGACCTTGCGCAAAATGCGGCGCATGATTTTGCCGGAACGCGTCTTGGGCAAACCGGGCGCGAACAACAGCACATCCGGCGTCGCAATCGGGCCGATCACTTTGCGCACATGCGCGACGATATCCTTGCGCAGGTCTTCGCTGACCTGTTCGCCGCCCATCAAAATCACATAGGCATAAATGCCCTGCCCCTTGATGTCGTGCGGGAAACCGACGACCGCGCTCTCGGCGATTTTCGGGTGGGAATTGAGCGCGTCTTCGATTTCGGCGGTGCCCAGGCGGTGGCCGGACACGTTGATGACGTCATCGACGCGTCCCGTGATGCGATAATAGCCGCGCGCGTCACGCTTCGCGCCGTCGCCCGTGAAATAGCGGCCGGGATAGGCGGAGAAGTAGGTTTGCACGAAACGCGCGTGATCTTTGTACACCGTGCGCATCTGCCCCGGCCAGCTGTCGGTCAGCACAAGGTTGCCTTCGGTTTCACCCTCCAGCACCGCGCCATTCGCATCGACCAGCGCGGGCTGCACGCCGAAGAAAGGCAGCGACGCATGCGCGGGTTTCAGTTCATGCGCGCCCGGCAGCGCAGTAATCAGGATACCGCCGGTTTCCGTCTGCCACCAGGTATCCACCACGGGGCAGCGTTTTTCACCGACCGTTTCCCAGTACCAGAGCCATGCTTCTTCGTTGATCGGCTCGCCGACAGAACCGAGCGTGCGCAAGCTGGCGCGGCTGGATTTTTTCACCCATTCGTCGCCTTCTTTAATCAGCGACCGGATGGCGGTGGGGGCGGTGTAGAAAATATTCACCTTGTGTTTATCGACGACCTGCCACAAACGGCCCCAGTCTGGATAGTTCGGCACGCCTTCGAATACCAGCGTGGTTGCGCCGTTGGCGAGCGGGCCATAAACGATATAGCTGTGGCCCGTGACCCAGCCCACATCCGCCGTGCACCAGTACACATCGCCATCGTGATAATCGAACACATATTCATGCGTCATCGACGCGAAGACAAGATAGCCGCCCGTGGTATGCAGCACGCCCTTGGGCTTGCCGGTTGAGCCGGAGGTGTAGAGGATGAACAGCGGGTCTTCGGCGTTCATCGGCTCGCAGGGGCAGTCGGCCGATTGCTTGCCGACGATATCGTGATACCAGACATCGCGTTTGTCGTTCCACGCCACATTGCCGCCGGTGCGTTTATAGACGATGACGGTATTGACGTTCGGGCATTCTTTCAGCGCTTCGTCGGTATTTGCCTTCAACGGCACTTTCTTACCGCCGCGCAGGCCTTCATCGGCGGTGATGATGACGTTGGATTCACAGTCCAGAATGCGGTCGCGCAGGGAGGACGGCGAGAAACCGCCGAACACCACCGAATGCACCGCGCCGATGCGCGCGCAGGCGAGCATGGCATAGGTCGCTTCGGGGATCATCGGCATATAGATCGTGACGCGGTCGCCTTTTTTCACGCCGCGCGCTTTCAATGCGTTCGCGAGTTTCGAGACTTCGTCTTTCAGCTGCGCATAGGTGATGGTGCTGCTGTCATTCGCGTCGTCGCCTTCGCGGATCAGCGCGACCTGGTTGGCGCGCTTGGGCAAATGGCGGTCGATGCAGTTATGCGCCACGTTCAGCGTGCCGTCGTAATACCAGCGGATGCGCGCGTTATCGGCGAAATCGACATCTTTCACCTGTGTATAGGGCGTGAACCAATCAAGGCGCTTGCCGTGTTCGCCCCAGAATTTTGCGGGGTCGGTCACGGATTCCTTATACATCTGTTCGTATTTCGCGGCGGTGATTTTCGCGCGCTTGGCGACCGCTTCGGTCACGGGATAATATTCGGGATGCGCGGGATGGCACTTATGCTCGGTCATGGAAATGCTCCTTTAAAATCGGCGTCACACGGCAGGCGCAAAGCGCCCGGGAAATTTCAGAAACACAAGAATACCAGCGTTTTTCCGCGCGTCTATTGCGTTATGCGGGTTGCTGCGGCGCAATATGCCATAAGGGAATAATTTTATTCCTTCTGCTTCGGCAGCCCGAGTTTTTGCAGGATGAAATCGACGCGATCATGCACCGGCAGCACCGGCACGGCGATCAATTCATAACCCAGCGCGCGATAGGCCGATTCTATCTGGTCGCCGATTTTTTCAGCCTGCGCATCGTTTTCCGACCTGACCCCGTCCTTCACCAGCGGCAAACGGTCGAGCATGAACACGGCGCGGTAATGATAAAGATGCGACGCCTCGATCGCCTGTTTCGCGTCGATGCCCGCCAGCTTGAAATAGACGATGCTGTCGGGCGTGCCGCGGTCGGCGAAAACCATCTTCTTTTCATCAAGCGCGGATTCGCGCGCCAGCTTGAAACGTAAAATCTTGCGCTGCAGTTCCTGCACATATTCTGCGCCACGAATTTCGGCGAGCGTCATGCCGTGGCGCAAACATTCTTCGATCAATTCGCGGGCGACTTCGGTCTGGATGGGATAGCCGCGTTTTGCCAGTTCATCGATGACAGATGTCTTGCCCGATGACGGCGCGCCCGTGATAACGCACCAATTCGTGTCGTATTTGAATCCGTTAGTCACGCGACGCCGCCCAGTTTCTTGATGATTTTCGCTTCTTCCGCCGTGACGGGCGACACCGACAGGCGCGATTGTTTCACCAGCGCCATGTTTTTCAACACCGGATGCGCCTTGATATCGGCGAGCGTCACGAAATTTTTCAGCGGCGCGCCGGCGGTAACCTCGACCATGCCGAATTTTTGCGTCTCGTCCGTCGGGTCGGGGTGGTAAAGTTTTGTCACCGTCATCGTGCCGACGATTTCCTTGCCTTCATTCGAGTGATAGAAAAAGCAGGTGTCGCCGGTCTTCATCGCCTTCATGTTATTGGCGGCCTGATAATTGCGCACGCCGGTCCAGCCGGATTTTTTATCCTTCACGAATTGCTGCCAGCTATAGGCATCGGGTTCGGATTTCATCAGCCAGTAGGCCATAGCGCCCTCCATTTTTCTTTGGTTTTAGCATTGGATTCGCGCATGAAAAACCCGCTTTATTGGCCGTTTGCATAATAACGGGATTCGGAGTATAAAATTCCCATGACCGACATCATCATTTGCCGCGCCAATGAAGTGCTGAAAACCGTCGCCGCGCAGGACGCGGCGGGCACGCCCGTTTCCGCCGTGCTGTCGATCGAACATCCGGGCGCGTCGCTGGACAAGAACGGCTCCGCCCCGCGCCTGGCCGCCCACGGCCATGCCGAGATCGCCCAAAAAATTCTGGTGTTCTGGGATTCTGAACAGCCCGTGAAGGACGGCCCCGACCTGAAACAGGTGAAAGAGGGTTTGGAATTCATCATGGAACATGCCGCGACCGGCCCCGTGATTATCCATTGCCATGCCGGCAAGGCGCGGTCGACCGCGATGGCGCTGGGCGCAATGGCGCTGCTGCATCCCGAAAAGCCGGAGAATGAATTGATCGACATGCTGCTGGCGATACGCCCGCAGGCGGCACCCAATATCATCGTCATGGAAATGGTCGATCAGCTGGCGGGACGCGGCGGCAAGCTGCTGCAGGCCGTGCTGGACCACCCTGAAATTTCCGCCCGCCGCGCGCAGGCCGAAAGCAACCGCCGCGACATGATGCGGGAGCGCCCCGAATGGTTCGCAAGGATGCATCCGGAAAAAGCGCCGCCGGGTCTGATACCGCCGAAGCCTTAATGGTTTTCGTTTTTCAGGTCGCGTGACAGCAGGCCCATCACGATATCATCCACATTCGCGCCGTTATGCAGGATTTCCTTGACCGCGAGACATATCGGCATATCGACATCATGCGCCGCCGCGTAATCGGCGACCGCCCATGATGTTGTGACGCCTTCCGACACCGATTTGCGCTCGGCCAAAATTTGCTTCAGCGGCTTGCCCTGCCCCAGTTCAAACCCCAGCGAATAGTTGCGGGACGTCATCGATGAACAAGTGAGCGTGAGGTCGCCAAGCCCCGCCAGGCCGAGGAATGTTTCCGGTTTCGCGCCGCGCTTCACGCCAAGGCGGCGGATTTCAGCGATGCCGCGCGTCATCACGGCGGCTTTTGCGTTCTGGCCAAGCCCGCGCCCCTCGACGATACCGCAGGCGATTGCGATGACGTTTTTGAGCGCGCCCGCGATTTCAACGCCGATCACATCGTCGGACAGATAAGGACGGAAGGCGCGCCCGCGCAGGGCTGTTGCCCATGTCTGCGCGATTTTCGCATCAGCCGTAGTGGCGAGCGTGATGGCGGTGGGCAGCCCGCGCACCGCTTCGGTTGCAAAGGTGGGGCCGGAGAAAGCGGCATAGGGATGGCCCGGCAGGATTTCCGCCGCGACTTCGGACAACAAATAGCCCGTCGTCATTTCGATGCCCTTGGACGCGTTCAGCACCGGCACGGCGGCGGGCAGCAGGGGCGCAAGTTTCTTCATCGTGTCGCGCAAATATTGCGTAGGCGTGACGAGCATCACCAGCTGTGCGGTTTTTACCGCAGCGGCAAGATCCGCCGTCGCCTTCAGCCGCGCATCCAGTTTCGCGCCCGCAAGATAGGTCGGGTTTTCGTGGGTGGTGTTGATTTTTTCGGCCAGCCCCGCATCGCGGGCAAACAAAATAACATCGCGCCCGGCTTGTGCAAAAATCTGCGCCAGCGCCGTGCCCCATGAACCGCCGCCGATGACGGCGATATTTTGGATTCCGGACATTTTATATCCTTTGCGATTTGATTTGGGCGACCGGCGCATCGGGGTCGAGCGGCCAGCGCGCATGGACCTTGAAATCGGGTGCATCGGTCTGCCCCAGTTGCAGCCGTTCCATGCCCGCCCAGGCGATCATGGCGGCGTTATCGGTGCAGAGTTTCAGCGGCGGCGCGATAAAACGCAAACCGGCATCCGATGAGATTTTTTCCAGTACGCCGCGCAGCGCCTTGTTCGCCGCAACGCCGCCCGCCACAACCAGCGCATGGGCATTGGGGCAGCGGTTTTTGTAAATAGCAATCGCGTTTTTCACGCGGTCGGACAGCACATCGGCCACCACATCCTGAAACGCAAAGCAGATATCCACTAAATCTTCCTGCGGGATTTCTTCGGGCAGGGCATCGGCCATGCGGCGCACGGCGGTTTTCAGGCCGGAGAAGGAAAAATCGCAGCCGGGCTTGCCCACCATCGGTTTCGGCAGCGGAAATTTTTTGCGCGCGCGGTCGGGCGTGCCGCAGGATGCCGCCATGCGTTCCACCGCAGGCCCGCCGGGATAACCGAGCCCCAGCAGTTTCGACGTTTTATCAAACGCCTCGCCCGCCGCATCGTCGATGGTGGTGCCGATGCGTTTATATTTGCCGACACCTTCGACAATCAATAACTGGCAATGCCCGCCGGAAACCAGCAGCAGCAGGTAGGGGAATTTTACGTCATCGGTCAGCCGCACGGTCAGCGCATGGCCTTCAAGGTGATTAACGCCGATCAATGGCGTGCCATGCACGGCCGATATTGCTTTCGCCGTCATCACGCCCACCAGCACGCCGCCGATCAGGCCGGGGCCGGCGGTGACGGCGATGCCGTCTAGATCTTTGAACGTCAGTTTCGATTGCGCCAAAGCCTGCGCCACCAGCGTATCGATATGCGTCAGATGCGCGCGCGCGGCGATTTCAGGCACCACGCCGCCGAATTGCACATGTTCCATCTGGCTCAACACAAGGTTCGCCAGAATCTGCTTTTCCGATGTGACAACGGCGACGGCGGTTTCGTCGCAGCTGGTTTCGATGCCCAGTACTTTCATGGCTATGGTTATAGCATAGCCCCGCGCCAAAAAGCAAAACGGCCCCGTTTTGCAACGGGGCCGTTTGTTAAGGGTTTTGACCCTGCGCTTAGCCCTGTTTCGGGGGCTTGTGCGCGGCGGGCGCGGCCAGGTTGTCGTTCTGGGGTGCGGCCGGCTTGGTCAGCGTCTTGCCGAGCGTCTGCATCTGGCCCAGCAGTTCGTTCGCATTCGTCGTTGTCACGATCAGGTTGCCCTTTTCGGCCGCGTCGCGCGTGGTGTCGAGCGCCATCGCAAGGGTGATGACCTCGTGCGCCATTTCGGGCGACATGCCCTTTTGCGCCAGCTTGTTGAACTGTTCGGCGTAGTTTTCAAAGATCGCGTTGCGCTGCGCCGCGATGCCTTCGCCGTGCAGGCGGAGCGCCTCTTTGCGCGCTTCGGCTTCGGCGATGATGCGCATCTTGATCGCTTCGGAATCGTTCTGAGCGGCGAGCTTATTGCGCTCCGCTTCTTTGACGGAGGAGAATGACGCCTTCGCCTGCGCATCCGCATGGGGTTCGTCGACGATCACATCGACCAGACGCATGCCATACAGGTCTTCGATTTCCTTGCCGACCTTCTGGCGCGCGAGTTCGGAGATTTGTTCGCGGGTCTGGTACAGTTCGATGAATTCCATGCCGGAGACGAGCTGCTTCACGGTCGCGGCCACGCGTGCCTTGACCTGTTCGTCGGGCTTGTTGCTGTCGTAATGGTAACGCTTCGCATCCGTCACCTGCAAATGCATCTTGATCGGGATGGAGACGAAAATATCGTCCTTGGTTTTCGTGGAAAGCGTTTCTTCGCCCTGTTTGATGGATAGGTCGACGCGCGCCGCGATATTGTGCCAGGGCGGCACGACCGTGATGCCGGGGGTGGTGATGGTCTGCGTGTATTTGCCGAAGCTTTGCATGATGACCGCTTCTTTTTCGCGGACGGTGAAGATAAATGCCATTGTGTCTTTTTCCTTTTTTGTTTCGAGGCGAAAGCGGCCTGCGGGGTTGATTCCGCAGGCCGTTTCCGGTTGTAGGGGTTGTTGATTAGCCTTGTTTCGGCGGTTTATGCGCGGCGGGGCTTGCGATGCCGTCGGCCGAGTTGCCGTTCGCGGGCTTGGTCAGCGATTTGCCGAGTGCCTGCATCTGGCTCAGCACATCGCTCGCGTTGCCGCTGGTGATGATGATGTTGCCATTTTTCGCCGCGTCGCGGATGGTGTCGTTCTGCATGGCGAGCGTGATGATCTGGTGCGCCATTTCTTCCGACAGCCCTTCCTTCGCCAGTTTATTGAACTGCTGCGCGTAGTTTTCGAAGATCGCGGAACGCTGGGCCGCGATACCTTCGCCGTCCAGTTTCTGCGCTTCCTTGCGGCCTTCGGCTTCAAGGATCATGCGTTTCTTTTCGGCTTCAGCCATGTTCAGCATCGTCTGGCGTTCCATTTCGGAGCCCTTGACGTTGTTGTACTTGTTCTGCAGGTCCTGCGGCGCGTGCGGTTCATCGACGATCACGTCGACGAGACGCATGCCGTAGAGGGTTTCGATTTCCTTGCCCACGTTATCGCGCACCTGATCCGAAATCGTCTGGCGCGCCTGATAGAGTTCCGCGAAGTCCATGTTAGATGTCAGCTGCTTCACAGTTGCGGCCACGCGGCTCATCACCTGTTTCAGCGGGTCGTTCGATTCATAGTGGTATTTTTTCGAATCCTGAACTTCGAGGTGCATCTTGATCGGCACGGTCACGAAGATGTTGTCTTTGGTTTTGGTGGCGAGGTCTTCCTTGAATTCCTGCAGCGCGGTCGGCACGCGTTCGGCGACGGTTTCAAACGGCCAGGGTTTTTTCAGGCGCAGGCCAGGGGTGTTCACGGTTTTCGTATATTTGCCGAAGCTTTCGATCAGGACTTCCTGCTTTTCGCGGACATTCATGATCATGCTGGAAAGCCAGCCGACAGCAGCGCCGCCACCAGCGATGACTGCGCCTGCGATAAGTGCGGTTTCTAAAATCATTGTCTTCTGTGCTCCTGTTTAAATTGTTTTTCGTTTTTTATTCGCAGCAATATGCGCCCCGCCTCATGTGAGGGTGGTTGAGATCGTTCCCGTAAAGAAAGTGGGGTGCATATGTCCTACATACCTTGGGCGCGGCAAAACCGTCAAGTTCGGTTGTGTCGCGATTTTCCTGAAGATGTTTCTATTTTCGATAGTGGAATAGCATCACCCTGAAATGCTTGTAAATACGGCGAATCCCGCGCTATCTGAATTATTTTAATTTCATTCCCATAATATGCTCTAGATGAGTATAATTTTATTACTTTTGCACCCAAAAATTTGATTCGAAGCCCCCGCCGCCGTATAACTGCCCCTATGAAAGCCACATTGAAAATCGGCACGCGGGGCAGCCCCCTCGCCCTTGCCCAGACCCATCTGTTGATCGCCGCCTTGCAGGCGAAGCACCCGCATTTGAAGGCGGAGGGCGCGGTGGAGATCGTCAAGATCGTGACCAGCGGCGACCGCATACAGGACCGCCCGTTATCCGAAGTCGGCGGCAAGGGCCTGTTCACCAAAGAGATCGAAGACGCCCTGCTGGACGGCGGCATCGACTGCGCCGTGCATTCGATGAAGGACATGCCGACGCAACTGCCGGACGGTTTGAGCATCCCCTGCCTGCTGCCGCGCGAAGATGTACGCGACGCGTTTTTTTCGCTGAAGGCAAATTCGATTGCCACGCTGCCGCCGGGTTCGGTGGTGGGCACATCCAGCCTGCGCCGTCAGGCATTGGTGCTGGCGCAGCGCCCCGATTTAAAGGTCGTGACGTTCCGCGGCAATGTGGGCACGCGGCTGAAGAAGCTGGAGGAAGGCGTGGTGGATGCCACGCTGCTGGCCGCCGCCGGATTGAAACGGTTGGGTCAGGAAAGCCTGATCCAGCATTATTTATCGACCGATGAAATGCTGCCCGCCGTCGCGCAGGGCGCCGTTGGCATCGAGGTGCGGAGCAGCGACCGCGAAACACAGGCGTTGCTGGCGCCCATCCATTGCTACAAAACCGAATTGCGCGTGACGGCAGAGCGCGCTTTTCTGGCGACGATGGACGGATCGTGCAAAACCCCGCTGGCGGCACTGCTGCACGAAACCGACCCGCAGGGCCGCGCGAAATTCGAGGCGCTGGCCGCGTCCGAAGACGGCAAACGCGTGTTCCGCGTATCATACCTGATGAACGTCACCAACCCCGGCGAAGCAAAAACGCTGGGCGAAGCGGCGGGACGCGATATCCTGAAGCAACAGGGGAAGGCGTAACAATTTCGCCACCCCGCCGCAGGGCGGGGTCCGGAAGCGCGTCCGCGCGTCTCATGACTCAGCGCAATGACTCACATACGCGGCAGACGCCGCGTGGCCGGACCCCGCCCTGCGGCGGGGTGGCGTAAGTTTAAAATTTCGGATTAAGCTCAGCCCGCATTCCATTTCGGCAACGGCTTCTGTTCGATCACCCTGCCCTGCATCTGCGTGGCGATGCTGATGAGCGTGTCGGGCGCGGGCATCCAGATGAGCGGCAGGCCGCGGATATTTTCCCACAATCTGGCGTAATGTCCCTGATCGTCTTTGGGCGCGATATCGGGGAAGGTGTCGAGGAAGAACTGGATATCCTTCACGTTGAATTCGCTGGCGACGCCCAGCACGATATTATAGCGGCCGAGCCAATCGTCGCCCGGATCAAGTTTTGCCAGCTGCGGATTACGGGCGGCGAGTGACAGCAGCACCTCGTCGAACTTTTCATTCATTTCATCGACCGACAATTCGCCCGCCTGCGCGGCGTGGCGCAGGATTTCGCCGTAACCTTGTAATTCGGATGCCTTCAAACCTTCGGGCAGTTTGTAATTGCCGGCGATGCCTTTGAACCCGTGTTCGCGCTCCAGATCGACCGGCGGCTGGTGGAAATGGGGGCGCGGATAAGTGGTGCGGAATTCCGTGCTGCCTTCGCAGGACAGCAGCACATGGCAGACGGTTTGTTTGTGGCAATAGACGTAGTTCGCCTTTTCGATATAGGCATCCAGAACCCCATGAATTTCACGGACCAGATCGTCTTTCACCAGCTACGCCTTTTGCACTGAATGGATAACTATTTTTAACATAATTTTGGGGTATAATCAACGAATTGACCCCTGCCCGCGTAATGAATGCCGGAATGGCGCGTTCTATCAAGGAATTGTTGACCATCGCGGTCTATGATCGTCATGATAACAAGGGGATAAGTTAAAGGGGATTTAGAGCCGTGGCCGATACCAGAACACGCCGCATTCTTGTCACGCGTCCGCAGCCGGCGGCGGGTGATTTTGCCGACCGGTTGAAGCGCGAGGGTTTCGGCGCGCTGATCGCCCCGATGACCGAATATGTGGAACTGGACCACCATATCGGCGACATCGCCAAATATAACGGTTTCATCTTTACCTCGGCGCAGGGCGTGAATATTTTTGCCCGTAACTTCACCGAACGCTATATCCCCATTTTCGCGGTCGGCGATGCGACCGCCCATACCGCCGAAGCCGCCGGGTTCCAGCGCGTCTATTCCGCGCAGGGCGATGCGGCCGCGCTGCAGGAACTGGTCGCGACGGAAAAAGACAGCCTGAAGCTGAAAAACATGCTGCATGTCTGCGGCGAGGATACGGCGGAGGATTTCGGCACGGCGCTGCAGGATATCGGCGTGTATGTAGAACGCGTGCCGGTCTATAAGGCCAAATTCGTCGATAAGCTGCCCGCCGAAACGGTGCAGGCGCTGAAGAATAACGAGATCACGACCGTCACGCTGCTGTCCGCCCGCACAGCGGAAAATTTCGTGCGGCTGGTGCAGCAGGATGCTGCGCTGGCGGGCAGCACCACCGGCATCGAAGCCGTCTGCCTGTCCGACCGCGTGGCGGAGGCGGCGAAACCCCTGCCCTGGCGCGTGATGCGCATCGCGGCCGCGCCGCAGCTGGAATCCGTCATGGACCTGCTGCGCGACAAGGACGCAACCAGCACGCCCGCCATGCCGGCGGATGCGGTGATCGAGGCGTTCGGCGGCATCCGCCCGCTGGCCGGCAAGCTGGATATCACGCCATCGACCGTGCAGGGCTGGAAAGAACGCGGCACGGTGCCCGAAGCGCGCATTGATGCCGTGGTCAAGGCGGCGCGCGACAACGGCATCGACCCCGCCCGCCTGTGGAACAAGGAAGGAAACACCGCGATGACCGACAACGGCACGTCAAAACCCGCGCAAAAACCGTCGGAAGCCATGCAGGCGCAACGCGAACGCGAGCGCCGCCGCGGCGAGGATCGCCGCCAGCGCCACACCAGCCCCGACAACCACGGCAATATCCGCAACGATTCCTATTCAGGCCCCGACCGCCGTTCCATGCTGGACCGCCGCGCGTTCCAGGAACGGCAGGAACAGCGGCTGCGCGCCGAAAAATGGCGCTTCGTGAACCGGTCGATGGTGATGGGGTCGCTGTTCACCATTTGCGCGTTGTACGGCGCGGGCCTGCTGCTGGCGCCCGAGATTTTCATGTGGAAAAGCAAATCAGACGAAATCACCCAGATGCAGGCGAAGATGGACGAGTTGAACGGCCGCATCCTGCAGCTGCAAAAGGAACGCATCGCCCAGCAAAAGGCCGCGCAGGAAGAACAGCGTTCATTCGGCCAGCGGCTGAACGACCGCATCGGGCAGGTGGAAGAAGCCGTGACCGCCGTGGGCGGCGCGGCGCAGGCCGTTTCGACGACCGCGACCACCGCCGCGAAAACCGTGACCGCCGTTGCCGGCAACACCGAGGTCGGTCGCAATATCGCAGGCTTCCTGAACATGCTGGCGAACCTGAACGGCATGAACAAGACGGATGCGGGGCGCAAGGAAACCGGCCGCGCCATGAACAACCTGCAAAGCGTGCTGGCCGGATCGCCGACCGACCGGGATTCGCTGAACGCCGCGATCGCGAAGGCACGCGCGGGCGACCCCACGCTGAACAAGCTGATGGGCGGCGTGAGCGCGAAAGATCTGGGTGCTGCCGCATTACTGCTGGGGCTGAATGAATTCCGCAACAACATCAACACCAACCAGTCGTTTGAACAGGATTTGCTGCTGATGCAGAAATTCGCGGGCGAAGACCCGGCGATGGTTGAATCGCTGAAACGGCTTTCCCCCTATGCCAAAAGCGGCGTGCTGAACCGCCAGCAGCTGCAGCAGGAATTCAAGGGCCTGGCATCGGACATCGTGATGGCGAAGCTGCAGGGACAGGACGCCAGCGTGCAGGAAGAAGCGATCCGGCGGCTGTCGAAACTGGTCAAGGTGCGCAAGATCGACGATGTGCAGGGATCGAGCGTCGATGCCGTGGTCGCCCGCGCGCAGCTGAAGCTGAACAACAACGATGTGCGCGGCGCGATGCAGGAATTGCAGTCGCTGGAGGGCGCACCCGCCGCCACTGCCGCGCCGTTCATGGAACACGCCGCCGGCAACGTGCTGGCGGATGACGCATCGGCGCAGTTGCTGGAAACGATCCTGTCGCGCCTGCAGGATCCGTCGAATATGAGCCTTGAAGGCTTGCAGGGCATCGCCAGCGACGTGACGGGCATGGTGCCGGGGCTGGAAGGCCTTGGCGATGCGCTGGGCATCGGCGGTATTGGCGGATATGGCGGCAGCGGCGCGATCCCGCTTGGCAATAACGGCTTTGCGCCGGGTGTCAGCGGCGGCGATAGCGGCGGCGGCATGTTCGGCGGCGAATAAGGAATAACCGATGCTCCGTGCCATATGGTTTCTTTTGAAGGTTTCGGCCGTTACCGCACTTGCCGTCTGGCTGGTGCAGTCGCCGGGGCATGTCGAAATCGTCTGGCGCGGATATTTGATCGAAACCTCCGCATCGGTCTTGGTCATCGCGCTGGCGCTCGTCATTTTGCTATGGACGGGGCTGTATCGCGTCTGGCGCGCCTTTGTGACCGTGCCGCTGGCTTTCCGCCGGTATCGGATCGCGGCCGACCGTGAAAAGGGTTACCGCGCCGTGACCGAAGGATTGGTGGCGATTGCCGCCGGCGACGCGCAGGCGGCGGAAAAAGCCGCCAAGCGGGCGGAGCAGATGATCCCCGGCACGCCGCTGACGCGCCTGCTGACCGCACAGACCGCGCTTTTGAACGGTAACGCGCCCAAGGCGCGCCGCGAATTCGTGAATTTGCTGGAGGACGACAGCGCCGCATTTTTTGGTGTGCGCGGGTTATTGAATGAAACGCTGGCGGAGGGCGATTACCGCGAGGCGCTGACGCTGGCAAGGCGCGCCGACCAGCTGCAGCCCAAGCGCGTCTGGGTGCTGCGCACGCTGTTCGACCTTGAAACCAGAAATCGTGACTGGGTGAAGGCGGAAAAGACGCTGCGGCGCGCGGAAAAACTGGGCATCTATTCCCGCGACGAAGGCAGCCGCCACCGTCAGGCGATCTGGACGGCGCTGGCAATGGAAACCGGCGGGCCGACGGCGGCGCGGTATTGCGAAAGCGTCGTGAACCTGAACGCCGGATTTATTCCCGCTGCCCTGCTGCTGGCGAAATTATATGATCAGGCAGGCACGAAACGGTCGGCCATGAAAACGATCCAGAACGCATGGGCGGTCAACCCGCATCCGGCGCTCGCGGCATTGTGGATGACCTATATGCCCGCGCCGAAAAAGACGAAGTCGATTTACGACGCAGGCCGCGAATATTACGACTGGATGAAACAACTGACCGATATTGACCCGCAGCACCGCGACAGCAACCGCGCACTAGGCGCCGCTGCCATACAGGCCCGCATGTGGAAAGAGGCGCGCGAATTGCTGCTGAAGGCGATGGATTACAAAATGCTGGCCAAGCTGGAGCGCGAGGAATCGGGCAACGAAGCCGCCGCCCGCGAATGGCTGGAACAGGCGTCCGAAGCCGCACCCGACCCCCGCTGGGTCTGCAACGCCTGCGGGCATGCGGCAAACGAATGGGAGGCGCTCTGCCCCCGCTGCGGCGCGTTCGACCGCATCGGCTGGATCACCCCCAGCCTTGATGTGCATGCCGCACCCGCGCGGTTTGCGCTGCCGGAAGGCGGGCTGATTTCGCCGCCGTCGTAATTACGCCGCCGTCTTCGTCTTCGGAATGGTGATTTTGGTGAAGCCGCGTTCGGTCGTCACGCGGTAGAATTCGTCGTAGTGGTGCGGGTGGCAGACGTCGCGCATCTGTTCCTGCAATTGTTCCAGCACCGCGATGGTGGCGGGATTGGTTGGCATCTGTCTCATGTGAAAAACTCCCCTAAACTCCGAGCGCGAATTTATAGCGATGCGATGCGGCACTCAAGGGGCTATCGGCAAAATTTTATTGCGAAGAAAAGCATGAATAGAATCGTGACACAAAATCTGGTGGCATCATGCGCCTCGCCGCACAATCTTATCGCATGTTCAATTTTGCGATCGGGCGATACAACAGCAATCCTGCGATAAACCCGCCGATATGCGTCGTCCATGCAATCGCAGCACCCGTGCCCGGCATGCCGAAGATGCCGAAGAACAGCGAGATCAAGATCCAGATGCCGATAAAGGGCAGCAGTTTGCTGTAACCTTCGCCCATCAGCCCGCGCCCATGCGCCATCATCAAAACGCCGCCGAACAGCCCGCTGATGCCGCCCGATGCGCCGACCAGCGGCGACAAATCATTCGGGTGGAACCATGCGATATAGGCAAGATGCGTGAACGCGCCCGCCAGACCCGTCACGACAAACAGCAGCAGGAATTTTTTCCCGCCGATTTCTTTTTCCAATCCGGCGCCGAATGCCATCAGCGTGAAGACGTTCATGGCCAGATGCAGCCAGCCGCCATGCAATAACATATGCGCAAACGGCCCCGTCACGGCGGCGATGCGGTCCAGACCGCCGAGCGGCATGTCGGTGAAATACAGCTGCGGCAGGAATGCGCCGAATTGCAGCACCTGTTCCTTCAGCGGCAGCGGCAGGAATTCCATGACGACATGAATCAGGATCAGCAGGCCGGACAGGTATTTGGTCGCGGGCGGCACGTTGAAAATAGGTTCGGATTTGGGCTGTTCCGCCTTGCGGCGCGCCTCCTCCATGCCCTTTTTCATGCGTTCGATCTCGGCGCGTTCGGCAGGGGTAGGGAAACGGGCGATTTTCGGGTCGTTTTCCCCGTCATCATGGTGGTTTCCGCTGCCATTTATATTTGCCATAACCGTTACCCGCTGGGGTTGCCTTTGTCTTGTGGGGGCGAGTATGCTCTGGGCAGAAATTGAATGCAAACGAGTCTATTTCAAGGATATGTAAACATGACCTCCGCCGTAAAGCCCGCGCCCGCCGCAGGGTTGAAACCCAACGACCTCGAAGCCCATTTCATGCCCTATACGCCCCAGCGCGCCTTCAAGAAAAAGCCGCGCATGCTGACCGGCGCGAAGGGCATGTATTACTATTCCGATGACGGCCGCGAACTGATCGACGCATCCGCCGGCCTGTGGTGCGTGAATGCCGGCCACAACCACCCGAAAATCGTGGAAGCGATCCGCAAGCAGGCGGGGGAGCTGGATTACGCACCCAACTTCGCCTTCGCGCATCCGCTGGCCTTCCAGGCCGCATCGCGCCTGGTCGCCGAAATGCCGGGCGATATCGACCATGTGTTCTTCAGCAATTCCGGTTCTGAATCGGTCGATACCGCCGTAAAAATCGCGATGGCCTATTGGCGCATGCGCGGCAAGCCCGCGAAGACGAAAATCATCGCGCGCGAACGCGCCTATCACGGCGTGAACATCTGCGGCACCACGCTGGGCGGCATTCCCGCCAACCGCAAGGTGTTCGCGGGCGCGATGATGCCGAATGTGGACTGGATCTGCCACACGCATGACATCGCATCGAACGCCTTTTCGAAAGGCCAGCCGGAAAACCGCGGCGTTGAATTCGCCAACAACCTTGAAGCTGTCATTCAGCTGCATGATGCTGAAAACGTCGCCGCCGTGATCGTGGAACCGGTTGCCGGTTCGACCGGCGTGCTGGTGCCGCCGAAGGGTTATCTGGAACGCCTGCGCGCGATCTGCGACAAATACGACATCCTGCTGATTTTCGACGAAGTCATCACGGGCTGGGGCCGCCTTGGCAAGGCGACCGCCGCCGAAACCTTCAACGTCATGCCTGACATGATCACCTCGGCCAAGGGCATCAACAGCGGCACCGTGCCGATGGGCGCGACCTTCTGCCGCAAGCATATTTATGATGCCTTTATGCAGGGCGGCGAATTCGGCGTTGAATTCCTGCACGGCTATACCTATTCCGGCCACCCGCTGGCCTGCGCCGCCGCGCTTGCGACGCAGGAAGTTTACAAGGAAGAAGGCCTGTTCGAAAATTCGCAGAAAATGGCGAAGGTCTGGCAGGACGCGCTGCACAGCCTGAAAGGCGCACCGAACGTAATCGATATCCGCAATATCGGTTTGATGGGCGCTGTCGAGATCGATCCCGGCACCACGCGCAAGCCGCCCGAGGAAATGAGCCGCGCCTGGGAAATCTTTGACAAGATGTATTGGGAACACGACGTCGTCTGCCGTTTCACCGGCAACGTCATCGCCATGAGCCCGCCCCTGATCGTGAAAGAAAGCCATATCGAGCAGATCGTGACGAAACTGCGCAAGGCGATCGAAGGTACGAAGTAAGCGATAGATGTTTTGAAGAAAGAGGGGCTGGAAACAGCCCCTCTTTTTTTATCCGAACAGCAATTTATCCATGCCGCGTATCAGGCCTTTGGTTTTTGCGACACGGCGTATCGCCAGCAGCGTGCCGAATACATAAGGATCGGCGTCGCCGCCCGCGTCATGGCGGATCGACAGGCGTTCGCCCGGCAAGCCAAAGATGGTTTCAAACGAAAGATTAAAGCCGGGCAGGCGCAGCGAATGTACCTGCGTGCTGCCGATCGTCGCGCCGCGTGCGTCGCGCAACCCGACGGTGTTTTCAACGGGCACATCCAGTTTGTTTGCCGCGACCTTGGCGAGCGATTCCGCCAGTTCGCGCGTGGTGCCGCTGGGCGCGTCGATTTTTTGCGAATCCGCGTAATCGACGATTTCCCATGACGGCACATGTTCGGCCGCCAGCAGCGCGCAGCGTTTGGCAAGGGCGGCAGTGACGGAAAAATTCCCCGCCGCAATCACGCCCGCGCCGCTGTCCAGCGCCGCTTTTTCGATTTCGGCATAATCATCGCCCGATAACCCCGATGCACCGATGACGACATGGATTTTATGCGACAGCGCCGACAACACCCGCGCCTTCACCGAATCCGCGCGCGTGTAATCGACCAGCACATCGGGCTTGGCGGCCAGCGCTTCGTCCAGCGTTGCAACAACCGTGATATCGCTGCCCGCCAGTTTCTGTCCCGCTGTTTTGCGCGCAATCGCGGCCACCAGCTGCAGGTCTTTGGATTGCAGCACAGCCTGCGATACGGCTGAACCTGTCCAGCCGGTCGCACCGGCCACGCAAACTTTTATCATGCGGCTTCCTTCTGCGTGGCGATCCACGGGGTAAAGGCCAGCTCTTCTTCGATTTTTTTGCACGCCTGCAGCAACATCGCATCGCGCAGGTATCCCGCCGTCACCAGCATGCCCGCCGGCAGCCCCGATTTCGTGATGCCCATCGGCAGCGAGGCGGAGGGAAGTTTTGCGAGGTTTGCGGGATAGGTGAAGGGGGTCCAGTCTTCCCACGGTTTTCCCTTGGCATCATTCGGCATGTTTATGCCCGTATCAAACGCGGCCATCGGCGTCGCTGGCGTGACCAGTAAATCATATGATGTTAACAGTTCCTTGAAATACGCGCCGATATCCATGCGGTCGCGTTCGGCATTCAAATACTCTTTCAATGTCAGCCCGTCGCCGCGCTTCGCCCAGTTGAGGAAACGGGGGTCGAGCAGTTTGCGCGTTTTTGCGGGGAATTCGGCGACCGTATGGCTCGCGACCGCCATCCAATGCGTGTTGAACACATCGATCAGCCCCGGCACATCCAGCTTCACTTCCTCGACAATGCCGAATTTTTTCAAAGCCGCGATCTTCTGTGCGAACACCTCGCGCACTTCGGGCACGGCGGAAATGCCGTTGATGGACGAGGCAACCGCGATGCGAAGTTTGGGCAGCGGCGCGTTTATGGTCTTGGTGAAATTCTGCGCCGGCACCGGCAGCGCATGCCAGTCGCGCGCATCGTTGCGGCAGAGCGCGTCCAGCGCGATGGCGGCATCGGTCACGTTACGGGTCAGCGGCCCTGCCGACCACAGCGTCGAGAACAACCCCGGCGGATAGGCAGGGATTAAACCGGGGCTGGGTTTAAACCCGAACACGCCCGAAAAACTGGCCGGAATCCGGATCGACCCGCCCGCATCCGACCCAAGATTGAAAAACGCCATGCCGGTCGCCGCCGCAACCGCTGCGCCGCCCGATGATCCGCCACAGGTTTTGCGCGGGTTCCACGGGTTGCGCGTGATGCCCGTCAGGGGGCTGTCGGTCACGCCCTTCACGCCGAATTCGGGCATGGTGGTTTTGCCCATGATGATGCCGCCCGCATCGCGCAGCAGCGTTACCGCCGGGCTGTCGTCGCGCTGCGGCAGGTTGCTGGTCGTGAGCGACCCTTGGCGGCTGGGCCAGCCCTTGACGTTGAAGCTGTCCTTGACCGTCACGGGGATGCCGTCGAACTGCCCCTTCTGCCCGCCCTTCATCCAGCGTTTTTCGGATGTTTTCGCCTGATGCAGCGCCGCGCTTTCGTCCATCTGGCAGAGCGCGTTGAGGACGGGGTTATATTTCAGCACCTGTTTCAGGCAGGCTTGCGTCACCTCGACCGGCGAGAGCTTTTTCTTTTCATATAATGCCAGTATCTCGGGTACCGTCAGGCGCAGCAGGTCGCTTGTCATTTTATCAATGCTTTCAATTGTTTATGTCTAGTCCGGCCGGATTGAGTTATGTTTCGAACAAGATATGATATAATGAGAAATGGTGCAAAGGCGCGTTTTCCCCCGCGGAAAGCCGTGCCGATTCATTTGGAGAGCGTGCCCGTGAAAAAATTCCGTCTGTCTTTGATGGCCGCAGCCGCGATTGGCATCGCCCTGTCGGCGCAGGTTTTCGCACAAGGCTATAACGGGTTGATGCCCGACAACAAGCCGTCGCAATCCACCAGCAAAGGCGATGACACCTTTGGCGGCATCGTATCGCCCGCCCCCGGCACGAAACAGCCCGATGAACCCGCCGGCTACACCGGCCTGATCCCCGGCAAGACGGACAAAGCGGCGGAAGCGGCACCCGACCCGTATGACGAAGACCGCAAGCTGCGCGACAAGCCGGCATCGAAAGTGAAATACAAAAAGGTCGAAAACCCCTTCGCGCCGAAAAAGCTGCAATCGAATAACAAGGTGTCGTTCGGCGAAGCGCCCAAGATCACCTATAAGCCTGGTTATAAACCCGGCGAGGAATTTCCGCTGACCGTCGACCAATTGAAGCTGCTGTCGACGCTGAGCGCGAACGGCATGGACTTCAACCGGTTGAACGCGAAAACCGAAGCGCGCGTGGGCCTGCCGCCCGGCACGTCGAAATTTCTGAACAGCCTGAAAACGCCGCGCATCGACGGCATGCTGCCGCCGGAATTTGCGACCAAGGCGACGGTCGATGCCGTGATGCAGATCGTGAGCGAGCGCGAGGGCGAGGACCGCCGCAAGGCCGCCGCCGCCGCCTATGACCGCCTGTCGGTGATGGCGGACGGTTTCCGCACCATGAATTCCGCGCCGGCCAGCCTGTACGTAAAAATGGGCGCGTCCGACATGTACATCAAGGAACGCGGCGAAAGCTACGGCAAGTCGCTGGACCGCCTGCAGGAAGCGATGGAAGCCCTGCAAAAAATCAAGAGAGGGGAATAATCCACCATGACATCCATGCCTGTTAAATTTTCGGTGTTCGCGCTGGCGGCGGCGTTGTTTTTATCACCCGCGCCATCGATCGCCCAAAGCGGCTATGACGGCGTGATGCCCGCGCAAAAAGGCGGCAAGCCCAGCAACGATGTGCTGGGCGCCGGCGATTTCGACGAAAGCGGCGAGACCGGCGACGATGCGGCGGAATCCGACACGGGCGTCGGCGGCGGTTTCGGCACCGGCACCGGTTTTGACGACATGTATGCAGGCGGCGACGGCGCGAAAGACCTTTATTCCTATGTCGGCAACGAAAAACCGACCGCCACCAGCAAGCGCGAAAAGATCGCCGCCGAAAGCCGCAAGAAGCGCGACGCGATGGTCGCCAAGATGAAAGCGAACAGCGAAAAACTGCTGCAGCAACAAAAGGAACGCGCCTGGAAAGCGACACATAAAGGCCAGGAATATCCCGGCGAAGAAGAAGCATCGGATGATGGCAGCGGCAGCGGCGACGGTGTCGATACCGGATCTGACCTGTTCGGCAAGGACAGCGGCGGCGACGCTTTCGGTGACTCCGGCGGCGGCGATGACAACGGCTTCGGCGGCGATAGCGGCGGTGGTGACGAAGGCGGCGACGGCGGCGGCGACTATTGATCGCAGCCTGAACGGCCAGACGCGCGTTTAATCCGGGTTATTTTTTTGCAAAATTGCAGGGCGTGCAGCGCACGACCTCGTCATCTTTCGTTTCATAGAACATGATCACGCCGCGCTCGATCGCTTCGTCGAGGTAATCCTTGCGCAGGTCTTTCAGCACGGCAGAATTGCCGGCGGCGGTGATCAGCACATCGCGCGGGCTGTCGGTGGACACGCGGAACTGCACGGGAATTTCAACGCCGCAATCGAACACTTTCGTTTTCGGCACCAGGATGGTGACACCGGTGCGCGTGCCGAATACGACTTCGTATTTTTTAATGATTTCAGCGTCTTGTGCAGCCATGCGACCCTCTTTTACCCCTATACTGTACCTGAGTCTGTCTTAACAAATGGTTTTCGGGTAAGCTGGTCACCATGGAAATTTCCGGCAAAATCATGCTGATGGACCTGCCGCGCCCGCTTGCCGCCGCAATTGCGGAACAGCTGGCGGGCATGGATGTGCTGACCGAAAACCCGTCGGCCGCGATGCTGTTTATCTGTAGCGACAAGGCACCGGCGGAACGCCGCGCCGCCGTGCCCGTGCTGCCGCTGCGTCATGACAAGCCGCTGCGTCTGGGCGCGCTGTTACGGCAGGCGCGGCAGATGCTGGACGAACCGGCGCTGTATCTTGATGCGTTTAAAATCGGGCCCTATGAATTCAGCCCGCAGGAAAAGACGCTGGCAAAAGCCGGCAGCGACGATATCCAGCTGACCGACAAAGAGGTTGATATCCTGGTCCATCTGGCGCGCCAGTCGCCGGAGGCCGTACTGCGCGAAGATTTGCTGAAGGATGTCTGGCGGTATCAGGACGGCGTGGATACACATACGCTGGAAACGCATATCTACCGCCTGCGCCAGAAAATCGAGGACATCGCCGACGCGCCGCAGATCCTGCTGACCGACGGCCGCGGCTACAAGCTGGTTTTTTAAGAAAGATCAGGGATTCTTTTTCTGTTCGTACGCTTCGGGCGGCAGCGCGAAGCCGCCGGGGGGCGGTTCGGCTTCGGCGAACATCGGGCGCGGCGCATCCTGCGCGGCACCGCGCGCCCAGACGGGCAGCACGCCGGTGAAGCCCATTTCCAGCACATCCATCACCTTGGTCAGGTAGCCCTTGGACTGCTGCAGGTCTTCGAGTTTCAGGCCCGCGAAACCGCGCTGGCCGTTCCCGCCCGCCATGTTGGGGACGTAGAGGTAAATGGTGGTGAGGCGCTGATGTTCCTCGAGCGCCGACGCATGCTGAGTCACATCGGCGATGTCGCGATACCAGACTCGGCCGCGGCGGCGGTTCAGGTACCAATGGAAATACTGGAAATCCATGTAGTCTTCGTAAAAATTATACAGCGTGCGCTGGAAGGCGCGCTTTTTCAGTTCGTAATACAGCGGCGGCAGGCCGGCGATGCTGACCACCATGTAAAAGCCGAACACGCCGAACAGCCCGAAATAACGGTCGAGCCCGACCAGCGCAAAAAGGATATAAGTGGTGAAGCCCGCTGCGACGGTCACAACCAGAAAGCCAAGCGCGGTTACCATCAGCGACTGGACCATGGTCAGGCCGGGGTCGAAATGCGGGCGGATGGACAGTAATGGGCGCTTTTTTTCCATGCGCCAGTATCCTACTCCCGGCATGAATTCTCAATAGCTTGTTTATGGCTGCAGGCGGCGAATATTGTCATAGGCACGCCCGCTATTCATGATCGCATGGTCATGAACCGGATTTTGTAAAATTAGCGGATTCTAGCGGGCCGAGCCGAAATAGGACGCGGCTTCCAAAATAGCGTCTGCGACCGGCTGTCCCGCGCGCACCGGCAGGTTCTGCAGCCCGTGCTGTTCGACCATCGACAGCTTGCGCAGCAGTTCCTGCGCCTGGGGCTGCAGGCTGAGTTCTTCTTGCACCAGCGCGCGCAACGCGCCGATCGACAGCATGACGATGTCTTCCGGCGCGGCATTGCCTTCGGCCGCGCTGTCGGCATCCTGCCTGCGGTGCGGGCTGTCCTGCCCGCCGTTGCGCCCGCCCTGTGACGAGGGGCCCGTCATCGCGCCGATTTTTGAAAACATGCGCTGCCCGCCTTAGCGTTTGAGGTTCATGAGATCTTCGCGCTGCGCGTCGCGGGATTCGCGCGTACCTTCTTCCCACAGCAGCACACAGGGGCGCGTTTTGTGGCATTTATAGACGGCGATATTTATCACCTTGCCGGAGATAAGGGTGTATGGCTTGCCGTCCAGTTCGACCGGCTGCGCCTTCGGGTCGGCATAGCTGGGCTGGATATAAAGCAGCACAACCGCCTTGCGCTGAGAGGCGCGCAGCGCGGCCTCCACATCCTTTTGCGCGGGGCCGCTGATGGGCAGGAACTGGCGGTCCATCAACCCTTGCGGGATCAGCGCATAGTTGCGGCCCGCATAGGAGAACGGCATATAGGTTTCATCCGTGAAGTTCTTGATGATATAGCCGCTGTTTTCCTTGCTGTAGGCGGAGAACACCGCGGGCACAAAGGGAACGGCGACCGCTTCGGTCAGCGTCTGCAGCTGGTATTTCTGGCGCAGTTCTTCCTGCTTGTTTTCCTGGCAGGCGATACGGCCGGTCTGCGTTTTTTCCTGCTGGCATTGCGGCGACAGTCGCGCCCATTGTTCGAACACGGGCGGCTGGCCGGTCAGTTTGTGATAGATCGTCGCAATATCGACGTCGGAGGCGAAGGCGGGAAAGCCGGGCTGGCCCACGGGCGGTGCTGCGCCCACTTCGTCGGGGCCGTCATCCGCCGCGGAAGACTGCGCCGCATCGGCCTGCAGCGGCGCGACCGGCGCCGGTTTGCCAAACACCGGATCGTCAGGCGATAGCTGCGCTGTGGCGGCATGCATAAACGCGCCTGCCGACAGTAAGAAGCAAAAACCGATAATCGCGAATTTTTTCATGGCTATACCTTCGTGCTCCTTTGAATATAATATAACATGAAACGGTTTAAAAACGAATAACCTGCGGGAATGGCTCAAGTTTATGGTGAAAAAGGGCAAAAGCGGGGAAGATGACGCCCAAAAGGATCGGGCGTTGTGGCAGCATGTCACGGCATCCGTGCGCCCTTTGCGCAAAAAGCCGATCACACCGAAAGCGGCCATTTCCAAAGCACCGGCAAAACCCGCCAAACCGCCCGCGAAAACCCCCGTTGTCGCACCGCCCCCTTTACGGGCGCCGCGCAACATGCCCATGCCCGCGATCACGCCCAAGCCTTTCGACCGCGGCGAGGAACAAAAACTGCGCAAGGGGCCAGCAGACATCGACGGGCGCATCGACCTGCACGGCATGAACCAATCAGAAGCCTATGACGCGCTGCACCGCTTTATCCGCAACGCCATGAAAACAGGCCGGCGCACATTGCTGGTAATTACCGGCAAGGGGCGCGTGGGCGGCGGCGTATTGCGGCGGCAGCTGCCGATGTGGCTGGAAGAAGGGGAGTTGCGCAGCCTCGTGCTGGCCTTCACCCCCGCCCGTCAGAAAGACGGCGGCGACGGCGCGTTTTACATCAAACTGCGCAAGGACAAAAAAACCTGACCGGCGGGCGCCGGACGGTATATCAGGGCGTTTCAGGTTTTCCGGGCAGGCCGAAAGTGGCGGGTTTCGGCACCACTGATTTGCCGCGCAGGGGCAGGTCGATGCCGGAAGGGTTCGCCCCCATATCGATCATTTTCGCGCGCGCGGATTCCAACGCCTGCTGCCCGTAATCGTCGAAGCTGTAATCCTTCACGATCACCTGTTTCGGGTTAGGCAGTTCCAGCATTTCGGTCACATGGCGCGACGCGAAATTGAACAGGATTTTCAGCGAACCGGTATTGTCGGGGAAAATTTTCGTTTCCTGCAGCGTTTCGTTATCCAGCACATGGTAACGGCCATATTCCCAATGGATCTTGCGCAGGTCTTCGTGCAGCTTGATCTTGCGGTCGGCCTTGGCTTTGTTCACCCACATCTCGACGTTCAGCAAGCCGTTCTGCCCGAATTTGGCGAACAGGCGGCCGATATCGCTGCGCCCCTGCTCCACCACCGTATAGAACAGCACGCCGTTATTGTCGAGGTTGGGGTCGGCGCCCTGGCGGAACAAATATTCCGTCGTATCGTAATTGCCCTCGAAGCGCAGGCCGGCGACGAGGTTCGCTGGTTTCGCCGCATGGGCGAGCGCGTTGTTGACGTTGATCGCCGTGCCAGCCAGCAGCGCCTGCGTGCGGATCAGTTCAAGATCTTCCGGTTTGCCGAAGCTGGCCTTCGCGTTGAAGATTTCCTGCCAGCTGACAATCCGGCGTTCCGCCAGCAATACCAAGGCTTCGGTATCGAACTGCCCATAGGTGAAATGCGTGCGGTTGCCGCCCCATTGCATCTGCTGCATCTGCGAAATCAGCTTGCGCGGCGCGTCGATCGCAAGGTCGCGCTGCGCCTGCGCGTCGCGTTCGGTCAGCGTTGCGGACGGCAGGCGACGGGCGTTTTCGAAATCGATCGCCGCCATCACGGCGTTCATATCGGCCGCGCAAAGCTTCCAGATTTCAGGGTCGCTGGAGGGGCGCAGCAAATCGTTGTTCACGGGTTGAGGCCCTTCTGCGTCGGGGCGGACAGTGTCGCTTTCAGCAGGCTTGCCGACAGCGGCTGCGGGCGGCCGCCCAGTTCCACCAGGATATCGCGGTGCAGCTGCAGCACCTTGGGATCCATTTCCGCGAAGGTGAGCGTGCGGTCGTTGTTGGAGCTGTTGACCAGCAGCGACACGGTTTCGGTCAGGAAATCGAAATACGCCCGCTGCACGAAGCCGCCGTTATGGCTGAATTGCGTGAACAGCACGTTGTCGTTCACCTTTTCGGCAAAATGACGGTTGTCGTCTTTCGCCTTGGCGTTCGCGTTGTAAAGGTCGCGGATCGGCATGGTTATTCCTTTACGGGTTCAGACGCGCGGGTTTGCCCGGCAGCGTATTGGGTTCAGGCGCCAGTTCGGGCGGCTTGCCGCCCAGTTCCACCAGCTTGTCGCGCGCCGCGATCAAGCTGTCGCGGTCCAGCTGCGAAAACGGCGTGACGCTGGGGCCTGCATCGCGCGTGTAATTCGTGCGCACGATCAGGATGCGGGCGTTGAAATCATAGCTGTAATAATAATCGTCGGACGCCACGCGCAGCACGCCCGGGCTGACCAGACTGGCCTGATAGCTGCTGTTGAACTGCGAGGTCAGCGACATGGGTATCCTTTATGATTGATCCCTATTTTCATAGAGGTGCGGGTTTAATATGTCAACATGGCTTATGGCTGCGAAAGACCTTTGAAACGCCCCTTTTGCAGAGAATCCGCAGGATTGCCACCCAGTGCCTTCAGCTTTTCGCGCGCGAAATCGATCGCCGCCGAATCATAGTCATCGAAGGAGGCAGAGGTCATGAAGGTCGCTTTGCGGTCGGAAGATTCGAACACTTCGTTCACGCGGCGCGCGCGGAAATTGAACAGCGACTTGAAGGTGGAGCCGCCCTGCGCATCGGGGATGAATTTGGCCTCGCTGAGCGTATCATCGTCGACCTTCACGTAAGAGGTCGGTTTTTGCAGCAGCTTCTGGATTTCAGCGCGCCGCGCATCGTCGGTGATCCCGTCCATCGCCTTGAAGACCGTCGCGATGTTGCCGCGACTGACGAATTCCTTCAGGGGCTCGCCTTCCAGCTGGCGGACGGCCTTTTCCAGCCACTCGCCCTTCTTCTCGTTCACATCCGCGCCCCAGTCGAATAGCTGGCGCAGCACGGATGCCTCGATATTATTCGGCACGCCCGCAGCCTTGTACGGGAAACATACCCAGGTCATCGCGGATGTCGCGTTGGGGCGCGATTCCGCAGGTGCTGCGCTGTAGATTTTTTTCATGCCGGCCGCGTCGCCGAAAAACGCCTTCCCGGTGAAGGGCTGCCACCAATGCACCGCGCCCGTGCGCGCCAGCGCGATCATCTTGTCGGTATTGAGCTGCCCGAAGACGGCGACGTTCAGGTCGTTGTTATCGGGATTGTGCGACTGTTTCTGGAACAGCAGCTTCACGTCCTCCGGCACATGCCAGACGTCGCCGCTGCGCACGACGCGTTGCAGCGCGCCGTTGAATTCCGCCAGCTTCTTTTCGACATCGGATGCGTCAGCCATTCTTGATCACCGACAGCTTCGGTTTTTCCAGCACATCGGCGGGCCTGCCGCCCAGCTGTTCCAGTTTTTCCTGCGCACGGCGCAGGGCCGCAGAATCGACGCCCGCGAAATCGGTCGAGGTCATGGCGGGCTGCATGCCCTGCGCTGGCGGGGTATAAATTTCATTCAGACGGCGGCTGCGGAAGTTGTAGATGGTTTTCAGCGTCGCGACGCCTTCGGGCTCGGCGATGAATTGCGTCGTCATCAAGGTCTGCGTATCGACCTTGGCATAGATGCCATCGCCGCCCAGCGCGTTGTCGATACGCTGCGCCTGAAGATAATTCTTGGCTGCCGTCATTTCCTGCAGCGCGACTTCCGCCGCCTGTTTCGGCGCGCCGTTATCGAGGTAGAGGGCGATGATATCGGCAGGCGATCCGCGCAGGACGTAGCCGTAATATTTACCGTTCTCGTGATTCACATTCGCGCCCCAGTCGATCAGCAGCGCAACCGTTTCGGTGTTCATGGTTGTGACGCTGCCTTTGGTCACGCTATGCGGATGGGAGGCCCAGGTGAGCGTGGAATCAAAACTGTCATGGCGGTCGCTCTGCCCGTGATCGGCGTCATGCAGCGCGCGCAAGCTGCGCAAATTTTCCGCCTTGCCGAAATAGGAAGCGCCTGCGAAGGTGTGCCACCACTTGATGAGGCCCGCGCGCGCCAGCCCGCCCGCCTGAGCGGGATCCAGTTGCCCCGCCGTAAAAACGATGCGGTTGTTTTCCTTGAGCGGTTCGGCAAGCATCCCGGCCAGCTGCGGGCGCAGCGCATCGTCGATGACGCAAACGCCATCCGCGACAGGCGCTGGTTTCAGCGCCGCCCTGATCCTCTCCACCGTTTCCTGCCAGCCAGACTCGGCCATGACGATTCCCTGCCTCTTGAATGCAAGGCCGAGTATAGAGACTTGGCGTGTTATGTCAATGATTTATGGAAGCACAGATTTGCTGATTTATATTACGATATCAGTAACTTAGCTGTTAAAGCGCGGCGGCGTACGGTCGCTGGCTTTGGGTGGTGCGTCGCCCGGCTTGAAGATGGCATGGATGCCGGTCGTCAGACCCAGCACCAGTTCCGCCGCGTCGCGCATATGCACGCCGTATTTTTTCAGTTCCGGCGCGTCGCCCTTCACATGGTTTTTGTAGAAGCGCTGGATTTTTCTCTGCGTCACATCCGTGAGGCCGCTGTGGCGCGCGTCGTCAAACGTCATGTTCGGCAGGTGTTCGTTCAGGTACGGCTTGCCGCGATGCTGGATGCGGTCCTTGATCCACTGGCTATCGGTGTCTTTGCTGAAGTGGCGCTGCAGCCAGGGGAACGAGCCTTTCAGCTTCGGCGCATACTGGTTCGCCCAGTCGATATGCGCGTCTTCGTAAAAGGTGCGCAGGTAGAAATTGTCGTAGAAGGCTTCGTAAGCGGCCGCAACCGTCGCGCCGTTTTGCAACTGCTTGTCGGAAATCAGCACGCGTTCCGCCGCCTTGATGATGTCGGGGAAACGCTCGCGCATTTGCAGCAGCGGTTCTTGCATCCTCCATTGGTCTTTCGGGCCTTGCGGATCGCCATAGGCGAGTTCCAATGCAATCTGTGACTGCTGCGCATAGGCATCCGCCTCGATCGCGAACGACATCTTGATGCCGACTTCGGGCTTGTGGCGCGTGGAGGGAAACAAATCATGACGCGTGTTCTGCACCGCATGCACCGATTCATGGCCGAGCAGCAGCGCCATATAACCCGGATCGTCATGGCCGCGCAGGATGATGAGTTTTTCGGACGGATCGCACAAACCGCCCGCACCGCGGTCGCCGGTGCGGCGCTCGTCGAACACAATGCGGTAGCCTTCTTTCGTCATCTGTTCCAATACGTCGCGGCCGGTGGGGCTCTGCGACAAAATGAAAACCGCTTTTTCAAGGCATTCGCGATTGAGTTCTGCTTCGCGGTCCAGATGCGCCTGGCGTTTCGCTTTCGCGGCATCCGACAGGAACGGGTCGGGCTTTTCGACATTGATCGTGCCGATAAAATCGACGGTGACAGCGGGGCGCGCAAAGGCGGGCGCGCCGTTTTCATCGATCACGGGCACGGTCCAGTCGCCGCGATCGACCGGGGGCGTGGGCGGTGTCAGCGTCGGTGCCTGGCAGACAGGCGTGGGCGGCGCCACCATGTTGAAGGGACGCACGATCATGAAATATGGGGTCGCTTTTTCAGGCTTACGTGACATCTGTTATCTCCCTGCCCTGGCGGGCACACCCTCGACTGTCACGCCGTAGTGGAAATCCATCTGAACACACCGGATCAAAAAAAGTCCAGTTTTATCCACATATATCCATATAAGCGCACGAGTCGTCCCGCACTAGAGACGACCCTAGTGAACAATGTTTAAAGAATTGTTTCGGTCGTGATGGCGCGGAAAAAAGCACGGAAGTGATAAGTATATGTGAAGGTTTCACTACTTATCGGAAAGCGGCGGATCATGCGGAAAATGAGTTACGGGCGATCAGTTGAAAGCTGTGCCGGTTTTGTCGAACAGTTCGTCCAGAGTCGCCTTTATGCGCGTGAGTTCGGACAGCGCAAACGGCGCAGGGTTATAGCGCACCATCAGGTATTCGCGGTCACTGTCCATGCGCAGCAGATGTTCTAGCGTACGCTTACGCAGAACCAGACCCTTTTCCGCTGCAAATACAGCGCGCGGATGCACCTGATGCTGGAATACGCGCACCTCGTCATATGTCATGCCTTTCTGCATCAGGTAAGCGCTGAGACAGAGCTCGATGGCCTGCGCTGCGTTGAGGCGATAGGGATGCCAGCGCATTTTGTCGCCCTTCAACTCAACGATCGACAGCAGTTGCGCAGCCCGCAGATAATGTTGCGCAAGCGCGAAAAGCGATGCCGCATCGGTTTCAATCGAGGCTTTTTTGGCAGGTTCGGTGCGCGGCGGCGAAGGAAATTTTTGGAGAGCTTCGAATTTATATTGCTGGGTTGATGCCATGGGTCATCCTTTAAATAAAAACCCGCCGCGAGTGGAACGCGGCGGGTGTGAAGGTGTCGGGCTCACGAACGTCTAGAGAGGACGGTGTACGGACTGGTTCAGCGGGTACACGATCTTCAATTCTGTCTTGGGCTTGGCATCGGGCGCGACTGCCGCTGGCCGCTCTGCCTTGCTGTCAAATTCCGGTTTGTGTTTGTTGCTTTCCATGTGAGGCTGCCCCCTCGTTCTATCCATATTACATAAGGTTTATTAAAATTTTATTGATCCAGAAATAACCTTTATTTTTCATGCCATTAGATCCGAGCACACCGTAAAATTTGCGCTGTTATTCCGGCGGCGCTTGCGGCGACTCAGGATTGATTGACAGCCCCTCCTCCTGTCCTTAAAAATAGATGTGTTTTAAGGAAATAGCCGATCATGGAAGACGACTTCAACAAGGCGGCGGAAGACCGCGCCGCGTGGCGTAAATCCGTATTGGATGCGGTGGCACAGGCGCGCCGCAACCACGGATTCGCCGATGCGATGACGCAGCAGGACTGGCCGCGCGTCATCGAGCTGCACAAGGCTGGCGCCGACCCGCGCCATTCCGACAGCCGCGCGTTGAAAGCCCTGAGTGAAATCGACAGCATCGCCGCCATGCAGAACCTGTCGCAGATCGACGTGCCGGGCGTGTCGCGCCTGGCCGATACGCCGTTCCTTGTCGCCGCAAAAAAAGGAAATATGACGACGCTGAAATACGGCGTCGATTCCGAACTGCCGGCGGAGACGTTATCTTCCGCGCTGTACCTTGCGCTCGACAACAAACAGGAAGATGCCGGCGACCTGCTGCTGGAATACCTGCCGTACAAGGACATGACGGAGGCAGGGCTGTTCGCGCTGCTGCGGTACCGCCCTGCGCTGTACGAAGAAGCATTGACCGTGCGCGACAACCGCGCCGATTTCTTTTCGCATTTCTACAGTGCCTGCAATGTGAAGGACGAGGCCGCGATGGCGCTGTCGCTTTCAAAGCTTGATGCCTTCCGCCACAAGCTGCCGCCCTATTTCTTTTCGTCTGGTGAATTTTTCAACGAATTCATGGGCCCGCCCCCGATGATGGAATTAATGGTGCAGGTGATGGAGGCGGGCAAGCTCGATATCCTCGACCGCTTTATCGACGCCTTCCCCGAAAGCCTGCCGCCGCCTTATCTTGTCATGATCTGGGCGACGAACCTCAGCCAGCACCAGCCCGACCTGCTGCCGCATCTGGCCGAAAAACTGCAGCCGGAACCTGCGCATCTGGCGGGCGCGATGCGCAATGCGGGGTCGGGCGGCGACGTGACGGCCGCCAAATTCTTCGTCGAACATTACACCGAAGAAGCGCGTAAAAACGCGCTTCCCATCTTGCGCGCGCTGACGGGGGAACCGGATGCGTCTGGGCTAAAACACGCGGTCGAGGAAAAAGCCCTGCCGCTGCCCGTAGAGAAAGAAGCCGCGCAGCTGTACGCCGCCGCAATTGCGCGCGACAACAAAACCGCGCTGCAATACATCTCGGATAAAATACCGCTGACCCCGGAAATCGCCAAGGAATTGCAGGAACACCACGATTACGCCGTGCAGAAATACGCCGTTATCGATTGCGGCGGCGACTGGCACGCCAAGGACGACGCCGTTTTCTGGAAGGGGCTGGAGAAAGACGACGCGGAAACCGTCACCCTGTTCCCGCGCGACAAAAAGCTTTCCACTTCATCCGCATGGATGGTCGATAACACGGTTAAGGCCGTGCTGAAACGCGGCGATATGGCGCAGCTGGAGGATATCATCGCGAATGCCGACTGGACGAAAGACGCGCAGGAGCGCGTGTTCCAGACCCTGCTGCAATCGCAACCCGCGCTGGAGATCGCGGCGAAGCACGGCTTCCTGCCGGAAGCGCTGCGCACCGCGGATATGTACGACATCGCGGCGCATGACGGCGGCGATACGCTGCGCTGGCTTGCGGATCATGGCGTTGAACTGCCTGCCAAGATCGCCGAAGACGGGCTGAAGATCGCGGTGCAGCGCAACGCCCCCGGCATGATCGGTTACATGTTCGCCAACGACATCGGCCGCGCGAAAGACCCGCGCGATATCGTGCTGGCGCTGACGACGCTGGCGGACGAGCGCGCCTTGCAGGCGATGGAAAAATGGGTGACGCGCGAGGAAGTGAAGCCGGCCGAAAACATCCGCGCCGATATCGCGGCGGCAACCGCGTTTTTCGGCGGCACGGACAGCCTTGCCGTGCGCGCGGCCTATGCCGATACCTTCGCGCCACTGATGCAAAAGGCGGCGGCCCAGCCGGGTTTTGATCCTGCGGTGCTGCTGTCGACGAAAGACGCGCACGGCAATTCGGTACTGGAAATTCTGGGTGCGCATGGAAAACTCAACGACATCCTCGACCCCGCCAGCCTGTGGCGCGACCGCGACGCGGTGGCGTTCATCAAGGACAACACGCCCGTCATGTATCACGACCAGGTCGATTTTGCGGCGCTGAAGGCGCAGCTGGACCTGCTGCGCCTGTCGGAGCGCGGGCGCAACGACCGTTTCAGGCTGAAATAACCATGTCTGTCGTCGATATCGATGATGAAGACGACGACAAATGGCTGGATTACGTGTCCAGCCTGACGCCGCTTGCCCGCGCCGAACTGTTCGTGAAATCCGCACGCGACGGCGAGAGCTGGCGCTGCGAGCAGCTGATGGAAAAGGGCGTCGATGCCAATTTCCGCGACGGGCAGGCATTGGTCGCGGCGGCCGGCAAAGGCCGTATGGGCGTGCTGAACCTGCTGCTGTCCAAAAACATGACACAATCCGCCAAGGACAGCGCGCTGGTGGAGGCGACAGTTGGCGGACGGGAAGAAGCCGTGAACCTGCTGCTGGCGAAGGGCGCGGATGCGAAGGCCGACGATTCATCGGCGCTGTGGTATTGCGCCATGCATGGCCGCGACAAAATCGCCGATACGCTGCTGAAATCGGGCGCGGATGTGAACGCGCATAACCGCGAACTGCTGTGCATCGCACTTTCCCACGGTTTTGGCGAGGTGGCGACCGTGTTCCTGAAACACGGCGCAAGCCCCGGTGATTACTATCGCAGCCTGAACGCGTTTGAATGGGCGGCGGAGACGGGGCAGATGGAATTCGCAAAAACGCTGCGCCAGTGGGTGAACAGCGACGAACATATCGGCCCCGCGCATTTCCGCGCGCAAAGCCTTGATGAACTGCGCCGGGTATTGCCCGATCGCGGCGGCCGCACGGGATTTCATGTGGCGGCGGCGGCGGGGTCGTTCGATGTGATCTGCGACAAAATTTTGAATACGCCCGATGAACAGATGCGTGTGGAGGACCTGACACGCATCGCGCCGCCTGCAGGCCCGTCGGTGCTGGCCGTGCTGGGGCAGGTCGGGCAGTTATCGACCGCCTTCAACGCCGCGCTATGGGCAGGGCGCAAGGAAGAAATGCTGCAGGCCTATGCCGCCGTCCCCGCCGCCTATCGCGGCCAGATCGACATGCCGGCCACCATCAGCGCGATCGACCGCCTGACCATCAAGCCGAAGCCGGGGAAATTTACGCTGAAGCCGTGACACTTGCTTTCGCAAGAATTACACGGAAAAGAAAACCCCGGCATCTTGCGATAGCCGGGGTTTCGTATTTTACAGCCGCTGCCCTTATTTCGGGGGCAGCGCCTTGGCGGGCGGTGCCTGGATGTCTTCGATCTTCACCTTGGTGAGCGCGATCATTTCTTCGCAGATCTTTTCGATCACCGCGCCGACGTTCGCTTCCTCCGCCTTGCCGCGGTCGGAAAGCTCGGCCACGCGGCGTTTCAGCTCGTTACGCGCCGATCCGCCGGGGAAGTTCGCACCCAGCAGGCGGCGTGCCTGCGCCGCACCCAGACGGGTGTAGAGGCGGTTGCGGATCGCAACGTCCTCGGTCGTGGTCGAGAACGCCCACAATTCCAGAGGGCCGAGGGTATTGATCAGGTGCTGTTCGTATTTACCATCGACGGTGCCGAGGACGAGCAGCGCGGGCGCGCCGGACGATTTCGGGCCGGTCAGTTTATGGCGGATGATCCAGCGGGCGGTATCGGTCAGGCCGAAGCGGTCCTGCGTCGCCTGAACCGCGCCGTCGGAGATCGCCGTACCCAGAACCCAGACGCCCGTCGCCAAATCGACCATGTCGTCGTCGAAGTCGTCCAGCATCTGGGAGGCGAGAATGATCTGAATCCCGCGTTTACGGCCCTCGCGCACGTCGCGGACGATCTGGTGACGCACCGATTTGGTGCGCGATGTGCGGTGGAACTCGTCGTAGCACAGGCGTTTCGGCGTTTCCGAGAATTCGCGCAGGCGTTTTTCGTGATAGACGCGGTATTGCGGCTTCATCTGGCTGAGCGCTTCTTCGTTGATCCACCACGGCGTGACCAGCGCGTGGCGCGCCAGCATGTACATGATGGCGGTCTGGCGGTCGGACGCGGCGTCGCCTGCGGGGCAGACGTCGGCCAAGTCGAGCGCGCAGATGCGGTTTTCGGCGAGCGAGAATTTCGTCACCGACGACAGGATCGGGAATTCGCGGACGCCGGAAGTGATCATACGTTCAAACGCGTGAATGACGCCTTCCGAAGACGCGCCGATCGAGGTTTCTTCCAGCAGGTTCTTGATCTGCGGACGGCGGGCGGCGGCGACCGAGTCGCCGAGCGTCGGCATCGCGTAACGCTGCGCAATCGTCGCTTCGTACGTCGCACCTTTTTCGAACAGCATATCGACCACGTCCCACCAGTATGCCGACGGCGGCAGGACAAGGTCGTACTTGCGGATCGCTTCATCGACCACGCTGTCGATACGCGGCAGATAGGGACGCGGTTCGGCGTTGGATGATCCGTCGTCGCGCCAGCGGAACATTTCGTCGATGACCATGCCGGCCAGCTGGGCGATACCGTCATAGGGTTCGGTCTGGCCGGGCGGCGTGCAGATCAGCGTCAGCAATTCGTTCAGGAACGAACGTTCGGTCACCTGCGGGTAACGCATGCCCAGTTTCGTATCGAACGGGTTAATCGCGAAGTTGGCCGTCATCTGCAGGCGGAACGACGTGACTTCGTTGCGGCGATGCGGGGGCAGCGCGTCTTTCAGCAGCGACACAAGGCCCGCCGAAGACGGGCCGATGTCGATGACGGCGACGAAGGGCAGCTGCGACACACCGGCGGTGAGACACGTGCCGAGGTTGAGCGTGTTCATCAGAACCGATTTACCGCCGCCCGGCTGCGCGAACACAAGGTCGAACCATGTAGTGGTGACGTTGGTACCCGTCTGGTACGGCCAGACGCGGCCATCGGGCGTGCGGAACAGGATCGAGCCACGATCAAACGGCGACGACGCGCGCTGCCACGGCACCAGTTTCATGATTTCGTAGAGCGGCACGACCGCAGGCGGCGCAGTCGAGGCGCAATGGATCGCAAGCGCGGAAGACATCACCTGGTCGAGCGGATCGCCGGAAATATGCGACACCTGCGCATAGCCCCATGATTCGGCGGCCTGCGTGAGCGCGGACAAGCGGTCTTCGATCAATTCCATGTCGCCCTTGGGCGCCCAGGTGCAGAAGGACAGGCGCATTTTCACGACGGGTTCGTTGCGCGACATCAGCGCAAGCGCTTCCAGCGCGTCCTTCACCTGTTTGTTGTCGGCGTTGGTGACGGCGAAGACGGAGGACAGGAAGGCCTGCATCGCCATGCCCTGAATGCCGCCGCCTTCGATCAGGATCGACATGCGGAACGGGGTTTTCGCTTCCGACATCCTTGCCAGGAACATCGGGAACGGCAGCGGGTCGGTGGGGCCCAGCACCATATCGACGCCGCCCCAGTAATACTTGCCCATTTCGACGACGTGGTCGTTGATGACGCGCGCAGATGCCATGGTCAGCTGCTGGCGCAAAGTGGGCCAGAGAATTTCGGAGAGATCGGATTTCTTTTCCGGCGCGCGCGCGGGGATCGGATCACCCGGCAGGAAGGCGCGCCAGCTGGAATCGCCCGACACCTGAATGAGGTTGGAGCGGATGGTGACCAGCGCGTCATGCACCTCCATCTCGGAGCATTGCATGCCCATTTCACGCAACGACGTAACGGTCGAACCCACAAAGCTCTGATGGCGCGTGCGCAGGCCTTCGATAGCGGCAAACGGGTACTGGGCGTCGTCGGCCTTGACCCATTTTTTCTTGCGCGAGCGTTCTGCCTCGCGCGCCATGTCGGATTTCGACAGCACGGCGGGGCGCGTCCACAGCACGAAATAGATTTCTTCCCATGCAAGGTAATGGCACAGGTGGCGCGCGCGTTCCTCGAAAATGTCCTCGATCTCGAGGCCGACGTTTTTCGCGGCGGTGTAGTTCGGACGCAGAAGCTTGCGGATTTCTTCCTGGATGCGGTCGGGGTTGCGGCTGAAATAAACCTGCAGCGCATGGCCGGGACGGTCGAAGGTCGTACCCATTTTCACGACGCAGTCCGACAGGATCTTTTTGTATTCGCCGTCGCCGATGATCTGGCGCGCGCCATCGACTTTCAGGACGGTCAGCAGCGAGCCGTCTTCGGCCGCGAAAACGAATTCGCTGTCCGAAGTTTCAAGCCTGATGAAACTCTCGACCGGCTGGCGCAGCAGGCGGACGAATGGCTTCAGCAGATTGTCGAACATACCCATGAAAATCGATCCCCATTTTATTCAGCACGCGGCACATGAAAATTGCCCCGCCGCAGGCCGGTATTTCAGATTTATTAATATATACCAGAAGCTTGCCGCGTCAAAACGCTGTTTCAATGAAAACAGGCCAAGCGCGCGCACATGAAAAATGCGGCCGCGCGCCAGTATCCATATAATTTTTCGATTTTGTAAAAACCGTATCGGCGGTCAGGCCGTTTTCGCCTTCAGGTCATAGAAAGTTTTCACCCAGCGGCGCGGCGGCAGTTCGCCGAAGGGGCCGTCCTTGGACCGCCAATAGGCGAGGATCTGCGGGAACTGGTTAAATTCAAGGTCGCCTTCCTTGATGATGCGGCGGTCGAGCGGCAGCAGGCGGAAGCCTTTCAGCTTGGCGCCGCGGCCCTTGTATTCGGATGTTTCAAGGAAATCCTGCAAAACGGTCGCAAGGATTTTCGGGCTGTCGGTGCCAAGGCGGTTCTTGGCTTCTTCCTTGCGGCTCAGCAGCGCCTCCATCGCGTCGCGGGCGGCGTCGGCCATGGGGCCTTGTGAAATGCGGGCCACGTAAATCGCGCGGCACATGTGGTGCAAAGCGGCCTGACCGATTTCAGGCAGCCAGATGACGGCGCCCGATTGCATGCGATCGACGCGCTCGACATGGAAACATTGGTAGCAGAAGGTGCAGCAGGTCGCGTAATCATCGACGCCGTTCGGTTTGTCCGATTTGCCGATGTAATTCACTTCCTGGTATTTGCGCGACTGGAAGCCGCAATAACGACAGGTGTTGTCGTCGCGGGCAAGCGCCTTGGCGCGCGTCTCTTCCGAAGGTTTATGTACATCCCCCGAAAGAACGCGCCCGGCATCAGAAAGTCCACTGATGCCGGGCGTAATTCTTAGATAAGCCATGTAGGCGTTATCCCGTTCAGGCTAGGCTTACTGGAAAACCGTGACGCTGTCCATTTGCAGGGACGAAGCGTTGATTTTCTGGAGCGAGCCGTTCGAGATAGAGCCCTGCATCGCTTGCTGGATGAAGGGGAACGCGAGGAGCGCGCCGCCGCAACCAATACGAACGAGGCCGTCTTTCATCGGGGTCTGGCCGGGGTTGTCAACGTGCATTTTCAGTTTGAAAATGCCCGCAACGCCGAGGCCCGCGCCGCCGATCCAGCAGACGACGGAGATCAGGTTGTTGAAGCCCGAAGATGCGGTGATGATGTTCGTGGACATGTCCTTGAACGTCGTCGCAGCATCAGCTGCGGAAACCGAACCGGCAATCATGCCGAGGGTTGCGCAGGCAGCGAGTTTATGAGTCATTGACCGTTTCATTTGTAGTTCTCCTTCACTTACACACATTAACGTTTTAAAATATAGCAAGCTTTTTACACTTGTCCACTAGCTAAACGTCAGACCCGTTACCCCTACGGTATTCGTGACAGCGTTCACGAATTCCCCCAGGTTAATGGCAATGGCTCCGCCGAACAGGAACGTCAGACCTTGCGCAAGGGTAGCACCCTGCTGCCCATCCGCAAAGTTTTTCAAGACGAACCATCCTCTGAGGAAGGCGATATATCCGACAATCATGACGAACATCTCGAGGCCTCCCAAAACATATGCAACGCGGTCCGCATCGGCCGTGTTGTTAATAACTGTGTTGTCGATCGTGATTTTGGTCATCAGCTGGTTGTTGCCGAAGATGCTGGAGGTGAACGAACCCAGCGACGAGCCGTAGTTGAACAGCATACCCGATGCGACGAATGTCATAATCGTGCCGAAGCCGGCGGGGCCCTTGGGGCCTTCTTCCATGCGCTTGGTCAGGCGCGACACGCCGACCAGCAGCAGCGCGATACCGGCAAGGTATGCGAAGGCCACCAGCATGCTTTCGATCGGGCCGGCGACGTCTTTCATCACATCGACGACCATTTTGTCGAGGCCGCCCGGCGTCAGCGCGCCGGTGGTGACCGAAGTGGCGGTGATTTTGTTGCCGCCGTAACCGCCCGCGCCGAAGATAGAACCGTTCACCGCGTTGATGGTAAAGGGCAGCGACAGCAGCATGCCGCCCGCGATCATGCGTTTCACGCCCTGCGACAACGGTGTCTGCGCGGGGTTATCCACATGGTCCTTGAATTTGAAGATGGCGGCACAGCCGAGGAACGCGCCCGCGATCCAGGCGACGCTTGTCAGGATGCTCTGGAATTTGTCCCATGATCCGGTGAAGTTGCGGATGATCGTGCTGAGTTTGCTTGCCTCTGCTTCGCCCATCGCAACCGTCATGAAGACGGCGAACAACGCAAGAGACAGGACTAGTTTGCGGATCTGCATGAAATACACCCTTAAGCCGTTCCACAGAGAACAGGTTATATCTTTATTACAACACTTTTTGGGGAACTGCGCAAACAATCCGCGCGTTTGGGCGCGGTACGACCGCCCGTAAGTGGCTGTAATAAATATGGAATTAAGGGCGAAGATTCACGCGCCTAATCGTTAAAATGCCCCTCAAATTTGACTCAAAAGGGCCAAAACTTGAGAATCATTCTCAGAATCCTTGCCGATTGGTTAAACGGCGGGCGCATCATTAACCTTGCACATATATAAGGTATCGCAAGCCAAGAACGCCCGGGCGGTATGCAACCCCGCCCGGGCGCCCCCTTCATCGCGCCGCCTGAAAAATCCGGCAGCATCGGCGAATGGCTGTTACTGGAACACCGTCACGCTGTCCATCTGCAGCGACGAGGCATTGATTTTCTGCATCGACCCGTTGGAGATCGATCCCTGCATCGCCTGCATGATGAAGGGAAAGGCCAGCAGCGCGCCGCCGCAGCCAAGCCGCACAAGCCCGTCTTTCATCGGCGTCTGGCCGGGGTTGTCGACATGCATTTTCAGCTTGAAGATACCGGCGACACCCAGCCCCGCCCCGCCGATCCAGCACACGACCGAGATCAGGTTGTTAAACCCGCTGGAGGCCAGCAGGATGTTTTTCACCATGTCCGCAAATGTCGTCGCGGTCTGCGCATGCGCGTCGGTTGCCGATCCTGCGATCATGCCCATGGTGGCGGCAGCCGCAAGTTTGTGGGTCATTTTTGTTTTCATCTGTGCGTTCCTTTTTTTGTGTTTTCTTTTTTCTGTGCGTGACGTTTCACCCCGCCGTTGATCCGGCGGCGGTTTTTTAAGGCGTGTTGAATACCTCGGTGCTGTCCATCTGCAACGACGCTGCGTTGATTTTCGTCAGCGTTCCGTTGGAAATCGATCCCTGCATCGCCTGCTGGATAAACGGAAACGCCAGCAGCGCGCCGCCGCAGCCAAGGCGCACAAGGCCGTCTTTCATCGGCGTCTGGCCGGGGTTGTCGACATGGTTTTTCAGCTTGAAGATGCCGGCGACACCCAGCCCCGCGCCGCCGATCCAGCACACGACCGAGATCAGGTTATTGAAGCCCGACGATGCGGTGATGATGTTGGACGACATATCCTTGAACGTCGTGGCGGCGAATGACGCATCGGCGTTGCCCGCGATCATGCCCATGGTGGCGGCGGCGGCAAGTTTATGCGCGGTTTTGGTTTTCGTTTTTTTCTGTTTCATCTGTGCGTTCCTTTTTTTGTTTGTTGCGTTTGTTCGTGCGCGCGATTTTTTGATGTGTTTTTTCATGCGGCGCATGTTGGTTCATGCGTCCGTTTTTTTGTGCGCGTGGTGATGTGCAGGAAACGGCTATCGCCGCAGTAACGGCGGCGGCGGGAAAATGCGGGTGGCGGGCATGGGCTGGCATAAGCGGCAACAGCCGCGTTTCATCTGGTCGGTCATGGTGATGGCTCCCCTCGTCTGTCGCCGGTTGCGCCGGCGCATTCAATCTGTTTCCCGCCCCTGTTGCATCGGGGCTTATATCTTTATTCCAACACGGGTTGTTATCTTGCGCAAACGCGGGAACGGCGCGCAGAACGATAGTGCGGTTTCCAAGCTGCTGTTATTGCTTTGAAATATCGGTATCAAAATTTATGGAAAAATAGAATGAGTACCCCACAGAAAGACGAACGCCGTTGAGAATTATTCTCAACGGCGTTCAAATGCGAATGATTCGCGGATAGTTTTACTGGTGGATACGGCCGCGTGTGCCGCTGACATACCAGCGGCCGGCTTCATCCTTGGCAATCGCCGTGATGCGGCCGACACCGTTCAGCGTATCGCCGACAGCGACGCTTTTCAGTTCGTTGGAGCCGGCGGGCGCAACCCAGGCCATGCCGGGCTTGGCCGATTTCAGCACCCAGCGCGACGTAACCTTGGCGGACACGACAGGCGCAGCGGAAGAAGCGGCGGCGGCGCGTACGCGTTTCTTTTTCGGCGCGGCCATCACAGGTTCTTCATCCGAAGACGCAGCGGAAGCCGTAACGGCGGGCTTGGCCGCTTTTGCGGCGGCAAGGTCTGCTTGCAGTTTTGCGATCTCGGCATCCTTCGCGTCAGCGGCTGCCTTCAGGCTGGCCGCATTCTGTTCGAGCGTCGTGACCTGTGTCTGCAGCTCTTCGACTTTGCTGTCTGTCGCGGGCGTTGCGGCAGGCGCGGGGTCGGCCGCGACGATAGGATCAGCGGCAGGCGCAACCGGATCCGCAGCAGGTGCGGGAGCCGTAACGGCCGCCAGCGGGTCGGCGGCAGGCGTTGCCGCGGGCGCTGCTGCAGGTGATGCAGCGGGCGCAGCCAGCGGATCGGTGACGGCAGCCGTCACATCGGTCGCGGCAGGCGCGGGGGCAGCGGCCAGCGCATCGGGTGCCGCAGCGGCATCGGGCGCGCCGATACCGGCGGGCGCGGTGATACCCGCAGGCGGTGTGATGCCGACGGGAGCCGTGATGCCGGCAGGCGGCGTAATACCGACAGCAGGCGCGGGAGCGGGAGCAGCGGCCGTCGCCGTCGATTCAGCCGGCGTTGCGGGCGGCAGGTCGGCGAAGGGGTCCTTGTCGCCGGGCGATTTGATATTCGTGCCGTCGGGCGCCAGCTTGGAGCCGACAGCGTCCGGAATCATCGACGGCGCGGTGATCGCAGGCGCGGCAGGCGGCGTTGCGGGCGGCATGGCATCCGCGCCCGTTGCGGGCGGCAGGCCGCCGGCAAGTTCCGCAGGCGCGGCGGCGGGCGGCAGGGCCGCGGTATCGGTTGCGGGCGCGGCGGGAACAGCAGCGGTTTTCGCAGGCGTCACGCCCGGGATATCGACAGGCAGCTTGATGAGGCCCATGTATTCGCCGCCCAGCGCGCCGCCGATGCCCAGCATCGCCAGCAGGACGATGAATTTCCCGGCGCCGCCCGATTTTTTCACAGGCTTCACTGGCTTCGCGGGCGCGGGGGTTTCTTCTTCGAATTCGGCATCGGTTGTTTCGACTTCGTCGAAATTTTCGCTGTTGGTCATCGGTTTCTTACCTCGTTTGCGTCTGTTTTTTAACATGAACATCCGGCCTTGACGGCCGGATGTTCGGTTGTTCGTTTATCCCTGCCGCGTAACGCCGTTTATTTCTCGGCGTTGCTGGTCTTGACCGAGTCCATGAACAGGATGCCCATCGTCGTGCCGCGCTTCACATAGACGGTGATCGGGCGGCTCTGGCCTTTGTTCAGGATGTTCGCGATGACGGTCGATGCCTGCGTCGCGCCCTCCATGATCGATTCCTTCGCGTCGGGCTCGGGGATGTTGGTTGCGACACCGCCGCCGGGCGTGGTCGTGGTGCTTTGGCCGGTTTCGGCGACCGACGCGGTGTAACCGGTCAGGAACGCCGCAGCGGCGGGCAGCACGATGCGCTGGAAGTAGTGGTGGTTCACATCCGTCTGATGCGCGGCGAGCGTTGTGTCTTCGTCAAGTGCGATGCCGTTGATAGAATACGACACGCCGTCCTTGACGATACGCTTGAAGGTCAGGGTCAGGTATTCGTCCTGCTTTTCGAAGTCGCCGATCGCGCGGCCGCCTTCGAACGGGCCCGACATGACCTGCGCCAGCGCGGGGCCATCGACATCCGAGTTCAGGTCGTTCAGCAGCTGCGCATAGGCGATGTTACCGGCCGGCACGATCAGCTTTTCCTTGGCGGGCTTGTCATCGGCGGAAACGGTAACGGTGCCATCGGAATTCACCGTGGTCTTGCCGAATGCCGCTTCGTCCTTCAGCTCCTGCTGCTTGCGTTTTTGTTCCGCCGCCTTGTCTGCGCGCAGTTTCTGCACCCAGAGGCTGTCGCGTTTCGTGATGCGCACGCGGGTCGAGTTTTTCGGCGCCTGCGTGGAGATGATGGAGCGCATCTGTTCGGTCAGCTGCTTGGCAGCCTGGGGGTCGAGCTTCATCGTCGCCTGCGGGCGGATGGGGGTCACCATCGGCACGGGCGCGACTTCGGTTTCTTCCGATTCAGGCGGCGCGGTTTCGTTTTCCAGCGACAGGCGGCGCGCTTCGGCCTTCTGGCGCCATTCGGCAAGGGGATCCGCTTGGGCGGCCGGCGTGGGGGGCGGAACGCTGAGCTGTTCGGACTGCGTGCCACCGATCGAAATGGGCATCGCGGATCCGCCGCGCTTTTCTGCTTCTAATTTCTTCGCGGCGTTATCCGCCTCGATCGCCTTGCGATAGACCTCGTCATCGACAACGCCGCCCGCTTTGTTTTTCAGCGTGCCGTCGGTGCCGGTCACGTTGGAGATGTTTACTTTTTCGTCTTCGCCCGCGATGAATTTGACGTAGATGAAGGCGATCAGGACGATGCCGACCACCAGCGCGCCGATTTTCAGGAGCGGGTTGTTATCCCACGTGTCCTTCAGCGAGGCGCTTTTTGGCGGTTCCTTGTCGAAGTCTTCCTGAGTGTCGATATCGACATCGTTCTCGTTATTCGTCATTGGGTGACCTCATCGGTAAGATCTTCGGAAGGAATGATGCGTGCCTTGACCATGCGGCCCTCGTCGGAGAGCAGCACGACCGGCGCGCGGCCGAGCGCATAGACGTTCATGCCGTCGGCGGAGGTGACGGAAGCATCCCAGCCCGGCGACAGCAGCGTGAGCGGCGTGCGCAGATAGGTGCGGCCGGCGACTTCCCATGCGGTGGTGCGCGGATCGACGCCTTCGACGGTCAGTTTTTCGGCATCCGTGGGCGGTGTGCCGTCCAGCACGCCGACCATCTGTTCGTCCTTGCCGGCGACGGCCTTCAGCCCGCCGTATTCGATGATCGGGGTTTTCGCAAGCGGGCCCGGTTTCGGGATGCGCACATCAAGACGGTAATGCACCCAGTCCATGCCGGCCTGAATGCGGAAGGTGATCGGCGTGATCATGTCGACAAGGCGCATCGAGATGTTGCCGACGCCATGCGCGTTGGCGGGCGTGATGCGGAACACGTTGCCGCCTTCTTCAGGCGCCATGATCGAGAACGGGCCTGCGGTCACCATGTCCTGAATGGGCCAGGGCGCGCCGGTCGCGTCGAGGATGGTGATGGAGGTCACGTTGCCGGCCGCCACCTTGATGACGATGGGCGCGCCGGAGGGATCGAGCGACGCGGTCTGCACTTCGCTTTTCGGTTCCGGCACGGTAATCGGCGTTTCGGCCGCTTCGCGGCTCATGCGGAACGTCTCCAGCGTTTTGCGGATCTGGCTGGGCTGCAGCGGCAGCAGTTGTTTCAGCGCCTGGTTGAAGGTCTGCTCTTCGACCTTCTTGCGCGCGTCTTCCTGTTCCTGTTCCATCATCGCCTGAAGTTCTTCGGGCGTCTGGGGCGTTGCGCCGTATCCGCCGCCGCCAACGGGTGCTGCGGCTGCGCCCGCCTTCACGGGCAGGCCGAGGCCGGGATTTTTGACGGAGCCCGCGATCGGATCGAGCGGCGCGTCTTCTTCTTCGTCGTCGGGAGAAACGACGCCCGAGCCCTTTGCGGTTGCGCCCGCGCCCGCTGCAGGCCCCTTGTTGGACTGCAGCTTGTTGCGGAAGGCTTCGAATTCATCAAGCCCCTTGTCCTGCGCGAACGCCGGTGTGTGCAAGCCGATGATCGCAAGCACCACGGTGCAAAATAGCAAGCGCCCCATTCCTGTCTCCTCCAGGTTTAATTCTCGTCCGCAAAAAGTTCCCCCGTCCGCACAAAAAAAATCCGGCCGGGGTCGCGCGAGAGCGCGTCTGCGGAATTAACAATTTATACCTGACTGCTTCTAAAACAAATAGCGTTTTTAATACGTTGCGCAGATTTTCGTGAAGCTTAACCATATTGCACAACATGAAGCGGCGGCACGTGCGCGCTGCACAAAGACAGAAATGTGCCGGACGGCGCGCAAACAGTTTTCAGAATATACACACGCGCGCGTCATGTATCGGCATACCGGATGCTGGTTGAGCCAATGGGTGATTTTATTAGAGCGCGAGGAAAGTCTTGATGCCGATACCCATCGGGTTCGACTGGGTCGGCAGGCGGATGATGACCAGACGCAGGCGCGTGCGGATGATGCGCGTTTCGGAACCCGCGCGCACGGTCAGGATCGTCGGCACTTCGATGATCCAGCTGTAGTCGCCGTTAAAGATGCCTTCCGCCAGAATGCTGGGCGTGGCGGTCGGGATGGCGGTCATGATGTGCTGATTCGCCAGCATCGCCTTCAGCATGCGGGCGCGCAAAAGACCTTCGGAGAAGCTGCGCCAGCCTTCGTCGGAAAACAGGCGGCGGGCGCGCGTCATGCGTTCGTCGATATCATGGAAGCCGAAGGTCATGACTTCGGTGGCGGCGGCCGCGGCCCAGCGCACGATTGCGTCGCGGTTCACGTTGGGCAGCGACAGGCCGACCAGGCGGCGCTGCGTGCCGCCGGGGCTGACCGCGTAGTAACTGTCCTGCGGGATGAAGTTGGAGATATAATAATAGACGAAGCCCGTGCCCGCCACCATCAGCAGCCCCAGCAGCTTGACCATGATCATCAGGTTCTTGAAACCGTCGCGATAGCTCGCCATATCCTCGAGCACGTAGGATTTCATTGCCTGATCGGGTTGCTGGGCGGTTGCGTCGGCCACTTTATATCCGCTTCCTTGTCTGTCGGTTACGTATTCTTAGTTGCGCTGCGCCGCGATCCACTGCGCGATGCCGACGCCCGACGGGTTTTCAAGCGACGGCACGCGTTCGATCACCAGCTGCAGGTCGAGGTTGTCGGTGCGGGTTTCCTTCACGCCCTGGTATTTCACGGCGATCGGCATTTTCAGGATCCAGCGGTAACGGCCGTTCAGCACGCCCTGCTGCGTCAGCACGGGCGCGGATCTGGGCGTGGTCGTCACGATCTGCTGCAAACTTTGCACCGAATCGAGGATGTGCGATTTCTGGAGCGCGCTGGTAAAGGTTTCCCAACCCGTCTTGGTGAAGCTTTTCGACGCGTTCTGCAGTTCTTTTTGATAGTTGAGATAGCTGAACGACATTGTTTCGGCGACCGCGGTCGCAACCCACGACAACAGCGCCGGCGTATCGAGGTTCGGCTGGTCAAGCGGCTGCAGCTGCATGATGCGGCCGTCGGCGGTCGTTGCGAAATAGCGGTCGGACGGCACGGCGTTGTTCATGTAAACGATCAGCGTCAGGATCAGGCCGATGATCACGACACCTTCCAGCAGCGCGATTTTGATCAGGTTGCGGAAGCCGTCGCGGTAGAATTCGTTGCGCGTGACGATCGTCACCAGCGGGCCGGAAATCGGCATCGGCTTGCCATTGCCGCCGGCGGCCGCATTGGCGGCGGGTTTTACCGAGGTTTTTGCAACCGCGCCGCCTTTGGCAAGCGACGGCGGTGCGGGCGTGTTCGTGGCAGGCGCGTTTTTCTTGCCGCCGCCAAGGCCTTTTACAAAGCTGGCAAGCGGGCTCGTGACCTCGGGCGGTGCATTGGCGACTTCCGCTTCCTGCGTTTCCTGATCCTGGTTTTCGTTCTCGGTCATCGACATATCGCCCTTTGTTTTCCCCTTAATGCCATTTGAAAACCGGCGGGGAACTGTCCGATTTTAAAACACAATTCTTAAAATAGTATGTTACTCAAGCGGTTGGAGCAATAGTTAAGGGGCAAAGCGCTCTGCGCGGTTTATGGCTATCGCCCTTTATCTGATTTGGCACGCCCCCGCACCGATTCAAGTGCAAGCCGCGCGGCGCATCCTGTAAAAATACGACGCGCCCCGCCGCCAAACCCTTGGCGGCTGTCCGGATATTTTTTAACTAATTGAATTTAATAAAGAATACATGAAATTTTTCAGCGCAGCGCCGTCTTGCATCCCTGTCGCATTATGATAAGTTGAGTGAGTTTAACCGTAACCGGAAATTCAACACGCCATGCCGTTGCAGGATGACGTCAACGAAAGTGCCGATGAATGGTACGCGCTGGAAAGCGGAACGTATCCCGCCGTGCCGCGCGCGGATTCCGCCGATGTCATCCTTGTGCGCGGCCTGCTGCCGCTGCCGTTTGCCGACACGCCCGCCTTTCGCGCGCAGCAAAACGTGGCGGAGGCCGCGCTGCTGATTCTATCGCAAAGCCCGCATGCACGCGCGCTGGCGCAGGCGGCGGCCGACAACCAATACACTATCCGCATCGACAATATCGTGCATGACAGCGGGCGCGTGGAATCGCACGCCCACACCGACCACCTGAACCGCCGCATTTACGCCGTGCCGGAAGCCGATCCCGTGGTGCTGGCGCTGCGCATCGCGCACGAGCTGGCGCATGTGGCGCAGGCGCAAAAGGGTTTTGAATTTTCCGTCATGGACCAGACCCCGCTTGCCAGCATCCGCGAATTGATGGCGCTGGAGGGCGATGCGCGCGCGCATGAATTCATCGTCGCGCTGGAACTGGCGTATAAATCCGGCGATGAGCCCGCCCCGCGCCTGCTGTTCCCGCAGGCGATCGATGCCGTGATGGAAACGCTGGGCAGCGAGATGTCGAAAAAACTGGTCGCGCATTTCCGCCCGCAATTCCCCGATATCGACCGCGACGACATGATGGCGCGCGTGTTCAAGTCGTTTTACGCAGCGCTGCCGCTGCGCGCGCATTACGAGGCATCGGTGCTGCATGCGCTGCAAGGCGTCGAAGCGGCGGATGCGGCCGATCCCGCGCGGTTCCGGAATGAATTCAATACCGCCGCCACGCTGCAAAAACTGGGCGGTTACGCGGCAAAATCCGCGAAATACCTCGACCTTGATTCCCCGCAGATGGCGGGCGTGACCGCGCCGACGCGCGCGCAGCTGGCCGCATGGCAGCAGATGCGCGACGATGCCGCCTTGCAAAAACCGACACACAGGAAAGCACCATCCCCATGACCACGACCGACGATTTCCGCGCCGCCGCAACGGCTGTGACCGCGCCCGCGAACGATAACGCCGCCGCGTCCGCAGCCGCCAGCCCCGACAAACAATTGCTGGACGCGGTCGAAAAAGGCGATATCGAGGCCGCGCGCGACGCGCTGACGCTGGGCGCAAGCATCAATGCGCGCGACGAACTGCAGACCACGCCGCTGATGATCGCCGTCTTCGCCAAAAACGCCGCGATGGTGCATTTCCTGCTGGCGAACAAAGCCGATGTACTGGCGGAGCGGTCGTCCGAGGGGGCGCTGCACCTGGCCGCGCGCGCCGATGTGCCGGAAATCACCGAAACGCTGCTGCATCACGGCGCGGGCGCGCACCTGACGCTGGCGACGCACACCAATAAAATGACCCCGCTGCATATCGCGGCCATGACCGGCAGCGAAGATACCGTGCGCCAGCTGATGCAGGCGGGCGCGGCGGTGAATTTCCGCGGCGAGAATTACATGAGCGCGGTGGATGTCGCGGCGCAATACGGCCATGCGGGCATCATCCGCATGCTGGTGGAGGACGGTCAGGCCGATTTGCGCGGCGCGCGCGAAGGCCGCGGGTTCACGCCGCTATATTACGCCATCGCCGGCGGCCGCGTGGCGGCTGTGGCGGAACTGCTGCGGCTGGGCTGCGACCCGCTGAAAACCGACCCCGACATGCCGACGCGCGACGCGCTGGGGCAGGCGGCGGGATTGGGCGACGCGGCCATCGTGAAAATGCTGCTGGCGCTGCCGTCGGGCACTTTCGGCTATGAACGCCTCGGCTGGGCGCTGGGACAGGCGGAGATGAACCAGAAAGCCGCCACCATCGGGTTGATCGAGGACGCGATGCGTGATTATGTAATTAAAAACCGCCCCGCGCCGCAAGCCCCGACCTACGACCCCGGCATCTGAATCTTCCCATAAGCTATTGGCGGGCATATCCCGCCATGTTATACCCTTATGCAAATCCTGAGGCTTGGCTGACAGCTGCGTAGTGACGAATCAACGCGCCCTATTTTGATTGCGCGCTTGAAGGAAAATATGACGCCGGACGACGACGACAATATTGAAGACCGCAGAAGCAACTTCGAGAAGGCGATGGATCGCCTGACCGGCGGCATGAAGGATATTTTCAACGACGTGACCGGCCAGCCGCCCGCATCGAAAGACGATGCCGCGCAATTACCGTCCGAAAGACCGAAACTGGAAAAACAGGTCACGCGCGAAGGCGTGGAGGTCGATCCCGCGCAATTCTTCGGCGCGGTGCGCCAGAACAAGCTGGACCGCGTGATGGAATATGTGCGCGCCGGTTTCGACCTGGGTTCCTACAACCTGCAGGGCGACACCGCGCTGCATATCGCCGCCCGCGCCGGTTCGAACGAGATGGTCGAATTCCTGCTGGTGAACGGCGCCAGCGCGACGCAGGGCAAGAAAGACAGGCCCGAGGCGACCGCGCTGGAAGACGCGGTGAATTTCGGCAAGGTCGATGTGGTCGAAACCCTTGTCCGTCACGGCGGCTATGTGCCCGGCAATATGGTCGATGGCCGCACGCTGCTGCACCGCGCGGTCGAAAAGGGCAAGACCCGCATGGTGGAGGCGATGATCCGCGCCGGCGCGGATGCGAACGAGCGCACGCCCAACGGATCGACCCCGCTGCTGATCGCGGTTTCCTTGCGCATGACCGAAGTCGCCGAAGCGCTGCTGGAATTCCCGGATGTCGTGCGCGGCATCGACAGCTATACGAATTCCACCGACCCGAAGCACCGCACCAGTTTCCAGCTGGCGATCGAGCGCGGCATGGCGACCGTCGCGGCGAAAATGCTGAAATCGGGCGCGAATATCAACGCTGCCGATGCCGATGGTGTCACGCCGCTCGGCCATGCGCTGGCGCAGTTCAACATGCCGCTTGTGAAAACATTAGTGCTGAACGGCGCGGATGTGAACCGGCCAGCGGGCGAAGGCGGCTTGTCGCCCCTGTCGCTGATCGCGGGCAATACCGATTTGAACGACGGCAAGAAACGCGCGGAATTCGTGAGCTTCCTGATTTCGCGCGGCGCGGATCCCGACCAGAAATCGCCCGCGACCGGCATGACCCCGCTCGCCTCCGCCATCCTGACAGCGAACGGCGAATGGGCGATGTCGGAATTGCTGAGCCATGAAATCGATGCTGATGCGGTCGATCATGAAGGCTTCACGCCGATTTATTACACCCTGCATAAATCGACCACGACGGCGCTGGAAATGATGATCAATTCGGGCGCCAATCTGGATGCGCGCCACATGGTCGATGCGCGCACGCCGCTGATCGAGGCGGTGATCCAGAAAAACGCCGCCGCAGTCCGTTTGTTATTGGATGCGGGCGCGAACCCCAGATTGTATGACAGCGACGGCAAATCCGCCCTTTCCCATGCGCGGGCATCGGATAACCCGGCCATCGTCATGCTGCTGGAACGCGCCCTGCAAAAACCCGCAGCACCGAAAGCGCCCCGCCCGTGAGCGCCGCACCCGTGACATTGCTGGGCCTTGCCGCCGCCGGCGAAAAGCAGGAGCTGCTGGACCGCATCGCCAGCGCGACATACATGGACACCGCCAAGGTCATCAACGACCGTGATTCATCGGAACAGCGCACGATTTTGCATTACGCGGTCGAGCATGGCTGGGCCGATATCATTCCGCTGCTGGTATCGGCGGGCGCGGATGTGCATCTGCGCGACGCGAATGACGGCACGGCGCTTTACCGCGCGGTCGAAAAACAGGATATCGCGGCCGCAACCGCGCTTTTGGAGGCGCATGCCAACCCTTCCGTCCGCCGTTTCGACGACGGGCTGCCCGCGCTGCATATCGCGATCGGCGACAACAACGTGGCGATGGCGAAACTGCTGATCTATTACGGCGCGGATGTGACCGCAAAAATGCCGCCGAAGGATGACGGGCAAAACGCCTATCACGTCGCCGCGCGCGCGGACCTGGAAATCATGGACGAATTGCTGGCGCATAGGGACGCCGCCGCTGTTCACGAGATTTTCAACACCGACCGCAAGGAACAAAGCGCGCTGCGCATCGCCCTTGAAACCAGCAATCGTGCGCTCGTCATCAAGCTGCTGGATTACGGCGTGGATGTGAACGAGCGCGACGGCCATGGCGAAACGCCGCTGATGTACCTGCTGGGCCATCGTGATTCCCGCGAGAAAACCATGCCCTTTATCCGCCTGCTGCTGGAACGCGGCGCGGATGTCGACAAGCTGGAAAATTTCTGGGGCGAAACGCCGCTGTTTCCCGCCGTGCAGTCGGGATATACCGAGGCCGTGAAGCTGCTGCTCGACATGGGCGCGAATGTGAAACAGGTGACGCATACCGGCGAATCGCTGCTGCATGTCGCGGCCGAAACCCATTCCGCGGAAATCACGCGTATGCTGATCAAGGCGGGCGCGGAACTTGACCCCCGGAACAAGCTGAAACAGACCCCGCTGCATATCGCGGCGCACAAAAACAAGCTGGAAACCGTGATCGCGCTGCTGGATGCCGGCGCCGATCCCTTTGTGCGCGACAAGAACGGCAAAAGCCCACGCGACCTTGCCCCCGCCGAATTCCAGCAGCGCGTGAACCATGTGATCGCCGAGCGCGAGAAGCAGATCGAGATCAAGAAATACGGCCACGCCCTGTACGCAAAGCGCCATGCTGCAGAGCAAGAAAGACTGGAAGCGGAAAAAAAGCAGGAACAGTCTTCTTCCGTTTTCGGATCGCGCGGCAAACGGTTCCAGAAACCCTCTTCCCGCGGGTGGAAAAACAGGCGATAATTCCCACTGTTGAAAAACCCGACAGCTTTTTAAGGAAAACGCCGTGCCCGAGGGGAATTTCCCCATAGCGCCCCATCCGCGCAACATCAACGCCCCGCGCGACCAGGACGGCAATACCTATTTGCACGAACTGGTGCTGCTGCGCGCGCCCGTTGAAAAACTGCGCGAGGCGATCAAGCTGGGCGCGGATATCAACGCGCTGAACAAGCAAAACATGCCGCCGCTGGGCCTTGCGATTTTAAAGGGCGACGCCGGCCAGATGCGCGACCTGCTGGACCTTGGCGCCGACATCAATTTCGCAACCGGCAAGATGTCGTATTCGAATACGCCGCTGGTGTTCAACGCGACCTATATCGCGGCGCATACCGGCAATGCCGAAAAGCTGGACATTATATTGGCCAGGGGCGGCGCGGCCTTTATCAACACGCCCGGCATCGAACCGACCGGTTACGACGACAAATGGACGGCGCTGCATGTCGCGCTGAAAAAATCGCACCACAATATCATCGATACGCTGCTGGACGCGGGCGCGTTTGCCTGCGCGCCCGGCGGGCCTTCGGGCGACACGCCGATGATGCTGGCAATCGACAACGATTCCACCCCTGCCATCAATAAACTGGTGCGCGCGGGCGTATCGCTGGAGGAACGGGATCCCGCGACCGGCAACACGCCGCTACTGTATGCCGCGTCGCGCGACAAGCGGTGGTCGGTCAGCCGCCTGCTGCAGATGGGCGCAGATACCCGCGTTGCCAATAACGCGGGCGAAACCCCGCTGATGCTGGCCGCCTGGTGGGGTGCCACGCGCCAGATGAACGAAATTCTGGCGACGCGCCCGGATATCAACGCGCGCAATTCAAAACAGGAAACCGCCATCATGCTGGCGGCAGCGCGCGGAAACGCGGAAGCGGTGCAGGCGCTGGTGAAGGCCGGCGCGGATTTGCTGCTGACCGACAGTTTCAACCGCACGGCCAGCATCCACGCCGCCGGTTCCACCAATTATTCGCTGCGCTGGTCGCTGGAAGAAGCGGAAAAGCTGCAGCTGCAAAAACAGTTCGAGAATTCGTACAAGAAATTCAGGCCCGGGGGATAACGCATGGCGCAGCGCAAGAAACCGCAGCACAAAAAAGTCCGTGGGAAAAACCCCGCCAATGACGATGATGTGAAAGCGACACCGCGCTCCGCCGACAAAACCCCGAAACCGCTCCGCGAAGGTTTCAAATATATCCGCGAGCCGGACCGGATCGTCGACCCCGCCACCAATCAAACCGTGCTGATCGAAGCGATTCTGGCGCAGGACGTGAACAAGGTCGCAAACCTGCTGGATGCCGGCGCGTCGCCCAACAAGGCGACGAAGGACGGCCGCAGCCCGCTGCACCACGCCGTTTCCGTCGGCAACGAGGAAATCGCCGTCATGCTGATGGAGTTCGGCTGCCAGCTGAACCCGCGCGACAAGGAAAAGAAAACCCCGCTGTTCGAGGCGCTGAAAAGCGACGCGACGCATAAAATGATCCCGTTTTTGCTGGAAGCGGGCTGCGACGCCGATATCACCGACGCGGACGGGCAATTGCCGCTGCATGTCGCGGCAGGCAATGCGACCGTGCCCACCATCCGCGCGTTTTTGGAATATACCTCGAACCCGAACCGACCCGACAACAAGGGTTTCCAGCCGCTGCACCGCGCGGCGGAGAAAAACACCGTCGAATCCGTGCAGGCCTTGCTGTTCGAACGCGTCGCGATTTTTTCGTCGAACAACGAAGGCGACACGGCATTGCATCTGGCCGCGAACCGCACCGATTCGACCGCCGTTGCCGATTACCTGCTGAAAACCGAAGGCAGCGGATTGGTGAACGCCGTGAACATCAACGGACGCTCGCCCCTGCATATCGCCGTGCTGCGCCGCCACGAAAAACTGGCCGTGAAAATGATCGACAAGGGCGCGAATGTGAACCTGCCCGACAAGCTGGGCGCAACCCCGCTGCATGACGCGGCGGAGGCGGACAGCCTGAAGCTTGCAAAAATCCTGATCGAATCCGGCGCGGATGTCGCGAAATGCGATTCACAACAACGCACCACCCCGCTGATCCTGTCGCTGCGGTCGGGCAGCAAGCGCATGATGACGCTGCTGCTGGAATCGGGCGCCGACCCGTCGAAGGCGGATTCCGACGGTGTCACGCCGCTGATGGCGGCGGCGTTCAAGGCGAATGACGACGCGGTCGGCACGCTGCTGGGCGCGGGCGCCGATTGCACCGCGCGCGACAAGCAGGGCCGCAACGTGCTGCAGCATGTATCCACCGCGCTGAAAATCGACACCGTGAAAAAACTGATCGACGGCGGCGCGGAAACCGACGGCCGCGACAGCTGGAAACGCACGCCGCTGATTTCGGCGATCATGGACCACAATATCGCGCTGGCCAAGGAACTGCTGGACCGCGGCGTGAACGTGAACGCGGTCGACGACCAGGGCAATTCGCCGCTGCACCTGGCGCTGAGCCGCCGCAAGCTGGAGATCATCGACAAGCTGATCGAAAAAGGCGTGGATACCGAAGTGAAGGAACGCTGGAGCCAGCAGACCGCGCTGCATGTCGCCTGCCAGAGCGGCCTTGATGCCGAAGTCGCAAAACTGGTGAAGGCCGGCGCGAACCTGAAGGCCAAGGACCAGCAGGGCCGCACGCCGCTGCATCTGGCCGTGCTGAACAGCTACAATTCGTCATCGATGGTGCGCGCGCTGCTGGCCGGCGGCGCAGACCCGCTGGCGGAGGACAACCAGAAATACACGCCCTATGACATGGCCAGCGGCCTCGACCGCCGCCAGTCGGCCGACGCGATCAAGCAGCACCTCCAGAAAAAAGGCCTGAACCCCGTGCCGAAACGCTACAACGGCTATGGCGGGTATTACGGCGGGATGTAGAAGCCATGCGCGAGATGCGGGCGGCCTGACGACTAATCGCAATATGAAAAAATATTCCGTGCGAAACGCGCCTGCGCGCCCCCTCTCGCGCCGCAGCAAAATCCATCAAGAGAAACAATTGCTTATCCTTATGTGAACAGCGCGCAATTTATAAGGTAGGGAATTGACCCCCTGCCCCTATTCTGTCAAGAATCTATACATCGAAAATCTGCGGAATAAACAGGACGGACGCCCTTTGACCAAGGCACCCAAATCGCTGACCGATGCCTTTCCGCGCATGAGCCTTGTTGAAAAACAGGGCCGCGCGCTGCGGCAACTGGTGCGGGTGATGCCGGGGCTGCTCGAGACGCTCACGCCGCCTGCGAAACCGCTCTCCAAAGATTCCGTTCCTTTCCTTCCTCCCGCCCCTGACAGCGAGGTCAAATGATGCCCCCCATGCGTGGATTCAATTCGGACTTCAACGGAAAATCGCGTAAAGACGGATCGGGCGTGAACGCCCCGCTGGATGCCAAGGGCACAACCGCGCTGCATCTGGCAGTCGAAAAAAACGACCGCGCGGCGGTGGAAAAACTGTCGCGCGTCGGCGCGAACCCGAACCAGCCGGACAAGGAAGGCCAGACGCCGCTGTTCACCGCCATCACCGCGCGTAATATCGACATGGTGCGCGTGCTGGTCGATAAGGGCGCGTCGTTCGAGGCGCGCGACGACAAGAAAAGAAACGCGCTCGACTGGGCGATCGAAAAAGAATGCCCCGTCGAATTCATCGCGCAGCTGCGCGTGCTGGGCGCAGACCCCGCATCGCCCGCGGTCGAAAGCCGCCGCACCGCGATGCATCTGGCGGCGGAAAGAAACCGCCCCGACCTGATCGAATACCTGCACACCGCCGGCCTGTCGCTGAACCAGCAGGATTCAAGCGGCGCAACGCCGCTGCATGTGGCGGTTGCGGCGAAACACGCCGAAGCGCTGCAAAAACTGATCGACCTGAAGGCGGACGCCAATATCCGCAACAGCCAGATCGAAACGCCGCTGCACCTGGCGGCGGCGCAGGGCAATGTGGCTGCGGCCGACGCGCTGCTGACGCTGCCGGAGGTACGCCGCGGCATTAACGACCACCGCACCTATAACAAGGGCTTCACGCCGCTGATGTCGGCGGTTGCCGCCAACCAGCCCGCGATCATCGAAAAAATCGTCGCGGTCGGCGGCAATGTGAACCAGACAGACAACGAAAACCGCAACAGCCTGTTCATCGCCGTCGAAAGCGGCCATCTGGAGGCGGCGAAGCTGCTGATGACGCTGGGCGCGGATTGCAAGAAAGGCCCGGAAAGCACCTATAACAAATCGTCGATGGTGCATTGGATCAACGAGAAAAATTACGCCGAGATGCTGCTGCTGCTGTATAACGGCGGTTTCGACCTGAACGCGAAGGACGGATCGGGCCAGACCGCGCTGAACAAGGCGGCCGAGCATCAAAGCAAGGATAAAATCCGCCATTTGCTGGAACTGGGCGCCGACCCCAACCTGGCGAACGATTACGGCCGCCGCCCGCTGGACACCATCATCGAGCATTACAGTTTTTCGTACAACGACCATGCCGATATCATCGGGCAGCTGGTCAGCCACGGCGCAGATGTGAACCTGTCACCGCTGCCCACCGTGCAGCAATCGCCGCTGCATGTGGCGGCGCGCAACGGCAACGTCAATATCATGAAGCTGCTGGTGGCGCATAACGCCAATATCGACCAGCCGACGCGCGGGGCCGACGCGATGACCCCGTTCATGATGGCGGCGGAATCGGGCAAGCATCTGGCCGCGCAGTTTTTGCAGGAACAGGGCGCGAATGTTTTCAAGAAAGACAACTGGGGCCGCACCGCGCTGATGTTTGCGGCGCGCGGCGGCGACGAAAAAATGCTGGAATCGCTGCTGGCGATTCCCGGCATGGACGCGAAAATCGACGAACAGGACAGCCGCGGCCGTTCCGCCATGCACCACGCCTTCCGCAAATACCATTCGGATTTCGGCGTGGAACTGATCAAGCGCGGCGCGCGCGTCGATCTGCACGATTTCAACGGCGCAACGCCGCTGCATCAGGCCATCGAAACCAATTACATGGCCGAATGGCTGGACGACGTGAAGGAAGCGCTGGGCGACAAGGCCAACTGGAACCTGACCGCAAAAGACGGCGACACGCTGCTGCATGCGGCCGCGCGCCATACGCAGGCGCCCGTGATCGAAAAACTGCTGGATTTCGGCGCGGATGTGAATATCGCGGGCAAGAACGGCCAATACCCCGTGCATGCCGCCATCATGGCCGACAGCGAACCAATCGCCGAGCGACTGGTGAAGGCGATGAAGGACGGCAACCATTCGCTGGATGCCGCCAGGGACGCCGCCGGCTGGACGCCGCTGCATTACGCGGCAACCCGCGACAACGCCGGATTCACCCGCATGCTGGCGGAAGCGGGCGCGGATGTGAACGCGGCTGCGACTGGCGGCGAAACCCCGCTGCATATCGCCGCGCGCACCGGAAAAATCGGTGCGCTGCAAACCCTGCTGGCGCATGGCGCGGATATGTCGATCCAGAACGAAAAGGGACAGACGCCGCTGGATATCGCGGTCGAATTCCGCCGCAGCGAATTCATCCAAACCCTGATGATGGCAGCCGCGCAAAAGGCCGCCGCCGACGCACAGGCAGCGGATGCGAAAACCGCCGCCGCCGCGAACGAAAACAATCCGGCAGCCGCGGATGATGCCCAGAACAAAAAACCGAAAGCGCCGACACCTTGAAAATTCTCCTGACCGCCGCCATCGCCCTGCTGATCGCCGCACCTGCTTGTCTGATCGCGGGAACCGCTGCGGCGCAAGTGCAGTATTACAGCGCGGGGCAGAAAGCGCCGGTCGAGGGCGAATGGCAGGGACAGGCGCCCGCCCCCACCGAAGACCAGCCCGCGGCATCGGACGAACTGGCGCCCGCGCCGCAGACGCGCGTGGTGACATCGCTGCAAAAATGCCTCGACCAGCTGGAGCCGGAAGAAGCGGCGATCGTGAAATCGAGCTATAACAAGCCGTACCAGACCTGCCATGCGATGCTGGCTGCAAAGGCGACCAAGAAAAAGAAAGCCAAAAAGAAGCTGCAGGAAGAACCGGAAGCGGAGAACGCCCGCAATTTCGTGCGCGTGCAAGACGGCCGCACCGCCGGCGGCAAACAGGACGAAGCGGCGGAGGACGAAGAACTGGCCTACGAGCCCGAAGACGCACCCGCACCGAAAAAGACCAAAAAGAAAAAGTCTTTCTTTAGCTGGGACCCCGAAATTAAGGCTGATAAATCAAAGGCAAACTATAACCGCTGAGCCTTTTTGCGCGTCCCCTTAATAATCTCCTTATATTTGGTTGATATAATACTATTATCAATGGAGGCAGCCGGGCCGGGCGTGCCGTTTCTTGAATTTTGGGGAATGACATGAAAACCTTGCAGCTTCTTGGACTTCTGACGATTCTTTCTTTGCCCGTCACCTCCGGCACGGCGCTGGCCGCTGAATCGGGACGCAATTACACCACCTATCAGGGTGCCACCAGCAAACCCAACCCGTCGAATTACGAAACGCCGAAGGCCGCGACAACCGCCGCCGCCACAACCACGGCAGCACCCGCAGCAGCTGCCACGACTGCGGCAGCGCCCGCAACACCCGCCGCGCCGGTTGCGGCGACAACGCCCGCCGCCGCAACAACGCCGCAGGTAACGCCGCCCGTTTTCAAGGACGCGACGCAGCCCCCCGCTTTGCCCGTCGCCGAACCGGCAGCCGAAGCGCCCGCCGACGAATGTGCCGCCTTCATGGCCGATAATAATTCGTATCAGGCCTGCAAGGACCGGATGCTGAAATACGAACGCCTGAAATCGGGCGCGAAGGCGCGTAACGACGCGTTCAACAAAAAAGCGGCCCCTGCGGCAGCTCCTGCAACAGCCGCACCGGCAGCCGCCCCCGCCGCAGCACCGGCGGCGGCACCTGCGGCAGCACCCGCAGCAGCCGCGCCCGCCGTGCCGGAAGGAATGACGGCGGCGGTGCCCGATGCGCCCGCCGCGACGACCGCCGCGCCCGCGCAATAGGCTGATTCGCGCATTTACACGAAAAGCGCCGCTTTTGGCGGCGCTTTTTGCTGTCGCAAACGTAACATTCGCGTTACACGGCGCGTCGTTTTGAAAAAAAGTTTTTTGATTCAACCCGCGAATCTTGCTGGCAAAAACCATGTCACAAACGCGTTGTAACAATAAATTACCTTGAATCCTGAGGTCAAAGTTGAGAGGATTTAATCAGGCTCAAGAAGTGTGAGCGGGGGAACATCCCCCACCGGAATCAAAAACAACCCCAAGAAAATCAAAATGAAAAAGAAGCACAGCAAACCGCTGCGCGAGCAGATTGCCGCGCTGGCGATCATCCGCGCGCTGGAAGAACATATCCTTGGCCAAAACAAGATGAGCGCGTCGCAGGTGACGGCGGCGCTCGCGCTGCTGCGCAAGCGGCTGCCTGACCTGCTGAAGAAAACGCTCAACCCGCCGCGCAGCCCGAAAAAGAAGCCGGATACGGCCGCGCATGAAGACGCGCTGAAGGACCTGGAATGAATGACAAAACCTTCAGCAAGGCTGAACGCCAGCGGTTCAAGGACGATTTCGCCCATTACGCCGCAACCTGCCTGAAACTGCGCAGCAAACAGGGGCGCATCGTGCCGTTCGAACTGAACACGGCGCAGGCGCATATCCATGCCGCGCTGGAAAAGCAGCTGGCGGAAACCGGCCGCGTGCGCGCGGTGATATTAAAGGGGCGTCAGCAGGGCTGTTCGACCTATGTGGAGGCGCGGTTTTACTGGAAGGTGACGCATCACAAGGGCAGGTCCGCCTTTATCCTGACGCATCTGGACGAAGCGTCGCGCGGCATATACCAGATCGCGCGCCGTTTCCACGACCATTGCCCAGATGCGGTCAAGGCGAAAACGCGCGTGTCGAACAGCAAGGAACTGTTTTTCGGCGCGCTGGATTCCGGCTACCGCATCGGCACGGCGAAATCGACGGGCGTGGGGCGCGGCGCAACCGTGCAGTTTTTCCACGGATCGGAAGTCGCATTCTGGGCGAATGCCGAGGAACACATGCAGGGCGCGTTGCAGGCCGTGCCCGATGTGGATGGCACCGAAGTGATTCTAGAAAGCACATCGGCCGGCGCAGACGGGCTGTTTTACAAACTGGCGCAGGATGCGCAAGCCGCAGATTCCGAATACCAGCTGATTTTTATCCCGTGGTTCTGGCAGGACGAATACCGCCGCAAGCCGCCCGCCGATTTTACCGCAAGTGACGAAGAACGCGCCTATGCCGACAGTTTCGGGCTGGATGACGCGCAGATTTACTGGCGCCGGCAGAAAATTTTGAGTTTGGGCGGCAACAACGTGTTCCGCCGCGAATATCCGGCGACGGCACAGGAAGCGTTCCACGCCGATGTCGCGGGCGCATTGTGGACGCGCGCGCAGATTGAATTGAACCGCGCGGCAAGCCCGCTGCCCGATATGACGCGGGTGATTATCGCGGTCGATCCCGCGGTATCCGCAAAAAAGGGCAGCGACGAAACGGGCATTATCGTGGCGGGGCTGGGGCGCGACGGCTGCGGTTATGTGCTGGCCGATTTATCGGGGCGCTATGCGCCGCTGGACTGGGCGCAGCGCGTGGTGAAGGCCTATCACGATTTTTCCGCCGACCGCGTGGTGGCGGAGGTCAACCAGGGCGGCGATCTGGTGGAATGCACGCTGCGGTCGATCGATGCGCGGTTGTCCTATAAACCCGTGCGCGCCAGCCGCGGCAAGACGACGCGGGCGGAACCCGTAGCCGCGTTAGATATGCTGGGGCGCATCAGGCATGCGGGGCGGTTTGAAAAACTGGAGGACCAAATGTGCGCCTTCGACCCGCTGCAAAACCCCGACAGCCCCGACCGCGTCGATGCGCGCGTCTGGGCGATGACCGAATTGCTGCTAAACGGCCCGCCGCCGCAGGGGCCTAAGGTATGGTCTTAAGTTTTTAACAGGAGCTGACATGAAATTCAAAAATCCCCTCCGCAAGGCGGAAGTGAAAACATCGGCATCGGCGAAACTGCTGGTGCCGTTCGGCGTGCGCGAGGCGAAATTTACGCCGCGCCAGTATGACCAGCTGGCGATGGAGGGCTACCAGAAAAACGTGGTCGCATACCGCTGCATATCGCTGGTCAGCCGCAATGCGGCGGGCGTGCCCTGGGTGGTGTTTCGCGGCAAGGGGGCGGCGCGCGAACGCCTGCACGACCATCCGCTGGTCGATCTGCTGAACAAGCCGAACCCGCAGCAGGGCGGCGCGGCGCTGTTTGAAACGGCCTTCGCGTTCTACCTGATCGCGGGCAACAGCTATATCGAGGCGGCGGGGCCGAACGGCGGCGAACCGCTGGAATTGTGGAATCTGCGCCCCGACCGCATGCGCGTGGTGCCGGGGTTGCAGGGGATTCCCAGCGCCTACCGTTACCAGGTGAACGGCAACAGTTTCGATTACAAGGCCGATGCGCTGACCGGCCAATCGCAGATTTTGCACATGAAATCGTTCCACCCGCTGGACGACTGGTACGGCATGAGCCCGATGGAGGCGGCAGCGTTTTCCATCGACCAGCATAACGAAGCGGCGAAATGGAACGCGGCGCTGCTGCAGTCATCCGGGCGGCCGTCGGGCGCGCTGGTGTATAAACCTGCGCATCCGGAAGCGCTGGATACGCTGACCGGTGACCAGCGCGACACGCTGAAGGCGGAAATCGAGCAGTATTTTTCAGGCAGCGGCAATGCCGGCCGCCCGATGGTGCTGGAGGGTGGCCTCGACTGGCGCGAAATGGGGCTGAGCCCCAAGGACATGGACTGGCTGGCGGGGAAAGATGTGTCGGCACGCGAAATCGCGCTGGCCTTCCATGTGCCGCCGCAGTTGATCGGCATCGACGGATCGCTGACCTTTGCGAATTTCGAACAGGCGCGGTTGGCGCTGTTCGACGACGCGGTGCTGCCGCTGCTGGATCATATGCGCGACGCACTGAACAACTGGCTGAGCCCGCGTTTCGGCGACGATATTTCGATCGGCTATGACGCGGATGCGATCGAGGCGCTGGCCCCGCGCCGCGAAAAAACCTGGTCGCGCCTTGCCGCCTGCGATTTCATGACGGTGAATGAAAAACGGCAGGCATTGGGCATGAGCCCGGTTGCGGGCGGCGATGTGATCGGCGGGGGTGCGGCATGAAAGGCATCGGCCTGACTTACGCGGCGCGCTGTTTCGTCGTTCATCCCGATATGCGGCTGGTGACGGAGATCGAGGGCGAGTTGGGCGGCATGCCCGCGCTGAAACAGAAATTCGACACGGATGGCTGGACGGTGACCGAACTGGTCGCGCTGGTGCAGATGCTGTTACAGCAGGCGGGCACGCCTGTCGATTTTATTGAACTGGGCAACAGGATGCTGAAGGACGGGTTGATGCCGTTTGTGGGAACGGTGCAGAAATTCCTGCAGCAAGCCGTCAGCGGCCGACCCTGAATTGCGCCACGCGCTGTTCGATCGGCACGCCCGCGTTCGACTTGAACTTGTTCACGTATTCAAGCCAGTCGATGGGCTGCGAGGTGACGGGTTCTTCGTTGCGAATGAAAGACCCGATGCGTTCGGTGCGGTTTTCTTCGTACGGGGCGACGGCGGTGACTTTTGAAATCGCAACCGCGTTTTCCTTGATCAGCGTTTCGACCTTGGCGACGACCTCGGGCGGGACGCGGCCGACGCCGTTGAATTCGGCGGTCAGCTTGCCAATTTTTTTGTCCATTTTCTTGAGCGCGGCAATCGCGTCTTCGTTGCCGGACAGGATCGCCTTGTGCTTTTCATTGGTCAGCTGGTTGCTGGTGCCGGTGATCCAGTCGAATAAAGACATGTTTTCGCTCCGCTTTAGAATTGCGGATATACCATAATACATAGAGGGTAAAAGTCAATAAAAAGGCGGTGTTTTGTTTTAAAACAACTGCTTATGCCTGCGTCGGCAGCGGCTGGCGATGCGATCTGCCATGACGGTGATGCGGGGGTGCCGGCGATTCCGCAGCCCTGCCCATCATGGCGGCATCGGCGAATTGCACGACGGGGCGGACGAATTCGTAAGTGGTTTTGCCGGCGGGCGCGCTGCCGTGATCCAGCACCTGCACGCGGTCGCGCGCGGCTTTGCTGTCGGCGATGATGTCCTGCACTTCGGCGTTGATAACGGCGGGCGGGGCGACTTCGCTGAAAGATGCCGTCAGGCTGATGATTTTTTTCTGCGCGGTATGCAGCGTGTAAAGGTCGGCGCGGCTGCCCGCAACTTTTTGCCCCGCCATGTTGGTTTCGGCGATTTTTTCCGCGCCCACATGTTTCGAATGGAAATACAGCGCACCCAGCAACGCAACGCCGGTAACGCCCGCAAGGCCCATGCCTGCGGCCACGCCCAGCAGCGACGCGCCGATCATCATGTCGATGACGGTGTTCGACGCCAGCGCCGATGACAGGCCCAGCGCGCCCAGCGCCGTGGTGACCCAGGGCTTGCGCGGCAATGCGCTGTCGTCGTGAATTTTATGCGGGGCTGCGGGGGTGTAATACCCCGCCTTGATAGTGTCATAGAAGTTATCGAACCAACGGTTCAAGCGATCGAACAAATAAACCTGCCTGACGTGTGATGACTAACCCAAGGTTATGGGATTCGCGCGTCATTTGTCAAAACAATAACAGTTAACAACAATCACTTCGTTACAAACGAAAGGAAATTACAATGCTGCCCCAATTCGAGACGCCGTTCGAGCTGAAATTCCTGCATGAAACAGGCGTGTTCGAAGGTTACGCCGCGGTCTTTGGCGTGACAGACAGCGTGAATGACCGGATTTTGCCGGGCGCATTCCGCGACAGTTTAAAAGCCTTCAGCGATGAAGGCCGCCTGCCGCCGCTGCTGTGGCAGCACGACCCGCGCCAGCCGATCGGCGTATGGCGCGACATGCGGGAGGACGAACACGGCCTGTACGTAAAGGGCGAATTATTCGTGGCCGATATCCCCCGTGCGCGCGAAGCCTATCGCCTGCTGCGCGAAAACGTCGTGACGGGATTATCCATCGGATACCGCAGCAGGGATTCGCACCGCGACGAGGCGAGCGGCGCGCGCATTTTAACGCAGCTGGATCTGGTGGAAATTTCGATGGTCACCTTTCCCGCCAACGACATGGCGCGGGTGCGCCGCGTGAAATCGGCGCTGCAGGCGGGCGATGTGCCGACACAAAAAGAATTCGAGGCTCTGCTGCGCGATGCAGGCATGAGCCGGAAGCAGGCCAAGGGTTTCATCGCCCAAGGCTATAAATCCCTTGCGCCGCGCGATGCGTGCGCGGGGGAAGACGATACCGCGGCCCTGTTGCAGGGGCTGGCCGAAAAAATCAGAACCCTCACTTAACAAAGGAAACAACATGACGAATGATATCCGCACGGCGGTCTATGACCTGGGCCGTGCCTTCGAGCAATTCAAGGACGCGAACGACCAGCGCATCCGCGAGATGGAACGCCGCGGGTCGGCCGATCCGCTGACCGAAATGAAGGTCAACCGCCTGAACGCCGAAATCAGCCGCGCAAGTGATGCGGCGGATGCGGCGAAAAAACGCGTCGATCTGCTGGAAACCGCACTTTCGCGCGCGCCGTCGTCGAAAGGCGACGACTGGAAAGAGGCGGAAGCGTTCATGACCGAACGCAAACATGCACTGGATCAGGGTTTTGGCGTCGATGCCTATCGCCAGTACCGCCAAGCCTTCCGCAGCTATATCCGCAAAAACAATGCGGGTTCGGGCGTAGATGAAATCAAGGCGCTGGCGGCGGGGTCCGACCCCGATGGCGGTTTTGCCGTCACGCCCGATATGTCGGGCCGCATTGCGGCGCTGGTGCGCGAAACATCGCCGATGCGCCAGGTGGCGAATGTCATCACCATCGGCACCGACGCGCTGGAGGGGGTGAACGACCTGAACGAGGCAACATCCGGCTGGGTCGGCGAAACCGAAGCACGCGGCGAAACCACCGCGCCGAAAATCGGCGAATACCGCATCCCCGTGCATGAACAATATGCCGAACCGCGCGCGACGCAAAAGCTGCTGGACGACGCGATGTTCAATGTGGAGGAATGGCTGGCCGGCAAGATCGCCGAACGCCTTGCCCGCATGGAAAACGACGCCTTCGTGAACGGCAACGGCGTGCGCAAGCCGCGCGGTTTCCTGACCTATGCGGCAGGCACGCCTTCGGCATCAACCTTCAACGTGATCGAACAAATCGCATCGGGCGGCGCGGGCGCATTCGCGTCATCCGATCCCGGCGACGCGCTGATCAACCTTGTCTATGCGCTGAAATCGGCATACCGCGAAAAAGCGGTGTTCATGATGAAACGATCGACACTGGCCGCCGTGCGCAAGCTGAAAGACGGCGACGACAATTACCTGTGGCAGCCGGATTTCCAGCTGAAACAGGGCGGGTCGCTGCTGGGGTTCGATGTGATCGAGGCGGAGGATATGCCCGCGATTTCCGCGAACAGCCTGTCGATTGCCTTCGGCGATTTCAACGCCGGATACCAGATCGTCGACCGCCAGGGCGTGCGCATCCTGCGCGATAACTTCACCGCCAAGCCCTACGTCAAATTCTACACGACCAAGCGTGTCGGCGGCGATGTGGTGAATTTCGAGGCGATCAAGCTGATGAAATTCTCGGCCAGCTAACTGAACAGAATGGCTCGACAGAGCCAAATATTTGAATGGCGGCAACGCCGCCGGATCCGGCACAGGTATATAAGCCCCGTAACTTAGCGCGCGTTCCCCCGCGCGCCGCCTGTGCCGGATTTTCTTTTTTACTGAAAGGACTAAAAATGCACGACCTGATTAACACGCTTTCCATCCAGCAGACGCTGCGCCCGCAAACGGTGCAGGGATCGGCGCTGAATTCCGGCAATATCGATATGCAGGGCGCGGAAGCCTTGGCAATCGTGGTGCTGGTGGGCGACATCGCCGATGCGCTGGACACCTCGCACCGCATCGACCTGAAGATCGAACATGCGGAAGATGACGGCACCGGCGCGCCCGCATCATACGCCGCCTGCACGGATGACGATGTGCTGAACTTCACCGGCCTGACATCCGGCATTTTCATGGCGGTCGATGGCAGCGGCGACGAACAGAAACGCCATGTCATCGGCTATCGCGGCGGCAAGCGTTTCGTGAAGGTCACGGCGACGCCCGTTTCCCTTTCCACGGGCGGCCCGATCGCCATGCTGGCAATCAAGGGCAACCTGTCGTCGCTGCCTGTTGCCAATACCTGACGACGCATGGGGCGGGGGATAAAAACTCCGCCCCTTTTTTTTGAAAGCGAAAGCCATGAACCTGATCGAAGACATGCCGGAAACCGAACCGGTGAGCCTTGACGATGCCAAGGCGCATCTGCGCATCACGCATGACGCGGATGACGACGCGATTGCGGCGCTGATTAAAACCGCGCGCCAGATTTGCGAGGAATATACGGGATTGGCGCTGATCACGCGCGACTGCCGGTTATACCTTGACGCATGGCCGAAACATACGCTGTCGCTGCCGAAACCGCCGCTGGTGCATGTGGCGGCGGTCAATGTGTATGACGCAGACGGCGGCGCGACGGAATTTCCCGCTGCATCATACACGGCCGATACCCTGGGCCGCCCGGGGCGCATTGAAATGACCGGCGCGCCGCCCTGGCCGGGGCAGCCATTGAGCGGCATCGAGATCGAATTCAGCGCAGGGTTTGGCGATAGCGAAGACGATGTGCCATCCAGCTTGCGCGAAGGCATCAAGCGGCTGGTCGCGCATCTTTACATGAACCGCGGCGACGCGCCCGAGACGGCCATCCGCAATTCGGGCGCAGCCCGCCTGTTCGCGCCCCACCGCCGCATGAGGCTGTCATGAATATCGGGCAGCTGACGCATAAAATGGCGGTCGAGACGCCCGTATTGACCCCCGATGGCGGCGGCGGTTTCACGGTCGCTTGGGAACATCTGGACGAGGTGTATGCAGCATTGACCGAACTGGGCGGGCAGGAAATGCAGCAGGACGCGCAAATCGCGCCGTCGCAGCCCTGCCGGATTGTCATCCGTTACAGGAACGATATGGACAGTAAAATGCGGCTGCGGGAGGACGAAACCGTTTATAACATCGTGTCGCTGCGCGACCCGGACGGCGGGAAGACGTGGCTGGAAATCATCGCGCAAATGAAATAACCTTGAATGGTCATGCAGTTCGTCGCTTTCATCACCATTTTCTTTGCAACCGCGCTGTTCCACCGGCGCGAACATGTGCTGATGATCGCCGAGCTGAAAGCGCTGCATACAAAACTGGCCGATCCCGCGCCGGATGCTGCGCGCATCGCACAAAAACTGCAGGGCGACGACTGGCGGCTGGTCTATCTGCGCGGGACGCAGGCGGGATTGCGCCGCGCGTTTGAAGTACCCGGCATCGAGGCCATCCTGCGTTATGCCGTGCCGGTCGTGTTATGCTGCCTGATGCTGCTGGGGTTGATGAACTGGATAGTGCCGGGCGTTTATGCCGGCATCATGATCCTGAAATGGTTCGCCAGCGTGACGGTGCTGGACACCGACCCGTATCTGCCAAGATACGAGGTGCGCATGTTCGGCCTTCGCCTGTTCGGCGAGGCGCTGGAGACGAAGGAAAATATAACCTATTAGGGCTTGGGCGCTTCCGCCGGTTTTTCGGTCGGTTTTTCTGCCGGTTTCTCCGGTGCCTTTTCGGGCGCGGGGGCGGCGGGCGGCGTTTCCGGCGCGGGGGCGGGTGCAGGCGTTGCCTGTTCCGGTTCCGGCTGGATGCCTTTTTCCTTCATTTCCTTGGCCAGCACGGCTTCGGGATCGGGGCCCAGTTCGTCGAGCGTGTCGGGCGCCCAGGTTTCGACTTCTTTTTTGACTTCGATGACTTTGTCGGGCGGCAGTTTTTCTTCCAGCTTCAGGCACAGCTTGAAGGCGGAATTGCGGATGCGCTTGTTTTCGCCGTTGGTGGCCGCGATGCGGAACCATTTATAGGCGGCCAGCGTATCGGCCTTCATGTCATAGGTCGTGCCTTTGCTGCCCTGGAAATTGTGGATGGCGAAGAAAAACGCGCCCGACTGGTCGCCCATGCGCGCGGCGCGTTCGAACCAGCCGATGGCAAGGCGGGTGTTGAGCGACACGCCGATGCCCGCCTGATACATGGCGGCAATCGCCACCATGCCGTCGGTCGAGCCCGCCATGGCGGCGCGGTGATAGAGGCTGAAGGCTTCGCGCATGTCGACGCCGACACCGTTGCCCAGCTGGTACATATTGCCCAGCAGCATCATGCCGCGCACATCGCCGTATTCGGCGAGCGGGCGGAGGTCGGCGATGGCCTTCATCCAGTCGCCGCGGTCATAGGCGCGCTTGCCGCGGGCGAAGGCTTCTTCGCGCAGCTTGTTAGGATCGACGGGTGCTTTTACTTCGGGTGTCGCCGGTGTTGTCGCCGCAGGTGCCGCTTCTTTTTTCGTCGCGGCATCCTTGGCCGACACAGGCGCTTCGGCGGCGGCGGGTTTTTCCGCCTGCGGCTTGGGGCTGTTCGGGCTGCTGTCGGGTGTGGTGTGCGGCACGGCGGCCAGCGCAGGCGACGACAAAAGGGCGATGACGGAAAGGCTGGCGAGGAAATGCTGGCGCGACATGAAAACGGCTCCGGATAAGTGTCTTTATCCAAATTAGGCCTTTTGGCCGGTAAATTCAAATCGAGAAGGATGAAATAATGCCGCAGGACAGTTTATGGCCGGTGCAGGCCGCGATCTATGGCGTGCTGGCGGGGGCTGCCCCCCTGACCGCGCAGCTGGCGGAGGGCGGATCAAGCGTTTTCGACCATGTGCCGCAGGGGTCGGCTTTTCCCTATATCGTGCTGGGCGAAACCGCGGCTGAACCGCTGGAAACACAGGCGGGCGGCGGATACGACACGACACTCGACATCCACACCTATAGCCGGGCGCTGGGCATGAAAGAAGCGAAGGCCGTCATGGCGGCGGTTTCGGATTGCCTGCACGGGCAGGATTTCGCCGTCACCGGCCAGCGGCTGGTGTTCTGCCGACTGCAATCGCAAAGCCTGCGGCAGGACGGCGAAACACGCCACGGCATCCAGCGTTTCCGCATCATCACCGAACCCGTTTAAGGAGAAATAAAATGCCAAGCCAGAATGGCCGCGACCTGTTGCTGAAAATCGGCGACGGGGGCGCGCCGGAATCATTTGCCGCGCTGGGTGCCGCGCGCACGACCGCCATGAGCATCAATAACCGCCCCGCCGACGCGACCACGATGGATGCGGGCGGCATACAAAAATTAATCGCGGGCGCGGGCGTGCAGGATATGCAGGTAAAACTGGACGGATTGTTCAAGGACGCGGCGGCCGAAGAACGCCTGCGCGATGCCGCGTTCAACCGCACCGCCGATAACTATGAGCTGTGTTTCCCGAACGGCGATAAATACGCGGCATGTTTTGTTGTGGCCGAATATGCGCGCGGCGGCAGTTATGACGGGCTGGAAAGTTTTTCGGTCACGCTGTTGCGCAGCGGTAGAGGCATATTCACGGGGGGCGCATGAAAAACAGCATCACATTGCCGGGCGTCGGCTGCACTTACACCCTGCCCGTCACGCTGGCGCTGGTGGCGGCGCTGGAGGACAAGACGACGGTATTGAAGGCCGCCGAACAGCTGGTAGCGCGGGAAATGAAGCTGGCCGAAACGCTGGAGCACCTGCGCGCCTGTTACAAGCTTGCGGGCTGCGAACTGCCGCCAGATGCGCTGGATGCGCATTTGCTGGGGCAATCCCCTGCCCTGCTGCTGGCGGAAATATTCTGCGCGGTTTTAGCCCCTGCATCCGCAATGGGGGCATTCAATATGGGGGAGCGGACAGGCGCATAGATATCACATCTTTGCGCCGGTTTTTCATGGGCGTGCTGGGCTGGACGCCGGACGCGCTGGCACGCGCATCGCTGCCCGATCTTTGCGATGCGTATCAGGGCCATGCGCAATGGCACGGCATCACGCCCAAAACGACACCAACAAAAGAATTCATGGCAGCCATGCTGCAACGGTTTCCGGACGGAAAGGACAATAAATGACGGATATTCAGGACATCATCACGCAGGAATTATCACGCCTGCTGCGGCAGGAAATGGCGGCGGGCATTGCAACGGCCTTCGCGGGCCGCAACGCGGCATCCGGCGGCACCAGCATCGTGATTCACAACAACACCAATGCGCAAATCGGCGTGACCGAAGAAGGGGCGTTCGACCGCAAGACGCTGGAAATCACCATCGACCAGATGGTGGCCAATTCGCTGGTACGCGGGCGCGAAACAGGCGGCGTGCTGCGGTCGCTGTTCGGTATTGTGCCCACCCTGATCGGACGATAGGAGAAAAACCACATGCCAATCTGGCCCGAAACGCTGCCGCAATCGCCGTTATCCGACGGCATGCGCGAAACGCCCGCCGATGTGCTGGTGCGCACCAGCATGGATACCGGCCCCGCAAAATGCCGCCCGCGCACCAGCGCCGGCGTGGCGCGCCTTGCGCTGTCCTACATCATGAACCGCGCGGAGGTGGAAAGTTTGAGCGATTTTTTCAACGACGACCTGATGTGGGGGGCGCTTAGTTTTTCATTCCCGCATCCAAGACTGGAGGAACCCGTCGATTGCCGTTTCAAACAACCGCCGAGTTACGCCCCCATCAACGGCGATTTTTTCAAAGTCACGATGGAGCTGGAGGTGCTGCCATGAGCCGCAACACGACGCTGGCCGCGCGCACCGCGCTGAACGCATCCGGCACCGGCGAGGTGTTCCTGATCCTGCTGACGCTGTCGCATCCGACGCTGCCCGAGCCGCTGCGCGTCACCAGCGACGCGGTTGCGACCATCAGCCGCGATCAGGTGTTTTCACCCTTCCCGTTCGAACTGACATTGCCCGACGATGCCGAAGGGTCGGCACCGGAAGCGCGCCTGTCCATCGACAATATCGACCGCCGCGTGGTGCTGGCGATCCGGTCGCTGCAGACAGCGGCTTATATATTGATCGAAATTGTGCGGGCATCCGCCCCCGATGTTATCGAGGCAAAGTTCGAGGATTTCCGCCTGACCGACGTATCTTACGATTCGCAAGTTGTGGCGGGAAACCTGAGCCTGGAAGACTTCATTTCCGAGCCATTTCCGTGTGCAATATTCTCGCCAGGACTATTTCCGGGCCTGTTCTAACACGCTGTTAAGATTGGATGATTCAGGGTCGTTTACCTTACTTTTATTTTTCTTATGGTAAAATTTGTAAAGCTGGCATACGATAATAGAAATCATGTAAAACATACGGGCAACCGGACGTTTACGTACCGAACAACGGCAGGTGTGAGGGGTATTATATAATGACGAAACAGTCCCAGTTCTTCGCGAATGCAACGGGCAGCGGCTTTGGTTCAGGCGACTTCCTGACCGGCTCTCTCGAACTGGCTTTCGCAGATACGCGCAAAGGCTTCGACGCACCGACGCAGGCATTGGTCGCCAAGATGACCGACTATGTTGCCGCGAACCCCGACACCACGAATTCAGATCGTTTCAACAAATACGTTGAAAAGATCACCCCGACCGCCAAGGCAACCGCCGCGCCCCGCGCGACCGCCAAGCCCGGCAGCTCGATGTAATACGCTTACAAGTTTCTTCCCGAAAAAGAACCCGCCCTTACCCGGCGGGTTTTTTCTTGCCTGAAAAAAGGATCAACCACATGCCCGTCCCGATCTGGGCGGGGCGATATATCGGCCTGCCCTTCAGCGAACACGGGCGCGACCGCGGCGGCATCGACTGCTGGGGGCTTGCGCGGCTGGTGCTGCTGGAACAGTTCAATATATCGCTGCCGTCGCTTGCCCATGAATACCGCCGCACGACCGACGCCGCCCGCATCGCGGCGCTGGTGGAACGCGAGGTGCCGCAATGGCAGCACATCGCCGCAGGGTCTGAGCGCTGCGGCGACGTGATCGTGCTGCGCCTCTGCGGCCAGCCTATGCATGTGGGTGTGGTGCTGGGAGACGGGCAGATGCTGCATGTGGAACAGGGCATCGATTCCGCGATCGAAAAATACCGCGGCCAAAAATGGCAGGACCGCGTTTACGGATTTTACCGCTACATACCGCAGGGTTCATAAAATGACAGACATCAATGTGACACTCGCGCCGCATCCGTTCGCGGCGGAGCGGATTTGCGCGCAGATTCCGGCGGGGGCGACCGTGGCGGATATGGCGCTGCAGGCATCATGCGGGCTGCGCCATGAATTCCTGCATGCCTTTCTGGACGGCGATTATATTCCGCGCGAAAACTGGGCGCGCATCCGGCCGAAAGCGGGCACGGTGCTGACATTCCGCGCCGTGCCGATGGGCGGCGGCGGATCCAAAAACCCCCTGCGCACCATCTTGTCGCTGGCGCTGACCGCCGTGATGCCGCAATTAAGCGCAGGGCTGCTGGGCGCGTTCGGCGCGACAGCGGGAAGTTTGACGGGAAAACTGCTGACGACCGGCCTTGGCATTGCGGGAAAACTGGCGCTGAACGCGCTGGCGCCGCCCGGCCGCCCGCGCTTTTCGGCCCAGAAGGAAAGCCCGACCCTGTTCATTCAGGGCGCGCAGAACCGCAGCGTTCCCTTCGGCCGTGTGCCGCGTGTGCTGGGCCTCCACCGTTTCGTGCCGCCCTTTGGCGCGCTGCCCTATACCGAAACCGCGGGCAGCGACCAGTATTTGCGCCTGCTGTTCGTCTGGGGTTACGGCCCCTTGAAAATTTCCGACCTGAAAATCGGCGAAACCCCGCTATCGGCATTTGACGGCGTGGAGGTTGAAACGCGCGAGGGATATGCGGATGACGCGCCGCTGACCCTTTACAGCAACAGCGTGCTGCAAAATGATTTAGCGGCAGCCGCGACCCAAAGCGCGGGCTATATCCTGCGCACAACGGAGGCCGATGCCGACGAGATCGGCGTGGATATCACCCTGCCGCGCGGTCTTGTGAAATTCGGCAGCGGCGGCGGGCGTTTGTCGGCATCCGTGCGCATCGAGGTGCAATATGCGCCGGCGGGAACAGACGACTGGAGCGCGGGTGCAGACAATTTTACCGCACATGCCGCGCGCGAGATATCGCTGGCCGCAAAGCCGGCGGCATACAAAACACGCGATGCGGTTTATGTCGTCACGCGCACCGACCGCGTGGTGCTGGATGCCGCCTGCGCCGCGCTGACCGTGCTGCGCGGCACGCCGTTCCGCATCGGCGTGGACGAGGGTGAGCCGGAAATTCCCGCCATCCCCGCCAATAAGATCCCGCTGGCGCGCATCACGCGGCGGTCGGATGGCGGCGACATACTTGCCACCGACGATATTACTGACGAACGCGACCCGACTATTTTCGGCGTTAATTTTGAAACCGGAAACGATTTTGCTGTATCGTCCGCGGCAGATGCCAACAAGCTGGAAATTGCGGCGGGCGGGCTGCAATTCCCGGGCATTGAAATCACGGGCAAACAAACCGCCGCCCTGCGCGAAACCGTCACGTTCAAGGTGCCGAAGGGGCAATACGATGTGCGTGTGCGCCGCATGACGGCGGATGCCAGCGACGATAACCGCATTTTTGACGAGACTGTGTGGACGGCGCTGCGCACCATCCGTTACACCTATCCGGTGCGGATGCCCAATCTGGCCATGACCGCGTTGCGCATCAAGGCGACGGGGCAGCTGAACGGCGTGATCGACCGTTTCAACGGCGTGGTGTCGTCGATCCTGCCGGATTGGGACGGCGAAAACTGGGTCAGCCAGGAAACCTGCAACCCCGCATCGCTGTTCCGCCATGTGTTGCAGGGCAATGCGAATGCAAGGCCGCTGGTTGATGCCCGCATCGACCTTGCGCGGCTGCAGGAATGGCACGAAGCCTGCGCCGCCCAAAACCGGCAATTCAATATGGTCGTCGATTACGATATTTCCGTGCGTGAAATGCTGCACAGTATCGCAGCCGCCGGCCGCGCCAGCCCCACATTGCTGGACGGCAAATGGGGCGTGGTGGAGGACAGGGCGCAAAGCGTACCCGTCCAGCATTTCACCCCGCGCAACAGTTACGGGTTCGAAGGCCGCAAGGAATTCGACGAACGGCCGCAGGGCTTGCGTGTGCGCTTCATCAACCGCGCCAAGGGATGGCTGCAGGACGAACGGCTGGTCTATGACGACGGATATGACGAAACGAATACGCAGAACTATGAAACGCTGGAACTGCCGGGCGTAACCGATGCGCAGCAGGCCTGGCGCGACGGGCGGTATCATATCGCCGCCGCCCGCCTGCGCCCCGAAACCTACAGTTTTTCCTGTGACGTGGAACACATCGTCTGTACGCGCGGCGACCTGATCCGCTTTTCGCATGATGTGCCGCTGTTCGGGTTGATGACGGGGCGCGTGAAATCGCTGGTCATGGCGGGTGATGATGTGGCGGGCGTCGAGCTGGATGCTATGGTTTCCATGCAGGCGGGCAAGGCCTATGCCATCCGTTTCAGGAAACAGGACGGCACATCGCTGGTGCTGACGGCGCAAACCGTGGCGGGGGAGACGAAAACCATTTTGTTCGCCGCGCCCGTCACGGATGCGCCGCAACCGGACGACCTTGCCATGTTCGGAGAAGCAGGGCTGGAAAGTGTGGAGCTGGTCGTGAAATCCATCGTGCCGCAGGGCAATCTGTCGGCACGTATCACTTGCGTCGATGCCGCGCCCGGCATCCATGCGGCGGATGCGGGCGTCATTCCGGCCTTCAATAGTTATGTGACCGTGCCGCCCGAATTGCAGCGCCCGCCGGTGCCGGTGCTGAACGAGATACAATCGGGCGAAGAAGCGTTGATCCGCAACACCGACGGATCGCTGCAGACACGCATCCTGATCACGCTGCAGGCACCCGCCATGCCGCGCCTGACACCCGATGTGATAATCCGCGCGCGCGATGAAACGCGGTTTCGCCCGGCCGAAATGGCGGTACAGGCGGGCGGTCGGATTTCCATTACCGATGTAGCCGAGGGGGAAACCTACGACCTGCAAATCCGGTATGCGACCCCAGCGGGATATGTATCGGAGGCGCTGCTGGTATCCGGCCACCGCGTACAGGGCACGACGGCGCTGCCGTCGGATGTGTTCGGGTTCAGCGTCAATGTGCTGGGCGATACCGCGCATTTGTCGTGGCAGGCAGCGCCTGACCTTGACCTGAACGGTTACAACCTGCGTTTTTCGCCGCAACTGACGGGGGTGAGCTGGAGCGGCGCGGTCGATATCATCGCCAGCATCCCGCGCGACGCGACGACGGCAACTGTGCCGGCGGCCGCGGGTACATACCTGCTGAAGGCGGTCGATGTGGGCGGACGGATGAGCGCGAATGCGGCGGTTGCGACGACGGGTGTCAGCGCGGCAGGGCAGAACGCCATCCTGACCGTCACGGAAAATCCAGCCTTTACGGGCGTGAAAACCAATACGGCCACCAGCGCGGGCGCATTGCAGCTGTCAGGGCGCGACAGCATCGATGGCTGGGACGATTTCGACGCGGTTGAAAACATCGATATCGGCGAACAGGGACTGTGGGATAGCGGCATGTATGAATTCGCGGGCACGGTCGATTTGGGCGCAAGTTACACATCGCGCCTGACCGCCCGCATCGGGGTGGCGGGCATCGACCTGAATGCGGGCGTGGACAGCTGGGGCAATTTCGATGCGGTAGAGACGATGGACGAAGACGTCGACCCGTCGCTATGGTCGCTGCAATTGCAGCTGCGATACACAGCCGATCACCCGGATATATCGCCTGTCTGGTCGGACTGGACGCCGTTTGTGGTCGGCGATTACACGGCGCGGGCCTTTGAATTCCGTGTGCTGCTGGGCGCGGCCGCCGCCAACATCACGCCATCGATATCGCATCTGAGCGTCGATATCGACATGCCCGACCGCATTTACAGCGGGCGCAGCGTGGCGGCGGAGGCGGGCGGGCTATCGGTCAGTTTCGCCCGCGCCTTCCGCGACACGCCCGCGATCACCGTGACGCCACGCGATCTGGGCACGGGGGAATATTACACGATCACGGCCCAAAGCGCGGGCGGCTTCACCATCCGTTTCTTCAACGCCGGCGGCGCGGGCGTTGCGCGCAGTTTCGATTACCTCGCCCGCGGATACGGCGAACAAACCTAACAATCTCTTTATAAAAAGGAAATACCATGTCACAGGCAAGCCCCACCATCGGCGCCAACAAGACCGGATTGACGTTCCGGCAGGAAGATAACGACGGCAAAAAAGCGCTGCTGTCGCACCACAAGGGATCATCCGCCCCCGATTACGCGGAGGCGGGGGCGATCTGGCTGGACGATTCATCCACGCCTTGGTTGCTGAAACTGCATGACGGCGCGGACTGGATTGCGCTGGGCAGCATCAACGCGTCATCCAACGCTTTCCAGCCTTACCACGGCACGGCCCCGCTGAAATACGCGAATTACGCGGCGGATACAGGTGCGGCGAATGCCTATGCCGTTGCACCCGTGCCGGCGCTGTCGGGCTACACGGCGGGACAAGTGGTCATTCTGAAGCCCGCGAATGCGGTGACGGGCGCAAGCACGCTTAACGTTGGCGCGCTTGGCGCGAAAGCGGTCAAAACGCAGGACGGCAGCGACTTAAGCGCGAATGCGATGGTTGCAGGCGGCGTTTTCGTGCTGGTCTATGACGGCACGAATTTCATCCTGACCAACCCCGCGACCACAGGCAATTTCCTGCTGGCAAAGGGCACGGCAGTCGCCTCGGCCTCCACGACCGATATCGGCGCGGCGAACAGCGATTATGTGGAGGTGAGCGGCACGACGACCATCACCGCGCTGGGCACATCGACGGGGCGCAACCATGTCTGGGTGAAGTTCCAGTCGGCATTGACGCTGACGCATAACGCAACGTCGCTGATCCTGCCGACCGGCGCAAATATCACGACGGCGGCGGGGGATGTGGCGGAATTCGTGCGCGTGACGGGGGGCAACTGGCAATGCCTTGGCTATCATCCCGCATCGGGCAAGCCAGTTGCGGCAACCGCGCGTGGCGATATGCCCGCGGGCGCGGTCATCCAGTCCGTTTCGGCGACTTATGCGTCGAATGCCGACCTTTCGACCACCATCCCGAACGACGACACCATCCCGCAGAACACCGAAGGCACGGAAGTGGTGACCGTTTCCATCACGCCGACATCCGCATCCAGCACGATTGAAATCGAATTTCGCGGCATGGGCGCGGCATCGGGCAGCGCGAATTTGGTGGCGGCGCTGTTTAAGGATTCCGGCGCAAACGCACTTGCCGCCAGCACAGGCATCGCGGGCAGCGTGAACCTGCCGGGGCCGATCGGGATCATTTATCAGGAAAGCGCAGGTTCGACATCCGCCCGCACCTATAAAATCCGCGTCGGCGCGAATACCGGCACCTGCCGCCTGAACGGCACGACAACCGGCAGGTTATATGGCGGCACATCGGCCGCCACGCTGGTCGTGCGCGAAATCAAGTAACAACGAAAGAAACAGACATGATCGACAATACGGCCGTCGCCCTGCTGACGCTGTCGCTGACCCTGCTTGTCCACCTTGTGACGACGGTGTGGTGGGCGGCCAGCATCACAAGGCGCATCGAATTCATCGAAAAATGGATTTCATCCAACGAACACACGGCGGAGCGGCTGGCGACGCTGGACCAGCGCATGACGTCGCTGGCGGAAGGCATCAACCGCATCGAGCTTTATATGCGGGAAAGGAACTGACATGAACGCCCCTTTATTCCTGCCGCGCGGCATCCGCAACAACAACCCGGGCAATATCCGCCTGTCATCCGCAAAATGGCGCGGCCAGCGCGCGGTGCAGACAGACATCGCGTTCGTGGAATTCGAATCGCCGCTGCTGGGCCTGCGCGCGCTGATGGTGCTGCTGCTGACATACTACCGGCGCTATGACCTTGACACCGTGCAGAGCATTATCAACCGCTACGCCCCGCCGCATGAAAACGCAACCGACCATTACGCCGAAAGCGTGTCGAAGCAGCTGGGCGTGCGGCGGCGGCAAAAACTCGACCTGACGCGGCCCGATACGCTGGCGGCATTCGCCCGCGCCATCGTGAAACATGAAAACGGGCAGGAAAAAGAACGGGGCGACTGGTACGCGCCCGAATTATACGCGCAAGCGGCAAGCCTCGCGCTTGGAAAGGAATAATATCATGCAGAAATTCATCACCTTCATCACCGACAGAGCAAAAGAACGCTCGACATGGCTCGGCCTTATTTCCCTTGCAACCGCGCTGGGTCTTATACTGTCGCCCGAACAGCAGGAGGCCATCATCGCGGCGGGCATGGCGGTGGGCGGCATCGTTGGCGCGTTTACGCGCGATAAAACGCCATGAACGCGCTGTGGCTGGTTTTATTGGGGTCTGGCGCGCTGGGGCTTGCCTGCTTCATTGCCTATCACGCGGGTAAATCCGACCAGAAAGTGCAGGAGCTGGAACATGACAAAACAACGGCCGAGCAGGCGGCAGGCATTCGCGATCGTTTGCGCCGCGATGCTGGCTATGCCGGGCGCGTGCGCGCCCGCTTCACGCGGTGATTTTTGTGAAATATATAAACCCGTCTATACAGCAGCCGCAGACACCGCCGAGACAAAGGCCATGACGGACGACAACAACGCCGTCTGGCTGGAGCTATGCGCGCCTTAACGCTTACGCGGCGAAGCGCGCCCTGCGGCTATGCCGCAAAACGAGCATGGTGTTCCATCACCTTCAGCAGCACGGCTTCGAGCTGCTTGTGGTTGCCGCGGGCGGCTGCGTCGCGGGCGGTTTTGCCCTGCTTGTCTTCGGTGAGCGTATGGATGCCGGCCGCGATCAGCAGGCCCGCCATCTTCATGTCGCCGCGCAGGGCTGTGATGTGAAGAAGGGTCTGGCCGTTCAGCGCATCGGCGACATTCACGTTCGCCCCTTTTTCGAGCAGGTATTTGGCGACATCGTAATGCCCGCGCGTGACAGCGAGCCAGAGCGCCGTATAACCGAACGGATGCACGGGTGCGTCCTTCACCGCGCCCATGGCGACCAGGAATTCCACCATCTCCAGCTTGCCGAAGAATGCGGCTTCATGCAGGGGGCGGCGGCCTTCGTCGTCGGGGGCATCGATCTCGCCGCCCTTGTCGAGGATGACTTCGGCGGAGAGCACATCGCCTTCGCGCGCGAGTTCGTGCATGAAGCTCTTGCCGACAACGGGCAGGGGCTGTTCAGCCGTATCGCGGTTGATATGCGCTGTAAAGTTCGTGGTACCCAGATTGAAGTTATACGCGAGCAAGTCGGTATTCATTGCGGGTGCAGTCATAAGTGTACTCACTTTCGTTAACGTGGAACAAAGTGGCGTCACTAGATCTTGTGGATAAGTTCACTATAGCGTACTAGATGATGGGTAAATGCAAAATCTTTGCTGAAAGTTCCGGAACTTAACGCTGTTCAGGCGTGATGGCAAAACCCGCGAAAAAAAACTGAATCCTTTCCATGCACTTCGCGCCTTTCCTTCAATTAAAATCGCACCGCTGTTAATAAACTTTTTTTCGCGGCTATTTTCCAGAGCGTGAAAATATTTGAGCAGGTCAACTAAAAACCCCGCAGGCTTTACAATCCGTGCAGGATTGATACGCTTTCATCCGACACTTAACGGCAGCAGGAGACGATGATGGCAACCGCAATCCCCTCCCCCTTTGTTGACGAAAAGACCGGCGCAATCCGCCAGTTCCAGACCTTCCCCGAAAAGATCAAGGGCGAGTATCTGCCGGAGGCCGGGCATATCGGCATCCTTGGCGTGAAGCTTGCGATGCTGGCGCCGTTTGTGGGCGGGATCGTGGTGGCTGCGCCTGTCGCGCTTGGTTTCTGGGCGCTGTCGCGTCTGGGTGTCACCAAGGCCGTCGACATGGTGCATGAAAAACTGCTGCTGAAGCACAAGCAGGGCGATTTCCTCGAATACGATTTCAACGACCCGAAAGACCGCAACGCGTTTCAGGTGAAATTCGGCAAAGAACATCCGACCTTCGTCGCCGAATACCTGCATCTGGCGAAAGCCGCGAATTTAAGCCAGGTGCCGAAAGTTTTCGTGATCGACCAGTTCTTTAAAAAAGAAGGCCGCGCGACGCTGGGCGGGCTGGTCTCCGATTACATGGCAGGCACGACGACAAGGCCGTCGGGCAAAGACCCCGTGATCATGCTGGGCAAGGGCGCGCTGAAGGAACTGGACGCGGGCGAGCTGCGCGCGGTTGTCGCGCATGAAATGACTCATATCGCGCTCGACCATCCGAAGAACGGCGTGAAATGGCTGGCGCGGATGCCGTTGAACGGCATCATCAACGCAAGCCTGATCGTGGCGGCAATCGCGGGCCCCCTGCCCCTGCTGCCCGTGATCGGCGTTGTCGCCGCCAGCAACCTTGTGGGCCGCGCATTGAAGTCCATTAAATCGCGCCATCAGGAAGAAATGTGCGACCGCGGCGCGGCCTTGATGACCGGCGGCACCGCCGACCTGACCACCGCGCTTGGCAAAATCAAGAACGCGATGGTCAAGATGAAGCGCATCGAAACGGAATACCAGTACAGGTCACAAGGCCTCGAGCCGCCGAAGCCCGCGGAAACATCGTGGTTCAACCGCTTCGTCAACGCGTCGCATCCCAGCAACGAGCGCAGGGAAACGCTGCTGAAGGATTTCGAGAAAGAAAATCCGCAATATGCAGCGGAAAAACGCGGCTTCTTCGCGACCGCCTTCAACAAGGCGGCGGCGCGCATCGCCCCGCCGGCCAGCAAACTGGTGTCGTCTTTCGTGCAACGCTTCACGCCCGGCATCGCGGCATAGACAGCGCAGTTATTGGTGTTCAGCTCATCCCGCGCGGGAAGGACAGCGCCTGCCGCATCGCGGCTTCGCGGCGTTCGATGGATGCTGCGGTTTCGGCGATGTCAGCCAGTCCCGCTTTTTCGGCATGCTGGCGGAAGGTCATGCCGTCTTTCTTGATGAAGACGCTGGCATCGGCGCGGAACAGCAGCGTGATCGCCGTTTCATCCTTTTGCGCAAGCGCGATATAGATCGGGTATTCGCCCGCCGCATTTTTTACGTTGGGGTTGCAGCCGAGGTTCAGGAATTCCTCCACCGCGTCATGCTGGCCCATCTTGATCGCGCGGGTCAGATAGGTTTCGCCGCCGAGTCCAATCTGGTCGAGGCAGTCGCCGAGTCCAAGGCTGTTGAAGCTGTGGCGGGGAGACATGATATTGATTCCTTTAACGGTCGCCCATCATGCCATGCCCTGAAACGAAAAGGAATATCGGAATATTATGTAATTCAATTATGCTTCTTTATGCCAAATTTAGTGTATTGACTCATCCGGCATATTCTGGGAATCTCCGTCCGTACCCCGATTTAACAATATTGTCCAAGGAGCATTCCACAATGGATTTAGGTCTTCCCCCCATCGATCCCGAAAAAGCATTCAACGCTTTTGAAAACATCCGCAAAGCATTCCAGGAAGCCGCTTCCGCCGACACCGGCGCTGCACAGCCGCTGTTCCAGTCGCTGAGCGACAAGTTCAACAAGATGGTCGATGATGTCATGGAACTCGGCGCGACCGATCCCAACATCAGCCCGTCGAAAATCATGTTCAAAATGATGCCCGTCATCATGGACGTGCAGAAAACCGCTTCGCAGCTCCAGCGCCTGGCGCAGACGGACGAGCGCGTGGCCGACACGATGGCGACCCTTGCCGGCACCATCAAGAACGAACTCACCAGCCTGCTGCCTGCTGGCGGTCTGGGTGGTCTGAACCTGCCGGGTCTCGGCGGTCTGGGCGGCGGCAACTCGACCCCCGCTTCGGAAGACAAGCCGAACATCAACCCGAAAAAACCGAAGAAGCCCGGCAACGGCGGCAGCTTCGACCTCTAATCGGGTCTGGATAGATCAAAAAACCCCGCCGGAAGCGATTTCGGCGGGGTTTTTCTTTGCGGATCAGCCGCCGAATCCTCTATATTTACATATATGGAAGATTTCAAGACGCTCGAGCTGCTGCTGCTGGAAGCGGCACAAAGGAACGACAGCCGCGAGGTGCGCGTGCTGCTGGGTCTTGGCGCGCATCCGAACCTGACCGAAAAAGACGGCACGGCGGCGCTGCATTACGCCGCGAAATTCGGCAATGCCGATATGCTGGACGCGCTGCTGACACATCCGCGCATTATCGTCGATCCGCGCGACGATGCGCGCACGACACCGCTGATGGAAGCGGCGCGCATGGGGCATGGTTCTGCCATCGACAAACTTTTCGCGCGCGGCGCGGATATAGAGGCGGGCGACAAAAGTTTCCGCACGCCCCTGATGCTGGCGGCATTTGCGGGCAAGGCGGATGCCGTGCGCGCGCTGCTGAAACACGGCGCGCAACCGAATGCGCGGTCGGTCGACGGCGGATACACAGCGCTGCATTACGCGGTCGTGCGCAGCCATTATGCCGCTGTCGTGGCACTGGTGCAGGGCGGTGCGGACGGCACGATGCCGAACGACGCGAAACTGACCCCGCTGGAGCTGGCGCAGCGACGCAACCAGTCGGACGAAGAAACACAGAACATGACGCAGTTTCTGTCGGCCGCCGGGGTTCAAAAATTCCTGAAGGAAGGCAGCCACCGCAAACTGTCCGCGCCGCAAACCGCGCATTTCAAGAAAAAACCGCCGCAGCCTTAAAGCACAAAAAACAATCGCCCCGCGATTGGCTTCGCGAGGCGATATTGATTCCGTTCAAAGCGGTCTAGTGGCTGGTTGGATTGCCGTCGCCGTCATGCAGGTGTTTGTGCAGCAGGCGCAGGCTGGGGCGCTTGAGGAGGTCTTTTTCGGCCATGTTCGCGAGCTTCAGCGCGGATTTCACGCAAGCCTCGTGTTCGACAAAAAACTTGATTCGCTGTTCGTCGGGATGTGGCTGCTGCAGCTCCCATGCGAGTTCGCGGGTTTCGTAAGATTCAGGATCTGCTTGGGTATCAAGGCGGGCCATCGTTATTCTCTCCTTCTTGGCTTTGCGAAAATGGGTTCATGCCTGTTCAACGCAGGAAACATATCCGGCGTTACGGCAGCGCGCGTGAATGGGATGGTTTGTGGTCGCGATAAAATGCACGTGTTATCCAAAAATATAACTTAATCATAGGTTTGCAGAAAACCGCCTGTGATCGCCGCAAGTGCTTTTCTGCTGATCCTTTGAGTCTAGGCTGAATATATGAAAAAAGTATTAACAGCGCGGTATCCTTGCCCGCGTCAGGCATTCGGAGCCTTAAAACTGGTACTTATCTTGAACATACGTTCTCACTTTAACCCTAAGGAATGTTTGCTTTTTACCGCTTCGCTGCTTTATAAAAACGACGACCGCCACTGGAAATGCTGTTTGATCCCGGGCGCTGATTTTTTCAAAAAAGGATTACCGATTTATGGGACGCAAGCTGGAATTTTGCCGCGACAAAGCACTCCATACCGCGATGGAAAGTTTTTGGGCGCATGGATATGAATCAACCTCGATGCGTGACCTGGCGCAGCGTCTGGGCCTGCACCTTGGATCGGTTTATAACGCCCTTGGCGACAAGGAAAAGGTTTTCGAAGCCGCATTGCGCCTGAATTTCCAGGAACACATGCAGCCCCGCCTGAAGGCGCTGGCCGAGGACCCTAACCCCCTTCAGGCGCTCGACCGCCACCTGAGCCATATCGTGGAAGAATGCAGCAAGCCCGAAGCGGGTCCCGGCTGCTTCATCACCAATTCGCTTTTGGAAATCACGCATATCAACGACAGCATCACCGCGCTTTTGAACGATTACATGACGCAATGGCAGGAAGCCTATGCGGCCTGCATCGAAAACGCCAAACGCCTGGGCCAGGTGCCGCAGACAACCGATGCGCAGAAATATTCGCATATGCTGCTGGCATCGGCCCTGTCGATGCGCGCCTTTGCCAAATTGAAAATCCCGATGCAGTCGATCGACGACATCCGCGCCTGCACGCTGAAGGCGCTGGCGACGAACACCGACAACATCAAGGCGTCGGCGGCTTAAGGTTCCTTTTTTGGGCGGCGCTTTTCAGGTTGCGCAGGGTTTCCTGCGCGATGTCAGCTTGGCGCGATTCAACGTAGCGCGCCTGTGCGGGTTTGCGCTCGCTTTCCGGCATCGCTTCCCAATTGCCGCCGGCGGATAAGATCAGCTCGACAACGGTACGGCGCATGGCGATATCATCGATATCCGCCGCAACGGCGAGCGGGTGGCGCGGCAGCTGCATATGCGCCGTCGAATTCGGGTTTGCGCCTTGCGCGACCATAAATTTCAGAAGATCTATGTCTGCTTGCGCCGCCGCCTGCGCAAAAAGCGCGCCCGACATAAATTGCGGATCCGCGCCCAGCGCCACCAGCGGTTTGACGAATTGCAGTTTGCCCATGACAGGCAGGATAGATGCCGAGATCCGGCACGTTTCGTCGGGCTTTTGTTCGGCAAGATACCGGAACAATCCCGTGGCCCCCGCCTGCAGCGACAACACCAGCAGCGACATATGCGCCATTTTGGGCGTCACCGCGTCGATCGTGGCACCATAGGCGCCGAGGTCCTCGCGCGGTATATCGGTGGATGCAGCGAACATTTCCTTCAGCAGATGCGCGACCATAAGGCGGTCATCGTCTTTCGCGGCGCGATAAAGCGCCTCCTGGGCATCTGCTGCCTGCGTCATGGTTTCGGGGCGGGCGGCGGGGCTTTGCTGCCCTTGGCCGCCAGATGGTCTTCGATGATGCGGGCGCAGTGAAGCTGCCCGTTTTCACGCGCCCAGCGGAGCGCCAGGCCGCCGTCGGCGGGGATTTTCGCGCCGCGCTTCAGCAGGAATTCCAGCACGCGGGTATGGCCATAGGCGGCAGCCACATCGACCATCACGCCGTTGCGCGCATGGATATCGCCGCCCGCATCCACCAGCACCTCGGCCACGTTTTTCTGGCCGTAGCGGCAGGCGGTGTAAAGCGCTGCGTTATCGTTGATGTTGACGATCGCGCCCGCGCGGATCAGCTGCCGCGCGACATGTTCGTTACCGGTCTGCGCCGCGATTTTCAGCGGATCGCCATAGCGCGCGTTCACATCCGCGCCGCTGTCGATCAGCAGGTCCATCATGCGCGTATTGCGCAAGGATGACGCGATGATAATCGCCTTGTCGTGCTGCGCATGGATATCGGCACCCTGCTGCATCAGGTATTTCGCCACGTCGCGCTGGCCGTTGGCGACGGCGATATGCAGGGCGGCGCCCTGTTCCTCGTTCGCCGATACGCCGTGTTTCAGCAGCACGCGCAGCACGTTCATATGCGCGAATTCGCTAGCAAGCTTCAAGGGCGCGTTGTTCTGTGTGCGGATATCGGCGCCCGACGCGATCAGGAATGCGGCGCGGATATCGCGGCCGTTTTTCGCCGCCGCCACCAGCCCGCGGTCGAGGCTGCCCTGACGCAGCCAGAGCGACAGGCGGCGCGCGGCGTTAAAGGCCTTTTTGAGGAGGCCGTCGCCCTTCTTTTTCTTGCCGCCGGTATCGTTTTCGGGGACAGACATGCCCTGCCTTTTAAAAGCGTCGCGGTTGTAGAATCTTAATGGTGAACAGATTCAAAAGTATAGAGGAAGCCGCGCGCCGTCAACGGCCAGAATAGACGTTCATGGATAATCAAGCCATTGATATTGATTGGTTAATGCTTTGGCGGCTTGAGCGACCAGCGTTTCGGGTCGGCGCGGCGGCGCAGATGGTGCAATTGCAGTTCAAGGGTCATTTGCGGCGGGATGGGCAGGCCGGCGCTTAAGTCCTTCAGCGCCTCGTTCACCTCGCGCAGGCCGCCCGGATTGTTGTGCCACAGGCGCACATCGCAGAGCGCCTTTTCTTCACCGCGCGACGCCAGGATCAGCAGCACCGATACGCCGTTTTTATCCTGCAGCAGCAGGTCGGCGGCGGTCAGGTATTTGCCGTCGTCTTTTTCCGCCGCCGTCACGATATCGACAAAGCATCCCGTGCGCGCGGCCAGATGCATCAGGGTCATGCCCTGTTCTTGCACGCCAAAGGGGATTTTGCGCAAATCGTCCATATCGGGATGGTTGGGGCAGACATAGGCGTAATAAAGCTCCCAGTCATGCGCATCCTGTTTCACGATGTCCTTGTAATGATCGACCACGGCCTGCGTTACCGGGCTGCCGGGATGCGCTTCGCGGCGGTGGAGGGCCGAAGCGATAGAGGCGTGATAGATTTGCGCGTCTTTTGAAAAAAGATAGCTCATCATTGCTGTATTGCCCGCATGAAACGCCGCCGAAAAACTGCGGCCAGCAAGGTCGATATCCGCTCCCGCATCCTGCAGCTGCTGCATTTGCAAAGGCGTGCCTTTTTCGGCGGCGGCCAGCACGCCTTTTTCGGCGGGCGCATGGTTGTTGCGGATCAGGAAACCCACGACGGGCATGGAATCTTCGTGATGTTCGACGAGCTGCCCCAGGATGTCGCCCGCGTCTTCGGCGGGCAGCGAAAAACCGCGCGCGAAAAGCTCGGTCACGATCGCTACCTGTCCTTCCTGCGCCGCGCGGCGGAAGACGTTGATGGTGACGGGGTTGAGCGGGATGGGCGTGTTTTTATTTTCGTTCAGCAGGCGTTGCAGTTTATGCCACTGTTTCAGCGCGGCGGCCTGCTGCAGGCTTGCCCAGAAATCACCGTTCGGCCCGCCGACACCGCGCAGCGATGCAGGCGCGTTGAACGATGCCTTCGGTGCGTCGCCGCCGCCGGGTTTAAATCCATCGGCCTGATTGTCGGGGGTTGCGTCCATGATTTACGGCGACAGTTTCGGCGGCAGCTTGGGCGGGGGTTTCAGCCCTGATCCGGCGTTCGCCGCTTTTTTGCGCAGCTCGCGGTAATTGATCTCGTTCGCGATCGGCCCCAGCTGGATTTTTTTCTGGTATTGTTCGGGCAGCATCGCGACCACTTCCTTCACTTCGTACACGCGGTCGGCCCAGAAAGACGGATGGAAGAAATCCTGCAGCGCCTTGTGCTGCGCCAGATGCGAAAACACCATGTCGATGCGGTCGTCGGGATGGAACAGGTCGTCGCCCGTGAGCCTGCCGGATGTCGCGCGGCCGACAAGGTCGGCAAACTTGCCGGTCTGCGCCGCGATCAGCAGGCCGGTGTCGCCCGACGGGCCTTTCGTGTTGCGCAGGTCGTCGATGGTGTAGGCGGCAGGGAAGGTGCGGTTGAATTCGTCGAATTTTTTCAGCCGCGTATCCGCCAGCTGGCCGCGATACCCCTCGACGATCGCGCGCACCATGCCGGAATTGCGCTCGCGGCGGGCGACCGTCCAGGCTTCGCTTTGCAGAACGGTATGGTCCGCGCCGTATTTCATCAGCAGCTTCACCATGTCGCCGTGATGACGGCGCACGGCATGCACCAGCGGGGTTTCGCGGTATTCATGGACATTGGGATTGGCGCGATGCTGCAAAAGGTATTCGGCGGTTTCCTGTTCGTTGTCGCGCGCGGCGTCGCGCAGGGCCCTGCCGTTCTGAGCGTTGATATCGGCGCCATGCGCCAGCAGCAGCGACGCGGTGTCGAAATTCTTGTTCGCGAGCGCTGCCACAAACGCCTCGCCGTTATGGGCGTTGGCATCGATCTTGCGGTCAAGGAACAGCTGCAGCATTTCGGGCGCGCCGGAACGCGCCGCTTCGATAAAGCCCGAATATTCGTGGGCCTGCATATCCGCGCCTTTATCGAGCAGGAATTCGACCAGCGCGAGGTTGCCGGATTGCACGGCCTTGCTCAGCACAGAGCCGCCATAGTTATGCGCGTTGATGTCGGCGCCGGCATCCAGCAGTATTTTTACGATCGGCAGGTTGCCGCTTTCGGCGGCATCGCGCACCGGTTCGTTGCTCCAGACCGCAGCGTCGGCATCTTTCGACAGCAGGTATTTGACGGCATCTTCGCGGCCGTTCTTGACCGCCGTGCGCAGCATTTCTTCGTTGTAGTAGTGAACGTCCAGCGCGCATTCCTCGATAAAGAACTTCAGGAAGCCGACATCGCCCGCGATCGCCGCGTCTTCGCCCAGGCGTTGCAGGTTGGTCTTGTCCGACCATTCGGAATCGGTTTTGACCATTTCCCTGAACATTTCCATGCGCCCGTGCTGGACGGCGGTGCGCAGGATATTGTCGTTGCGCGACCAGTCGGCCGGCACCTGCATCAGCATCTTGAAACGCCATGCATCATTCTGTTCCAAGGCCGCAATCATATCGGCGTTCAGCTGGTCAGCACCCCGGCTGCGCAGTGTGGCGCGCCAATGGTGATCGGCAAGGCTGGGTTTCTTGTTGTCGGTCATGCCGTTATGCGCCGTTAAGATTGTTGAACGGCGTTAAGTTTTGCATGGCAAAGAATGGCTGGCAATACGCCTTTTCCGGAAAGCAGGAAGTTTTACAGGCCGAGTTTATAGCGGCGCGGATTTGCCGTCTGACGCAGCGTCAGCATACCGACTTCGCGCAGGAAAGTTTCGCTGTCGAAATCCTTGCGGAACTTGTCGCTGGCTTGCTGCAGCACGGCAACCGCTTTTTCGCGCTGCCCGACCCACAGGGACGGTTTCAGGATGCCGGCCAGCTGGCCCTGGCGTTCCAGCACGGATACCAGCGTGTCGCCATGCTTGTTGGGCGACAGGTAATCTTCCGTTGTCAGCTGCGCGCCCGCCTTTTCCATCACGCCCGCGAACAGGCGTTTTTCCGCCGCGTAATGCAGCGGGGTCATGCCGAGCTGCGGATGGGTGCGGCGCAGGTTTTCCGGCGCGAAATCGACAAAGGAGAAATTGGTCACAGCCTCGGCCGCCAGATGGTCGGCCAGCTGCCCGATTTGCCTTTGCAGGTCTGCGTCGTTCGGGAATTTTTCCGCCGCGCGCGACAGCGCATAGAGGGGGTCCGCGCCGCTTTCCAGCATGAACCGGATCGGCGCAAAACCGTCGCGGGTATAATTATCGACCGCCTTGCGCAAAGCGCCCTGGTTGTGGACGCTGATGTCGACCCCCGATTCCACCAGCGCGCGCGTGACCTGCTGCGATCCGTTGTCGGCTGCGATCATCAGCGTGGTGTGCAGGTCTGTTTTTTCAATCGTCACACCCGCCTTTGCCGCCATGCCCATGATATGCGTGAAGCTGTTGATGCGGTCGCCATGCGCGGTTGCGACAAGCGCAGTCGCATAGGTATTTTGCGCCTTGCCGTAGAGGTAATCGATGCCGGGCAGGAATTCGGCATGGATGGCGTCGTTCATCAGCGTATTGTAAATGCGGCGCAGCGCGTCATCGCCGGGTTTCAGTTTTTCTTCGGCCTTGCGGATCAGCCACATCGCGGCTTTCCCATCCTGCGCGGCCATTGCGGCGGATGCGGCCTTTTGCATGTCTTTTGCATCCATATGCGATCTTGCGTGGCCGGCAAGCCATTCGGCGCTGTTGAATTTTCCGGCGGCAACGGCGGCGTTGAACGCTTCTTTCGCGCGGCCGCCTTCGATATTCATGTTTTGTACAGGCGCTTTTTCCGCCAGCTGTTCCAGCATGTCGACGCGGTCATGTTTCGCCGCCGCGACCCACGCGAAACGCGCATCGGCGGGCGCGCCCTGATCGAGCAGGTGTTTCAGGATTTCTTTCTGGCCGGAATTGATCGCGTGTTCCATCGCGCGCGATGCGGCATCTGCCCATTCTTCGGCGGGCATTTTTTTCTTCGCCTGCGACATGACGAAGGCGGCAATCGCAGGCTGGCAATGATCGATGGTCGCCAGCAGGATGGGCAGCAGGGGCGGCGCAGACAGCTGCGTGAAGCGCGCATGAAACGCAGCACCATCGCCCGTGCGCACGGCATCATAAAGCGCGCCAAGGTTGCTGGCGTCGTCTTTATCCGTTGTTGCGGGCGTTGTGGTCATGGGGCAGTGATTTCCTTTCCCCGAAAGCTAGCGATTTTGAATGGTTATGTCAATAAATCCGCGTTCTTTTAACATAATTTATAGCAAGTATCTTGGAGTCACAACAGCTTATTTAATTCGGGGTCAGATACGGCTAGAATACGGCAGGAAAAATAACCGCGCACAACGAGGCATCCATGGAAAAATCTGAAATCGCACGCCTGCAAAAATACCTGCAGGAAAAATTCGGCAACAAGCAGCTGGCGGTTGCCGCGCGCAAGGAAGCGAAAGATTCGCTGGAAGTGACGCTGGCCGGCGAATTCATCGGCACGATCTACCGCGACGATGACGAAGGCGATATTTCCTATGACTTCAACATGGCGATCCTTGAAATGGATCTGCCCGCCGCGGCTTAAAACCATTCCACGTTAGGGGCAGGGCAAGATGAAAATTTACGGCAAGTCGCTGACAGAGATTTTTTCCATGCTGCCTTGGGCCTATAAGGCCGTGGTCATCATGGGATCGGCATTCTTCCTGTTCGCGGTGCCGTACAGCCTGCACTTCTTCCTGACGCTGGGCATAGCCTCCGACAAGGTGGAACCGATCGCGTTCCCAGGCCTTGCGCAGAACACGCGCGGCATGCTGGATCCCAGCGTGGCGTCCGACGGCAAGATCGCGGTCATGGCGCATACCACGACCAGCCTGATCAACATCAACGGCGCGCCGCAATTATCGGCGGAAATCAATCTGGAGCGCGCAACCGCCCCCTGCCGCAGCTGGATGACGATTTCCGGCGCGGGCTTCGCCGCCAAGGAAGACGCGGATGTGCCCGGCATGTTCAAGGGTGACCCGCCGTTGAACAGGGGCGTGTGGCGCTATGAAACGCCCGCGATCGTTTATGACCCCGACGATCCCGGCCGCGAATGGAAATTGTTCGCTTACCGCTATTTCTGGAACGGCGACGAAAAAACCGCGCGCTATTACAGCATGATCGTCAGCAAAACCGCGAGCCGCCCCGACAGCAACTGGAGCGAGGAAAAATGGGTCTTCGCCCCCAATACCCAATGGCCGCCCGACCCGTTTGCCAGCCTGGCCGAACACCGGCTGTCGGAAATCAGCCCTGAGCTGGCGGATGTCGTGTTTTACGCGCGCCCCAGCGTCGTTTACGTGGCAAAACAAAAGACATTGTTCATGACGCTGTCGGCCTTCACGACCGCGTCCAGCCTGCCCGACCGCATCATTATGCTGGCATCGATTGACCACGGCGCAAACTGGAGCTATCGCGGCGTCGTGATGCGCGCAACCGATGTGCCGAAAATGGGCAATTACACGAATTCGACCGGCGGCAACCTGTTGATGTTCAACGATCAGCTGTATCTGGCGCTGGTGCTGGGCAATGCGGTCGCCGACGGCCTTGGCACCTCGATCATCCCGTTCGAGGATGTGCTGAATGCAAAACTGAAACGCGACGAGAAAACCGGCGCGCCCGTGATCGTCAACCACCTGCCGCGCAATTCGATACAGCCGTCGAAAATCGGCGGCGGTTTTGCCGCCTATACCGACATGTGCCGCACGGGCATGATGATCTCGGAATACTCCGATCTCCGCAGCAGTTTCCAGATTTTCAAGACGTATAAAAAGCCGCTCGATAAATAATCTGTTTCGTCAAAAGCTTGGCTCGCGTTGTGCCGCGCGCGCAAAATTATTTCGTTTTTTGAAATCTGTGTTTTTGTCTCTGGCGCGATTCAGCGAAGTTGGATAGTATCCAGACTTCCAACGAATAAAAAAATATCACCGAAGCGAATTATTAAAGGGAGACCGTCGATGGCATCGCTCTACTTCAAATATGCCGCCATGAATTCGGGCAAATCGACGCAACTTCTTCAGGCTCAATACAACTACTTCGAACGAGGCATGAACCCGGTTGCGATGACCGCGCAGCTGGACACACGCGCAGGCGCGGCGAAAATTTCGTCGCGCCTGGGCCTCGACTGCCCGGCCTATACCTTTGACAAGACGACAGATGTCTTCGCCTTTGTCGAAGAAATGCACAAGGACAAACGCGTCGATATACTGTTCGTAGATGAATCGCAGTTTTTGTCCGAAGAACAGGTTTTCCAGTGCGCCCGCGTGGTGGACGACCTGAAAATTCCCGTCATGTGCTATGGCCTGAAGACCGATTTCATGGGCAAGCTGTTCACGGGATCGGAAGCGCTGCTGCGCCTTGCCGACAACATCGAGGAAATCAAGGCGATCTGCTGGTGCGGCAAGAAAGCGACCATGACCGCCCGCCTGACGCCCAAGGGCGACATGCTGACCGCAGGCCAGCAAATCGCGATCGGCGGCAATGAAATGTACACCTCGCTCTGCCGCAAGCATTTCATGCGCGGCGAAGCGAAGGCATTGCCTGTATCGGCGGAGAAGAAAAAATCAGCGGCTTAATCGTTCACGTCATTTACAAGAAAAAGCCCCGACCTTGAGAGGTTCGGGGCTTTTCTTTTGATCTCTGCCGTTTTTACGCGTCGAGGTTCGTGACTTCCAGCGCGTGTTCCTGGATGAAGTCGCGGCGTGGTTCCACGATATCGCCCATCAGGGTCGAGAAGATTTCCGATGCCATGTCTTCCTTATCGACCTTCACCTGTAGGAGCGAGCGGATGGAGGGGTCGAGCGTGGTTTCCCACAGCTGTTCGGGGTTCATTTCACCAAGGCCTTTGTAACGCTGGATGGTGAGGCCTTTTTTCGCGGCCTCGATCACCTTGGTGTAAAGGTCATAGGGTCCGGTGACCGCGAGGTCTTTTTCGCCGCCCTGCAGCGCGCCCACGCCCTTGAAGAATTCGCTGAACAGTTCCGCGCTTTTCGCGATGCGCTGGCCGTCATGGGAATTCAGCTGTTCTGCCGTCAGTTCAAGACGCGTCTCAACGCCGCGGACGGTGCGGCTGAAGGCGAAGCTGCCGCTTTCCAGCAGCTGGCCTTTCCAGCCGCGTTCATACACTTCGGATACCGCGTCAAGGCGCTGCGCGACGGCATCCGCCGTTGCCTGCGTGCGTTTTTCGGGATTGAACGCATCGGCGGCGGCAGCCTGTTCGACAACGTGCTGGTTGCCAAGGCGGTGGATGATCGGTTCCAGGTTCTGTTTCACTTTTTGCGACAGGCTGAGGATACCCTTCAGGTCCTTGCCGGTGGCGACTTGCCCGTCCGACATGCGCAGGCGCATATCTTCGACAGAGGAGTCGAGCAGGTATTCCTCCAGCTCCGCGTCGTTCTTGATGTAACGCTCGGCCTTGCCGCGCTTGACCTTGTAGAGCGGCGGCTGCGCGATATACAGATGCCCGCGCGTGATGATTTCGGGCATCTGGCGGTAGAAGAACGTCAGGAGCAGCGTGCGGATGTGTGACCCGTCGACGTCGGCGTCGGTCATGATGATGATCTTGTGGTAGCGCAGATCATCGATCTTGAATTCTTCGCGCCCGATGCCGGTGCCAAGCGCGGTGATGAGCGTGCCGATTTCGGCGGAGTTCAGCATGCGGTCGAACCGCGCACGCTCCACGTTCAGGATCTTGCCGCGCAGAGGCAGGATAGCCTGATTCTGGCGGTTGCGCGCCTGTTTCGCCGAACCGCCTGCCGAGTCACCCTCGACGATGAAGATTTCGGACAGGGCGGGGTCTTTTTCGGAGCAGTCGGCAAGCTTGCCGGGCAGCGAGGAAATATCCAGCAGGCCTTTGCGGCGCGTCAGGTCGCGCGCTTTGCGCGCCGCTTCGCGGGCGGTTGCGGCCTCGATGATCTTCGCGGCAATCTTTTTCGCATCCGCCGGGTTTTCTTCGAACCATTCGGAAAGCTTTTCGCCCAGCACGGATTCAACGACCGGTTTTACCTCGGACGACACCAGCTTGTCTTTCGTCTGGCTGGAGAATTTGGGGTCGGGAACCTTGACCGACAGCACGCAGGTCATGCCTTCGCGCATGTCTTCGCCGGTCAGTTCGACTTTTTCTTTTTTCGCCAAACCGGAGCGGTCGGCATAGGCGTTGATCGTGCGCGTCAGCGCCGCGCGGAAGCCGGACAGGTGCGTACCGCCGTCGCGCTGCGGGATGTTGTTGGTGAAGCAGACGGTGTCTTCGTGATAGGCATCCGTCCATTCGATCGCGGCCTCGACCGTGATGCCGCCCTGTTCGCCCTTCACATAGATGGTGGGCTTGTGCAGCACGTTTTTCGAACGGTTGAGGAAGTTGGCGAAGGCGACAAGGCCGCCGTCATAAACGAATTCGCTTTTCTTCGCTTCTGCCTTGCGGTTGTCGATCAGCGTCAGACGCACGCCGGAGTTCAGGAACGCCAGCTCGCGCATGCGGTGTTCGAGGGTCGAGAAGTTGAATTCGACCATCGTGAAGGTTTCATTCGACGGCAGGAACGTCACTTCCGTGCCCGTCTGGTCGGGCGGACAGGTACCAGTCGCCCGCAGCGGTGCTTCGGCATCGCCGTGGCGGAAACGCATTTCCCAAATTTTTCCGTCGCGCCAGATGCGCAGGTCGAGCGTTTTCGACAGCGCGTTGACGACGGAAACGCCGACCCCGTGCAGGCCGCCGGAAACTTTGTACGAGTTCTGGTCGAATTTACCGCCTGCATGCAGCTGCGTCATGATGACTTCGGCGGCCGACACGCCTTCGGATTTGTGGATTTCGACAGGGATGCCGCGGCCGTTGTCGCGCACGGTGACGGAGCCGTCGGCGTTCAGCGTCACATCGACGCCGTCGCAATAGCCGGCCAGCGCTTCGTCGATCGAGTTGTCGACAACTTCGTAGACCATGTGGTGCAGGCCGGTGCCGTCATCGGTGTCGCCGATATACATGCCGGGACGTTTGCGCACCGCATCGAGGCCCTTCAGGACCTTGATTGAATCCGCGCCGTAGTCATCGACAGCAGCCTGCTTGTCGGACTTTTTCGCCGGTTCGGTCATGTCATTTTCCCTTGTCATGTCTTTGGAATTATACACCAGTAATATAGCAAAATAGGACTGAAATTTGGAGTAAAAAGAGCCGTAAAAAATTCCCTGAAATCAATATTTTAGCCCTGAAAAATGACCCCGAAAAACCTCTTGATTTCAGGGGCTTGTGAATTGACAGAATATTGGATTTTAACCCGCCCGCCAAAAGCCCGTTTTTCAGCGTGTAGAGGCCAGCGCCAGCAGCACGGCGCAGGCGACAATGCCCATGCCGGGCCATACCGCCGCTTCTTCCTTGTGCTTGGCAGCCATGTAGAACAGGGCGATAAAAACAGGGGTGCTGAGGTTGATGGCGGCCTGATAGGAAGGGTTGGCCGTGAACGCCATCGCGTAGTTTTTAAAGATCATGTGGCAGAGCCATGCGGCGGCCAACAGCAGCACCGCCTTCAGCATTTTTGTGTTTACCCATGTGACGGTGGCGGCGGGGCCGATGCCGCGATACAGCGTGTAACCGCCGATCAGGAACACGGCGATCACGGATTGCACATACATGTAGCCGTAAACAGCCCCTTCCAGCGGACCGTGATCCATCGCGTATTTGTTCAGCACCGTCGTGAGCGTGTAACCCGCAAGGGCGGGTGCGGTATAGACCAGCGCGGATTTCGTGACTTCGCATTTGTTGAGGCGCATGGCGAAGAATACGCAGCCGACCAAAGCGGCAAGAATAGCAGCGGTGTTGAGCGGCCGTTCGGCATATTTCATCAACAGCCTTGGATCAAAGAAAAACCACAGCAGGAAAGCGCACCAGACCGTGACAGGCATCACGCGGCTGACGACGCCGCCGCCATACATGGCACTGGCGTTGAAAATACGGATATCGGAAAAAGTGCCGACAAACACCGTCACCAGCACCGCTGCGTAAAAGCGCGGATCGGCCGGCAGTTCGACATAGAGCATCATGGGCGTCATAGCCGCGACAATCACGACGCGCATCCAGAACACCAGCAGGTGCCCCGGCTGTTTCATGTACTGGTTCACAAGATAGAAACCGGCGGAAAACACGGCGGCGATGAGCGACGCAAACACCCATCCCCAGCCGCTCATGAATTCGTGGAAGCCCGCGCTGGTATGCATCATTTTGCAACGGACTCCAGCATCGCGCGCGGCGACACGGTTGCGCCTTCGACATGGTAAAAGCGCGCATTGCTTTTCAGCTGGCTGAAAATGGCGGGATCGGTTCCTGTCAGGAACACCTGCCCGTCAAGCGCCGCGAGGATCGTGAACAGTTCGTCGCGGCGCGCGTCATCCAGATGCGCTGCCACCTCATCGAGCAGCAGCACGGGCACGAAGCCTTTTTCCCCGCGCATCATCAGCGCATGGGCGAGGACGATGGCGAGCAGCAGCCCCTTTTGTTCGCCGGTCGAGCATTGGTCGGCCGGCATATCCTTCGCCGCGTAGCGGACAAGGAAATCGCTGCGCTGCACGCCTTCATGCGATTTTCCGCTATGGGCATCAAGGCCGCGCGATTGTTTGAAGCGTTCCTTCAGCGCTTCCTCGACCGCAAGCGCAGGCTGGCGCTGGATTTCATTTTCGGTCCAGCCGGAGAGCGATATGTAGGGCAGCGGAAACAGCGTGCGCCCTTCGCCCAGCTGCGCGACATAGTGGGCGAGGCGTGATAGCAGGTTAAGCCGCGATGCCGCGATGCAAACGGCATCCGCCGCCAGTTGCGTTTCCAGCGCATCCAGCCAGCGCGGGTCACTGTGGCGGTGTTCGGTCAGAAGCTTGAGACGTTCGCGCAGGTTGGTGTCGTAATGGTTGAGGCGCGTGATGTGTCCCGGTTCGAAGGCATAGACAAGACGGTCGAAAAATTTGCGGCGCGACGACGCGCCTTCCAGAAACAATCTGTCCATCTGCGGCGTCAGCCAGACACAGGACATGAAAGACGACAATTCGTTTTGCGCTTTCGCTTCCTTGCCCTGAATGCGCACGACGCGGCGTTTGTAGTTGCGGTCGAGGCCGGTGCCGAGGCGCACGCTCAAGCCGCCGGCGGTTTCGACTTCGGCAGAGACAGCCCAGAGGTCTTCCGCGCCCGCATTGCGGTTTTTCATTTCCAGCAACTCTGCCCCGCGCAACCCCTTGCCAGGGATCAGCAGGCTGACGGCTTCAAGGATATTGGTTTTGCCCGCGCCATTCGCCCCCGTGAAAACCGCCATGCGCGCGCCCGCAAGGTCGAGGCGCAGGGTTTCATAGCCGCGGAATTGGGTCAGGTTGAGTTTTTGCAGGAGCAAGGGCACAGGGGACGCTTTCGTTCCTGATATTTTATATGCTTTTTGCACCGGAAAGCCAGAACCCGCGCATAAAAAAACGGGCCCTTTTTGTGAAGGGCCCGTTTTTGCAAAAGTATGGTCTGTTAGACCCGCATCGGCATCAGGACGTAGAGCGACGAATTGTCGGCGACATCCTGAATGATGGTGGGCGATGCGGGGTCGGACAGAGAAATGCGGCAGCCTTCGCCCTCGATCTGGCGCGTTACGTCCATCAGGTAGGCGGAGTTGAAGCCGATTTCCATGGCGCTGGCGTTGAAACGCACTTCGATTTCTTCGGAAGCCGAGCCGCTGTCGGGCGAATTGGCCGAGAGCGTCATCGTCTTGCCGTTCAGCGTCAGCTTCACGGCACGGGATTTTTCGGACGAAATCGTGGAAACGCGGTCGACCGCCGATGCAAATGCGGCAGGGTTCACTTCCAGGAACTTGTCGTTGTTCTTGGGGATCACGCGTTCGTAATCGGGGAATGTGCCGTCGATCAGCTTCGTCGTCATGGTGACATGGTCGAAGGTGAATTTCAGCTTGTTGTCGGACAGGCCGATTTCAATCGCGTCGCCCGCCTCATCGATCAGTTTGCGGATTTCGTTGATCGCCTTGCGCGGGATAATCACGCCCGGCATGTCTTTTGCGCCTTCCGGTAGCGGCATTTCAAAGCGCGCGAGACGGTGGCCATCGGTCGCAACCGCGCGCAGGACGGCGACGCCGTCGCTTTCGGCGGCGTGCAGATAAATGCCGTTCAGGTAATAGCGCGTTTCTTCGTTGGAGATCGCAAAGCGTGTGCGGTCGATCAGCGTGCGCAGGTCTGCGGCGGGAACGGAGAAGCTGTAGGAGAATTTTTCGGTCGAACCCATTTTCGGGAAGTCTTCCGTGGGCAGGCAGCCGAGGCGGAAGGTGGATTTGCCCGCCTTCACCAGCAGCGTTGTTTCGCCGGCGCCGGTCGTGAATTCCACGGTCGATGTATCGGGCAGCTTGCGCACGATATCGTAGAGCGTGTGCGCGGGAACAGTTGTGGCACCCGGCTGCGACGAATGTGCCGCGACCGATTCAACGATTTCGAGATCCATGTCGGTCGTGGTGAGTGACAGCGAATCTTTTTCCGCGCGCAAGAGGACGTTTGCCAAAATTGGAATGGTGTTCCGGCGTTCGACTACGCTGTGAACGTGGTTCAGGGAGCGGAGCAAATCGGCGCGATCAATGGTGAATTTCATGACGAAACCATCCCTTAAATTCGGTTATGCAGTCTATGTAGTGTAATGCAGAAATTATAGCAACAGCGGGATAGAGAATCACGCGAAAAAGCGCGCCGTTAAAGGCTTTTCAGCGATTCCGGCGCGCGATTCAACCGAGATAAAAACGGCCGTATTATGGTTACTTGCGGCGTTTTTTCAGGCGGTAAAGTTCGGGATCGGCGATGACCGGCGCAAGCGACTGAAGGAAAATTTCCGCCCACTTGCGTGCCCCTGCCTTGGTACCCACCAGATCTTGTCTGAATTCGACGATCACATAGGGCAACCCGCGCGCTTCGGCATGGGTGCTGATGGTGTTTTTGGTGACGTTTGCGGCCTTCAGCGAATAGGGTTCGTTGTCGCCGATGCGCAGGTCGGGGTTGTTTTTGCGCAAGGATTCAACCAGCCGTTTGGCGATCCCCTCTTCCTTGTTCCACAGCACGCCGATATGCCACGGCCGTTTGAAGCCGTCCATTTCAGGCGTAAAGCTGTGCAGGGACAGCAAAAGCGGCGCAACGCCCTTGTCGATATGACGTTTCAGCTGCGCGCCCAGAACTTTGTGATACGGGTTGAAGATTTCGCCGATGCGCTGCTTTTTCTGCGCGGCGGTCAGGCCTTCGTTTGCGGGGATGCGGATATGGTCGGATTCCGCGCGCATGCATTCCGGCGCGTCTTCGCCGCGGTTGAGATCGACCACAAGGCGGGAATAATTCGCCAGCACCAGTGCCGCATCCATTTTCTTCGACAGGTAGTAACCGATGTCTTCGGTGCCCGGATCCCAGGCGATGTGTTTTTTCAGATCGACCTTTTTGAGCCCCATAGTGCCCAGCGCCTTCGGCACGCGGTTGCTGGCGTGATCGCAGACGATGACGCATTTGGCCCGGCCGCGCGGGTTTTCGACGCGTACGGGCGCAGGTTCGCCCCTTCCCAGTAGTTTTGCGGGCTTTTTAGGTGCTTTAGCACGAGTTTTGGTGGATTTTGGGGCTTTTTTCTTGGCTTGAGCTGCTGTTTTTTTCATTTTTTCTTGTTTTCTAGACGACATCGAGACCGCGGCGGGAGAATTTGACATCACGGTGAACATGCGCGGACATGAGAAGGCCAAATCCGAACAGTACCGAGAGCATCACGGTGCCGCCATGCGACACCAGCGCCAGCGGCACGCCCACCACCGGCAAAAGTCCCATGACCATACCTGTGTTGATGAAAATATAAAGCGAAAAGTTGACGATAATGCCCGCCACCAGCAGCCGCCCGAACTGGTTCTGGCAGCGGAAGGCCATGATATAGCCGTAGGCGATGATGAGACCCAGCAGGGCGAACAGGGCGAGGCCGCCGACCAAGCCCCATTCCTCGGTAAACAGGGTAAAGATAAAGTCGGTCTGCTTTTCCGGCAGGAAGTTCAGGTGGCTTTGCGTGCCATGCAGGAACCCCTTGCCAAAGACCCCGCCGGACCCCAGCGCGATTTTCGACTGGGTGATGTGGTAGCCTGCGCCCAGCGGGTCGCTTTCGGGATCAAGGAAGATCATGACGCGTTTTTTCTGGTAGTCGTGCAGCAGGTGCCACAATACGGGCATAGCGGCAATGCCGGCACCCGCCACCACCAGAAACATCCAGTACGATACCCCCGCCAGAAAGAACATCGCGCCCGCAGCGGCGATCAGAGAAATAGCCGTGCCAAGATCGGGCTGCAGCATGACCAGCAGCACCGGCAGCGCAAGGATGCCCAGCGGCACGACCAGGAAGAACGGGTTTTTGACATCTTCGGCAGTCGCGCCGTGGAAAAACCGCGCCAGCGCCAGCACGATGGCGATTTTCATCGGCTCCGACGGCTGCAGCTGCAAAAAGCCAAGGTCGATCCAGCGCTGCGCGCCCATGCTGGTATGGCCTTTGATATCGACGTAGATCAGCAGTACGACCACGAAGCCGAAGATGACATAGGCAAATTTCATCCAGATGCGGATATCGATCATCGCGGTGATGATAAGGCCGCACATGCCGATCACGAAACGCATCATCTGCTTGCCCGCCCAAGGCTCTAGGCTGCCGCCGGCCGCGGAATAAAGCGACACGAAACCCACGCAGGCCGTCATGGTGATCAGCAGCAGGAACGGCCAGCTGATAGACAATAGTTTGTCGTACATGTTCATGTTTTCGCGGCGCATGGGTTATTGCCTTTTCTTGCGCTTGTTGCGCGGCGCTGGTTTTTTGGTTGTTTCGCCGCTGGCGGCTGCAGCTTCGACCGCTTCATCGACCGTGTGGATCCGGTGCGGCGCGCGCTTCTGGATCGCCAGCAGGATGTCCCGCGCGATAGGCGCCGCCGCTTTCGCGCCGCCAACACCGTGTTCGACGATGACCGCCGTCACATAACGCGGCGCTTCGACAGGGCCATACCCGACAAACAGCGCGTGGTGACGCCAGCGCCACGGGAGCGTCTCGTTCTTGATGCCCTGGGCGCGCATGGCGGCGGTGATGCGGCGCACCTGTGCCGTACCCGTTTTGCCGCCCATTGAATAAGGCGCTTCGGTGATCCTTGAACCCTTCGCTGTCCCGTTCGCGCCGTTCACAACGCCGTCCATGCCGCGCATGATGATCGCAAGATGCGCGGGGTTGAGCCCGATATTTTTCCATTCCGGAATCTGGCTGCCTTTTTCCTCGATCGTGCGCACAAGGACGGGCTTCACGGCCTTGCCGCCGTTTACCAGCCGCGCCGTCATTGTTGCCAGCTGTAACGGTGTCGTCAGCGTATGCCCCTGCCCGATCGCGCTGTTAAGGGTCTCGCCCTTATGCCATTGTTCCTTATAACGCTTCAGTTTCCACGCGCGGTCGGGAATGATGCCTTCGCCTTCGCCCGGTACATCAAAATCCATTTTGGCACCAAGGCCGAGGCGGCGCGCCATTTTCGCAATCGCATCCACACCGATGCGGTTGCCCATTTCATAGAAAAAACAGTCACAGGATTGCACCAGCGCGCCCTCGAAACCGACGCTGCCGTGCCCTGACGGCTTCCAGCAATGGAACTTGTCCTTGCCGAGCATATAATAGCCCGGGCAGAAAACATGCGTGCCGGGCGGAATGCCTGCCTCCAGCGCCGCAAGCGCCGTCACCATTTTGAATGTCGAACCCGGCGGATATTGGCCTGCGACCGCCTTGTTGGTCAGCGGATTTGTTTCATCGGCCAGCAGGCCTTCCCAAATATCGGCGGGGATACCGCGGCTGAACAAATTGGGGTCGAAACTGGGGTAAGAACAGAGCGCATAAACCTCGCCCGTATGCGCATCCATCACCACGGCTGCGGCGGAGCGTTCCTTGGCCAGCATTTCCTGGCACTGCATCTGCAGGTCGGCATCGAGCGTCAGCGTCAGACGGTGGCCCTTTTTCGGGTCACGGCGCGACAGTTCGCGGATTTCGCGGCCGACGACGTTGACCTCGGCCTGTATCTGCCCCGCAACGCCGCGCAGTTCGGCATCGAATTTTTTCTCGACGCCGGTCTTGCCGATGCGGAATCCCGGGATCGTCATGACCGGATTTTTTTCCTTGGCTTCTTCCGCCGCCAGTTCCGCCTCGCTGACGCGGCCGACATAGCCGATGATGTGCGCGGTCGCAAGGCCGAGCGGGTAGGAGCGGATCTCGCCTTCCTCTGTCGACACCCCGGGCAGGTCGGGGAAATTCTGTTCCACCATCGCCATGTCTTCCCAAGTGAGGTTTTCTTTCACGAGGATCGGCGTAAAGGGACGAACTTTTCCCAGTTCCAGCAGCACGGCCTGCTTGTCGTCTTCGGTCACGGGGATCAGTTTGGACAGCCGGTATAACGTTTCTTCGACATCGTTGGCCTGTTCGGGCACAAGGAAAGTGCGGAAGTTTTGTGTATTGATGGCCAGCGGCACGCCGAAGCGGTCCATGATCTCGCCGCGACCGGCAGACACGAGACGTAGGGATATGCGGTTTTTATCGGACAAGGTCTGGAAGCGTTCCTGTTCCACAACCTGCAGGTATCCAAGCCGGGTCGCCAGCACGCCGAACAGCGCGGTTTGCGCGACGCCGATGATCAAGGCGCGGCGGGAGAATTCCTTATATCTCTCCATATCTCTGTTCATGGGGGCATATTACAGAAGCAAAACCGGAATTTAAACGGGATTCCGGCCTGTCATTGCCGTTCGGCGAGGCTTTTGTTAAAGGCGGAGAGCGGCAGCACGATCAGCGGAAAAATCACGGTCGTCATGACCACGCTGGTCAGGACCGGTTTCAGCGAGCCCGGCTGGAAATTCTGGTGAAAGGCGGAATAAACCGCCCACTGGAACAGGCCGGCCCCGAGACTGACCAGCGCAAGGCCCATCCACAACACGATGAACCCCTGCCCCAGCACAAATTTGCGCTGGCGGCGCGTGGCCCACTGGACGATCAGCAGCGTCATCGCGTTCAGGCCAAGGGGAAAGCCTCCCATGAGGTCAAAAGCGATGCCGACGATAAAGGTCGCGATCGGCGACAGGGTAGAGGGACGCATGATCGCCCAGTAGTAAATTGCCATCAGCATGAAGGACGGACGAATTTCGCCGAAATGGCCGATCTTGAACGGGAAGGTGGAGAGCACCAGCAGCACGACGATAAAAACCGCCGTCATCGCCCAGCGGCCAAGCATGCTTGCGGTCGAGCCCTGCCAGCCGTCATCGGCACGAAACGCCATGCTCATTTTCTTTTGCTGGAATGTTTATCGACAGGCGAACTGATTTCACCGGTCGATAAGCCCCGGTCAGCATCGGCGTTGATCACCTGCACATAGGTAATCTTTTCGATTTCAGACAGCGGTTTCACAAAAACGCCATCCGCACCTACCTCGACGATCACGCCGATAGGAACATCGGGCGGCAGCTGGCCGCCGTCGCCGGAAGTAACGACACGCTGGCCAACGGTCAGGCCGCTATCGATCGGCAGACGTTCCAGTTTCAGCAAATCTGTATTTTTACCCGCTAAAATCGCCTTTGTGCGTGTGTTTTGTATGATGACTGGAATGTGGGAGTTCAGATCCGTCACCAGCAGTACGCGCGCAGAACGGTCGCCCGCTTCGGTTACGCGGCCAATCAGGCCTTGTCCCGACATCACGGCGTTGCCCTTGCTGACGCGGTCATTGGTGCCGACAGGCAGTAAAACGCTTTTCACAAAGGATCCGCCGGGATCGGATACGACACGCGTTGTCACATACGTAAGCGCAGGATCTGCCTTTACGTTCAGCAGTTCGCGGAAGGACTGGTTTTCTGCCTGATAACGCAGGGCGTTTTCATACCACTTTTGCAGTTTCGCGTTTTCTTCGCGGAGTTGCATGTTTTCGGCGCGCAACTGGCGCAGCGTGGCGATACCATCGAAAGAATCCGTCAAAGCGACAAACGGACTGGAGACCGCCGTCATCACAGGCGTCATTTTATCGGTCAGCGCGACGCGCATTTGCTCGACCGGCAGCGCGTCCATTTTGTGGAAGACCATCAGGGTCACGGCCAGCAAAATCAGCACGGCAGGCGTCAGACGCGTGGTTAGCGTCCTCATCGGCAGCGCCTGCAAAACTGATTTATGTTGACGGTGTGAAACCAAAAGCGGCCTCGAACCCTTAAAAAGTGAACCCTTGCTTAATTGTAGCAAGAATTCCTTAACAAAGGCAAAAGGAAGTTCGTCCCAAGTCGCTGAAACTGTTATTTAAAATTGTATCTATCGGGAAAACGATGTCCGGAACCGAGGTCTTAGTACATCGAGCTGAGGACGCCACGCAGCTTGGGCAGGTTTTCGAGTGCCTGACCGGAGCCGAGCGCCACGCAAGACAAGGGGTCGTCCGCCACCATCACCGCAAGGCCGGTCGCATAGCGCAGAACGTAATCAAGATTCGACAGCAGGGAGCCGCCACCGGTCATGACAATGCCGCGATCGACGATATCGGCCGCCAGTTCGGGTGCGGTGTGTTCCAGCGCACCCTTTACGGCATCAATGATCGCACCGACGGGTTCCGCCAGCGCCTCGGCAATCTGGCGTTCGGAAATGACGAGTTCTTTCGGCACGCCGTTCATCAGGTCGCGGCCCTTGATCTCCATCAGGCGGCCTTCGCCGTCCTCGGGCGGGCAGGCGGAGCCGATTTCTTTCTTCACGCGCTCGGCAGTCGATTCACCGATCAGCAGGTTATGGGTCCGGCGGATATAGTTGATAATCGCTTCATCCATCTTGTCGCCGCCGACGCGCACGGAGCGCGCATAGACGATGCCGCCCAGCGAAATCACGGCAACTTCGGTCGTGCCGCCGCCGATATCGACGACCATCGATCCGGTCGGTTCGGTAACGGGCAGGCCTGCGCCGATCGCGGCAGCCATGGGTTCTTCGATCAGTTTCACATCGCGCGCGCCTGCAGATTCAGCGGATTCCTGGATCGCGCGGCGCTCGACGGCGGTGGAGCCGGAGGGCACGCAAATGACCATACGGGGCGACGCAAAGCTGCGACGGTTATGCACCTTGGAGATAAAGTATTTGATCATGAATTCCGCGGCTTCGAAATCCGCGATGACGCCGTCGCGCAAGGGACGGATCGCCACGATATTGCCGGGCGTGCGGCCCAGCATCATTTTCGCGTCTTCGCCAACGGCGAGCGGCAGTTTTTTGCCGTCTTCGTATTTCATGGCGACGACGGAGGGTTCGTTCAGGACAATACCCTGCCCGCGCACATACACGAGCGTGTTTGCGGTTCCAAGGTCGATCGCCATATCGGCGGACATAAGGCCTAGCAGTCTCGAGAGCATCTTGTCTTCCTAAAGCCCCGTGCGGGGAGTTACGGGATGGACTCTAAAGATTACTGCTTGGCTTTCATGCGGGGGTTTTCCTTGTTGATGACGTAAAGGCGCATCTTGCCTTTGCCATCGCGACGGCGAACCACTTTGTTGTTTTTATCGCGTGTTTTCAGCGATTTCAGGGACGAGGTCTTTTTCATGATACGTGTTCCATATTGTCGGAATCGTTGTTACGCAACGACGAAGGGCAAACTACTGATATTTTTAATTTTCGTCAACGTAATTTCTTGGTTACGGCATATCTGGTCAGGCCCGATGCGCGATGGTCGTAGCGACCCGCGTTTATTGTCGATTCGACTCATCGACTTTCCGCTATGCCTGTTGATAACCCTGAGCTGCGTTAAGGATTGGAATTAAATTACGTCGAACGATATTGCAGCGCAGTATAATAATGTTTTCCTACGTTAGTCTATAATAATAATCTTATGAAAAGAATAGCTTGCGGGTTTTTGTTCGCGGGGGTATAACCGCCTTGCTTAAAAGATGTTGAGTCTGGGGTTTCAATCCGCACACAACATATCTAGGTACTACAAGCCCGCCATAAGCAAAAAAAATGGCTCAACACTGGATCTCTCGGCCTAATGAGAGGGTACTGTAAGAAATAAGAAGAACAATAAAACTGGCCCCGCTGACGTAAGCGGGGCTTCGTTTTTTGGGCGTACGCTTGACCTGTACGTCTATCTCTATCAATTTCCACAATAACAGCCCGCCCGAGGTTTAGCTTTGCGACCGGCAGACAGTACTGCACAATAACCTGACCCGGCCATTCACGGCGGGAGGTTAAGCCACACGCATGCCCCTGACAGTTTCAGCACATCCCGTTATCCGGCGTTTCCTGACGGCAAGCCTGCTATGCGCGGTGCTGGATGCCGGCATCATGGAATTGCTGACCGGTGCCGGATGGCAGGTGCATCTGGCGCGGCTGAGCAGCCTGGCGGTTGCGACGCTGGCTTTATATCTTGCGGGACGCAGCTTCATTTTTAAGGGTACAGGTGAACTCAAGACAGCCAAAGGCCAACCCGTGCCGTTTGGTGCGCTGGTGCTGGCCGGTGCGATCTTGAACATAGCCCTGTTCGCTCGCGTGCTGCATGTGATGCCGCTGCCGCTGGATTCTTTTGGCAGGCTGACGGCGCTCGCGGTCGGCACCGCCGCCGGAACCGGTTGCCTATGGTTTTTCATCAGCATGCTGCTGCCCAAGAGTGCGCCTGTCCTGTCGCGGCTGCCGCAGGCCAGCCCGCGGCGGCTGCGCGAGGCGCTGATCTGGGGATTGTTCGCGCTGCTGGCGCTGGGCACATCGAAACTGACGGGGCACTTGAGCGGCATATACGCCTATCCGAAACTGGAATTTCCAATGAACCCCGCCGACCCGGACGCATGGCTGCGGCTGACGCAAGTCAGGCAATGGCTGACAGGCGGCGATTTTTTCGATCATAGCGTCCCGCGCACGAATGCGCCGCTGGGCGGCATCTCGACACCATGGACGCGGCCAATGGATATATTGTTGTCGGCGTTTTACGCCCTGATGCCGTCGCGGCTGGGCATGGATGTGCGCCTTATACTGGCGGCGGCATGGCTGCCGGTAACGCTGGGTTTTGCCACTTTTGCGTTGCTGGCGGCGGCGGCACGGCTGCAATTCCGCCATGTACAGGTCATGGGCATTGCGGCGTTACTGCTGCTGACCAGCGTTTACGATTACACATCGCCCGGCGATGCCGACCACCACGGGTTGCTGGCGGCATTGTGGTGCGGCGTATTGCTGGTACTTATGTCGGATAATATATCTAAAGCAGCAGCGCTGGTTCTGGGCGCGCTTTTGGGCGCGATGTTGTGGACAAGCCCGGAAGCCCTGATTTTAGCGGGCGCCGTGTTCGTGTTGCTGGGGTTGGACGCTGTTCTGCGCCCGGCCCGCGCCGTTGTTCCGGTATTCACAGCGCTTGGCGCTGCGGGATTGCTGACGGGCGCTATCTTCGTCGAAATGCCGGCAAGCGAGATTTTAAATCGGCCGCTACTGGATACGCTGTCGATTGTCCACGTCACGCTGCTGTGGTTTACGGTCTTGGGAACCGCTGCGATGGCCGCCGCCTTCCGCTTTCCGCTGGGCGCACCGGCACGGTTTTTTGCAGCCTGCCTGCTGGGGGCGTTGACATTGCTCGCCCAATATATCGTATTCCCCCGCTTTTACCTGGGCCCCATGGGCGATGCCGACCCGTATATTTTGCAAGGATTCCTGCCGATGGTGGCGGAAGCGAAACCGTTGCTGCACAGCACGCCGGAATTCGCGTCGAAAGCATTGATGATACCGGCTCTGGCGATATTCCTGATGGGCTTTGCGCTGTCGATGCCGAAAATCCGCGCCGCCCGCCTGCGCAGGCTGGTGATACTGGGTGCGCTGATGGTGATGACACTGGTCATGACATTGCTACAGGCGCGGTGGGGATATTACTTGCAGCCCGTTGCAGCAATTACCGTGGCGACGCTGCTGCCCGCGCTGGCGACTGCGGCAAGGGGCGATGCGGGGTCGTGGCTGCGCGGGGCGCCGCGCATTGCCAGGCCGTACGTCGTGCTGGGGCTTGCGGTGCTGGCGACATCAATGATGGTGCGCACGGTCAAGGGCGAACCAGTCCCCAACGCGTGGTGCAATACGCAGCTGCGCTATGTTCTGCAAACGCAGCAGCTGCAAAAACATCTGGGCGACAAGCCGCTGACCATTTTTGTGCCGGAGGATATCGGCGGTGAAATGCAGTTTTTCACCCCGTATCGCATTGTCGCATCGAACTACCACCGCGAACATGCGGGGCTGCGCGATATGGCGCGCTTGCGCGATGCAAAAACAGCCGATGCGGCAAAAGAAATTATTGATTCGCGTAAGATCGATGCGCTGCTGTACTGCCCCGCCGGCCAAAAAGCGGGGAGTTTCCTGTCGTCACTTGACCATGCAAAGCCTCCCGGCTGGCTGGCACCCGTCGGCGGCCTAGCATTTTTTGACGTGCCTGGCGCAAAGCCGCTGCTGTTCGCGGTCCGTAAATGAACATCGCCGCCGCCCCCAAAAACCGGCGGCGCGGCATATGGGCAGCATTTATGCTTGTTATCTCGATTCCGCTGGTAATGCGTCTGGCGGATCTTGCGGGCTGGCCGGCATTGGACACGCCTTTGCGTCCTTATAATCCCGATGTCTGGTTGCGGCTTTCTTTAGTGCGGGATTGGCTGTCAGGCAGTGATTTTTTCGGCCATGCCGTGCCGCAAACAAATGCGCCCGTTGGCGGGATTGAATCGCATTGGACACGCCCGCTGGATTTCATTCTTGCCGGTTTCTATTACCTGATGCCGTCAAAGTACGTGCCCGAGCTGCGCATGATGATGGCGGCGGCGTGGTATCCGTTCGCCCTGTCGCTGGTGGCAGCAGGATTGATGGCAAATGCTGCGCGCAGGATATTCAACCATAACCATGTAACCGCCTGCACAATATTACTGTTCCTGTGCAGCCCCTATATGACCGACTATTTTCGCCCCGGGGATGCCGATCATCATGGGTTGATGAGCGTGTTGTGGTGCGGCGTGCTGGTATTATTGGTACAGAACGCGATGCGGCCGCTGCAGGCCGCGATTGCCGGTATGTTGCTTGGCCTGATTATCTGGATAAGTCCGGAAGGCCTGATTATCTACACGGCAACAATCGGGGTTATAGGGATCGAGGCCTTGCGCGCCGCGTCGCGGGATCGCCAGAAGTTTGCCGCACCCGCTATTGCCGCGATCGGAGCGGCTGCAACTGCGACACTCGGGCTGCTGCTCGAGGTGCCTTTCAAGGATATTCTCGTACATGCCAAATACGACTCCCTGTCGATTGTGCAGGTATGCGTACTCTGGATTGCTGCTGCAGCAATATCCGCAACCATGATGGTGTGGCAAAGGCTTGACCGCTTGAAAACGCGTTTTGTCACTGGTTCGGTTGCCGGGCTGTGCGGCATGGCGTTGATTTATGGGTTTTATCCCAAGTTTTTCCAGGGGCCGATGGCGGAAGCAGACCCGTATATTTTTACGGACTTCCTGCCGGTCGTCAGCGAAGCAAAACCGTTATTCGCGGGCGCATTGGCAAATTACGCCCCAATCTTATTGCAGCCGATGCTCGCCGCTATCCTGCTGGCCGCCGTTTTGCTGCCCGGGCACAACGCGCGGCGCACCCGCCCGTTGGCTGTTCTGAGCGGCCTGATGGCCGTTATGCTGCTGCTGACAACGGTGCAGGCACGATGGGCATATTATCTGGCGCCGGTCGCCACGGTCATATGCGCAGGGCTGCTGCCGGCGGTCAGTGCCGCGGCACGGCGCTTTTCGTTCGCGCCGCGCCGGTTTCAGCCCTATCTGTGGATTGCTGTGCTGGCAGCCTATATGGGCGGTTCTGTGGCCGCGTCAGTGAAATCACAAGCGGCAGGCAACGCGCCCGGCACCGGCTGCATGAGCGAAATCCGTTACGTGATCCAGACGCAGCAACTGCAAAAACTTCTCGGCACGACGAGCGATATTTTTTACACCTACGAGGATGTCGGCACGGAAATGGTTTTTTTCACGCCTTACCGGATCATCGCCTCGAACTACCACCGTGAAGCCGACGGACTGCGCGACCTTAAAAACCTGCGCGCGGCTGCCGATATCGATTCATTTCACGCGCTTTTGAAAAAACGCAAGGTCGATACGTTGCTGGTGTGCCCCGTCTATCACCCGCGTTTTTTCAAATCAGGCGAGAAACTGCCCGCATGGCTGCAGCCGGTCAAAGGCCTGACGTTTTACAGGAGCGGCGGAAATATGCCGCTCCTGCTGCGCGTAATGCCTTAAACCGAATTCTTGATCACAAAGGTCGCACGTTTCGAGAACTGCTTGAGAGTCGGTGCGCCGACATAGGTGCAGGCCGAACGCAGGCCGCCCAGTATATCCTGGATCGTGCCTTTCACATCGCCCTTGTATTCCACCTTGACTACGCGGCCTTCGGATGCGCGGTGCAGCGCGACGCCGCCGGCATAACGGTCCATCGCGACTTTCGACGACATGCCGTAATATTCGACCATGTTGTGGTCGGATTGCGCCAGTTGTTTCAGCTGTTCGTCGTTCATGCACTCGGTATGGCCTGCAAACATGCCGCCCAGCATCACGAAATCGGCACCCGCCGCGAAGGCTTTCGCCACATCGCCCGGCATCTTGCAGCCACCGTCGGCGCAGATCAGGCCAGACAGGCCATGCGCAGCATCTGCGCATTCGATGATCGCCGACAGCTGAGGATAGCCGATGCCGGTCATCGCGCGCGTCATGCAGGCCGAGCCGGGGCCGATGCCGACCTTCACGATGTCGGCACCCGCCAAAATCAGCGCTTCGGTCATGTCGGGGGTGGCCACGTTGCCGGCCATAATGATTTTTTCAGGGTGATGCTTGCGCACGGTCTGCACGAATTCGACGAAGTTTTCGGTATATCCGTTCGCGACATCAAGGCAGATTTTATTGATCTTGTTGCCCTTCAACGCCTCCAGCACGGAATCAATTTTCTTCATGTCGTCGATGCCGAAAGTGACGAAGGAAAAATCGCCGGAGATATTCGCCTTTTGCAACTCATCCAGCGCGTAATGCTTGTGCAGCGACGTGAAAATGCTGTGTTCGGCGAGTGCTGCCGCCATCTTGAGCGTGCCCACGGTGTCCATGTTGGCAGCAATGATCGGCACGCCCGAGATTTCAACCTTGGCATGCGGCAGCTTGAAGGTGCGCTTCACCTCGACATCGCCGCGCGATTTCAGGCGCGAGCGTTTCGGGCGGATCAGCACATCGGCGAAGTCAAGCTTGCGTTCGGTTTCGATTCTCATCGTTTGCTCCGGTTTTGACACACAAAAATGCCGACAAGAGCTTTCGCGCCGTTGCCGGATGAATGAAACCGCGTTTTGTTTGGGGGTTTCGACTATTCTTAGTTTTTTTGGGCGTTGTTGGCAAGCATTTTATGCGGGCATGGATTCTTCAAACAGAATCCGTCACTTGCCGATACAAAAATCCCTGAAGATTTTGTCCAGCAAGTCTTCCACATGCACGCGGCCTGTAATGCCGCCCAGCGCGCGCAGGGCGAGTCGCAGGTCTTCAGCTGCCAGCTCCGGCGCCTGCGTCGAAAGGCAGCGGTCCAGCGCATAGACTGCATCGGTCAGCGCCGCGCGGTGACGTTCGCGCGTCAGCACGGGACCGGGTTTCGATTTGAATACCTGCGCGACGCCGGCGGTGATCTGTTTCAGAAGCCCGTCGATGCCTTCACCAGTCGATGAAGATACGTGAAGGCCGGCGGCTTGTTTTTTTGCTATATCGGACTTTGTAAACACGACCAGCGCATTTTCATCCACCAGCTTCATCGTATCGGTATCTTGTTCGGCGAGCGTGCCGTCGAAAAGCGCGATTTTCAGGTCAGCATCACGGGCTGCGGTTTGCGCACGGCGAATGCCTTCCGCTTCGATGTTATTATCTGTTTCACGCAGGCCGGCCGTATCGGCCAGAATGACCGGATAGCCGCCAAGGTCCAAATGAACCTCGATCACATCGCGGGTGGTGCCCGCCTCTTCCGACACTATCGCCACATCGCGGCGGGCAAGCGCGTTCATCAAGCTTGATTTTCCGGCATTCGGCGCCCCGATGATAGCGATGCGGATGCCGTTGCGCAGGCGTTCGCCCCGGCGGTTGTCGTCAAGATGCTCGTATATTTCGCGCCGCAGCTTTTCGATTTGCGGCTTTAGCATGAGTGTCAATCCGCCGGGCAAATCATCTTCGGGGAACTCGATATCGGCTTCCTGATGCGCAAGCACCGTCGAGAGAATATCTGCCCATTTACTATACAGCTTGAACAACGCGCCATGTGCCTGCCCTATGGCCTGCATTTTTTGCATTTCTGTTTCGGCATCGATCAGGTCGGCAATCGCCTCCGCCTCCGTCAGATCAAGCTTGCCGTTCTGAAACGCGCGTTTTGTGAACTCACCGGGTTCGGCAGGACGGCAGGCAGGAATTTGCGAGAGTGAACGCAATATGCCTTCGATCACCGCACGACCGCCATGCACGTTAAATTCCGCTGTATCTTCGCCTGTAAAGCTGGCGGGGCCGGGGTAAACCGATGCCAGTGCGCGGAAATCAAGTGTCTGGCCCGACACCGGGTCAGTCAGCGTTACCACCATGCCATGACGCGGCGTGAAATTTTTCCTGGATGTGAGCAGCCGGAATGCCTCGAGCGCCTTCGGCCCCGATATGCGGATCACCGCGATGGCGGATCTGTAAGAACCGGTCGAGAGGGCGAAGATGGTATCGGTCATTTTCGCTGGTCGGCGCGGAGTTCTTTTTGATCAGTGGTCAGCAGCAGGCGTTCGACGGGCTTGCCATTTTTCACATGGCTTTCGATGATTTCCTCCACATCTTCACGGCTGGCATAGGTGTACCATGTGCCTTCCGGGTAAATCACCATCGTCGGCCCAAGCTCGCAACGGTCGAGGCAGCCCGCGCCGTTCACGCGCACTCCTTCGATGCCTAGTTCCTTGACACGCGCCTTCAGATAATTGCGCAGCGGTTCTGCGCCGCGTGCCTTGCAGCTGCCGCGCGGGCTGTCCGGCGGGCGTTCGTTGGTGCAGCAAAAGATATGCTGGCGAAAAAACAATTCGTCATTGCTCATGTGTAAACCCCGTTCTAGGTTTAACTTAAGTTAAAGGAAAGACGGCAGCAATATGAATCTTCTGGCAAACGAGACAAGCTCCTATCTGCGCCAGCACAAGGACAACCCTGTGCATTGGATGCCGTGGGGTGCCGATGCCTTTGAAAAAGCGAAAGCCCTGAACAAGCCCATATTGCTGTCGATCGGCTACGCCGCGTGTCATTGGTGCCATGTGATGGCGCATGAAAGTTTCGAGGACGGCGATACGGCAGCATTGATGAACCAACATTTCATTAATATCAAAGTCGACCGCGAAGAACGCCCCGATATCGACATGATCTATCAAAACGCGCTGGCATTGATGGGTCAGCAGGGTGGCTGGCCGCTGACGATGTTCCTGACACCCGGGCGCGAACCGTTCTGGGGCGGCACATATTTCCCGCCCCTGCCCCGCCACGGGCTGCCCGGTTTTCGCGAGGTTTTGCGCGGCGTAAACGAAAGCTGGCATGCGCAACAGGACAAGATCACGCATAACGTGAAAAGCCTGACAACGGCCCTGCATAAGTTGCAGGAACGGCAGGAGGGCCATATCGTGTCGCGCGAAACGCTGGACAAGATCGGCCTTTATTTCCTGTCGCGCATGGACGACGTGAACGGCGGGATCGGCGACGCGCCGAAGTTTCCGTCGCTGACGATTATTTCCCTGCTGTGGGATGCATATATCCGCACCGGCAGCGATGCGTTCAAATCCGCCGTTATTCTCGGCCTGACGCATATGTGCCAGGGCGGCCTTTACGACCATCTGGGCGGCGGGTTCTGTCGTTATACTGTCGATGCCGAATGGCTGGTGCCGCATTTCGAGAAGATGCTGTATGACAACGCGCTGTTCCTGAAAGTTTTATCCGAAGTATATCGCGAGACGAAAAATCCGCTATTCGCCGAGCGCATCCGCGAAACGGCAGCATGGCTGGAGCGCGATATGTCCGTCACGCATAACGACGCCACAGGCTTTGCCAGCAGCTTCGATGCTGACAGCCTGACATCGGCAGGACATGCCGAAGAAGGCGCTTATTATATCTGGCGTGCCGCCGAAATCGACGCGCTGCTCGGCAATGACAGCGCGCTGTTCCGCCGCGTCTATGACATCACGCAGGGCGGAAACTGGGAAGGTGTCAACATCCCCAACCGTCTGGCGCAAATCACGCCGTTATCGGCGGATGACGAGCGCAGGCTGCAATCACTGCGCAAAAAGCTGAAGTCATCGCGCGACCTGCGCACGCCGCCCGCACGCGACGACAAGGTGCTGGCCGACTGGAACGGGCTTGCCATCGCGGGGCTTTTGCTGGCGCATGCGGCGCTGGATGCGCCCGAGCTGCTGAGAACGGCAGGACATGCGTTTCGTTTCGTGACACAAAACATGATGCTGCAGGACGGCCGGCTGATGCATGTTTTTTGCGACGGAAAATCCGCCCATGCCGGAACGCTGGACGACTACGCCAATATGAGCGAGGCGGCGTTGCTATTTTACGAGGTAACGCGCAATACGGCTTATCTGGCGCAAGCCGAAACCTGGGCATCGGTCGCGGTGGCTGATTACTGGGATCCCGCCAGCAAGGGGTTTTTCCTGTCGGCCGCGCAGCCTGATTTGCTGTTGCGGCCGAAAACCGCGGATGATACGGCCACGCCTGCGGGCAACGGCACGATGGTGGGCGTATTGATGCGGCTTTATCTTGTCACCGGCAAACCCCATTATCTTGAATATGCCGAAGCAACCGCGCGCGCGTTTTCCGGCGATATCATGCAGCGCTTTTATCCGCTTTCGACGCTTCTGGCCAACAGCGATTTCCTCTCGCACCCCGCATCGGTCGTTATTGCCGGCAGGAACGGCCGCGAGCAGCTGCTGGGCGCCATCAAATCCGTTTCCCTGCCGCGGCTGGTTGTGATGGAAACGCAGGACGGCAAAAGCCTGCCCGAAAACCACCCCGCGCACGGCAAGACACCCATCGGCGAAAAAGCGGCGGCATATGTCTGTTTCGGGCGCAGCTGTTCCGCGCCCGTGACGGATGCCGATGCCCTGCGGGAGCTGCTGCTTGATGAACGCGCAAGACGGCGGCATGAAGCTGCGAATGACGGCTGAGCAGCGCCAGTTTAATATTGACCCGCCTTCATAAGACGATAGTCTGGGAAAGATTTATGAGGGTTTTTATATGAAAAAAGATATACAAATAAAAGCACATGACGGCGGCCAGTTCGGTGCCTATGTGTCCTATCCCGAAAGTAAAACGCCGTCATCGGCTGTGGTCGTCATCCAGGAAATTTTCGGCATCAATAAAGTAATGCGTGATATCTGCGACAACCTGGCTGCGGCCGGTTTTATTGCGATCGCCCCCGACCTTTTTTGGCGGCAGGAACCGGGCGTGCAGCTGACGGACAAGTCCGAAGCCGAATGGGCGCAGGCGTTCAAGCTTTATCAGGGTTTTAATGTCGATCTGGGCATCGAAGATTTGAAATCAACCCTTGCCCATATCCGAAACGACAAGGGCTGCACAGGCAAGGCGGGTACGCTTGGATACTGTCTGGGCGGCAAGCTTGCTTTCCTGATGGCGGCGCGGTCGGATGCGGATTGCAACGTCAGCTATTACGGTGTCGGCATTCAGGACATGCTGGACGAGGCGGGCGACATCCGCCATCAGCTGTTGATGCATATCGCCGAAAAAGACAAGTTTGTCCCGATGCCCGCGCAGCAGAAAATCCGCGCAACGCTGAACAGCCACGACAATGTCGAAATCCACGTCTATCCCGGCGTCGATCACGCTTTTGCGCGCGAAGGCGGCGATCACTACGACAAGGAAGCGGCGCATATGGCCAACGCGCGTACTGCCGATTTCCTGGCGCAGCACCTGAGCAAGAGCGGGGACAAATAATGTCGGAGCCGGATTTCGTCCCCGAACAACCGTCGGAACAGCACTTCCAGATCAGCCAGAAAGCGGCCGAAACACTAGGCAGGCTGGTCGATGGCAACGGGCTGAAAGCCGAACAAGTGCGTCTTGCGCGGCACGAAACACTGGTACATCAGCTTCCGGGCGCCATTTTCATCGAGCTGAAGCCCGACTTCGTCAAAGGCCAGCTCAGCGGCAAGCGCGAGCACGGAAAAGTGTTGGATAGCGAAGCTGCGGTGATTGCCGCTGCCGCCGCTCTTGCGCCTGAAGCCGTGACAGACAAAAACGTCCAGATCGAGTTGCTGCAGGTGCTGGACCAGGACCCCGGTCGCGGCTGGGGCATGAAGCCGTTCAAGCATCCGCTGAAAGTGACCCAAAAACAGTTTTGCGTTGTCGACCGGTGTTCGAAATGCGCCGGCCTTGCAAGCTATCCCTGCACCACCTGCAGCGGCACGGGCGGCGTGGGCTGTGTTAACTGCGCATCGACCGGTCAGGCGCAATGCCCAGCATGCTATGGCAGCGGCGGCGTACAATCCCAGGACGGCGGGTATATCCCGTGCCAGCGCTGTTCATCTGTCGGGCGCATTTTATGCACCGCCTGCAACGGCATGAAGTCGGTCAAATGCAGCATCTGCCGCGGCCAGACCAAGATTGCCTGCACCGAATGCGACCGCAGCGGTTTCTGGACGCATACCTACGACATGACATTCCATGCCGAGGGCAAGTTCGAAATGGATCGCGAGCTGATGCCGCAGGACCTGCAGGAAATTATAGACCGGTTGGGCGAACGCGAACTGGCGACCGAGGAGCATGCGGAAATTTTCCGCCTGAACCAGAACACCGAGCAAAAACTTCTGGTCGTGCCCTTCCTTGCGTTCCTGCCTATCGCGAACGTGGAATTTTCGATTGAAGGCAAGCAATATCCGTCCGGTGTCGCAGGACTGACCGGCAAGATCATGGGCATCGACCCGGTGCTGGACCCCGTCATCAAGCCCGGCATCAACGCGCTGTTCAAGCTGTCTAAAGGTCCGCTGGCTGCCGAAGCGTTAATCGCGCAGGCCTGTAAGTACCGCGTGCTGCGCCAGATCCTGAGCGGACTGTCCCATCATTCCAAACGTCAGGTGTACCAAACGATCATTGCCGAATATCCGTTGGTGATATCCGATAAATTCATCAAGGCAGGCATTAAATACGCGGGCAGTGCCATTCTGGCCATCAGTAAGGGCCCGCGCATCAAGGGGCTTATCCTTGGCAGCCTGATTGCCGCTGGCTTTTATGCGGGATATTACTTCAGCCCTGCGCAAATGTATAATGCGGCCAAAATTGGCGCGCTTGGCTATGCCAAATTCGCGTTCGTTGCCGATCTTCTTGTGTGGCTAACCGGGTTCTTCATCGCATGGATGACGGTGCGTTATATGGCGGGCGGTGCATTGCAAAAACTGCTGCCGGGCGAGGTGGTCAACAATACGGACAGGGGTCTGCCCCCGGCGGGCGAGCAGGGCACGCATGCGCTGGGCACGACGCTTGTAGCCTGGGCGCTTTGCGCGTTTTTTGCGTTCCAGAAACCATCATGGGTGCTGACGCTGCTGAAGATGGCCGGCGTGTCGGTTGGCACGCCCTAAGCGTCGATAAATTTCTCGAATTGGCGACGGGCGGGCGCGGGGACAAAAAATCCGTCGCGTTCGGCGATTTCCACGACGGCACGCAAGGTATATCCGCCATAAATGCGGTCTTTCTTCTCGCTTTCATAGACAATCCAGTCGACGATATCGCCTGTTTTCGCTAGGAACTCGTCGCCGACTTCAACGGCGGTGCCGTCTTTCTTGTTTTCAGCGCGGCAGACGATGTAACCTTCTTCTGTTTTGCGCCGGACAAGCACAGGCGTCGTATCGCCGTCTTCGCGGATCGGCCCGAGCGCCAACGACGAATAACGCGGATATTTTTCCCGCAGCGTATCGAACAATGGCAGCAAATCGCGCGCTTTTTGCGCTGCCGCGGTCATCAATGGATCATCCGGCTTGAACTGCACCCAAAGCTTGCTGCGCTGCTTGGTGCCCTTCCACAGGACAAAATGTTCGCGGATCAGGAAGACCGCGACCAGAAGCGCCAGTATTGAGAGGATAACACCGGTGCTGGGCATATCGGCCCTTTACTGGTTCATCAGCTTGAAGAACTCGTCGTTGTTCTTGGTGTCCTTCATTTTGTCGATGAGGAATTCCATGCTGTCTGTCGTACCCATGGGGGACATCAGCTTGCGCAGGATCCACATTTTCGACAGCATGCCCTGTTCGACCAGCAGCTCTTCTTTGCGCGTACCCGACTTCTGGATGTCGATCGCCGGGAAGACGCGCTTGTCGGAGAGCTTGCGGTCGAGGACGATTTCCGAGTTACCGGTACCTTTGAACTCCTCGAAAATCACCTCGTCCATGCGCGAACCGGTATCGATCAGCGCGGTTGAAATGATCGTGAGTGAGCCACCCTGTTCGATGTTACGCGCCGCGCCGAAGAAGCGTTTCGGACGTTGCAGCGCGTTCGCATCGACACCGCCGGTCAGGACTTTTCCCGACGACGGAACGACCGTGTTGTACGCGCGGCCAAGGCGCGTGATGGAATCGAGCAGGATCACGACATCGCGCTTGTGTTCGACAAGGCGTTTTGCTTTTTCCAGCACCATTTCGGCTACCTGCACGTGACGCGCGGCCGGTTCGTCGAAGGTGGAGGAAATGACTTCGCCCTTCACGGAACGCGCCATGTCGGTCACTTCCTCGGGACGTTCGTCGATGAGGAGGACGATCAGGTACGCGCCGGGATGGTTGGTTTCGATCGAATGCGCGATGTTCTGCATCATGACCGTTTTACCGGTGCGCGGCGGTGCCACGATCAGCGCGCGCTGGCCGAAGCCGAGCGGCGAGACCAGTTCGATCACGCGCTGCAGCTGCACGGCTGCGTTCTTGTTGGTCTTGGTTTCTTTCTTGACGCCGCCGCCCTTGTCGGTCGGGTCGTCCAGTTCCAGCTTGATCTTGCGGTCTGGGTAAAGCGGGGTCAGGTTGTCGAAGTTGATCCGGTGACGGATGTTTTCCGGGCTTTCGAAGTTGATCTGGTTGACGCGCAGGAGAGCGAAGTAGCGCTCGTTATCCTTCGGCGCGCGGATTTCGCCTTCGACGGTGTCGCCGGTGCGCAGGCCGAAACGCTTGATCTGGGAGGGAGAAACGTAAATGTCGTCGGGGCCCGGCAGGTAGTTTTCTTCCGGGCTGCGCAGGAAGCCGAAGCCGTCCTGCAATACTTCCAGCACGCCGGCGCCCAGGATTGGCACATCCTGTTCGGCAAGGCGTTTCAGGATCGCAAACATCATTTCCTGTTTGCGCATGGCCGAGGCGTTTTCCAACTGGAGGCTTTCGGCATAGGCCAGCAGGTCGGCGGGTGATTTGGTTTTCAGTTCATGCAGGTCCATGACCTTGGCATTAGGGTCGCGCTTCGCAGCGGCGGCTTCTTCTTCAGGCGTCACATCGGATTGCGGGCCCTGATGCGGGAAATCGTTTCCGTCGTTATTGTTGCCGCCGTGTCCGCCGTGATGACGGGATCCGCCGCCGTGACGGCTGCCGGAATGTCTGGGGGGTTTTGCCACTTGTGTTGTTCTTTCGTTCTTTTAGGTCGGGAAAAGTCGTGTTGCGGTGATGGGAATTTTGTTTTGGCGTGATGGCTGATGTTTTTTTTGGATGCCACGCCCGCCACGGAAATTCCGGCGGGGTCTGCCCTTTGATTTAAGGCTTGATACTTTAAGTTTTAACAAAGAAGCCTTTGTATGTCAACGCTAAAGTATTAAGTAAAACTAGCGTCTTGGAATCATTATGGAATCAGAAAGGCTTCGTAATGACCATAAAGACGATGAGGATCATCAGAATGGTCGGGATTTCGTTCACGCGGCGGTAAAATTTATGGCTGTGCTTGTTGGCATCGGCCACGAATGCCTTCCGCCAGCGGCCCAGCGCATGATGAAAGACGGTCATCAGCACAACCAGCGTAATCTTGACATGCATCCAGGGCATTTTCAGCAGGTCGGCATTCGCCCAGAGCATCAGGCTGCCGAAAACATAAGCGGCGATCATGGCGGGGTTCATAATGAGCCGCAACAACTTGCGTTCCATGATCTTCAGCGTTTCGGAAAGCTCCGACCCCTTGTCGGCATCGGCGTGATAGACAAACAGGCGCGGCAGGTACAATAGCCCTGCCATCCATGAAATGACCGCTATCAGGTGCAGCGATTTGAATACATCGTAATGCGCGAAGATGAATTCTTTCATCCGGCCTCCTTGATGCACCCGCAACGGCTAAATTTTCCGCCGCAGATGCGTGGTTGTTCCTTTCCGGCAATTTCTTCCATCACCATATCGGCAAGCCCGTCGATGAACAGGGGATGCGTCGATACGGTCGGCACGCGCGCATAGTATGGCACGCCCAGATGCTCGGCTTCTTTCTTGAATTCTTCGTCCAGCTCGACCAGCGTTTCCACATGTTCGGAAACAAAGGCGTGGGGATATATCACAACGCCCACCTGGTCCTTCGCTGCCTGTTCCAGTTCCTCGCGGATAGAAGGTCCGATCCATTTCAGCGGGCCGATGCGGCTTTGATAGCAGATACGCCACTGGTTAGCAGACAAGCCAAGCTTTGCGGCAATCGCCGCAGCGGATTTTTCGCAATGATCCTGATACGGGTCGCCGCCCTGCACGATTTTTTCCGGCAGGCCGTGCGCCGAAAACAATACGCGGGTATTGGCGGGTGCCTGTTTCAAAATGTTTACAATAAGCTCTGCCGACGCATCTATGAATCCCTTCATCAGCGGATAGCAGCCGATGCGATGCACGGCGATATCGTCCCAGTTTTTATGCAGGTCGCCATCTGCCGCCTGCACAGCGCGCCAGAAGTTTTCGAACGAAGATTTCGTCGTCGTCGTCGAATATTCGGGATAAAGCGGAAGCATGACGATGCGGTCAGGCCTGTAAGCTTCCAGCGCGTCGACGGTATCTTCGGCGGAGGGTTCCCAATAACGCATGGAGACGAAAACTTCGACCATGTCATTCACATTCGGCATGCGCTTGTTCAGCGCAGCCTCCAGCGCCCGCGCCTGTGCCTGCGTGTTTTGCAGCAGGGGCGATTTGAACCCGAGACGTCCATAGGCCTCCAGAGCAGCCCCTTCGCCGCGCGTACGGGAGATATATTTGGCGATGAAATAACGGATCGGCAGCGGCGCTGCGATGATATTCTTGTCCATGAAGAAATTGAACAGGAAGGGCTTGATATCCGCTTTCTGGAGCGGCCCGCCGAGGTTGAACAGGACAACGGCTGTTTTCATCAGCGGTAGCTCCGGATTGTTTTGGCGAGCAGTGCGACATGTTCCGGCGGGGTTTCTTTAATCACGCCATGGCCGAGGTTGAAAATAAACGGCTGGCCGCGGGCGGCATCCAGTATATTCCGTACGCCCTGTTCCAGAGCCACGCCGCCCGTCAATAGCAATACGGGGTCGAGGTTTCCCTGCAGGCACCTGCCCTTGCCGAAATTTGCGATGGCCCAGTCGAGCGGTACCTGCGTATCAAGGCCGATACCGTTAAAACCCGTTTGTTCCGCGTAACGGTGACACAACCCGCCCGCGCCGCGCGGAAAGCCGATCATCGGCGTTTGCGGGCATTCTTTTGCAAGGCGCTTGCGGATTTCCTGAGACGGTTTGATAACCCAGCGCGTAAAGTAAGGTTCCGGTAACAGTCCCGACCAGCTGTCGAACAATTGTAAGGCATCCGCACCTGCGCGCACCTGCGCGACCAGATAAGTGACCGTTGCATCGACCACCTTGCCAATCAACGCATCAAAGGCTTCGGGATTTTTATAAGCGAAAGTTTTTGTGCGCAGGAATTCGCCACCGCCCTGCCCGTCCACCATATAGCAGGCGACAGTCCATGGCGCGCCCGCAAAGCCGATCAGCGCCTTGTCGGGCGCAAGTTCGCGCCGCACACGGCGAATGGTTTCGTAAACCGGTGATAACCTGTCAGCATCGTAGGAAAGTCTCGCAACATCGAGTTCGCCCAGCCTCGGCCCCTCGCCTACGACGAAATCAAGCTCCTGCCCCAGCGCGTGGGGAATGACCAGAATATCGGAAAAGAGGATAGCGGCATCCATATCGAAGCGACGGATCGGCTGTAGAGTCACTTCGGCAGCAAATTCCGGATTGAAGCACAGGTCCAAGAAGGAGCCTGCCGTCGCGCGCAGGGCACGGTATTCCGGCAGGTAGCGTCCCGCCTGCCGCATTAGCCAGAAGGGCGTTGGCGTTTGTGCTATGCCTTGCAAAGCCCTAAGGAAGGGACTGGATATAATCGTTTGCGGTGCCGAAGCTTGAGACATGTGTTTCCCGTTTTGAGAACCTGAATATATATAAGTATTAGAATCTTTTAGTAGTAGTTTGTTGTGCGGTGATTAACGGGGATAAATGGCGCGGTCGGCTTTTATCCTCAAAGCTGCACCGCGCCGGCGACAGGCAAGAAAGAACAGTTTGACGCAAAACATGCCTAGGCTGCTGGATTCCCTTAATTCTTCGCAGCTGTGGATAACGGGGATAACTAATGATTCCGTAAACACGAGTTATCCACGTTATTCTATTCCAGAGTCCATCCCGCGAGTCCCTTGTTAAGTCCTTGTTCGGACTCGGGGAGTTATCCCTGAAAAATTCTGCCCCCGAACTTGCGCGCAGGGTTATCCAAAGGCTTATCCACATCTGCCCCTTTTACTGCCGAAAACACGCTTTTCACGCGGTTAAAATCTGCGCTAGGATGAAACAACAAACACAAGGTCTTAAAATGTCGGAAGACTGGCAGAAACTGGACGCAGAAAAAGCGGCGCGGATCCTGAGCGAGATCAACCCGCAGCTGGAACCCGTGCCTTTCTCGATGGAGAGCACAACCGTTCGCAGCCAGAAACTGCCCTTCTACAAAGGTTACGAACTGTTCGAACTGACCGACCTGTCGGCCGTACCGGGCGCACGCAAATATGCCATCTATAAGCCCGGTGATGTGAATGTTGTCAACTGGACGAACCAGGCGATTTACGAGACGAACGAAAAAGCGCCGATCACGCTCGACAGCAACACCGTCGTCGAATACGTGAAGTTTTTCTTCAATTATGTGCGCGGCCGCCATGGCCGCTTCCTGATCATCGAGACCATCGATGATATCCGCTGGCAGATCGAGCCGCCGCTGCAGGGCCGCAAGGTGATGCAGGAAATGCTGCAGCCCGTGACGCTGGTGTCGCAGGATTCAGACGGGACCTACAACCTGCTCGCCTTCATGGTGTTCAAGGACAGCCTGTTCCGCACCAAGGTGCATGTGAAGAAGGACGGCCTTGTCAGCATGTCGGATGAAGAGCTGAAGATTGAAGGTATGCCCGTGCTGCAGGATGCAGCCGCGTAACATCATGGTCGCGCTTATCAGACAGCCCGACGCCCGCGAAAAAAAACCAGAGTTTTCCGACCTTCCCCCCGGCATCTTCCGACAGCTTGAAAAACTGTGCGGCGATAAAATCGTATCGTCAAACACGGCTTTTGGCGGCCTTTCCGCATCGGCTGGCTTTATCATGACGCTGGCATCGGGCCGCAAGGTATTCGCCAAAGGCACGCATCCCGCTGAAACTGCGCATGGGTCTGCGAACCTTGCGCAGGAAATTTCCGCGTACCAGATTGTCGAGGCGCTGCGCGACGCATCGCCGCCCTATATCGGCGTGGTGTCGGACGGCGAAGAAGACGGATGGATGCTGGGCGTATGGGAATACGTCGATCACGATCCGGCGCTTGCATCGTTGCCGCGGCTGATGGACCTGTTCCGCGCATGGCAGAAGTTTGACGGCGCAAAAGAAGTCCTGCCTTCGGTGCGGGAACAGGTTTATATCAGCCAGTTTTTTTCGGTCGACAAGAAATGGCAGCGCCTGAAAAACGACCCGGCGATCCGAAAAAAATTCCTGACGCTCTTCGACGATCAGGCTGCCGCGAACGCATGGTTTGAAAAAAGCATCGAGGCCTTGACAGAATGGCAGATCCGCGCTGCACGTTTAGGGGCACCCGAAGGGCTTGTGCACGGCGACCTGCGTCTCGACAACTTTATTTTCAGTAAGGATCGTGCCTATGCGGTCGATTGGCCGAATGCGTGCTTCGGCCCGCTGGTTTTTGATCAAATGTTTTTGTTTTCGAACCTCGAAGCAGAAGGTCTTGGCAAAATCGAAGAGCTGATGGAGCAATTCGGCTCTTATATCACTGATGATGCGGTTGCGATGCTGGCATCGCTTTCGGGCTACTTTGCCGATCAGGCATATCGCGATGTGCCCGAACGGATGCCGCGTTTGCGCTGGATGCAGAAAAGCATGCTGCTGGCGCAGCTTAAGTGCTTGTCCCGATTAGGGATAATCGAATCAATTCCGAGAATGACTGACGAAAATCAATAAATTTTGCCGATTTACAGCAAGATTATTCTTATTCTGTGGTTCTTTTATCCCAAAAATGTCGGTTTTGTTTCCGTAATCAACTAATATTGCTGCTATTTCGACTTCGTAAAAGGAGATGTTAACCATCTACCCCCCATGATGAATGTAAGGGAAGTTTCGCTGTTTGCTTGAGCGGAAAAAGGGCTGGGGAGCCTGATTTCTTGAGAGCGGTGTGTGTGACAAGAATATAAAGGGTAGAGAGCATGGGCAAAGATGCGGGCATGGACGATACGTTCCAGACAACCAAACCCGAAAAACGCGGCTTTCGCGATACGGCGAAACGCCTGCGTTCCAAAGAAACCCATCTCAGCAATCGTGCCGCCATGGACTGGCGCCTGGATCAGGGCCGCGTCTGCGATAAGAACGGCTGGCAGGCCGATGTGGTTCCCGTCGAGGAACTGAAAAGCATCCTGATGCAAAGCCGCACCGGCGAGAGCCTGTTCGCGGACGCCAAGCCGGAAACGCTGACTATTATATATGATACGCAATCTCCCGCTTCGCAGTTTTACGTGCGCGGCGACGACCGCATCATCACCCTGAACCCGTACCGCATGAAGGGCGACCTGCTGAACCTGCTGGTGCGCGAACTGCGCCGTGCGGGCCAGCACAAAAACGGCGCGCTGGTCAACCCGTTGAGCTTTGAGCCTGACGAGGCGATTTTGGTGAACCGCGCGCAGCAGGCCGATGTGCTGATGGTATCGGTGAAGGTTGCATGGGAACTGCGTCTGGCCGGCCAGTCCGAGGCGTGGGATTTTATCTCTGCCACGCCGCTCGCCGATGTCAGCCGCATTTTCGAGCTGAAGGCGCAGACGGATTTCCGCACCCTGAACAACGGCGAAGCGAGCCGTGCGGCGTATGACAAGTTTTTCGAAGACAGCCGAACGAAACTGCACGACAAGCGCATCATCCACCAGATGCTGCTCGACGAGCACGGCTATATGAAAGCCGGCATGAAGCGCCCGAAAGTCAGCATGGATTTGTTCGCCCGTCTGGGCGAAATGCCGAACGGCCGCAACTACCTGTCCATGAAATCGCAGCGCGCGCCGACCGACATGTGCTATTCCACGGTCGAAGACCGCTCGAATGCCAACTTCCTGTGGTTCATCAAGTTCGAACGCTCCTTTCAGGAGAAAGAACTGCAGATGGTACAGGAATCGGTCAAGCTGTCTGCTGAAGTCGTTGATTTCAACAAATGGCCCGGCCGTGCCAAACGCACCACGCAGCCAGAGCGGGGTCACTAGGATTTTCTTTGTGCCGCCATTTTTGTCCGGCGGCGATAACGGGGGATATTATGCTGGGGGGCTTCGGCGACAAGCGTATCCGCGTTCGCCTCTTTGCGATCGCCGACAGCGAGCCTTATCTGGCGCCGGTGGAAGAACGCGAACGCGCTTTCGTCGGTTATATCCGCAACCTTATCCGCATCCTTGAACAAAGCCCGATCGGCCGTATGCTGGTCAGGTCCGCGATGCTGCATCAGGTTTCTGTCGGGCTCGACCCGCTGCTGGAACCGCATGCGAGTTTCTTTTATCCCGGGCAAAACCATTTCGACCTGGGCTATCAGCCCGACCTGCTGCAAAAATCGGAAAAAGGCGTTAGCCGGTATCTGGTTTCGTTTATCGGCGCGCTGCGGCGCGCGTGGCATCATCACGGCGGCCGCGGGCCCGATGTCGCGCTGCGCCCGGAAGATTTTTTAAGGCTTTGCCGTTTTGAAGAGGCGGATATCGAGGCCGTCACGCATCTGATCGCGTGGGAGCTGCGCAGCGGCGGCGCATCGTTCCTGTGGCGGCATTTATTGTCGGGCGCGAACGGAGATATCTCTGTTGTGTTCGAACGCGCGATTGAGTCGAACCCGAAAAAGCAGTTTGACGGCGAGGCGTTGAAGGCCGCGTTCAACCAGTGGTTTGCAGAGCGCGAGCGTATCAACGGCTGCGATCATTTCGCGCTGGAAATGTTTGACATGGCGTTGATACAGCAGGATGCGGGCAGCCGCGTGGGCACAGCACCGTTGCGCCAGGGCATGATCGAGGGCATTGGTATGCTGCCGAACGGGCAGAATTATCTACTGGATTGCCCCTTTACGAGCGGCTGGTATGACGGGCTGGAAGACGAATTCAACCGTGCCCATTTACGCCATATAAAACAAGATATTAGCCGTCTTCTGACCCCGCCGGTCGTACGCCGCTGATTCTATATAACATTTGACATAATTTAAGAATCTCTGTAGTCTGCCTTAGGTTCAACGAGGCATAAGCACAGAGGGTGAAGACAATGGCCGATCAGGAAAAAGCAGCGAACAACAATGAATTTTTCAACGCGGAAAAACCGTCGGCACTCAAGACCGCATTCCAGACGGTCGGCGCGGCATGGGCAACTGTCACCGGCGACGGCGCGAATTACGGCTGGGAACAATCCGGCATGGCGTATGACTACGCGAAAACTTATCTAGGCTCCAAAGGTATCGGGCTCAAGAAATCCGCATAAGCAAAAAAAGTAACGTCACGAGATAAAAGGGCGGGGGCTACTGAAGATCCATCAGGTGGCCCTCGCCTTTTTTCGATAGCCAGGCGCGCGCCATTTCCAGCGCGCGGTCTTTTTCACGGCGCGTCAGCTGCGTGTAGATGTTGTCGCGCGACTTGATCGCGCTTTCTTTTTCGGGGCCTTCGGGATAGTGGACGATCGCGATATGCAGCCACATCAGCGCCGTTACCGCATCGGCGGCCGGAACGCCTTCACCCGTATAATACATGGTGCCAAGGTGGTGCTGCGCGAGCGGGCGGTTCGCTTCCGCCGCCTTGCTGAGCAGGTCGAACGCCTTTAATTGGTCGACCTTTACGCCCTGTCCCAAGCGGTACATGATGCCCATCATTTCTTCGGCACCGTGGTGGCCGCCTTCGGAAAGGGGCTTCAGGTTTTTGGCGACTTCGTCGAACTTGCCCTCTTTGTACATTTCCATGATCTTGTCGTAGTTGACCTTGCGCGTGACTTCGCCGAGGCCGACAACGGTCTCGCCGCCGCTTTCCTTCGCCACTTCCTGCGCTTGTTCTTGCGACAGCAGCAGGCCGGGCGGCAGGTTATTGTATTCGTCGGTCGAGGGGAGTTGTTCGCCACGGCCTTCCATGTCGAAAGCTTCGGGTGCCTGCGCGAACGACGGTGTGGCGGTTAACGTGAAAATGCAGGCAAGAATGACGAATAAGCGCATGGTATCCCCCAGAATGTCGCTCCCTCTATTATATAGGGGCTGCGGCTAAAAGTAAAAGTCACTTATCCCTCTTGAAAATCAGGGCTGCCCAGTCGCCGTCCGGAATGGCGTCGACCAGTCTCAACCCCTGTGCAAGATGGGCATCGGTCACATCCTGCTGCTGGCGTTTCAGGAGGCCGGATAAAACCGCATAGCCCCCGGGCTTGAGCGCATTATATAAATCGCCAGCCATGGCGATCAGCGGACCTGCCAGAATATTCGCCCCGACAAGGTCATACGGCGCATTCTGGATAGAAAGCGGGGTCTTATAACCGTCGCCTGCCGCAGCCACCAGCGTGACATTGTTCATTTCTGCATGACGGTTGCTGACGACCACAGATTCAGGGTCGATATCTATCGCGGTCAGTTTTGCGCCCGGCCAGATTTTCTGGATGGCAATAGCGAGAATCCCGGAGCCGCAGCCCATATCGAGTGCATTTTCGACCTTATGATGTTTTGCGATCTGTTCGAACGCAACCATGCAGGACCGCGTGGTTTCATGTTCACCCGATCCAAATGCTGTGGCGGCGTCGATCTGCAGCGGCGTTTGGCCGGCGGGAACCTCGCCCTTATAGTAAGAACCATGGACAAAAAAACGGCCGATATTCACGGGCGGGAAATTGTCGTGCACATGGCGCAGCCAGTCTTTTTCCGGCAGGCGTTCCGCTGTGACGTTGTCGCGGGTGATAATACCCGCTTCCGTCTCTTCAAGGCGCTGGAAGATGGCATTAAGATCGGGCGCGCCGTAATTGGTCAGCGAGATTGTCCAGTCATCGCCATCGGTCGCTTCACGATTATGGAGAGACACGGCGGAAACCAGTTCCTCCAGCGCGTCGCCCAGCAATTGCGCCTTTTCCCCATCCAGATGACGGGTGAAGCCGAGCGTCACTTTGTAAAGGTGGTGGGGAATTTTATCGTCGGACATCGCATACCTCTAAAGTACTATGGAATAAGGTAGTTTTATCATTCTTGATATTGTTTTACCACTCCACCATATTAATAAAACAATTGTTTTCAGGGGGTTTTCATCATGTCCGCCCAAGCCGTCATCGCAGGTTACGTCCGGTCGCCGTTCCACTTCGCCGCCAAGGGAGACCTGGCCGGCGTGCGTCCCGATGATCTTGCCGCCGCCGTCATCACCGAATTGGTCAGGCGCACCAATGCGCCGGTTGCGGATCTGGAAGACTTGATCCTCGGCTGCGCTTTCCCTGAAGGTGAACAAGGGTTCAACGTCGCGCGCCTGATCGTGAACATCGCGAACCTGCCGCTGTCGATGGGCGGCGTTACCGTCAACCGTTTCTGCGGATCGTCGATGCAGGCGATCCATCAGGCCGTGGGCGCGATCACCAGCGGCGCAGGGCAGGCATTCATCTGCGCGGGTGTCGAATCCATGTCGCGCATTCCGATGGGCGGTTTCAACCCGCTGCCGAACCCCGCATTGGTGAAAACATTCCCGCAGGCCTATATCAGTATGGGTGAAACCGCTGAAAACCTTGCGCGAAAATATTCGATCCCGCGCGCCGATCAGGAAAAATACGCACTGGCATCGCACCAGAAAGCCGTTCTGGCGCGCGAAGCGGGCCGCACGAAAGACGAGATTACCGCGATTACGACAGCAGACGGCAAAGTCGTCTCCGCTGACGGCTGCATCCGTCCTGAAACGACGCTGGAGGGCCTTGCGGGCCTGCGCCCAGCATTTGACGCGTCGGGTTCGGTCACGGCGGGCACGTCGTCGCCGCTGACCGACGGTGCGTCGGCAACGCTGGTGACATCGGAGCAGTTCGCGAAAGAACGCGGCTTGCCGATCCTGGCAAAAATCCGCAGCACGGGCGTTTCGGGCTGCGCGCCCGAGATCATGGGCATCGGCCCTGTCGAAGCATCCAAGAAAGCGATGGCGCGCGCGGGCATTACGATCAAGGACATCGATATTATCGAGCTGAACGAGGCCTTCGCCGTGCAGGCGATGTCTGTGCTGAACGAGCTTGGCGCGGATTACAGCCGCGTCAACCTGGACGGCGGCGCAATCGCATTGGGGCATCCGCTCGGCGCTTCCGGTGCGCGCGTGACGGGCAAGGCGGCAACGCTGCTCCAGCGCGAGAAGAAACAATTCGCGCTCGCCACCATGTGCATCGGCGGCGGTCAGGGCATCGCGACCGTTCTGGAAGCTGCATAAATGCTTTTCGGCGACAGCCTTCGCAGGCTTCCCAAAGTGGATTTGCATGTCCATCTGGAGGGCACGATCACGCCCGAAATGGCCAAGAAGATTGCAAGCCGCAACAAGGTCACCCCGTCGCCGCAATTGATGGACAGCTCGGGCGAGCATTTCCGCTGGAATTCAGACGGCGATGCAAGGCATAACCTGATCGCTTTCCTGAAGGCTTATGACGACGCGACATCCGTCATGAAGCGCCGTGAGGATTATTCGGACATCACATACGACTACCTGCATCGCGCCGCGCAGGAAGGCTGCGTCTATGTCGAATTCTTTATCTCGGCCGATCATGGCGCAATGGTGGGGCTGGATTATAAAGAAATGATCGGCGCTATCGCCGACGGCTACGAGAAAGCAAAAAAAGAATCCGGTATCGAAATGCGGCTGATTTCCACCTGTGTGCGTCATTACGGGCCGGAAGCTGCATTGAAGGTCGCCGACATCACGCGCGGCTATCATCATCCCCTGGTGACCGGCTTTGGCATGGCGGGCGACGAAAACGCGCATACGATTGCTGATTTCCGCCCTGCTTTCATGGCATCCGGTTTGGCAGGACGGACGGCACATGCGGGTGAAGCGTCAGGACCGGAAACTGTTCGGCAGGCGCGCGACATTTTGCAGGTGCGCCGCTTTGGCCACATGGTGCGCGCGATTGAAGACGCGAAATTGATGGAGGAGCAGAAAAGCATCCTTGCCGTGCCGGAAGTATGCGTTTCCAGCAATATCGCGCTCAAGGTCTACCCTGATTACAAAACGCACCCGCTGCGCCGGTTTTTTGATTACGGGCTCAAAGTCGTGTTGGGATCGGACGACCCCAGCTTTTTTAACACCAGCATCGGCCGCGAATACAAGATCGCCCACGACCATTTCAGGTTCACGGAAGCGGAACTGCTGCAACTATCCCGCAATGCGGTCGAGGAAGCCTTTGTCGATGAAGCGACGCGTGGGCAGCTACTGGACAAAATAGCGGCGTATAAACACTGATTACATATTGTTCCCGAAGGGATGCCACTCGACAGCATCCCGGTTTTCATTCACGATAAACGCACACACACATTCAACCGGAGTTTTTTCATGAGAAAAAAATCGGATACCGCCGCCTCACGCGTCACCAAAACCGTGATCGGTCTGGGCTTCATTACGGCTGCTCTTGCGCCCTTCGGCGGTGCGGCGCTGGCGGCATGGTCCACGGGCTCCGCCGCGCTGGCCGGTCTTGGCCTTGGCGCGGCTGCGCCTCTTGCCGCCGCCGGTGCATTCGGTGGTTTTGTGCTGGGCGCGTTTGCAGCACCTGTGATTGCAGTCGCCAGCATCGCCGTCGGCCTGCTGGCGGGTGCCACGACGAAGGCGATCGGATCTACGCTGGAATGGATGGCGGGCGGCAGCAAACCGGCCGCGCAGGGGAAGCCCGATGTGCAGCATAATATCATGATTGATGCGACTGGCACGGCGCTGAACGGCAAAAAGCTCGGCGAGAGTTTTGCGGCCGCCAAGCAGGAGCGTAAAGTGGCGAACGAGAACAGGCCGCAGCCGAAACTGCAAAAGCTGCTGCGCTTCGGCATGTAACGTATTTCTTGATTTAAAAAAGCCGCGCTGTCACGGGCGCGGCTTTTTTATTTAGATATTGAAACCCGGGCGTTTTTTGACCGGCGCGGGTTTGACATCGTTTGCCGGTTTTTGTTTTTGCGCAAGTTTTTGCGCCTGTTCTTCCTTCAGCAGCGCGTCTTCTTTTTCAATTTTCTTTTTCAGCGTCTCGCGCGCTTCATCGAGCGTCATCAGCTGGTCGATAGCGTTGCTGTTCTTGCTGGGGGCGTGAACAATAATTTTATATTCCGCGCCTGACACAACCTTGAAGGCGGGACGCAGCTTGCGCACTTCTTCTTCAACCAGGTCGGCAACGCTGAAGAACTTGTTTTCCGCCGCATGCGCAGGGTCAATCGGGCGCGGTGCGACGGCGTTGTTAAACGCGGCAGCAAGATCAATCTGCTGCTTGAACAAGATGACGCGGATATCGGTGCTTGCCTTGATTTTCTGCATGCGCTTGTCGGCCTGCAGGATGCTGGAAAGTGTGGAGCGCCCCATCGCCTTCAGGGCGGGGAAGCTGGCTGCGGTGATGGCGGCCAATGTGCCGAAGCCGCCGGTGAAAATAACATCCAGCGCCACGCCGAACACCGCGCCTTTGCCAAGACTGCGCGCATAGCCTTTGGCGACGTCGCCGGTCGTGCGTTTATATTTTTTCAGGACTTCGTTGAGTTCCTGTTTCTGCTTTTTATCCATGGCGCACCTGCTCTTATACGGAATTATGTATAAAAGCGGGTCTGTGGCGAGTCAAGCGAGTATGAAATCGAGGGGTTTAACCCTGAAAAGACCGGGTCAGCTTGCGACCCTTGCCGGCGATCGATTTTTCGACCAGTTCGACGATCTGCTGGCCGATCACCTGGTCGACACCCAACAAGTTTTGTTTTGCATCGTTGAAACCTTTGATGGCCTGGAACTGACCTTCGGAGCGCAGGTTCGCCTTCAGGTCGGGCCCGCCCTTGCGTGCGCGGCTGTTAAAGGCATTTTCGGAGGAACGCAGGGTTTCGGCGGCGGCATAAAAGGTTGTCAGCGCCACAACGGCGTTCGGGTCGGTCTGGACCAGTTTTTGCTGCGCTTGTGCCAAGGCCTGCGCGCCGAAGGCTTCGGTCGCAATGCCCTTATAGGTCGTCAGGTCGTCTATGCCGCGTAACAGCACCATGGTATAACCCGCTTGCCCTTTTCACCCGATTAGGGTAATTTCCTTAATGCCTATTATAGCCTAAAATTCGGGTCTGTCAGGCAAAAAGTTAATTTTCCGGAATATAATAAGGTAAGTTACTGATATGGATAACAAATTTGACGTCATTGTGGTGGGAGGGGGACATGCCGGCTGTGAAGCCGCCGCCGCTTCTGCACGTATGGGCGCCAAAACCCTCCTGTTGACCCATAAGGTCGATTCTGTCGGTGTCATGTCCTGCAACCCTGCCATCGGCGGGCTTGGCAAGGGGCATCTGGTGCGCGAAATCGACGCGCTTGACGGCGTGATGGGCAAGGTGATCGATAAGGCAGGCATTCAGTTCCGTATCCTGAACGCCAGTAAAGGGCCCGCTGTGCGCGGTCCCCGCGCGCAGGCCGATCGCAAGCTATACCGCGAGAACATGCAGGCGATCCTGCTCAACTATCCCAACCTGACGCTCTATGGCGACGGCGCGGAAGAAATCCTGACCGACGCATCCGGACGCGTGTGCGGCGTTGTGTCGGCGGACGGTACGCAGTTTTCATGCGGTGCACTGGTCATTACGACCGGTACATTCCTGCGCGGCATCGTGCATCGCGGGCGCGAACAGCATGCGGCAGGCCGTATCGGTGAAAAACCCTCCGTCGGTCTTGCGCTGTCGCTGGAGAAACTGAAGCTGCCGATGGGCCGTCTTAAAACCGGCACACCCGCGCGTCTCGATGGACGCACGATTAAATGGAACATGCTGGAAGAACAGCCCGGCGACAATCCGCCCACGCCGTTTTCGTTCATGAACGATAAAGTCACGGTACCGCAAATCTCGTGCTTTATCACCTATACCAACGAAAACACGCATAAAGTCATCCGCGACAACCTGCATGATGCGCCGATGTATTCGGGCCAGATCAAATCCTCCGGCCCCCGTTACTGCCCGTCGATCGAGGACAAAGTCGTTCGCTTTGCTGACAAAGAACGCCACCAGATTTTCCTGGAGCCAGAAGGCCTTGATGATCCGACCGTGTATCCGAACGGCATTTCGACCTCGCTGCCGGAATCTGTACAGGATGCGATGATCCGCACCATACCCGGCCTTGAAGATGTCAAAATCATGGTAGCGGGCTACGCGATTGAATACGATTACGTCGATCCGCGTGCGCTTACCCGCACGCTGGAAACCCGTGCACAGCCCGGCCTGTTTCTGGCGGGTCAAATCAACGGCACGACCGGCTATGAAGAAGCCGGCGCACAAGGACTGATCGCCGGTATCAATGCCGCGCTGAAGGCTGCGGGGAACGGCACGGAATTCGTGCTGGATCGCGCAGATGGCTATATCGGCGTGATGATCGACGATCTGGTGACGCAGGGTGTGACCGAGCCGTACCGCATGTTTACTTCCCGTGCCGAATATCGTCTGCTGCTGCGCGCCGATAATGCTGACCAGCGCCTGACACCGGCTGGTATTTCCATAGGATGTGTTGGGGTGGAACGTGCTGGAATGTTTGAAGAAAAACACCGCCAGCTGTCCGATGCCCGTGAATTGGTGACCAGCCTGACGGCGCTGCCGGTGGAGCTGGAACGCCTTGGCTTTAAGGTCAACCAGGACGGCACCCGCCGCTCCGTCCATGACCTGATGCGCTACCCCGATATTTCTATCGATGCCTTGAAGGCGCATTGGCCGGAGCTGGGCAATATTGCGCCGTCGATTGTCGAACAGGTCGAGATTGATGCCCGCTACGCTGGTTACATCCAGCGGCAGGAATCCGATATCAAGGCTTTCCGCCGCGATGAAGCGCTGGAGCTGCCCCATGATCTTGACTATACGGCCGTGGGCAGCCTGTCGAATGAAATGCGCCTGAAGCTGGGCAAGCACCGCCCGGACACGCTAGGTGCTGCCGCACGCATCCCCGGAGTGACACCAGCCGCGCTGGTCGCCCTCCTCCGCTATATCAAGCGTAAACCGGAGGCCAAAGTTGCCTGAAATCTTCAAGAATACCTTCGAGCGTCACGGATTCTTTGTTTCACGTGAAACACTCGACAAGCTGAAAACCTATAACACCCTGCTTCGCAAATGGCAGAAGGCAATCAATCTTGTCGGTCCGACCACAATCGATGATGCGGCGGAGCGCCATTTCTTTGATAGCGCGCAGATGTTTCGCTATATCCCGAATATCGAGGTAACGCTGGCCGACCTTGGCTCCGGCGCTGGTTTCCCCGGCCTTGTTCTGGCCATGCTGGGGGTTAAGGATGTGCATCTGGTGGAATCCGATATTCGCAAGGCCACCTTCCTGCGGGAGGTTTCACGTGAAACCTCCACAGCCGTGACGATCCATGATAAACGGATCGAGGATACGGTCATTCCTAATCTGGATGTCGTGACCGCCCGTGCCCTTGCGCCCTTGCAGGATTTGCTTGGCCATGTGGATCGGCTGCGCACCGCGAACCACCCCATTTATGCCGTCCTCGCCAAGGGGCTGCAGCATGGCGAAGAAATCGATAAGGCCCGCCAGACATGGGATTTTGCGCTTGAAGTTTTCCCCAGCGAGAGCGATATGTCCGGTAAAATATTGAGAATCAAGGACTTAGTAAGAAAATAGTCTTTGTTTCACGTGAAACATCCCTGTTTACGGTGTCCTGATACCTAAATCCTGTTTCACGTGAAACACGCTTGCTCCCACCCGAATCCTCAGGTACAAAACTGCTATGACCCAAGCATTACCCAAATTGGAAGACTCCACCCCTGTCACGGACGGCGGTACCGCCTCCCAGACGCGGTTTATCAGCATTTCGAACCAAAAAGGCGGCGTTGGCAAGACGACCACCACCGTGAACCTTGCAACTGCTCTCGCAGCGGTTGGCAAACGCGTGTTGGTGATCGATCTGGATCCGCAGGGTAACGCCTCCACCGGTTTTGGCGTGGATCGTGCCGACCGTGTGAATGGCACCTATGAGGTGCTGTTTGGCGATTGCGGCATAGATGAAGCCATCCATGAAACCAAGGTGCCAAACCTTTTCATAATATCTTCTTCCATTCACCTCTCGGGTGCCGAGATTGAATTGGTGGATGCGCAGCGTCGCGAATTCCGCCTGAAGGACGCGCTGGAGGCGGCCACCAATAAATTCGACTATGTGATGTTCGACTGCCCTCCGTCACTGAACCTGCTAACGCTGAACGCGCTGGTAGCATCGAACGGCGTGCTGGTGCCGCTGCAATGCGAATTCTACGCGCTGGAGGGTCTGAGCCATTTGGTGAAAACAATCGAACGCGTGAAAAACGCCTTCAATCAGGATCTCGAACTCACCGGCGTTGTGCTGACGATGTACGACAAGCGCAACAACCTCGCGAACCAGGTATCCGATAACGTCCGCAGCTTTTTCGGCGACAAGGTTTTTGAAACCGTGATCCCGCGCAACGTGCGCATTTCGGAAGCGCCGTCCTTCGGCCTGCCCGCGATTGTGTACGACATGCATTGCTCCGGCTCGCAGGCCTATATCCACCTCGCCAAGGAACTGCTGAAGCGCGAAGCGCAATTGCAGACAAAGTTCGGCGGCTAATTTTTATCGGAGTTTATTATCGTCATGACAGTCGAACAGAAAAAACGCGGTCTTGGCCGCGGTCTTGATGCCCTCTTCCAGGACGCGCGCAAAGAGGAAGAAGCATTCCAGCCGAAATTGAAACGCGCCGATGAAATCGTCGCAACCGTCCAGCAGGTACAGGCGCAGCAGGCCAATGCTCCCGCCGGCGCGCAACGTAAACTCGCCGTTGATAAAATGACGCCCGGCAAATTCCAGCCGCGCCGTCATTTCGATGATGCCGCGCTCGACCAGTTGGCCGACAGCATCGGCGTGCATGGTGTGTTGCAGCCGATCCTTGTGCGCCCCCTCTCCGGTACGATGTTTGAAATCATCGCGGGCGAGCGCCGCTGGCGCGCCGCGCAAAAAGCGCAGCTGCATGAAGTGCCCGTTGTCATTCAGGAGCTGAACGATAAACAGGCGCTCGAAATCGCGCTCATCGAAAACCTGCAGCGCGAAGATCTGTCGGCTGTCGAAGAGGCCGAAGGCTATCAGCGTCTGATGGACGAATTCGGCCATACGCAGGATGCGCTTGCAACCCAGCTTGGCAAAAGCCGCAGCCATGTCGCCAACACGATGCGCCTGTTGAAACTGCCGCAGTCTGTGCGCAACATGATCCAGAACGGCACCTTGAGCGCGGGTCATGCCCGCGCGCTCATTGGCGCAAAAAACCCCGAAGAGCTTGCGGATCTTATCCAGCGTCGCGGCCTGAACGTCCGCCAGATCGAAGCTCTGGTACAAAAAACTGTCGATGGAAAAGTGAAGCCGAAAAAGGCGAAAAGCTTCATCCAGAAAGATGTCGATGTGCTGGCGCTGGAACGCCTGACCTCCGACAAACTGGGTCTGAATGTGACGATCGACAGCGTGGGCCCCGCCGGCCGCCTGACCATCGAATACAAAAGCCTCGATCAGCTGGATGACCTGCTGGCGCGCCTTGGCCAGACCCCCCGCCGTTAAATAGCCAGGGAACAGAATCACTTAGCCCACCGTTGGGTCATACGACGGTGGGAAAACCGTATTTTCCAACCGCAAGAGTTTTAAAGTTAACGCGTGAAGGAGAATTTACATGAAAACCACCCTCAAAACGCTTGCAGCAGTATTGGCCATGATCCCCGCGCTTGCTTTCGCCGGCAGTGAAAGCGTCACTATGCGAACCACGACCGAAATGAACGGACTGACATCCTACGAAGCCCCGATGGATGCCACGCTTCCTGCCGGCACCGTGATGACCACCGATACAACGACGACCACTGTAAAACGCCAGCGTAATGCCCGTTCGGACACCGAATACGGCGCAAACAGCCCCAGCCCCGGCGAAACAGACACCAAAGTGTATGTTCGCGAGCGTGTTCGCTTCGAACGTAACGCCGAATAAGGGCTGAAACTGTCTTAACAACGCAAAACCGCCTCTCCAGGGGCGGTTTTGTGCATTTTTGGGTGTTATTTTGGGCAGCAAGTTTTCGAAAACATATTTGACATATTATTGAAAACACAGTAAAATTCAGAGCATGGGAATATTCAAAGGCAAATTGCGCGAAAAGTTCGAGGAAGCGAAATGGGCAATCACGCCCAAGCGCGCGCGCCGTGGCAAGCTTGATGAAGCCATTGCCATGATCAGCAATTATCCCGAAACGAAATTCCTGCTCGACCTGATGACGCAGGAAGGTGTCGGCGTAACCTTCGACAAAAACATGAAAAACGGACCCGCCGCCGCGCAGCTGGTGACGCACCGCGAAACGGGACAGCAGTATATCGCGCTTAATCCGTACGCGCCCGCCACAGATCTTGCGTTGTCGCTCATCCACGAAATGCGGCATGTCTGGCAGGATAAAGTCCTGCAGCTGACGCCGCAAACACGCGCGGTCGGCGAGCCCGATTCAGAAACCGCACTGATACTGGCGCGCGTGCGCGAGGCGGATGCGCATGCCTTCGTCAATCTGATGGTGCGCCGCATACAGAACGCGCAAATTGATGCAGCGGAGTTGAAATCCATCGCAACGGAGCTGCAGCAATCGACCGGCAGGCCGCCGGATGTCTATCAGACCGAAGTACTGGAAAAATACGCGGAGCGTAAATTCAAGGATCGCCTCGACGACGACGCAAAACAGATGTCGGCGGATTTCCTCTGGGCGCTGCAGAACCTCGACCCTTATGACAGGCAGTCGATGGTCGAGTACCATATACGCTACACATCCCCCGCGTCGGAACCCATGCCGCATGTCGCGGGCGCGAGCAAATTTGATGTTAATCATATCCGTAAAGTGCTGCATATCGGCGTTGCCCACGAGGCTCCGGCCTATCTCGACCACCTGACGAATACCGAATTCAAGGAAGCGGTCCTGGGAGATGTCAGCCCCGAGATCATGAGCACTGTATCGCTGATGAACCATTTTGAAAAAGCGGCGGCGAAGGGTGCTACAGGCCCGCGCGAAAACTTCGGCTATCGCCGCTCGATCGAAGAACGGCTTTCAAACGCCGTGAACCAGCCGCCCCGCGCACAAACGCCGTCGCGCTACGGTTAAAAACGCCGAGATATTTCTCGATAACACGGTTTGCGGTTTATTCCGCTGCATCCGTTTCGGTTTCAGCGGCTGTGCCTGGCTTCCATTCTGCCGCTCTGCGCTGGGCTTCCTTAAATGCATCGACGTGCATTTTGCGCGACAACGGCTTTAATTGGCGCGCGGCCGCCTTGTTGCCGTTTTTTGCTGCGATGGCAAACCACTTGTATGCTTCAACGTCATCCTGCTCGCCGCCATCGCCGTTATAACACATGATCGCCATGTTATATTGTGCGTTTACGCTGCCCTGCTCTGCAGCCATTCTGTACCACCGACGCGCCTGCTCGAAATCCTCCTCCACGCCTTTTCCTTCCATGAAAAGGCTGCCAAGCATAGTCTGGGCAGATACGTTGCCCTGTTCTGCCCACGGGGTCAGAATTTTGGCGGCGCGCTGATAGTCGCCCTTGCTATAGGCTGCGCTGCCCTCTTCGAACGGAATCAGGATTTTGGCCCGTGCGGCGGTGTTGCCCGACTGGCTTTTGCCGCCGTCGTTGCCCAGCAGCCGGCCGCCTTGTTCAACCAGCAAATCGGTCGTAGAGCCGTCGGCTTTTTTGATGATGGCCTGATACGTCACTTTGCCGTCTTCGTCGGTCAGGTAATAGACTTTGTCCATTCTATTGCCAGCGCCGACGTTCTGCATGATCGTCTGCTGTACGGCGGGCGGCACGAATATCCAGTTCACAGCGCTGCTTTTTGTTTCTGCATGCGCGTTAAAAGCGAGTGCGGCAGCAAAAGGGATCAGGTAAATAAAAGTCCTGCTGAAAAAACGTGTCATATGTCTTGTATCCTTGCCCGGTCGAATTGTGCGGCTTTGCGGTGCGCACTTTGCGAATTGTAATCATACAGGCTTTACCGCCATGCGCAACATCTTGACGCATTTGTGCCTTCTGTCCGGAAAATTCAGGCGCGACGGCGGGACAGCGCACGGCTGCCGATTTGGGATAGCGACAATACGGCGCGGCTGACCAGCGTTTCCGGCTCCGCGCCTGACATTTTACACTTCGCCTCGCAGGCCATCAAAAGTGAGATCGCCTGTTCAATTTGCGCCATCGACCAGCCGTTCATCTGGGCAACAAATGAATCTTTCAGCTTGAAGAAAAGCGGCGGCTTGAGCTGCTTCAGCGCGATATCCAGCACCTCGCCTTTTGCAAGGCGTGCTTTGGTGATATGCAGTTTGGCGAAATAATTTTGCATATGACGCAAAATGGAAACCGCATTCTCCCCCTCTGCCAGCGCCAGTTGCAAGACACGGTCGGCATCGCCGAATTGGCCGGAGCCCATGTATTTCGTCAGGTCATCCAATGGCAATTGCGCCGCCGCGCCGACGCAGGCCGTTACATCTTCAAGGCTGATATCACGCTGTCCGCCCATGTAAATCATCAACTTCTCGGCCTCCCCGCGCGCCACGGCGCGGTCGCCGATCACGTTGCCGGCGAAATGCGACATGGCATCCGATGAAATGCGGAAACCCGCGCCGCGCAGCATATCGCCGATGACTTTGGCAAGGTCGCGCTCGTCATCGACATAACAGGGCACGGCGGCGGCGTTGTCCTGCTGTTCGAACAACAGGCGCAAGGATGAACGCGGGCCCAGCTCCCCGGCCTCGATCACGACGCGGTTATCGCCGGGCTTCAGCTGTTTCAGCGCGTCCTTGATGACAGATGTCGATTTATCGGCGTTATCCAGCATGCGCAGGCGCACCGCGCGCGCGCCGCCCAGCATCGAAATGGATTTTGCCTCGTCCAGCAGCATGGCAGGGTTATCGGACAGCTGTGCGGGCGTGATATCGACCAGCGTAAAGGGGTCTTTTTCGTCGACGCCGGCATGCTTGATCAGCTGCGACGCACGTTCGCGGACGCGGCCTTCATCGGGGCCATAAACCAGCATGGCGCGCACGTTGTCCGGCGGGTTGTTGACGAATGCGTCGATGCCCTTGAACTGAAGTTTCATCGCGTGCGCTCGCGGTTGAAATAAAGCGCGATCTCCGTCACGACCGAGTCAGCCAGTTCCTCCAGCATATGGTCGGAAACCGATGTCTTTGACACCAGCGTCGCAAACTGGTTGTCCAGCTGGTTATAGCCGCCGACGGCGCGGATGTCGCGCTCCAGCACGGGTTTGCCGGTGGCGCGTTCCGTCAGGATCATTTTCGACGATACCTGCAGCATGGCGCGTGTCGAAGTCGCGTCCTTGCGAATGCCCAGGTTCGTCAGTTCGGTTTGCAGCGGTGCGATGGTCAGGATATAGGGCGCGTCCGATGGCCGTCCCTTCAGGTTCAGGCGGTCGATCAGCTGGTTGCGCAGGTATTGGCCTTCGCGGTCGGGAATGTTGGCGATTTCCACGCCGGATTCCAGCGCGTCCGCTGCGTCGAACACGCCGCTGCTCTCGCCATACATCGGTTTGAAACCGCAAGACGGCAGCACCAGAGCCAGCGCAAAAACCACAAGCAGCCTAGACAACCACATTGATGATCCTGTTCGGCACGACGATGATCTTGCGGGCGGGCTTGCCCTCCATCGCCTTTTGCACACCGACTTCGCTGAGCGCCGCTTTTTCGGCATCGGCCTGCGCCATGTCCTTGGGCAGCGTGACGGTTGCGCGCAGCTTGCCATTCACCTGAATGCCCATGGTCACGGTGTCGTTTGCCAGCAGGCTGGCATCCGCTTCAGGCCATTTGGCATCGACCAGCAGGGTTTTGTGACCCATCGCCTGCCACAATTCCTCGGCGATATGGGGGATCATCGGCGACATCAGGCGCAGCAGGACTTCGCAGCCTTCCTTCAGTGTCGCGCCGTCGTGCTTCGCGGCGGAAAAATCCTCCAGCGCGTTCGACAGCTCGCGCAGGCGTGCGACGGATTTGTTGAAGTGGAATTTTTCCAGATCCTGAGACATATCGTGGATGGTCTTGTGGATCTTGCGGCGCATCGCTTCCACGTCGCCGCCCGTTCCGCCGGTGAAATCCGCGTTCATGACAAGTCGCCACAGGCGGTTCAGGTATTTCCACGCCCCCTCGATGCCGCTTTCCGTCCATTCCAGGTCGCGCTCGGGCGGGCTGTCGGACAGGATGAACAGGCGGGCGGCATCCGCGCCATAGGTTTCGAGGATCTCGACCGGATCGACGGTGTTCTTTTTCGATTTCGACATCTTTTCGATGCGGCCGACGGTCACGGCCTCGCCGGTTGCGGCATGGACGAATTTATCGCCGACTTTTTTCAGGTCGGCCGGATACAGCCATTTGCCGGCGGAATCCTTGTAGGTTTCGTGCGTCACCATGCCTTGCGTAAACAGCGCGGTAAACGGCTCGTCGAAGTTCAGGTAGCCGCATTTTTTCAGCGCGCGGGTAAAAAAACGCGCATAGAGCAAATGCATGACGGCATGTTCGACACCGCCGATATATTGGTCGACGGGCGCCCAATACGCGACTTTGTCTTTGTCAAACCCGCGTTCCGCATTTTGCGGGTCGCAATAGCGGAACTGGTACCACGAGCTTTCAAAGAAAGTGTCGAAGGTGTCGGTTTCGCGCTGCGCCGGCTTGCCGCAGGTGGGGCAATCGACGTTTTTCCATGTCGGATGGTTATAGATCGGGTTGCCGGGTTGCGAAAAATGAACGTCTTCGGGCAGCGTCACGGGCAGTTGCGCTTCCGGCACCGGTACCACGCCGCAGGCGTCGCAATGGATGATCGGGATCGGGCAGCCCCAATAGCGCTGGCGCGAAACGCCCCAGTCGCGCAGGCGGTACAGCGTCTTGCCCTCGCCCATGCCCGCTTTTTCGATCCGGCGGATGGCTTCGGCCTTGGCCTCGTCCACGCCCATGCCGTTCAGGAAATCCGAATTGTACAGGCGGCCGGGGCCCGTATAGGCCTCCATGCCGACCGCGAAGGATTTCGGGTCTTCGCCGTCGGGAATGACGACCGGAATCACGTTCAGGCTGTATTTGCGCGCAAAATCCAGGTCGCGCTGGTCATGCGCGGGGCAGCCGAAGATCGCGCCTGTGCCGTAATCCATCAGCACGAAGTTTGCGATGAACACCCGCAGGGTTGCGCCCTTGATAAACGGGTGCTTTACCTTCAGCCCCGTATCAAAGCCGATTTTTTCCGCCGTCTCGACAATGGCTTCCGATGTGCCGATGGCGCGGCATTGCGCCACGAAATCCGCGATACCTTTGTTATTCGCCGACAGTTCCGCTGATACGGGGTGATCGGGCGAAATGGCGACGAAGGACGCGCCGAACAGCGTATCGGGCCGCGTGGTGTAGATTTCCAGCGTATCACCGCAAGCCCCCTGCCCGTCATATTCGAAACGGAATTGCAGGCCTTGGCTTTTGCCGATCCAGTTTTCCTGCATGATGCGCACTTTTTCCGGCCAGCCCTGCAGCTGGCTGTGCACGCCGTCCAGCAGGTCGTCGGCGAAATCGGTGATTTTCAGGAACCATTGTTTCAGCTTGCGGCGCTCCACGATCGCGCCGGAACGCCAGCCGCGGCCGTCCACCACCTGTTCGTTCGCCAGCACGGTGTTTTCCACCGGGTCCCAGTTCACGAAGGCTTCTTTCTGGTACGCAAGCCCGTTCTTCAGGAAGTCGAGGAAGAATTTCTGTTCATGCTTGTAATAGTCGGCGGCGCAGGTCGTGACCTCGCGGCTCCAGTCGATCGCCAGGCCCATCATCTTCATCTGGTTTTTCATGACCGCGATGTTCTGGTAGGTCCACTTGGCGGGATGCGTCTGGTTTTCCATCGCCGCGTTTTCGGCGGGCAGGCCAAAGGCGTCCCAGCCCATCGGGTTCAGCACGTTGAAACCCATCGCGCGTTTATACCGCGCCACCACATCCGACAGGGTGTAATTACGCACATGGCCCATATGCAGGCGGCCCGACGGATACGGGAACATGGCAAGCGCATAGAATTTTTTCTTCGACGGGTCTTCCGTGACCTCGAATACCTTTTTATCGGCCCAGGCGGTCTGCCAGCGGCTTTCGGTTTCCTTGACGTTATAACGGTGTTCGGTCATCGCCTCATGTCCCTTCGAATAAGACATATAATGTAGTACACCCCCGCACCCGCGTTAAAGCGGAATTGCGGGGCGGGTTATTGCCGCCTGAAATGCTTAAAGCTTGCCGCCCAACTGGGCCACGCGCAGTTCGCGGGCGCGGCTCAGGATGGCGTTTTCGATATTGGTCGCCATATCGTCGGTCACGGCAGCGTCTTTCCAGCCGGACTTGCCCTGCGCCTGTTTGAACACCGATACCCGCACGCCGTCGGCGCGCAGCTGCTTGTCCAATATATATACTGACAGCTTGAAGCGTTCGCCCGGGGTGGCCGGGTTCTCGTACCAGTCGGTCAGGATCACGCCGCCAAAGGGGTCGGCCGATGCCATGGGCATAAAGGAAACGGTGTCCAGCGACGCGCGCCACAGGAAGCTGTTCACGCCGATGCCGGCGCCGCCCGCATCCTTGTCTTCGTCATCGCTGCCCCACAGCTTGTCACCCAGTGTGCGGCCTTCGCCCCAGATGGTGTCGCGCTTTTGCGTCGAATAGGCGGTTTTGTCCGTGCCTTCGACCGGCGTGGGATAGCTCGCCTCTTTTTTGATGTCGCCGCAGGCGGCCAGCGTCAGCGATGCTGCAATCATAAAAGGAATGACGCGATAGTTCATGTCGTTTACTCCGGGGCAGACTTTAAACCTGATGTCTGATGTAGCATGTATTGGACGGATTCTCAAAGCCTGTGGGGATTCGCGCGCGATTTGTCTTTGTATTCGCTTGCTATTATGGTTATATAGATAATATGTAAACAGATGTGCGTCTGCACAAGGGCAACCATCAAAAAACCCAAGCAAAACGCGGAAATGCACGGATTTCGCGCTGTTCCGGCGTGCATATCCGTTGTGGCACAGACGCAACACTGTTCCCCCATTGTCGGCAAACAGGGCTTGCGGCGGTTGACCTGTGTCGCGTCACGGGGGTATTCCTCAATGGTAACGGCGATGCACCGCTTTTGGGGCCGCGTCGCTTCTATCAAGAACGCATCCGGGGATTCTCTCTGGGGCAATTTGGAGGAAACACAATGAAAAAGATCCTACTCGCAGGTACCGCGATCGTCGGCGCAGCAGTTCTCGCTTCGCCCGCGCAAGCTGACCTGAAAATCGACCTCGGCGGCCACTTCCGTGGTTATGCCGTTTACAACGACCAAGACAACACCGAAGGCGCTGGTCCCGGCGACGAACTGCGCAACTTCGAATTCAAGCGCGACATGGAAGTTCACTTCACCGGTGAAACCACGACCGACAGCGGCCTGACCGTTGGCGTTCACGCTGAACTGGATCTCGGCAGCACCTCCCCCTACGGCGGTCGCGTTTACTCGTCCCCCCTGCCGGCAAACCCCGGCACCTTCGGCCCGACGTCCGATGACTCCGGCAGCATGCTCGATGAAGCTTACATCTACTTCTCCGGCGGCTGGGGCCGCGTGAACTTCGGCTCCGAAGACGGCGCTGCATACCTCCTGCAGGTTGCTGCTCCTTCGGCTGACTCGAACGTTGACGGTATGCGCGTGTACGTTCAGGCTCTGAACGCAGACGTGTGGGATGATGGCATTGCTAACAACTCCATCCTCGGCACGAACGGCCTGGACTTCAACGTCCGCCTCGGCTACGACAACGCGTTCTTCCGCGACACCGAACGCCTGACCTACCTGACCCCGAAATGGAACGGTTTCCAAGCTGGCGCGTCCTACGCTCCGCAAGCTGGTCAGCAGATCGTTGACGGCGCATTCGCTGGCGCAAGCATCGCTGACAACACCACCGATTTCGAAGATCTGTGGGAAGTCGCTGCTCGTTGGGATGGCGAATTCGAAGGCTTCGGCATCAGCGCAGGTCTCGGTTACTCGACCGCTTCCGGCACGAATGAAACCGCAGCTGGCGTTGGCAACTTCGCTTCTGACGACCTCACCGCTTGGGATGCAGGCCTGAACGTTTCGTTCAACGACTTCTCGGTCGGCGTTGCATACCTGAACGCAGACACCGGCGTTAACGAAGCTGCTGGTGCTGGTAACAGCGCAGAAATCGAAACCTGGGTTGTTGGCGCGGCATGGGATAACGGTCCCTACCACCTCGGCGCGACCTGGTACAACACCGATATCGGCAACAACGTGTACGGCCTGAACCTCGGCGGTACCCGCGACGTCGAAATCGACCGCTACACGGTCGGCGGCGGCTACACCTACGGCCCCGGCATGACCTTCCGCGGTTCGGTTGCGTTCGGTAACGTCGATTCTTCGACGGCTGCTGCGAACGACACCGACTTCGTGCAAGTCGGCATCGGTACCGATGTGAACTTCTAATCATCCCTTACCGGATGATGCGAAAAGGGGGAGGCGCCGCAAGGCGCCTCTTCTTTTTTTTTGCGCTTTATTCACGGATTACTCCGCCGTTCCCGCGCCCTATGTTTGACAATCCGCACGCCCTGCACGACAATCGCGGCAGCACGGCGTTAACCGCGACAACAGGCAGCATGACAACCGACAAACCGCAGCCACAGATGATGGATACCGCGCAGGCGTTGCGGGCCGCGCGTGACTACGCGTCGGGCGGCCGATTCGGCGCTGCCTGTCACCTTCTGGACCAGATCATTGCGCGCGAACCGGCCTGCGGGCCCGCGCTTTACCAGCGCGGCATCCTGTACGCGCGCGCGGGCGACCAGATGCCGGCGGCGGATATGTTCAAACGGGCTTTGGCGCTTGCGCCCGATGCGCCCGAAATACTGCTGTCGCTGGCGACGCTGCGCTATGAACAGGGCGACTGGGCAGACGCGGCAAAGCTTTGCGAAAAAGCAAGCGGCCTGAGCAGATCGCCGCTGACGCTGTACCGCCTCGGGCTTCTGTTGCAGCAGGCGGGGCAGGGCGCGCAGGCGCAGGCCGCGTTTGAAAAAGCGATCGGCATCGATCCCCAATACGTCCGCGCCTATTACAGCCTGTCCACCACGCGTAAATTCACGCCCGACGACGCATATTACCGCCGGCTGCAGGATATCGCCGCGCGCGCGGATACGCTGCCGCTGGACGAAAAAATACTGGCGGCTTTTGCAGTCGCCAAGGCGACGATGGATGTCGGCGACGGCGACCTTGCGCTTGACCGCTTCGCCGCCGCCAACGCGCTCCAGAAATCCGCCATACCGCGCTACGACATCGCGGGCTTTCATGCCTATGTCGATCAGGTGATCCGTCTTTTCAGCGTGGATAAGGTTGCGGAACTGCGCAAGAGCGCGAAGAATGTGAACACCAGCGCGTGCCCCGTCTTCATCGTCGGCATGCCGCGCTCCGGCTCCACGCTTGTTGACCAGATTTTATCCAGCCATCCGGATGTGGCCAGCATCGGGGAATCGCGGCTTTTCGGGCGCGCGGTGCCGGCGCTGCCGCCGGGCGCACGCGAAGCGCAGGTGACACCCGCGCTGATGCAGGAACTGGCAAACCTGCTGCCCGGCATCGGCGAAAAATATATCGCCGCGATAAACGGGGCAGGGCAGGGCGCATCGCATGTGATCGACAAAATGCTGTTCAATTACCTGTGGGTCGGCGTGATCCGGCTGGCGCTGCCGAACGCGAAAATCATCCACTGCACGCGCGATCCGCGCGATATCGCCTTGTCGATCTGGCAGCTGCATTTTCCGAACGGCATGGGCTGGGCCTATGATCTTGCCGATATCGGCCAGTATTACCTGGCGTACCGGAAAATGATGGCGCATTGGAACGCCGTGTTTCCGGGCGACATACTGGAACTGCGCTACGAAGACATGGTGACGGGGCAGGAACAGCAAACACGCCGCCTGCTGGAATTCTGCGGCCTGCCGTGGGATGCGCGCTGCCTTGATTTCCACGACAGCGAAAGGCTGGTAAAAACCGCCAGCGCAGGGCAGGTGCGCCGCCCGATCTATGGCGGCTCGGTCGGCAAATGGAAAAAATACACGCGCCACCTGCAACCGCTGCTGGATGTGCTGGGCGATGTGAAAACCGCGTTCGCGCTGCTAACGGCGGGCATGCTGCTCAACGGCACGGCCGCGCAGGCCGACCTTCATCTGGATCTGGGCGGCTATGCGCGCAGCTATGTCGTCTACGGCGATCAGGACGAAATCTCCACCCCTGCGCCCCGTGACGCATTGCGCCATTTCCAATTCCGCCGCGACATGGAAATGCATTTCACGGGCGAAAAAACGCTGGATAGCGGATTGACCGTCGGCCTCAAATCCGAACTTAAACTTGGCAATGCAGCTGCAACCCGCAGCGTCAATTCAATCACCGGCGGCCGGCGCAACGCCGACGCGTCCGGTGCGAGTTATATTTATTTCTCGGACAGCTGGGGAAAATTCTTTCTGGGCGCCAACGAAGGCGCCGCGTACCAGCTGCAGGTGGCCGCACCCTCCGCCGATACCTATGTCGACGGCATGCGCGTCTATGTGCAGACATGGAGCATCGATGCCTGGGATGACGGGTTGATCAACCTGTCCTATGCGCCGCCGAATTCCACCATCCGGCTCGGCTACGACAATTCCAATTTCGGCAAGATCGACCGTGCCACCTATGTCACGCCGCGCTGGAACGGGCTGCAGCTGGGGGCGTCCTTTGCGCCGGAAAACGTCAGGTTTAAAATCGGCAACAGTTTCGCGGGCGCGCATCTGGACGACCGGCTTGGCAGGTTCGAAAACGCCTACGACCTTGCCGCGCGCTGGGACGGCAAGCTGGGGGATGTGAAGATTGCGGGCGGTATCGGCTACAGCGCCGCCAATCCCGAAACACGCGACGTGCCCGGCAATAACGGTTCTGCCGACCACCAGACATGGTCCGCGGGTCTTAACCTTGGCTGGAAAGAATGGAGCATCGGCGGCGCATGGCGTGATGCCACAACGGGCGTGGAAGGCCCGGATAACCGTCAAAAAGTGGTCGTGGCCGGATTGGCCTGGGATTCCAAGCCCTTGCACCTTGGCGCAACGTGGTATCAGCAGGTCCTTGAATCAAATGCCTTTTCGCTGGGTCTTGCCGACGATATCGCGGTGCAGCGTGTGACACTGGGCGGCTGGTATCAGGTGGTTGATGGCCTGACCCTGCGCAGCACCGTTTCCCGCCTGCAGGTCGATAACGGCACGAATTCCACGTCCGACCCCACGCAATGGCAGCTGGCGGTTGGTACGGAAATTACCTTTTAAAATCAATCTCTTTACGAATGGACTTGCTTTAATACGGGGCGGTGCTTAAATCGTTCACAGCATTTGTGCATGGCAACAAGGAGAATTTCCATGACCACCCAAAACAACGATCCCATCGTCATCGTCGGCATGGCACGCACGCCGATCGGCGCGTTCCAGGGCGAACTTTCCAGCTTTTCCGCATCCGATCTCGGCAAAATCGCCATCGAAGAAGCGCTGAAGCGCTCGACCGTCAAGGCCGGCGATGTCGAAGACGTTATCATGGGCTGCGTCCTTGCCGCAGGTCAGGGGCAGGCGCCCGCGCGTCAGGCTTCGATTAAAGCAGGCATTCCGGATTCTACCGGCGCCACCACCGTCAACAAAATGTGCGGCTCGGGCATGAAGGCCGTGATGCTGGCACATGACAACATCCTCGCAGGCTCCGCAAACGTGATGGTCGCAGGTGGCATGGAAAGCATGACCAATGCACCGTATCTGCTGGAAAAAGCGCGCGGCGGTTTGCGCATGGGTCATGGCGCGGTCAAGGACCACATGTTCCTCGACGGCCTCGAAGACGCATATGATAAAGGCCAGCTGATGGGCGTGTTCGCGGATGACACCGCGCGCAAATGCCAGCTGACCCGCGAAGAACAGGACAAATTCGCGCTTGCCTCCCTGTCGCGCGCGCAGGAAGCGACAAAATCCGGTGCGTTTACGTCGGAAATCGCGCCCGTGACGATCAAGGCGAAAACCGGCGACACCGTCGTGTCCGAAGACGAAAGCCCGAAAAAAGCCAAGCCCGAAAAAATCCCGACGCTGAAACCCGCCTTCACGCCCGACGGCACGGTGACGGCCGCCAACGCATCGTCGATTTCCGACGGCGCTGCGGCGCTGGTGCTGATGCGCAAATCCGAAGCGCAAAAGCGCGGCCTGAAAATTCTGGGCGAGATCAAGGCGCATGCGACCCACGCGCAAAAGCCGGCCGAATTTACGCTTGCGCCGATTGGTGCGACCAAAAAAGTCATGGAAAAAGCGGGCTGGACCGCAAAAGACGTCGATCTGTTCGAAATCAACGAGGCGTTTGCGGTCGTGCCGCTCGCCGCGATGAAGGAACTGGGCTTGCCCCATGACAAAGTAAACGTGAATGGCGGCGCATGCTCCATCGGGCATCCCATCGGCGCATCGGGCGCGCGCATCATCATCACGCTGCTGTCCGCGCTTGAAAAACGCGGGCTGAAGCGCGGCGTTGCTTCGCTCTGCATCGGCGGCGGCGAAGGCACGGCGATCGCGCTGGAGAGGGCGGCTTAATCCCCCTTGGCGAAACGCAAAACCAGTAAATCCCGTTCATCGGGAAGGAACCAAACGCGAAGCCGCCGCTCTGGCGGCTTCCGTCCTTTTGCGCGCTTTCTGGTGGCGGCGGGGCTGTGGTGCTTTGCGGCCGGTATCCTCGTTCTTTCCTGGTGCCTGCATGACATGCCCGATACCAGCGATGTCAAACCGCTTGAAAAACGCCCCAGCATCAGCGTCCTGGCCTCCGACGGCTCGCTGATTGCGCGCTACGGCGGGCTCAAGGGCAATGTGGTCGAAGCGAAAGACCTGCCGCCCTATGCCGTCGCGGCATTGCTGGCGGTGGAGGATCGCCGTTTCTACGACCATATGGGTATCGACCCGCTGGGCCTTGCGCGGGCGATGTATGCGAACGTGAAAGCGCGCCGCTGGGTGCAGGGCGGATCGACCATCACGCAGCAGCTGGCGAAGAACCTGTTCCTGACGCCCGACAAAACGCTGCGCCGCAAGGTGCAGGAAGCGGTGCTGGCGCTGATGATCGAATGGAAATATTCGAAAGAAGAAATCCTGACCGCGTATATGAACCGCGTCTATTTCGGCTCCGGCGCCTACGGCATCGACGCTGCGGCGCGCACCTATTTCAACAAAAGCGCGACGGATGTCAGCCTGTTCGAAGGCGCGGTGCTGATGGGGCTGCTCAAGGCTCCGTCGCGTTTTTCTCCCGCTTCCAATCCCAAACTTGCGCGCGAACGCGCCAAGACGGTCATCAAGGCGATGGAGGACGCCGGCTATATCGGCGCGGATATCGAAAAGCAGGAAATCAAAAACGCCAAGATCACGCTGGCGGGCGGCAATCCCGGCTCGCTCAACCGCTATTTTGCGGACTGGGTGCTGGAACAGGTCGATGGCTATGTCGGCAATACCGAACGCGACCTGATCATCCACACCACATTCTCGAAAGAGCTACAGGCTATGGCGGAATCGCGCCAGCAGGCATTATTCGCCAGCCTGAAGCCTTCTGATAAAGCATCTCAGGCCGCTATCGTCACATTGTCGCTGGACGGCGCGATACTGGCGATGACAGGGGGCGTCGATTACACCGAAAGCCAGTTCAACCGCGCGACCATGGCAATGCGTCAGACGGGATCGAGCTTTAAGCCCTTCGTGTATCTGGCCGCGCTGGAGCAGGGGTACAACAAGGACGACATCATCGACGACGCGCCCATCCGTGTCGGCAATTACAGCCCCAAGAACTATGAGGGTAATTATAACGGCCCGGTCACGCTGACGCAGGCGCTTGCCCATTCCTTGAATGCAGCAACCGTACGTCTGTTGCAGCAGATCGGCGTTTCCACCCTGCTGGATGTGGCGCAGCGCCTGGGCCTGTCGCGCAAATACAAACCCGAACTGGCAACGGGCTTGGGCGCGGGTGAAGCGAGTTTGCTTGAAATGACCCATGCCTATGCCGAAATCGCCAATGGCGGCCATGCGATCTGGCCCTATGCGGTGTTGAGCGTCGAGGATGTGAAGGGCAACGTGCTGTTCACGCGTGAAAACAACGGCGGCATGCGCCTGTTCAGCCCGCGCGATATCGCGCAGCTGGATGACATGCTGGTGCAGGTGGTGGCGCAGGGCACGGGACAGGCGGCGCAGCTGACGCGCGGTCATGTGGCCGGCAAGACCGGCACGACGCAGGATTATCGCGATGCATGGTTCATCGGCTACACCAACAAGCTTGTGACAGGCGTCTGGATGGGCAATGACGACAACAGCCCCATGAACGGCGTGACGGGCGGCAAGTACCCGGCGCGCCTGTGGCATGACTACATGGAACCCGCACTGGATGTGCCCGTACAAAACTTCGCGGCGGCCATGCCGCGCGGCGACACGCAGGATACCGACGGTTTTTCAGGCATGCTGCAACGGCTGACGAACGGCTGGTCGGATGACGGCGATCCACAGCCCGATGCCAGGGCACGCTGGCGCGCGAAGTTTAATGGTAATGATAAGCCCGTCTATAATCCCTGACATTCGCAGGGGCGCGGCAGCGCCAGAAGCTTAATAACTCACGCTGCTGTTCCGTCGCCGATTTCACGTTCCAGCGCGGCGTTACGGCATTATGCTCCACCGTCTGCACGAATTTATGCGGGAATGATTCACGTGCGGCGCGAAGGCCGCTTTCGACCAATGCGCGGGCGACCACTTCGGGCGCGCTGCCGGTTTTTCCAGCCGTCTGTTCGATGGCGGTGTAAATGCGCAAATTTGCATCGCCTAGTTTCTGGCGCTGGAATTCATGCATGAAAAGGGTCAGGAAATGGATGGTCAGGGTATCGGCCTGCGGCGGTAATGCCGGCAAGGCATAAGGCTGTTGCTGTCTCATCGGAGGCTCCTCCAGATAGAGGCGGTCAAAATAAACCGCATGTCGAAACGGCATCCCGTATCCTTTTTTAAGAATGCGCCACCAGTCACTAACGAATGATTAACTTAAGGTGCGGTTCCGTCATCATCCGCATCGGGCGGCACGGGTGTTGCCGGTTCTGCGGTGATTCGGGGAACGGCGTTGCGCGCCAGTTCATCAACGCGCTCGTTTTCCGGATGGCCGTTATGCCCGCGCACCCAGATCCAGTCGAGCTTGTGCAACTGCATGACGGAATCAAGCTTTTCCCACAGGTCGCGGTTCTTGACGTCTTTCTTGTCCGCTGTTTTCCAGCCGCGTTTTTTCCAGCCGTGGATGTATTCGGTGGCACCCTTCATCACGTACTGGCTGTCGGTGTGGACCGTTACATGGCAGCGCGGCAGCTTTACGGCGGAAAGGCCTTCGATCACGGCGGTCATTTCCATGCGGTTGTTGGTGGTCTGCGCTTCGCCGCCCATGAGTTCTTTTTCATGTTCGCCGTACCGCAGCAGCGCGCCCCAGCCGCCGGGCCCGGGATTGCCACTGCAGGCGCCGTCGGTAAAAAGATCCACCTTCTTCACGGGTTGAAGCCGTAGTCGGAAAGCGAGGACACTTTTTGATGGAATCGTAAAATTTTGACGTGCTCCATCGGGTCCTTCGCGCGCACCAGCGCGCCTTCGACGGGGTTCAGCCAGTCATACAGGCGGGTCGCCACTATACGCACGGCGGCGGCGCGGCCGAAATAAGGCAGCGCCTTTAATTCGTTCTTCGTGAGGGGTCGGCCCAGGTTATAGCTTGACAAAAATGCATGGGCGCGGCCGGCATCAAGGTCGCCCTTCCAGTCAAAACACCACGGATTGAAAGTCAGCATCAGGTCATAGGCGAAGGTGTCCCAGCAGGAAAAATAGAAATCGATGACGCCCGATACTTTTTCGTCGCGGAAAAAAACGTTGTCAGGAAACAGGTCGGCATGCACAGCACCCGCCGGCAGCAATTTCGGCCGGTTTTTTTTCAGGTAATCCAGTTCCGCGTCCAGCATCGCGAACAGGCCGGGCTCCACCTCGTCGGCGCGGTTGGCGCAGGCATGGATCAACCCCTCCCATGCCGGCAGCGCCATTGTGTTTTGCCGCTTCATGGTGAACGACTTTCCGGCGCGGTGCATCCGCGCCAGCAACTCCCCGATCGCCTGACAGTGATGCACATAAACTTCGCGCGGCCATGCGCCTTCCAGAAATTCGGACAGCAGGGCAGGGCGGCCCGATACTGAATGGATGCGCTCGCCCGTTTTGTCGGGCACGACGCGCGCGGCGGGAATCCCCTTGTCCGTCAGGTGCGCCATGAAGCCGGTGTAAAACGGCAGTTCGTCCGGCTGCGCGCGTTTTTCGATCAGGGTCAGCACGTATTTGCCCGATGATGTCTTGATCAGGTAATTGGAGTTTTCGACACCCTCCGCGATACCCTCGAACGACTCGAGCGTGCCGGCGTCGAACTTCGCCAGCAGGCTTTTTAAATCTTCAGCGGTGATCTGGGTATAGACGGCCATGATGGCGACCAGAATACAGGAAAGGCCGCCCTGCTGCAAAGCCGGGCGGCCTTTCGATGGTTGTTTTTTCTAGAAATGAGGCCTACAGACGCATTCCCGGAGCTTTCGGGGTGCGCGGCGGCGCCAGGGCAGGGGGCTGCTGGGTCGTGAAGGGGAAATGACGGCGGGTGCCGTCGATCACGCCGGTATGCCCATGCGCGGTCACGGCGCGGCGCTCAAGGTCGGCAAGGCCTTTTTCGGCGACGCTGTAATGGCCGTCCTTGTCGGTGAAGTTGATTTCGATGCGGTTGTCATAGGGGTTGGCGGACTGGATCTGCACGGCCGGGATATCGCCCGCACCCTCGATCTGGATCGGGCTTGTCTCGTTCAGCGATTTCAGCTCGTTCATCAGCTCGGCAATCGCCAGCTTTTTTGTGTAGGGATCGGGATCGTAAACCGCGTCGCCCGCGCGCAGCACGGTGTCGCGTACTTTATCGGCCCAGTTGGCGAAGCCTTTTTGCTTGAGAACGTTTTCATCGTCGCCGGGCAGTGTGAAGGCGACCATGTATCCAAGGCCGTTCGTCATGCTTTTGCTTTCGACTTCGATCGTCAGGCAATAGGTCTTGGTCATCTGGTCCCCTTGTATGTTGCGAAGTGGTGCCGATTTCTGTCTAACGAATATTCTTCCGAATTCGGGGACACTATATGTGCGCAAGTTTCAAACGCAAGGGGTAATTTGAAATAAGCCGAAAATATTATTCGTCCGTTTACTCGACGGCGGCAAGGATGCGCGGAATCTTGAAAGTCACGGTTTCTTCGGCAACGACCGTGGTTTGCAGCGTCACATCGAAGCGCTCTTTGGCCAATTCTATGACGCGCTGCACAAGAATTTCGGGGGCAGATGCGCCGGCGGTCAGGCCCAGCACGCGGATATCCCGCAGCTCATCCCACGGCAAATCTTCCGCGCGGTCGGCAAGATAAGCACGCTTGGCGCCATAGGCCTTCGCAACCTCCACAAGGCGGTTTGAATTGGATGAATTTTTCGACCCGATCACGACCACCGCATCCGCGCGTGGCGCGATATCCTTCACGGCCAATTGGCGGTTGGTGGTGGCGTAGCAGATGTCTTCTTTTCTGGGCGCGGTCACGGCGGGATATTTCGCCCGCAGCGCATCGACGATTTCTTTCGTGTCGTCAATCGACAGCGTGGTTTGCGTGACGAAGGCGATGTTGGCGGCATCCGCGACATTTATTTTGTCGATATCCGCGACGGTTTCAACTAGTGTCACTGCGCCCTCGGGCAATTGCCCCATCGTGCCCACGACTTCGGGATGGCCTGCATGGCCGATCAATATAATCTGTCGCCCCATCTTGTGGTGCATCTCCGCCTCCCGGTGCACCTTGCTGACCAGCGGGCAGGTGGCATCGACGAAGATCATGTTGCGCTTTAATGCCGCTTCCGGCACGCGTTTGGGCACGCCATGCGCGGAAAAAATCACGGGCGCGCCTTCGGGCACTTCGTCCAGTTCCTTCACGAACACCGCGCCCTTGGCGCGCAGGTCTTCCAGCACGTGTTTATTGTGGACGATTTCATGGCGCACATAGACGGGCGCGCCGAATTTCTGCAGCGATTTTTCGACGATCTCGATCGCGCGGTCGACTCCGGCGCAAAACCCGCGCGGGCTGGCCAGCAATATGGTGAGCGACGGCTTTTCCATGGGCGGAATATAGGGTGCGCGGGGTCTTGAGTCGAGGGATTAACGGGGCTAAGGTAGCGTCATTAACGAAGGATAACGCCATGAAACGCTTCCTGCTGCCGGCATTCGCCGCCCTTCTGCTGCTGACCGGCTGCGATATGGGCCGCCAGCTGTCCCATTCCATGTTCGGCACGGCGACCGAAAAAGAAATCATCCAGATGCCCGACTGCCCCCGCCCCGTGACGCTAACGGACGCGAGCTATATGCCTGTTTTTGCCGATGGCGGTACCGATCTCAGCCTGGAAGGCAAGCTGGGCGGGATTACCGGCACCTGCGCGTTTGACAAGGGCGCTGCGGTCATGGAAATCAAGGTCACCTTTGCCGCCCGCAAGTCTAAGCCGGAAGTTGACATAAATAAAATGATGCTGCCGTACTTTATCGCCATCATGTCGCCCGGGCAGGAAGTGTTGCAGCGGCAGGGCTTTTCCACTAAAATCGGTTTCGATAATAACGGCTATGGCGCATCGGAAGAAGAGCATACGCTGCGCATCCCCGTCCCCTCCAAAGAGGCCGCCGGGGGCTATAACGTGGTCGTAGGGCTTGAACTCTCGCCCGACCAGCTCGCCTATAACCGGAAACGCAAGGAACACCCCGATGCCCATTAAACTGAAGCAATTCTGGCAGGCCGAATTCCAGGAACACGAAGACGTGACCGCGCTGACGCAGCAGCAGCTGGCAGCGCCGTTCGAAAAACTGCTGGATGCCGCGACATCGTGCATTCAGGCTGGCGGCAAGATTTTCTTCTTCGGCAACGGCGGCAGCGCATCCGATGCCCAGCATCTGGCGACCGAACTCTCCGCCCGCTACAAAAAAGACCGCAAGGCAATCGCCGCGTTGTCGCTGGCGACGGATACATCAGCGCTGACCGCAATCGGCAATGATTACGGCTTCGATTACGTTTTCGCGCGCCAATTGGAAGCGCTCGGCAAAAAGGGCGATATCGCGATCGGCATCACGACATCGGGCAACTCCGCCAACGTGATCCGCGCATTTGAAGAATGCCGCAAGCAGGGCATCATGACCGTGGGCTTCACGGGCGCGACCGGCGGCAAGATCAAGCCGCTGTGCGACATCCTGCTGAACGTGCCCTCCACCACCACCGCCCGTATCCAGGAAATGCACATCACGCTCGGCCAGATGTTCTGCGGCGCGTTGGAAATCAACCTTGGCTATATCGAGCAGGATGAGCCGAAGGCCGGCGACAGCCTCGCCCGCGCGGTTTAAGGGGTTTTACGGAATATGTCCAAGGATCTCGATAAACTGAGCTTTGAAGAAGCCCTGTCGGAGCTTGAAAAAATCGTGCGCGCGCTGGAGGGTGGGTCATCCGACCTGAAAACCTCCATCGACAGTTACGAGCGCGGCATGGCCTTGAAAAAGTACTGCGATGCCAAGCTGAAGGAAGCGCAGGGGCGCATCGAAAAGATCACGGTGGGCGAGGGCGGCAAGGTCACGACCGAACAGATCCGGCTTTCTGAATAATCATCTCTAAATTGGTGACATTTTTCCGCGACTTGGGGTATAACAGTCAGCAGAAAAAATCATTCTGGAAGGGTCATTCTTAAATGGCACCATCACCACGCGAGGCGTCACCGAAACTTTCACAGGCAATGGACGACTGCCGCGACAAGGTCAACAAGACCATCTCCAGCCTGCTGCCCCCGACCGACCTGGTTGAAGCAAAACTTTTCGACGCAATGCGCTATGCGGCGCTGGGCGGCGGCAAGCGCCTGCGCCCCTTCATGGTCATGGAAGGTGCGCGCGTATTCGGCGTCGACGCCGGCCGCGCCCGCCGTGTTGCAGCTGCCGCGGAATTTGTGCACTGCTATTCGCTCGCGCATGACGACCTGCCTGCGATGGACAACTCCGACCTGCGCCGTGGCAAGCCGTCGCTGCACAAGGAATTTGACGAAGCAACCGCGCTGCTGGCGGGCGACGCGCTGCTGACGCTGGCGTTCGAAGTGCTCGCAGATCCCGAAACGCATGAAGACCCGCGCGTGCGCGTGGAACTGATCGCAAGCCTTGCTGGCGCGGTCGGCATGCACGGTATGGTCGGCGGCCAGATGCTCGACCTGATCGGCGAAAAACAGGAATTCGATGTCGGCACGATCAGCCGCATGCAGCGCATGAAAACCGGCAAGCTGATCGCTTTCTGCTGCGAGGCGGGTGCGATCCTCGGCAAGGCGAACCCGGCGCATCGTCAGTCGCTTCGCAACTATGCGCATGACCTCGGCCTCGCCTTCCAGGTGACGGACGACCTGCTCGACGTGGAAAGCAACGTCCATGAACTCGGCAAGCCCGTGAACCAGGACGGCAAGAAATCCACCTTCGTCTCCGCGATGGGCCGCGAACAGGCCCGCACCCGCGCGCAGATGCTGGTCGACCAGTCGATCTCGCATCTCCGCGTGTTTGACGAAGGCCGCGTGGATTTGCTGAAGGATCTGGCGCGCTACGTCCTTGAACGTCGCGTCTGATTCTTTATCAGCTGCACAATTCCTGCACCAAAATGCCTCGGTAATGCCTCAGCCGGTTAACGGCAACCCGTGGTATATTTAAAATAAGCCTTGTATTTCAAGGTCTAGGGCAAGCGGTGCCATCGCATACGGGGTAGCGTAACGGGCGTACCAATTTTCCTGAAAAAGTGTATATATATCGGCAAGAAGGACAGAGCAGATGAACGCCAAACCCCTCCTCGATAAAGTAAATATCCCGGCCGATCTTCGCAAACTGGCGAAGGGCGAATTGCGCCAGTTCGCCGATGAACTGCGTCAGGAAACGATCGACGCGGTCTCCATCACCGGCGGGCATCTGGGCGCGGGGCTTGGCGTGGTCGAACTGACGACCGCCATCCATTACGTTTTCAACACCCCCGCCGACCGCCTGATCTGGGATGTGGGTCATCAGGCTTACCCTCATAAAATCCTGACCGGCCGCCGCGACCGTATCCGTACGCTGCGTCAAGGCGGCGGCTTGTCCGGCTTCACAAAGCGCTCCGAAAGCGAATACGACCCGTTCGGCGCAGCACATAGCTCCACCTCTATCTCCGCCGGCCTCGGCATGGCTGTCGCCCGCGACCTCGACAAAGGCGACAATAAAATCATCGCTGTGATCGGCGACGGCGCGATGTCGGCAGGCATGGCATACGAAGCGATGAACAACGCGGGCGCGATGAACAGCAAGTTGATCGTGATCCTGAACGACAACGATATGTCGATTGCGCCGCCCGTAGGCGCGATGAGCGCGTACCTGTCGCGCCTTATTTCGTCGAAGCCATATTTGAGCATCCGTGAAATCGGCAAGAAGTTTTCCGAGAAACTGCCCGCCCCCCTGCAAAAGGCCGCGCAACGCGCCGAAGAATATGCGCGCGGCATGGTGACCGGTGGCACGATGTTCGAAGAGTTGGGTTTCTATTACGTGGGCCCGATCGACGGTCACAACCTTGAACACCTGCTGCCTGTGCTGGAAAACGTGCGAGACACGATCCATGACGGCCCCATCCTGATCCATGTGGTGACTCAAAAGGGCAAGGGTTACGCACCCGCCGAAACCGCCGCCGATAAAATGCACGGTGTTGCCAAATTCGACGTGCTGACCGGCGCGCAGGCGAAAAGCAAATCGAATGTGCCGACCTATACCCGCGTGTTTGCCGATGGTTTGATTGCCGAGGCGCGCAAGGATTCAAAAATCGTTGCCATCACCGCCGCCATGCCGTCCGGCACCGGCCTTGACCTGTTTGAGAAAGAATTCCCCAAGCGCACCTTCGATGTGGGCATTGCCGAACAGCATGCCGTGACCTTCGCGGCAGGCCTTGCGACCGAAGGGTACAAACCCTTTGTCGTCATTTATTCCACCTTCCTGCAGCGCGGCTACGATCAGGTCGTGCATGATGTGGCGATTCAAAACCTGCCCGTGCGCTTTGCGATGGACCGCGCAGGGCTGGTGGGCGCAGATGGCGCGACACATGCGGGGTCCTTCGATATTGCCTTCCTTGGCTGCCTGCCCAATTTCGTGCTGATGGCGCCCGCCGATGAACAGGAATTGCTGCATATGACGGCAACCGCCGCCGCTTACGACAGCGGCCCGATCGCCTATCGTTATCCGCGCGGCGAAGGCTGGGGTCTGGAATTGAAACCAGGCGAAGTGCTGCAAATCGGCAAGGGTCGTGTTGTGCGCGAAGGCACGACGATTGCGATCCTCAGCTATGGCACGCGCCTGCAGGAATCCCTGAAGGCGGCGGAACAGCTGGCCGCGATGGGTCTTTCCGCCACCGTCGCCGATGCGCGCTTCGCCAAGCCGCTTGACGAAGAACTGGTGATGAATCTCGCCCAAAACCACGAAGTGCTGATCACGGTCGAAGAAGGCTCGAACGGCGGCTTCGGCGCATTCGTGCTGCAGTTTTTGGCATCCAAGGGCGCGCTGGATCGCGGCCTGAAAATCCGTACCATGACGCTGCCCGATACATGGCTGGACCATGACGCGCCGCAAAAACAATACGATACGGCAGAACTGAACGCCCAGCATATCGTGGAGCAGTCCGTCGCGGCGCTCGGGGTTGCGGCAACGCTCTCGCACAGCAAAAAAGCCTGATTTGATTCTCTGGCTTGATTAGCGCAGCCAGCGCGGTTAACCTTGTTTCATATTCAACGATGAAACGGTTATGACGAATCCAGCGCCCCCCAAAAAGTGGCTGCAAGATGCGCGCAAGCGTGTGACGCTGTTATTGGCAACCGCCGATGACCGCTATGTGCAGTGGAAACATGGCACGCATCGCGGGGCGCGCGCCGATATCATGGCGCGTGTGGCTGCTATGCCGGGCGGTGCCGACCTGCTGAAATCCGCCAAAAAACACGGCGTCAAAATCTATGTGGTGCGCCCCGGGCGCATCGACGACGTGCAGGGGCGCTTCTCGCGCGGGTCTGCGGGTGCCGTCATCCGCGTCGCCAACCGCGGCGACATCGCACGCATGACAACGACGCTGTGGCACGAACTGCGCCATATGCAGCAGCATATCGACCGCGGCGACATGAAATCCGCCGTTGGAAAGCTGCATAACGCGCAGGACGAACATGTCATCGGCATGATGATCGAGGCCGATGCCTTCACCGCGCAAACATTGATGGCGCTGCGCGAGGCGAAAAAAGGAAATCCCGAATATATCAACGCGATGATGGTAACGGGCGGCGGGGCGCGCGGGTGCATCCGCAACTTCCTGAAAAACTCGCCGCCCGAATCGTTCCCCGACGAACGGCATTTTGCCCGCGCGCTGTTCACCGAAATCATGGAAAACGGATTGCCGCGTTACAGCGCGAAATATTTTGAACGCCACAACACGATTTTCAACAAGGCCGCCTCGGCCGGTCAGTTCCGCAAGATTGTGGCGGAGGCCGGCAAGGCGCCGCCGTTTATCCCGTCCGAAAAACTGTCCGGCACTTATTTTGCCGCGAATGATTCCGTGCCTGCCGTAAACGATCTTGCCCGGCTGTTCCTCGAAAAACAGCCGGACGACGCGCGCGCAACGCTGGCGCTGATCGAGGATACGGTGACAAAGGCGGCAGCGCTGAAGGAAGAAGAATTCCAGCGCGTGCGTGATACGATACTGGAACGTACCCAAAGCCTGACCGACAGCTTTAATAAAAAAGCGGGCTATCAAAAACCGAAGCCGACCTTTTTCAAACGGCTTCGCAACGCGCTCGGCATTTAAGGCTTGCCTACGCCCTTCAGCTTGAAACCCATATCAGGCATTTTCGGCACGGGGCGCGGCTGGGTGGGGTCTTGTGGCAGGCCGGAAAATCCCGTGATTTTGTTGTCACCTTGCAGCTTCAGCGAAAACCATGATTGGTCGGGCAGAGCGATAAAGACGCGCTGTTTCGGCGCGATGGGCAATAACCTGCATTTGTCGGGCAGCGCCGTCATCGTCTCGCAATGCTCGCCGCCGCGCGAAAGCGTGACGATTTTCGCAGCTGCGGTGTCATCCGCGCCCAGCAGCGCGATTTTCACTGGCAGACGCGATGACACATATTCCAGCGCGGTCAGGGAATGTTTGATGTCGCTCAACACCTGCGGCGTTTCGCAGCTGTTGGTCAGCAGCACGCCGATGGGTTTCCATGCACCGTAATCCGCAACAGTTGCTTTCTCAAAGCGCAGGGCTTCGGCCTTCAGGCATTCCACATCATTGGCCAGCCGCCATAATTTCGGCGGTGTCTGCAGCACCGGCGGCGCGGAAGGCGGGCGTTCCGGTGTCGGCGGCGTTTCGGACAGCTGTGGCGCGGAATTTTCCGTGTGGCGGTACATCATCACGCCGCCTGCCAGCAGCGCAAGCGCGATTGCAGCGGCAATGATGATGTTTTTTGCGGTCACGCGGTTTCTTTGAACAGCTCGCGGCCGATCAGCATGCGGCGGATCTCGCTTGTACCAGCGCCGATTTCATACAGCTTGGCGTCGCGCAGCAAACGGCCGGTCGGGTAATCGTTGATATAACCGTTGCCGCCCAGCGTCTGGATGGCTTCCAGCGCCATCCATGTGGCTTTTTCGGCGGAATACAGGATTGCGCCGGCCGCGTCCTTGCGGGTGATTTCCTTGCGGTCGCAAGCCTGACCCACCGCGTAAACATAGGCGCGGGCGGTGTTCAGCGCGACATACATATCGGCGACCTTACCCTGCATCAGCTGGAATTCACCGATGCTCTGGCCGAACTGCTTGCGCTCATGCACATAGGGCAGCACGACATCCATGCAGGCCTGCATGATGCCCAAGGGACCGCCCGACAGAACAGCGCGCTCGTAATCAAGGCCGCTCATCAGCACGTTCACGCCCTTGCCGACGGCATTCAGCACGTTTTCTTCAGGCACTTCGCAATCCTGGAACACCAGCTCGCAGGTATTCGATCCGCGCATGCCGAGTTTATCCAGCTTCTGCGCCGTCGAAAAACCCTTGAAGCCTTTTTCGATGATAAAGGCGGTCATGCCTTTCGATCCGGCGGCGGGGTCGGTTTTCGCATAGACGACCAGCGTATGCGCATCGGGGCCGTTGGTGATCCACATCTTGGTGCCGTTCAGGATGTAACGGTCGCCCTTTTTCTCGGCCTTCAGTTTCATGGAGACCACGTCGGAACCCGCACCCGGCTCCGACATCGCCAGCGCGCCGATCTTGCGGCCGGCGCACAGGTCGGGCAGGTATTTTTTCTTCTGCGCTTCCGATCCGTTGAGCTTGATCTGGTTGACGCAAAGGTTCGAAAACGCGCCGTAGGAAAGGCCGACCGATGCGGATGCGCGGGAGATTTCCTCCATCGCGATGATATGCTCGATATATCCCATGCCCGATCCGCCGTATTCCGGCTCGACGGTGATGCCCAGCAGGCCCAAGCTGCCGAATTCCGGCCACAGCTCGTTCGGGAATTCGTTTTTGTGGTCGATATCCGCCGCGCGGTGCGCGATTTTTTCCTGCGCGAAGCTGCGCACGGTTTCACGCAGCATCTCCGCATTTTCGCCCAGATCGAATCTCAGCGAGGGATAATCGAGGGCCTTGGGCGTGTAGCTTTCCTTGGACATGGGGGTCTCTTTTCTTGCGGGCTGCGTCATGATTTTTCCTTCGGGCTACCATAGCTAAATCGCGGCAAATGCGCGACAGGCGAATGATTTACGGAATCATCGCTTCCATTTGTAATTGTGCTTGGGGACGGACATCGCGGGCGCGCCTTTTTCAAAGCCGCTGATCGCTTCCTCGAAATCTTTCCTGAAACCGGTGGTGCGGGCATAGAGCTCTTTTTCGGCTTCGCGCGCGTTCAGCTGGCGCGTGATGGAATCGAAATTCAGGCGGATGGCGATGTCGGCGGCTTTCTCGCCATGTTCGTCGCGGGCGGTCACATCCACGTCGTGTTTCAGCAGTTCCTCGATCGCTTCGAGATTCGCCCATTGCACAGCAAGATGCAGGGCGGGAGTGCCGTGTTCGTCCTTCGCGTTCACGAGCGCCGGATTGGCGGCCAGCTCCAGCGCCATCATGCGGTAATCGTTCGTTTCGCAGAACATCAGGAATGTTTTGACATCGTCTTGCATCCCAAGACTATAGGACGACACGATACATTATGCAAACCGATTTTCTAGAGCAGAAATAAGGTCGCCAATCCTAAAAAGGCCATGAAACCAACAACATCGGTGACGGTGGTCAGCAATACCCCCGCCGCTGGCGCGGGATCAAGGCCAAATCGGGAAAGCGTGACCGGAATGACCGCCCCGAACAGCCCTGCGACAAAGAGGTTGAGAATCAGCGCAGCCGAAATAACGCCGCCCAGCACAAGACTGCCGAACCACCATGCGACAAGGCCGCCCAGCAGCAGGGCAAACAGCCCGCCGTTCAAAAGCCCGACCATGCATTCTTTGCCGATCACGCGCCACGCGTTGGCGGCGGATACTTCCTTGGTGGCGAGTGCGCGAATCATGACGGTCAGCGCCTGCGTGCCGGCATTGCCGCCCATCGAGGCGACAATCGGCATCAGGATCGCGAGTGCGACGACTTTTTCGATCGATTTTTCAAAAACGCCGATGACCGAAGCCGCGATAAAAGCAGTGCAGAGGTTGACGATCAGCCATGTGGAGCGCGACTTGGCGGTGGAGTAAAGAGATCGCGTGATGTCGCTGTCAGAGACACCCCCGAATTTCAGGAAGTCTTCCTCCGCCACTTCGTCGATCACGTCGACGATATCGTCGACGGTAATCACCCCGATCAGCCGGTTGTCGCCATCCACGACGGGCGCCGACAGCAAATCCTTGCGGCGGAACTGGAACGCCACCTGTTCGCGGTCCATATCGACCGGCACGGTCACGTGTTCGTCGCTGACCAGCGTGTCCACCTTGACCGCGCGTTGTGCGCAAAGAACAGACGACAGCGTGACAGCGCCCACGAAACGGTGCATCGGATCGACGATGAAGATGTCGTAAAATTTATCGGGCAGCGCGTCGGATGCCGCGCGCAGGTAATCGACAATCTTCCCGACAGTCCAGAACTGCGGGATCGCGACGAATTCGCGCTGCATCATACGGCCGGCGGAATCCTCGGGGAAGGTCAAGCCCTCCTCGACGCCCGCGCGCACCTTGCGCGAGAGGTGGCGCATGATTTCGTGGCGGCGTTCTTCGTCCAGATCGTCGATCAGGCGCAGCGCGTCGTCCGATTCCAGCTCGTTTACGATCGCGGCCACATGCGCGCCCGACATATGTTCCAGTAAATCGTTCAGCATCTCGTGATCGAGATAGGAAAAGGTTTCCGGCTGGATGACGGTTTCCAGGATTTCGACCAGCTGGTGGCGCGATGACGGCGATACCTTGATCAGCAGTTCGGCGGCATCCGGCGCCGACAGGTCGCGGCACAGTTCCTGGATGCGGTCGGTGTATTGCTGGTCAAGCAGTTCGAGGATCTCGGAAATGAAGGCATCAGACAGGCCGACCTGATGCTCGTCATCCGGCGCCGCCTGCTGTTCGGGGGCTTCTTCGATCTCCAGCCCTTCTTTTTCCTTTTCCTCTTCCATCCTGTTAGCCGCGCTTGCGCTTGGCTGCGGGCTTGGACTTTTCTTTCGGCTTGGCTTTTGCCTTGCCCGGCTTTTTCACGCTGCGCGACCGGGCAATCTGCTTCTCCACGGTCACATCCGCGCAGGCCGAGGCATAGGCCGCCGCGTTTACGATCCCGCGCGAGGTGACCGACGGGATCAGGATATGCGCGGGCTTCGTCGTGCCCAGCAGCAGCGGGCCGACCGCGATGCCGTCCGACAGCGTCTTCATCATGTGGAACACGATGTTGGCGGCGTCGATATTGGGCATGATCAGCAGGTTCGCCTGCCCCTTCAGCTCTGTATTCGGGAACATCATTTCGCGGATGCCTTCGTCGAGCGCGGCGGAGCCGGTCATTTCGCCTTCGACCTCCAGCTCCGGTGCGCGTTCGCGGATCAGCTGTGTCGCATCACGCATCTTGATCGTCTCGGGCCGCTCCACGCTGCCGAAATCGGAATGCGACAACAGTGCAACCTTGGGCACCAAACCGAAACGGCGCACTTCTTCTGCCGCCATCAGCGTCATCTCGCACAGCTGCTCGGCTGTCGGGTTCGGGTTGACGAAGGGGTCGCACAGGAAGAACGTGCCCTTGTTGATGATCATGACCGCCAGCGACGCATAGGTTTTGTCATTCGTCGGCTGCCCCAGCACGTCGGTGACATATTTGTAATGGCGGTCGTAACGGCCGATCGTGCCGCAGATCAGCGCATCGGCTTCGTCCTTATGCACCATCAGGGCGGCGATCACGGAATTACGCGTGCGCACCATTTGCTTGGCAATCGCGGGGGTTACGCCCTTGCGCTGCATAATTTTGTGGTAAGTGCCCCAGTAATCGTTATAGCGCGGATCCATCTCCGGATTGACCAGCTCGAAATTCACATTCTTTTTCAGGCGCAGGCCGAGTTTTTTGATGCGGCTCAGGATCACATCCTCGCGGCCGATCAGGATGGGCTTCGCCAGTTCCTCGTCTACAATCGTCTGCACCGCATGCAGCACGCGGGTTTCCTCTCCTTCGGCGAAGGCGATGCGTTTCGGGTTGTTGGCGGCGCGGTCGTAAATCGGGCGCATCAGCTGGCCGGATTTGAAAACGTATTTCAGCAGGCTTTCGTGATACGCGTCGAAATCGGCAATCGGGCGCGTGGCGACACCGGAATCCATGGCGGCCTTGGCAACCGCCGGCGGCAGTTTCAAAATCAGGCGGGTATCAAACGGTTTTGGAATCAGGTATTCGGGGCCGAAGCTGAGCGGGATATCCCCGTACAGCGCGGCAACCTCCGCCGTCGGTTCCTCATGCGCCAGTTCGGCAATCGCCTTGACGCAGGCAAGCTTCATCGCCTCGTTGATCGTCGTCGCGCCCACATCCAGCGCGCCGCGGAAGATGAAGGGGAAACAAAGCGCGTTATTCGCCTGGTTGGTGTAGTCGGAACGGCCCGTGCAGATCACCGCATTCGGCTTCGCCACGCGCGCTTCTTCGGGCATGATTTCGGGGGTCGGGTTCGCAAGCGCCATGATCAGCGGCGCATCCGCCATCGTCTTCACCATCGCGCCCGTCAAAACGCCGGGGGCTGAAAGACCCAGAAACACATCCGCGCCCTTGATGACCTCGGCGAGCGTGCGCGCCTTGGTGTCGACCGCGTATTGTTTCTTTTCCTCGTCCATATGGCTGTTGCGGCCTTTCCAGACCACGCCTTCGCGGTCGGTCAGGATGATGTTTTTCTTGGGCAGGCCCAGCGCGACCAGCAGATGCACGCAAGCCATCGCCGCCGCGCCTGCGCCCGACGTGACAAGCTTCACATCCTTCATGTTGCGCTTCGCCAGCTTCAGCCAGTTGACGAAGGCCGCGCCCACGATGATCGCCGTGCCGTGCTGGTCGTCATGGAACACGGGAATCTTCATGCGTTCCTTCAGGCGGCGCTCGATCTCGAAACATTCGGGCGATTTGATGTCTTCAAGGTTTACACCGCCGAAGCTGGGCTCCAGCGCGGCAATGATTTCGACCAGCTGGTCGGTGTTTTTGGAATCGATCTCGATGTCGATCGCGTCGATGCCGGCGAATTTCTTGAACAGGACGGCCTTGCCCTCCATGACGGGCTTGGCAGCCAAGGGGCCGATATCGCCAAGGCCAAGGACGGCGGTGCCGTTTGTGATGACGGCGACAAGGTTGCCGCGCGCGGTGTAAAGCGGCGCGGTGGACGGATCGGCCGCGATTTCAAGACAGGGGGCGGCAACACCCGGAGAGTAGGCAAGAGACAGGTCGCGCTGCGAGACAAGGTTCTTGGTCGGCGTGATCGATATCTTGCCGGCACCGTTCGGGTTGCGGTGGTAATCCAGCGCGTCCTGATACAGTTTGTCTTTTTTTAGAACCATAGATGATCTCCCGGGAAGGGGGTGACGGCGGATGCCAAACCCCGAAGAAAGGTTAGCATGGTTTTGATAAGAAAGGGATTGAAAGCAGGGCCCTGAAAAGAAAATCCCCCCGGCCTGCCGAAGCGGGCCTCAGGGGGATATGGTGCGGTCGAAAAGACTCGAACTTTCACGGGTCGCCCCGCTACCACCTCAAGGTAGTGCGTCTACCAATTCCGCCACGACCGCGAAATTACCGTATTGCAATATCAGATAGGCCTATCGAGCGTCAAGTGCAGCTTTGAATGGTTAATTCGGGCGTGCGGGGCTGCGGGGGTCGTTTTTCGGCCGGGCGGCGGGCTGTGCCACGGGCGCAACTGATTTTGCGGTCAGAATCTGGCCTTTTTTCTCGGTACGGGAGAAATAGAGGTCATCCAGCCCTTCGCGGAATTTCTCCGGCAGCAGGCGGTACGCGGCCATGAAATGGTGTTTTGGTTCCTCGCCGGGCGGGGTCGCGCGGTATTTCAGCAGCGATTCTTCCATGTCCTTGAGAATCAGGTAGGCGGTGTCGAAATTCATCTCCATATCGTTGCCGGGCTTGCGGCCGGCATGTTTCTCGCAGGCTGCCTGATAGGCATGGCTGACCTGCTGCAGGCCATAGGTCACGTTGCGCAGGTTATGCTTGCTGGTGATCGTCCAATGGCCGTATTTGCCGCGGGTAGCAGTGAACTGGATGCTTTTGTCGGTATTCTCCAGATCCGGGATGGGCAGCTTGCGTGTCACCATCTGGTCGACCTGGTCAAAGGAATCGGCGGCCTTGTTGAAGATTTTTCTGAACATGAATTTCCTCCGGCGCAAGGCGCAAGGTTTTACAGAATATTGTAAAAAACCTGCAATTTAACGAAATGGAACAGTATTTTTTGTAAATAGCCCGCCCCCTCGAGTCAAGAGCCCTTCCCAAGAATTGGGGCTTGGATTATGTTATAGGCATCAATTTTAGTACTGAAAGAGATTTTAAAATGGCGATCGCACAAAAAGCGGCGACCAAAACAACCGCACCCAAAAAACCCGTTTTCAAGGTTGATTGGCAGTCCGAGGACCGTTCCGTCGCCTATGACCGCGCACTTGCGTTCATGGAAGCGAAAGCGGGACTGATCCGCGACAAGGCAGAAAACGAACTCGTCTGGCTGCTGGAACACCCGCCCGTTTACACGGCAGGCACGAGTGCGAAGCAGACCGATATGCTGAACCCGCGCTTCCCCGTTTACAGTGCGGGTCGCGGCGGCGAATACACTTATCACGGCCCCGGCCAGCGCATCGCCTATGTGATGCTCGACCTGCAGAAACGCAATCCCGACCTGCGTGATTACATCCATAAGCTGGAAGGCTGGATGATCGACACGCTGAAGACGTGGGATGTCGCGGGCGAACGCCGCGACGGTCGCATCGGCGTCTGGATCAACATGAAGAACCATGGCGGCAAGGGGGAAGCAAAAATCGCCGCCATCGGCGTGCGTGTGCGCAAATGGGTCAGCTATCACGGCATCGCGCTGAACGTGAATCCCGACCTTTCGCACTACAACGGCATCGTGCCTTGCGGCATCACCGAACACGGTGTCACCTCGCTCGCTCAGCTGGGCATCAAGGTTGCGATGCAGGATGTCGACCGCGCGCTGAAGGCGAACTGGGAAAAGACCTTCGGCTGATCACGAATCACTTTTCGCGCCTGCCTGACTGCTGCTTTGCAGCATCGGCTGTTTGCGAACGCTTCGCACGAAAAGCGTCTTTACAGGCCGTTTTGAGCCATAAAATTTCCAAAATCACGCGTTTCCAGATTGTATTCGTCAAAATATCTGTTATCTTCTGTTCACAACTTACATAACTCTTTTGCGGGAGTACGGGATTTGGCGAAACGCGTTTCAGCCGAGACAATCACCGAAATCACAGGCGCGCCGGGCTTCGGCGAACAAAAGACGCCTATTCCCGCGGCCCCCACCGCCCAAGACCTTATCGACAAAACCAGATTGCGCCTTGCCAAGGAAGTCTTCGCGACCGAAGCCTGGCTCGATGCCGCCGACCCCGAAAACGAGCGCACGATTGAAATGCGCAAGAAAGACGTCAAGCTGGCGAAAGAAAACCAGCAGCTGTTCGAAGAATTGATCGCCGATGTGCCGAACGGCTTCAAGCTGGTGCCGACTTTCTATTCGCGCATCACGACCGACGAAAACAACGCGATCAAGGACGAATATTCCTACTCGGTCCGCCCGCGCTTCCTGAAATTCCTCGGCGACAATTATGCCGACGACCTGCGCGCGCTGGGCATTCCCGAAGCGGGTATCGAACGCATGAAGGGCGGGCTTGATCCGTCCGACGGCAACGATACTTTCTATCGCTTGAACGTCGATCATATCGTGGAGCGCGCCGGTTCGGGCATGATGGGCAAAACCAAATCGCCCGATCCCGATAACGGCAATCGGGTCACCTATAACGTCAACCACCTTGGCAATTTCGTGCTGCTGCCGGAACAGGTGCATGAATACAAGAACAAGCTGAATGATTTGCAGGTCGCATCCGACATGCCGTTTGGCAAAGGCAAATGGATCCTCATGATGGCGCCCGAGCGCAATGACATCCATCATGGTTTCGTGGCGCAGCCGCAGCCCGCGAACAGCAAGCTGAAAGGCCTGCAGGAAAAACCGCTGCTCAGCTATCATGCGCAATATTCCGCGACCACCATGGCGCGTGAAATTTCCGAACTGAAACAGCTGAACGGCATGCGCCCGCTGGTGCGCGGCATGATCGAAACGGCTGAAGCCGAACAGACCACCGTCGCCGAACTGGCCGAGACGCAAGTGCGCCAGAAAAAGGGCGGCTTGCGTAAATCGTTCAATGACGCGGTTTCCAAGGACCGTGAATCCGACATACTCGTCAACGGCCTTGTCCGCCCGGCGATCAAGGACCTGACCGACAGCTTTGCGTCGCTCTATCGCAAGGTGTCGAAATCGACCGCGCAGCCCCGCGAACGCGATGCGTTCTGGGACCTGCTGCGCCTGTATCAGGGCGATGAAGTGAAAAACCTGCGTGCCGATGTCGCGGCACTGCCCGTGCCGGAAGCGGCCGAAATGGTGAGTGTGTTCCGCCAGCTGGACACGGATTTCAACAAGCTTGCCACGAAACTGAAGGCCGAAGACGCAGCCGCGCGCGCCAACCGCCCGCCCGCAAACGACGACCAGTACAAGAAGCCCTATAACCGCAACAACAACCGTGGCGGCAACCGTGGCGGCAATCGCGGCGGCGGTCAGGGTGACTCGCGGATCAAGCGTCCGGGCCAGCGGTAATAGCTAAAAAATATGATGATTAAGCGCGCGGCTTCGGCGGCTGCTGAAGCGCGGGATTTGCTTTCAGCGTTTTTTCCGGGAAGCGTTCGGGCACGAACCATGCCGTATACGTCGTGACGCTGCGCATCGCGGCAGCGGTCAGCGTACCGGCATACAGCGTCTGCCCTGCGGGGAAGGTATCGCCGTCGCGCAGTTTGCGCGCCATGCTCTCCAGCGATTCTTTTGCGCTGTAAGGCGCGTATTTTTCGCCGAAATCGGGCAGGGCCAGCGTGCCGCCGTCCTTGCCACGGCTGTAGAAGGTCGCGTTGATCGGCTTTTGCTCCGATTTGCGGTTCTGCTCCGCGATGCGGGCGTCGAAACCGACAGCGATATTGTTCTGCGCCAGCGTCTCGATATCCTTCGTGCGCATTTCCTTCAAAACGCCTTCCAGTTTCTTCACATACCCTTCACCGGCCGAAGCCTCGAAAGCGGGAATGGAAAGGGCGACAAGCGCGGCAATCGCCTCGGGCTTGCGGGCGCGCGCATCGGTGCCTTCACCATGAACGACATAGTTGAAGGTGTTGCGCAGGCCGGATTTGAGCGTCTGAATGGCGTTTTTCATCCGGATAAGATACCGAAAAGACGCTATTATGTCAACAAAACCTTCAAATCCGGTTTTATTCTTTGGCGCAAGCCATTCAATATGTTAAAAAAGACGCGGTTTTTAACCTTTTGGATGATTGCCATGACCGCACAACGCGCCCCGCTCCAACCCGTCAAACCGTCGATCGATGTCGATGCGCTCTGCGCCAAATTCACGAACAAGACGGCGAAGATCGGCATCATCGGTTTGGGCTATGTCGGCCTGCCGCTCGCCTGCGCCATTTGCACCAAGGATTTCCACGCCGTCGGTTTCGACATCGACGAAAGCAAGATCAGGAAACTGCGCGCCGGCGAATCCTATATCGGGAATATCCACAACGACAGGGTTTCCGACTTCGTGAAATCCGGCCTGTTGTCGCCCACTTCTGATTTCTCGAAACTGTCCGAGGTCGATGCGGTTATTCTCTGCGTACCCACGCCGCTCAACAAAAACCGCGAACCCGACATGACCTATGTCGTGAAGACGGTCGAAACGGTTGCGAAGTATTTGAAGCGCGGCCAGCTGATCGTGCTGGAATCCACGACCTATCCCGGCACGACCAGCGATTTGATGGCGCCGATTCTGGAAGAAGCGACCGGCCTGAAATCCGGTGTCGATTTCTTCCTCGCCTTCTCGCCGGAACGCGAAGATCCGGGCAACGCGAAATTCCACACCGCCATCATCCCGAAAATCATTGGCGGGGATGGTGCGCCCGCGCTGAAACTGGCGCAGACGATGTATGACCAGTTTCTGGCGAAAACCGTCGCCGTGTCATCGACCGCGACGGCCGAAGCCGTCAAGCTGACCGAAAACGTGTTCCGTTCCGTCAACATCGCGCTGGTCAACGAATTGAAAGTCATCTACGACGCGATGGGCATCGACATCTGGGAAGTGATTGATGCTGCCAAAACCAAACCCTTCGGCTATATGGCTTTCTATCCCGGTCCCGGTCTTGGCGGGCATTGCATTCCGATCGACCCGTTTTACCTGACATGGAAGGCGCGCGAATACGGCATCACCACGAAATTCATCGAGCTCGCGGGAGAGATCAACCTTGCCATGCCGCGCTTTGTCGTCAACCGTCTGGTAGAGGCGCTGGACGAACGCTTTGGCAAATCGATGAGCGCGTCGAAAATCCTCATCCTCGGCATGGCTTATAAAAAGAACGTCGCAGATATTCGCGAGAGCCCCGCTTTTGCCGTGATGGACCTCTTGACCGCGCGCCGCGCGCAAATCGACTTCCATGACCCGCATGTCGATGTCGTGCCGCCGACCCGCGAACACGCGCATTACACGGGCATGGCATCGGTCGCCCTGTCGCCTGCGATGGTGGCGGGTTATGACGCTGTCGTGATCGTGACCGACCATGACGGGGTTGATTATGGGATGGTCGCGGCAAATGCCAAGCTGGTGATCGACACCCGCAACGCCCTGAACGGCGCAACAAACCGCGACAATATCGTAAAGGCCTGATTTCTCTCTTTATCTTTGCTGCGAAGCTTGGCTAAAATAACCCCTGAGGGAATTGGACAAGGGGTTAGCGATGTTTGGCTTCGGCGAGAAAAGCAAGATCAAGGCCGCGAAAGTCGGCGCACGCGAAAAAATCCGCCTTGCGCAGGAAATCGCCGCCAAAGGCGGCGGTGCCGTCCTGTCGAAAAAAGAAGGCAAGGAAACCAGCGTCGCCGTTTCCGTTATCACGATTTACGTCATGGCCTATGCGGTCAGCTGGATGGTCAGCCAGAAATATATCTCGAGCGGCCAGAGCCTCGGGCTTCGCCTCGGCTGGGACGAACTCGACCGGTTGTTGTTCAAGGCTGGAAATATCAATGTCACGGGTACCGAGGTCCTTGATTACGGGCTGCTGATCGCTTTCCGCGCCGTTATGCTGCTGCTGGCGGCGGGTGTCGTTCCCTTCGTCGCGCTGGTCGTGCAAAAATCGCTCGATGCGGCCGGCATGAATCCTTTCCGCACCGTCTGGGGCACGCCGATCGGCATCCTGCTGGTGATCATCGGCATGAAGGAATATTTCATTCCGCTGCTGATGGAAGTCTTCGGCATTTTCTAAACCGCTTCCAAACCACGCATCCTGCAACCTTTTATTCAAGGACAATCAATGGAAAACAATCTTGTGCTTCTGGGCAGCCAACCGCTTTGGGTCTGGGGCGTTTTCTTCGCTATTTTCCTGGGCGTGCTGGTGTTTGACCTGAACGTGGTCAACAAAAAGGACCATGTGTTCGGGGCCAGGGAAAGCCTGCGTCTTTCAGCGCTTTACGGCCTGATCGCGCTTCTTTTCGGCGGGCTGATCTGGCTGTTGCCCACGGGCGGCGCGGTCAATGCCGGCCTGTTCGTCACGGGCTATCTGGTGGAACTGTCGCTGTCGATGGACAACATCTTCGTCATCTCGCTTGTCCTCAGCTACTTTGCCGTGCCCAAGCAATACCAGCACCGCGTACTGTTCTGGGGGATCATGGGCGTGATCGTCATGCGCGGGTTGATGATCGGTGCAGGCTCGGCGATCGTGCAGGAATTCGAATGGGTGCTGCTGCTGTTCGCCCTGTTCCTCGTCTATACAGGCGCGAAAATGCTGGTCATGGACGACGAGGATGACGAACACGACCTGTCCGACAACAAGGTCGTGAAGTTCTTCAAGAAAAACCTGCGCGTGACCGACGAATACCACGGCCACGATTTCACCGTCCGCAAAAAGGACAAATCCGGCAAGATGGTACTGTTCGCAACGCCGCTGCTGCTGGCGCTGTGTGTGGTCGAGGTGGTCGATGTCATCTTCGCGGTCGATTCCATCCCCGCGATCCTGGCGATCACGCAAGACCCCTTCATCGTCTATACCAGCAACCTGTTTGCCATCATGGGCCTGCGCGCGCTTTATTTCGCGCTGTCTGCGATGCTCGACCGTTTCCAGTACCTCAAATTCGCGCTGTCGCTGGTGCTGGTGTTCATCGGCCTGAAGGTGCTGATCGGCAAGGGGCCGGAAGAAATCGCGGCATGGCTGCAGGGTTCCAACCCCGAACTCGCCAATACGATTGCCGGCTATGCCTTCCATATGCCGCCCTGGGTTTCGCTGCTGCTGACCGTCGGCACGCTGGTTGCGGGCGGGGTCTTTTCCTTCATCAAGACCAAGCACGATGAAAAGGGCGGCAAGGATGGAGCCAAGAAGATTGCGGCCAAGAAAAAAGACTAAACCGCAATATTCATAAGTATTGAAATATTATTCGGCGGATATGAAAACATATCCGCCGAATTTCTTTGTAATCCGCCATGTAAAGAATCTTTACGCCTTTGTTCTTTTGCAGCTTTACGTCAAGGACTCATTGTTTCATACTCCGTGGAATACAAAAAAAGGCGACTGCATTCTGGGCTCAAGCCTGAAGCAAAACGCTGTACCGGGGTGTGGCCAAATTCAACGCGTTTTTAACAAACGAGGCCATGGAAATGACTGAATCTAAAAAAGTTGTAATCGCAGGTTACGTCCGCTCTCCCTTTACGCCCGCCAACAAGGGCGAGCTTGCCGGCGTGCGCGCCGACGACCTGATGGCACAGACCGTTTCCGGCCTGATCGCAAAAACCGGCGTCGATCCCAAACTGGTCGATGACCTGAAACTGGGCTGCGCGATGCCCGAAGGCGAACAGGGCCTCAACATGGCGCGCCTTGTGGTGCTGCAAGCGGGCCTTCCCACCGAAATCGGCGGCGTGACCATCAACCGTTTCTGCGGATCGTCGATGCAGGCGATCCACGACGCGGCCGGCGCGATTTCCATGGGCATGGCCGATGCGGTGATCGCAGCGGGCGTCGAGAGCATGACCAGCGTGCCGATGGGCGGCTTCAACCCGTCGCCGAACCCCCAGCTTTATAAAAACGTTCCCGGTGCCTATATGGGCATGGGCGAAACCGCCGAAAACGTCGCGTCGCGCAAAAACGTGACCCGCGCGGAACAGGAAGAATTCTCCCTGAAATCCCAGTTCAAGGCAGCTGCCGCAAAACAGGCCGGCCTGACCGACGGCGAAATCGTGAATATCAAAACGCCCAAGGGCAAGATCGTGTCCGAAGACGGCTGCCCCCGTCCGGAATCGACCGCCGAAGGTTTGGCGAAACTGAAACCCGCTTTCATGCGCGAAGGCACCGTGACCGCTGCAACCGCATCGCCCATCACCGATGGCGCGGCCGCGGTTCTGGTTTGCTCCGAAGAATTCGCGCTGAAGCACGGCCTTGAGATCCTCGCCGAAGTGAAATCATTCGCGGTTGTCGGCCTTGATCCCGAAGTCATGGGCCTTGGCCCCATTCCGGCGACGCAAAAAGCCATGGCAAAAGCCGGCATCGACATGAGCCAGGTGAAATTCGTTGAAATGAACGAAGCCTTCGCCAGCCAGTCGATCGCCTGCCAGCGCGAACTTGGCATTGCGGATGAAAAGCTCAACGTGCATGGCGGTGCCATCGCTCTCGGCCATCCGCTGGGCGCGACCGGCGCACGTATCACCGGCAAGGCGGCGCAGCTGCTGCATGATAACGGCAAAGACGGCGACTATGCGATTTCCACCCAGTGCATCGGCGCGGGGCAGGGCATCACGACCGTGTTGAAAAAATACACGCCCGCCGCTCCCAAACCCTGATTTAATTTTCCTCTGAAAGGAAACTGACATGGCTATTAAAAAAGCAGCGGTCATCGGCGCGGGCGTCATGGGGGCAGGCATTGCCGCCCACCTCGCCAATGCCGGTTACGAGGTCGAACTCCTCGACCGCGTCGATCCGAAAAACCCCGCGAACCGCACGGCGATTGCCGAAGGCGCGATTGAAAAACTGCTGAAGACGAATCCCGCGCCCCTGATGCACAAGAAAAACGCGCGCAAGATCCGCCCCGGCAACACAGAAGACAACCTCGACCGCCTGAAAGACGTCGATATCATCATCGAAGCGGTCTTCGAAGACCCCAAGGTGAAATCCGACATCTTCAAGAAAATCGACGCGAACCGCAAACCCGGCTCCATCGTCGCCTCCAACACCTCGACGATTCCGCTGAAAGACCTGATCGCCGACCAGTCGGACGCGCTGAAAAAGGATTTCGTCATCACCCACTTCTTCAACCCGCCGCGCTATATGCCGCTGCTGGAGCTGGTGACGTCGGAACACAACGACCCTGCGATGGTGGCTGACCTGACCCGCTTCCTCGATGAAAAACTGGGCAAGGGCGTCGTGCATTGCAACGACACCCCCGGCTTCATCGCGAACCGTATCGGCACCTTCTGGATCCAGAGCGCGATCAACGAAGCGATTGCGCGCAAGATCACGGTCGAGGAAGCGGATGCCATCGTCGGCAAGCCCATGGGCGTGCCGAAAACCGGCATCTTCGGCCTCGTCGATCTCGTCGGCCTCGACCTGATGCCCCATATCTCGAAATCGCTGATGGGCTCGCTGCCTGCCGAAGACGCGTATGTGAAAGCAAACCGCACGCATCCCGTGATCGACAACATGATCAAGGAAGGCTATACGGGCCGCAAAGGCAAGGGCGGTTTCTACCGCCGCGACGAAAACAAGAACGACTTCGCGGTCGATCTTGAAACCGGCGCACTGCACCCGAAGAACAAGGTCGTGCCTGCGAAATCCGCTTTCGCAAAAGCATCGACCGCCATCGGCCGCGTGCTTTCCGCTCCCCTGAAACTTTTCTCGAAAAAGAAAGAGGGCGCCGAACGCCAGAAACCGATCGAGCTGGAAATCCTCAACGCCTCCAAAAAAGGCGGCTTGCGCGCATTGGTCGAACATGACGACAAATACGGCGAATATGCCTGGTCGGTGATCAAGCAGACGCTCGTCTATTCGCTCAACCATGCACACACCGTTGCAGGTTCGATCTATGATGTCGATCAGGGCATGAAGCTGGGCTATAACTGGAAATACGGCCCGTTCGAGATGCTCGATAAACTCGGCACCGATTACTTCATCAAGCGCCTTGAAAAAGACGGCGAGCCCGTCCCCGAACTGCTGAAAAAAGCGGCCGGCAAGACGTTCTATAAAAATATCGACAACAAGCTCAACATGCTCAACAAAGACGGCGAGTATGTGGAAGTCAAACGCCCCGAAGGCGTGCTGCTGCTGTCCGACGTGAAGCGCGACAAGAAAAACCTTGTGGCGAAAAACATGTCGGCATCGCTGTGGGATATCGGCGACGGCGTGATGTGCCTCGAATTCCATTCGAAGATGAACTCGCTCGATTTCATGTCACTCGGCATGATGAACAAGGCGGCGGACATCATCGAAAACGGCGGCAAGCCGGGCGGCAAGTTTAAGGCGCTGGTCATCCACAACGAAGCGGATGATTTCTCCGTCGGCGCAAACATAGGCGTCGCGCTTTATGCCGCGAAAGCCAAGCAATACTGGCTGGTCGAGAAAATGGTGAAGATGGGGCAGGATACCTACAAACGCCTCAAATACGCCAATTTCCCCGTCGTGTCGGCACCTGCCGGCAAGGCGCTGGGCGGCGGCTGCGAGATCCTGCTGCACAGCACCCATGTACAGGCGCATGCCGAAACCTATCCGGGCCTCGTCGAAGTCGGCGTCGGCCTTCTCCCCGCATGGGGCGGCTCGACCGAACTGATGACGCGCGCGAAACAGAACAAACGCCTGCCTGGCGGCCCGATGCCGGCTGTAGGCGCCGTGTTCGAAACCATCTCGACCGCGAAAGTCGGCCTGTCGGCGTTTGAGGCGAAAGACCTTGGTTACTTCCGCGAAACCGACGGCGTGACGATGAACAAATCGCGCCTGCTGGCCGATGCCAAGAAAAAGGCGCTGGAACTCAGCGTCGACTTCAAGCCCGAAGTGCCGTTCAACATGACGCTGCCCGGCGCATCCGGCGCCGCCGCATTGTCGATGGCGGTCGATGGCTTCTTCCTGAAGGGTCAGGCGACGTCGTATGACGTGGTCGTTTCCGACAAGGTCGGCAAGGTGTTGACGGGCGGCGATCTTGCCGGCCCCGGCGTTGTGGTCACGCAGGATTACCTGCGCGAACTGGAACGCAAGCACTTCATGGAACTCGTGCATGACAAGCGCACCATGGCCCGCATCGAAACCATGCTGAAGACCGGCAAACCGCTGCGCGAACAGCCGTTGAAGGGCCAGACCGCCCAGAAGCTGCGCGAAGACGCGGACCGCCCGGGCTTCATCGCGCGTGCGATCACCAACCCGATCAAGGGCGTGTTCAACAAACTGACGCATAAAGCGGTCAACGACAACACGACCGCGCTGGAGCGGGACACCAAGGCCAAGGTCAATTGGCCGAACGTGACGCCGCCCAAGAAAACGCCGTAATCCGCGTTTTTAAAGCGAAAACTTTGAAAAAACCCGCCCCCGGAAACAGGGGCGGGTTTTTACTTCCGCGTTAATCGACTGATTTTAAATGCTAAATCGGCAAAATTAATCTGTTTTGGATTTCTTGACAAAGCCGCCCAAATCCCATATTTCTCTTGGGTACCCGCGCTGGTGGATTCTCCGGCGCACGATGCGGATGTAGCTCAGGGGTAGAGCACGACCTTGCCAAGGTCGGGGTCGAGGGTTCAAATCCCTTCATCCGCTCCATTTTCTCCCTAAAATCAATGCTGCTTCTTTGCCGCGCAATCGCCTGTCAATTGCGCCGCCATGTCTTATATAATACGGCAGGAGAAACATCATGACCACGCCCGCCCCACAATCTCTGACCACCTCGCTTGCGCGGGGCTTGCGCGGCAAATGCCCTGCCTGCAACAAAGGTTCGGTTTTCCGCGCGCACCTGAAGGTGGCAGACCGTTGTGCGGATTGCGGCGAGGAATTCCACCACCACCGCGCCGATGATTTTCCCGCCTATATCGTCATCCTCATCCTCGGCCATATTCTTGTGCCGCTGGTGATGTTCACGGAAAAGCATTTCTCGCCGCCGTACCTGTTCCACGTGCTGGTCTGGCCGCCGGTCGCGGTTGGGTTGTCCTGGCTGATGCTGCAGCCGGTCAAGGGCATGGTGGTCGCGCTGCAATGGCATATGGGGCTGCATGGTTTCGACGAAGCGCGCAAAAAACGTCTCGGCTAGTTTTCCCGCGATAACCTGCATATAATCCCGGCGGAATCCATTTTTCAGGAAAGCACGGTTTATGCAGACCCAGCCCGCCACAACGCCCGAACAATCCGCGCCAAAGGCTTCCTTCACGATGTCGGACGGCTTTACCGGACATCTGGGCAAGCTTGGCATATCGCTGGCGCTGACCTCCTACCAGTCAGGAAAATTCTATCTGCTCGGCCGCGCGCCGCAGGGGCAGCTGATGGTGCATGCGCGCAACTTCGAAAAGGCGATGGGGCTGCATGTGACGGGCAACACATTGCTGCTCGCGACGCTGTACCAGATGCAACGCTTCGAAAACGCGCTGCCGAAGGGCAAGACGGTCAACAGCACCTATGATGCCTGCTACGTCCCGCGCACGACATATAATACAGGCGTATTGGACGCGCATGATGTGGGACAGTTGTCGAACGGCGAGATTATTTTCGTCAACACGCTGTTCAACTGCCTTGCCACCACCAGCCCGAAAGACAGCTTTATCCCCGTGTGGAAACCGCCCTTTATCTCGGGCATTTTCGGCGAAGACCGCTGCCACCTGAACGGTCTTGCGATGGAAAACGGCAAACCGCGCTATGTCACGCTGTGCGGCCCCAGCGATACGGCGCAGGGCTGGCGCGCATTCCGCGCGGGCGGCGGCATGGTGATGGATGTGCAGACGAATGAAATTGTATGCGACGGCATGTCGATGCCGCATTCGCCGCGCCTGCACAACGGGCAGCTCTGGGTGCTGAATTCCGGCACCGGCGAACTGGGCACGGTCGATCTGGCGACAAAGAAATTCCAGCCGCGCGCGTTCCTGCCGGGTTTCCTGCGCGGGTTGTCGTTCCACGGAAAATACGCCTATGTCGGACTGTCGAAACCGCGCGACAAACATTTCGAAGGCCTGCCGCTGGACGGCAAGCTGCGTGATGCCAGGCTCGATCCTGTCTGCGGCATCGATGTCGTCGATCTTGAAACAGGCAAGCGCGCCGAATGGATGCATATCGAAGGCATCGGCGAAGTCTATGATGTCGCGGTGCTGACCGGCGTGACATGCCCGATGGCCGTCGGCTTTGCCGGTGAAGACCTGAAGGGGCTGCTCAGCCACCCGCCGCTTGACGGCAATATCCTGGCCGCGCTTTAAAAATCGCGGCGGAACACCTGCTTGCCGCGCGCGTCTTGACCGATATGAATCCAGCCGAACGGGCCCAGCTCGTGTTCCAGCAGTTTTTTCGTCAGCTTGGGGTTTTCGGCGACGATGACGACACCTTGCGGCCGTCCCGCCGCCGGCAGGGTTTTCAGGTGGTCATAGGTTGAATTCGTCAGTTTCTTGGGCAGGTTGTGGCGGCGGTCGCCCGGCTGCACGAAAGTGCGGAAGAAATAAAACGCGCCCTCCGCTCCTCCCTGCAGGCCGCTATGCGAAAAAGGCGCACGATAAGCGGTGCTGACCGCCACCAGTTTATCCTCCGCATCAATCGCGGCCAGCACGACCTGCGGCACGCGTTGCGCAGGGTCGCTGCCTGCCGGCAGCGCATGGTTGCGCCGCCACAGGTCGATGATCTGCAGACCCAGCGCCTCGGTGATATTCTGGAATACCGGCAGCAGCCTATATTCGTCCAGCCGGTCGCAAACGCCATAGCGAGCCTCAAGGCCTGATAGATTATTCATAAGGTGGACGCCGCAAAGATGTTGAACACGATATATACCGCCCAGCATTAGCACCGCCGGTTTTGGAAATCAAAATAATCGCGATTGCTTCATTCACCATAAACACGTGCGCCGGATAACGATTAAACCATTTTCAAATCAAGGAAATCCGCGTATATTTGCCGCCTAGGATTCAACTGCTTTAAAATTCGCCCCATTCATAATTTCACAAAACAAAGGACTACACATCCATGGCACTCGTCAAAGGCTCTATCATCGCTGACACTCTTTCGGGCGGCGCTACCGCTGACACCATTCTTGGCGACAAAGGCAGCGACACGTTGAGCGGTCTTGCTGGCAATGACCTGATCGATGGAGGCTTGGGCAACGACGTGCTGAATGGCGGCGCGGATGATGACGCGCTGCTGGGCGGCGAGGGCAATGACACGATGGATGGCGGCACCGGCGACGATTTCATGTATGGCGGCGACGGCAGTGATATTTACTACGTCGACAGCGTGAACGATGTGGTCGAAGAAACCGATGCAACTTCGGCAGGCGGCGGCATTGACGAAGTCAACACGCTCGTCAACTGGACGCTCGGTAGCTTCATCGAAAACGGTCGCATCAGCAGCTTCGGCTCCGGCGGCGTGACGCTCACGGGCAACGCGCTCACAAACACGCTGGTCAGCGAAGCGACTGGCACCAACACGCTCGATGGCGGGGCTGGCGCGGATATCATGTCCGGTACCAGCGGCGGCAATAACGTGGTGTTCCTTGTCGATCAAGCGGGCGACACCATCGTCGGCGCTGTCGGCGCATCCGATACGATCGTCGCAGACCTGAGCTGGAGCCTCACCTCGCAAAGCACTGGCGTTGAAAACCTCACCCTTTCCGCAGCAGCAGGAGCGGGCGCAACCGCGACCGGCAACTCGGGTGCCAACATCCTGACTGCCAACAACCTCGGCAACACGTTGCTGGGCGCGGCGGGCAACGACTCGCTGGTAGGCGGTAATGGCAACGACTCGCTGGACGGCGGCGCCGATAACGATGCCATGGTCGGCGGTCTGGGTAACGATACGTATTTCATGGATAACGCAAGCGACACCGTTACCGAAGCCGTGGGCGAAGGTACTGACACGGTCAATGCGGGCTTCACCTACACGCTGCTCGCCAACTTTGAAAACCTGAACCTTACCGGCACCGGTGCCTTCAACGGCACGGGCAACGCGGCTGATAACATCATTAATGGTAACTCAGGCGACAACTCGCTTGACGGCGTCTCTGGTACCGACACCCTGAACGGCAACGGCGGTAACGACGTGCTGTTCGTGCACTCAGGCAGCGAAGTCATCGACGGCGGCATCGGCACCGACACAATCCGGTCGGATGTCAGCTACAACCTGAACAGTGCAATCTCAGTCGAAAACCTCATTCTGTTGGGTTCGGGCAACACCGATGGCACCGGCACCAGCGGTTCGAACGTACTGACCGGCAACACCGGCAACAACACGCTGGATGGCGGCGGCGCGGGCGGCACCGACACCATGATCGGCGGGCTCGGCAATGATACCTACGTTATTTATAACACCGGCGACCAGATCACCGAAGGCGTGGGCCAGGGCACCGACACCGTCATCGCGAACAGCATTTCCTACACGCTGTCGGGCGACCTCGAAAACCTGACGCTGCAGACCTACGTCAAGTACGGCAGCGCCTCGCTGACCGGGACCGGCAACAGCGGCGCGAACGTCATCACCGACAACTCCACCGGCTATTACGGCACCATCAACAACGTCCTGAATGGTGGCGGCGGCAACGACACGCTGGTCAACAACGCGCAATCCTTCTCGTTCGGCGATCTGGGCGGCACGACCACCCTGAACGGCGGCACGGGCGCGGATGCCATGAGCAGCACCTCCGACAATCGCACCGTGTTCGTCGTCGACGACGCGGGCGACACAGTGGACGGCGATGCCAACAAATACGGCCAGTTCTTTGACGAGGTCCACTCCAGCATCAGCTGGGACCTCGCCGTCAACACGACCGATGTGCGCGACCTCACCCTCACCGGCACCGCCCACATCAACGGCGCGGGCACGGCGGATGGCAACAGCATCACCGGCAACACCGGCAACAACACGCTTTCCGGCCTTGCCGGCAACGACTACCTGAACGGCGGCGACGGCAACGACACGCTGGACGGCGGCGCGGATGTCGACATGATGATCGGCGGCCTCGGCAACGACACTTTCATTGTCGACAACGTTTCCGACCAGATCTCCGAAGTGGCGGGCCAAGGCACCGACACGGTGATTTCCTCGGTCGACTACACGCTGTCCGGCAACATCGAAAACCTGACCATCACCGGCGCGGCTGTCACCGCGATCGGTGATTCGGGCACCAACATCATCACCGGCAACGGCAACGACAACACCATCGACGGCGCCGGCGGCGCGGATGCGATGTCGGGCGGGATCGGCAACGACACCTACTTCGTCGACAACTCCGGCGACCAGGTGTTCGAAGTGGCGGTGGCGGGCACCGATACCGTCAACGCCTCGGCCTCCTTTACGATCAGCCCGACGGCGGAGATCGAGATCCTCAACCTCACCGGCAGCGGCAATATCGACGGCACGGGCAACGCAGGTGTCAACACCATTACCGGCAACACCGGCAATAACACGCTGGATGGCGGCGCGGGTCTCGATACCCTCATCGGGGGTGCCGGTAATGACACCTACATCACCGATAACCCCGGCGACGTATTGTCCGAAGTGGCGGGCGAAGGCACCGACACCGTGATTGCGGGCTATACCTATACCATCGCGGCCGAATTCGAAAACCTCACCCTGTCGGGTACGGGCGATTTCAACGCGACCGGTAACGCGGCCAACAACGTGTTGACCGGCAACTCCGGCAACAACACGCTCGACGGTCTCGCGGGCGCGGACAGCATGGAAGGCGGCGCGGGCAACGATTACTTCATCGTTGATAACACCGGCGATGTCGCAACCGATTTCGGCGGCGGCTTTGACGAAGTGTTCGCATCCGCTTCCTTCACGCTCGGCTCCGGCATCGAAAACCTCACGCTCGACACGCTTGTGGTCGGCGCAATCGACGGCACCGGCAACAACCTCGACAACGTCATCACCGGCACCGACGATGTGAACTTCCTGCAAGGTCTTGCTGGCAACGACGGGCTGTACGCCTATATCGGCAACGATACGCTGGACGGCGGCACGGGTGCCGACAGCATGTTCGGCGGCCAGGGTGACGACACCTACTATGTCGATAACGCGTCCGATCAGGTGTTCGAGAACTTTGGTGAAGGCAACGATACCGTCTATTCCTCGGTCACCTTCACGCTCACCGGCAGCAACGTCGAAAACCTGATCCTGACCGGCGCCGCGAACCTCTCGGCGACCGGTACCGGCGATAACGATAACATCACCGGCAACTCGGGCAACAACACGCTGACCGGCCTTGGCGGCAACGATACGCTGATCGGCGGCGGCGGTGTTGACCGTCTGGTCGGTGGCGACGGCGACGATTACTACGTCATCGACTCCACGACCGATGTGGTCGTCGAAGCCAATACGATTGGCTCCGGCACCGACACCGTCCAGACCAGCGTCACCTACCTGCTGGCGGCGAACGTCGAAAACGGCGTCATCACGGCGGCTGGCACGCTGACCGGCAGCGCGGGCGGTAACATGCTGACGGCAGAAGGCATTGGCGCGAACATCACCCTCAACGGCGGTCTCGGTGCCGATCTGCTGGTGAACGACAGCATCGGCGGCACGGTCACCCATGTGGTGGACAATGCCGGCGATTCGGTCGAAGGTTCGGCAATGGGTACCGACAACGTCGTATCCAGCGTCAGCTTCGACATGGATGTGCGCGGCGATATCAATGTTGATAACCTGACCCTCACGGGTTCGGCCGCCCTCAACGGCTACGGCAACGCGGCCAACAACACCATCAACGGCAACTCCGGCGCGAACATCCTCGATGGCCGCGGCGGCGACGACCACCTGAACGGCGGCGCCGGCAACGACACCTATTATGTCGATAGCAACGGCGACGTGCTGACCGATACCTCGGGTATCGAAACCGTGTTCGCGAACGGCGTTGACTGGACGCTGGGCACCGGCTTTGAAAAGCTCACGCTGCTGGGCGTTGGCAACAATGACGGCGCGGGCAATACGCTTGCCAACACCATCACCGGCAACGACGGTTCCAACTCGCTGTTCGGCGGTTCGGGCAACGATACGCTCATCGGCGGTCTGGGCTCCGACATCCTCGAAGGCGGCTTGGGCGCAGACCGCCTGACTGGCGGCGGTGACAGCGACACCTTCTATTGGGGCGCGGCCAATCAGGGTGCCGACACCATCACCGACTTCCAGCAGGGCGGTGGCGGCGATGCACTTGACTTCTCCGACATCCTTGTCGGTTATAACGGCAACGTGTCTGAATTCATCCAGATCACGCAGTCGGGCGCGAATACCATCGTCAAGGTGGATGTGAACGGGCTTGCGGGCGGCAGCAGTTTCGTGACTTACGCGACGCTCCTGAACGTCAACCTCGGCACCGACGAGACGACCGTTCTCGGTAACGGCAACCTGATCGTGACCTAACCCGTTACGCATCGGATCCAACAAAAAAACCCTGCGGGTGATGCCCGCAGGGTTTTTTGCGTTTGGCGTTACGTGTTACCTGTTACGCCAGTTGTAACGGCTCGGCCGCGCGGGATGCCGCGTCGTGTTCCGCCATGACCGGCGCAATCGCGGGGTGGATGCGGCCGTTACCCTCCGCCGTCAGGAATGCGCAGACCGCGTAATCGCGGCTGTTGCGGTCATACATGTCCAGCCAGCGCCTGAAACCGTCCTGCAGCGCGGGCGTGGCATAGGGGTAATGCCCCTCGATGCGCGGGCATCCGATGCGGAACGGCTTGGGTGTCAGCCGCGCGCGGTAGCAGTTCTGGTTGCGGCACAGCTGCACATATAATTTATCCGATCCCAACTGCCGCAGCAGCGCGATGGCCGCGTCGTTCACGGGTTGCGGCGCATGGGTGAACAGGTAACGCAATCCGCCGCGCGTGCGGTAAATGCGCACGCCGGCATCCGGGTTTTGCAGCAGGTATTCCTTCAGTCTTGCGATGTATTTCTTTTCCTCGCCTTCGCGCGTCGCGCCGAACAGCTTTGCGAAAAATCCCGGGCCGGAAATGTCGATATCCACGAACATGGCCTCCGCCGTGTTCAGCACAAGGCAGCCCTTGCCGTTGCGCGTGATACCGGCGTTTGTGCCGATTTCCTTGATCAACTCCTCCGGCACGTCGCGCATGCTGTAACTGTAATCGTCGCGGCGGAACGACGCGCTGGCGACGCGCTGCACAAGGCTGTCCAGTGCCGCGCGCGCCTGTTTGCGGGCATCGTCCAGGCTTGTGTTCGACCCGCCCCATTTGCGCAGGCGCAGCGTTTTTCCGTTGGCATCCGAAGCGGATGTTTCCGCGACATCCCAGTATTTGCATAGCTTCATGTCAGTTCTTTCTGATGATTGGTTTGCGTTTTTCAGTGCCGCGCAGTTTATTTTCCAGCATGACCATGCCCAGCTTGCTATCGACCTTGACGATATAGCCGTCGGCGCAGCCCGCGCATTCGACTTCCCCGCCCTGCCGCCGCCAATAGGAATAGAACGGCCCGGGGATGATCAGCAGGCACCACAATAGCCGCTCGACAATCGCGCTGCCGCGCAACGTCAGCGCCGCGCGGCCCATATAGCCGCAATCCTGGCAGATATATTCGTCTTGGCTGAGCCTGCGCGCCATGAACCACTCCCCGCATATGACCGTAAAATGCGAGATCCCCTTCCTCGCCAGTATAGGGGAGGAAGGGGATGCGGCTCAATCACCGACGATGACGGGTTTTCTACCCCGACATAGGGCGGGGTATGAATGCCGCCCGATGAAGACCTCCGGTGTGGGAAATTTTTCGCGCCAGATGCATCCCTGAAAAAGCATCCGCGCCGCGGGCACGGCGGGCAGCCGCTTGCGGCGCGGATGTCAGGGGTTGCGAAGAGGAGGAGTTGGCGGAGAAACGGATCTGTCTTGAAACCGCAGCCGCAGGCTGGCGGCGCTTGGACACGCGCTCCGCCCATTTATGCGGATAGATTGCCTGCTTTTCCTCGGACGGACGCATCAGATCCTGCATGGCGAATGCAATGCGGGTCGCGATCCGGCGGCGCTGGTAGATGCGTGCGGCGGTGGTGCGGCGGGTGCGGGTCTGGCTGATACGCACGGGCACAAGTGCAGGGGCGAGGGTCAGGCTGCCTTCCGATTCAAACGGTGCCAGCACGCAATCGAGCCAGAGGGCGAAGCGGTTAAGGAGGGCGAAAATTTCGGTCTGGAGGGTCTTGAGGCTTGGGAGGGGGCGGTTTCCGGTGATCATCTGTGCAATCTCCATTTTTTTACATCCTATCATCAAAAACGGAACATAGCAAGAACAAAATAAGCTAATAAAAAGAACATTCTCCGGAGTGCCATTGACAGAACGCTCCCGAATCAACATGATGAGCCATCGTATTTTTAACAGGCACGACCGCCTTTTTCCCGGAGGGTTACGGCTTCCGGACGCAAAGGATATTGTAGCTATGGGTATCGTCAAAAAAATCCAGGACATGAAGCAGGAAATGACGCGCTGGCGCCAGAAGCTGCATCAGGACCCCGAACTGGCATTCGAAGAAAAGCGCACCATGCGCTTCATCACCCGCCAGCTGGAAGATTTCGGCATCGATGTCCATCCGCTCACCAAAACCGGCGTCGTCGGCGTGCTGCACGGGAAAAACGGCCCGGGCGGCAAGGCGATCATGCTGCGCGCCGATATGGACGGCCTGCCCATCCACGAAAAAACCGGCGCGGTGCATGCGTCCCGCAATGACGGCGTGATGCATGCCTGCGGCCATGACGGCCATATGGCGATGCTGCTGGGCGCGGCAAAACATCTGGCGCAGTCGAAGGATTTCGACGGCACGGTCTATTTCGTGTTCCAGCCCGCCGAAGAACATGTGGGCGGCGCGCAGGAAATGATCAAGCAGGGCTTGTTCACCAAATTCCCCGCCGATGAAGTTTACGGCATGCACAATTATCCGGGCCTGCCGCTCGGCACCATGGCGACGGGCGCAGGGCCGATGCTGGCGGCATCCGAAGATTTCGACATCACCGTGCGCGGCAAGGGCGGTCATACGTCCCGCGCCGACAACACGACCGATGTGCTGGGCGCCGCCGCCGAAGTGGCGCTGGCGTTCAAGGAAATCGCCAAGAAAGAAATTCCCGCGACAGAAACCGCGACGCTGACCGTGACCGCGCTGTCCACGCAGGGCGACGCGTCGAACGTGCTGCCCGACACCGCCAAAATCACCGGCACGCTGCGCACCTTCGATGAAAAGCTCCATGCGCGTCTGACCGATGAAATGATCCGCGTGGTCGATGAAACCGAAGCGAAATATGGCGTGCTGATCGATTTCGACCTGCGCGCCGGATATCCCGTGCTGGTGAACGAGAAAAACGCGACCGCTTTCGCGATCGACGTCGCCAAGGATACAGTCGGCGATGCGCAGGTGATTACGCCCGTGCCGCCGACGCTGGGTACCGAAGATTTCGCGTTCTACCTGCAGCACAAGCCCGGCAACTATATCGCGCTTGGCACCGGAAAACCGGGGGCGAAGGATTATCAGGACATCCATTCCGCAAAATACGATTTCAACGACGCGGCGCTGCCGATCGGCGCAAGTTACTGGGTCAATCTTGTGGAAAAGGCGCTGCCGCTGCTCAACCCGCCGCTGCCAACGGATGGCACGGCACCCGCAGCCGCCGCAACCAAGCCGCCCGCTGCGCCGAAACCGTGATTTTTTAACGATTTCCGTGCTAGACTTTCCGCCAGTATAGCGGAGGGTAAACCATGAAAATCATCGAACAATTCACCGAAGGCAAGGCAGGCCCCGGCGACCTTAACGACGATTTTATTTCGGTCTCCGACAATTTCATCGCCGTCATCGACGGCGCAACATCTCGCGCAGGGCACACATTAAAAGGTTTACCGAACGGGCAGTTCGCTTCGCGCACGGTCGCGGCGGGGCTGCAATCGCTCGACAAAAACATTTCCGCGCGCGACGCGGTCGATGCGCTGACGCGCATTTTGCTGACCGAGGCCGAAAGCGCCGCCGCCGCCGAAAAGAAAGTGATGCGCGAGGTGTGGGATTTCCCAGCCGCTGCGCTGCTGGTCTATTCCGTCGCGCGCCGCGAAATCTGGCGCGTGGCCGATTCATCCTTCGTCGTCGATGGCCGCGGGCATTTCACCACCTTCCCGCAGGAAAAAACCTGGTGCGAATTGCGCCGCGCGTATCTGTGCGCCGAAATCGCGCGCGGAAAACCGGAATCCGACCTGCGCGACCACGACCCCACATGGGAATTGCTGACCCCGCTGATTTCCGAGTGCAAGGTGTTTGCGAATTACGAAGGCCCGTATGGCTACGGCGTCATCAACGGCACCAAAGTACCCGACCGCCATGTGGAGGTTTATCCGGCCGCCCATGCGAACGAAATCATCTTCGCCAGCGACGGATACCCCGAAGTTGAATCGACGCTGGCCGAAACCGAACGCTATCTGAATTCCGTTTTGCGCGACGACCCGCTGATGTACAAAATCCACCCGCAGGTAAAAGGCGTCAAAAAAGGCCACGTGTCGTTCGACGACCGCAGCTATATCCGGTTCAGGCCGGTATAAATTATTTTTTAGGCGCGGACTTAAAAATCTTTCTTGAAACTAGAATGCAGGCTCCACCTATCAGGATAAAAAATACACATACTAAAGAAATCCAAAAACGTGGGCCACCCAAAGGTATGCTTGGCCACAAAACGAGAAAAGAACCTAATGGAGCTAGAGAAAACATAATGAGAGCCGTGCCAAGAACTGCAAGTGATACTGCTGCCAATTTTTTCATCACATACGTACTCCCTTCTTGGGTAGTTTATGATTGACGCGTTCGGCAAACAAATATTTCTTGGACCCTTATGAGTACAATGATCACCACCATCCCCACCCCCGACCCCTTGGCCGCGACATTTGCGGAGATGGGGATTGAATCGACGACGTATCAGCATCCAGCCGTATTCACGGTCGAGGAGGGCAAAGGCTTCAAGCATGAAATGCCGGGCGGGCATACCAAGAATTTGTTCCTGAAGGATCACAAGGGCAAAATCTGGTTGGTGACGGCGAAGCAGGACACCGAAATCGACCTGAAGAAACTGCCCGCCCGCATCAATTCGGCGCGGCTGAGTTTCGGCAATGCGGAATTGATGAACGCGCTTTTGGGCGTTACACCGGGTTCGGTGACCGCGCTTGGGTTGATTAACGACAACCAGCGGCAGGTATCGCCCGTCATCGATAAACGGTTGATGGAGCATGAAATCGTTAACTGCCACCCCCTGCGGAACGACATGACGACCGCCATCAAGACGGCAGACCTTGTTAAATTCATGAAAACTTTGGGCTATGACCCGTTGATTGTTGATTTCTCAAGGCTATAAACTATCTATAGATCGATAGAGCGGCAGGGCAGAAGGTCAGATTCACATGCTGGAAATTGGTGCAGCGCAACAGAAGACGCAAGGCAGCGCATTTATCCGCGATGCCGATCCCGGCAATTTCGAAGAAGCCGTAATTGCGGCATCCATGAAGAATCCCGTCATCGTCGATTTCTGGGCGCCGTGGTGCGGCCCCTGCAAACAGATGATGCCCGCCATTGAAAAGGTCGTGAACGAACAGGCCGGCGCGGTGACGATGGTGAAAATCAACGTCGAAAAATATCCGGAACTGGCCGAACTGTTCCGCGTGCAAAGCGTGCCGACCGTCTATGCCTTCGCGCAGGGGCAGCCTGTCGATGGATTCACAGGCGCGAAACCCGAAAAAGATTTGCGCGTCTTCATCGAAAAGCTGGCCAAGAACCACGGCGGCCCGCCGGTTGATCCCGGCGCGCCCGACCCGAAGGTGATTGCGCAAATCATGGCGAATGCCCAAAAACATTTCCGCGACGGGCAATATACCGATGCGATGGCGCAGTATTCCACCGCGCTGGATATGGATGAAAAAAACCTCGACGCACTGGCCGGTATTGGCTGGTGCTTCGTCGCCGAAAAAGACCTCGAAAGTTTTGCGGCCTTCGTCGGCGAAATGACGGAGGAACAAAAGAAACATCCGCGCATCAAGGGGCTCGACATGCTGCTGCAACAGCGCACCGCCGCTGAATCGCTGGCCGATGTCGGCGCACTGCAAACGAAGCTGGACAAGAACCCCAAAGACGCGCAATCGCGCTATGACCTTGCCATCCATCATCTGGCCGCGCTGGATATCGAATCCGCGATTGACGATATCGTGGAATTGACGCGCCGTGACCGCGAATGGCAGGAACAGAAAGCGCGCAAATTACTGCTCGAAATCTTCGACGCGCTCGGCAACGACCATCCGCTGACGGGGCAGGGCCGCCGCCGCCTATCGACCGTGTTATTCTCATGACCGAAACGTTCACCATCACCGCCGGCCAGCTGCCCGATGAAATCGTTCTTTTTCCCCTGCCGCGCGTGATTTTGCTGCCGCGCGTGCAACTGCCGCTCAATATTTTCGAACCCCGCTACCTTGCGATGGTCAACCACGCGATGGGCAACGGGCGCATGATCGGCATGATCCAGCCCAAACCCGACGGCAACGGTGAACAAGTTTTCAAAACCGGCTGCGCGGGGCGCATCGCGTCGTTCAACGAAACCGATGACGGGCGGTATTTGATTACGCTGAAGGGCGTCTGCCGTTTCGATGTGGCGGAGGAACTGCCGCTGGCACAGGGCGGGTACCGCCATGCGAAACCCTGCTGGAAAAATTATCATCACGATCTGGCCTCCGACACCGTGACCGATATCTGCCGCGACACGATGATGACGACGCTGCGCCAATACCTCGATAAAATGCAGATGTTCTGCGACAAATGGGAAACCATCCGCCATATCGAATGTGAAAAGCTGATTTCCACACTTAGCGTCGTTTGCCCGTTCAGCACGGAAGAAAAACAGGCGCTGCTCGAAGCCCCCGACCTGCCCGCCCGCGCAAAGATTTTGCATGCCTTGCTCGAAATCGCGGCGAAGGAAGAGGAAGAATGCAAAGCGTCCTGTCATTGAAGGTGGTCTAGAAAAATTATGATTCAGGCCAATCAAGAAATGCTCCAGATACTTTTTGATGCGGCTTTGCCTGAAAAATTAGTGATGCCTGTTCATTTGGAGAAAATTCTGGCTGAAGGTCTGATCGAAGAAGATGGATGCTGGTTTCTTGCAGCATGTCGCAAAGGTACTGAAGGTTCAATCAAGCAGTTTGGCGATCGCACGGGCTTGGAAAGCTATGTCAATGGTGTGCATATTGATGTAATAACCGACCGCGTTGAACTTCCGGTATTGCGCCAGCAGGGCTTGCTGTATGTGCAAGCGTTGAGAAAGCTTCTCCAGCCGAAAGGTGTGTTCGGGATTGTGATGGGAATCTCACAAGTCGTCGATATGGACGATTTCTCCTGTACCGTTCGCTTCTACAAGGTCAGGTCTGATGAGCCTTCCTATGCCAAGGATTTGGACGGGTTTCGTGATGGTGCCGTTTTAATATTCACTACTCAAAATTTAGAACAAGTGGGACAATAGATAATGACCGCCAGCACCAAACGCGCCGATCCGAAACTGCTCGAAATCCTTGTCTGCCCGCTGACGAAAGCGCCGCTGGAATATGACGATGCGAAGCAGGAACTGATCAGCCGTCAGGCGAAACTGGCCTTCCCCATCCGCGAGGGGATTCCGATCATGCTGGTCGATGAAGCGCGGAAGCTGGAAGATTAAGGATTAACGCACCGCAGCAGCCATATTGCGCTGGAAAACCGGCAACGGGCTGACTAAGATGGGTTTCAGCAAATACCAAGTTTAAGGAAAACGCCATGTCCAACCATGTTTTCATTTTTGACACCACCCTGCGCGACGGCGAACAGTCGCCCGGCTATTCGATGGACCTGAATGAAAAACTCCAGATGGCCGAAATGTTGGACGGCATGGGCGTGGATATTATCGAGGCGGGTTTCCCTGCAGCCTCCAAGGGCGATTACGAAGCGGTTTATAAAGTCGCGCAACAGGTGAAATCGGCGACGGTCGCAGGCCTGTGCCGCGCGCTGCACAAGGATATCGACGCGGTCGTGAACGCGATCCGCCCCGCGCATCGCAAGCGCATCCATACCTTTATCTCCACCTCCCCCCTGCACATGAAACACAAATTGCAGGTGGAGCCGGAACGCGTGCTGGAGATGATCAAGGAATCGGTTTCCTACGCGCGCCAGAACTGCGACGAAGTTGAATTCTCGGCGGAAGACGCAACGCGCTCCGACCACGACTTCCTCTGCCGCGCCATCGAAACCGCGATTGCGGCGGGTGCGCTGGTCGTCAACATTCCCGACACGGTCGGCTATACGGTGCCCGAAGAATACGGCGCGCTCATTAAAATGCTGCGCAACCGCGTGCCGAATATCGACAAGGCGATTATCTCGACACATTGCCACAACGATCTGGGTTTGGCTGTCGCGAACTCCATCGCAGGCGTCGCCGCCGGCGCGCGCCAGATCGAATGCACGGTGAACGGCATCGGCGAGCGTGCGGGCAACGCGTCGATGGAAGAAATCGTGATGACCTTCCGTACCCGCCCCGATATCCTGCCCTTCGATACCGGCATCCTGTCTGAAAAAATCATGCCGGCATCGAAACTGCTGACGCAGATCACCGGATTCTCGGTGCAGCCGAACAAGGCGATCGTGGGCGCAAACGCATTCGCTCACGAAAGCGGCATCCATCAGGACGGCATGCTGAAAAACGCATCGACCTATGAAATCATGACCCCGGAATCCGTCGGCCGCGACAAATCCGACCTCGTGCTGGGCAAGCACTCCGGCCGCAACGCCTTCCGCACCAAACTGGTCGCGCTCGGATTTGATTTCGATGACGAAGAACTGAACGCGGCGTTCGAGCGCTTCAAGGACTACGCCGACCGCAAGAAAAAAGTCAGCGACGACGATCTGGTTGTCATCGCGTCGTCCAAGGATGGCCTGCCGAAGGAACGCGTGCGCTTTATTGCGCTCGGCGTGAAATCCGGATCCTACGGCCCGCAGGAAGCGGAGCTGGAGCTGGAAATCGACGGCGAGAAGAAAAAGGCCAAAGCCAATGGCAAAGGCCCGGTCGATGCGTGCTTCAAGGCGATGCGCGTGCTGGTACGCCATGACGACGCGATTTTGTCGAATTACGAACTCAAGGCGCTGACCTCGGGATCTGACGCCAAGGGCGAAGTGAACATCAAGCTTAGCGAACACGGCCACAGCTATACCGGCATCGGCGTGGACGGCGACGTGATCGTGGCATCGGTGCGCGCCTATATCGATGCACTGAACCGCCTGCTGGCAGGACGCAATGTTATTCAGGTCAAGAAAGCCAACTGATAAGGCGGTTATTCCCGTTGAAATCGGCGGCATCCGCGTGAAGCCCAGCGCCCGCGCGCGCCGCATGGGTTTGCGCGTCGAGCCGAAATCCGGCGAAGTTATTTTCACATGGCCATTGAGCGCGCGCATATCGGAATCCCGCGCGCGTGAATTCGTCGAATCAAATCGCGGCTGGATCGAAAAACAAACCGCCCGCGCTATCCCGAAAAAACTTTTCGCGCCCGGTGCGGTCGTGTCGATTGCGGGCATGGATTACACCATCGTCCATGTAAGCGGTCGCGGCGTGACACGGCTGGAGGATGACAGGCTGATCGTCCACGGCCAACCGGAACACCTCGCCCGCCGCATCCGCGATTTCCTGAAATCACATGCCGAAGATGTGCTGACGATGCTGACGCATGAAAAATCGCGCAGCCTCGGGCTGAAACCCGCCGGCGTGCGCGTCATGGACCCGAAATCGCGCTGGGGTTCCTGCGGCCCCGACGGTCGCATCATGTATTCGTGGCGGCTGATCCTCGCCCCTTATGACGTGATGGATTACGTGGTCGCGCACGAGGTATCGCATCGTGTGCATATGGATCATTCCCGGAAATTCTGGCGGCTTTGCATGCAGCTGTCGCCGCAATCAAAACAGCTGCGCCAATGGCTGCGCCAGCACGGGCGCGAACTGCTCGCCTATGGGTGATGCTGCATTGCACAAAACAGGGTTTTGATTCTCGGAATTATGGACGCTGTAAAAATATTTTTACAGCAAATGAGCATAACAGGTTGGTATCCAAATACCTGATATTAGGGCAAATTTTTACTTAACTGCTTGAGGTGAAACAAAATTGCCCAAATACCGTTGGGCAAAGTCCCATAGTCGCGGTATGAATTTGATGGCGCAGAAGCACCGCTTGCAGGAGAGTTTCGAGAGCATGGTCGCAGCAGGTCCTAAAGAGAAAATCGACAAACCCGAAGGCTGGGAAATTCCCGGCGCGCTGACCAAGCACGTCGTGCTGGATCCGGGCATCGCCTACACCACCGCAGATGTGTTGATGTTCGCCGGCACGAACCCCGTCGGCCTTGGCGCAATGCTGACCGCAACGGGCATCGCGGCCACGCTGAAAACCGCCGCTGTGCTGCAGCCCACCTGGCTCGATAAACATCCGAAATTCAAGCAATTCGTGTTCGACGACCGCACGCCGCTTCGCGCCGGCGCGCTGGCGCTTCTCGTCGTGGCGGGCGCAACCGTTGCCTCCGGCGCATGGCTGCCGGCGGCGGCCAGCTTCCTGTTCGCGGCGGCGAATTTCACGCTCGCTGAATCGATCTCGAAAAAACATATCGCCGATGAAAAAGAAAAAGCGCCGACCGTGCCGAAAAAAGGCATCGCGCGCGCCGCCGATATCGTCGTCACCATGTTCAAGCGCCCTGATATCTACCTGAACGCAGGCTTTGCCCTTGCCGGCCTGATGGCGGGCGGCGCTGCGCTGTTCATCCTGCCGGTCGTTGCCGTTGCGTTCGTGCTGGGCGTTAAAAACTCCATCCAGAACCGTCCCGAACATGAAGGCCACCCGAAACTGGTCACCGCAGGCGCAGCAGGCGTGTTTGCCGGCATCGGCCATGCCAACGGCCACGGCCTCATCGCTGGCGCGCATCTGCTGAATGCCGTCGTGCTGGCCGAAATGGAACGCCGCATCACGCCGGGCGGCGCGAAGCAGATTTTCAAAAACATCCTGACCGCGCCGCTGAAACTGTTCGGCTACGGCAAAAACAAGCCGGTGGTGGCGGAACAGAAACCGGGTGCCGCGCCCGTCGTGACGGCAACGCCGCAGCCTTTCACCGCCGCGAACGGCAACGTCCATATCCCCGCGCCGGAAGTAAAACCTGCCGACCTCGACAAGGTCGATCTGCAGCAGGTCTTCGCGCTGAAGGCAAAGATCGTGCCGCCCGCGCCCGCGAACGAAAACCAGCAGCCGGCCGCCGAAGCGATCCAGCCGCCGGAACACGGCAACCGCCCGCCGAAAATCGCGGCACCGTAAGGATTGATGACAATGCGCGCACGCCTCAAGGTCAAGGAACTGTTCCCCGAGCAAACGATCTGCGAAACCTTCCTCGCGCGTGCCGATATCGCAGACCTGCCCCGCGCCGAACAACAGCGCCGCTGGGAGGAATATCAGGACAGCCTGGACGGCGTGTTCAAATTCCTCGCCAAGACCGAGCTGAAGGTTGTGAAGTAATATTATTGCTTCACGATACAGCTGTTTGACACTTTCCCATAACATTGGTAGGCTAGCTGAGTTTCAAACATTCAGTTGAGAATCATGGCCGCGCCGGACATCACCACCAGCCCGCTTCCCTCGCTCGACCTGCTGCGGCGCGTGTTCAACCATGCCGCGCTGCTCAGCGACAATACTGTGCTGAGCGGCCTGTATCGCGATGCCAGCCGCGAATTGGGGCTGCTGGCGGCGGCTGTGAACGACGGCACGGTGTTGCCGCATAAACTTTCCGATGCATGGCGCAGGGCCGCGGGCGCGGCAACGCAGCTTGGCGGTTTTACGGACACCGCGTCGAAACAGGCGTTTGATTTGTGGCAGAGCGTGACCAAAGTATCATTGGCCTTCGATGCCGATGCGCAGGGCGAAGTCGCACGGCAGGCCAGCATCAGCGGCGGCACGGGGCTTTATGGTTTCGTCAACCTGCTGGAGCGTCAGGCCGGCAGCATGAGCAATAGTGCGTCGATGAGCGTGCATGACAGCGCCAAACGCATTTTGTCGCTGATCGCATGCACCGCGCAAGGCAATTACGGCTTTATCGACGGCAAACCCGCGACGCTGGATGACGCGTTCAAACATGCGCTGGAGCCGCTGAACGACGCGAATATGGCAGCCGCCATGTCGGACGGGCCGAACGGCATCTTTTTGCAGGAGATCAACAAAGCGCTGAGCCAGACGGCAACCGCGTTGAAATCGCATTTGCGCGAACGCTGCGAGGTTGCACAGTCGCCGCTGGCGCAGGGCGCGTTGAAGCCCATCTATAGCGTATCGACGCAGCAGGCTATATCCGCGCCGCAGACGGCGCATTTCCGCCGCCGCGCGCGCTGATCTTTTGACCGTTCAGGAACAAAGAAAAACCCCCGCAAGGCAACTTGCGGGGGTTTTTTGTCGAAAGCGAAGCTGAAGATTACTCTTCGGTTTCGTCTTTCTTGGCTTTTTTGGCTTTCTTGGGAGCTTCTTCCGCAGCTTCGGCCGCTTTCGCGCCTTTTTTCTGCAGGGCCGCGCCCAGGATGTCGCCGAGCGAAGCGCCCGAGTCAGACGAGCCGTATTCGGCCATCGCCTGCTTGTCCTCGTCGATTTCGCGCTGCTTGATCGACAGTTCGAGTTTCTTCGAACCGCGCTCGATCTTCAGCACTTTCGCATCGACTTTTTCGCCGACGGCGAAACGGTCGGGGCGCTGCTCGGAGCGTTCACGGGAAAGGTCGCCCTTCTTGATGAAGCCGGTCAGGTTGTCGTTCACGGTGACTTCGATGCCGCCGCTGGTGATTGCCTTGACCGTGCAGGTGACGACCGAGTTCTTGGAAACGCCGCCCATGCCGCCTTCTTCAGCGGGCTGTTCGCCGTCCAGTTGCTTGATGCCGAGCGAGACGCGCTCTTTCTCGGGGTCGATTTCCAGCACTTTCACCTTCACCATGTCGCCTTTTTTGAAGGCTTTGATGGCTTCTTCGGCCGAATCTTTCCACGACAGGTCGCTCATATGGACCATGCCGTCGATCTGGTCGCCGATGCCGACGAACAGGCCGAATTCGGTGACGTTGCGCACTTCGCCTTCCAGGACGTCGCCGGCCTTGTGAGCCGCGGCGAATTTGCCCCAGGGGTTTTCCTGCGTCTGCTTCAGGCCGAGGGAGATGCGGCGCTTGGCGAGATCAACGTCAAGAACCTGCACTTCCACTTCCTGACTGGTCGAAACGATCTTGCCGGGGTGGATGTTTTTCTTGGTCCAGGACATTTCCGAGACGTGGACAAGGCCTTCGATGCCTTCGCCCAGTTCGACGAACGCGCCGTAATCGGCGATGTTCGTGACGCGGCCGGTGTAACGCTGGCCGATCTTGAACTTGCCTTCGACGCCCTGCCAGGGATCACCCTCCAGCTGCTTCATGCCGAGGCTGATGCGCTGGGATTCTTCGTTGAAGCGGATGATTTTGACGTTGACCGTCTGGCCGACCGAGAGAACTTCGGACGGGTGGTTGATGCGCTTCCACGAGATGTCGGTCACGTGCAGCAGGCCGTCCACGCCGCCGAGGTCGATGAACGCACCGTAATCGGTGATGTTCTTGACGACGCCTTGCAGTTCCTGGCCTTCTTTCAGGTTGGAAACCAGTTCCGAACGTGCCTCTGCGCGGGATTCTTCGAGAACCGCACGGCGCGACACGACGATGTTACCGCGCTGGCGGTCCATCTTCAGGATCAGGAAAGGCTGGGGCGTGCCGAACAGCGGGCTGATGTCGCGCACGGGGCGGATATCAACTTGGCTGCCGGGCAGGAACGCAACCGCGCCGTTGAGGTCAACGGTGAAGCCGCCTTTGACGCGGCCGAAGATCGTGCCGGTGACGCGTTCGTTGGCTTTATGTTGTTTTTCGAGGACGATCCACGATTCTTCGCGTTTCGCTTTTTCGCGGGACAGGACGGCTTCGCCTTCCTTGTTTTCCATGCGCTCGACGAATACTTCGACTTTGTCGCCGACTTTGACTTCGGGCTTGTTGCCGCCGATGCCGAATTCGCGGAGTGCGATGCGGCCTTCGGATTTCAGGCCCACATCCAGGGTCACGAAATCGTTGTCGATGCTGACAACCGTGCCTTCGACGACGGAACCTTCGAACGATTTAACGCCTTTGAAGCTTTCGTCCAGCAGGGACGCGAAGCTGAAGTCTTCACCGGTGATGTCCTTTACGGATGCATCGGACAGTGCTCTGGCTGCTACTTTTGCCATTGTATGTTTTCTCTCTTTCAGAACCGGCTGCGCTGTATGCGTTCATCGCCTCCCGATGCCATCGGACGGTTTTAAAACCATGTCTGTTGGGGGAGGGCGGAGGAACCAGTCGCGCCGGATATTGGAATACGCTCGAGGGGCTGCCATGCGGCACCCGGGCCCGTTCAAGCGGTACGGGCAAGATATGTTGGGGCAGGGGCAGAGTCAACGGAAAACGGGGCGGAAAACGGCCAAAAACGGGCTGTTTTGCCGGGTTTTAGCCCGCTTTTTGGACGGGTTTGGCCGCTTCGCCCGATTCCGACAGGAATTTGGAACGGATGACGGCAATCGTCTCGTCCAGCGTCTCGGCGGGGTTCAGCTTGGTGGTGTCCAGGATATAGGCATCGGCTGCCGCCACCAGCGGGGCAACCTTGCGGGTGGTATCGCGCAGGTCGCGGGCGGAAAGGTCGGCCAATACCTGCTCAAAGGTGGCTTCCTTGTTTTCCGACTGCAGTTCCAGGAAACGGCGGCGGGCGCGTTCCTCGACCGATGCGGTGACGAAGAATTTAATGTCGGCGTTGGGGCAGACGACCGTGCCGATATCGCGGCCGTCAATCACGACGCCGCCCACATAAGCAGGCAAATTCGCTGCGAAATCGCGCTGGTGCTGCAGCAATGCCGCGCGCACTTCGGGGATGGCGGATACTTTGGATGCCGCGTCCGATACTTCCGGCGTGCGCAGGTCAGGGCAGGACAGCAATTCGGGGGTCAGGTTGCGCAGCACGATGCTCAGCGCGGGCTGTACTTCGATGAAACTGGTTGGGTCTGCGCCGATTTCAAGCGCGGTCATCGCAACGGCGCGGTACAGCGCGCCTGAATCCAGATGGGCGTAACCAAGGCGTTTCGCCATTTTCTGGGCGAGTGTGCCTTTGCCCGATGCGGCAGGGCCATCGACCGCAATCACGATCTTCTGGCGCGAGAATTCTTCAGGGATAAAGTCGGTCTTGCGGAAGTTGAGAATAGACATGTGAAATCCCCCGAGCTGCCGTTAGGCCCTATTAATAAAATCTTCATATATTATTAACATAATATTAAGACAGTATCAAGGGCAGGACGCTTTGTAACATTAAAACCCGAATAATATCAAGTGGATAGTTACAAGTTACGGGATGCGTTGCAAAGGCTTGGATTTCCAAGATTTTGTGTGCACACCCGGCCCGAGTCGGGCGCGGGAGTCGTAAATCGCGTCTGCAGGCTTATGCCTGATGGCTTATTTTCGCGCCGAGGCTGTTCATCAGCGCGGCGAAACCGGGGAAGCTGGTGTTCATGGTTTCGGCATCGTCGATGGAAACGGGCTCGGCGGATGCCATGCCCATGACCAAAAAGCTCATGGCGATGCGGTGGTCGAGGTTCGCGGCGACCATGCAGCCGCCTTTTGGCTGAACTTGCCCGTGCACGGTCAGATCATCCTCGCCCATTTCGGCCAGCACGCCGCAGGAGGTGAGTCCCTTTGCAATCGCCAGCAGGCGGTCGCTTTCCTTGACGCGCAATTCCTTCAGGTCGGACATATATGTTTTACCATCCGCAAACGATGCCGCGACCGACAGCACGGGGAATTCATCGATCATCGACGGTACGCGGCTTTTCGGCACGGTGACGCCCTTCAGCGCGCTCGATTTCACGCGGATATCGGCAACCGGCTCGCCCGACATATCGCGTTTGTTCTCAAACGTGATATCGCCGCCCATGTCGATCAGCGTGTCGTAAATGCCGGCGCGCAGCGGGTTGATAGAAACGCCCGGGATCAATACATCGGAATCTTTGATAATCAGCGCGGCGACAGTCAGGAACGCCGCCGATGACGGATCGGACGGCACGGTGATGGGTTGCGCCTTCAGGCTCGGGAAACCGGTCAGGCGGATCACATTCGCGCCGCCCGCCGTTTCGGATTCAATTTTCGCGCCGAAGAATTTCAGCATGCGTTCGGTATGGTCGCGCGTCGGTTCCGGTTCAATCACGGTCGTGACGCCGTCCGCATGCAGCCCCGCAAACAGGATGGCGGATTTCACCTGCGCCGATGCGACGGGCAGGGTGTATTCAATCGGGGCAAGCTTTGCGCTGCCGATAATTTTCAGGGGCAGCATGTCGCCCGACGATGCTTCGAATTGCACGCCCATCTGCGCCAGCGGCTTGATGACGCGGCCCATCGGGCGGCGGCTGAGCGATGCGTCGCCGGTAAAGGTCGCATGAATCGGATAGCCGCCGACCACGCCCATCAAAAGGCGTGTCGATGTGCCGCTATTGCCCAGATAAATGGTGCTGCGCGGGGTTTTCAGCCCACCCGCGCCGATGCCCCTGACGCGCCAGATGCCGCCCTGTTCGGCAGGCGCGTGGATTTCAGCGCCCATGGCCGACAATGCCTGACCCGTATGCAGCACATCTTCGCCGTTCAGCAATCCGCTGATGACGGTTTCCCCCTCCGCCAATGCGCCGAACATCAGCGACCGGTGGGAAATGGATTTATCCCCGGGCGTGCGTGCGACGCCTTTCAGGGATTTTGCGGGATGTGAGATGAGGCCTGTCATGTCTGGATACTAGCCGATGGCCGACGGTTGCGGAAGGGCTCAGGCCTTCTTTTCTTCCACAAGCGCGGGGCGGTTCTTTTTCGCCCATTCGCGGTTGTAGTTGATCACGTATTCGCGGAATTTTTCGGCGGGGATGGGCTTGGTGTATTTAAAGCCCTGCACCTCGTCGCAATCCTCTTCTTTCAGGAAGTTTTCGTGGTCGTTGGTTTCAACGCCTTCCGCGATCACCTTGAGGTTCAGGCTGTGCCCCAGATTGATGATCGTCTTGGTGATCATGCGGTCATCCGGGTTCACCAGCGCGTTCCGGATGAAGGACTGGTCGATTTTCAGGCGGTCGATCGGGAACTGGCGCAGGTACGACAGCGAGCTGTAGCCGGTGCCGAAATCGTCGACGGCAAGCTCGACGCCCAGACGGTGCAGCTGGTTCAGGATGTCGATGGTCATCTGCATGTTTTCCATGAAGACGGATTCCGTGACTTCCAGCTCCAGCAGCTTGGGGTCCAGTTTCGTGGTTTTCAGCACATCGCTGGTCAACGCCACGATGTCGGCCTTGTGGAACTGCACGCCGGAAATGTTGACGGCGACGCGGAACGGCGGAATGCCCTGTTCCTGCCACGCGATGGCCTGTGCGCAGGCGGTGCGCAGCACCCATTCGCCGATCGGCACGATCAGGCCGGACTGTTCGGCGACGGGGATGAATTCTGCGGGGGACACGTAATAACCGCCGTCCTTGGAATTGTCGGGCAGGAACCAGCGCAGCAGCACCTCCGCCCCGATCAGCTGGCCGGTGCGCAGGTCGAATTGCGGGTGATAGAACAGCGCCAACTGGTTTTCATCCAGCGCGGAGCGCAGGTCGCGCAACAGCTGGAAGCGTTGCTGCACGGCCAAGTCGAAATCCTGCGAATAGAAACGGACGGTGTCGCGGCCTTCTTCCTTCGCGCGGTTGAGCGCGATGTCGGAATTTTTCAAAAGCTGGCGCGCCTCCATCGTGTCGTCCGGGCAATGCGACACGCCGATGGATACGCGCACCTGGAAGCGTTCTTGCAGGATGCTGACAGGTTCGCCCATCGCCTGGAAAATGCGGTCGATCAGCACCTGTGATTCCGCATATTCCGGCTTCAGCACCACCATGATCGTGAATTCGTCGGCCGATGCGCGGGAAATTATCGCGTCTTCGGGCATGCATTTCACAAGCCTTTTGCCGATCGCCTCCAGCAGCTTGTCGCCGAATTCATGGCCCATCGTGTCGTTAATGTCCTTGAAATGGTCAAGGTCGACCGAAAAAACGGCGATACGGCGGTCTTCCTCCACCACCTTGTGGCGGATCGCGTCGTCGAGCTTTTCAAGGAAGTAGGTGCGGTTCGGCAGGCCGGTCAGGTTATCGTAATAGGCAAGCTTATGGATCTTGTCTTCCGCTTGCGACCGCAGGCGTTTCAGGTTGTTCGCGTTCTGGCGGATCAGGTCGTTGGCGATGCGGATGGCGACACCGATTTCGTCGCGGCTTTCCACGCTGGGTTTTTGCAGTTCCGGTTTTTCGGGGTTGCGCGCGGCCGACAGCAGGTTGTTGCGCAAAATCATGATAGGTTCCAAAAGCCACGCGCCCAGCGCCAGCATCATGATGCTGGTGACCAGTCCCGACAGCAGCAGCAAAATCACCAGCGTCTGGTGGATCTGTTTGCTGACCATGCCATCGACATTGCTGGAATCGATGCGCACCGCGATGTGATAAGGGCGCGCCAGACGCTTGGGCGTGAATACAACATCGTATTCAAGACCGCTGGCGCTGCGCGCCTGATCGGGCGTTTCCGCCTTCAGGTCGGGGACGATTTCCGGCGGGCGGCCATAACGGGTCAGCGGCGTGAAATCCGCGTCATAGACCGCAAGGCCCTGCACGGCGGTGGTCGCGAACAGGCGTTTGGCGACGGCGTTACTGATCGGCGACTGGCCGGGGGTTTCGTTGATCGACGACGTGATGGCGACGCGCGCCAGCTCGGCCAGGTCGTTCAGCTTGTCGGATTCGTAACTCTTGACGTTGAAGGCCAGTACAGCGCCCTGCACCAGCATGATCGTGCCGAACACGGCAAGGGTGATGCGCCACGAAATACGGCTCCGCCACACAGGACTGGAACCCGTGGCATCCGGTGCCAGGAACGACCAGCGGCTTTTGCGCTTGCTGCCCGTTTCCTCGTGATCGTCGTCGGCTGGATTGCGTTCCAAAACCGTAAACCCCTGAACTTCGAAGAACGCCCCCCAAGGCGTTCCATTTAAACCATTTTACGCGAACAGGTTTAAGGAATTGTGTAAGATATAAGATAAATGCTATGGAAAATTAATAATCAAGTAACCAGCACAAGCTACTGATTTTGAACGTGATAACATAAATTAACAGCAATCCATGGCTCCGATTTTTATGTCTTCGGTGGGCAAGTTTGTTGCGTTTGTCAATAAATCGGCAAAACGGACGGGCTGGCCGCGCGATTTACGGTTCCTGGCCGAATCTGTGATCTCGTCGTCCCACATCACGGCGGTGCCGCGCAGGATCGTGCCCTGCACCCATCCCTTGACCTTCATGCCGTCGAACGGTGTCCAGCCGCAGCGCGATTTGATCCATTTATCCGTGATGGTTTTTTCGCGGTTCATATCGACAATCGTGAAATCGGCATCGTAACCCAGCGCGATGCGCCCCTTGCCCGCGATTTGATAAATGCGCTGCGGGCCGTGGGCGAGGAGATCGACCACGCGTTCCAGCGGCAGCTTGCCGTTGTTCACATGGTTCAGCATCACCGGCACCATCGTCTGCACGCCCGTCATGCCGGACGGCGATGCGGGATATTCTTTTGCTTTTTCTTCCAGCGTATGGGGCGCGTGGTCGGACCCCAGCACATCGACGACGCCCTTGTTCACGGCATCCCACAGCATATCGGTATGTTTTTTATCGCGGATCGGCGGGTTCATCTGCGCGCGCGTGCCAAGGCGCTCGTAACATTCGGGCGCGGACAGCGTCAGGTGCTGCGGCGTGGTTTCGATGGTGCAGATATCCTTGTGGTCGCGCAAGTAAACCATTTCATCGCCCGATGTCACATGCAGGAAATGGATGCGCCGCCCCGCTTCGCGCGCCAGTTTCACCGCGCGTTTTACGGCCTGCAACGCGCATTCCGCGTCGCGCCAGACGGGATGGTCCTTTACGTCGTGGCTTTCTTCCGCAATGTGTTTGCGCGATTTCAGGCGTTCTTCGTCTTCGGCATGCAGCGCCACACGGCGCGTGCCGTTTTGCAGGATTTTTAGAATCACATCGTCCTGCGCCGCCAGCAGCGCGCCGGTGGATGATCCCATGAAAACCTTCACGCCGCAGCAGCCCGGAATTTTTTCCAGCTGCGACAGGATATGCGCGTTTTCCGCGCAGCCGCCGATGAAGAAGGCGTAATCGCAGAATGCCTTTTCCTGCGCGCGGTGCAATTTATCGTGCATCGCGCCCGCGCTCACGGTTAATGGATCTGTATTGGGCATTTCGAAAATGGTGGTCACGCCGCCGGCGATCGCCGATAGCGTGCCGGTCGATAAGTCTTCCTTATGCGTCAGTCCGGGTTCGCGAAAATGCACCTGCGTGTCGATCGCGCCCGGCAGGATGTGCAGCCCCTTGCAGTCGATGATTTCGCGCGCCGGGCTTGCGGAAAAATCGCCCAGATCGGCAATCCTGCCATCCATGACCGCAATATCGGTTTTAACGATCCCCCACGGGGTCGCGACATGGCCGTTTTTCAGGATTAAATCGAAAATTTGCGTCATTTTGGGACTCACTTTCAGGGTCGGATATTGCTATATTAACCACCGAGCGGAAAGAGGGATTTTATGAGTTTTTTCGAACAGATGGCATCCACCGAAAACCTCGACGTCGAAGGCGCCGAGGTAAAGCTGGACCTGCGCAACCAGGAACGTCAGGACGCGCTGCATACGCTCGACCATACCGTGAAATATTGCAAAAAAACTTCTGTCAAAACGCTCTATATCCGTTTCAACCCCGCGAAACCCGGCGAGGGTGAAACGCTGTTCCAGCCCGTCGCGCGTTATTTCAAGGTCGAGAAAATGAACGGCTATATCGAAACCGCGATCCCCGTGATGACCAAGGAATCCGGCGGCATGTACGTAAAGTTCAAGTGAGTTTATGATGCCGCTGCACCTGTTCAATACGCTCACGCGCCAAAAAGAAGAATTCAAGCCGATCGACGCGAAGAACGTGAAGCTCTATTGCTGCGGGCCGACGGTTTATAACTACGCCCATATCGGTAATTTGCGCACCTATGTGTTCGAAGACCTGCTGCGCCGGACGATTGCGCGTGCGGGCCTTGGGCTGACGCATGTCATGAACATCACCGATGTCGGGCATTTGCAATCAGATCGTGATACAGGCGAAGATAAAATGGCGATTGCCAGCGCCCGCGAGCAGAAATCGCCGTGGGAGATCGCGAAGTTTTACGAGGAGGCGTTTTTTGCCGATTGCCGCAAACTGGGCATTTTGAAACCCCATATCGTCTGCCGCGCAACCGACCATATCGATGAAATGCAATCGATGATCACGGCGCTGGAGGAAAAGGGTTTCGCATACAAGGCGGGCGGCAACCAGTACAACGTCTATTTCGACACCGCCAAATTCCCGCATTACCGCGATTTCGCCCGCACACCAGAAGCGCAGGAAGCACAAGGCCGCGTGGATGCGGACGATAACAAACGCAACCCGACCGATTTCGTGCTGTGGTTTACGTTGGCCGGTTCCAAATACCCGAACCAGATCATGAAATGGCAAAGCCCGTGGGGCGAAGGTTTCCCCGGCTGGCATATCGAATGCTCGGCGATGGCGGCGAAATATCTGGGCGACAAGATCGATATCCATTGCGGCGGCATCGACCATATCCCCGTCCACCACACCAATGAAATCGCGCAATCCGAAGGCTGCTTCGGCCATCAATGGGTCAATTACTGGCTGCACGGCGAATTCCTGCTGCTCGACAACGACAAGATGGCGAAATCGAAGGACGGATTCCTGACGCTGCAAAAGGTGCTGGATGCCGGCTACAGCGCGATGCATTACCGGTATTTGATTTTGACGGCGCATTACCGCGGCCAGCTGAATTTCAGCTGGGATTCGCTTGATGGCGCGCGCGCGACGTATAACACGCTCTGCCACAAGGCCGATGAATGGCGCGCGGCATTCCCCGTGGCAGCGCAGCCGGGGGCGGCCGCCAAGACCGTCATCCAGAAAATTGACGCGGCGATGCAGGACGATTTGAATTCCCCTGTCGCGTTGTCTGTGTTGTGGGAAGCGATGCGCAATGATGCGCTGGCGGTGCCGGACAAGCTTGCCATTCTCGATGCCGCCGACAGCGCGCTCGGCCTCGGCGGTGCGACGCTGGACAAGCCGGAGCTGACACGCGAACAGGAAGATTACCTCGCCCTGCGCGACACCGCGCGGCGGGAAAAAAACTGGCCGGAGGCTGATCGTTTGAGGGCTGTGCTGCTGGAAACGGGGCTGATGCTGAAAGACCGTCCCGAAGGCAGTTCATGGTATTTTGTGAATCCGCCTGCAAAAAAGGCATAATTGAAGGAGTAATTAAAATGGCAACCGAACATCCCGAAGTATTGCTGGTGCCGAAAGACGTTGCGCAAGTGTCGTGCAACGGCGGCAATGGCGCGCTGGGGCACCCGAAAGTTTATCTGGCGTTTGACGACCATGATGAAACGGTCTGCGGCTATTGCGACCGTTTGTTCACCAAAAACAACCAAGTCGGCGCGAAGCCTTACAAAGCGCGCGGTGCGGCGTAAGTGACTATCGACGACGACAGCCTGCTCAGCGTGTATAACGCCGAACTGATTGCGCTGTCGGGGCAAGCGGCATTGCCGCATGTGCTGGACGAATTCGATATCGCCGCGCGGTCGGTCAGCCCCATTTGCGGGTCCGAAGTCTATGTGCAGCTGAAGCTGGACGGCGACCGCGTGAAGGATTTTGGATTCGAGGTCGAGGCCTGCGCGCTGACCAAAACCGTCGTCGCCGTGATGCGGAGCGCCATCATCGGCAAAACGCGGGAAGATGTGGCGCGCGCCGGGGACGAGATGGAGGCCATGCTGAATGGCGACATCGTCCTGCCCTCCGGCGACTGGGCGAAGCTGGTGATACTGGAGCCCGTGAAGGACTATAAGGCGCGCCACAACGCGATCCTGCTGCCGTTTGAAGCAGTGGAAAAAGCATTTTCGACAAAGAAATAATATAATTCATGCGTTATCATATTTTAAAAAAACCGGAAGCTCATTTTCGCTATCGCGGAATACATAGATTGGGACCGCAGTATAACGACGAGGACACAGATGATTCCATTTTTAATCAAGCTTGGAATAGATATGTTTCGTATAATGAAGAAGCGGTAGTCGACAAAAATGAAGCGCTGCGATTGATTAAGACGCTTGATCCAAAAAATCTGCGCTATGACCTGATTGGCGTTGAGCGCGTAGCATCTCAAGTCGACGGAAAAGTCTTGGGATATGACGTTGCTTCGAATAATTGGCATTCAATACTTTCTTGGGAAAAACCTATTCACTGGAGCAAAGAACAGAAGGCGCTATCTAATCTCGGGCCGATATTTTCGTTAATTGAGAGTTATTTTTCACCGTTAATTAATGACGCCGGTCTGTTTTCAAATTTCAGTGAAGCGTGTTTGTTTTGTGATGTGATTTCTGCTGTGGAACAGCTCGTACCCGGCACGTGGGATGCGCCGGGCACATACTACCCAGAAGTTTTGGCAGTCTTTGATATTCAAAACGAAAAGGATTAATGATATGGACAAAAAATTCAAGAATGAGCGCGAAGCCGCGCTCAACGAAATTCAAACCGCCATCGGCAAAAAAATCACCGAACTGGCGATGGCCAATCAGGCCGCCATGCCGAACAGGCCCGAAGGATTGCTGCTGCCAGAACATGTGCAGACCTATGAAACCTTCCGCTGGCCGGCGGCGATCAGCTTTGCGGCGGGCGATTTGAAAGAAGACAAATCGCTGAAGGAAATTTTTAGCCGTGTCAGCGCGCGCTATGAAGGCAAAGACCTGAAACAAATTCTGGGTGTCGCCGATGATTTTGCGCGCAGCCCCGCCGCGAAACTTGACGGTCGCGCATCGGCGTTTGAAGACGTTCTGAAAGTGCTGGATGTGGCCGAGCGCGATTTCGACCTCACCTATAAACCGCTCAGCCGCAGCGAGCTTGAATACTGGCACAAGAAACATCCGATCGACGACCAGCACCTGGAATACGCGTACCGCGAAAACCAGCGTTACTACATGAAGGAATCGATCAAGGCGATGCGCGAATTCCTGACCGACCTGCAAGCGGGCAAGCCCGCGCCGGGCGTCGCGCCCAAGCCGCCAAAGCCCTAATTTTAAAAGGGTTTTCCGGCAACTTGCTTTCGGCAAACACGGTCATATATTATCGGTTATGCGCAACCCGCCACGTAACACGGGGGTTGTAACGCGTAACGTAACGCTCGCTTGTCACAAGGAGCACGACCATGACACGCCGCCTGTCACTTTTTGACAGCCCCTTCCTGCTCGGTTTCGACCAGTTCGAACGCGCGCTCGACCGCGCACAACGCGCCGCGACCGAAGGTTATCCGCCGTACAATATCGAACAAGTCAGCGATACGCTGCTGCGCATCACCATCGCTGTTGCCGGATTTGAAATGGATGACCTGTCGGTGCAGCTGGAAAACAACCAACTCGTCATTCGCGGCCGCAAGGCAGCGGAGGAAAACGAAGAAGCCCGCGTGTTCCTGCATCGCGGCATCGCTACGCGGCAATTCCAGCGTTCATTTATCCTCAGCGAAGATATCGAAGTGACGGGTGCGTCGCTCGATAACGGGCTTTTGAATATCGACCTGCGCCGGATACTGCCCGAAACGACGGTTCAAACAATCGCGATAAAGTCCGGAAAAGACGGGAAAAAATCACAGACGATTGATGTCTCCGCGGATGTTTCGCGTGACAACAAAGACATGCCGAAGTAACATAAGAAGGCGAGGTAAAAAGAATGAAAAGCAATTTCCTGCCCGAAAATTACATCCCTTTCCTGATGACCCAGGCGGACCTCAAAAAACTCGGCCTCGAGGAAGTCGGCTATGTGAAGCAATACCAGGTGAACGGTAAACCGGCCTGGGTGCTGCATGCGGCGGACGGCACGGCGCTGGCCGTGCAGGCCGATTCCAATGCCGCGCTGTCATCCGCGCGCCATCACGAGCTCGACCTCGTTTCTGTGCATTAATCATAAATCCAAGTTATGACGGATCTAAACGCCATTGAACTGCATGACGCATTACTGGTGAGTCTCAGTATAAACTACTTAGCCAAAACCATGGCAATTAGGGTTGAGTTTTACAAAGATGCTGCTCTTGATAGCCATAGGCAGCCCGCTCAGATAATTTTTGAAGGGGTTGGTTCGATATCGCATACCGGCGATCTTGACGCTCTGCAGGACAATTCTTCCGCCGGTAACATAAGTTACTGGTCTCCTAATCCTGGCGGGACTACATATATTTATCTAGTAAATGGAAGCATTGCTGTACGCGCAGAAACCGCGCGGTTCGAACCCTATGCCGCCTGATTGCGCGCCCATTCGGTGAGCAGTTCCGCGATTTTTTCCTGCTGGCAGGTGCCGCGGATGCCGCTGCAGGTTTCATGATCCTTCAGGAAGCGGGAGATGCGCGCGAGCACCTTCAGATGCTGCGTCGTCTTGCTGTTTTCGGGTACCAGCATCATGAAGATCAAATCGACGGGTTCTCCGTCGATCGCGTCGTAATCGACCGGCGTTTCAAGGCGCACCAGCGCGCCGTAGATGCGGTCGATATGGCCCAGCTTCACATGCGGGATGGCGACGCCGCCCCCGATGCCTGTCGAGCCGATGCGCTCGCGCGCCATCAATGCGTCAAACAGGAATTCGGGGGAGCCGCCAATGACAGGTACCAGCGCGTCCGCAATCGTGCGGAACGCCTGCTTTTTGCTGGTCGCCTTCAGGTCAGGGATAATAAGGTCTGCGGTTATCATACAAATCATCTGCCCATGCGTGGCCGCCTTTTCAAGAGGTCAGCCCGTATTTGTATAGCGTATCGGGCAGTTACCTTCTCTTTCCGGCTTTCGCCTTTTTCTTGTCCTGCTTGGCGGGTGCCTTGGCAGGGGCTGCCTTTGCGGCAGGTTTTTCTTCTTTTGCGGGTTTTTTCTTCGGTGCCGATCCATCGGGATCGATCCAGCCGATATTGCCGTCCTTGCGGCGGTAAACCATGTTGTAACCGCCATGGCCGGGGTTTTTGAACAGCAACGCGGGCGCGCTGCCCAGTTCAAGGCGCAGCACGGCATCCGCAACCGCAAGGGTCGGGATTTGCGTATCCATTTCCGCGATCACGGCAGGTTCCTTGCCGCCTTCGGCTTCGTTTTCGTTGCTGCCGGCGAAAGTGGTGTAGGCAGCGGCGGTCGTTTCGGACACGCCCTGACGCTTGTGGTGGTCTTTCAGGCGGTCTTTATATTTCGACAGGCGCTTGACGACGTTTTTCGACGCGCCGTCGAATGCGGGGTAGGGATCGTCCGCTTCGTTATGCGCTTCCAGCACGATGCCATGGCCGACATGGATAGAAATATCGGCCTTGTAGCGGTGGTTTTTTTCCTTGGTGAAGACAACGGTGGCCTCGATCGGCTCGCGGAAGTATTTCGCGGCGGCGGTGGTCAGGTTGGAGCGCACGTGTTCGCGCAGTGAATCACCCACATCAAGGTGTTTGCCTTTGACTGTCAGTTCCATGGTGTTTATCCCCGTTGTTTATTACCGTCTTAATTCTAGGCGCGTTAAGTTGAAAAAAGCCTTAAATTCAACGTGCCAGACCCCTTAATTGCTTCAAATAAATATAGATTTTTGAACACCCCGTCAACGACAGGCGGGATTCCACAATGAATCCAGCCGTATAGCCGTTTATTATGTCTTTTGGTTATGCGTTTTTCTGGCGGCGGCGCTGGACGGATGACGGAATCTTCATCGCCTCGCGGTACTTTGCAACCGTGCGCCGTGCGATGTCGATGCCGTCTTTTTTGAGCAGATCGACAAGGTCGTCGTCCGACAAAATCGCGGCCGGCGGCTCGGCGTCGATATGCCCCTTGATGCGCGATTTGACCGCTTCGGACGAAAATTCCGCCGCGCCGTCGGACGACGACACGCCGGAGGAGAAAAAGTATTTCAGCTCGAACACGCCGCGCGGCGTGCCGATGTATTTATTGGTGGTGACGCGGGAAACCGTGCTTTCGTGCATGCCGATCACGGCCGCGATATCCTTCAGCACCAGCGGTTTCAGGTATTCTACACCGTAGTTGAAGAAATCTTCCTGCTGCAAAATGATCTGCGACGCGGTTTTCAAAATCGTTTCGGCGCGCTGGTCCATCGCCTTGATCAGCCAGTTGGCGGTGTTCAGCTGTTCGGACAAATATTCCTTGTCCTTCTTCTGCTTCGCGCTGTTGCTGATTTCGGTGTAATAGCGCTTGTTCACCAGCACGCGCGGCAGCGTATCGTTATTCAGTTCAACTGCCCAGCCGCCGCCCTTTGATTTCGGCAGCGGTTTCATCAGCACGTCCGGCACCACGGTTTGCGACACGAAATGCTCGAATTCCAGCGCGGGTTTCGGGTTCAGCGCCTTGATCTCGGAAATCATGTCTTTCAGGTCGGCATCATCCACGCCGCACAGCGCCTTGAGCTTTTTCAGGTCGTGCGATGCCAGCACGTCAAGGTTCTCGACCAGTTTCTGCATCGCGGGGTCAAGGCGGTCCTGTTCCTTCAGCTGCAACGCAAGGCATTCGCTTAAGTTCCGTGCAAACAAGCCGGCGGGATCCATGTCCTGCAGTTTCGCAAGGATGCCTTCGACGCGCTCCTTGGTCGTGCCAAGCCGTTCGGCCAATGCCGCGACGTCGGTACGGAAATATCCGGATTCGTCGAGGTAATCGAGCATCAGGCGGGCAATGGCCTGGTCCTTGTTGTCATCGAAATCGACGGCGATCTGTTCTTCCAGATAATCGCGGAGCGTCGCTTCCTTCGCCATGTTGTTTTCGAAGGCGAAATCGGGGTCGTCGAATTTCAGGCTGCCGCCCTTGCCCACATCGCCAAAACTGTTGGTGGCAAACGCGTCGTAGCCGCCTTCCTGTTCGGCCATGCTGCCGCCGGTGAAGACGTTGTCGAAATCGGTGTCCAGCTCGCGTTCCTCGCGCTGGGGAGCGTCGCTGCCTTCGCCGCTTTCGTCATTCTGCGGCGCGGCTTCGCCGCCTTCGTTATCTCCGCCGTCGGCGGCGGGCGCATCGGCCTCGTGCCGCTCGGCGGACATGCTGTCATCGCGTTCCAGCAGCGGATTTTTCTCCAGCTCCGCCTCGACGAATTCGGCCAGTTCAAGGTTGGACATCTGCAACAGCTTGATCGCCTGCTGCAATTGCGGCGTCATCGTCAGGGACTGACCCTGTTTGATATCAAGCCTTTGATTGATCGCCATACGCCGAAACTCTCCCTTCCTCGATTATAGCATTTTTCGGGGGATTGACCAGATGGGCGGTTTTGGAAGGGTTTAAAGGCTGAATTTTTCGCCCAGGTAAACGCGGCGTACATCCTTGTGCGCGACGATGTCGGACGGTTTGCCCTCCATCAGCACCTGGCCGCCATGCAGGATATAGGCACGGTCGACGATATCCAGTGTGTCACGCACGTTGTGGTCGGTGATCAGCACGCCGATATTGCGGTTCTTCACCTGTTTCACCAGATCGCGGATTTCGCCGACCGCGATCGGGTCGATGCCGGCCAGAGGTTCGTCCAGCAGGATGAATTGCGGATGTGTGGCAAGCGCGCGCGCGATTTCGACGCGGCGGCGTTCGCCCCCCGACAGCGCGATCGACGGCGTGAAGCGCAAGTGCGTGATCGAAAATTCGGCCAGCAATTCCTCCAGCATATGTTCGCGGCGGTGATGGTCTTCCTCTACCACCTGCAAAATGCTGCGGATATTATCCTCGACGTTCAGCCCGCGGAAGATGGACGACTCCTGCGGCAGGTAACCGATGCCCATGCGCGCGCGTCGGTACATGGGCAGGCGCGTGATGTCCTTGCCGTCCAGCTTGATGCTGCCGCTATCGGCATCGATCAGGCCGGTCACGATATAGAAACAGGTGGTCTTGCCCGCGCCGTTGGGCCCCAGCAGGCCGACAGCCTCGCCGCGCCTTACGGTCAGCGACACATCGCGCAGCACGGGGCGGCGTTTATAGCGTTTCATCAGGTGCTCGACGACAAGGCCCGACGCGGCGGATACGGGCGTCAGGTCGGGCGTTTTCTTGTCGTTCGCGGGTTTGCTGGTCATGGTGTTTTCTTCTTGGGGTAAAACAGGCCCTTCACGCGCCCGTCGCCGCCCTCGGCAAATAGCTGGCTGACGCCGGTTTTCAAGTCCACGACAGCGCGCGTGCCTTCCAGCCAGTTATCGCCCTGCAGCACGCGGATCTTGCCGGTCAGCACCGCCTTGCCCGCCACGACATCGTAAATGCCGCGGCTGCCGGTCAGCGTTTCCTTCAGCGTCTTGATCGATACGCTGCCCTCGGCGGTGATTTTTTGCAGTGCCAGCTTGCCGGTCGGCGCTTTGTAGAAATAGGCGGTCATCATATTCGCGCGCATCGTGTCGGTGCCGCGCACAGCGACCGCGTCGCCGATCGCCGTCATCTTGTTTTCAAGACCGAAGAATTCGATCTTGTGCTTCGCGGTCAGGCGTTCCGTCGGCGTTTCGATGCGCAGGTCGCCGCCGGTCAGCTGCGCTGAACTATCGACGACGTTATACACCGCGTTATCGCCATAGGCCGCATAGGGCGGCGACTGGATGATAACATGGCCGTCGGCGTTCAGCGTGTTAATGTCGCCCGCGTTTTTGTCGTCGGTGTAATGTGCTGTCAGCAGGTCGCTGGAAATCTGGAACGCGCCCTGTTTCGCCAGCGCGTTTTCGCGTGCGGTGTATGTTTTGGCTTTGCGGTTCCATTCCAGCGAATGTTTCGCGGAAATTTCAACGGGCGCGTTGCTGTCGCCGGCTGGCAATTGTGCGATGGCGGCGGTCGATAGCATCAGCATTGCCGCGATCAGGGAAAACTGTTTCATCCGCGCCCCTTTTTCACCGGCAGTTTCGGCTTCAGGTTATGCAGCGTCAGGAAGGCGGGGCCGCCGAACACGACCAGGTCGCCGCTGTCCGACACATCCATGTTCTGCGCCTGCAACGCACCGGCGGGGCCTTGTGCGCTGACGGGGTTTTGCGTGGCGGCATGGCGTGTTGCCACATCCACCTTCACATCCTGCAGGTGCATTTCATAGCCGCTGTCATGCGACACCGTGACGCCGCCCGAGAGGGAGAGCTTGCCCGCCTTGTTGTCGTAGTCGCCTTTTTCGGCCTTCACGCGGATCACGCTGCCGCCGTCCAGCGCCATTTCGGCATTCGGTTTTTCCAGCGTCACCGCTTCATCCGACAACATGTTGCGCACAGCCTTGTCGGCGCTGACCGTATATTTGCGGCCCTGCGCATCCATGCCTTCATAGCGCGCTTTGACCAATTCAACCTGCCCGGGCGCGGTTTTTTCCTTCGACGGCAGTTCGGTCAGCTGTATCTGGCGCGGGTCCTGCGACAGGCGCGCAACCACAAGGCCGATCAGTCCCAGCGCCACCAGCGGCAGCGTGACCTTGGAAATGCGCACGAACCAGCTATAGCCGCCGCCGCGCGCGGCAAGGCGGGTGGAATGTGCGCTGCGGGGTTTGGGTTTTTTAGGCAAAACCTGCTCTCAGGCAATCATGGAGGTGCAGCAGGCCGACCGGCTTGCCCGCATCGTCGACCACGACCAGCGCCGTGATCTTGCGGAAGGTGTTTTTCAGGTCGTTCATCACGGCCATCGCTTCGGCGACCAGCATGTCCGGGCCCGTGACCTTGGGCGATTTGGTCATGATGTCTTTCGCCTGCTTGTCCATCAGGTCGTTGCTCAAATGGCGGCGGATATCGCCGTCGGTGATCAGGCCGGCCATCGTGCCGTCTGCGTTCACCAATGCCACGCAGCCAAAGCCCTTGGCGCTGATGACAGGGATCACGTCGCGCACCAGCGCGTTTTCGGATGCAACGGGCAGCGCGTCGCCGGTATGCATGATCTCCGATACTTTCATCAGCTGCTGGCCCAGCTTGCCGCCGGGGTGGAAAATCTTGAAGTCTTTCGCGCTGAAACCCTTGCGCTCCAGAAGCGTGATCGCCAGCGCATCGCCCAGCGCCATCGTCATGGTGGTGGAGGTCGTGGGGGCAAGGCCGTTCGGGCAGGCTTCGGGGCAGGGCGGCAGCAGCAGCACCACATCCGATTTCTGGCCCAGCGTCGATTCAGGTCGGCTGGTCACGCCGATCAGCGGGATCGCGAAACGGCGGGTGTATTCGATCAGGTCGAGGAGTTCTTTTGCCTCGCCGGAATTCGACATCGCCAGCACCACGTCGCCGCGCACGATCATGCCCATGTCGCCATGGCTGGTTTCGGCGGGGTGGACGAAGAAAGCGGGCGTGCCGGTCGACGACATGGTCGCGGCGATCTTGCGCGCCACATGACCGCTTTTGCCCATGCCGGTCACGATCACGCGGCCTTCGGCGGCCGACATCATTTCAATCGCCTGATCAAAGCTTTCGTTGATGAAGCCCGCCAGCTCCAGCAGCGCCTCGCCCTCGGTCTTCAGCACGCGGCGGCCGGTTTCAATCGTTTCGGCGGATGCGGCCTGATTGCGGGCGGTTTCGGGCAGTTTGGCGATTTTCATGGCGGTACTCGCTGGTTGTGGCGGCTTTGAAAACAATACGTTCAAAAGCCGGTTTATCATGCGTGGTGCAGCGCAAAATATCTATCAAATTTATGTTGTTATGTCAATTCGCTCCAGTAATTTACATAACAATATGGCGCGGCTCGTTCCGTATTGTTAATGCGTGAAAATATCCTCTTCCGCCCAGCCCGCCATGTCCAAAAGGGCGCGATGGGGCAGGAAACCGAAGCAGGCCTCCGCCAGCTCCATCCGGCCTTCGCGTTTCAGCGATTCGTCCAGGATGGCGCGGATCTTGTGAAGATGCAGCACATCGGTTGCCGCATATTCGATCTGCTCGGGGCTTAAGGTCGCGGCCCCCCAGTCGGTCGTCTGCTGCTGCTTGTCGATATCCATCTGCAGCAAATCCTTGACCAGGTTTTTCAGGCTGTGATGGCTGGTATAGGTGCGGGCGATGCGCGATGCGATCTTGGTGCAGTAAATCGGCGCGGTCAGCACGTTCAGGTAGGTATACATCACGCCCACATCGAAACGCGCGAAATGGAACAGCTTGGTGACCTTGGGGTCGGCCAGCAGTTTTTTCAGGTTCGGCGCGTCATACGTCGCAGTCGAAAACTTCACCAGATGCACATTGCCGTCGCCTGCCGACAGCTGCACAAGGCACAGCCGGTCGCGCACAGGGCGCAGGCCGAGGGTTTCGGTATCGATCGCAACGACGGGACCCAGATCAAGGCCCGCTGGCAAATCGCCCTCATGTAGGGTTACATTCATTTTGCTGTCCGTATAATTGATGCTATGTTCAAAATAGCAATGTGTTGGCATGTTCAAAAACTATATCAGGAGCGCGCGATATGTCCAGAGGACTCAAGCCGTTGATTGCCCTGATGTTCATGAAACGCAAGGCCGGCCGCCGCATCGTATTGTTGATAGCGCTAACCGTAGCATGGGCGGTGGTGAGCGGTTATTACGCCTGCGCCCTGCCGGGGCGTCCGGCGCAGCTGCACTGCGCCGTGACCCGCAATACCGGTTTCGCGCATATGACGCGCGGCATGAACACGGATACGATTGCCGCATTGAAAGCAGAAACACGCCCCGACGATGTGCCGTACCTGAAGGGCATGCTGCTGGGCAATGACAGTATTGCCGCAATGACGGCGGCGGAAGTCATGAAGGGGATGGGCCGCGATGCGCAGGCGGCGCTGGTCGAGGCATACAATGAAGCAAAAGCGGCAAATGACATCAGCCGTGCGATGCTGATCGCCGAATATGCCGGATTAGCCTTTTAAAACTTTCCGGCGCAGGCACAGCCAAAGAGCCGCCGCAAAAGCCGCAAGCCCCAGCAGCACACAGCCAAACCCAGCACCCGCATAGGCCAGTAGATCCAGCCGCTGGTATATCACCTGCGGACGGCAGGATTCCGATGCAAGGTCAAGATGCACACGGGTGAAACTATCGCTGACCCACAGGCAGCCCGTGAATAATGCCGACCGCAGCGCGACAATCGCGATATTAAAAACAAACGCCGCCGATAACAGGATGCCGCAGAATATCCGGCCTTTCGGACGCAGCGACAGCCGCCACAGCCCCGTGCCGAATATCAGCATCAATGCGGGCGCGGCGACATGGATATACCGGCCCGGCGTCACGCCCACATCGTCGGGGCGATAGGCAAATCCGCCCAGCACGGCATGCAGCAAAAGCCCGGCGGCAAGCGGCGCGAGCAGGTAAAAGGGCAGCCATTCCTCCCGCCGCGGGTCGCGCGGCAGCGCAGCCAGCCATGCGCAAAGTATGGCAAGCAGGGCAATGAAAAATGCCGCCACCACCGTCGTGCCCCAATGGAACAGCCCCAGATCGGAAAAGTTATAGACCATCGATGTGAAAAGGTTCTGCACGTTCCAGAACATGTTTTTCCACGCCAGCCCTTCGCCGGGGACAAATCCGCGACCCTGCAGCCATGTGGCAAGCTCGATCGATCCGGAGGCGGCGGTGACCGTCTTTGCCCAGACGGCGATAACGCCCGCGATTGCGCTCGCAACAACGGCGGGCATCAGGCGCGCGGGAAGGCGCGTCGCGCCTGAATCCTTGCGAAAGGCATTCAGCATCATAAAGAACAAGAAGCCGATACCGGTTGCCAGCATCAGCATTTTCACAAGGCATGAAATCCCGATGCACAGCCCGATCAGGACCCAGGCCGTTTTTTCCTGCGGCTGCCGCAGATGCCACAGCATCAGCGCCCAGATGACCGCAAACATCAGCGCGCACAGGCTGTCATTACCCAGCCTTGCGAACTCCTCGAAATACATCGGCATGACGAAGGGATAAAAGGCGCCGAACAGTACAATTATACGCGCCGCCGGATGTTTGCGGATTTCAAGATGCTTCCATGTCGCGAAAAGCGTGATGGCGAAACCGGCAAAAGCCAGCAGGTAGCTGAGCATGCGCAGCACGGCAAGGCGCGGAATCAGCGGCGTATCCGCGACGGTTTTCAGCGCCTGACCGAACAGCACATAGTACAGCTGCGGATGCTGGTACTGCCAGTTCACGCCCGTCGATGGTGTATAATCGGCAACGCCCGGCGTTTCGCGGTAAAGGCTCTTATATTCCTGCGGCTGGCCTTTGCCGGTAAAAAAATCGCGGTAATCGGTGAAGTGCAGGCTCTTGAACGTCTCCATGACCTGCATGGGCTTGCCGGTCTTGACGGCTTCGCGGTAAGCGGGGTTAAAGGCGCGGGCGAATATCCAGCGGGGCGACATCGGGCCGTGAACGGGATAATCCATGACTTCGGTAGACATGAAATACGCGGGCGCACCAGGGGCGGCAAAGGCCTCCGCCTGCAGGCGGGCGTAATGCGCGTTTTCGTCATAGCCTTCATACGGCGGCAGCAACAGGATGCGCCCCATCCCCGCCAGCAGCACCGCCGCGAGCAGCAGCAGGACGATCCTGCCGTAAACTGTGCCGAAAATATTGCCTGTGACCATGGCTTGCAAAGATGAAGGGGAGTTTTCGCGATGTCAACTTGCAAGCTTTTGCGCAGCGACGCGGGACAGCCACTTGACCGGCACCGGCAAGGCCTTATTTTGTTCTGGTAATGGCAAGCCCGCGCTTCCCCGTTCAGCGCGAAGCGGTTACCATTATACAGGGGGCGTGATGGCGGGATACGAATCAAACGAAGCACTTAAAAAACTCGGCGTTTTGTTCGTCACCATTTCGGCGGCGGCGCTGTTCATGACGCTGCCCGGCTCCCGCCTGCATTGGCCCGCGATGGCCGCTAATTACCTGATCGTGCTGCTGCTTTATTTTTGGTACGCCGCGCGCGATGCCGACCTTTCGGACAGGGGGCTCTGGGATTATATGTTCCCCGCCCATATCTGGTCGCACCGATCGTCGCTGAACGACGGCATTTTCGCCTTTATGCTGTTCGGGCTCATGATCTCGCTGTTCAACTGGGGGATTTTTACGCCCAAATACTTCGTCGGCCTTGCGATGTCGCTGTCCAGCCTGCTGCCCCCCGCGACGGAAGGGGAAAAACCCGGCCTGCTGGTGATGGCCTATTTCACGCTGCAAGCCATCATTTTTGCCGAATTTTTCTATTACTGGCAGCACCGGCTGTCACATACGCTGCCCGCCATGTGGGCGTTCCACAAGGTGCATCATTCAGCCAAGGTCATGACACCGCTGGCTGTTTACCGGCTGCATCCGGTCGATTTCTGGCTGACATCGGCGACCAAGGGGCTTGGTTACGGCCTTAACCTTGTCATCTTCATGCATTTTTACCCGTCAAAAGAATCCGCGATCACCCTTTTGGGCGCGAATGCTGTCATGTTCTTTCTGGGCATTTTCGGAGGCGTTTTGCACCATTCGCATGTCTGGATATCTTTCGGGCCGGTGCTGGAACGCTTTATCATCAGCCCTGCGCAGCACCAGGTCCATCACAGCGAAAACCCCCAGCATTACAACAAGAATTTCAGCTCGATGCTGAGTATCTGGGACTGGGTATTCGGCTCGCTTTACGTGACGGGCTGGAAAGACGAAAAGCTGACCCTCGGCCTTGGCGGCGGAAAGGCGGAAGCGCCCTACCAGAACCCCGTCAGCATGCTGCTGTATCCATTCCGGGAAAACGCACAGATGGCGATGAAGCGGATCAGAAAAAGAAAACGCCGCAAGGCATAAGCATTGCGGCGTTTGCTGAAAAAATGGTGCCCAAAATAAGACTCGAACTTACACGGGTGTAACCCCACAGGTACCTGAAACCTGCGCGTCTACCAATTCCGCCATTTGGGCACGGGTGCTTGGTGGGATGAGTAATAATGGAATTGCGGGGGGTTTGTCAAATGTTATCAAGGAATAGGGAAAAACCCAGCTTTTTGTTGGTGTTCACGCGGGGTTACCCCTAAAATTACTGCCAGGGTAACAGGGGAACCAAGCCGCCATGGACATTTTGGTCATCGACCGCGAATCTCTCACCAACCAGCTGATCGCGCACAAGCTGGAGGCCAAAGGCCACAAAGTGGTGACCGAAGAAAACAAAAACGCTGCCTTCGAACTTTTGAAGAACGGCAAATTCGACTGCGTGATGGTCGATCCGGCACCCCTGTCCGAAGCGCGGCCTGTGGTCATCGGTGTCTGGAAAAATATCCGTACACCTGTGAAGCCCTACCTGATCCTGCTGTCGAAAAACGCGACCACCGAAGACGCAATCACGGCAGGCACCAACGATGTGCTGAACAAACCGCTCTCGACTGCCGATCTGGAAACGAAAATCGCGAACGCGGAACGCCTGACCGACCTCAGCCGCCATCTTGCGCGCGAAGACAACGTGCATTCCACGGGCGGCATGATCGGCAAGGCGGCCTTCAACCAGCTGTTCCTTTCAGCCATCGACCGGTCTTTCCGCTATGCGGAGCGCAGCCTGATTGTCTTCATCACCGTCACGAACCATGCCGAGCTGACGGCAGGGGGCGAGGAGGCCTATGCCGAGACATTCAGGAAACTAACCGAAAAAATGACCTTCATGCGCCGCCAGTCGGATGTCATCGGGCGGCTGGGCGCGGATTCATTCGCCGTGCTGCTGCAGCGGCCGATCTATGAATCGGAACCGGTCGATGCGATCAACCGTTTTTCCGAGGTGTTGACGAAATTCCACGATTCATTCGAAGACAAATCGAAAGCGCCGAAAATCAACCTGAAACTGATCGAACTGCCGCAGGGCGCGCAGCAGACGGAACGCTTCGTGCCCGCCGCGCATAACGCCGGCGCGGAAGCCGCCGGGAAATAAATAAAGGAAACATTATGGCCGACGCAAAACAGGCAGAAACCCTGCAACTGCTGCAAGACGTGCTGAAAAAAGCGAAAGCCGCCGGTGCGACCGATGCCGATGCCGTGCTGTCGGACAGCGCCTCCGTCTCCGTCACGCGCCGCAACGGCGAACCGGAATCGCTGGTGCGGTCCGAAGAAGCCGAAATCGGCCTGCGCGTGCTGGTGGGCGGCAAACAGGCCATCGTGTCGTCCTCCGACCGCTCGCCCGAGGCGCTGCAGCAGATGGCGGAACGCGCCGTCGCCATGGCGCGCATGGTGCCGGAGGATAAGTTTGCGGGACTTGCTGATCCTGCGGATATCGCCAAAAGTTTCCCCGACCTCGACCTTTATGACGCGACCGATTTAAGCGTTGAAAAAATGACGGAAATGGCGGATACGGCCGAAAACGCCGCGCTGGACGTAGAGGGCGTCACCAATTCCGACGGCGCGGAATGCAGCGTGTCGAAGGAAACCTCGTATTACGCGGCGACCAACGGTTTCGTCGGCGGCTATTCGGCATCGGGTTTCAGCCTTTCCGTCTCGGTGATTGCGGGTGAAGACACGCAGATGGAAACCGACTACGATTTTGATTCCGCCGCTTACCTGAAGGATCTGGCCGATCCCCTGTCGATTGGCCGCAGTGCCGGCGAACGTGCGGTGAAGGCTCTTAATCCGCGCAAGGGGCCGACGAAAACAATGCCGGTCGTGTTCGACCGCCGCACGGCAGGCGGCATCATCGGGTCGCTTGCGGGCGCGATCAGCGGCAGCGCGGTTGCGCGCGGCACGACTTTTTTGAAAGATTCGATGGGCAAACAGATATTCCCCGCGAATATTGCGGTCATCGACGACCCGTTCCTGAAACGCGGCGCGCGGTCGCACCCGTTTGACGGCGAAGGCGTCACGCCGCAAAAACGCAGCATCATCGACAACGGCGTGCTGACCGGGTGGCTGCTGGATACGTCGTCGGCAAAACAGCTCGGCCTCAAAACGACGGGCAATGCCGCGCGCAGCGCTTCGTCGCCGCCCAGCCCGCGCGCCGCGAATTTTTATATGCAGCCCGGAAGTAAATCGGTCGAGGAGCTGATCAAGGATATCGACGAAGGATTTTTCGTGACGCAGCTGATGGGATCGGGCGCAAACCCCGTGACCGGTGATTACAGCCGCGGCGCGCGCGGGTTCTGGATCGAAAAAGGCCAGATCACCTATCCGGTCGCGGAAATGACGATTGCGGGCAATATCCTGCAAATGTGGCTGGACCTTGAAGCCGCGAATGACCTGCAATTCAAATACGGTGTCGATACGCCGACGCTGCGCATCGCGAAAATGACGGTGGCGGGCGCGTAAAAATCAGCTGGCGTTTGCGTGCAGGTGATTGCGCGGGCGGAACGGGATGACCACGCCCCATTCTTCGCGTTTGAGCGGCGGCACGGGTGACTGCGCCGGCTTTTGCGACGCAAACAGGTCGCGGAATTTCGGCATCGGGTCGATCACGGGCTCCAGAATGTCCTGCTTGTTGAAAACCTGTTCCATCATGCGGATGGAAATATCCAGCGCGCGGGCGTGGAACACCGACAGGCCAAGCTCGATCACGCCTTTTTGCGGGTTGTTGTAATCTTCACCATCCAGCGATATTTTTGTGACGCGGTAATATCCGGCGCGCGCCGTGCGCTCCGCGTACAGGTAAAAACTCTCGGTGTAAACGGGATGCAGTTTGCCCGCGTCGTCTTCGTAATTTTTCTTGATCTGCTTCATCTCGGCCACCAGGCGTTCGCCGCCCGCTTCGAAACGGATTTCCGCGAAACCCTCGAGGTTTTTTTTCACCGCGTCGAAATAATGCCATTCGATTCGCCCGCGCTCCTTCGCCTCGGGTGCGCCCATTTTCTGCAGCAGGTCGTTGATGGCATATAACATGCGGTTTCCCCCTCGTTCATTCTCACGTTAAGGCAAATTGGTTGAGAAAGCGTTGCAGGCGATTGCCATAACCGGCGCGATTGACAGCGGCATTGTGCGCGCCCATGATTGGCTATCTGATTGAAATGCGCGACTTATGGGGCAGCCATGAAGAATCCGCTGAAATCCGCCGGTGAAAAACTTCGCAACTTTGCGCAGAAACTGACACCGCCGAAAAAATCCGAAACACCCAAAACCTTTATCGATGGCCTTGGCGACAGCGGCATCATCGGCGGGCTTGCGCTGATCGGCACAGCGGCCTTTATGACAGCCGCGCCCAGCACTATGTTGCTGGCGGGCGGCGCGTTTGTGCTGGGCGGGGTGGCTGCAAAATTCACCGCATCGCGCATGAAGCCTGCGGTGCTGGATGTCACCGCGCCGGAAAAACCCGTTGTGCCTGCGCCTGTCGAAACGTCATCGACGCTGGCCACGAAAACCATCGGGCCTGCATTCAAGAATGCGAATGACGATGTGAAAACGGCGGTGGCGGCAAAGCCTGCGCCCAAGCCGCGCTCAGCCCCGAAACCTTAAAAAGATTATTTAGCCGTTCTTGCCTTCCAGCTCGCGGATCACGGCGCGCACCTGTTCCAGTGCCCAGTCGATCTGTTCGCGGGTGATGGTCAGCGGCGGGGCGAAACGCACGACGGTATGGTGCGTGTCTTTCGACAGGATGCCGCGTTCCATCAGCTTTTCGCAGACCTTGCGGGCGGTCACGCGCGCAGGGTCGAAATCCATGCCGATCCACAGACCGCGGCCGCGCACGCCAGTCACCAGCGGGCTGTTGATGCCGCGCAGCTGTTCTTGCATATACGCGCCAAGGATCGCGCTGTTTTGCACCATGCCTTCTTCTTCCAGAACCTTCAGCGCCTCGAGGCCGACAGCCGCCGCCAGCGGGTTGCCGCCGAAGGTTGAACCGTGGCTGCCGGGCTTGAACAGCTCCATCACGGATTTTTTGCCGACGATGGCGGAAACGGGCAGCAGCCCGCCGCCCAAGGCTTTGCCAAGGATCAGCACATCGGGCAGCACGTTTTCATGCTGGAAGCAGAACATCTTGCCGGTGCGGCCAAGGCCGGACTGCACTTCGTCCAGAATCAGCAGCACGTTTTTGTCGTCGCACAATTTGCGCAGGCCTTGCAGGAAGCCGTCATGCGGCGTCTTGATGCCCGCTTCGCCCTGAATGGGTTCAAACAGGATGGCGGCGGTGTTGGGCGTGATCGCGGCTTCGATGGCTTTCAGGTCATCAAACGGCACAGCCTTGAAACCGGGCGTGAAGGGGCCGAAATTTTTGCGGTAATCGGGTTCGGTGGAAAAGCTGATGACGGTCGTGGTGCGGCCGTGGAAGTTGCCCTCCGCCACAATAATCTCCGCCTGGTTTTCGGGGATTTTCTTGACGACATAACCCCATTGGCGGGCGGCCTTCACGGCGGTTTCAACCGCTTCCGCGCCGGTGTTCATCGGCAGCACTTCGTCAAGGCCGGTGACCTGCACCAGTTTCTCGACAAAGGGGCCGAGCGTGTTGGTGTGATATGCGCGGCTGCACATCGCCAGCTTGTTCACCTGATCGGTCAGTGCCTTCACGATGCGGGGGTGGGAATGGCCGCAGCTGACGGCGGAATAGGCGCTCATCATGTCGAGGTATTTCTTTCCCTCGTGGTCCCACAGGTAACAACCCTCGCCGCGGTTCAGCACCACCGGCAGGGGGTGGTAGTTTTTCGCCACAAACTGCGCTTCATGGTCGATCAGCTTCTGGGTCGGGGATTTGGGCGAGAACATCTCGATGATTTTATTTAACATAATGGCTCACTTGAATTGGTTTGGGCATAACTATAGTATGGCCGCATCAAACAACCCCGAGTCTGAAAGGGGCCGCTTCATGGCCCAAAGTATCAGGCTCCCTAGGAGAAAAAGCAATGCTCATCGGATGCCCCAAGGAAATCAAGACCAAGGAATTCCGCGTCGGTCTCACCCCGACTTCCGTGCGCGAATATGTGCGCAACGGACACCAGGTTATCGTCGAAACCAATGCCGGTGCCGGCATTCAGGCTTCCGATGACGATTACGTCAAGGCAGGCGCGAAAATCGTCGCGACCGCCAAGGATGTGTTCGACAAGGCCGAAATGATCGTGAAGGTGAAAGAACCGCAACCTGTTGAAACCGCGATGATGCGCAAGGGACAGATCCTGTTCACCTACCTGCACCTCGCCGCCGACGCGCAGCAGGCGAAAGGCCTGATCGACTCCGGCGCGGTTGCGATTGCCTATGAAACCGTGACATCCGACCGTGGCGGCTTGCCGCTTCTGGCGCCGATGTCCGAAGTGGCGGGCCGTATGGGCGTGCATGTGGGCGCGTATTTCCTGCATGTGGCGAATGGCGGTTCCGGCATCCTGCTGGGCGGCGTGCCGGGCGTGAAGGCGGCGGAAGTCGTCATCATCGGCGGCGGCGTGGCCGGCACCCATTCCGCGAAAATGGCGGTGGGTCTGGAAGCGCGCGTGACGATCATCGAAAAATCCCTCGACCGTATCCGTTACCTCGAAGACCTGTTCGGCTCCCGCGCGAATATCGTTTATTCCACGCAGGATGCGGTTGACCAATACGTGACGCAGGCCGACCTTGTGATCGGCGCGGTGCTGATCCCCGGTGCGCTTGCCCCGAAACTGATCACGAAAGCGCACCTGAAACAGATGCGCCCGAAATCGGTCATTGTCGATATCGCGATCGATCAGGGCGGCTGCGCTGAAACGTCGAAAGCGACCACGCATGACAACCCGACCTATGAAGTCGATGGCGTGCTGCATTACTGCGTCGCCAACATGCCGGGCGCGGTTCCCCGCACGTCGGCATACGCCCTGAACAACGCTGTCCTGCCCTATGGTATCGAAATCGCCAACAAGGGCTGGGTCAAGGCATTGCAGGACAACAAACACCTGCGCAACGGGTTGACCGTCTGCAAAGGCAAAATCACGCAGGCGGAAGTCGCCCGCGACCTGAAACTCGATTACTCCAAAGCAGAAGAAAGTCTCGCAGCATGATCTCGTTCCTGAAAAACTTCCTGTCCGGCGAAAAATCGCCCGAAGAAAAAGCAACCGTCGCGACGCTTGCCGCTGAAAAGCAGCATGACGTTCTTGTCGTCGGCGACCAACACGCCGCCGAAGAAGGCGATGACGAAGAAGACTGCGCCCCCGTGGGCGGCGGTTGCGGCGGCTGCGGCTGCCGTAGCTAATAATTGAATACAAAAAAGCCCCTCTGGTTTATGGCCGGAGGGGCTTTTTTTTATGCGGCTATTCAAATTCGGTTTTTTGCTTTCGGGTCGAGTGATTGCTGTAGCCTGTCGCCAAGGAAATTGAACGCCAGCACCGTCACAAAAATCATCGCGCCCGGATAAACCGTCAGCCGCGCATGTTCCCAGATCGTTTCTTGCGCATTCGTCAGCATATTCCCCCAGCTGGGCAGCGGCGGCTGGATGCCAAGACCAAGGAAGCTGAGGACGGATTCGACAAGGATGATATTGCCCGCCGTCAGCGCGGTTGCCACCACGACAGTGCCCAGCAGGTTGGGGAAGATATGGCGCAGAACGATTTTAAATCCGGTCATGCCCAGCGCCCGCGCGGCCTTTACGAAATCCATTTCCTTCAGCGTCAAGGTGCGTGCCCGCGCAAGGCGCGCGACGGTCGTCCAGCTGAGCAGCGAAATGATGGCGATAATTTTATAAAGGCTCGCGCTTGGCGCATTCGCGAATTCGCCCAAACCCAGTTTGCCGATATCAAGCGCGGATAGGATAATCAGCAACGGCAGGGCAGGCAGAGATATCAGCATATCGGTCAGGCGCATCAGCAACGCATCCCATTTGCCGGCCGCATAACCCGCCGCCATGCCAATCGCCGTGCCGATGAATGCGGCAACCAATCCTGCGCTGATCGCAACCAGCAACGATACCTGCCCGCCGTATAACAGCCGCACAAAAACATCGCGCCCCAGCTCGTCAGTGCCAAGATAATGCGCGGGTGACGGCGGTAGGAAACGGCTGCCAAGATCGGCTTCGTTTCCAGTCAGCGACAATGCGCTTTCAATCGCACCCGCCGAGAAACACAGCGCCAGCAAAGCCAGCAGGAAACCGAAGGGCAGATAACGGCTCATGCCTTCACCCCGTAATTCACGCGCGGGTCAAGCGCGGCATAGAGAAAATCCGCCATGAAATTCGCCAGCAGCACAAAGAATGTCAGGATCAGGAAACCGCAGAGCGCAAGGTTGTAATCATTGCCCATCACCGCATCGAACATCAGCTTGCCCATGCCGGGAAAGCCGAACACCGCCTCCACCGTCAGCGCGCCCGAAAATAGCGTGCCAAGGTCGAGCATCAAAATCGTCAGCACGGGCGGCAGCGCGTTTTTGAAGGCGTGGTTCCATACTGTGCGGCGAGGCGAGCAACCCTTGGCGCGGGCGGTTCGGATATGATCGGCGCGCAGGGCATCCGCCATCGCGGCACGCAAATGCCGTACATAAACCGCCAGGCCTGAAACCGCCAGCGTGGCAACCGGCAGTATCATCGCGCGCACATCGTCCATGAATGCGCCGTCCAGCGACGCGCCTGCCGGCAGCCAGCCCAGCGTCACCGCGAACAGCGATATCAGCAAAATCCCCAGCCAAAAATGCGGCAGCGAAATGCCCGCAAGGCAGAACAGGTTGATTGCCCTGTCCGACCAGCCGCCGATATGGCGGGCGGCATGTACGCCCATCGGCAGGGCGAAGATGATCGTGATAAACAGCGATATGCCCAGCAACAAGCCTGTGTTGACAAAACGCGGCCACAGCACATCCAGCACAGGCATATTATACAGACGGCTATACCCAAGGTCGCCCTGCAGCGCCGCCATCAGCCAGCGGCCATAGCGAACCGGCAATGGCTGGTCGAGACCATATAGGGCGCGCAGGCGCGCGGCGTCTTCGGGGGTGAAATGCGGGTTGCCGGCGGCCATCAGGTCGATCGGGTCGCCCGGCATCAGCCCGATCAGCATATAAACAAGAAAAGACACCGCCAGCAACGTCAGCAGCGCCTGCAGCAGGCGGTTCAAGGCGAAGGCAGGGTTCATTTCGTGATCGAATTAACCTCGGCGATGCAGTCGCTTTTCGTCGTTTCGTCCGACAGACCGTTGCACAGTTTCATCATGCATTCTTTTTCCTTTTTCACGTTGCCGAGCTTTTCACAGGTGACGGCCGCTTTTTGCAGGTCCTTCGTTTCATCGACGGTCAGGCTGCCTTCCATCTGGCGCAGGCGGTATTCGGTCATGTAACGCAGCGTGTAGCGGATATCCGCCCAGCGGTCGGGGCGGACAGACAAGAACTTGCCGCCTTCCATCGCGCGCAGCGGTTCGCACAGGTCTTCGGGCAGGTTGTCGGCCGGATATTTGGCATCCAGCGCCAAAACGCGCTTCAGGCTTTTCACGACGGTAAATTTGTCCATTTCCTCGTCCTGCGGGAATTCCGGGTGCGGCACCAGGTCCAGAACGTGGGCGACATTATCGACCGCAAGGCCCGATCCGCAGCGCAATGCGTCGAAACGCGCGCGGTAACGGCCGAACTGCCACCAGAACAGCGCCTCGTCCGTCTTGCCGATCTGGTCGAGCCGTGACGAATAAAACAGGAATGTAAATGTGCTCATGCGCGCGGTATAGGGCATCAGCGTCTCGATGGTTTTTTCGATTTCCGATGCCGGGCGCATCGTGACCATCTTGTAAAGCTTTTCGGGTTTATAGACCTGGTTCAGGTAATAATCTGCTTTTGCCGGCAGCGCGGACAACGGCATGCTGCGCACATATTTCGTCTGCACCCAGGTAAACGCCGAAGGGGTGAGGAAAGACACATAAGCGATAAAGAAACATACGCCTACGGCGCGCAGGGCGAATTTGGCGGAACGGAATTCCCAGCCGCCTTTGTCGTCCTTTTCTTCCGGGGCCGGCACGGGGGCAGGTGCGGGTTTTACTTCGGGCGTCGGTTTTGGCGGTTTCTTGCGGCTCATGGAACAGCGCTCCAGTCTTCAATCCAGAGTGTGGACGGGTTCAGGTGGCCCGTGGGTGTCACGCCCTTCAGCCAGACGGGCGTGAAATAGCTGTCGGCACGGTAATACAGGGGCAGGGCGGGCAGTTCCTCCGCATACATTTTTTGCAGGTCATGCCACAACGCCAGGTTTTTGTCGGGCGCACAGACGGTATCAAGGTCGTCGATAACCTTGTCCATCTTCGGGTTCGTATAGCCGGTGTAGTTCTGTCCCGCCCAGTTGTTTTCCTTGGTCGGCACCATGCTGGAATACAGCGTCGTTTTCGGGATCGACTGCGGCGCGCTCATCCAGGCATACATCGCGCCACCGGTGAATTTGCGTTGGCGCATGGTGTCGCCGAACAGCACGCGCGCGGGCTGCAGGTCGATTTTCACCTCGATGCCGGATTTTTTCAAATCCGACTGCACGGCCTGCGCGATCGTTTCGCGTGTGCGGTTGCCGGCGGTGGTCGCCAGCGAAATCACCAGCTTCTTGCCATCTGCGCCATAGCGGAAACCGTCTTCTTTTTTCAAGAAGCCCGCTGCATCCAGCAATTCGCCCGCTTTTTTCAGGTCGTACGGGTATTGCGCGACATCGGCCGTATAAACCGTGTCCTGCGGGTTCATGTTGGTCAGCGCGACGGGCTGCTTGCCGCCGAACAGCTGCTGGCTGATGCCTGCGCGGTCGGTCGCATACAACAATGCCTGACGCACGCGCAGATCGTTGAACGGCGCGCGGTCGACGGGCAGGTCGATATGCTCATAGGTCAGGCTGGGCTTGTAGGTGACGTTAAATTTGCCGGGGCGCGTCGCGTTCAGGCGTTTTTCGAACACCAAGGCCTCGTCCAGCATCACGCCCAGTTCACCCGGGATATAATCGACATCGCCCGCCAGCAAATTCGCCTGCAGCGCGGTGGAATTATCGATCGTGCGCCATGTGATTTTGTCGAACCACGGGGCGGTGCCCTTCCATTGCGGGTTTTTTTCCATCGCAATCGATGCGCCCGATTCAACCTTGGCGATTTTATAAGGCCCCAGCCACAAACCGGCATTCGTGCTGTCGGTGTTATACAGCGTGCGGTTTTTATAGGTTTCCGGGTCTTTTTCGAAAATCTTGCGCTCCAGATGCTCCGGCAGCGGGTAAAAATCGCCGATATGGGCGAAGTCGCATTTTTCCTTGGCGTAATGGATCGTGAAGCTGTGCGCGTCATCCGCCGTCACATTCACGATATCTTTCGTGAAAAACTCGCCGTTGCCGACGCCCGATTTCGGGTGCTTGGCGACTTCATAGGCGAAAATGATGTCCTTGGTCGTGACGGGCGTGCCGTCGCCCCAGAACAGGTTGTCTTTCAGCGTATAGGTGGCGGCGATGCCGGTGCCGTCCTTGGTTTTTTCTTTCTTGGCGCGGCCGTTTTCATAAGTTGGAAGTTCGGTGCAGAGCATGCAATGCGGTTTCCAGTCGGGGCCGTTCACCGTCACGGGGCGCGTCGTGCCGCCCAGTACCATGCTCTTGGCGACCATCTCGTCGAAATACGGGTTCAGCGTCGACGGATATTGCGATATGCCGATCTTCAGCGTTTTATGCTCCTCCGCGCGGGCGGAAGCGGCGGCGGTGACGGCGGCAATGACCAGAAAAACTTTTGCTATTTTCATGCGCTTAGCGTTGAATATAATCCGGCTGAAGGTTGTATCCGAAAACTGAACACTCACTATAATGCGAGCCGTTTTATGACCCCCAAGATTTTAACAATACTCTACATCTTTGTCGCCGGTGGCGTGATGACTTTCTTCATCTCCCTCCCGCTGCTGCCGTTCTGGAAAGTCTGGAAAAGGCTCAAAACGCATCATTGGGATTTGTGGATGGCCAAGGGCCCGTTCGACCTTTGGAACCTTACTTCCCACCCCGAACTCGTGCGCGGTTTCCTTGATATCGTCGCCATCGCCGACAAGGATGAAAATCTGCGCAATGCCGACCCTTACCTGATCAAGTGGACGAAAATCGCCCGCGAAGTGTGGAAGATGATGCCGCGCAGCTTTATGGCGCAGCTGGGCACGGCGCTGGTGTTCCTTTATTTCGTCTGGTTCTTCACAAGCTCCATCGTGGGCGCAATTTACAGCGTGGCGCATTGATCATGAAACAACGAAGCGGCGGCAATATCCTGATCGAAAGCTTACGCGCGCATGGCGTGAAGAAAATTTTCTGCGTGCCGGGCGAAAGCTATCTTGATGCGCTCGACGCGCTGCACGGCGAAGATTCCATGCGCGTCATCACCTGCCGCCAGGAAGGCGGGGCGGCGTTCATGGCCGAGGCCTATGGCAAGCTGACCGGACAGCCCGGCATCTGCTTTGTCACCCGCGGCCCCGGCGCCTGCAACGCTTCCATCGGCCTGCATACCGCGATGCAGGATTCGACTCCGTTCATCCTGCTGGTCGGGCAGGTCGGGCGGGAGATGATGGGGCGTGAAGCGTTTCAGGAGGTCGATTACCGCCTGATGTTCCAGCCCCCCATCGCCAAATGGGCGGTGCAGATCGAAAAGGCCGCCGATATCCCCCGCGTGATGAAGGAAGCTTTCGAGGCCGCCACGACCGGCCGCCCCGGCCCCGTCGTCGTCGCGCTGCCTGAAGACATGCTGTGCGAAGATTCCGATGTGCCTGTCATTTACCCGACTGCGCCCACGCATTTCGCGCCGAAGCATGCCGATATCGAAAAACTGAAAACCATTTTGCAGGAGGCAAAAAAGCCGCTGGTTATCGTCGGCGGCGGTAGCTGGACGGATACCTCCATCGCGCAATTTGAAAAATTCGCGGCGGCTTCGAAACTGCCCGTGATTGCCGGCTTCCGCCGTCAGGACGCATTCCACAACAATCATGAATGCTATGCGGGGGTGCTGGGCACCACCATCGATCCCGAATTGCTGAAACGGGTCGAGGAAGCGGATGTCATCGTCGCCGTCGGTACGCGCCTTGGCGAAATTCTGACGCAAAGCTATACGATCATCACATCGCCCGCGCCGAAACAGCGTCTGGTGCACGTGTATCCCGATGCGTCGGAACTGAACAAGGTTTATAAGGCCGAACTCGCCATTCATTCCAGCGTCGGCGAATTCGCCAAGGCGCTCGAGAATGTTTCGATCACAGGCGACTGGGCAGAATGGACGAAATCCCTCAATGCCCGTTATCGCGCGTGGTCCACGGTGAAAAGCCGCGACAAATTTGCGGTCGATCTGGACGGCGTGATCGAAGACGTTATCAATACGCTGCCAGAAGACGCGATTATCACGACCGATGCCGGCAATTTCAGCGGCTGGCCGCAGCGGTTCGTGCGCTATGACCGCCCGATGCGGCTGCTCGCCCCCACATCCGGCGCGATGGGCTATGGCGCGCCGTCGGCGGTTGCCGCCAGCCTCGCCTGCCCCGACCGCGTGGTCGTGGGTTTCATGGGCGACGGCGGCTTCATGATGACGGGGCAGGAAATTGCCACCGCCATGCATGAAGGCGCGCACCCGATCTGGCTGGTGTTCAACAACGGCATGTACGGCACGATCCGCATGCACCAGGAAAAACATTATCCGGGCCGCAAATCGGCGACAGACCTGACCAACCCCGATTTCGCCGCGCTTGCAAGGTCCTACGGCGCGGCAGGCGTCACGGTTGAAAAGACGGCCGATTTCCTGCCTGCGTTCAAGGCGGCGATTGCGTCGAAAAAACCGACGCTGATCGAGGTGAAAATGGATCCGCAACAGATCACGACCGCCAAGAAACTGTCGGAACTCGCCGGGTAATGTCGGAACTGACAAAAATTTATCCGGACGATCTTGTGGATCTCGGCAGTTTTGTGACACGGCATCCGGTGAGGATCGATGTCGTCTATGCGCAGCCGCAGCATCCCGACAATATCTTCAAGGCGGGCATTTACCGTCGTGAGGCCAAAATGTGGTGCCACTGCGAACTGGCACCCATCATCCTGCGCGCCGCCGATATCTGTTTTGAAAAAAGCGGTTATGTTTTCGAATTGAAAGACTGCCTGCGCACGATCGAAGCGCAGGCGTTGATGGCTGAAACCGATATCGTCAGGGCCAATCCGCATTGGCTGCAGGAGCCAAACCGCCTGCTGTCGCCGCCCGGCAAGGGCGGCCATCCGCGCGGCATGGCGATTGACATCATCCTCCTGACGGAAAACGGCGATCAAGTCGATATGGGTACGTCTTTCGATCACCTGACGACCGACCCTGCCAATAACCCCGCCGCCCGCAGCTACACGAGGCTGTCACCTGCCGTGCTGGCGCACCGCAAATTGCTGGAAGATTCGATGGTCGGGGCGGCGAAGGAGGCGGGGCGTGACATCCTCCCCCTGCCGCAGGAATGGTGGGATTTCCGCTTTATGCCCGCCTACGCGAACACCTTCGAGCCGGTCAGCGATAAACTGCTGCCAGCCGATATGCGCGTGACCGAAGTCTAGATTTCTTTCCGCTTCAACGCCCGCGCGATAAACCGCTCCGGCAGCAGCCGCTCGGCAAGGCTGGCGGGAACGGGCAAGGGGTCGCCAGAAATTTCCGCCGCGATCATCTCCCCCGCCAGCGGCCCGCCGGTCATGCCATGCGCGCCAAAGCCTGTGCAAATATACAAACCGCGCAAACGCGGCGTTTCGGCAACGGGCGCACCGCCGCGCACCTGCGGATTCGCCGCGACATAAGCCGCGTAATCGGCGCAAGCCCCTGCCATGGGCAACTTGTCGGGCGTGGTTGCGCGATACCCGCTGCGGCTGCCGCAGATATGTGTTTCGTCGAACCCGAATTGCGGCAGGCTTTCCTTCAGGTTTTTCAGGTTTTCAAGATCATCTGCTGCGCGCGTTTCAGATAACGCGGCATCTTCCTTCTGGAATGTCGCGCCGATGCAATGCAATCCGTCTTGCAGCGGCGTGATATAACCTTCGTGGCAAATGACTTTTTCCAGCGAAGCGGATACAGCGGTCGGTTTCAGCATCGTGATCTGCCCGCGCAATGATTGCAAGGGCAGCCATTTTGCCTGCGGGAAATATTTACTGTGATTACCCAGCGCGATTACAACCGCATCATAGGCCGATCCCAGTATTTTCCAGCCATCGCCTGCTTGCTCGATGCTTTCAACGCCTGCGCCAAATTTTGTGGCGATATTCGGATGGTCAGCCAGTCGTGCGCAAAAGTCCCGCGGCGATAAAAATCCCGCCATGGGCTGGTGATAACCGCCGGCGCAGGCCTGCGCGTAATCCGGCGGAAATGCGTTATTGTCCAGTATCTGCCTTGTTTTCTGCGCTTCGTCATCGCTCATGTCCAGATGCGTCACGCCGCAGGCGCGCCATGACGGCAGCTTCAATCCGGTCAGCAGGCTGCGCGTGAAACTGAACGCATGGGCGTGATAAACGCCCATCGGCGATGCATCCGCCGTCAGCTTGGGATAGACGATACCGGCAGGGTTGCCGGATGTTTCCTGCGCCGCACCGTCGTGCCGGTCGATCAATGTCACGTGATGCCCGCGTGTCGCCAGCGCATGGGCGGCGCTGCAACCCGCAATGCCAGCGCCCAGCACGGCGATTTTTTGGGGCGACGGTGCGGGCGCGGCTTCGCCCGGCATGGTTGCTGTCGTGCTGCTCCATTTAAACCCGAAGCCTTTTACCTTTTTGACGTCAAACCCCGCCGCCGCAAGGCCGCGCCGCACATGGCCAGCCGATGAAAACGATGCAACGGTGCCGCCGGGTTTCGTGCGCGCCGCCACCTGTGCATAAACATTTTCCGTCCACATATCGGGGTTATATTTTGGCGCAAAACCGTCCAGATGCCACGCGTCGAATTTTCCGTGTAATTGCGGCAGTACATCCGCGATATCGCCGAACAGCAATATTAGCGTCACGCGCCCTTCCATGAAATGCAGCGTATGAAAACCCTCGATCAGCGGCGGGTATTGTTCCAGCAAAGGCTGCGACCACGGCGACAATTCGCCGAAATGGGCATAGATGGTTTCAAGGTCGGTGCGCGCAACGGGGTGCTTTTCGATGCTGGCATAAACCAGCCGCGCATCGGGCGGCGCGGCTTGCGCAAATAATTGCGCCGTCAGAAGAAAATTCAGGCCGCTGCCGAATCCGGTTTCCGCGATATGGAACGCGCCTTTCGCTTTTGCAAACCGATCATGCAGCTTATTGCCGTCAAGATAGACATAGCGCGATTCATCCAGCCCTTTTTTCAGCTGGAAATAGACGTCGCCGTAATCGAGGCTGCGCAGCTGGCCGTCGTCGGACCATTGCAAACGGGCGGGTTTCAATGCCAAAATAATATCCTGTAGCGGAATTATGTCACCGTCCGAGAATCACAGATGCAGCAATTAAAGGCAAGAGCGTGATCAGCGTTTTATTCGTCTGCACCGGTAATATCTGCCGCTCCCCCACCGCCGAGGGCGTGTTCCGTCATCTGGTCGAGGATGCGGGGCTGGAGGATGAATTCAGGATCGCGTCATCCGGCACCGAAAGCTACCATGTTGGCGACCCGCCCGACGCGCGGTCTGTGCGTATGGCCGCAAAATACGGCGTGTCGTTGCAGGGGCAAAAGGCGCGGCACCTGTCGGCGAAGGATTACGCCGAATTCGATTATATTTTCGCAATGGATAGCGGGCATTATTCCATCATCAATACCCGCGCGCCGAAAAACGCCCGTGCCAAGATCGCCATGTTTCTTGAATCCGGCGATGTGCCGGACCCGTGGTACGGGGCGGAGCCCGATTTTGAGCATGTCTATGCACTGGTGCGCAAACGCTGCGAAGAATTGTTGATGACAATACGGAAGGCCCACAAAATATGATCACCCCTGCGCTGAAACTGGAAGTCGAAAAAGAGCTGAAAGGCCGCATTACCACGATTGCGCCGCTGTCGGCCGCGAATAACGCGCAAATTTACCGCATCGTGATCGACAACAAACGAGTCATGGTGGCGAAGGTGGCGGAGCGGGGGCTCGATACCGAGGCTTTCATGCTCCATTACCTGAAAACCCGCTCGCGCCTGATCGTGCCGTCAGTGTTTTACAGCAACGAACACATCATCGTGATGGAATTCGTGGAGACGCAATACGGACTTGACGACACCGGCCAGCGCATTGCGGCGGATATCCTGGCCGACCTGCATACCATCACGGCGGATAGTTACGGGTTCGAGCGCGATACGCTGATCGGGTCCCTGCGGCAGCCGAACCCGCAGACGCAGGACTGGCCCGCATTCTTCGTCGAACACCGCTTGCTCTATATGGCGCGCGAGGCCTTGAAGGAAACCAAGATCGACGCCAAGACGATGAAGGCGATCGAAAAACTTGCCGGACGCGTGCCGGACATGTTGAAGGGCTACGCCAAGCCGTCGCTCATCCATGGCGATGTCTGGGGCGGCAATATCCTTGCCTGCCGCGGCCGCATCGCGGCGTTCCTCGACCCCGCGATCTATTACGCCGACCCGGAAATCGAACTGGCGTTCATCAAGCTGTTCTCGACCTTCACCGATACGTTTTTCAACCGCTATAACGAAATCCGCCCGATCCGCCCCGGCTTTTTCGAGCAACGGGCTGATTTGTATAACCTGTACCCACTGTTGGTGCACACGCGGCTGTTCGGCGCGTCCTATGCGCGCAAGGTGCAGCGGTTATTGGAGAAGTTCGCTTAAACCAGATGGCTGCCGAACAGGCCGATGGTCTTCTTCACGAAGGCCTCGGTCGTGTCGACGCCGAATTGTTCCGGCTTCAGCTTTTCATCGACGACCAGCGTGGTCAGGCCGTGGCACAGGCTCCAGATCGCAACGGTCAGGAACCGCGCGTCCTCGCCGCCCTGTTCGCGCTTCGACAGCGCCGCCGAAATCAATGAATAGCTTTTGCCTGCCGTCATGGCCAGCGTCGGGAAACGCTTCATGTCCGACAATTCGCGGCCGAACATCAGCTGGAACAGCGGCTTGTTTTCGGTCGCGAAACGGATATAGCTGACGGCCAGACGTTCGATGCGCGTCTGCGTATCGGGGGCGCCGGTTGCGTCTTCGGCCATTTGCAGGGCCAGACGCTGGAAACCGGTTTCGGCAACCGCGGCCAGCAATTCGTCCTTGTCGCCGAAATGGCTTTCATAGAACGCTGTCGGCGTGACGCCGGTCGCTTTTGCGAGTGCGCGGAGAGAAAGACCCGCAACGCCGTCGCGTGTCAGGATTTCAAGTGCGGCCGTAATTGCGGCTTCGCGCAAATTGCCGTGGTGATAGCGGAATTTTTTCTGTAAATCAGCTTTGTGCGTGGCAGTCATTGTTTAGAACTCCCCATGTAGCACACCCCGTTAAGCATCATCCCCTGTTTAGTATCCTTGCATCGTTCAGATATACCGTCAATAGGGGGTTGAGTTTTCGGCACGTGCAGCGCATGATTCGTAAAATTCATTATGGAGCATGTACGGCCATGACAGCGTTTTCACCGCGTAAAAATGCCGCGCCCGCGACTTATTCCAAAGAAACGCGCGGCGAAAACTTTTTTGCGAACGACCTGAACGCCCAGCGCGTATTGGAACGCATCGCACCGGAAATGCTGGAACGCAATTTCGACCGCTTAAAAGATTTCGGCGCATTCGTCGGCGGGGAGCTGGATGAACAGGCATCCTTCAGCGACCGCACCGCCCCGCCGCAGCTGGAAACCCACAACAAACTGGGCGAGAAAAAAAGCCGCGTGATCTTCAACGCCAAATACGAAGCAGCGCATCAGGAAGCCTATAAGCGCGGCGCGATCGGCCTGTCATTCGCGGACAAGGATGCCGAGCCGCATCTGCTCAGTTTCACGATGGGCTATATGCTGTCGCAATCCGATATTTCCGTGCATTGCCCCGTCACCATGACGGGCGCGGTTGCCTATGTGCTGGATAAATTCGCGCCCGCCGATGTGCGCGAAGCGTACCTGCATGAAATGACACGCATGGACGGACTGACTAAAACAGGCGGCACCTGGGCGACCGAACTGCATGGCGGGTCGGATGTCGGTGCGACCACCACGGTTGCGAAAAAGGATGGCGAAAAAACGACGTTGCACGGATTGAAATGGTTTACCAGCAACGCCAATTCCGGCCTTGCGCTGGCAACCGCGCGTCCCGAAGGCGCACCTGCGGGCAGCAAAGGGCTGGGGCTTTACCTTGTGCCCAGCCATCTGGCGAACGGCGAACAGAACAGCTATAGCATCCGCCGCCTGAAAGACAAACTGGGTACCAAGGGACTTGCGACTGGCGAGATCGATCTGGAAGGCGCGGAAGTCATCGAAATCGCGCCGCCGCCGCACGGGCTTCGCATCATGATGGAGGCGCTGGAATATTCGCGCATCCACAATGCCGTAGCCGGCGCAGGCGTCACGCGCCGCGCGTTTCTGGAGGCCGCCAGCTGGGCGACGCACCGCAAGGCGTTCGGCAAGGAAATCATCAATTACCCGATGGTGCAGAACGAATTGTTCGACCTGATGGTGCGCTCCGAGGCGGCAACGGCATTGGCCTTTGAAGCCGCAAAAACTTTCGATATCGCGCTGAAGGATGAAGAACAGCGCACATGGCTGCGCCTGTCGACCGCGCTCGCCAAATACCGCACGGCGGAGGACGGCGTGCAGTGCGCCAAAAAGGCGCTCGAGATGGTCGGCGGTAACGGCTACACCGAAGAATTCCCGACGGCGCGCCAGTACCGCGACGCGATGGTGCTGACGGTATGGGAAGGCCCCGCCAATATCCAGGCGCTTGAATTGCTGCGCATGGTGGTGGGCAAGGAGCCGGGCGACGATGTGTTCATCGAAAAAATCCGGAAAATTTCCGATGCGCTGCCGCCCGAACTCGCGGCTGAAAAAACGCTGCTCGATAAAGGGCTGAAAGAGTCCATGAATGCGCTGATCCACCTGCGCGCCCATCCGCAGGACGGCGAGCGTTTCGCGCGCAAGCTGCTCGACCATATGGCGGATGTGCTGTCCGGCGCGCTGCTGGCCGAAGAAGCAGCGCATGACCTGATGCTTGGCGATGCGCGCAAGGCGCTGGTCGCCAACCGCTATCTCGACAAGGCGTTCGGGGAAAAGAAGCTGGAACTGTCGCCGGATGCCGACCCCGTGCATACGTATTTCAAGGAAATTGTCAGCTACGCCCCCATTGCGCCCGCCAAACTGGGCTATGCCGCGCTGGCGAATGATTCGGCGAAACCGAAACAAAAAGGGCTGAAGCCTTAATTCTCCATAATCCTCCCGCGCCGCGCGTGATTTTCGTCTGCCATGCGTTATATAATGAGGGCAGGGGAACACATCATGCGCGCGCTTAAAATTATTCTCGTCATCGTCCTGATACTGGCTGCCGCAGCGGGCTTCGTGCACTTGCGCGGCGGTGGCGTATCTGCCGCGGCCGACACCGTAAAACCATTCCGCAAGGATATCGTCGAGGCCGTCTATGCAACGGGCGAGGTAGAGCCCACCCGTTGGCTGCAGGTTGCGCCGCAGCTGACCGCGCGCTATGCCGAGGTGCTGGTCGATGATAATGCCGTGGTCACCAAAGGCCAGATGCTCGCCCGCGCCGATGACGCGGCGGAACGCGCGAAGCTGCAGGAATACGAATCCCGCCTCGCGCAGATGAAAAACGAATTCGACCGCAACAAGGGTTTGCTGGACAAAGGCTATATCAGCAAAAAAGCGTTTGATGACGCGGTCGGCAATTACGATGAAATCCAGTCGCGCATCGACAACCAGAAACTGGTGATCGACCGCATGTCGCTGGTGTCCCCCATCGACGGCGTGATCCTGCGCCGCGATATCGAGCCGGGCGAGGTCAAATCGCCCGCGCAGACCGTGTTCTGGCTGGGCGAAACCAAGAACCTGCGCATCACCGCCGATGTCGACGAAGAAGATATCCTGAAGGTGAAACGCGGCCAGACCGCCCTTTTGAAGGCCGATGCGATTTCGGGGCAGGTGCTGGAAGGCACAATCGCCGACATCACGCCCAAGGGAGACCCCGTGAACAAGAATTTCCGCGTGCGCATTGCGCTGCCGGCCGATACCGCGCTGCTGATCGGCATGACGGTCGAGGTGAATGTGGTGACCGATAAGTCGGAAAACGCGCTGGTCGTGCCCGCCGAAGCGGTGAATGACAGCGCGGTGTGGGTCGCGGGCGCAAAACCCGTCAAAACCCCCGTCAAGACCGGCAAATCGGACGGCGAGGTGGTTGAAATCCTGTCCGGTATCACCGAAAACGACACCATCCTTGCCCGCGCGCCCGAAGCCAAAAAATGATCGGGTATGTCGCCATCCATTACCTTGTGAACCGCAAGCGGCAGGCCGCGATATCGGTGGTGGGCGTTATGCTGGGCGTCGCCTTCTTCATCGCAATCTCCGGGATGCTGCAAGGCATGCACCAGTTTTTTATCAAGCGGCTGGTAGATGCCTATCCGCACGTAAAAATCAGCGATGAATTCCGCGAGCCCGAAGCGCAGCCGGTAGTGGTGCGCTACCCCGATGCGGTGACCATCATCCGCGGGTTGAAACCCAAGGAAGAAACCCAGGGCGTGCGCAACTACCGGCAGATCGTCGAAGGGCTGAAAGAAATGCCGGGCCTTACCTATTCGCCGATCACGTCGGGGCAGGCTTTCTTGCGCTATGGCGGGCGCGATGTCTCGACCACTGTTTACGGTGTCGATCCGCGGCTGGAGCGTAACGCCAGCAAACTGGCGCGCGACATGAAGCAGGGGCAGATCGAAAATCTGATGACCACATCGAACGGCATCATCCTCGGCCGTGCACTGGCGGATAAAATCGGCCTCGACATGGGCGCGCGGCTGAATGTGGTCTCGCCGGTCGGTGTCATCATGCAGATGAAGGTGGTCGGCATTTTCGATTCCGGCGTCACGCAGGTCGATTCCGGCACATCCTATGCGAATATCAAAAAAGTGCAGGTGTTGCAGAACAAGGTCGACAAGATCAACCAGATCAATATCCGGCTCGAGGATGTCGATTCCGCACCCGCCGTCGCGACATCCCTTGAACGCAAATTCCGCTACAAGGCGGAAAGCTGGCAGGAGGCCTTCCAGAACATATTCGAGCTTTTCGTGGTGCAGAACGGCATCATGTACACGACGGTTTCCGTCATCCTGCTGGTGGCGGGATTCGGCATCTATAACATTATCTCGTCATCGGTCATGGAAAAATACCGCGACATCGCGATCCTGAAATCCATGGGCTTTTCCGAATCCGACGTGGTGGGCATTTTCTTTTTTCAGGGCGTGGTGATCGGCATCATCGGCGTGCTGGCCGGCTGGGCCTGCGGCGCGGGGCTGGTCGAGGTCCTCGCCTCCGTCAAGCTGTCTCTGAACAAGGATGTGCCGGTGCGCATGGACGGTTTTCCCATGTTTCGCTCTGTCTGGCTGTATGCGGCAGGCGGCGTGATGGGGCTTCTCTCCGCCGCCTTTGCCGCATGGGTTCCCGCGCGCCGCGCCGCGCGCCTGAACCCCGTCGATATTATTCGCGGGGCCAGCGGATGAGCAGCGTCATCACCCTCAAAAACGTCACCCGCATCCTGCAGAGCGAGGAAATTCCCGTGACGCTGGTCGACGATGCCAGCCTGACCGTGAAACCCGGTGAATTTATCGCGGTGCGCGGCACTTCGGGCTCCGGTAAATCATCGCTGCTCTACCTGATGGGGCTGCTGGATAAACCCACATCCGGCCATATCAACATCGCGGGCATCGACGTGTCGGCCGCGTCCGAAACAGTGCGGCAGGAGACGCGGCTGGAAAAAATCGGCTTTGTCTTCCAGTTCCACTTCCTGCTGCAGGAATTTTCCGCGCTCGACAACGTCATGCTGCCCATGCGCAGGCTGGGAAAACTGGCGGACGGCGAGATGCGGGCGCGCGCCGAAAAACTGCTGGTGTCCCTGGGGCTGGAGGGAAAAACGCGCAAGAAACCGGGGCAGATGTCGGGCGGGGAGCGCCAGCGCGTTGCGATTGCCCGCGCGCTTGCGAACGAGCCGATGGTGATACTGGCCGATGAACCCACCGGCAACCTCGACAGCAAAAATACCGCCGCCGTCATTGATATTTTCAGGAAACTGGCGCATGAAACAGGCGTGGCGGTGGTGGCCGTGACGCATGACACCGAATTTGCCACCAAAACCGACCGCAATATCGTCATGCGGGACGGAAAGATCGTAGAGGAATAAGGCATGGAATTAAGACAGGCAACCGCCGCCAACGCGCAACAGGTTCTTGCCATGGGGCGTGCCTTTCACGCCGAAGACGGGCGCGCGCTGTCGCCGGCAGGCGAACAGGCGCTTGTGCGGTCGCTCGATTATTCGCCCTATGTCACCTGCTGGCTGGTGGTCGAAAACGATATCGTTTGCGGTTATTGCGTGCTGTGCTTCAGTTACAGCGTCGAATTCGGCGGCAATACCGCCTTCCTTGACGACCTTTACATCAAGCCCGAACACCGCGCGCACGGCATCGGCTCCCAAACGCTGAAGGCGCTGGAAAAAATCGCCCGCGACGACGGCTGCTGCGCGCTGCTGCTGGAGGTGGAGGACGACAAGCCGCGCGCGCTGGGGTTCCATACCGATAACCATTATGTCGATATGCGCCGCACGCTGATGGTAAAGGACTTCATGGGATATTTTTCGGAGAAAAAATAATGGGCTGGCTTGGCAGCGTTTTCCTGATCGTAAATTTCAAGAGCGTCTGGCTGTCGGCGCTTGCCGTGTTTGCGACCTATCTCAGCATCCAGCACGGGATTACGGCGGAATTCCCGCTGACCCTGGTGCTGACGGCGGTCGTGTTTCCCATCGTGTTTTCAATCGATGCGGCCTATAAACGGCGCGAAGCCGCGCTTGATCATTACGCCGATATCAAGGCGCATGTGAAGGCGCTCTACCTTGCCGTGCGCGACTGGCAGGACACGGCGACGGATGCCGATATCGCCCAGTGCAAAAACCTGCTGATGAAGTTTTTTGAATCAAGCCGCGTGCTGTTCACCTCGCCCGTCTCCGCCATGCGCGAGAACGAAAAGGCTGTGTATGCCGCGTTTTCCGAGATTTCCCGCTTTATCCGCACGGACCTGCGCGAAAAGGGTCTGAATGCCAGCGAAGTGTCCCGCTGCAACCAGTATCTCAGCAAGGCGATGGTGTCGTTCGAGAAGATCAAGCATATTTACCAGTACCGCACGCCGCGCACGCTGAACGCGTTCCGCAATATTTTCATCGTTGTGCTGCCGGTGGTCTACGGCCCGTATTTCGCGTTTTTGGCCAAGGAATTTTCACCCAGCGTGATTTATGTGACTCCAGTACTGACCGCCGTGGTGCTGGCCAGCCTCGATAACATCCAGACACATCTTGAAAACCCGTTCGACCGCGATAGCGAGGATGACCTCAATATCAATGTGGAACGGCTGTTTGACCGCTTTAACTGATTACGCGCGGTCCTCGAACCAGCCTTCGCCATAGCTGGTGCAGATTTCGGTGTTTTTCTTGATATTCGCGGTCGCGCGCAGCATGTAATACAGCGTCGTGCCCTGTTCGTCCCACAGGATCTCGGCGTTGGGGTTTTCATCGTGATTGCAATAGGCGAGGATGCCCATAACAATCGCGCTGGCATCGCCCGCCTTTTTGATGTTCGCGCGCGCCAGGGTCGTTTTTTTCAGCTCGCCGATGACGAAAGTATAATCGTTGATAATTGTGGGTTCCGCGCTCACCGTGTCCTTGTCGTTCAGGATCAGGGCGAGGGTCACTTCCAGTATCTCGCCCTTTTTGATGGCGTTGCGGCAATACAGCCCGCGGCCTTTCTTGCCGGCGGGGGCGATATAGAGGCCGGGTTTTCGGTTCAGGGCGGGGGCTTTTTTTGCGGGCATTTGTCGTCTCTTTGCTGGAATGGAGGCTGAAAATACCCGAGCCGGGGGATTAGCACAAGCCGAACGTATAAAAGCCCCCGCTTTTTCCCCGTAAATGTCCGGCTGGCCAATGCGCCGTCTTTCGGGTATAACGTGGTGGTAATCACCGAACAGGGAATATATCGATGACCGCCGACAGAACCATTTATATCGAACAGCTCCACAAACAGAATAACGTGCCGCAGATCGGCAAGGCCAAGGGCGGCATCCAGGTCGCGGCGCATTACGGCCTGACCGCGGAACACGGTGAAAACAAATGGGTCGTGGTCGAAAAAATGGTGCGTTACCTGCGCAAAATGACGGCCGCAGGCATCCCCGAAAAAGCGGGCATCCCCGAAAAATACAAAAATTTCGAGGCCATCAAGATCCCGGGTGCTATTCTTACGCAGGCAAAGAACGACCCCATCGACCGCGAGATCATCCGCAAGGCGAACGGCAACGCGCTCGATTAAATAACGGCATAAAAGGGGTGCAACGCATACCGTTGCACATTATAATTTTTCGCATAGGTTAACCATCCCGGTGCGGATTTCCCATGTCCATTGAACCCCTGTTTGCCGTTTCCGTCCTGTTGTCCGCCGGTATCGTCAGCGTGCTGTTCCTGCCGGTGATCGGCATCAGCCCGATCGTGGGCTTTTTGCTGGCGGGCGTTGCCTTCGGCCAGTACGGTTTCGACATCGTGCCACAGGGCGAAATTATCCACCTGCTGGCGGAAATGGGCGTCGTGTTCCTGATGTTCGATATCGGCATGCATTTTTCGGTCAAGCATGTCTGGTCGGAACGCAAGGGCATCTTCGTGCTGGGACCGGGGCAGGTCGCGCTATCGGCGCTCGGCTTTTATGCGGGGCTGGAATATTTCTTCGATCTTCCGGCGCAGGTCGATATTTTGCTGGCGATCACTTTCGCGCTGTCATCGACCGCCGTGGTGTCGCAGGTGCTGGCCGAACGTAAAATGTCGGGGCTGCCGCTTGCCCGCCGCACGATGGCCGTGCTGATTTTTCAGGATATCTGCGCCATTTTCGTCCTGATCCTCGCAAGCGGCATGGGCGAACAGGGCGTTTCGGTGGGCGCGCTGTTCATGGCAGCGGCGCTGAAATGCATGGTCTGCGTCACGGTTGCGACGCTGGTGGGCAAATATCTGCTGAGCCCGGGGTTCGGGTTTTTCGCGCGTTTCAATAACAGCGATGCTTTCACCATGATCGCGCTGCTGATCGTGCTGGCGACCGGCATGGCAACGCAGGCATTTGGATTGTCATTGACGCTGGGCGCATTCCTGGCCGGCATGATTATTTCGGAATCGCCCTTCCGCGCCATTATCCAGACGGAAACCAAACCGTTTCGCAACCTGCTGCTGGGCTTTTTCTTCGTCACCGTTGGCATGTCGGTCAACGTGCCGACGCTGGCCTCCGCATGGGGGCTGACGCTGGGCATCACGCTGGCGCTGGTGATTGTCAAATCCGTAACTGTGTTCGCGCTGTTCATGGTCGCGCGCGAAGGCCGCGTGGCGGCGGTGCAGCAGGCGCTGCTGCTGTTTCAGGGCAGCGAATTCGTCTTCGTCATTCTGGCGCAGCCGGCTTTGCAGGGCATGATCGACCCGGCGCTGAAGGATTCCGCCGTCGCGGCGGTCGCTATCAGCATGGCGATTTCATCGGGTGTATTCGGGCTTGGCAAGCGGTTTTCCCGCACGCTCTGCCGCGCGAACGCCACGGCCGAGGCGGATGCCATCGCGGGCAATATCGCCGAACGCCCGAACGCCGTCATCGTGATCGGCATGAATGACGTGACGCAGACCGTCGCCTCCGCCCTTGGCAGCCAGGGCACGCCCTATCTGGTGGTGGAACGGGAATACAACAAATTCACCGAAGCACTGCAAAACGGATTCCCCGTCGTCTATGGCGACAAGGCCGATCTGCGTTTCTGGGATTCGATCCAGATCGACAAATATAAAACCATGGTCATCGCGTCCCCCGATCTTGGCGTGTCGCGCGTCTATGCGGGTCTGCCGCGCGCGCAGGCGCTGGAACTGTCGCGCTTTCTCAGCGTCCGCAGCGAGGAGGAGGCCGAACCGTTTCGCGGGCTCGGCTATGCGAAAATCTTCGTCGCACACGGCGTGCCGCCCGGCATCGAAATGGCGGCGGCCGTCATGGCGCATCTGGGCCATGCGGCGGATGTAATTGCCGACTGGATGGACAAGGAACAGAAAGATTATCTGGAACGTACAACAGCGGTTGCCGCGTAATCAGGCGGACTCAATCTCCTGCCGTATCAGTCCCTCCGCCGTCAGTTTGGCGATGCATGCCGGGTAAAGCTGCGCCAGTTGCAGGAATTTTTGCAGTGATTGTTCCGGATAAACCAGCGCCTGCTGCCCCGTGATTTCCTTGCGCAGCACCGCGTCGATGTCGCCCGCACAGGCGGTTACAATCTCGACGCTCATCATGTTTGTGCCTGCGTTCGGGTAATCCCTGCGCTGCGGCTGCAAAATCATGTCCTTGCCGCGCTTTTTCGTCTTGAACGCGATATGGGTCAGCGTCATCTCGCCGTGATCGATGCCGAACAGCAGAATTTCCAGCGCGTTTTTCGACAGGTGCTTTTTCACCGCCTCGGGCGGCGCGGCGTTTAGCGCAACTGCCAGCGGTTCTTCGATGGCCGCCAGAGCTGCGTCGATTTTCTTGCTATACAAACTGCCGGATTCAAGCGCGGCGGTAAGCCGTGCGGCTGCGTCGAAACCGTCGCTTGCAACCAATCCGCAGCACGCGAAATGAACCTCGCCGGCCGTGGCGATGCTGCGTGCTGCAACTGCGACGCGTTTCGGTGTCCAGATCGCGGCGGTCGGCGTTTCGGCAATGGTGCAGTGCGGAAGACCCATGTTTCACTCCTGACGATGCAGCATGAAGGTATATTGCAATTACAGCCCCAGTTGCTAGTCTAACTTCTCTAAACACACACACCGGTTATTTTTTGACATAACCTTATTCATGCGGCCAACAAGGTTTCGGATGACCAAAGCCACGACCGCCAGCGCAAGCGCAAACACGACCGCCGCCCCCGATGCGACGCCGCAGCACCGCGTCATCGACCAGATCAAATTCCTGAAACCCTATTGGGTGTCCGACCAGAAATCAAAGGCGCGCTGGCAGCTGGCGGGCATCCTTGCGCTGACCGTCGCCGAAATCGGCCTCACCGCCGGCGTCGGCCTTGGCTTTCAGGCGGCGCTGAACGCGCTGGTGGCCAAAGACGCGCTGGTGTTCGGCATTTCCGGCGTGGCGACGCTGCTGGGCATCGGCGCATCGGCGCTGGCGGGCAACGGCCGCGAATACATGACGTCCAACCTCGGCCAGAACTGGCGCGGCTGGCTGACGAAACAATTCAGCGAAGCATGGCTGAAGGATAAATCCTACCTGCGCTTGCAGCATAACAAAAAATACGCGCAGAACCCCGACCAGCGGATCGCCGAAACGGTCAACAACGTGACCGGCAGCACGCTGTCGCTGTCGCTCGGCCTGTTCCGCTCCGTCGTTGGCGTGGTCACGTTTTCGGTTATGCTCTGGCATATCGCGCCTATCATGGTGGGTGCGGCGTTGGTCTGCGCCGCCGGCGCCCACGCGGCCAGCCATTGGGCGGGCGGTTCGATGCGCAAAATCTGGCGCGGGCTGATGGACCACGAAGCGAAATTCCGCCATGCGCTGGTGCGCGTGCGCGACAACGCGAAACCGATCGCGCTGGCGGGCCTCGAACCCGTCGAAAAAGAAACGCTGACCGACGAATTCAACAACCTTGATGCCAAACGTCGCGAATTCTACAAGCTCAACTGGCGCACCGGCCTTGTCGGTTCGCTGAACTGGAGCAGCGCGTCGATCGTGCCGATCGCCCTTTCCGCGCCGAAATTTTTCGCCGGCACGGCGACGCTGGGCGGGCTTGAACTGGCGCGGCAGGTGTATGGCAACTTCTATCAGGCGATCAGCTGGTTCCCCCAAGGTTATACCCAGATCGCCACATGGTCGGCGAATGTCAGTCAGCTGATGGATTTCCACAAGGATCTGGAAGAAAACAAACTGGATATCACGCAAAAAACCGATGCGCCGAAACCCGCACCCGCCATCGCGCCGCCGAAACCACCCGCAGGGCCGCGCCCGTGAAGAATCTTTCCGTGAAAAACTTTCTGTCGAAACTATTCAAGAAAAAAGCGGCACCCCCTGTTGTGCCGCCCGCGCGCAAGGCAAACCCGCCCGGCGTGACCGTGTACACCGAATCCGGTTCGGTGAATGTCGTGTTCACAAACCTTGTCCTGCACGGGCCCGATGGCGCGCCGCTGGTCGATTACGGCAGCTTTACGATGCAGCCCGGCGACCGCGTGATGATCGCGGGGCCCGCAGGCTGCGGCAAATCGGCGGCGCTTGCCGCTATGCGCAATGCCTGGCTGCTGGGCGGCAGCGGCGAGATTACCGTGCCGCCGGAAATCCGTTTCGTGCCGCAGGAAGAATATTTCCCCGACCGCAGCCTGCGCGGGATTGTCTGTGCCCCCGATAACCCCGATAAATTCACGCGCGAACAGGTGGTGCTGGCGCTGACCGATGCTGGGCTTGGCGATTTTGTCGATGCGATGGACGACGTGACCAAGCGCGGCGAATACTGGAAGAATACGTTGTCCGGCGGGCAGAAAAACAAGGTCGGTTTCGCGGGTATCTTCCTGCACGCGGCCGAGACCAAGGTGCTGATCGTCGATGAAATCACCGCCGCGCTGGATGCGAAATCGGAAACCGAGCTTTATCCGCGCCTGCTGGAACGCATGAAACACGGCATCGTCATCAGCGTCGCGCATCATTCCACGCTCGCCCCGCAGCACAACGTCTTCGCCAAGGTGGCCGACGGCAAGGTGACCTATACCCGCACGCCCGATACAAAACCCGCCCCCGCGAATACGAACGAAGCACCGCCGAAGGTAGCGTGAGTTAATCGCTGATTTTTTTTCTAAGAATGGTGGAGCTGATCGGGATCGAACCGACGACCTCCTGCATGCCATGCAGGCGCTCTCCCAGCTGAGCTACAGCCCCCCGTTTTTTGAAACCGGAAGGGAAGACTCCGGCAAGTCAGGGCAAACCATAAATCCGCGCGCCACGCAATTCAAGGGGAATCTGTCAGCCGGCGTACGCCTGTTCCAACCCCTTGGGAACAGTCAGTATTATGCCTGTGCGCGGCTTTTCGGCCGGCGGTAGAGGGTCGAGGGGCTGACCTCCAGCAACCTTGCCGCATGCGGGATATTGCCGCCGCAGTAACGGATGGCGGCATCGATGGCCGCCTGCTCGACGGCCCAGAGCGGCTGCGGTTTTGCCGCTTCGCGCATCAGGGTCATCGGATCGGCAGGGGCGGGCAGGTCGAGCATCGGCGCGGTCAGCACCGTCCCGTCATTCATCACGGCCGCGTTATACAGCATGTTGTGCAGCTCGCGGATATTGCCCGGCCAGTCGTGGCGCTGCAACGCCGCCAGCGCAGCATCATCGGCGCGCATCGGCGCGCGTTTTTCCCTGGCCGCAATCATGTCCAGAAAATGCGCGACCAGCAGCGGAATATCATCCGCGCGATGTCGCAGCGGCGGCATCGCAATCACCACGACGGCAAGGCGGTAATAAAGATCGTCCCGGAAATCATGCCCGCGTAAATCGCGATGCGTGGCCGATATCAGGCGCACATCCGCGCGTCGCAATTGCGCGTCGCCCACGCGGCGGTATTCCCCTGTCTCGATAAATCGCAGCAGTTTCGCCTGCAGCGGCGTCGTCATTTCGGCGATTTCATCCAGAAACAGCGTGCCGCCATCCGCCTGCGCCACCAGCCCGCCGTGGTCGCGCAGCGCCGTGGTGAACGCGCCCTTCACATGGCCGAACAGTTCGCTTTCCATCAGTTCCGGCGACAGGCTGGCGCAATTCAGCGCGACAAAGGGTTTCGTGGCGCGTGCGCTTGCGGCATGGATGCGCCGCGCCAGCATTTCCTTGCCCGTGCCGGTTTCGCCGGTCAGCAGCACGCGCGCGCCGCTTTGCGCCGCCCTGTCCGCCCGTGCCAGCGCGTGCATCAATACTGAAGATTGTCCGATGATGCTATAATCCATGCAGCAGCCCCTGTTACGGGTACAATTATAGGTTGTTATGATGAACAAGTCGATAACAACAAAAACCCCGCCTTTTGAGGGGCGGGGTTTTGTTTAACGGATAATGGCGAAGGTTAATCGCGCTGTCCCATAAAGCTCATCAGGAACTGGAACAGGTTGATGAAGCACATATACAGGCTGAGCGCGCCGATGACGGCCAGCTTGTCATTCGTTTCGCGGCCATGCGCCACGGCATAGGTTTCCTTGATGTTCTGCGTTTCCCATGCGGTCAGGCAGGTGAAGATCACCACGCCCAGCGCGGAAACGACGAAATCGATCATCGCGGATCCGACGAAGATATTGACCAGCATCGCGATCACGATGCCGATCAGGCCCATCATCATGAAATGGCCCATGCCCGACAGGTCTTTCTTGGTCGTATAACCGAACAGGCTCATGGTCGCAAAGGTCGCGGCGGTGATGAAGAACACGCGGGCGATCGACGCGCCGGTATAAACGGCGAAAATGGTCGCCATCGATGCGCCCATCAGCACGCAGAACACGACGAACATCGTGCGCGCCTTGGATGCGTCCATGCGCAGCAGCTTGGCCGATGACATGCCGAACCACAGGAAGGCGAGCGGCGCGAAGGCGAAGACAAGGTGCAGCGGCGATGCCACCACAAGGTTATACAGCGGCGCGAAATGCGCGATGCCAAAGGCGGTGGCGCCCGTAACGGCAAGGCCCCAGGTCATGTTGTTATAGACAGAACGCATATGCGCCTGCAGGCCGGCATCGACAACGCGTTCGGCGGTGGTTGTTACCGGGCGGACGGAAGAGGGGTCATAAGTCATCGTTCATTCCTTTCGAGAGAACTTCTGTGGCTTATACGTTCTATTATATAACGTGGATCACCGCAATAATATTGCAATGCGACAAACCATTGATTTTAATAATAAATTTATTGGTTTCTGAGCCACGGCGCGGGCTTGTGGCGCAGCGCCTGCCAGGTGCCGAAGAATCCCGCCCCCAGCGTCAGGCCCAAACATGCTGCCGCCACGTAAAACAGCGATAACAGACTGAATTTCCAAGGTAAATGCATGATAAAGGTCAGCACCGCCCAGGCCGCCAGCGACCCGATCACCGCCGCTATCAGCACCGTCACCCCGCCCAAAATTCCATATTCCAGCAAGAAGGTGCGGGCGATGCGCGCGCGGGTCGCGCCCAGCACCTTCAGCACCACCGCGTCATAGACATGCCGGCGGCGCGACGCGGCCATGCCGCCCGCCAATACCAGTGCCCCCGCCGCCAGCGTGACCGCCGCCGATACCCGCACCGCCTGCGCAATCGCCGCGATGATGGTGCCGGCGGTATCCAATGCCTCCCGCACGCGGATGCTGGTGACGTTGGGGAATTCCTTCGCCAGCGCCGCCTGCAGCGGCTCTTCTTCTTCGGGTGCCAGCACGACGGTGGAGATTGCCGAAGCGGGCATATCATCGAGCGCGCCGGGCGCGAAGGTGACGGCGAAATTCATCGTAAAGCTCGCCCATTCGATGTCGCGCACATTGGCGACTTTCGCGGTGATGTCGTCGCCCAGAATGTTGACGGTCAGGTTGTCGCCCACGCCGATCGCAAACGCCTCCGCGACATCGGTGGAGATCGAAATCAGCGGCTCGCCCTTGTAATCCTCCGGCCACCATTTGCCCGCGGTGATGCGGCTGTGGTCGGGCTGTTTGGCGGCATAGGTAAACCCGCGGTCGGAATTCACGACCCAGTCATGGGTTTTATCGACCAATGCTTTTTCGGCATCATTGCCGTTCACCGCGACGATGCGGCCGCGCAGCGACGGCGTGACCTGCAAATTTTTTGCGGATTTGAAGTTCTGCGTCATGGCGCGGAAACCTGCCACCTGGTCCGGCTGGATATCGACAAAGAAAAACGACGGCGCATCCGCCGACAAATCATCATGCAGCAGGCGCGAGAAGTTATATTCAACCAGCGCCACTGCCACCAGCACCGTCAGGCCCAGTCCCAGCGACAATACCGCGCCCGTGGTCACATTGCCGGGGCGGTACAGGTTGGCAACCGCCATGCGCGCTTCGGGGCGCGACGGCAGTTTCAACCGGCGCAATGCCGCCTTCACCGCCGATGAACAGCCAAGGAACACAAAGAACGTGCCAAACGTGCCGCCCGCAAACCACAACGCCAGACGATGATTCGGCGCGCTCCACACGCCCAGCGCGGCCAGCGCCAGCGACGACAGGATGATGCCGATGATGACAGCGGTGGCGGGGCGGCCGGATTTATGCGCAATCGCATCGCGGAACAAATCATTTGGCGTGACCTTCACCGCGCGGCCGATCGGCCATAAACTGAAGGCCAGCGTGGCCAGAAAACCGAATGCTGCCGACAGGCTGATTGCATCGGGGTAAAACGTGCCGACATCCGAAAACGACAGCCGTTCCGTCAGCAGCGTGCCGCCGATGCGGGCGGCAACCGCGCCGATCAACGCACCAACCGCAATGCCGATCGCGGCCAGCGCCAGCACCTGCAGCAGATAGACGCGGAAAATAAACGCACCCGGCGCGCCCAGACATTTCAGGGTCGCGATATTGGCCAGTTTCGTGTCCAGATAAGCCCGCACGGCGTTCGAGATCCCCGTGCCGCCGACCAGCAGCGTGGTCAGGCCGATGAGGGTCAGGAAAAATGTGAGGCGTTCGATATACCGCTCGAGGCGCGGCGACGCGTGATAGAAATTCCGCACGCGCAGCTCGTCTTTCGGGAACGCGGCCTTCAGTTGTTTTTCCAGCGCGTCGTAATGCGCTTCTGCGCCGCCGCCCGTGGTCGCGATGCGGTGCCGCCATGTCAGCGAAGAACCGGGGCCGCCCAATCCGGTCAGGGCAAAGGCTTCGTTGGTGACCGCAATGCGCGGCGCAATCGTGAACAGCGCGCCCCCCACGGTATCGGGCAGCGTGTCGATCACGCCGCGAATAATGGTTTTCAGCCCGCCCACCAGCACCACATCGCCGACCTTGATATCAAGCCGCGACAGCATTTCCTTTTCCGCAAGCGCGCCATAGGCATCGCCGGTTTTTTTCAGCAATTCCTGAATGGGCGTGTTCAGCGGCGCGCCATTGCCGTCCAGCAGCTTCGGCGTGCCGTAAAGCGGGTACAGCGTATCGACCGCCTTGATCTCCGCCAGCACCGATTTGCCTTCGTCGCCGCGCCGCGCCATCGCGCGGGTTTCCATCACGGTCGATACGCGGCCGAGGTTCTTTTCCATCCATTGCAATTGTGCGGGCGTGGCGGGGTTATACAGCGTGCGCACCTCCATATCGCCGCCCAGTATCGCGCGGCCATCGGCGATCAAACTGTCCGACATCGTGCGCGACAATGACTGGATGACGCAGATCGCGGCCACGCCCAGAATAAGGCAAAGCAGGAAAACGTAAAAACCGGATAAGCCGGCGCGCAATTCACGCCGCGCGAATTTCAGGCTCTGGCCCCAGCCGTAATTCATGCGGCTGCTTCCTGTATCCGGCCGTCCTTGATGTGTAATGTCCTGTCGCATTTATCGGCAAGGGTTGCGTCATGCGTCACCAGTACCAGCGTCGCGTTATTCGCGCGCGTCATGCCGAACATCATTTCCATCACGGTTTTGCCTGTCGCGGCATCCAGGTTGCCGGTCGGTTCATCCGCCAGCACAAGCCGCGGTTTGGGCGCAAAGGCGCGGGCGACCGCCACGCGCTGTTGTTCGCCGCCCGACAGCTGCCCCGGGTAATGCGTCAGCCGGTGGCCAAGGCCGACCGCGATCAACGCTTCTTCCGCCAATTTAAAAGCATCCTTATTGCCCGCAAATTCCAGCGGCACCGCCACGTTTTCAAGCGCGGTCATGGTGGGGATCAAATGAAAATTCTGGAACACGATGCCGATATTGTCGCGCCGGAATTCGGCCAGGCCGTCTTCGTCAAGCCCGCCCAGCGCGCGCCCCGCTACAGTCACCGCGCCCGATGTGGGGCGCTCGAGGCCGCCCAGCACCATCAGCAGCGTCGTTTTGCCTGAACCCGACGGGCCCATGATGCTGACCGTCTGCGATGGCGGCAGGCTCAGTGTGATGTCTTTCAGGATATGGACATTCCCGGCCTCGCTTGCCAGCGACAGGTTTACGCGCTCCAGCGTCAGGATCGAAGTCATCGGCACCGCCTTTCAAGCTGTATAAGCTAGAAACAAGTATGGCGATTTCAATGACTTCCGTAAATAACGCCCGCATTTATTTTGCGCCGCTACTGGAAGATCGGGGGCATCCGGCCTAAAATCTATCCATGTTGTCTTTCATCCGGAAATTCATCCTTATCATGACCCTCGCTTTTGCGCTCAACAGCGCGGCCGGCGCGGCGGAACCGCCCAAAAAGCTGATGGTGTTCGGCGACAGCCTGACCGCCGGCTACGGCCTGCCGCGCGGCGAGGCCTTTCCTGTCAAATTGCAGGAAAGGTTGAAGCAGGAAGGGGCGGAGGTCGAGGTGCTGGGGCAGGGCGTTTCCGGCGATACCACGGCGGGCGGCTTGTCGCGCATCGAATACGCGCTCAAGAAAAATCCCGATTACGTGATTTTGGAACTGGGCGGCAACGATATGCTGCGCGCCATCGACCCCGCGGTCACGCGCGCGAACCTGACCAAAATGCTGGAAATTTTAAAGGCGCGCAAAATTCCCGTGCTGCTGGCGGGTATGCGCGTCTATGGCAATCTGGGCCCGAATGTGGATGCCGCCTATGTGAAAATGTACAAGGAACTGGCCGAAAAATACGATTGCGTGCTGTATCCGTTTTTCCTCGACGGCGTGGTCGCCGACCGCGCGCTGAACCTTGACGACGGCATCCATCCGAACGAAAAAGGCATCGCGGTCATCGTCGACCGCATCCTGCCGGCTGTTGCCGAACTGCTCGATAAACCTCCCGCCCCCCAAACGAAAAGCGAATAGAAAATGGAATACCGCAAACTCGGCCTGACGGATCTCGATGTCAGCGTCATCTGCCTCGGCACCATGACATGGGGGCAGCAGAACACGCTCGATGAAGGCGCAGAGCAGATGGATTACGCCGTATCACAAGGCGTCAATTTTTTCGACACCGCCGAAATGTACGCCGTGCCGCCCACCGAAAAAAGCTATGGCAAGACCGAAGAAATCATCGGCGCATGGTTCAAAAAATCCGGCAGGCGCAAGGATGTGATTTTGGCGACTAAAATCGCCGGTCCTGCACAGGGCATGCCCTGGGTGCGTGGCGGCAAGGTGGAACTGGACAAGGCCGCCGTCGATGAAGCGATTGACGGCAGCCTGAAACGCCTGCAGACCGATTATATCGACCTGTATCAGGTGCATTGGCCGCAGCGCCGCGTGAATTCCTTCGGCATCCTCGGCTATCCCGAACACAGCGTCACAGGGCGTGAAAGCGACGAGATTCTCACGACGCTGGAGGCGCTGGCCGCGCAGGTGAAGGCCGGCAAAATCCGCCATATCGGGTTGTCGAACGAAACGCCGTGGGGCGTGATGACATGGCTGAAACATCATGCGGTGAAAAACCTGCCGCGCGTGGCATCGATCCAGAACCCCTACAGCTTCCTCAACCGTTCGTTCGAGGTGGGCCTTGCCGAAACGGCGATGCAGGAAAAGGTCGGGCTGCTGGCCTATGCCCCCTTGGGCGCGGGCACATTGAGCGGAAAATATCTGGATGGCAAAGTGCCGAAGGGCTCGCGCTGGGATATCGATTCCCGCGTGTCGCGCTACAAGCGTCCGAAACTGGACGAAGCCGTGCGCGCCTATCACGCGGTTGCGGCAAAACACAACCTGTCGCCCACACAGATGGCGATTTCCTTCTGCAACCGCCAGCCGTTCCTCACCTCCACCATCATCGGCGCGACGACGATGGAACAATTAAAATCGAATATCGCGGCGATGGATGTGAAACTGAATGACGATGTGGTGAACGACATTAACGCCGTTCACGCCCTGATCTCCAACCCCTGTCCGTAAAAATGTTGCGCCTGTTCACCGGAATCGAACTGCCCGTTTTATTGCGCCAGCGTCTTGCGCTGCTGCAGGGCGGGCTGGATGGCGCGAAATGGACGGAGCGGGAAAATTTCCACCTGACGCTCACCTTCATCGGCGATATCAGCGAACAGGTGGCCGAAGACGCGCATGACGCGCTGAGTGGCATCCGCATGGAATCCTTCCCGCTGGAACTGAAAGGTACCGGCAGCTTCGCCACAGGGCGCGACATCAAGGTCTTGTGGGTCGGCGTCGCACCGTCGGAACCGCTGATGCGGCTGAAGGAAAAAATCGACCGCTGCCTTGAAAAATTCGCCGTGCCCTTCGAAAACCGCAAATACGTGCCGCATGTGACGCTGGCGCGTTTCCGCCACGGCGCGGAAGAAGCCAAGGTCGCGCAATTCATGGCCGAGCATAATTTATTCAGCGGCGACGCGTTTCAGGTCGAACACTTCACCCTGTTCCGCACCCACCAGACGAAGCACGGGTCGGAATACGAGGCGGTTGCGGAGTATCCGCTTCGGCAGATTTAAGAAATAACCCCACAAATTTCCTTGATGATATCGTCCAGCGTCTTGCCTTCGGCGCGGGCCGAGAAATGCAGCGCCATGCGGTGTTGCAGGATGGAGGGGGCAAGCGCGATCACGTCGTCGAGCGACGGTGTGTAGCGGTTTTCCAGCAGCGCCTTGGCACGCGCGGCCAGCATGAAGGCCTGTCCGGCACGGGGGCCGGGGCCCCAGCTGACATGGCGTTTCACGCTGTCGAGCGATGATTGTTCGGGGCGGCCCGCCTGCACCAGTTTCAGGATGCCATCGACAACCTTCTGGCCGATGGGCAGCTGGCGCACGATCGCCTGCGCCGCTACGATATCGGCGGCGGTGAAAACGGGGCTAGCCTTTTCCTGCGTCATGCCGGTCGTCGCCAGAATCATTTTGCGTTCTTCAAGGATGCTGGGATAACCGATATTCACCTGCAGCATAAAACGGTCGAGCTGCGCTTCGGGAAGGGGGTATGTGCCTTCCTGTTCCAGCGGGTTCTGGGTCGCCATCACATGGAAGGGGCGGGGCAGGTCGTATGTGGTGCCGCCGACCGATACCTGATATTCCTGCATCGCCTGCAGCAGCGCCGATTGCGTGCGCGGGCTGGCGCGGTTGATTTCATCCGCCATCAGCAGCTGGCAGAAAATCGGGCCGCGGATAAATTTGAACGATTTTTCGGCATCGGTGCCGGAAAGGATTTCCGAGCCCAGAATATCGGCCGGCATCAGGTCTGGCGTACATTGCACGCGCTTGGAATCAAGGCCCAGCACAGTGCCCAGCGTGTCGACCAGTTTCGTCTTGCCCAGCCCCGGCAGACCCATGATGAGGAAGTGGCCGCCCGACAAAATCGCCGCCATGCACAGCGACACGACATTTTCCTGCCCGATAATCACCTTGTGGACGTTTTCCTTCGCGTCCTTCAGCTGCCTTGCCAGCGTCGCGACCTTGCGTTCAAGATCCGAAGAAATCGCTTCATTGGTGGAGGGTTGGGCGTTGGTCACATTGGTCATGATGAATGTCTCACTTTGTTTTGAAGTACCGGACAGTTAACAGGGTAGCAGCACCAAGCGCGAATGCAAGCACAATGGCCTCGCCCGTTCCCGCAACGCCGTTGTGGAACGACGGCAATCCGCCCGCCAGCGACGCGCCAAGCGTCAGCAGCGACACGCCCGCCACCACGGCGACAAGGTTCGTCACGCGACGCGCCTGTAGCGCGGCCAAACGGTGCGCCACGCGGTCGCAGGTTTTTTCCATACGCGCGGCTTTCTGGTCGAGTGCGCGGAACACGTCGCCCATGATCCATGTGATGCGCAGCATGTCCCATAAAACAATCGATTGCGGGTCCAGCTGGTTGTCGTAGTCGTCATAGACCGATTTCAGGAAACCCGTGCGCGCCAGCGCATCGTCCATATGCGCCATTTCCTGTTCCAATGCCTGCGCGGTGGTCGCGCGGCGCAGCGCGGCCTCGTTGCCTAGATAAAACAGGTCGCGGTCCATGTCCTGCAATGCCGCGTAAAAAACATTCTTCGCGCGCACGACGCTGCGCAGTTTGGCGATATCGCCCTCATGCACCGCGTCTTTCAAATACACGACGCAGGAATTGCCGAAGCCCGGATAGAACGCGATATCGGGGCGTACCGACCCGTCTTTTACCTCGGCATTGCGCCCGCCATAGGCCAGCGCGCGGCATTCTTCGCGCTTTTGCGCAAATTCCTCCGGCGTCGCACAGGGGATCGAAAAAATACGATGCACCCAGAACAACTGGCCGATGCGCTGGCGCAGCGTCGTGCCCTGCCATGTCTCGTCGTCTTCGTCCGGCGCATTGTGGTAATTCAGCAAAACATATTCGCGTGGCAGCGTCTTGGCCACTTTTTCGACGGTGCTGTGGAACAGCTCGGTGAAATCGGGCAGCGATGTGCTGATCGTTTCCGCCAGCTTGCGATACTGCGCCAGCGTCAGGTCTTTGGTGGCCGCAATCCGCCCGCGGATCTGGCACGACGCGTAACCGTAATCGTATAAAAATATCGCCAGCTTCTCGACGATGAAACTGCCGGCGGGCGCCTGTTTCGCGCCGGCCTCCAGCGGCATGACTTCGGCGGGCAGGTGGAACTCTGCCAGAATTTCTTCCAGATCGTCATCCTCGAACGACCTTGCGATCAGGTAGCGGGGGATGATGGTTTCGCCCTGAAAATTGTCGACATCGAAGGCAAGGTGGCTGACGCGCGCATGAACCCCCGGGCATTCCCAGCGGCCAAGGTAAAGCTCGTCGAGCGTCGCGGAAAGTTTGCGCTGGAATTCGCGGTAACCGGCATTCAGCAGCGCCTGAGAATCCAGCACGATGCCCGACCGCATCGGGCCGCTATAAAACATCTCGATCTCGTCGCCTGCCGCCAGAAAAATCGCCACCGCCCCAACCCCTATATGGCTTTGCCGCCGCTTCCCCCCTATAATACGGGCAAGGTATTGAAAAATGATGAAAAAGCCCGAAGACGCGCCGCCCGAACAATACGACATCAAAATCCTGAAAAACGGGACATGGCTGTATAACGGCACGCCGATTAATAGACATAATCTTGTAAAATTATTCGCAACCGTGCTACAAAAGGATGCCGAAGGCCGTTATTGGCTGGTCACGCCCTATGAACGCGGCGTGATCGAGGTGGAGGATGTTCCTTTTACCGCCATAGAGCTTCGGGTAGAGTCGGCGGGCAGGGGGCAAAAACTTTCTTTCCGCACCAACCTGGATGAATGGGTGGATGCAGGGCCCTTGCACCCGATCCGCGTCGCGCATGACGCAAAGACGCAAGAACCGTCGCCCTATGTGATGGTGCGGGGCGGCATGGAGGCGCGGATAAGCCGCGCGGTATATTACGAACTGGCGGCGCTGGCCGTCCCGGATGACGCGGATGCCGAAAGTTTGGGTGTCTGGAGCCGGAATGAATTTTACGCGATAGGGCGGGCAGGTTGACGGATAAATGATCACGCTGAAAGACATCGAAACACACCTGAAAGCCTATACACCCGGCGCCGGCAGCGGCGACGGCGCGCTGAACCCCGGCATGGTCATGCATCCGCCCACGCGCGACGCGTCTGTGCTGATTTTGCTGATCGACCGCCCCGAAGGCGTCACGATTCTGTTCACCGAACGCACCCATACGCTGAACGCCCATGCGGGGCAGGTCAGCTTCCCGGGCGGCGGGGTGGAGGCGCAGGACAAGGACGCGAACGAAACGGCGCTGCGCGAAGCGCAGGAAGAAATCGGCCTTGTGCCCGCCAATGCGCGCGTGCTTGGCCAACTGGATGAATACGTGACCCGCACGGGTTTCCGCGTCACGCCCGTCGTGGCGGTGCTGGAAAAAGACCAAACATGGGTGCCCAGCCCCGACGAAGTTGCGCGCATTTTCGAAGTGCCGGTGGAAAGCATTTTTCAGGACCTGAAAGAAGAAAGCCTGACCTTTGAGGGCGGCGAGCGGCGTTTTTACGGTATGATGTGGGACGATGTGCATATCTGGGGCGCAACCGCCGGCATGCTGCGCAATTTCGCGGATGTGGTGAACAAGCCCGTCCCGCCGGCTAATGATACGGTCCAACCCAAATCCGACACCCGCAAAAACGGCACAACCACTTCCAAACCAGGCAACCAGTAAACCCGCATGACCGTCTATAACGGCAAAATCGCGCGCAAATCGTGGATGATCGCACCGGAAACGGTGGCCGTGATGGACGCATTGCAGGCAACAGGGGTGGAGGCGCGGTTTGTCGGCGGCTGCGTGCGCAATGCGCTGGTCAACCGCCCCGTGATCGATATCGATATCGCAACGCCGCTGCGCCCCGAACAGGTGATCGAGCATCTGCAGGCCGCCAAAATCCGCTACATCCCCACGGGTCTGCAGCATGGCACGGTGACGGCGATTGTCGACGGCAAGGCGTTTGAAATCACCACGCTGCGCATCGATGTGAACCCCTTCGGCCGCCATGCGCAGGTGCAGTTCACCGATGATTGGGAAAAAGACGCGTCGCGCCGCGATTTCACCATCAACGCGATGTCCGCCAATATGGACGGCGATGTGTACGACCCCTTCACGGGGATCGAGGATTTGCGCACCGGCCGCGTCATTTTCGTGGGCTATCCCGAAACGCGCATCCAGGAAGATATTTTGCGCATCCTGCGCTATTTCCGTTTCTTCGCCCATTTCGGGCAGGGGCGCCCCGATGCCGCCGCGCTGGTCGCCTGCGCGAAACTGGCGAACCGCCTGCCGCGGTTGTCGGCGGAGCGCATCCGCACCGAAATTTTCAAGATACTGGAATCCGACCGCTGCGCGATCACATGGAACATCATGCTGCGCGCGGGCGTGACCACGCATTTCCTGCCCGAAGCGACGGGTCTGAAAACGCTGGAAAGGCTGCTGGAGCTGGAGGCCGACCACCACAGCCATCCCTTCGTGCTGCGCAGGCTCGCCGCGCTGCTGGATGTCACGCCGACGGGGCTGGTCGCGCTCACGCGTTCCTTGCGCCTGTCGAACGATCAGGCGACTGTGCTGATGAAGCTGATGAACCCCGGCATGCCGGTTTCGACCGATATGCCCGAACAGGATGTGCGCAAGCTTGTGTATGTGCATGGCAACGATATGGCGCGCAGCCTGCTGCTGCTGTGCGCCGCACGGCAGTTCGACAACGGCAACCTTGACGCGCTCTACAACGTCGCAACCGCCTTCCGCCCGCCGCGCTTCCCCTTGATCGGCGACGATGTGCTGAAACTTGGCTGGCCCGCAGGTCCGCATGTGGGGCGCATCCTGAAGAACATGGAAGAATGGTGGATCTCGCAGGATTTCCAGCCCGGCCGCACCGAGGCGTTGAAACTGCTCGCCGCCCGGCATGTGCCGCCGGTTTCCTCCGGCACGCCCGCGCTGCAGGCCTAAGCCCCGTATCCAGATTTTCAGGCGTAAAAAAACCGCGATGACCGCGGCGGATATCTTTCCTGTCTTGAAGCCCTGAAGGTGGCTCCCTGTTTTTCGCTTGCCCTGTGGCGGGCTGGTGAGAATCGCGTCAAACATATAACCATGCTATCACATGATTGCGAAAATAGCAACTATTAATTGCTATTTTACTGATATCGCTTAAGGCCCGCCGGGGCCGCGGGGTTTCGACGGGGCGCGTTTCACCTCGGCCGCTTTGGGCGGGTCTTCCTTCGGCGGGGCTGCGAATTTGCTGGCAACCACAGGCGCTTCCGCCTTGGGCGCGGCGGCGGCGGCCTTTGCGGCGGCAAGACGCTGTTCGGTTTCGTTGCGCATCGCCTCGAACTGCGCGTTGATCACTTCGCGGCCGGCGTTCGACGCATAGCCTTCTTTGCCCACGATACCGTCGAGGAAGAATTTGCGGGAACCGTCGGTCGTGAAATCCAGCGGGCTGCCCATGAATTTCTTGCCTTCTTCGGTCAGCGCGGTCGACATCACCATGTTCGATTTCATGCCGGCGCCGCCCGATGCGTACAAATCCGCATCCGATACCATCGCCGCCATCTGCGTCAGTTTCGAATTCCCCTCCAGGTCTTTCAGCACGGGGAAATCCAGCGGCTTGATCGTGGCAGGATCGACGCCCAGTTTTTTCTTGCCCTCGATATCCGCGTCGCGGATGCCGTCCAGCGTCGCAGGCGTGCCTTCGCGGTCGCCCTTCGCCAAGGATTTCAAAATCGCATGCGGGCCGTTGGGCGATGTGGTCATCAGGATCGTATGCACATTGCTGATCTGCTGCTCCGTCAGTCCGGCTTCGCGCATCAGCGGTTCCATCGCCTTGAACGACTGCTTTTCGTTATACAGCGGGTCGTTCGGCGGGTTGGATTTGCCCATATGGTCGATATCGTGGCCGATCGCGGTCATCAGCGTGATCGCCTGTTCGGCTTTCGTCAGCGGCACGCCGCGCGGGTCGCCGTTGGCGACGAATTCGTTGTTTTTTGCCAGCAGGTTCGCCGTCATCGCGGCGACATCGGTGTAGTGGAATTTGTTGTGGTAATCGGGCGTGATGCCGGCATCCACCTCGGCGCGCGCGGCGACCATGATGATCGCCTTGTATTCGGCGCTGCCTTTATCAAGGCCCAATTGATCCGCGTGGTGCGCGGCCAGCGCGGGCAGCGACGGGCGGCCGGTTTCGCGGTATTCGTCGATATGTACCTGCGTGAATTTGTCGGCGGTTTCAAACGCGTTGCTGCCGGTGTGGAAAAACACGCCGCCGCGCTGCTCGAATTTCTGGTCGAGCGTGCCGATGCTTTTCAGCGTCTGGTTGAAACTGTCCGCGCCGCCCAGTTCGCGGATAATATCGGGGTTTTGGGCGGCCATGTTGCGGATCAGGTCTTCCATCGATTGCGGTGCGGTTGTCATGCGCGCACCACCGATGCTTTGGCCTGTAACATCGTCAGGAAAACGCCTTCCATTTTTTTGACATCTTCCTGAATTTCCGGGCTGAGGTTATTCCAGCGCAGATGGAACTCGCCGATGTCTTTCATCATCCCCGCCAAATCGCCGTCGATGGCGTGGCGGTGCAAAATTTTTAATTGGTCTTGCGGTGAAATACGGTCGGCCTGGCCCATCGGCAGCTCCTGATCAAAATTGGCATTGGCCAGCTATTCGCAGGCCGAATTCAAATAGTTACATAACATTATAGGAAGGGGCGGTTAGCGGAGTCTTAATATGTCATTAACCTGTTGATTCAACATTGAATTGCCATAGGCCACCTTTTATACTTTATAAGCCGTCCCGCCGGGACCGCTTCGGGGTTTTCAACCATGCTGGCACCTGTCATCAGCCTTCTGTCGATTGCGCATCTGCTGCTGCAGGGCCTGCTGGCGGTGCTGTGCCTGTTCCTGTTTGTGTCCGCGCTGTCGAACGGCAAATCATTTATGCCCGACGGCGTGAACGGCATTATCGGCATCGTGGGCGCCATCTGCGCGCTGCAGGGCAAATATATCCAGCGCGACTGGATGATCGGCAAACATCCCAATTACGTGCGCATCATCGCCATGGCATGGACGGTCTGCTTCGCCATCTATGCGCTGGTGATGCTGAAACAGCCGGTCGTCGCCGTGATCGCGCTTCTCAGCATGATCTTCATGCTCATCCGCTTCGCGCCGGAACCGGTGGTGGAGAAAAAAGATGATGCGGTGAAGGCCGAAGAAAAACCAACGACGGAAGAACCGAAAGCCTAGGGCCACTTCGCTTCGGGCGGCATCGACATCAAAATCGCTTCGGTGTTGCCGCCGGTTTTCAGGCCGAATTGCGTGCCGCGGTCGTAGAGCAGGTTGAATTCCACATACCGCCCGCGTTTCACCAACTGGTGTTCGCGCTGTTCTTGTGTCCACGGTTTATTCATATGGCGGCGGACGAGCTGCGGATAGATGCTCAGGAATGTGTCGCCGACATCTTTCGTGAAGGCAAAATCGCGCGCCCAGTCGTTTTCAAGGTAATCATAGAAAATGCCGCCGATGCCACGCGGTTCGTTGCGGTGCGGCAGGAAGAAATATTCATCGCACCATTGCTTGAATTTCGGGTGGTATGCCGGATCATGTCGGTCGCAGGCGGTTTTCCATGCGGCGTGAAAATCGGCGGTGTCGGCCGCGTCCGGTATCATCGGTGTCAGATCCGCGCCGCCGCCGAACCATGCCTTGGATGTCACGATATGGCGCGTGTTCATGTGGACGGCGGGGACAAGCGGCGACCGCATATGCGCGACAAGGCTGATGCCCGCCGCCCAGAATGCGCCGGTGTCGGCAGCACCCGGAATGTTTTTGCGGAATTCCGATGAAAACGTGCCATAGACCTGCGAGATGTTCACGCCGACCTTTTCAAACACGCGGCCATGCATGATCGACATCACACCGCCGCCACTCAGTTTACCGTCATTTTGTGGCGAATCTTTTTTGTCCCACGGCTTGCGCGTGAATTTACCGGCGGGCAGGTCGCTATGCGTGCCGGTCAGCTCCGTTTCAAGCTTTTCAAATTCCGCGCAGATGCGGTCGCGCAAGTTTTCAAACCATGCGGCGGCTTGCTCCTTGCGTTCGTCCGGTTGTTGCTGTTGCGCGGTATTGGTCACGGCTGACGTTTCCTTTTCGGACGCATTAAGCCTGTTTTTTGCCCGTTTTGCAATTGGGGAAAAGCCGCGTCTGCCGCAACCCCTCCGACAACACCATCGCGCTTGCGACGGCCACATTCAGCGACCGCACGCTGGCCGCCATCGGGACGGTGATGCGGGCATCGCATGAATTGTGGACGTCATCCGGCACGCCCGCGCTTTCGCGGCCGGCCAATAAAACGTCATCGGGCGCGAATTTGAAATCGATGAAAGACTGGTCGGTTTTGGTCGTCAGCAGCACGATGCGTTTTCCGGCATGGGCTGTTTTGAAACTGTCCCAGTTCATGTGGCGCGTCATATCCAGATGGTCGAGGTAATCCATGCCCGCGCGCTTCAGGTTTTTATCCGACAGTAAAAATCCACAGGGCTCGATGATATCCATCGCCACGCCCAGGCAGGCGCAAAGCCGCATCAGCGTGCCGGTGTTCTGCGGGATATCGGGCTGGAAGAGAGCAAGACGCATTTGTCACCGCGGTTGTTTAATGCCATTATCGACCATAACGAAAGTGTCCCATGAAATACAGGATCGCATCATACGAATTGTACGCAGCCGCGGTGGCGGCGTTTTTGATCGACCATGTGGGGCTGTATTTATATGACGATAACCTGTGGTTCCGCGTGTTCCGCATGTTTGCCCTCGTCTGGTTTATTCCGACCGGTTACAACGCGGGGCGTAAATCGGATTTGTGGATGTGGCAGGCGGCGCTGCTGCTGGCCGTGGTGGGCGCGATCACGGGCATCGGGCCGCTGCCGTTATCCGCCGTCGCCACAATCATATTGATCCGCATGGTGATCGACCCGCTGGCGGAAATCGCGGTGCGCGACAAATTCAGGTTCTGGGTCGTCAACGCCGCGCTGGTCGCGCTGATCCCGGTCACCGATCCCGTGACCGAATACGGCACGATGGCCGCGATCATCGCGCTGGCCGGATGGCTGCTGAAAAACCGCGACCGCGCGGCGGCGGTGGTCGATGTGCGGTTTTATTTCGCCTATGTGACCGTGCTGTATCTGGGCTTCTGCGCCACGATCTTTCCGTTCAATCCCGCGCAATGGGCGGTCGTGATTGTTTCGACCGTCGGCACCGCCGTGCTGATGTTCCATTTCCGCGACATGCTGCTGGAAAGCATCCGCCGCAAGAATCCGGACATTGTCGCCCGCGCCTGCCGGTTTATTGGTCATAATACGCTGCAAATCTATACCCTCCAGCTGCTCATCTTGCAGGCGATTTACTTTTTCTGATCTTATGAAAATAAAATCCGCTGTAAGGCATGTGAAATATTCATGCGCGACGCTTTTATTTCGCCCGAAAATCAGTAGTATCATTCAAATACAGGCAGCCCGCCGGAGTCTTCCGACCCGTTGCCTGTGACCCGATTTTAAAACCGCTGTTCCGATTGCAACGGCGGACTCCCGAAAGTCCTGTAAAAAGGAAGAAAAACAATGGACTCGACCAAAGACGGCGCCAATCGCCGCGAATTCTTGTATCTCACCGCGGGCGCGATGGCTGCCGTCGGTGCGGGCACTTCTGTCTGGCCGCTTGTGGACAGCATGAACCCCGCCGCCGATACGCTGGCTATGGCATCGACCGAAGTGGATGTCAGCAAGATCGAAGCAGGACAGACCATCATGGCTGTCTGGCGCGGCAAGCCGGTGTTCATCCACCGCCGCCCGATGGCCGAAGTGACGGAAATCCGCGCCGAAGACTGGAAAACCCTGCGCGATCCGCAATCCGACGAAGACCGCGTGCAAAAAGGCCATGACGAATGGCTGGTGCTGGTCGGCGTCTGCACGCATCTGGGCTGCATTCCCATGGGATCGAAAATGGGCCAGCCGAAAGGCGATTTCGGCGGCTGGTTCTGCCCCTGCCACGGTTCGCACTACGATAAATCCGGCCGTATCCGCAAAGGCCCGGCGCCGAAAAACCTCGCCGTGCCCGCCTATACTTTCGTGACCGACACCCTGCTCCGCATCGGCTAAGAACAAGGACAATAAAAATGGCCCATTTCGGCGAGAACAAGAATTTCAGCAACCCGGTCGTCAACTGGATCGACAACCGCCTGCCCATTTTCACGATGCTGGTGAAGGAATACGGCGTATTCCCGATGCCCCGCAACGTGAACTACCTCTGGAGCTTCGGCGGCATCGCGATGACGATGCTGGGCATCATGATCCTGACCGGTATCATGATGGCGATGAACTACACGCCGCACACCACGCTGGCGTTTGATTCCGTCGAACGCACGATGCGCGACGTGAATTTCGGCTGGCTGCTCCGTTACATCCACATGAACGGCGCGTCGTTCTTCTTTATCGCAGTCTATATCCACATCGCGCGCGGCCTTTTCTACGGCTCGTACAAAAAACCGCGCGAACTGCTGTGGATGTTCGGCGTTGTGATCCTTCTCCTCATGATGGCGACCGCCTTCATGGGCTATGCGCTGCCGTGGTCGCAAATGTCGGGCTGGGGCGTGACCGTCATTACCTCGATGTTCTCCGCCATTCCGCTGGTGGGCGACGGGCTTGTGACATGGCTGTGGGGCGGTTTCTCCGTCGATAACCCGACCCTGAACCGTTTCTATGCGCTGCACTTCCTGCTGCCCTTCGTCATTCTGGGCGTGGTGTTCATCCACGTCTGGGCGCTGCATGTGACGGGTTCCAACAACCCGACCGGCGTGGAGCCGAAAACGCCCGCCGACACCGTGCCCTTCGCGCCTTATGTCAGCACGAAAGATTCGGTTGCGCTGGTGTTCTTCCTCACCATCTTCCTGGGCGTGGTGTTCTTCTACCCGCTCGCGCTGACGGAAGTGGACCACTTCCGCAAGTTCGACCCGATGCAAACGCCCGCGCATATCGTGCCGGAATGGTACTTCCTGCCGTTCTACGCCATCCTGCGCGCCTTCACGATGGACATCACGATCCCGTTCACGACGGTCGTGCTGCTGCCCGCGAAGCTGCAAGGGGTTATGGCCATGTTCGGCTCGATCATCCTGCTGGTGTTCCTGCCCTGGCTCGACCGCAACCCCGTGAAGTCGGGCCGTTTCCGCCCGGTGTTCAAATGGTGCATCTGGCTTCTGTTCATCGACTTCTTCGTGCTGATGTATTCGGGCGCGAAGCCGCCGGAAGGCCTGCCCCTGATCATGGGCCAGCTGGGCACGCTCTATTACTTCGTGCTGTTCCTCGTGATCCTGCCGGTGCTGTCGTTCAAGGAAAAGAACCTGCCCGTGCCGGAATCCATCAGCGCCGATCCCGGCTGCTGCAAGAAGCATTGAAAGCGGAGAATATAAAAATGAAAAAAACCCTCTCCATGCTGGCTGTCGCGGCGGTGATCTCCGCCGCCAACCCCGCCTTTGCTTCCGAAGCGGAAGCGCCCCCGCACCAGAAATGGCCGCATCAGGGCGTGTTCGGCACGTATGACAAGGCGGCGCTGCAGCGCGGTTTCCAGGTCTATAAGGAAGTCTGCGCGGCCTGCCATTCCATGAAACTGGTTTCGTATCGCGACCTGACCCAGCTGGGCTATACGCCCGAGCAGGTGAAAACGGTGGCGGCGGAATACCAGATCCCCGACGGCCCGAATGACGACGGCGAAATGTTCGAACGCCCCGGCCGCCCGGCCGACCGTTTCCATTCGCCCTTCCCGAACGACAAGGCGGCGCGCGCGGCCAACGGCGGCGCATTGCCCCCCGATATGTCGCTGCTGTCCAAGGCGCGCGAACACGGCGACGATTACATCTACGGCATCCTGACCGGTTACGAGGAAAAGCCGGCAGGGTTCGACCTGATGCCCGGCCTGAACTACAACAAATATTTCGCCGGCCACCAGATCGCGATGGCAAAACCGCTCAGCGAAGGCCAGGTCACCTATACCGACGGCACGGCCAACACGCTGGAACAGCAGGCACGCGACGTGACGCAGTTCCTGGCATGGGCGGCAGAACCGCATATGGAGCAGCGCAAGGGTATGGGCCTCAAGGTCATGATCTTCATGCTCGCCTTCTGCGGCATCATGCTCGCGGCCAAGCGCAAGCTCTGGGCGGATATCCACTAGAAATTTCGCCGACCAAAATATTGGCGGCGGGTGTGTAAGAAAAAAAACCGGGATTTACCGGTGAGAGATTTTATTACTTCGGAGTAAGCGGCCATCGACGCGTCACATATCATATTGCACATCATCGGGGGCGTCTGCCTCCTGCTGTGGGGCGTGGGGATGGTCTCGACGGGGCTGAACCGCGCCTTCGGCACGACGCTGCGCCGCATTATCTCGAACTCCACCTCCAACCGTTTCAAGGCGTTCGGCACGGGCATCATCGTGGCGGCGCTGCTGCAATCCTCGACCGCGGCCAGCATGATCGTCAGCTCGTTTGCGGCGCGCAACGTCATCACCATCACTTCCGCGATCGCCGTGATGCTGGGCGCGGATGTGGGCACCACGGTCGCGGCGCAGATCATTTCTTTCGACATCAAATGGCTGGTGCCGGTGCTGTTGTTCACGGGCTATATCGTCACCAAGGTCTGGGACGAAAGCCATTACAAGCATATCGGTCGCGCCTTGGTCGGGCTTGCGCTCATCTTTATCTCGCTTGGCATCATCCGCGACGTGGCATCCCCCATCGGGCAGGAAGAGGGCCTGAAGGTGCTGATCGAGCCGCTGGCGACCCAGCCGATCCTTGCGATCGTCATCGCCGCACTGTTCACATGGCTGGTGCATTCCAGCCTTGGCACCGTTTTGCTGTTTATGTCTTTCGTGCAGGCGGGCGTGATCCCCGTCGGCCTCGGGCTTATCCTCGTCCTCGGCGCGAATATCGGCGGCGCGATTGCGCCCGTCATCATGACCTTGCGTGATATCCCTGCCGGCCGTCGTGTTCCATTAGGAAACCTGCTGACGCGCGGCATCGGCGCGGTCATTTTCCTGCCCTTCATGGCGACCATTGTGGCGCCCTTCATCGCGCATCTCGATCCCGACCCCGCGCGCCAGCTGGTCAACTTCCATACCTTCTTCAACATCGCCATCGCGCTGGGCTTCCTGCCCTTTATCGGGCCGATGACGAAGCTGTCGGAAATCATCCTGCCCGACCGCGCGCGGGAGGAAGACGAAAGCCTGCCCCGCTACCTCGACCCCACGGCCTTCGCGACGCCGCCCGCCGCGCTTGCCTGCGTCGCGCGCGAAACCCTGCGCGTATCCGATGTCGTGCAGCGCATGATGCGCGACACGCTGGAGGCGTTCCGCACCAACAATACCCATTTAGTCCAAGGCATCCGCGATCAGGAAGCGATCGTCGACAGCCTGTACGAAGCGATCAAGAACTACCTTGCCCGCCTGTCGTCGCACCCGCTCGACAAGCACGAGAGCAAGCGGTACATGCAGATCCTGACCTTCTCGACCAATCTTGAGCATATTGGCGACATCATCGACAAAAACCTGATGGAAATGGCGTCGAAGAAAATCCGCAACCAGGACAATTTCTCCCGTCAGGGTTTCTCGGAAATTTCCGACCTGCACCACCGCGTCATGGACAACATGAACCTTGCGCAGAACGTCTTCATGACCGGCGACGTGAAAATGGCGCGCAAACTGTTCGAAGAAAAAGTCGTGCTGCGCAACCAGGAAATGATGGCGGCGGAAAGCCACTTTAAACGCCTGAGCCAGGGCGTTGCCGAAACCATCGCGACGTCCTCGCTGCACCTCGATATCCTGCGCGACCTGCGCCGCATCAATTCGTATGTCTCGCTCATCGCCTATCCGATCCTGGAGGAAGCGAACGAGCTGAAAACGACTCGCCTGCGCACCACGAAACCGCGCGCCAAGAAGCCCGCGCCCGAGAAAAAAGTCTAGTTAAGAGTCGTTCTTAACACCATTTTCCTGAATATTTACAACCTGATAAACCTTAGTTACCCAAGGATTAAACCACCCCTTGGGGGCGTTAACCTGTCCTTAACCGTGGCGCGCTATTCTGGAACTAGGAACAAGACTGGTTCCACGGAATTTTGACCTTCATCTGTGCCTCCTCGTGACGTCTTCACCCCGCCCTTCTCAAGAGGGCGGTTTTTTTTTGTGCCGTTCGGCCATATAATCTCCCCTATGGGCACAAACAGAAAAACAATCGTGGCGCTGCATGGCGCGGGCATGACCGGCGCGGTGTTCGGCGGTATGGCGCCGCATCTGCTGGAACATTCCTTCCGCGCGCTGACATTGCCGGGGCACGACGCAAAGGCGGATTCCGCACTGCTGACCGATATCGCGGGCATGGCGGCATGGGTGAAATCGCGCCTTGAAAACGGCCCGGACGATGTGGTGCTGGTGGGTCATTCGATGGGCGCGCTGGTCGCGCTGGCCGCCTGCGACGCGCCGCAGGTGAAGGGCATCGTGCTGGTGGGCGCGGCCGTCAAAATGCCGGTGAATGCCGACCTTTTGAAAACCGCGCGCGAGACGCCGAACGATGCGATTGGCATGATCGTGAAATGGGGCATTTTTGCGGGGCATCCGCAGGTGGGCGCCGTGCGCACGGTCCTGTCATCCATCATGCATGGCGCGAACCCCGAAGCGGTGGGCGCCGGACTCGCGGCCTGTAACAATTTCCTCGATGGCGAAGCGCTTGCAAAATCCGTGAAAATTCCCGCGCTGGTCGTTTCCGGCGATCAGGACAAGATGGTGAAAACGGCCGATGCGGAAGCACTGGCAAAGATGATTCCCGGTGCGGAATTCAGTGTGATGAAAGATTGCGGCCATACCCCGATGGTCGAGAAGCCCATAGATACCGCGCATGTGCTGCGCGATTTTATCGCCGCTAAAATTCCCTGACATTTCCGTCATATAACCGTTTAATTTTTTATAAATTTAATGGTGATAAAATGATTCCTGTATCATTTGAAAATATGATTGTACTTAAACTTGATCGAAGGAGTGATTGATATGGTAGAAGCACATCTGAAAGCGCTGCAAAAACGCCACGCCGACCTCGACGCGAAAATCCACAAGGAATCCCTGCATGCCGCGCGCAACGAACACGCGATCCGCCGCATGAAAGAGCAAAAGCTCCATGTGAAAGAGGAAATCGAGCGTATCCGCGCCACCGGTTAAAGCCCGGCATATCAAATAAAAAAGGCGTCCCTCGCAGGACGCCTTTTTTATTGGTCAAAACGGCAGATCAATGCGTGCCGGTTTCGGGCATGTTTTCGCCTTGCGCTTCTTCCGCATCGTTATCGTCGAGCTCTTCGTCATCCGCATCATACGCATCGGCGGGCGATGCTGCCGCGTTTTTCTTGGCAAACGGGTTGCCGAAAACGGTCGGGGCGGGCGCGCCGCCTTTCGCTTCGCGCTCCACGCGGCGGGTCGCCTTGCGCACGGCTTTTTCCAGTTCTTCGGCGGTGCAAAGGCCGATCGACACGGGGTCAACGGGCTTGATGGTCGAGCTTTGCGGATGCGTCTTGGCGCGGATCGCATCGACGGTCGGCTTGGTCGATCCCACCAGTTTCGCGATTTGCACATCGGCCAGCTGCGGGTATTGCTTCAGCAGGTAGGCGACGGCGTTCGGTTTTTCCGCGCGCTTGGTGACCGGCGTGTAGCGCGGGCCCTTGGAACGGGCGCGGGGCTTCGGCAGGTCGTTCTTCATCATCTTCAGCTTGGCGTTGGTGTTCTTTTCGCAGCGGTCGATTTCTTCCTGCGTCAGCTCGCCGTTCATCAGCGGGCTGGTGCCCATGATGCCCGAATTCACTTCGCCATCCGCCAGCGCCTGCACTTCCAGCGGGTGCAGCCCGCAGAATTCGGCGATCTGGTCAAAGGTGAGGGCGGTGTTATCGACCAGCCAGGCGGCGGTCGCTTTGGGCATCAGGGGATAGGCCATTTTATAAAGCTCCTTTAAATTTCTGCGCGTATATACGCGGTTCAACGCTGCGCGTTTTGGCGCAAGATACACTTCTCGCCCGCGCGCCCTTCGGGGGAAGGGCGACGATTGAAAAATCATTCAATCGTTTTAGGGAAGAATGCCTGAAATATAACGGATAACGCGCAGATAAGTAAAGCTTATTTATCCACAGTCGCGCCGCCAAAAACCGCGATAAATCAGGGGTTCAGGCCGCGCGGCGGCTTGTTCAGCGTGGGGGCGAGCAGGGGCGGCTTGCCGCCTAGCTCTATCAGCCGGTTGCGCAGGTTCTCCAGTGATTCGGGATCCAGTTGCGAAAACGGGGTCACGACAACGCCGCCATCGCTGCCGCCCGTGCGCGTCGTCAGGATGCGCGCCATGAAGTCGTATTGGTAATAGGTGCTGGTGGAGGTGTCGGGCGTCAGCGCGTAATTCACGCTCAGGACGAAATCATTCACCTTGCGGCCATATTTGCTGTTTTTGAATTCTTCGGCAAGCGACATGGGGATTTCCTTGTCCGTTAGGGGTTCAGGCCGCGCTGCGGCTTGTTCAGGGTGTTCGGCTCCGCGGGCAGCGCGGGCGGCGTGCCGCCCAGTTCGACCAGCCGGTCGCGCGCCGCCACCAGCGTGTCGCGGTCCAGCTGTGAAAACGGGGTGGTGTTCACGTTATAATCATTGCCCCAGTCGGCGCGCGTCACCAGCACGCGCGCGGTGAAATCATAGAAATGGCTGATCTTGCCGGATGTCGCCTGCAGCACGCTGTCGCCGTATTTCGACGTGGCGTGGTTGCCGTTGAACGCATCTTTCAGTGATTTTTCTTCGCTCATATTATAAAGCTCTCTTGCATCAGGGGTTCAGGCCGCGCTGCGGCTTGTTCAGCGTCGGCGCTTCGGGCGCAAGGTCGGGCGGCGTGCCGCCCAGTTCCACCAGCTTGTCGCGCATCGCGACCAGTACTTCGCGGTCCAGCTGCGCAAACGGCGTGACGGTCACGCCGCCTTCGCTCGATCCCGTGCGCGTGTACATGCTGCGCGTCAGGAAGTCGAACGAGTTATAAACGCTGCCGCCACGCGTTTCGATATACAGGTCCAGCACGAAGGGCGATTTGTTGGTCGCCGCATATTGCGTGGTGTTGAATGCCTTGCTGAGATCCATAGCGGTGTTCCTTTACGGGTTCAGGCCGCGTACCGGCTTGTTCAGCGTCGATGCTTCGGCGGGCAGCGCGGGCGGCTTGCCGCCGAGCTCGATCAGCGCGTCGCGCGCGGCTACCAGCACCTCGCGGTCCAGTTCGGCGAAGGGCGTGATTTTGTGGCCGCCCTCTATCGGTGTCATGCGCACGCGGTTGGTGAAGTCGTAATAAATCCATGTCGCGCCGTTATGCATGGATAGGACCGAGCCGTTCTGTACGCGCGCGCCCATCGCGTTGAAGCTGTCTTTCAGGGAAATGTCGTCGCTCATGATATTTTTCTCGCTGCGCTCACGGGTTCAATCCTCTTACGGGTTTGTTCAATGTCGATGCTTCGGGCGGCAATTGCGGCGGCCGGCCGCCCAGTTCCACCAGCTTGTCGCGCGCGGCGGTCAACACATCGCGGTCAAGTTCTGCAAAAGGCGTGACAAGCACGGGATTTGTGTGCGCCGTACGCTGGCGTTGCGCGAAGTCGTAATAGCTGTAAATGCCTGCGTTATGAACGCGTAACGTAACGGCGTTTTCCATCACGCTGTTCACATGCGCAAACGCGTCCTTCAGCGACAGGGGCTCCTTCGGCACAGGGGTTGCGGCAGTGGCAGCCGTGCGCAAGGGAGCGGGGTCGTCAAAATCGCCGTCCCACATTTCTGCAGAAATCATGGATTTAATCCTCTCACGGGTTTGTTCAGCGCCGGTGCTTCAGGCGCAAGGTCGGGCGGGCTGCCGCCCAGTTCGACCAGCTTGTCGCGCATCGTTATCAGAACGTCGCGATCCAGCTGCGAAAACGGTGTCACGGTGAATCCTGCGGAACTGCTGCTGCGGCCCGAGATCAGGGTGCGCGCCATAAAATCAAACGTCTGGTAGATGTGACCCAGAGTCGGCGAATAAAAGGTGGTATCCAGCACATAGGCATTCGCCATCGTCGCCTTGTATTGTTCGTTGAATGCGGCTTTGACGTCCATGGTAAATTCCTTACGGGTTCAGGCCGCGCGTGGGCTTGTTGAGCGTCGGGCCTTCCGGCGGCAGTTCCTTCGGCTTGCCGCCCAGCTCCACCAGCTTGTCGCGCATGTCAATCAGCGTTTCGCGGTCCAGCTGCGAAAACGGCGTAACGGTCGTGCCGCCCGCATCGCTATAGCGGTAGGAGGTCACCAGCAGCCGTTGCGCGAAGTCATAGAAGAAGCTGACAGAGTCGTACCCCATGCGCAGCACGTTATCGCCCATTCTTTGCGGGTTGTGGGTGTTGTTGAAATCTGCGCTGAGCGACATGTGGGAATTCCTTTACGGGTTCAGGCCGCGTGCGGGCTTGTTCAGCGTATTGGGTTCGGGGGCGAGCGGCGGCGGATTGCCGCCCAGCTCGATCAGCTGGTCGCGCAATTCCACAAGGCTGTCGCGGTCCAGCTGTGAAAACGGGATCATGCGCACGCCCGCATCCGCATAACCATCGGTGCGCAGCGTCATCAGCCGCGCCTTGAAATCATAGGCCATCACCTGGCTGTAACCCGCCACATCATATTGGACGGTCAGCACGTAACTGTTCACCATTTCAGTCGGATAATCGTCGTTGAAGGCGGCGGTGAGGGACATGGGCGGGCTATTCCTTCTGTATTTGTTATGCAAAAGGAATAGCAAACCGTATTTAATATGTCAAAGATAACCGTCGGGGCGGCATATCCGGCTTAAAAATATACGCAATATCTAATTATTATGTAAATATTAGACGCCGACCTTGAGAATCACCTTGCCGACATGATTCCCCACCTCCAGATGCTCATGGGCTTTTTGCGCTTCGTCGAGGGTATAGACGCTGTCGATCACGCAGCGGATTTTTTTGCGCGCCACCAGCGGCCAGATGTTTTTCTTCAGCGCTTTCGCAATCTCGCCCTTCACCGATACCGGCTGCGGGCGCAGCGTCGATCCGGTCATGACCAGCCGCTTCGACATGATCTGGAACAGGTCGACCTCGACCGTGCGGCCCTTTTGCATCGCGATGCTGACATGACGGCCGTAGGGGGCCAGCGTTTTCAGGTTGCGCGCCACATAATCGCCGCCGACCATATCCAGCACCACATCGACGCCGCGGTTGTCGGTCAGCGTCATGACCTCCGCCACGAAATCTTTCTGGCGGTAATTGATCGCGGCTGTCGCGCCCAGCTTCACGCAGGCCTTGCCCTTGTCATCGGTGCTGGCTGTTACATAGACTTTCGCGCCGAATGATTTTGCGACCTGTATTGCGGTCGTGCCGATGCCGGATGCGCCGCCATGGACTAAAACGCTTTCGCCTTTTTTCAACTGGCCGCGGTCGAACAAATTTGTCCAGACGGTGAAATGCGTTTCGCACAATCCCGCCGCCGTCACCATATCCATGCCTTTGGGCACGGGCAGGCATTGCACGGCCGGCACGACGCAATATTCGGCATAGCCGCCGCCTGCCACAAGCGCGCAAACCTTCGCGCCCTTCTTCAGCCCCGTCACGCCCTTGCCCAGCGCGGCGACTTCGCCCGCGATTTCAAGGCCGGGAATATCGGAGATTCCGGCGGGGGGCGGGTACAGACCCTTGCGCTGCAAAATATCGGGGCGGTTCACGCCGGCGGCGGCCACGCGCACCAATACTTCGCCCGCCGCCGGTTTCGGCACAGGGCGGGTTTCCGTCACCAGCGCATGGTCATGCACGGCGGCGGCTTTCATCTCGGTCGGGACGGCGTTTTTCCGGGGTGTCGGTTTTTTTGGCATCTGGTTTGTTTTCCGCTATGATGGGCGCGTTGCAGTGACGGGAGCATTATAGATGATTTTCGACGACGAAAACGACCCCAAAACCAAACGCGCGAAACCCCGCGCGCTCGATAAAATGTCGGTGCCGGAACTCCGCGATTATGTGGCGCAGCTAAAGGAAGAAATCGCCCGCGTCGAGGCGGATATCGCGAAGAAAGACACCCACCGCAGCGCGGTCGATGCGCTGTTCAAGAAGCCTTAAGCGGATTTATTTCGCAACGACGTTCCAGCCCTCGACCAGCAGGCCGGGATCTTCGGGGCCGGTCTGGGGGCCGCGTGCCAGCTGCATCGTCACTTCAAACTGGCCGTCTTCCACAGCCTGCTGCTCGCCCTTTTCGTTGACCAGCAGATAGGTGATCATCAGGGGCGCGCGCACCAGCCAGCGGTAAACGCCCTCGACAGGGCCCTTGTCCAGAATGGCGGCGTTGCCGTTCATGATGGTGGTGACCGAATATTCGTGGTTGCGCACCTTGTCGATGATTTGCGACTGCTGCGCATAGGCGGCGTATTCGGCCCAGCCCTTGGCCGTGAATTTGGGCTTCAGGCGGAACAGTTTCGTATTCACTTCCTCGAACGCGATCGATGCGCCCGCTTCGGTCAGGCGGTCATAGGCGGCTTTGGATGTGAATGTCAGCATATCGGTCGACAGCGACTGCACCCATGCCACGATTTCTTCGGGCGTGCGGTGCGGGTTCGACAGGTCGCCCTGTTCCCCGGTTTCTTCCTTGGGGTAACCCATCCAGTCGGGCTTGGCCTCGGTCGATGGCGGCGGCGCGGGCGGGTCGAGCGGGTTGGGCAGCGGCTGCTGCCCCGTGCCGGGATTCTGCGCCATGACGGTTGTTGCCGGTGCCGCAATTGCAATCGCCGCCAGCAGGCAAAGCCATGAAAACTTCATCAGAATCCCTTTCTTTTAAAATAACCCGTTACGCCGCCTTCGCTATCGAACGCAGCACGTAGTGCAGGATGCCGCCATTCGCGAAGTATTCGATTTCATCCAGCGTGTCGATGCGGCACCAGACGGTGATTTCGTCGGTTGCGCCGCCCGCGCGGTGGATGACGATTTTCAAATCCATGCGCGGCTGCAGGCCGGTTGCGATGCCGGCGATGTCGAAGGTTTCTTCGCCGGTCAGGTTCAGCGCCGCGCGCGTCATGCCGTCCTTGAACTGCAGGGGCAGCACGCCCATGCCGACAAGGTTGGATCTGTGAATGCGCTCGAAGCTTTCGGCCACGACCGCGCGGATGCCCAGCAGTTTCGTGCCCTTGGCCGCCCAGTCGCGCGACGATCCTGTGCCGTATTCCTTACCGGCGAACACGATCAGCGGCGTGCCTTCGGCGATGTATTTCATCGCCGCGTCATAGATCGGCATTTCGGTGTTGGACGGGATATGGCGGGTCAGGCCGCCTTCCTTGCCGCCGAGCATCTCGTTTTTGATGCGGATATTCGCGAAAGTGCCGCGCATCATGACTTCGTGGTTCCCGCGGCGCGCGCCGTAGGAGTTGAAGTCGATCGGGCGCACCTGATAGCTCATCAGGTACGATCCGGCGGGGCTGTCTTTCTTGATCGATCCGGCGGGGGAAATATGGTCGGTCGTGATGGAATCGCCGAACACGGCCAATGCGCGCGCGCCTTTGATGTCCTTCACTTCTTCCGGTTTCATCGTCATGCCTGCGAAATAGGGCGGGTTCTGCACATAGGTCGATGACGAATTCCATTTATACGTCTCGCCGCCCTCCGTCTGCACGGCCTGCCATTCGGCGGGGCCGTGGAACACGTTGCCGTAGCGCTTCTTGAACATTTCCTGCGTCAGCGCGGATTTCAGCGTATCGGCGACTTCTTTCTGCGACGGCCAGATATCCTTCAGATAGACAGGCTTGCCGTCCTTGCCGGTGCCAATCGCGTCCTTGGTGATATCGATCTTGACCGAACCCGCCAGCGCATAAGCGACGACGAGGGGCGGGGAGGCAAGATAGTTCGCCTTCACGAACGCATGGATGCGGCCTTCGAAGTTGCGGTTACCCGAAAGCACGCCCGCAACGGTCAGGTCGCCTGCCTTGATCGCTTCCTCGATATGTTCGGGCAGCGGGCCGGAGTTACCGATGCAAGTCGTGCAGCCATAGCCGACCAAATTGAAGCCGAGTGAATCAAGGCTCGATTGCAGCCCTGCGTTTTCAAGGTAATCGGTCACGACCTGTGATCCGGGGGCGAGGGATGTTTTCACCCAGGGCTTCACGGTCAGGCCTTTTTCCAGCGCCTTTTTCGCCACCAGTCCCGCCGCCAGCATGACGGAGGGGTTGGAGGTGTTGGTGCAGCTGGTGATCGCGGCAATCACGACATCGCCGTGGTTCAGGCTGTAATCATGGCCTTTCACGGGCGCGGTGACGGCGGCTTTTGCTTCGCCGATATCCTTCGCCAGCGTTTCCTTGAAGCCGTTGGCGACATTCACCAGCGGCACGCGGTCCTGCGGGCGTTTCGGGCCGGCCATCGACGGTTCGATGGTGGCAAGATCCAGTTCCAGCGTATCGGTGAAGACGGGGTCGGGGGCATTCGCTTCGCGCCACATGCCTTGTGCTTTTGCGTATGCTTCGACCAGTTGCACGCGGTGTTCATCGCGGCCAGTGAAGCGCAGGTAATTGATGGTTTCGCCGTCGATCGGGAAGAAACCGCAGGTCGCGCCGTATTCGGGCGCCATGTTGGCGATCGTCGCGCGGTCGGCCAGCGACAGGTGATCAAGGCCGGAGCCGTAGAATTCGACGAATTTGTTGACCACACCTTTTTTGCGCAGCATCTGCGTGACGGTCAGGACGAGGTCGGTTGCGGTCGTGCCTTCCTTCATCTGGCCGGTCAGCTTCATGCCGATCACTTCGGGGATCAGCATGGACACGGGCTGGCCCAGCATCGCGGCTTCGGCCTCGATGCCGCCCACGCCCCAGCCCAGAACTGCAAGGCCGTTGACCATGGTCGTATGGCTGTCGGTGCCGACCAGCGTGTCGGGATAGGCGACCGTTGTGCCTTTGATATTTTCGTCGTCTTCGACCCAGATGGTCTGTGACAGGTATTCCAAATTCACCTGATGGCAGATGCCGGTGCCGGGCGGCACGACGCGGAAACGGTTGAATGCCTTGGAACCCCAGCGCAGGAACACATAACGCTCCAGGTTGCGCTCGAACTCCACCTTCACGTTTTCGCCAAAGGCGTCTTTCGTGCCGAAATTATCGACCATCACCGAGTGGTCGATCACCAGATCGACGTTGGCGAGCGGATTGATTTTCTGCGGGTTACCGCCCAGCGCCACCATCGCGTCGCGCATCGCGGCCAGATCGACCACGGCGGGAACGCCGGTGAAGTCCTGCATCAGAACGCGCGCGGGGCGATAGGCGATCTCGCGGTTGCTCTTTTTATCTTTCAGCCATTCGCCCATTGCCTTCACATCATCGACGGTCACGCTCTGGCCGTCTTCGAAACGCAGCAGGTTTTCCAGCAGCACTTTCATGGAATAGGGCAGGCGCGAAATATCGCCGATTGTTTTCGCGGCATCGCTGAGGCTGAAATAATCGTAATTCTTGCCGTCCACGGTGAGTGTTTTTCTTGTTTTCAGCGTATCGTGTCCAGTTACCGTCACGGCGGAACTCCCTATTTTTTTCAGTCAGTTACGTTTGTCTTGAACATGCGCTTGGTTTATAGTCCAAACGTCCACAAGATAATAGGCCAATACGTGACCGCTTCAAACGTCCTTTTCACACTCGATGCCGTCAGCTGCGCCCGCGGCGGGCGGCTACTATTCCAGAATTTGTTTTTGGAAATGGGCGAGGGGGATGTGGTGCATCTGGCGGGGCCGAACGGTGCGGGCAAAACCAGCCTGCTGCGCGCGATGGCGGGGGCGCTGCCGTGTGACGGAAAAATTTTATGGCAAGACAAAGATTTTTTGGAAAATGGCGCGGCAACGCATGCGGCGCGCTACGCTTTTTTGCCCGCGAATGACACATACCTGAAACTTCTGGAAACGGCATATGAAAATATCTCCTTCTGGGCGCGGCTCTGGGGCGTGGGCGGCGATATTGCCGATGCGGCGCTGCGCGCGATGGGGCTGCAGGAAATCCGCGACCGTCCTGTGCGGTATTTTTCGGCGGGGCAGAAACGCCGCCTTGGCCTTGCGCGCGTGCTGATGAAGGGCGCGAGGCTGTGGCTGTTCGATGAGCCGCTCAACGGCCTCGATGCCGAATCCATGGCCTTGTTCCGCGTCGCGCTGGAACATCATGTGGCAAAAGGCGGCATGGCCGTGATTGCCAGCCATCTGCCGATCGATCCGCCAAACACAGGCACGCTGCGCCGGATTACCTTGGGCGCGCCGCCGCCCGACACGGCAGGTGCGGCATGAGGGTGATTTGCGCCATCGTGACGCGTGATTTGCGCCTGTTCGCCGCGCGCGGGTCGGAATTCGTCGCGACCCTGTTTTTCTTCGTGATTGTCGCCAGTCTGTTCCCCTTCGCGCTGGCGCAGGATCCTGCGGCGCTGCAAAAATCGGCGGCGGCCATCATCTGGGTTTGCGGGCTGCTGGCGGGGCTGCTGTCGCTGGATACCGTGTTCACCCGCGATGCCGAAGACGGCACGCTGGATTTATTCATGATGTCGCCTGCCCCGCCGTGGCAGGCCGCGCTTGCCAAAATGATATCGCATTGGTTGTTGTCCGGCTTGCCTTTAGTCATGGCGGCGTTTCCGGTTTCTGTCATGCTGGGCGTGCCGCTGGAAAAAGCCGGCCTGCTCTGCGCCTCGCTTGCGCTTGGCACTATATATATGAGCTGGCTGGGGATTGCGGGTTCGGCGCTGACGCTGGGCAGCCGCAGGTCGGGGCTTTTGCTGGCGGTGCTGGTGCTGCCGCTCCTGATTCCCATGTTAATTCTGGGGGTTATGGCGGCCGAAGCCAGCCTTGCGGATGCGCCGGTATCGGCCTATCTTTTGCTGCAAACGGCGCTGGTGGTGGCGATACTGCCCCTGGCGCCCGCCGTGGCATCGGCGTTTTTGAAACTGCATTTGAGGTCATGACGGCTTTGTCCACCAGCGGCAGCATTATCGGGCGTTTCGCCAATCCGGGCCGGTTTCTGGCGCTGGCGAAATATGTGCTGCCTGTCGCATGGCTGGCCACGCTGGGCTTTTTCGCCGCAGGATTATATGTGGCGTTTTTCGATTCACCGCCTGATTACCAGCAGGGCGAAACCGTGCGCATCATGTATATCCATGTGCCCGCCGCATGGATGGCGCTGTTCACCTATGTCACTATGGCGGCCGCGGCATTTGTGGGGCTTATCTGGCGGCATGTGCTGGCGGAATTATACGCCAAGGCGGTCGCGCCCGTGGGTGCCTGCTTTACGTTCATCTGCCTTGTCACCGGATCGCTGTGGGGCAAGCCGATGTGGGGCGCCTGGTGGGTCTGGGATGCGCGGCTGACTTCCGTGCTGGTGCTGTTTTTCCTGTATGTCGGCTACATGGTGCTGGTCGACGCGTTTGACGACGAACAACGCGGCATCAACGCGGGCGCCGGCTTGCTGCTGGCGGGCGTGATCAATATTCCGATCATCAAGTTTTCCGTCGATTGGTGGAACACGCTGCACCAGCCGGCCAGCATCATCCGCATGGACGGCGCGACGGTCGATAAATCGATGCTGCTGCCGCTGGCGCTGATGGCGGGGGCGTTCCATTGCCTGTTCATCGCGCTGGCATTTTTCCGGCTGCGCACCGAAGTGTTCGCGCGCAAGGCGCGCACGGCTACCTTAAGGGGCGCGGCATGAGCGGGGAATACGCAAATTTCATCATGGCGGCCTATGGCATCACCGGCATCGTGCTGGCGGGGCTGGTCATTGTTTCGCTGCGCGCATGGTCGAGGGTAAAAAAAGATGGCAATGAATAAAAAAGAACGCCTGCAATTCACGCTCCTGATCCTCTGCGCGCTGGGGCTTGCGACGGCGATCGCGCTGTTCGCGCTGCGCAAAAACGTGTCGTATTTCTTCACGCCGCAGCAGCTGCATGAACTGCGCAGCATGGACGACGCGCGCGTGAAGGACGGCAAGGTGTTCCGGCTGGGCGGGCTTGTGAAACCGGGCAGCCTTGAAAAAACATCGCACGACCTGCTGATCAAGTTCACCGTAACCGACGACCTGCGCGACCAGAAGGTGGAATACAAGGGCATCGCGCCCGACCTGTTCCGCGAAGGGCAGGGCGTGGTCGCAACCGGCAGCCTGCAAAACGACGTATTCGTGGCAACCGTGCTGCTGGCCAAGCATGACGAAAAATACACGCCGCCGGAACTGGCCAAGGAAATGAAAAAACTTCACAGCGAAAAAACGGGCGATCCGGATAATAAAAAAGCGGGCAAGCCCGAGTGATCATCGAACTCGCCCATTATGCGCTGTCGCTGGCCTTCGCGCTGTCGCTTGTGCTGGCGGCGGTGCCGATGTGGGGCGCGCATGCGGGGCGGCTGTCATGGATGGCGCTGGCGCGCCCGATGGCGGTGTCGCTCTGCGGTCTCATGACGATTGCGCTGTTCGGCCTTATTCACGCCTATGCCCTGTCGGATTTTTCGGTGCTGAACGTGCAGCAGAACAGCCATACGCTGAAACCGTGGATCTATAAAATCAGCGGTGCCTGGGGCAACCACGAAGGCTCGATGCTGCTCTGGGGCTGGATGCTGTCGGTCTGGGGGTTCTTCCTTGTCACGCGCGGGCTGAAACTGCCGCCTGCGCTGCAGGCAGGCGTGCTGTCGGTGCTGGGGCTCGTCACCGCGGGTTTTCTCCTTTATATCCTTGTCGCCTCCAACCCTTTCCTGCGCCTCGACCCGTCGCCGCGCGAAGGGATGGACCTGAACCCCGTGCTGCAGGACCCGCTGCTGGCGATACACCCGCCGGTTCTGTATGCGGGCTATGTCGGTTTTTCGGTCGCGTTCTGTTTTGCGATCGCGGCGCTGGTCGAGAAAAAGGTCGATGCAGAATGGGCATCGCAGCTGCGCCCCTGGGTGCTGGCGGCATGGGTGTTTATGACGCTGGGCATCATGCTGGGCGCGACTTGGGCCTATTACGAACTGGGCTGGGGCGGCTTCTGGTTCTGGGACCCGGTCGAAAACGCGTCGCTGATGCCGTGGCTGGCGGGCACGGCGCTGCTGCATTCCGTCGCCGCCCTTGAAAAACGCGGCAGCCTGAAGATATGGACGGTGTTCCTGTGCATTCTTGCCTTCACATTGTCGCTGCTGGGCACGTTCCTCGTGCGCTCCGGCGTTCTGACCTCGGTGCATTCATTTGCGGCTGACCCGACGCGGGGGATTTTCATCCTTGCGCTGCTAGGGCTCACGACGGGCGGGGCGCTGCTGCTTTACGGGCTGCGCGCGCCGCATATCGCGATCGGCACAGGGTTCAAACCTGTCAGCCGGGAAACGGGCATCTTGCTGAATAATATTTTCCTGTTCACTTTTTGCGCAACGGTGTTCATGGGCACGCTCTATCCCATTTTCCTCTCCGCGCTCGATCTTGGCAGCATTTCGGTGGGCGCGCCTTATTTCACCGCGACGCTGACGCCGCTGCTGGTGCCCTTTGCGATACTGATGGGCATCGGGCCCTTGCTGGCATGGCGTGAATCGTCGCTTGCGTCGCTGCGCGCGAAGCTGTACCTGCCGCTTGCGCTCACTTTCGCGCTGGCGGCGTGGGTCGCCTTTATGCCGTGGCCGGACCGGTTTTTCACCGTCACCATGTTCGCCTGCGCGGGCTGGATATTGTTCACGACGCTGGCCGATCTTGTGCGCAAAACGCACAGGTTCACGGCGGTACGCAGCATGCCGCCCGCCTATTACGGCATGATCGTGGCGCATGCGGGCATCGCTGTGCTGCTGATGGGCGTGACGGCGGCGACCGTCTGGAAAGAAGAAAAAATCCTCTGGATGACGACCAACGATACCGTGACATTCGCGGGCAAGACGGTCACTTTCATCGGCATCCGCCCCGATGTCGGCAAGAATTTCACCGTCGAGCGCGCGATACTGTCGCTGCAGGGCGCGGGCGACGAAGCGCCGGTTTTCCTGCTGCCCGAAAAACGCTGGTATCCCGCGCAGGAGCGCGAGCTGAGCGAAACCGCGCTGCGCGCCGACGGCTTCGCGATCGATTACGCCGTCATGGGCGATCAGGATAAACAGAACCCGTTCCGCCGCGTGATCCGGCTTTACCACCATCCGCTGGTGCTGTGGGTGCTGCTGGGCGCGCTGATGATCGCAACGGGCGGTTTGATGGCGCTTGCATCGCCGGCCGTGCGCAAGGTGAAATCATGAAGCTGCGCACGTTTATCCCTTTCGGTATTTTTATCTGCATGATCGGGCTGTTCGCCGTGCCGCTTTTGCAGGGCAAGGATCCCGCCATCCTGCCCTCCGCCATGATCGGCAAGAAAATGCCGGCATTTACGCTGCCTGTTGCGGTTGGCGTCGGGCAGCTATCGGCATCGGATATGGTGCAGGACAACAAGCCCTTCCTTGTCAATTTCTTCGCGTCATGGTGTGCGACGTGCAGGGGCGAACAACAGGTGCTGTCGGCATTCGCGCAAAAAACCGGCGTCGCCGTCTATGGTATTGATTACAAGGACACGAAAAAAGACGTCGCAGCATGGCTGGAACGCCACGGCAATCCGTTCCGTGCCACGGGATTCGACGCCGAAGGCCGCGTCGCGATCGATTTCGGCGTGTATGGCGTGCCGGAAACATTCCTGATCGGCGGCGACGGTATCATCCGCTACAAACATGTCGGCGCGCTGACGCAGGCGGATATGGACAGGGTTTTCGGCCCCTTGCTGGAGAAAACGAAATGAAGGCATGGGCGGTCATTTTTCTGCTGCTGTTTTCCTGCCCCGCTTTCGCGGTGCAGCCGGACGAAATGCTGAAAGACCCCGTGATGGAAACGCGCGCGCGCGAAATTTCAAAACAGCTGCGTTGCCTTGTTTGCCAGGGGGAGGATATCGACGAATCGAATGCGGGACTGGCGGGTGATATCCGCCGGCTGGTGCGCGAGCGCCTGACCGCCGGCGACAGCGACGCGGCGGTGCTGGCCTTCGTGCAGGAGCGCTATGGCGATTACGTGCTGATGAAACCGCCGGTGAAGCCCGCGACCTGGCTTTTGTGGGGAGCGCCGCTTTTGGTGCTGCTGGCGGGGCTCGCTATCGGCCTGCGTTACCTGAAACGCCTGCCCAAAGGCGGTGAATGATGTGGGGTTTTTATATCATCGCCTCCGCGCTGACGGCGGGTGTCGTGATCAAGATCATGATGACGCTGGCCAATCGCGGCCGCTTCCGTCATGCGGGTGCGCCTGCGGGCATCGACAAACAGCTTTCGACGGTGCTGGCGGTTATCCTGCCTCTGGGCGCGCTGGCGGTCTATCTGCCGCTCGGCCGTCCGGACCTGCCGTCATCGCCTGCGATTTTTTCGAATATCGAAGAAACCTACTTGCGGCAGGAAGCGCTGATGAAGGCGCGCCCCTACCAGATATTGGTCGAGCAGAACCCCGACGATCTTGGTGCGCTGCTGCAGCTGGCCACCATCAACTTCCGCACCGGCGATTTCAGGCAGTCGGTGCAGTTCTATAAACGCGCTGTCGTGCAGGCGCAAAAGACCGATAATCCGCTGCTGCGCGTCTATGCCGTGTCGTTGGGCGAGGTGCAGGTGCTGGCATCAAACGGCACGGTCGGCGAGGATGCGGTCGGCACATTTGAATATGTCCTGACGCTATATCCCGAAAGCCCGATTGCGCGTTATTACCTTGCGCTTGCCAAGGCGCAGCACGGCGATCCTGCAACCGCCATTTCCGAATGGGAAGCACTGCTGGGCGAAGGTGCGCCGCGCGCCTATTGGAAGGTGCAGGTGCGCGACGCGATCGGCAAGGCGCGCGCGCAGTTGAGGGCCAAGGGGCGGGATTAATGGCCGCAGACGCGGCCCAGGCGCGTATATTCGGCCGCGGAATCGATCGCCGCATGCTTCTTCGTGCGCTGCTTTTCGATCCGTTTCAGTTCGGCTGTCATGGCATCCTTGATGCGCTTCAGCAGGCTTTGGCGTATCGCGCCTGCGCCTGCATCGTCTACGGGGCCGGATTTTGCGGGCTGTTTCATGATTTTCTCAATTGCCGCGCGCATTCTTGGCACGCCCTCTTCCAGAAGCGTGATGTCGGTGTTCACATGCCGCAGTTCATGCTTGCGCGTCTCGATGTCGCGGCAGCCGCCGCGCGGGTAGTTTTTGGCGATATAGACCTTGGCGGTGTATGAAACCGTTACCGTGACCTTTTCCGGCCAGACGCATTGTAGCCCCGTCGTGCGGTTTTTCTTGTGCACGAAGCTGATGTTGTATTTATCGCGCGTGACGGAATGGGTATAGCCGCGCACGACGGGAAACTGTTTCGACATCGGGGGCAGTTCGCGCTTCATCTCGGCCGAGGTTTTGTTGTAGCGCCATTCCGGCTTTTCGACGCTCAGGACGAAATCTATCTTCGGCGGCTGTTCCGGTTTGCACAGGCCAAGCGCCGTCATGACATAGGCGACCGCCGGCAATCCCGCGGAAAGGGCCGATGACGGCATCGCCTATTTCTCCCCCGCGCAGATGCGGCTTTCCATCAGGTATTGCTGGCGCGTGTCGATCATCTGCTGGCGGGCGAACCGGATTTTCTGGAACTCGTCGATCTCCGCCGCCAGTTTTTCGCGCACGGCATCGACCAGTATGCCCTTGGCCTTTTCGACGCTGCTATACGGCATCGGGCCTATTTGCGGCAATTTGCGCGCCGTTTCCTCCAGCGCGATGCGTATCTTGGGCAGGAATTCGTTGAAGGCGATGATATCGGTGTTCACATGACGCATTTCGTGGTCGAGGATCGTTTTGTACCGGCAGGTGCCCGGCTGCCATTCGCTGGCGATCATCACACGCGGCGCGTATTCGATGCTGACGCGCACGGCGACTGCCGCGACGCAAAACTGCCCGCGCTTGGGCTCCGCCAGCTCGAAGCTGACGATATATTGCGGCGCCAGCTCGGACAGGTGCAGCCCGCCCAGCGTGAAGACTTCGTTGTGGCTTTTGGCGAAGGTGGTGCTGACCTGGTATTTTGCCAGCTCCGCGCTGGGCTTGTCGTTGGTCAGCTCGGGCGGCTTGTTGGTGAACGCCATTTCGACCCCTTGCAGGGGCGGCGGTGCATCGCAGGCGGTTGCCCGCGTCGCCGCGCCGATGATGCAGGCGGCCAGCAGGCAGCCGAGCGCTATCCTTTGCGCAGAAGGGATCATCCGCGCGCCCGTGCGCCTTTCGCACGCGCCTTTACCTTTTCCTTCGCCTGTTCCGCGCCGGATTTCAGCTTGCCGATCGCGCCGCCGATCTTCATCACATCATCGATGCGGCTAGCAAGGAAGGCCCAGGTTTTCTCGAAACCGTCGGATTTGTCGTTCAGCCAGTACAACGCGGTCGACGACTGCACGCCCGACAGCAGCAGGCGTTTGGTGTAATGGTTGTAATCGGTCGATGTGTCGCCGCAGGCGCGCCAGATAGTATCCGCCGTGCGCCACACCATTTTCGGCAGCACAAGGTTGCGGGGCGGCATCGCCAGGAATGCCAGCGCGGATGACAGCGCCTGGCGGTGCGGGGTCAAAATTTCAAGCCGCGTGCGCACGCAGAAGGCCACGCGGTCGCGGATGCGCATGTCGGCCAGTTTTTTCGGCTGCAGTTTTTCGGCCATGCGGTCATCCGCCCATTCGGCGAAATATTCGGCGAGCGACACCGGCCCCTTGGGGAAAGCTTCATCCACCGCATCGTCATCCAGTTTCAGTTTTTTTGCCGCGCGCGCCAGCACCTCGTCCGTCCAGCCGTCGAAAGCGACGTCGGGCAACGCGGCCTCGAATATGCGGCGGCGCAGGTCGGGGGAGGTTTTTGCGGATTTCTTGGCCATGATGCGTGTCCTGTCCGTGGCGGTTTGCGGGAAAGTCGCCTGTTCAATCTAGCCCCTTCCTTGGCGGAATTAAAGCTCACGCGCCTTGATTCTGACAACAAAAGACAGGAGACGGTTGGAATTGCGCCGTAACGCTGTTACTTTAACGGTGGAAAATAAGCGGGAAAATCCAGCCATTATGCTGTTCAGCGGTAAAAAGAACAAAATCGGCCTGTTATGCGCGGAAATCGTCACCCAGTCGGATGATGCCGTGGTGATCGTTGATAACAGCCACCGCATCGTCCTGTTTAACCACGGGGCCGAGCTGATGTTTGGCTACCCCGAAAAGGAAACCCGCGGGGAGCGGCTCGATTTGCTGATGCCCGAGCGGTTCCAGCTGCAAAACGAGGCAATACTGGAAGAAATCGGCGCGGAAACCACCGGCAAGATATCCCAGCAGCGCCGTACCCGCCAGCTGCACTGCCGCCGCAAGGACGGCAACGAATTCACGGCCAGCGCGCAGATCCTGCGGCTGACGCAGGGCGGCGCGATTTACTACGCCGCCATCTTCCGCGACATCAGCCAGAGCAAGAAGACGGAAGAAGAACTGCTGCGTCTTGCCGCCACCGATCCGCTGACAGGTGCGTATAACCGCCGCGAATTTTCGCTGATGGTGGAGCGGGAAGCCCTGCGTTCGCACCGCTACCACCATCCGCTCTCGCTCATCATGTTCGACCTCGACCTGTTCAAAAAGCTGAACGATAGCTACGGCCATTCGGCAGGCGACAAGGCGCTGCAGCGTTTCACCGCGCTCTGCACGAACACTTTACGGAATGTTGATATTTTCGGCCGCTGGGGCGGCGAAGAATTCGTGGCGCTGCTGCCCGAAACCGATATCGAGGGCGCGAGTATCATTGCCGAGCGTTTACGTAAAATTGTCGGCGAAAGCGTGCTGACCTATAACGAACATAAAATCAGCTTCACCGTCTCGATCGGCATCGCCCAGTTCAAGGACGGTGAAACCACCATCGAAGGCCCGCTCAGCCGTGCCGACAGCGCGGTCTATGACGCAAAAAAGGCCGGCCGCAACCGCATCTCTGCCTTCCGCAACTAAATTTCAAACTGTTGCGCCGCAGTATTCCGTCACGAAATCAGCGTTTTGCCAGAACCGGACGAGCGTGCTAGGATTCCCTATCTGAAAAAAGAGCGGCGGAGAGAGTGTGCCCGGTAAAGAAGCGACAAGCTTCTTAATAAACGCATCTTTTTGGAAGCCTGATGACGGATACGACAAGGCCAAGACAGGAAAAACTCCCGCGCTGGGATTTGCGCGACCTGTTCCCGTCGCAGGATTCAAAAGAATTCACCGCCGCCTTCGCCGATATCGAAACAGCGACCGCCAAATTCGCCGCAACTTTTTCCGGCAAGGTCGCCAAACTGTCCGGCCAGAATCTGGGCGACGCCATCGAGCAGTTCGAAAAAATTTCCGAATCCATCGCGCGCGTTGCGACGTATATCGAACTCACGCGTTCGATTGACAACGAACAAAGCGCATGGGCGCAGGATGCATCCGACCGGCTGCGCAAATCGTCGGAATCTCTTTTGTTTTTTACCCTTGAAATCAACAAGATCAAGGAAGCCGACCTGCTGCAGAAAATTGCCGCGCCCAAGCTTGCGCAGTATGCGCCGTGGATCGGCCGCGTGCGCTCCATGCGCGAACACCAGCTGTCGGACGCGGCCGAAAAATTCCAGCACCAGATGGAACCCGTCGCCGAAGAAGCCTGGCGCCGGCTTTACAACCAGATGATGATCGACCTGCGCGTGACTGTGCGCGGCAAGGAGATGACCGAGGCCGAAGCCGTCAACATCATCGACACCTCGACCGACGCGAAACTGCGCCGCGAAGCCTATAACGCCTTCGGCCGCGAGTTGGGCGAGAATAAAAAGGCCTTCGCGCTCATCACCAACACGCTTGCCGACCTGAAATCGGTCGATGACCGCTGGCGCAATTTCGAAAAACCTGAATCGCGCCAGCATCTTGAAAACCAGATCGATCAGGAAACGGTCGATGCGCTGCTGAAGGCCGTGCGCGATAACTACGCCAAAACGTCGCACCGCTATTACGCATGGAAAGCGAAAAAAGCGGGCGTCGCGCGCCTGCACCCCGCCGACCGGAATGCGCCGCTGCCGGGCGAAGCGAATACGCGCTATACATGGGACGAAGCAAAAGAAATCGTGCTGGCAGGATTTGGCAAGATTTCACCGGAAATGGAAAAGATCGGCCGCGAATTTTTCGACAAGGGCTGGATCGATGCTGAACCCCGCGCAGGGAAAGACAGTGGCGGTTTCGCCCATCCCGCTGTGCCGTCGGCGCATCCCTATATCCTGCTCAATTTCTTCGGCTCGGCCGCCGATGTGATGACGCTGGCGCATGAACTGGGGCATGGCATCCATCAGGTGATGGCATCGAAGCAGGGGTTCTTGAAATCCGACACGCCGCTGACGCTCGCCGAAACCGCCAGCGTATTCGGCGAAATGATCGTGTTCCGCGAACTGCTGGGGCGCGAAGACGACTTGGTCGCGCGCCGCAACATGCTGGCCGAAAAGGTCGAAGGCATGCTGAACACCGTTAACCGGCAGGCGGCGTTTTTTACCTTTGAACAAAAACTTCACGAAGAACGTCGCGAAAAAGGCGAGCTGTCGCCGGAGCGTATTTCCGACATCTGGCAGCAGACGCAGAAGGATAGTCTGGGCCCCGCCGTCAACCTCGATGTGCCGGGCGCGGAAAATTTCTGGATGTATGTGCCGCATTTCATCCATACGCCGTTCTATGTCTACGCCTATTCCTTCGGCGACTGCATGGTGAACGCACTGTATGACGAATACACCAAAGCGCCCGACAAACAGGTCTTTATCGAGAAATACGAAGATATGCTGAAGGCGGGCGGCACAAGGCGGCACGAAGTCGCGTTGGCCGAATTCGGGTTTGATACCACCGATCCGCAATTCTGGAAGAAGGGATTGGCGGTTATCGAGCGTTATATCGACGAGGTCGAACAACTGGACCGCCGCATCGACGCGATCCACAAAACGCATCAGGATTTTAAAAACGCGGCGGGCGAGGTTTCCGACCTGAAACGCGCCGTGAACGACGACAAGCCCCATGCCGTCGATCCGCCCTCGAACCGGCATGCCCGCAAGGGGCCGAAAATGGGGGGCGGATGAAAAAGCACCTGCGCGAAGATTTTTCCCGCGCGCGCAAGCCCAGCCCGCAACCGGCGCGCAGCTTCAACGCCGCCGCCGATCCCGTGCCCGCCGGCAACGACAACCTGCCGCGCTGGGATTTGACGCAGCTTTATCCCGCGCTTAATTCGCCCGAGCTGGAGGCGGACAAGGATGCGCTGGAAACCCGCGCAAAAAAATTCTACGACGAATACAATACCACCATCGCCTACCTCACCGGCCCGCAGCTGGGCGAAGCGGTCGCCGAATACGAGGCGATCGAAAACATGCGCACGAAAATTTCCTGCTATGTCGGGCTGTTGGAGGCCGATAACCTCAACAACTTCTCCAAAACAGAATCCATCAAGAAATGGATGGGCGAGGTCGGCGAACATACCGGCTTTTTCGAAGAAGAATTGCTGGCGATGAAAGAACGCGACCTGATGACCAAACTCGCCGCGCCCGATCTTGCGCCTTATGCGCCCTGGATCGCGCGCGTGCGCGGCGGCCGGTCGGAACAGATTGATGGCGATGTGGCGTCTTTAAGCGCGGAATATGCCGCCAGCAATAGCGACGCATGGCGCAGGCTGTACCACGAAACGCTAAACGGCATGCGCGTCGAAGTCGGCGGCAAGAAAATCTCCCTCGACGAAGCGCATGAACTGTTCGGCACCAAGGGTTTCGAGACGATCGAGGAGCGCGAAGCCCTGCGCGCAAAACTCGGCGACGTGCTGGAGGCGGGGTCGAAGCGCATGGCGCTGATTTATAACACCCTGATGCGCGACACGCTGACCTATACCGAATTGAACAAATATTCTCGCCCTGACGAGGAAGAAAACCGCGGCAACCTGCTGTCGCCCGAAATCGTCGATACGATGGCGGCGACGGTGAAGGCGAATTATTCCAAATTGTCGCACCGTTTTTACAGCTGGAAGGCCGAACAGCACGGCGTGGAGGTGATGCCGCGCGCGCAACTGGGCCGCCCGCTGCCGAACGCACCGAAGGATGAAGCGGAATACAGTTTCGATGACGCGCGCCGCACCATCCTGCGCGCCTTCAAGAAATTTTCGCCCAAATTCGCGCGCATCGCGCAGAAATTTTTCGACCAGAACCGCATCGACGCGCAGCCGCGCCCCGACAAAGAAACCGGTGCCTTCGCCATGCCGACCGGGCCGGAAAATTCGCCCTTCGTGTTCATGAGCTATACGGGCGACCGCGATTCACTGGTCACGCTCGGCCACGAACTGGGTCATGGCGTGCATCAGGTTTTGGCGGAACAGGCGCGCGGCTTGTTCCTGTCCGAAATGTCCACGGCGGTATCGGAAACCGCCAGCATCTTCGCCGAAATGCTGGTATTCGAGGAAATGCTGGCCAAGGAAAAAGACCCCGCGCGCAAAAAAGACCTGCTGAAGGACAAGGTCGAGGGCATGATCCTCAATTCTATGCAGCAGCTGTCGTATTACGATTTCGAACGCAAGGCGCATGAGGCGCGTAAAAAAGGCGAGCTGTCGGTCGAGGATATTTCCGATATCTGGATCCAGACGCAAAAGGAATATTTCGGCCCCGCCGTCGAAACCGATAAATACGACCGTTATTACTGGATGGTCATCCCGCATTTCTACGACACGCCCTTCTACGTCTATTCCTATTCCTTCGCGCAGAACATGGTGAGCGGACTGTATCAGGCCTACAAGGCGGCAGAGAAGGAAGGGCCCGAAGCGAAACAGGAATTCGTCGATAACTATATCGAGCTTTTGGAAACGGGCATCACGCGCAACCTGTACGAGATGACGCAGCCCTTCGATCTCGACCCCGAGTCGCCGGAATTCTGGCAGAAGGGGCTGTCGCTGATCGACAAATACCTGAACGAGCTGGAAAAACTCGACGATGCGCCGCAGGCGAAACCTTCCAAGGGCGCGAAACCCGCTTCTCCATAATATAAAATTTTCTCGACTTTTTGGGGGCGTGCTATCATCTTCTTGTCATGACGGACAAGAAACCGGGAAAATCGGGCCGCGAAAAGGGCCATATCGGGCGGCGCATCAAAAGATACGCCAAGGTCTCGACGACCATGACCGGCCTTGCCGCGCGCCTTGCAGGGCAAAAATACCTCGGCATGGATATCGACAAACCGATCCATGCCAAACAGCTGATGGAGAGCCTGGGCGAGCTGAAGGGCCCGCTGCTCAAGGTCGCGCAGCTGCTGGCCACCATCCCCAACGTGCTGCCCAAGGAATATGCGGCGGAGATGCAGAAATTGCAAAGCCAGGCCCCGCCTATGGGCTGGCTGTTCGTCCGCCGCCGCATGATCGCCGAACTGGGCGCGGATTGGGAATCGAAATTCAAGTCGTTCGAACGCGAAGCCGCCGCTGCCGCATCGCTGGGGCAGGTGCATCGCGCGGTGACGCTGGACGGGCAGAAAGTCGCCTGCAAATTGCAATATCCCGACATGGTATCGGCGGTCGAGGCCGACCTGAAACAGCTCGGCCTCATCATGGGTGTATTTGAAAAATACGATAATTCTGTCAGCACCGGCGAAATACAGAAAGAAATCACCGACCGGCTCTATGAAGAACTCGATTACAAGCTGGAGGCGAAACACGAGGCGCTTTACGGCTTTATGCTGCAGGACGAAGACAATGTGCATGTGCCGACGGTCATTCCCGAACTTTCAACCAGCCGCTTGCTGACCTCTACATGGCTCGATGGCGGGCATATCCTCGATTTCATCAAGGAAAAGCCTGCGCGCCGGAACGAAATCGCGCATAACCTGTTCCGCGCCTGGTATGTGCCGCTGTATTATTACGGGGTTATCCACGGCGACCCGCATCTGGGCAATTATCAGGTGCAAAAAGACAACTCCATCAACCTGCTCGATTTCGGCTGCGTGCGCGTTTTTCCGCCGCGTTTCGTCGAAGGCGTCATCACGCTTTATCACGCGCTTCAAAAGCAGGATCGCGACATGGCGGTCGCGGCCTATGAAAGCTGGGGCTTCAAGGGGCTGAAAAAAGACGCAATCGACGTGCTCAATATGTGGGCGGGGTTCCTTTATGGTCCGGTGCTCGACGATGCCGTGCGCCCGATCGGCGTGGTGGAGCAGGGCGGGGTATATGGCCGCGAGATTGCCTCCAAGGTGCATGCCGAGCTGAAGAAAGTCGGCGGCATCAAGGTGCCCCGCGAATTCGTCTTTATGGATCGTGCGGCGCTCGGCCTTGGCTCCGTCTTCCTGCACCTCAAGGCCGAAATGAACTGGCACGACCTGTTCAACGAATTGATCGCCGATTTCGACGTGAAGGAACTGGCCAGCCGCCAGAAAGCCGCGCTACGTAAATTCGATATCAAGGCACAGCACTAACATCCTGCTTCCCAAAAACCCGCGAACAGTCCATTATCTGAATGGCTTAGACGTAGGGGATTCAATATGAAAATCGCAATCGGCAAAGAAACGGCACAGGCGGAAAAGCGCGTGGCGGCATCGCCGGATTCTGTGCGCAAACTCATCTCGCTCGGCGCGGATGTTTTCGTCGAAACGGGCGCGGGCGCATTGTCGAGCTATCCCGACAGCCAGTTCGAAGCGGCGGGCGCGAAAGTGGTCTCGCAGGACGAAGCATATAAGGATGCCGATGTTGTCTTGCGTGTGCGCAACCCTTCCGCTGCCGAAACCGGCAAAATGAAAAAGGGCGCGGTGCTGATCGGTATGCTGGCCCCATATAACGACAAGGAATTTTTGAAAACCTACGCGGCGCAGGGCATCGCGGCATTTTCGATGGAACTCGTGCCGCGCATCACGCGCGCCCAGACGATGGACGTGCTGTCATCACAGGCGAACCTTGCGGGTTATCGCGCCGTGCTGGAAGCGGCCAATGAATTCGGCCGCGGCTTCCCGATGATGATGACGGCGGCGGGCACGGTTCCTGCGGCAAAAGTTTTCATCATGGGCGCGGGCGTTGCGGGGTTGCAGGCGATTGCAACCGCGCGCCGCCTCGGTGCTGTTGTTTCCGCAACCGACGTGCGCGCCGCCGCCAAAGAACAGGTGCAGAGCCTTGGCGCGACCTTCGTGATGGTCGAAAACGAAGAAACGAAAGCGGCCGAAACCGCTGGCGGCTACGCGAAAGAAATGAGCGACGATTACAAGAAACAACAGGCCGCGCTGATCGCCGATACGATCAAGAAACAGGATATTGTTATTACGACTGCGCTGATCCCCGGCCGCAAGGCGCCGGTGCTGGTGAGTGACGAGATGGTGAAATCGATGAAGCCGGGTTCCGTCATCGTCGATCTCGCGGTGGAGCAGGGCGGCAACGTCTCGCTCGCCAAATCGGGCGAAGTGGTCGATGTGGGCGGCGTGAAAATCGTCGGCCACCCGAACATGCCCAGCCGCATCGCGGTCGACGCATCGGCGCTGTACGCGCGCAACCTCGTCAACTTCCTGACCCCGCTGGTGGACAAGGAAAGCAAGAACCTGAAAATCAACTGGGAAGACGAAATCGTGAAAGCGACCGTCTTGACCCGCGACGGCGAGATCGTCCATCCCAACTTCAAGGCATAAGGAGCAGCCATGCCGAACCTCGCAGAACAGGCCGATAAGGTACAGGGCACGACGCAGGTGCTGAACGCGCAGATTAACGAACTGGTCAACCAGTTGTCGGCATCCGAAGCCGCGCTCGCCGCCGCGCAGCATGGCGCGGGCGCGCCGTTCTTCGTGATCGGGCTTACGGTGTTTGTGCTGGCCTGCTTCGTGGGATATTACGTCGTCTGGCGCGTCACGCCCGCGCTGCATTCGCCGCTGATGGCCGTTACCAACGCCATTTCATCTGTCATCATCGTGGGTGCGCTGATCGCTGTCGGCCTGTCCGACAACATGCTGTCCAAGGGCATGGGCTTCCTTGCGGTCGTCCTCGCTTCCGTCAATATCTTCGGCGGGTTTATCGTGACGCAGCGCATGCTGGCCATGTTCTCGAAAAAGAAAAAGAAATAAGGAATCGCTTTCATGTCCATGACCGTATCATTGCTGGCCTACCTTGTTTCTTCTGTCTGCTGCATCATGGCGCTGCGCGGCCTGTCCGGCCCCGAAACGGCCAAGGGCGGGATGCGCTTTGGCATCGCGGGCATGGCGCTGGCGATCATCACCACCATGTTCATGCCGAACATGCAGGGGTTCGGGCTGATCGTGGCCGGCATCGCGGTCGGCGGCGCGATCGGCGCGTTCATCGCCAAGAAAATTGAAATGACCGACCTGCCGCAGCTGGTCGCGGCGTTCCACTCGCTCGTCGGCCTTGCCGCCGTCATGATCGCGGCGGCGGCCTTCGGCTCGCCTGTCGCCTACGGCATCGGCGAACACGGCAATATCCATGTCGGCAGCCTGATTGAAATGAGCCTTGGCGTGGCGATCGGCGCGATCACCTTCACCGGCTCCATCATCGCCTGCGGCAAATTGCAGGGCTTCATCACCGGCAAGCCCGTTGTGTTCAAGGGCCAGCATATGCTGAACGCGTTGCTGGGTCTCGGGCTCGTCGCCATGATCGTGCTGCTCTGCATGACGCAATCCGCATTCCTGTTCTGGGCGATTGTCGCGGTGGCGCTGCTGCTGGGCGTGCTGATGATCATCCCGATCGGCGGCGCGGATATGCCGGTGATCGTCTCCATGCTCAACAGCTATTCCGGCTGGGCGGCGGCGGGCATTGGATTTACGCTGCAAAACAACCTTCTGATCATCGTGGGCGCGCTGGTCGGCGCATCGGGCGCGATCCTGTCCTACATCATGTGCAAGGGCATGAACCGTTCTTTCTTCAACGTCATTTTGGGCGGGTTTGGCGGCGAGGCTGCGGGCGGCGCAGCGGCAGCGGCGAAATCCGACAAGCCCGTGAAAGTCGGCTCCGCCGATGATGCGGCCTTTATCCTGAAAAACGCGGCATCGGTCGTGATCGTGCCTGGCTACGGCATGGCGGTCGCGCAGGCGCAGCACGCGCTGCGCGAAATGTGCGACATGCTGAAAAAGAACGGCACGAAAGTGCGCTACGCCATCCACCCCGTCGCAGGCCGTATGCCCGGCCATATGAACGTGCTGCTGGCCGAAGCCAACGTACCCTATGACGAAGTGCTGGAACTGGAAGATATCAACCGTGATTTCGCGCAGACCGATGTCGCCTTCGTCATCGGCGCGAACGACATCACCAACCCCGCCGCGAAGAAAGACCCGGCATCGCCCATCTACGGCATGCCGATCCTCGATGTCGAATCGGCGGGCACGGTGCTGTTCATCAAACGCTCCCTCGGCTCCGGCTATGCCGGTATCGATAACGAGCTGTTCTTTTATGACAACACGATGATGCTGCTGGGCGACGCGAAAGCGATGTGCGAAGGCGTCATCAAGGCGCTCGAACACTAATTGCCGCCAAAATTTCTGCTTTATGTTCAGCGTGAAATAACGCTGCGTCGCAGCATTTTGAATCGCGCGAAAATTTCGCTAAGTTCCTGATGGGCGCAACTTTTTTGAATAAAGTAGCGTCTGGAAATAAGTTTATTTCCAAGTATACTCAACTCTGCTTCCGCGCAATTGAAAGAGCCCCCTATGGCGAATTTAAACCGGTTTTTCGAACCGGATGGATGGCAGGAGGATACGTTTACCAGCACTACTGGTAAAAAGATCCGCTATGGCCATGCCGAACCGGCGGGGGAGAAAAAAGGCACCGTCGTCATCACGACCGGTTATGCCGATTTCCGCGAAGCCTATCACGAAACCATCCACGAATATCTCGATCGCGGTTACGCCGTCTGGATGATGGACTGGGCGGGGCATGGCGGCTCCGAAAAAAATTCGCCGCCGTCGAAAAAAGGCCAGACGGTCGAAGACCATATCGAAGACCTGCGCAAATTCCGGCAGGAAATCGTGCAGTTCGACAAATCGCAGCCGCTGTTCCTCAGCACACATAGCATGGGCGGGCAGGTGGCGTTGCGATATCTTGAACAGCATCAATCCGATTTCAATTTTGCGGTCCTCGCAACGCCGCTCGTTGAAATGCGCCCGATGGGCACGGCGAAAGACCTGATGAAGCAGGCCTTCGCGGCTGCGGTCGAAGGCGGCCTTGCCAACCAGCGCATCAAGGACGGCCGCCGCGCGATGACCCGCCAGTTGACGGCAGAGCGCAAGGATATGCGCGAAAAAAACCCCGTGCGCATGGGCCTGCACAAATCCTTCATGCTGCTGAACGACAAATTAAAGGCCGAAGACCCGACAATCGGCTACGTGGACAGCCTGTTCAAATCGACCGAGAAAACATCGGGCGAAAATTTCCTGCGCTCCATCAAAACGCCCGTGCTGTTCGGCATCGGCGGGGCGGATGACGTGATCGACAACGAATCCGTGCGCCGCGCCGGACGTTTGGTGCCGAACGCGAAAACGGTAGAAATCGACGGCGGCCTGCACGCGCTGTGGATCGACCGCGACACGCAGCGCCGCGCATGGTGGAAAGAAATCGACGGATTTATCGCAGACCAGATAAAACTGAAACCGGTGCCGCCCAAAGCAGCGCCGCCGCAACATGGGGGACCTTAAGGGTATGTTGCCAGCAAAATTCAACCAGCCGCCGAATTTCACCGAAGGGCATTTCAAGAATGCCAAGGGTGCGGATATCCGCTATGGCGTGTCGAAGGCCGACGGCGTGTCGAAAGGCAGCATCGTCATCGGCAGCGGCTTCCGCGAGAATATCGAGAAATATTACGAAGTCATGCACGATCTGAATGCGCGCGGCTTTGACGTTTATATGCTGGACTGGCGCGGGCAGGGCGGGTCGGAAAAATTCATCAAGGGCAGCCAGAAGGCGCATCAGGAAGGCTACGACGAACAGATCGCAACGCTGCACCAGTTCGTGACCACCGTCGTCGAACCCGCCGCGAAAAAACCGCTGATCTATATGGGCCATTCGATGGGCGCGCATATCGGCCTGCGTTACCTGAACGAACATGACGGCGTATTTGATTCCGCCATCCTCACCTCGCCCATGATCGATATCGTCACGAACGGGATGCCGAAAAAACTGGCGCGCCAGATGGCGAAATTCGCCAAGGCCGGCAACTACCTTGAAAAATACATCCCCGGCGGTGCCGACTGGTCGGAAGAACCGTTTAAGGGCAATAATAAAACCAGCGACCCCATGCGCTTCGCCGCCGATCAGGAAATCGTCAAGAACAACGACGCGCTGAAAATCGGCGATGCGACCTATGGCTGGGTCTATCACACCTTTTCATCTATCGACGTTCTGAACGACGAAGATTACCTGAAAGCCATCAAAACGCCGATCCTGATGGAGATCGCAGGCCAGGAAAAAATTGTCGACCGCGCCGCGCAGGACCGCGCATTAACGCTGCTGCCGCATGCGAAAAAGGTTGAAATTGCCGACGCAAAGCACGAAATTTGGATGGAGCGCGACGAGCTGCGCGACCAGTGGCTGAAGGAAGTCGATGGTTTCCTGAACGACCGCGTGGCGCTCAGCCTTGCGCCGCCCGCGCCAAAAAAGCCTAACCCGCCCAGCACGCCGCGCCCCCCCGGCATGTAAGCCTGCTGAAGCGGGATATAAGAACGATTAAAAAACGACCGAGAGTGTGAAACAATGCCCGAAGCCAATAAAAAACAGTATCAACGCCTCAGCGACCTCGTGACGCAGGCGATGCGCCTTGCGCTCGACCAGAAAGATGTCGCGATCGCCGATATCCTGTCCCGCGCGCTGGAAATGTCCCTGACCCGCAACGCCGGCGGCCGCGATTTCCTGGAACGCCGCGAAATGTCGGACGATGTGAACAAGGCGCTGGATGACTTGATCCTTCTGAAGAAAGCGGCGAAGGGCAAGTTGCAGAAGTAAATTCATCTGTAACTCCGGCGCAGGCCGGGGTTACGCGATGAGGTTGAGCCACTCGTCCTCGGTCAGCACCTTCACGCCCAGTTCGGCAGCTTTTTTCATTTTCGATCCGGCATCTTCGCCCGCGATCAGGTAATCGGTGTTTTTCGATACGGCACCGGCCACTTTCGCGCCCAGCGATTCCGCCTGCGCCTTCGCTTCATCGCGCCCCATTTTGGCCAGTTTGCCGGTGAAGACGACGGTCTTGCCGGTCACGGCGGATTCGACTGTCTTGGGGCGTTCAAAATCCTTCACTTTCAATTCTTTTTGCAGGTCACGGATAACGTCAAGGTTATGTTTCTCGGCAAAGAACGCGACGATATCTTCCGCCATCGATGCGCCGATGTCGCCGATATCGTCAAGCGCATGATAGGCAGCGGAAGAATGGTCCTGCGCCTCTTTCATCTGCCCCGTCAGGTTTTCAAGGCTGGTGTAATGCAGCGCCAGTTTCCTCGCGGTTGCCTGCCCGACCTGCCGGATGCCAAGCGCATAGACAAAACGGTCGAGGCCGATGGTTCGGCGATCCTCCACCGCGGCCAGCAGGTTCTTGACCGACAATTCACCCCAGCCTTCGCGCGTTTTCAACGCTTCGGCGTGTTTTTCCAGCCGGAAAATATCGCCGGGTGTCTTGATGATGCCTTCGTCCCAGAATTCCTTGATGATCTTTTCGCCAAGGCCTTCGATGTCGAAGGCGTATTTGGAAACAAAATGCTTCAACCGCTCCACCGCCTGCGCGGGGCAAACCAAGCCACCCGTGCAGCGCGTCGCGGCTTCGTCTTTCTCGCGGATGGCAAGGCTATGACATTCCGGGCATTCCGTGGGAAAAATGTAGGGAGGTTGCTCGCCGATGTTAACAACTCTTACAACTTGTGGAATGACATCGCCGGCGCGCTGGATGATGATGCGCGCGCCCTCGAACACGCCTTTGCGGCCGATTTCGTCTTCGTTGTGCAAGGTCGCGCGGGAAACCATCACGCCGCCGACATTCACGGGTTCCAGTTCGGCAACGGGCGTCAGTACGCCGGTGCGCCCGACCTGAATGGAGATTTTTTTTAGGATCGTTTCTGCCTGTTCCGCCGGAAACTTATGCGCCGTCGCCCAACGGGGGCTGCGACTGATGAAGCCCAGGCGTTTCTGGTAGTCGAGGTCGTTGACCTTATACACCACGCCGTCGATATCGTAGGGAATCTCGGGGCGCGTGTGATAGACCTTCTCGTGAAATGCCAAAAGCCCGGCCGCGCCATCCGCAACGGTGGTCGGGACGGGAACATCAAAGCCCCAGCTTTTCAGTTTTCTGCGGATGCCGTCCTGCGTATCGGCGAAGGGCGCGGATACCTCGCCCAGCGCGTAGCCGTAGAAGCGAAGCGGACGTTTCGCTGTGATACGCACATCCAGCTGGCGCAGGCTGCCCGCCGCCCCGTTGCGCGGATTGGCAAAAATCTTTTCACCCGCTTCTTCCTGCGCCTTGTTCAGTTTCTGGAAGTCGTCGCGCGTCATGTAAATCTCGCCGCGCACCTCCAGCACATCGGGCACGCCTGCGGGCAATAGCTGCGGCACGGATTTGATGGTTTTCACGTTTTCGGTGACGTCTTCGCCTTCCTCGCCGTCGCCGCGTGTGGCGGCATAGACCAGCTTTCCGCCTTCATAGCGCAGCGAACAGGAAAGCCCGTCGATTTTCGGCTCGGCCAGCACTTCCAGCTTCTGCGTATCGGGGATCAGCAAGAATTTGCGTACGCGGTCGACAAAATCGGTGACATCCTCGTCGGCAAAGCTGTTCGACAGCGACAGCATCGGCACGGCATGTTTGATCTTCTTGAATTCGCGAAGCGGCGCATATCCAACGGTCTGCGTCGGGCTGTCGGGCGTGACCAGATTGGGGAATGCCGCTTCAATCTCCCGCAGGCGGTTTTTCAGCGCGTCATATTCCGCGTCCGAAATCTCCGGCGCGTCTTTCTGGTGATACAGCTTGTCGTGCCGTTTTAGCTGGCGGCGCAGCGTGTCGGCCTCCAGCGTGGCTTCCATGGGGTTGAGCGTATCGGCGGCGGGTGCTTTGCTTTTCTTGGGCGGCATAATTTACGCGTTTGCCGCGCGGCGCGGGTGGTTTTCCAACAGCTTGGCCGCTTGCGCGCGGGCTTCCTTGGTAATTTCGGCGCCGGACAGCATGCGGGCGATTTCTTCCTGACGTTCGTTTACGGCGACCAGCGGCAAAATGCGTGTGGTGACGGTGCCTTTTTTCTCCGACTTCGCGACATGCCAATGGTTGGCGGCGCGTGCGGCCACCTGCGGGCTGTGGGTGACAACCAAAACCTGATAATCCTTGGCAAGGCGTTGCAGGCGCTCGCCCACCGCATCCGCCGTCGCGCCGCCGATGCCTGCATCGACCTCGTCGAAAATCAGGGTCGGGATGCTGCTGGTTTCGGCCAGAATAACTTTCAGCGCCAGCATAAAGCGGCTCAGCTCCCCGCCCGATGCGACTTTATGCAGCGCGCCCGGGGGCGTGTTGGGGTTGGTGGAAATCATGAATTGCACATGGTCGAAACCTTCGGGCGACCAGTTGACCTCATCCGCCGCCTTGTCGCAGACAACGGTGATTTTCGCCTTGTCGAGTTTCAGGTCGGGCAGTTCGGCATTCACCGATTTCGCAAGTTTCGCGGCGGCCTTCTGGCGTTTTGCGGTCGCCTTTTCGGCTTCTGCCATATAAACGGTGCGCGCTGCGGCGGTCGCCTTTTGCATTTCCGCCAGCGCTTCTTCCTGATTGGTGATCAGGCGCAGTTTTTGCGACAGGTCTTCGTAAATCGCGGCCAAGCCATCGACGGTCGTGCGGTGTTTCTTGGCGATTTCCTTCAGCGCGAAATAACGCTCCTCGATATCCTCCAGCCGCTCCGTGCTGCGCTCTCCGGCGGATTTTATTTTCTCAACCTGCCAGCCGATATCGGAAATTTCCGCCTGCGCGCGGCCCAGCGCCTCCACCAGCGGCTTCACCTGCGGGTCTTTGTCGCTGAGGCGTTCCAGTACGGCCTGCAGCTTGCCCATCTGGCCCTGCAGCCCGTTTTCGCTTTCGATGATATTGGTCGCCTGACCGAACGCGCCCGACATTTTTTCGCGGTTCATCAGCAATTGGCGTTTTTCCGACAGCACGGCGTCTTCGCCCGGCTGCGGGTCCAGCTTTTCCAGCTCCGCCACCGTATAGCGCAAATAATCTTCCTGCATGCGCGCGGATTCGATATCCGACATCGCGCGGTCGAAGCGTTCCTTCGCCTGCCGCCATGTTTTCCATGCGCTCCGGATGGGCGATGCGTCGATGCCGGCATAGACATCCAGCACACCCAGATGCGTTGCGGGGTCGAGCAGCCCGTGCGTTTCAAACTGCCCATGCACCTCGACTAGCAGCGCGCCCACATCCTTCAGCAGCTGCACGCCGACGGGCGCGTCGTTGATGAATGCCTTGCTGCGCCCGTCGCGGCCCAGCGTGCGGCGCAGGATCAACTGGTCGGATACGGCGATTTCCTTTTCACGCAGCAGCGCGTTGACGGGGTGTTTGGCGGGAATGTCGAAGCAGGCGGTGGCCGCCGCCTGATCCTCGCCGTGGCGCACAAGCCCGCTATCGGCGCGCGCGCCCAGCGCAAGCCCCAGCGCGTCGAGAAGGATGGATTTTCCCGCGCCCGTTTCGCCGGTCAGCGCCAGCAACCCGTCGCCGGCCTCCAGCTGCAGGCGGTCGATCAGCACGATGTTCTGGATGGTCAGGCTTGTCAGCATGCCTTGCGCCTTCCTAGAAAATTTTCCCGATGGTGCGGTCGTAAAGAGAAGGCTCCACGCCTTCTTTATATTCCTTGTTGAACAGCCGGAAGCTGTCCTTGTACCAGCTGCTCTGCGGATAGTTGTGGCCGAGGATGGCGGCGGTTTTCTGCGCCTCGTCCTTGAGGCCCAGCGACAGATACGCCTCCGTCATGCGGTGCAGCGCTTCGGGCACATGGGTCGTGGTCTGGTAATTGTCCAGCACGCGCTGGAAACGCGGGATGGCGGCATGGTACTGGCGGCGCTCCAGATAATAGCGGCCGATTTCCATTTCCTTGCCGGCAAGGTGATCCTGCGTCAGGTCGATTTTCAACGCCGCGTCGCGCGCGTATTTGCTGTCGGGGAAACGCTCCACCACCTGTTTCAGGTTGTCGAGCGCCAGCTGCGTCATGCGCTGGTCGCGGCGCACATCGGAAATCTGTTCGTAATAGCACAGCGCGCGCAGGTAATAGGCATAGGCGGCGTTTGTGTCACCCGGATGCAACTCGATAAAGCGGTCGAGCGCCAGCACGGCTTCGGTGTATTTCAGGTTGCGGTATTGCGCATAGCCCGACATCAGCTGCGCGCGCGTCGCCCATTGCGAATAGGGGTATTGGCGATCCACGTCGTCGAAACGCAGCGCGGCCTTCATGTAGTCGCCGGCCTCCAATGTTTCGCGTGCCTTGTTGTACAGGATCTCGACCGGCACTTGCTCTTCTTTGGCAAGCTCGGCGGCGGCGCGCTCTTCCTTGCTGGTGCAGCCGGTCAGCGTGATCGCCGACAGCAGGCAGGCAACCGCTGCCGCGCGGGCGGTGGTCGAAACGGCAGGAACAAATGTGAAACGCTTGGTCATGGCTTTTTATACCATGCTTTCAAAGCCCATTAAAAGCGGGAAAACGCCTGAAAACCGGCCTTAACAGCCTTACGCAACGACCGCCACGGGGCGTTCGGTCTCGGCATAGACCGGGGCGGCGGGGATGGCGGTACGGGGGGCTTCGGCACCCAGTTCGACGATTTCAAAGGCGTCGGGCTGGGAGAACAGCACATGCAGGATCTTGTTGTTCATGGCATGGCCGGCCTTGACGCCGTGATAATGGCCGATCAGCTGCACGCCCATCAGGTAGATATCGCCGATGGCATCCAGGATCTTGTGGCGCACGAATTCGTTTTTAAAGCGCAAACCGCCTTCGTTCAGCACCTTGTCGCCGTCGATGACGATGGCGTTATCCAGCGAGCCGCCGCGGGCAAGACCCATTTTACGCAACGCCTCGACTTCATGCAGGAAGCCGAAAGTGCGCGCCGCCGCGATATCGCCGCGATAGGCTTCTTCTTTCAGCGCATGGGTGTATTTCTGGCGGCCGATCAGGGCGTTGTCGAACGAGATTTCAAAGCCGAAGAACTGGCCGTCGGCGGGCGACAGGAACACTTCCTTTTCGCCTTCCTGATACGACACGGTTTTCAGCACGCGCAGCACGTGGCGGCGCGCCTGCTGGCGCAGCAGGCCTGCCTTGTCGATCGCCTGCACGAATTGAACGGCGCTGCCGTCCATGATCGGAATTTCGGGGCCGTCGATTTCGACGGTCGCATTGTCGATGCCCAGCGCCGCAAAGGCCGACATCAGGTGTTCGATGGTCGAAACCGTCACGCCGGCCTTGTTCGCCAGCACGGTGCAAAGTTTCGTATCGACAACCGCGTTCCAGCGGGCGGGGATCACGTTGTTTTTGTCGGTCACATCGGTGCGGATGAATGTGATGCCGGCCGATGCGTCGGCGGGTTTCACGGTCATGTTCGCGGTCGCGCCGGAATGGACACCCACGCCGGTAACGGTGAAGGCATTCAGGATCGTGTGCTGGTAAACCGAGGTCAACATTGTGTGAAAAACCGTTGTTGATGAAGCTGTTAGGAAAGATTTCCTGCTACCTTGGTATCAAATGCGGCGATGCATCAGAAGTCACCTTTTGTAACAGAGTGTTACAAAATTAACCGCTTGATATAGAACGCGAATCTGGGGCATAAGGACGGCAGAACACAACACCAGTTTTTTTGCCATAATCATAACGGAGAGCAAGATGAAATTATCCAGCGTATTTCTCGGCGCGGCACTTGTCTGGGGCGGCATGGCCGGTCCCGGCATTTATCACGAAGTCAAAAACGAACAGGAAACCGTGCGCGCCAAAGTGACAGGTATTGTCGAGGTCGATAAAGGCCGCCCCAGCGAACATACCGAAGTGCATACCACCGCCGGCACTTTCAACACCTATAAAAACGTGGACGGCACGCCCATCGTGAAGGGCCTGACCTATGACTTCAACCTGCAGGGCGCGCATATCCAGCCCTGGCCTGCCGGCTATACCCGCGACATCACCGGCGTGCGCGTGGTGACCCCATTCGACGGCCTGCTGAAAAAAGGCCCGACGAACTAAGCGCCGCTGCCGTTTGATATCCAACGAAAAACCCCCGGGATCGCTCCCGGGGGTTTTCTTTAGCGGAGTCTTTAAGCGTCGGATCAGTTCGCCTGCCGTCTCAGGAAGGCGGGGATGTCCAGCTCGTCTTCGTCCTGCTTGCCGCCCGTTTCGACCGTCAGGTTTGTGCCTTCGATCGCACGCGATGCCGCGGGGGCGGGAGCCGTAACAACTTCCTCCTTCCGCTGCAGCGTGAAGCGTTCAAACAGCGAAGGAGACTTCTTCTGCTGCTTTTCCGTGGTGTCAACTTTGGGTGCCGACAGCGTCTCGCCGCCGAACAGGTCCGCGCCGGTGCCCGAAGGCTGGCGGGGATCAAGCGGCTTGGGCGGGATAAAGCTGCCGCCGACGCGCTTCGCCTGCGGCTGCGGTGCTGCAGGGCGCTGCGCCACCACTTCACGCTGCGGATAGTTCTGCGTGACGGCGGGCGTTGCGGGCTTGGTCGTGTAGGACAGGTCTTCCATGTCATCGTTCAGCTTGCGCGCGGTCGCCGTAGCGGTGGCGGGTGCGTAAGATGTTGCGGCGGCATGGCCGGTTTGCGGTGCGGTTTCTGCCTCAGCCGAACGCTCCCAGCCTTCACCTGCGGTGGCAGGGGTGCCGGCGCGTTGTGCGGTTGCGGGCTGAGTTACTGCCGATGCCTGAACCATGGGGCGGGAAGCCGCCACCTGGGGCAGGATCGATGCAGGAACGGCGCCGGCATAACCGCCGGATACCGCGCCTTCGCGCACAGCGGGCGAACGCGCCGGCTGGCTGTAGGCGGTGTAGCCGGTCGTGGCTGCAGCGGGTTTTGTCTGGGGCAGGCCGCCGCGACGCGCCGGTTCCACGTTGGAACCCGCGAGGTGCAGGGGGCGCGCCTGGACGTTGGCAGCGGCTTCAATGCCGGTTGCAACGACCGACACGCGCATCTTGCCGGACATGGTTTGATCGAACGTAGAGCCGAAGATGATGTTGGCATCTGCATCGACTTCGTCACGCACGCGGTTGATGGCTTCATCAACTTCGAACAGCGTCATGTCGAGGCCGCCGATGACGTTGATCAGCACGCCGCGCGCGCCTTTCATCGACACATCGTCCAGCAGCGGGTTCGAGATCGCGGCTTCAGCAGCCTCGATCGCGCGGCGTTCGCCTTCGCCGGTGCCGGTGCCCATCATGGCTTTGCCCATCTCGGCCATGACGGTGCGGACGTCCGCAAAGTCAAGGTTGATGAGACCCGGCATGACCATCAGGTCGGTCACGCCGCGCACGCCCGATTGCAGGACTTCGTCGGCCATCTTGAACGCGTCGGCGAACGTGGTTTTCTCGTTCGCGATGCGGAAGAGGTTCTGGTTGGGGATGATGATCAGCGTATCCACATGCTTTTGCAGCTCCGCAATGCCGTTTTCCGCCAGCTTCATGCGATGCGTGCCTTCGAAGTGGAAGGGCTTGGTGACGACGCCGATGGTCAGGATGCCCGCTTCGCGCGCCGCAGCCGCAATCACCGGAGCAGCACCGGTGCCGGTGCCGCCGCCCATGCCGCAGGTCACGAACACCATGTTCGAGCCTTCGAGATAAGCCAGGATTTCGTCGATGGATTCTTCAGCGGCTGCGCAGCCGATCTCGGGATTTGCGCCGGCGCCCAGGCCGCGCGTGACATTCACGCCGAGCTGGATTTTGTGGGCGGCCTCATTTCCTTCGAGCGCTTGCGCGTCCGTGTTGCACACGAGGAACTCGCAGCCTTCAAGGCCGGAATTGATCATGTTGTTGACGGCGTTGCCGCCCGCACCGCCGACACCGATGACGGTGATCTTCGGTTTTAGTCTGTTGGTCTGTGTTTGCATTCTTATGTTGATAGCCATTGTTTTTGTCCTCCGCTTCGATTTGATGATTCTATATTAAGTCGAATCAAGCTTTCCAGAGTCATATTGCATTGAAGTTGCACTTTTTTTGACCGTTCATTTCCCCGAATAAAAGCCGAAAACTGATCCGGGAAAGCGCCGAAAAGCAAAAGACGTTGTGTGTTGAATCGCTTACCAATTCTCCTTCAACCAATGCGTGACCTTTTGCAGCACGTTGCCGGAAAAGCCCATCGAGAGATTAAAGCCGTAAGATTGCTGGGCGCGCGGAATTTCTTCCGCGTGTTCAGCCGCGTAATGAAGCAGGCCCGCGCATGCCGAAAACGCGGGGCCGCCTGTTGCTTCTGCAAGTCCCTTGATTTTTTGCGGGCGGCCGAGGCGCACCTGCTTGTCCAAAATAAGTTTCGCGATGTCGCAAAGTCCGGGCAGCTGCGACGCGCCGCCGGTCAGCACCACGCGGCGGCCCGCGATTTTATCGATGCCGTGGTCGACCAGTTTCGCGCGCACATGCTCGAACGTTTCCTCGATGCGCGGCTGGATGATGCCGCACAGATATGATTTCGGCACGTAATTGGGCTGCGAATGTTCTTCCTCGCCGACGGGCGGCACATCGATGGTGGCGGTGTCGTCCATATGCGTCGTTTGCGCCGCGCCGTACAGCGTCTTGATGCGCTCCGCGTCGGCAAGCGATGTCGTCAGGCCGATCGCGATATCGTTGGTCACATGCTGGCCGCCCAGTGCGACCGCCGAGGTATAGACCAGTTTTCCTTCGGAAAACACGCCGATATTGGTCGATCCGCCGCCCATGTCGATCACGGTGCAGCCGAGGTTTTTTTCGTCTTCGACAAGGGTCGCAAGGCCTGAGGCATAGGACGACGCGCAGTATCCTTCGACCTCCAGATGGTTTTGATGCATCACGGTTGCGATATTGCGCAGCACCGGCGTCATCGCGGTGACGGGGCTTAAGGATACGTCAAGGCTCTGGCCGGTCATGCCGATGGGCTCCAGGATGCCTTTTTGTTTGTCGATGGAAAAGTTCGCGGCGATGGTGTGGATTAATTCATCGCGGCCGGCGACCGCCACGTTGCGGCTCTGCGCCAGCGCGTTGCGCACGTCGCGCTCCGACACCTCATGGCCGGAAATGCGCACATTTACGGGCAGGCGGTGGGAAAGGGTATGCTGGCCCGCGACATTCACGAAAACGGATTTGATCGGCTGGCCCTGCAGGTGCGATTTCGCCATCAGCTCGGCGGCCTCCACGGCATGGGCGATAGCTGTTTCGCAGGCCTTCAGGTCGATGATCGTGCCGGCCTTGACGCCTTTGGATGCCTGATGGCCGATGCCGATGACTTCGATCGTGCCGTGGCTTTTGATTTCGGCGATAAAGCAGACGATTTTCGACGACCCGATATCGATGCCGGCGATGATGTTGCGCGAAAACAGGTTTTCCTGTTTGTTGCGCGCCGCCGGCTTCAGCGTGGTTTTCTGGCTGTTCGCGGGCAGTTGCACCGGTGTTCCCGTTGTGGGCTGACCGGTGGCCGAAACGGATTCCGCCTGTGGGGGATTCTTCTTCATCTTTTTGTCCTCGCTTCGTGTGCTTTTATCGTTTTTTATTATTTATATCGTTTTTTTTACTGGTGCCGTTGCTACGGCATCCACGACCATCTGGTCGGGAATGCGCAGGTCGATGCCGAGTATATTCTTGTCGAACAGCCCGTCCGTTTCCGCCCCCGCCGCCAGCTTGCGCAGCGCGAGTTCGGTGTCTTTTTCGGGCAGTTTCACGGTGACGCCGTTTTTCAGGCGCAAATCCCAGCGGCGGCCGCCGATGCGGCTGGCCGATGCCAGCTGGTTCGCAATCACAGGCTCGGCGCGCAGCAGATCCAGCAGCGGCCCCACATGCAGCGGCGCGTTTTCGCCCACCACCAGCGGCAGGTCGCGGTATTTTTCAAGGTTTTTCGTGGTCAGCGCACGGCCGTTCACGTCGATAACGGAAATTTTCTTCTGGTACTGCCACAGCGCGACGGGCTGGCGTTCGGTCAGTTCGATATGGATCGCGTCGGGCAGGCGGCGCGTCACCGACACATCCTTCACCCATGAAATTTCAGAGAGGGCGAGCTGCGCTGCCGCGATATCGGCATCGAAAATCGCATCACCCTGCTTGATGCCAAGCGCTTCCAGCAGTTCCGGCGCGCTCACGCGGTTGCGCCCCGTGATGATGATGTCCTTCACCTTGAAACCCATGCCCGCGGTCGCGGTCAGGGTTTTTTCATGCGCCCAGTCTTTGACTTTGCCGAAAGTGCCGTTGTTCCAGCAGGAAACGCCCGCGCCGGCGATAACGCCGACAGCGATCATGACGATCCCAACTTTACGGAATCGGAGCAGCCAAAGTCGCATGCTCCGGCGCGACAGCGGTGCTTCGCGCTTCTTGAACAGCTTCATCTATCCCCAAGTCTTGATCTCTAGGTGTGAACCGCCGCGTTTTCGACGAGCCACTCCACAAGATCCCCAAAACTCATCCCCATATGCAACGCCTGCTCCGGAACCAGCGAAGTCGGCGTCATGCCGGGTTGCGTATTTGTCTCGAGGTAATAAAGCCCCGAAACACCCGGCTCGTTGTCATTGTACCTGAAATCGCTGCGCGTGACACCCGTGCAGCCTAAATTTTCATGCGCGAAGGCGGCGATGCGCAGCGCCTCGTCGAACACATCGCGGGAAATAGCGGCAGGGACGGTGTGAACCGATCCGCCCGCGGCGTATTTCGCTTCGTAATTGTAGAAATCTAAATTCGTGCTGATTTCCGTAACGGTCAAAGCGCGCGGCTTCTCGCCGCGTTTTCCCATCACGCCGACCGACAATTCGCGGCCGGGAATGTATTTTTCGACAAGCGCGTAAGGCCCGTATGCCCATTTGTCGAGGCCGAGCGGCGGCTTGTTGTCGCCCTGACGCACTATATATACGCCGACGGATGATCCTTCGTTGTTCGGTTTGACGACATAGGGCTGCTTGAACGGCACTTTGCCTTTGCGGATATCGTCGATATGCAGCAACTGGCCTTCGGGGCAGGGTACGCCCAGCGGCTTCAGCACTTCCTTGGCTTTTTGCTTGTTCATCGCAAGCGCGGAAGCCAGAGGCCCGGAATGGGTGTAAGGGATGCCCATGATTTCCAGCACGCCCTGCACGCAGCCGTCTTCGCCCCACGTGCCGTGCAGCGCGTTGAACACCGCATCGGGCGCGGGGGACAGCTGGCGGACGAGGTCCATCAGGTCGCGCTTCACATCTATCTCTTTGACGTCATAGCCTTTTTGACGGAGCGCCTTGGCGCATTCGGCGCCGGAGGACAGCGAGACTTCGCGCTCCGACGACCAACCGCCCTTCAATACTGCAACCGTCTTGGCCATTATTGGGATGTTTCCCGCTTCATGAATTCTAGAATGTCGTGGTCTTTTTCAAGCGGAATGCCGATGCGCTTGATTTCCCAGCGTAACATGACGCCCGACTTTTCGGCAACACGTTTGCGCACTTCTTCGCCCAGTCTTTCGATATCGGCGGCGGTTGCGCCGCCGGTGTTGATCATGAAATTGCAATGCAGGTTGGAAATCTCCGCCCCGCCGACCTTGAACCCGCGGCAGCCCGCTTCGTCGACCAGCTGCCATGCGCGCTTGCCGTCGGGATTGGCGAAGGTCGAACCGCCGGTTTTCGTGCGGATCGGCTGGCTTTCGGCGCGCTTGCTCTTGATCTCGTCCATCCTGGCTTCGATCTCGGCCTTGTCGCCCGCGCGGCCTTTCAGCAGCGACGAGATAAAAATCACATCCCTGGGCAGGTCGTTATGGCGGTATGACAAGCCCATTTCCGCAGGGGTCATTTGTTTGACCGTGCCGTCGCGGAACAGCACCTCGGCCGATATCAGCGCGTCTTTCGTTTCCCCGCCATAGGCGCCCGCATTCATGCGCAGCGCGCCGCCGATGGTGCCGGGGATGCCGGACAGGAATTCAAGGCCGGCGATTTCATGCTTGGCTGCGGTCAGCGCGACGTTCATGTCCAATGCCGCTGCCCCCGCTGTTACATTCGTGCCATCGACTTCGATGCCCGCGAATTCGCGGCCCAGGCGGATGACCACGCCCGGCACGCCGCCGTCGCGGATGATCAGGTTCGATGCCACGCCCAGCATGGTGATCGCGATGTCCTTGGGGCAACGGGTGATGAAATTGATCAGGTCTTCGCGGTCTTCCGGCTTGAACAGCACCTCGGCGGGGCCGCCCACGCCGAACCATGTCATATGGCCCAGCGCCGCATTTTCCGTCAGCCGTCCCGCCACTTCCGGCAGCCGCTCGATGAGGCCGGGAGGAAAACGGAATCCGTCTGGGTCGCGGGGCGAAATCGTCGCGGACATGTTATTTCGTCCCGTTAGCCTTTTTTGCGTTGAGGCCCCAGATCTGCTCCAGTTCCTTCGGCAGCGCATAGGCCCAGTTGGTGATCGTGCCCGCGCCAAGGCAGATGACGAAATCGCCGGGCTTGACGATATCCGCGATCATCGGGGCGAGCGCGGCGGGGTTTTCCAGCGCGTGGACTTTATCCTTGCCGTTGCGGCGGATGCAGCTGACAAGCGCGTCCTTGTTCACGCCCGCAATCGCTTCCTCGCCCGCCGAATAGACATCGGCGATGATGACTTCGTCGGCCAGCGTAAAGCAGCCGCAGAATTCGCCGAACAGCGACGACAGGCGCGTGTAGCGGTGCGGCTGCATCACGGCGATCAAACGGCCGCCGCCGTTGCCGGCGATGGCATCGCGGCCCGCTTTCAGCACGGCGTTGATCTCGACCGGGTGATGGCCGTAATCGTCGATCACCGTCACGCCGTTTACGATGCCGGTCGTGGTAAAGCGGCGCTTCACGCCCGAGAATTTAGACAGCGCCGCCACGATCTGCGCAGGTTCGATGCCGATATGGTGGCCGATGGCGAAAGTGGTGAGAGAATTGAGCACGTTATGCGGGCCGAACATCGGCAGCTTCACGCCAACGATCTCGCGCGGGAAGTTTTTCAAAAGCTTGCAGTTCACGCGGATGTCGAATGTCAGGCCTTCCGGCGTGGTCTGCACGTTATGCGCCTGTAAATCCGCCTTGTCGCTGAAACCGTATGAAATCACGCGGCGCTGGAATTGCGGGATCAGTTCCGCCACCACCGGATGGTCGATGCATGCAACCACGATGCCATAGAACGGCAGGTTGTGCGCATAGGCGACATAGGCTTCCTTTACCGCCTCGAAATCGCCGTAGTAATCCATATGCTCGGGATCGATATTGGTGATGATCGACGCGACCGATGGCAGCTTGTTGAACGTGCCGTCACTTTCGTCCGATTCAACCACCATCCAGTTCGATTTTCCCATGCGGGTATTCGACCCATAGGCATTGATGATGCCGCCGTTGATAACGGTCGGGTCGATGCCCGATTTTTCCAGCACATGGCCGATCATGGATGTCGTGGTCGTCTTGCCATGCGTGCCGGATACGTTGACGCACCATTTCGATTTCATCAGCTCGGCCAGCAGCGCGACGCGCGGGATCACAGGAACATTTTGCTCCTTGGCCGCGATAATTTCGGGGTTGCTATCCTTGACGGCGGTCGATTTCACGACCACGCCGCAGGGCTGGCCGTCGCCGTTGATAATGTTCTCCGCCGCATGGCCGATGGCGACCTGGATGCCGATGGAACGCAGGCGCACCACATTCGCGTTTTCCGACATGTCCGACCCCTGCACCTTATAGCCAAGATGGTGCAGCACTTCCGCATAGCCGCTCATGCCGATGCCGCCGATGCCGATGATATGCACAGTGCCGATGGGGAAGGGGAAATTCAGGTTCATGTCTGTGCTGCCTTTTTTATTGAAACGATGTTTTAGCCGTTAATTTGATTTTCCACAAGATCGGCCAGATTGCGGGCTGCATCCGGCTGGCCGCAAGATTTGGCCGCTGCCGCTGCAATTTCAAGGGTTTGCGGATTTTGCATAAATTCCTGCAACTTGGTGGCCAAACTTTCCGCCGTAAAGTTGTCCTGCAACATGACCCATGCGCCGCCCTTGTTAGAAATCACCTCGGCATTGTGTTTCTGCTGCATATCCACATGCCCGGGATAGGGCACGAAAATCGCGGGGCGGCCGACTGTGGCGATTTCGGCGACCGTCGATGCGCCCGCGCGGCCGATGAACAGGTGGCAGGCCTTCAACCGCTCCGGCATATCGCCGAAGAAGGATTTGATTTCCGACCGGATGCCCGCCATGCGGTATTTGCGTTCCGTCTCCGCCACTCCGTCCTCGCGCACCTGATGCACGACGAACAGACGTTTTTGCAGCTCATGCGGCAGTTTCTGCACCGCATCGGGGATCACATCGGCGAAAACCTTCGCCGCCTGGCTGCCGCCGGTGATGAAAATTTTCAAATCCGCCGCCGGCTTTTCATACGCGCTCTCGCGCACGGCGATGATCGATGCGCGCACGGGGTTGCCGGTGACTTTTATCTTGTTCTGGTTGGCGGGCTTGATGCCCTTGGTGTCGGGCAGCGAAGTTGCGATCTGCACCGCGCGGTCGGCCAGCCACACATTCGCCTTGCCCAGCACGGCATTCTGTTCATGCAGGATAGTCGGGATTTTCAAAAGCTGCCCCGCAAACACGCCGGGGAAAGAAGGATAACCGCCAAAGCCCACGATCACATCTGGCTTGTATTTCTTCAGCAGCTGGAAGGATTGCAGGATGCCGATGCCCATATCGGCAACCGCCATCAATTTGGAAACGATGCCCGCCTTCAGCGTCGCGGCCTTGACGGTATGGATATTGACGGTCGTGCCAAGGCTTTTGAAGGCATGGCCGCGCTTGTCGGTCAAAATCACGACCTTGTGCCCGCGCCCGACCAGTTCAAGCGCCAGCGCTTCCGCCGGAAACAAATGCCCGCCGGTGCCGCCTGCCGCTAAAACGATGGTCTTGGGATCAGGCATTGCTTTCCCCCAGCGTGAAGCCGCGCCAGTTTGCGCCGGGCGAGCCTTGCGTGCGTTTTCGCGTGAGTGACAAAAGCATCCCCATCGCAAGCCCCAGCGACAGCAGCGACGACCCGCCATAGCTGATAAACGGCAGCGTCATGCCCTTGGCCGGCAGCAGCTGCAGCGACGAACCCATATGGATCAGGCTTTGCAGCGCGAATTGCGTCAGCAGCCCGCCCGATGCCAGCACGATAAACAAATCCTCGCTGTTCATCACGCGGATGACCGACCGCAGCAGGATAAAGCCGAAAATGCAGACCAGCATAATGGCGGCGATCAGCCCCATTTCTTCGCCGCAGACGGCAAAGATGAAATCGGCATGGGCGTCTGGCAGGTTCAGTTTTACCTGTCCATGCGCGGGCCCCGTGCCGAACAGCCCGCCGTTTGAAAACGCGTCGAGCGATTTCTGCACCTGATAATTGTCGCCGCTGGACGGATCAAGGAAACGGTCGATGCGGCTCGCCACATGCGGGAAGAACATATATGCGCCGAAAAGGCCGACCGCGCCCAGCACCGCGAGGCCGACCACCAGCAGCATCGGCAAACCCGCCAGGAAAATCTGCACCGCCCAGATGGACGATAAAACCAGCGACATGCCAAGATCGGGCTGCAACAGCAGCAGGCCCAGCACCATCGCATAAACCCCTGTGCCCAGCGCCTGTCCCGGGAAACCCGGCTGCGTATGATGACGCGCCATCAGCCATGCGCAGACGACCGCAAAGGCGGGCTTGGCGAATTCCGACGGCTGCAGCGAAAAGCCCAGCATATGTATCCAGCGCGTCGCGCCCTTGATCTCGACGCCGATGAACAGTGTCAGCAGCATCAAAAACATCGACGCGCCCAGCACAACCAGCGCCGTGCGCCACAGCATCTTGCGTCCCAGCAGCGACACGCCGAACATGATGGCCAGCGCGGGGATCAGGAAGGCGATATGGCGATAGACGAAATAAAACGGCTGCAGGTGGATACGCTCCGCCACCGCCGGCGATGCCGCCGATACCAGAACAATTCCGATCACGACCAGCAGCAAAAGCGCCGACAGCGTCCAGCGATCGACCGACCACCACCACCGCCCGACAATCGATTTATCGGTGCGCTGGTAACTGCTGTCGGCGGTGCGGGACTGCATCATGCTTTTCCTCCGGTTGCGGATTTTTTGGGCTCGACGGGCAGGGGCTTCAGCGCCTTCACCAGTTCGGTGAAAACCTCGCCGCGATGTTCGAAATTCCTGAATTGGTCCATGCTGGCGCAGGCGGGGGACAGCAGCACCACGGCCTTGTCCTTGGTTTCTTCCTGCGCAAGCTGGTGCGCGGCCGCGACCGCCTTGTCCATCGTGCCGCAGCGGGTGAAGGCCGTGCCGCTGCCCTGCAGCCATTCGGCCATTTCATTTTCCGCCTGCCCGATCAGGAAGGCATGGCGCACATTCGACAAATATTTGCTGCAATCCGCATAGCCGCCTTCTTTCGGCTTGCCGCCCGCGATCCAGTAAATGGGATTAAAGGTGCGCAGCGCCATCGCGGCCGCCTGGTCGTTGGTGGCCTTGCTGTCGTTGATATAGGCAACGGGGCCGATGAAGCGCACGATGTTCTGGCGGTGCGCCAATCCCGGGAAGCTTTGCATGCCTTTCACGATCAGGTCGGGCGCAACGCCCGATTCACGGCAGGCCACATAGGCCATCGCGGCGTTCTGCCAGTTATGCTGCCCCTGCAATGCTTTGCAGGTATTGAGGTCGAGGATCTTGTTTTTGCCGTCGAACAGCACGCCTTCCTTCGACGCGAACACGCCGTGCGTGAGGGGGCGCACGACCGATACCGCAATCACGCGCCGCTGCGCCTTCGCCTTCAAGCGTTCGTACACGCCGGTGCAGCCGTCGTCGTCCATGCTGACGATGGCGATGCCGGGCCCGCGGAACATGCGTTCCTTCGCGGCGATATATCCTGCCATGTCGCCGTGGCGGTCAAGGTGATCGGGGCTGATATTCACCAGCAGCGAAATATTGGGCGCAAAGGTGGTGGCAAGGTCGGTCTGGTAGGACGACATTTCCAGCACGTAAATGCCGTCCTGCGGCAGTTCGGGCAGCGTCAGCACCGCTTCGCCGATATTTCCGCCGACGGCGCTTGGCACGCCCGCTTCTTTCAGGATATGGCCGATCAGCGCGGTGGTGGTCGATTTTCCGTTGGTGCCGGTGATGCCGATCGTTTTCGCCTTGGGTTTGGCGCGCGCGAACAGCTCGATATCGCCTGTCACCTCCACGCCCGCCGCCTTCGCTTTTTCCACGACCGGATGCGGGGCCGGATGCGTCAGCGGGATGCCGGGCGACAGGCAGACAAGCGCGATGGCGTTGAAATCGATATTCGCGGGGTCTTTCACAACCGCGCCCTTGGCGGCGGCTGCGTCGCGTTGTGCTTGGGTGTCGTCCCACAAAATGGTGTCGATACCCGCGGCTTTGCACGCGTCAAACACCGGCATGCCGGATTTGCCCAGGCCCACGATCAGGATGGGCTTGCCGTTCAGTTTTTCTTTGAGGGGGCCAAGGTCGATCATGTTACCTCAGCTTCAGCGTCGCAAGGCCGATCATCGCGAAGATGATCGAGATGATCCAGAAACGGATAACCACCTGCGTCTCCGGCCAGCCCTGCTTTTCGAAATGGTGGTGGATGGGCGCCATTTTAAACACGCGCTTGCCGCGCGTCTTGAACGACACGACCTGAATAATAACGGATAGGGTTTCAATGACGAACAGCCCGCCGATAATGCCCAGCACGATTTCATGCTTGGTCACGACCGCCATCGCGCCCAAGGCACCGCCCATCGCCAATGATCCTGTATCTCCCATGAACACCATCGCGGGCGGCGCGTTATACCACAAGAATCCAAGCCCAGCGCCCAGCAGCGCGCCGCAGAACACGGCCAGTTCACCGGAATCGCGCACGTAATGGATCTGCAGGTATTCGGCGAATACGGCGTTGCCGACAAGATAGGAAATAACCCCGAAGCTTGCCGCCGTGATCATGATCGGGCCGATCGCCAAACCGTCGAGGCCGTCGGTCAGGTTCACCGCATTCGCGCCGCCCACAATCACAAACAGGCCGAAGGGGATAAAGAACCAGCCAAGGTTCAGCAGCGTGCTTTTCAGGAACGGAAAGGCAAGGCTGCTGCCCAGCTCGCCCGTCGTCAGGTTCATCACCGCCAGCACGGCGACCAATGCAATCGCGCCCTCCAGCAGCAAGCGCAGCTTGCCGGGCACGCCCTTGCTGCCTTTCTTCGTCAGCTTCGCGTAATCGTCAAAAAACCCGATCACGCCGAAGCCGATAAACACCCACAGCACCACCCACATATAGGGATTCTTGATGTCGACCCACAGCAGCGTCGATAACGTGACGGCGAATATAATCATCAGGCCGCCCATTGTCGGCGTGCCTTTTTTCTTCTGGTGCGTTTCCGGCCCGTCGCTGCGGATCGGCTGTTCCGCCTTTTTCGATTTCAGCCAGCGGATAAAGGACGGGCCGATCAGCAGGCACAGCAGCAGCGCCGTCATCATCGCGCCGCCCGCGCGGAAGGTGATGTATTTGAACAGGTTGAAAATCTGGTATTCCGCCGCCAGCGGATACAGCAGGTTATACAGCATTGCGTTGTTCCTTTGTCTTGTCGCGCGCGACTTGCAATTCGTGCACGATATATCCCATTTTGCTGCCCGCTGATCCCTTGACCAGCAGCACATCGCCTGGCTTCACGGCCGCCACGACCAGCGCCGCCAGCGCGCGGCTGTCATTCGCATGCCCGCCGCGCCACGGTTCGGGCAGTGCCTGATACAGCGCGTCCATTTGCGGGCCGCAGCAATATAATAAATCCACTTTTGCGCGCAGCAGCGGGTTCGCAAGGTCTGCATGCAGGCGCGGGCCGTCCTTGCCCAGTTCCAGCATATCGCCCAGCACCGCGATGCGCCGTCCGCCTTCTGCGGGTGCCGCCATTTCAAACACGCGGAACGCCGCCGCCATCGATGCGGGGTTGGCGTTATAGCTTTCGTCGATGATGGTCAGCGGGGCTTGTCCATCCGCGATGTTCAGCGAAATGCGGTTGCCGCGGCCTTCGGTCGCTTCGGCGTTTTTCAGCGCTTCGGCGGCCTTTTGCAAATTGCCGCCCGCCGCCTTGATGATCGTCATCGCGCCCAGCGAGTTCATCACGATATGCTTGCCGGGGATGCCCAGCTTGTATTTCACGCGCTCGCCCAGGATATCGGCGGTCACACGGCTGCTATCGGCGTGAAGCGCGCAATCGACAAGGCGTGTCTGCGCGTCCTCGTCCTCTTCGCCGAAACCGTAAATCTTGCGCAAGCCCTGTTTTTCGGCGGCCGTTTTCAACCGCTTGAAATGCGGATTATCGGCGGGCAGCACGGCCACGCCGTCGTCATTCATGCCCGTGAAAATTTCGGCCTTCGCATCGGCAATCGCCTCGACCGTCTTGAAATGCTCGATATGCGCGGGTTCGATGGTCGTGATCAGCGTGAATTGCGGTTTCACCCATGACGACAGCATCGTCATTTCGCCCGCATGGTTCATGCCCATTTCGAACACGGCATATTGCGCGGTCAGCGGCAAATTCGCCAGCGACAGCGGCACGCCCCAGTGGTTGTTGAAGCTTTTCTTGCTCGCATGGGTTTCGCCCAGCGCGCTGAACAGCACATACAAAATCTCTTTCGTGCCGGTCTTGCCCGCCGATCCGGTCACGCCGACAATCACGGCCTTCGACCGCGCACGCGCGGCGATGCCGAGGTTTTCAAGCGCCTTGGTGGTGTCGGCCACGCGCAGCAGCGGCCATGACGCATCTTTCGGCTGGAATGATTCCTCCACGACGGCGGCGCATGCGCCGGCCTTGAACGCGGCTTCGACGTAATTATGCCCGTCCAGCGCGTCGCCCTTCAGCGCAAGGAACAGCTCGCCCTTTTTCAGCGTACGGGTATCGATGGAAACGCCTGTCGCCTCGAAGGCGGCTGTTGCCGTGCCGCTCACAGCGGCGGCGGCGTCTGTCGATGTCCACAAAACCGGTTTATCTGTCATTTCGTCACTTCCAATACGGCATTCTTCGCTTCGGTCACATCGTCGAACGGCAAAATCTCCTTGCCCACGATCTGGCCCTGTTCATGTCCCTTGCCCGCAATCACCAGCACATCGCCGGGGCTTAGTTTCGCGACCGCCGCGCGGATGGCGTCGCGGCGTCCGGCCATTTCGGTAACCTTCAATTTATCGGGGCAGCCCTTCATGATGTCGGCGCGCACGGCAGCCGCGTCTTCGGTGCGCGGGTTGTCATCCGTCACGATCACGCGGTCGGCCAGCCGCATGGCGATTTCGCCCATCATCGGTCTTTTACCTTTATCGCGGTCGCCGCCGCAACCGAATACCACATGCAATTTGTTCTGCGTATGCGGGCGCAAAGCGTGCAGCATGGTTTCAAGCCCGTCGGGCGTATGCGCGTAATCGACGTAAATGGCAGCACCATTCGGGTGCTTGGCCGCGTATTCCAGCCGCCCGCGCACGCTTTGCAGTTTTTCCAGCGCGTAAACCGCACGCATCTGCATGCCGCGGTCATCGGGGTCTTCCGCAATCACAAGCCCCAGCGCGCACAGCGCGTTCGCCGCCTGAAAATCGCCGACCAGCGGCAGTTCCAGCTCGTACCGCTCGCCGAACAGCTGCAATTCCATGAACTGCCCGCCCGGCAGCGGCTTGCGGCGCACCAGCTTGATGTCTGTCGCCGCATGCCCGAAATCGATCACGCGAAGCCCGCGCTTTTCGCAAATGGCGCGCACCTTGCCCGCATAATCGCTGTCTGCATTGATGACGGCGATGCCGTCGGATGCGATCATTTCGCTGAACAGCCGCGCCTTGGAATCGAAATATTTCTCCATCGTGCCGTGGTAATCCAGATGGTCGCGCGTCAGGTTCGTGAAACCGGCGGCAGAGATTTTGAGGCCGTCAAGGCGGTATTGGTCCATGCCCTGGCTTGATGCTTCGATGGCCAGATGCGTGACGCCCGCCGCCTCCAGCTCCGCGATTTCGGAATGCAGCGTCACAGGATCGGGGGTCGTCAGCGACCCCGCGCGGTTGATGCCCCCGCTATTCCCGATATTTGCGATGATGCCGATGGTGCCGAGCGACGCGGCGGCATGGTCCATCGACTGCCAGATCTGGCGGCAGAAATTAACGGTCGAGCTTTTGCCGTTGGTGCCGGTCACCGCGACCACGTTTTCCACCTGCCGCCCGAAATACGATGCCGCCATATGCGCGAAACGCTGGCGGGGGTTGGTGTCGGTCACGACCACGGCGGACAGGCCGACGGCAGACAGGCCTTCGGGCGCAAGGATGGCGGTCGCGCCGCGCGCGATGGCATCCTGAATGAAATCGCGTCCATCCACCTTGTTGCCGGGGAAAGCGGCGAACAGGTATCCTGCGCGCACTTCGCGGCTATCGGCGGTAAGCCCCGTGATGTCCAGTTCTGCGGCGCGGGCGCGGTTGCTGACCGTCACCCCGTCGGCATCACCGATCAGTTCCAGAAGACGCACTCTTCGCTCCCTTGATGTATGGGGCCATGTCGGCCATGATTTCCGCGCGGGTGTCGAGCGACGGCGGTATCTGGTACAGCGGGCCCATTTGTTCCACCACGCGGCCCACGACGGGCGCGGCCGTCCAGCCGCCGGTCGCATAGCCGAAGGTGTCGGGCGCAGGTTTCGGTTCGTCCATCATCGCCAGCACGGCATAGCGCGGTTCGTTGATCGGGAAGACGCCGATAAAGGACGACATCAGTGAATTGTGGTCATAGCGGCCGTTCTTGTTTTTCTCCGCCGTGCCGGTCTTGCCGCCCACGTTATATCCTTCGACGGCCGCCTTGCCGCCCGTGCCTTCGGCCACGGTCAGCTCCATCAGCTGGCGCACCTTCAGCGATGTTTGCGGCGATATCACACGCTCGCCCGCCGGCGATTGCGGCAGCAGCGATTTGCTGTCTTTTTTGACCAGCTGGGGCGTGACCATCACGCCGCCGTTCACCAGTGCCGATGCCGCGCGGACCAGATGCAGCGGCGACACCGCGATGCCGTGGCCGAACGACGCGGTCAGCGTGCTGACCTCGCGCCACGGGTTCGGGTATAGCGGCGATCCGCGCTCCGGGATATCCACGGGCACGGGTGCGAAGAAACCCATGCGCTTGTAAAAATCTTTCAGGCCGTCGGGGCCCATCGTCTGCGCCATGCGCGCGGTACCGATGTTGGACGAATGCATGAAAATTTCCGGCACCGACTGCACGCGGTGCAGCGCGTGATAGTCGCTGATCGTGAAGCGGCCGACCTTGATCGGCTGCGTCGTGTCGAACGTCGTGCCGAAGTTGACGCGGCCGGAATCTAGCGCCGCCGCCGTCGAAAAGAGCTTGAACGTCGAGCCCATTTCGAACACGCCGAGCGAGACACGGTTGAACTTGCCGTCGTCGCTTGCCGATGACGGGTGATGCGGGTCGAAATCGGGCAGCGACACCATCGCGATGATTTCGCCGGTGTTGACATCCATCACCACGCCCGCGGCCGCTTTCGCACGGAATTTTTCCATCGACGCGGTCAGCTCGCGGTGCAGGATATGCTGCACGCGAAGGTCAATGGTCAGCGCGACCGGCTTGTCGCCCTTCACCAGCTGTTCGTTGTCCAGTTTCTCGATGCCCGCAATGCCCTTGCCGTCGACATCGGTATAGCCGGTGATATGCGCGGTCAAGCTGCCCGCCGGATAAATGCGGCGGTCTTCATCCTGAAAGCCAAGGCCGGGATGGCCCAGCGCGTTGATCGCATATTGCTGGCGCGGCGTGATGTTGCGCTGGATCCAGACGAATTTTCGGCCCGACGACAGCTTTTTCAACAGGTCGGCTTCTTTTTGCTCGGTCAGGATTTTCGACAATTCATGCGCCACCTGCGCGGGGTCGTCGATCAAGCCGTTATTGGCAAAGACCGACGGCATGGCAAGCGACGTCGCCATCAATTCGCCGTTGCGGTCGACAATCGTGCCGCGCAGCGGTTTCGTCAGCGGCTTGACGTCATCGCCGTTCAGCGCGGCGGTTTCCGGCACGGGCCGTTCGCGCAGCAAGGTCAGGTCGGTCAGGCGCAGCGAAATCGCAAGGTATCCCAGCACAAACACCGATGCCACCAGCACAAGCCGCGTTTTGGCAAGGCCAAGAGTGGATGAGCGTTCGCCCGGAATATCCATTTTATCACGTTGAAAAATGCCCGACATGGTTACTGTACCCCCAGGCTTTTCATGAGATCGCCGAACTGGCGCGGTTGCTGCTGTTGCGCAGGCGGCGGATTTTTGCCCGGCTGCGGCGCGCTCCACGCCACGCCCGGCTTGCGGGCGGCGGCCGGCGGCGGCGCTTTCCAGACCAATGACGGCTGCGGCTTCGCCTTCACGACGGGTTGCGGCTTGACGGCGGCGGCAGGTTTTTGCGGCGCGGGTTTCAAAAGCGGCGCGGTTTGCGCGACAGGTGCAGTCTTCGCGGCAGGTGCAACAGCAGCCGGTTCTGCTGCGGTCACCACGGGCGCCGCCGTTTCGGGTTCGATCACCGGCGCGGCAGTATCCACCTCCGCCACAACTTCCACGGGGCGTTGCTCAAGGTCGGCGACTTTGGCGAACTGCTTGCCCTTCAGCGGTTCAAGGTGCAGGTATTGGTTGGAGAGTTTTTCAAGGCGGTCGGGCTGGTTCAGATAACTCCATTCCGCCTGCAGCACGCGCAGGTGTTCGTCTTCCTTGCGTGCCGCCGCCTCGATACCCGCCAGCTGCGCACGTCCATCGGTCACGCGCTGGCTGGTCTGGAACAGCATCCCGCCGCAGATCACCGCCAGCACAAGCCAGAGCATCGCTGTTTTACGCATGCAGAGCCTCCATGACGGGTGCCGCCGTGCGGATGCCGTAACGCAGCCGGGCGGAACGTGAGCGGGGGTTGGCAAGGACTTCGTCGGGTTGAGGCGACAACCCGTTATTCGCCTCGACCGTGAAACTGGGCTTGCGCGTGTCCTGCATGACGGGCAGGTGGCGCGACGCGTTCGATGTGCGTCCGGTTTTTTCCTTCAGGAAATGCTTCACGCGCCAGTCCTCCAGCGAATGGAACGACACGACGACAAGGCGGCCATCGGTGTTCAAAATCTGCTCCGCCGATTCAAGTGCGCGTTCCAACTCGCCCAGCTCGTCGTTCACGAAAATGCGCAGTGCCTGAAAGGTGCGGGTGGCCGTGTCGGTCTTCATGCCGCCATGCATCGGTAATACGCTATGGATGACGTTCACCAAAGCCTTTGTCGTGGTGATGGGGCGCGAGGCGACGATTTTCTTCGCAATCGCACGCGATGCGCGTTCTTCGCCATAGGTGTAGAGGATATCCGCGATTTCCTTTTCCGGCGCGCGGTTCACCACATCGGCGGCGGAAGTGCCGTCAAGGCTCATGCGCATATCCAGCGGCCCGTCATGCATGAAGGAAAACCCGCGCTCCGGCGTCGATAGCTGCAGCGACGACACGCCCAAATCCAGCACAATCCCGTCGATCTTGCCGACGCCGTGTTCCGCCAGCAATGCGGTTACATCGCCGAAACAGCCCTGCATGGGGATCAGGCGTCCGTTGAATTCCTTCGCCATCGCATCCGCGCGGTCAATCGCATGCGGGTCGCGGTCGATCGCATAAACTTTGCAGTCCGCCATTTTCAGGATTTCGCGCGTATAACCGCCCGCGCCAAAGGTGCCGTCGACATAGACACCGCCGTCACGGGGTGCCAGCGTTTGCAGCACCTCGCGCAGCATCACCGGGATGTGCCCGCTTGTTTCCGTCGCGGAAACAATGTCGCTAAAATCGGCCAAGCCTGTGCAACCCCAAAAACTTCGGCGCGGCTTGCCGCCGCTGCCATTTATTTATTGCTTTACGTCAAATCCGGCTGGCTAAACACCCCTGAAAAACCAAGCCTTATTCAACCCCGTTTATAATGTACTTGGGATTGCCGAATCCGTCAACGGAAGGGCTGTGCAATTACGGTGCAAAATCGGCGGAATTTCGGTGCAGCAATTTGCTCACGGGCGGAGCGTCGCCGGACGCGCGGTGGATTTGCCCAGCGCATCCACCTCCAGCGGCGGCGGATTGCCGCCCTTGTCCCGCAGGCGTTTATGCATGTCGGCGACTTCGTCAAGGCTGTCGAGGTCGCTGAATTTCTGGATGACCATCGAATTGGAAACGCTGGCGCCGTACCATTGCGAATAGATGTTGGTAATCTGGCGCGCCTTGAAATTGAAAATCCGACGCAGCATGGGGTCGGAACCCGACTGGGCGGAGAATTCGGTCATGGCCGACAACGTATAGTCGTTCATTTTTTCATAAACTTCAGTATCTGCCATTTTCCACTCCTATGAAAATAAACTTAACGCCCGACTTAACGCCGTTCAGCCGCCGAGCTTCGCTTTTTTGTTCATCTGCCCGGGCAGCACATCCTCCAGTTTCGGCGGCCGGCCGTTCAGGCTGACCAGCTTGGCGTGCATTTCGGCGATTTCTTCCGTGCCTTCGATGTCGCGGAAATTCTGCACGGTCATCGACGAGGTGACGGCGGCGGTGTATCCGGTTTTTGACGAATAGTTGCCGTTCGGGATCGAAAACTCCTGCGTGCCGCCGCGCTCGTAAATGGTGGTCAGCTGCCGCGCCTTGAAATTGAAAATGCGGCTCAGTCGCGCGCCTCCCCATTCCTTGGCTTCGGCAAGGTCGGTACGTACCAGAAGGCTGTGTTCGTCCAGTCGCTTGAACGTCGGCATACAAAACTCCGTTACGGACGGGGCGCGTTGTTTTTCGGTTTGGCCGCGGCGGGGGCGGGTGTTTGCTCCACGTCCTTCACGCGGGTGTTCAGGAACCGCTCCGATGCGGCCGCCGTTTCCAGCATGATGTCCGAAATCTCGATATTGCGGATCACGGCGAAACCGGCGCGGGTGCCTTCCTGCGCCTTCAATTGATCGAGCGTCAGGGGCTCCCGATACATTTCGCCGATGCCGGCATTGCCGGTTTCAAGATCAAGTTCCAGGCGGTACACGACGCGCGCAGGGTTGTCGTCATGCGCGGGGTTGATCATGTAGAAATCGAATTTCGTCTGGCCTGCGGCCTCCACGCCAATCGGCTCGATCTCCGACAGGTTCAGCAGCGTTTCAAGCGCTGCTTCCTTGCGTTTTGCCACCTCGCGCACATATTCGGCGCGGATTTCGAAATTCTTGTGCGCGACATCCTTGAATTTTTCCATCAGGCGTTTGTGCTGGTCGGGTGCCATCAGCTCCATGCCGGGCATTTCCGTGCCTTCGGCGGCATCCAGCAGCAGCGGGGTTTTCGCCATGCCGATGCGGGCGACCGCGCCGTGGCTTTCGATGGTGGAATCAATGTCGCGCGCCGCTGCCTTTTCCAGCGCCGCATCCACACGTTTGGTATAATCGGACGCGCGGATCATGAAACCTTCTTCTTTTTCCTTGCGGTTCATGTAGCCGACTTTTGCCCATGCGGAATCTTCAAGGAAACCGAGGTAAATATATTCCGATGTGACCGCGTCACGGTACAGCGATTTCACCTGCGCGTTGTCGGGCATCATGTCGTAAAGCGATTTCAGCTGCGGCACGCGCTTGTCGTCATACTGCGTCAATGCCTTCACGCGGGCTTCGAAATCCGACGTATCGACGACATCGTCCGACAAAAGCGCGCCGATATCGAACACGGTTTCGCCAAGGCTGATGATGGCGATGCCGCTATCAGATACCAGATGCGGCTTATGCTCGCGGAAATGCGCCAGCTTATCGTCATAGAATGATTTTAATTCGGGGTTCAGCAGGAAGCGTTCGCAATCGGCGATCAGCTTCGTTTTCTGCTCCGCCTTTTGCTTCATCTCGTCACCCGTGCGCGCCTGACGGTCGGGGTGGTACATGCCGCGCGCAATCGTGAAGGCCTTGTTCATGTCGTCGCGGGTCGAGGATTCCGAAATCCGCAGCTCGCTTTTGCCGTCCTGCAAAATCTGGTTCATGAACGCATAGCGGTCGAAAATGTAATTCACGCCTTCAACGGGATCGTAGTTCAAGATATGCACACTCCATTTGGTCTCAAAAAAATATGCCAGAAGGCCTGTAAGCCGGGTTCTGTACCGCTTGCGCGGCGATAACCATTCGTCTGGGGTGACAATCTCTTGTCACCTCTGGCAGCCAACCCGGAAGGCGAGGTTAAAAAACAAACCCGACCATCCGAAGATGATCATGCCTTCCCTATTTGGCCTTGCTCCCGGTGGGGTTTTCCCTGCCAAAACTGTTGCCAGTTCCGCGGTGCGCTCTTACCGCACCTTTTCACCCTTACCCATTGCTGGGCGGTATATTTTCTGTGGCACTGATCCCTGGGGTCGCCCCCGCCGGCCGTTAACCGGCACCGTGTTTTTCTGGAGCCCGGACTTTCCTCGAATATTTGCATACCCGCGGTTATCCGGCCTTCTGGCAAAGGGGAGACTAGGCGCAAAACGCCGATAAGACAAGCTTATTATGAATAATTCAGGCGATTTTCGGGCGCAGCGCAAGCCGTTGACGTACAACGGCTTTTATCAACTTAACGGTGTTAAGGCTGACCACACCAACCTTCTCCTCCTGCGCAAACACCGCCGGCTCGAAATGCCGCTGGAAGGCAGTAATGAGGGTCGTCAGGTCAAGGCTCGGGTCATAGCCGAAATGCGTCAGCTGCGATTTGATGGCGTCGGGGTCGTCCATGATGTCTTCCGCGTCGATTTCATCGCGGTCGGTCGGCTTCGGCCACAGCCCCACATGCTGGGCGGCCAAGTATTCCCACGGGAACAGCTCGCCCGGGTCTTTCTTGCGCGCGGGCGCGATATCGGAATGTGCCAGCACGTGATAAGGCAGGATGCGGTGGCGCGAAATAATGTCGCGGCACAGCTCCGCCACCGCCTGCATCTGCACCGACGGGAAGGGCACATAGCCATAGCCATGCCCCGGGTTCTGGATTTCAATGCCAATGGATGTGGAATTGATATCGGTCTCGCCGCTCCACCACGATTTCCCCGCATGCCATGCCCGCATCTCCTCCGGCACCAGCCGCATCACCTGTCCGTTATCGCCGACAAGGTAATGAGAACTCACCTGACGCTCGGGGTTTTGCAATATCTGCAGCGCATCGAATGTCGTGCGCGTATCGGTGTAATGCAAAATCAAATATTCCGGCTTCTTGCCACCCGCGCGTGGGCCGAAATTGGGGGAAGGGGCGTCGGAAATAAGCAGGTTCATTTTTTCGCAGGGGCAGAAGGCGAAGCCGGTTTTTTATTCGCAAATGAATTCATGCGCGCCACCGCCCGCAATCTTGCCACGGTCGTTGCGGTCGCATCGCCCGGCACGGCGGTGGATGATTTAAAGATTTCCTGTTCATAGCGGCGCTGGAAAGCGGTGACGAGGTCTTTGGTTTTCTGCCCGTCCACGCCATAGCCCGCCTGACGGAACAGGGCGCGCAATTCCTGCGGTTTCTTGGCGACCGCCGCCGCGTTGAACTTGTCGGCAATCGTCGGTTTCGGCCAGCGGCCGATATCGTGGCGGGCGAGCTTCTGCCACGGGAAATGTTCGCCCGGGTCCTGCTTGCGGTTGGGCGCGACATCGGAATGGCCGACGATATTTTCCGGCAGCACGTCATGGCGCGACTGGATATCCTTGATCAGGATCGTCAGCGCGAATAACTGTTCTTTCGTATACGGCTCGCCGTTGCGGTTCGAAATCTCGATGCCGATGGAACGGGAATTCACGTCGTCCTTGCCGTTCCAGCTGGAAATGCCGGCATGCCAGGCGCGTTTTTCCTCGTCCACCATTTGATAGATATCGCCGTTTTCGCCGATCAGGTAATGGCTGCTGACTTTCGACGCTCTATCCGCGAATTTTTCCAAGACGGCTTCGGTCGATTCCATCGCGGTGTAATGGACGACGATGATTTCGACCTTTTCACCCTTGGCGCGGTCGTCGAAATTCGGCGATTTATGGTTGTCGTAGAACTTCATGCCAGTTTCACGAACTCCGTCACAAGGCGTTCGAAATCCGCAGCGCCCTTGGCCGCCATTTCCAGCGTATGCGCATGGCTGAGTTTTTCATCCGACAGCCCTGCGCCCATATTGGTCAGCATCGAACAGCCGACGACTTTCAGCCCGCAATGGCGCGCGATGATGCAATCCGGCACGCTCGACATGCCGACCGCATCCGCGCCCATTTTAATGGCCATGCGGATTTCGGCGGGCGTTTCGAATGTGGGGCCACGGAAGGCCATATAGACACCCTCATGAAGGCGGATGCCCAGTTTTTTTGCCGCCACGATTAACTGTGCGCGCAGATGCGTATCCCATGCATCCGTCATCGGCACAAAACGCGGGCCGAATTCGTCGTCATTCGCGCCGGACAGGGGGCTGAGGCCCATGTAATTGATGTGGTCGGAAATCGCCATCAGCTCCGACACCTTCATGTCGGGGCGTAGCGCGCCTGCGGCGTTCGACACAAACAGCGTCTCAACGCCTACGGCCTTTGCCGTGCGGATCATGGTTTTTAAGGGGTAGGGATCATCGGTTTCATAGAAATGCTTGCGCCCCTTGAAGGCGATCACATCCACGCCGCCCAGTTTGCCCGCGATCAATTCGCCCGAATGGCCGACCACGGTCAGCACGGGGAAACCCGGCAGGTCCTTGTAGGAAATTTTCACCGCATCGGTGACCTTGTCGGCAAGTCCGCCAAGGCCGGAGCCAAGAATGATCGCAATTTTCGGCTTCAGCGCGCCCAGTTTCGATGTGACGATTTTTGCCGCCGCCTCGACATTTTTTACATGCGCGGAGCGGCTGTCTTCGGCAGTTCCGGAGCGGGCGGGCGCCTGTGCGGTCATGGCGGAATCTCCTGTTGCGGTGTACGGACGATAATAGGGGAGAATCGGCGCGCTGGACAGGGGGTAAAAAAACGCCGCCATACCGCTGTTTGCGGAATGGCGGCGTTTTTCAACGATGCCTTATCAGGCGGCCGGCCCCTTGCGGAAGGGGTTCCCCGGCTTGGCCGGCTTGGGCGGCGCCGAAGCGCGGTCGCTGACACGCAGCATCAGGCGCACCTGCTCCAGCGTGTCGTTATACTGTTCGTCGGTCAGCTTGGCGGCCTCTTCGACGAAGATTTTTGCGGTATTGCCCAGCTTGTCGCCGCGCGCCTGCGCGACCTGGTTGAAGGCCTCGCTCATCGGCAAAAGCGCGTTGTTGGCGGCCAGCAGCTGGGCGGCAATCGCGCCGCGCCCTGATTTGTCGTTTTTCGCTTCCTCGAAAATCTCCATTGCCATTCTCAGGTAGCTTTTCACGTCTGGCGGCAATGTGGCGATGTCCTTCGACAGGCCTTCTTCGATCCCTGCCATGACTTCGTCATGGAGCGGGTCTTTCAGGTTCTGCCGCATGTCGGTGAACAGCTGCGCGACCTGCGCTGCGGTGGTGCAGTTTTCCATCTCGTTAAAGAAGGCATTCACCCAGCTGGCGGCCGAATGTTCGTGTGTGTTGTCAGTCATAGTCCGTCTCCTTGATAACCTGTTTTGCACATGATTTTTTCAGGTGAACGGATCACGATGAGCCAAAACAACCCGAAAAAATTCGTGGTTGTTTCGTGAGTGAAAAGAAAGTGACGGGCGAGAAACAGATCCACTCAAGGAAAACCGCTCCGTCTGGTATTATGACACTCCGCTTGGACGTAATACCCTAGCTGATTCGTAGACTATGTCAATCTGTAAAATGGCGCCAGATTAATGTATTGACATAATAATCTAGGTCATGCTCTACTGCCCCCGTATTTAAAACAGGCAGGATCATGGCAGCCACTCCCTCCATATCTCCGGTGACAGCATGACGGCGCGGACGACGCCATTGCTGACGCGCGACTTCCTGCAAGGCACGGACGGCAAGGTCGTCTTCACGCCGGCCACGATGGAGGAAGCCGAATACATCGCAACGCAGCTGCAGCGCCTTGGTTACAGGTATTACAAACCCGAATACGCGCAGCAGCTGGACAACGCGATCAAGGGCAGCATCTATCTCGATGCCGACAAGACGATCATGGTATCGACCGGCAAGGCCGAAGGGATCAACGCCAGCGCCGACGGCTTCGACAATTTTTATTTGTCCGGCTTCGACGCAGCAGCCGCGCGCATCACGCCGCAGGAACTGCAGGCGGGCATCTTCGCCTTTTTCCCGCGCTCCACCGCCGAGGCGCGCGGGCTGCTGGCCGCGCTGAAAGACGCGGGTGCGACGATCGACAGCGAAGACGGCATGTTCAGGCTGGCGGGTCGCGCCGTGTATCAGGGCGTGCTTGTGCGGCAGGGGCGCATCGGCTTTGCGCCCGCAGGCGATGATCTTCAGGCCGCGCGCATCGTCACCGCCGCCGATCTTGGCGTGGGTGTGCCGGTCGCGCTGTCGCCCGAACAGGCCACCATGATCGCCGGCTTCAACGAAGTCGCCGCGCGCATGGAACAGATGGCCGCGCGCATCGCGCAGCTGGAGGGTGAAATTCTTCCCAAAAAACTGGAAAAGCCGAAAGCGCTGCCCGGGCCCAAGGGTTAAATAACCCGGGTTAAACCCGTCTTGCCACCATCAATTTCTTGATCTCCGCAATCGCTTTCGCGGGGTTCAGGCCCTTGGGGCAGGTGTTGGTGCAGTTCATGATGGTGTGGCAGCGATACAGACGGAACGGGTCTTCGAGGTTATCAAGACGCTCGCCGGTCGCTTCATCGCGCGTATCCGAAATCCAGCGATAGGCCTGCAGCAAAATGGCGGGGCCGAGGAACCTGTCGCCGTTCCACCAGTAGCTGGGGCAGGAGGTCGAGCAGCAGAAGCACAAAATGCAGGCCGCAGGGCCGTGGCCGTCCTCGCCGTTCAGGTGGTTCGCATCCTTCGCGCTTTGCAGGCGCTCGCGCGATGGCGGCTGGCTTTCGGTTTTCAGCCACGGCTCGATCGTGTTGTACTGCGCATAGACATGCGTCAGGTCGGGCACTAGGTCTTTCATGACCGGCATATGCGGCAGCGGGGTGATTTTTACGTCGCCCTTCACGTCGTCCACATGTTTGGTGCAGGCCAGCGTGTTGGTGCCGTCGATATTCATCGCGCAGGACCCGCAAACCCCCTCGCGGCAGGAGCGGCGGAAGGTCAGCGTCGCATCGACCTCGTTCTTGATATAGATCAGCGCGTCCAACACCATCGGCCCGCATTTCGCGATGTCGATTTCGTATGAATCGAGGCGCGGATTTTCGCGGTCGTCGGGGTTCCAGCGATAGACGTTAAAGGTGCGTTTTTTCTTCGCATCCGAAGGCGCGGCGTATTTCTTGCCCTCTTTGATCTTGGAATTTTTCGGAAGCGCGAATTCAGCCATTTTTTTACCCTCGTTCAGATAAAAATACTGCTTTTTCAAGGCGTGGCGCAAGGGGGGATTGACAGATTATCGCCCTTTCTCTACTAAAAAAGGCTATTCGTTTTATCATTTGAAAAGGATTTGCCATGAGCAAAAAACCCCAGACACGCCCGATGGGCATTATGGCCAGCTTCTCCAACGTCGCCTTCAAAAAAGACGGCGCGGAAGTGTTCAGCGCCCGCGTCCATTCCGGCGGCTGCTTCGGCCCCGACGCGACCGAACAGGTCATCGACCGCGGCTATGCCGAACTCAACCGCGCCATCGCCGACGGCACGCTGCCCGCAACCGCCCGCGATTTCAATACCGTTTCGGTCGGGTCGAACGAATACGCGGTGAAAAACATCACCCCCACCCATGTCGAAACCTCGAAATTCGGCAAGCGCAATCCGTAAGGGTTGAGGGATAACAAATCGAAAAAGCCCCGTGCGCCGCGCGGGGCTTTTTTATGCCACTCTGCTCATGCTTGATATTAAAGCCTTTTTGGCCGGAAACCGCCCGTTAAGCCCGTTTGTGCTATACTACGCCTGTAATTATTCGCAGCAGAATCAGACAAAGTTCACATGCCACAAACGCCGACATCCCCCGGTTTCGCCGACCAGTTCAAGGCCCGCATTGTCGGCGCTATCGACGCATGGCAGGAAGAACGCCTGCAGAAAAAATACGGCAGCAATGATATGCGCAAGGCCGAGATGCTGGAGCGGCTGAACGACCTGCCGGGCGGCGAAGCGCTGAAGGAAACCATCGGCCGCAACGATATCCCCGTCGATGTGCTGTCCAAGCGAAAATTAAAAAACGCCTTCGGTGCGGTGGCCAAGGAACAGGGCCGCCCCACCGTCAATGTTGAAATCCTCAACACCGGCGACCCCGTCGCCATGGCGCGCACCACCTATCACGAATTCCGCCACGTGCTGCAGATGGAAGACATGGGCAGCATCGAAACCGGCGGCGCGCGGCGCATCAAGGATGTGCGCACCGCCCATATGCTGTCGATGATGATGGAGGCCGATGCCTACACATCCGAAGTCCTCGCCGCCTGCAAGGCTGCCAAATCCGGCCACCCCGAATATCTGGATGATCTGTTCAACAACCGCGACGGCGGCCCCAACGCGCAGCACGCCAAGGCATTTTTGCAAAAACAGCCGTTTGACAGTTTCAAGGACGATGCAAATTTTGCGCGCGCGCTATTCACCGATTTCATGCTGAACGGGCTGGATAATTATTCCACCACCTATTTCGGCAATTACCGCATGCAGTTCCTGCTGTCGCCCACGCTGAAGGATTTTAGGCAGCATCTGGCCGATACGCCCGATGCCGCGACGGTCACGCCCTCGAAACAGCTGGCGGAAATTTACAAGCAGGAATTCATGGACGGCGTCTCCGTCCGCGCCATCGCCCACGCCTTCCGCCGCAACCTGCCGAAGGATGAACAGGATTTGCTCCGCATCATCGACACCACGGTCGCGAATGCGGATAAATACACCGAAGACCAGTACCAGCGAAAACGCGAAGATATCCTGATGCGATCAAACAGCATCTATATGAAGGAAGATTTCTACATGCACCCGCCGGGCACCGCCTATAACCCGGTCAGCAAATTTCTCGCCGAAGCCGCCCGCCGCGATGCCGCCGTGACGGTCACCGAATTCAAAGCCGCCACGGTCGAAAAAGCACCGAAACCGCAACGGTTTTAATAACAGCGATTCCCATAAAGTCGTATTAAAGCAAATAGATAGTATAAATCTTTCGATAAGGATTTGACATAATATTAAGAATCTCTTATCTTACTCCTAAGCCGAATGCGACTATGGGACAGAGTGGTTTTCCACGACGGAATTGTTTCTCCTCTGTCATCTCCATGCATTCCCAAAACAGCCAAGGACGCAAGTTCGCGGTTGTATCGTTTGGAGAGGCTTCTCAACCTTCACAGCCCGATCATGCATAGAACAACTGGCGGCGTTCGACTGTCACTTGAACAGTATTTGCGGTCGAGCCCTGCGCGACAGGAATTTTAATGTGAGGGAGATGAAGAGATGTTTGAAAAATTGAAAGCTAAAAAACTTATGCGGGAGTTCAACAAGATTTCAGATTGGCATGAAATGGAGCGCTTTTTTGCCCGCCTCGTTCTCGCGCCCGACAAGCAACAGGCGGCTGTCATCGACGAAGTGGAAAAGAATCTCGTTGCCAGGATTGAACAAACGATGCCGAGAGGCGAGCAGTTGGCGCAGCTTCAGCGCGATATCGCAGACGCTGAAAAGCTGAACAAAGTATTCACGATGAGAGACATGAATGACAGCACGGTCATGGTGTACCGGATGGCGGAAATTATTCGCCGGCATAAAGGCGAGAATCAACATCCCCTGCTCAAGGACTACCTGAAAGAAGCGGACAAGATGCCGGAAAACCACCTGCTGACCACATTTGGCTTTATCAAGGTGATTGCCGCGCTTGCCACAAAGGCCGAAGAAGCCGAAAAACGCGCGCCGGTGAAAAAACAAGGCGGGCTGAAGTTTGGCGCTTAAACGTAAATACGCGCGAATATCTGTTGAAAAAGCCCCGTGCGATGCGCGGGGCTTTTTTCTTCTCCCCCACTGAAGGCCATACCGTCCGGTAGCGGTCAGGTTTTCGCCGTGAATGTTTCCAGCATGTCGGCAGCCTTTTGTTTCGCGGCCACATCGTCCTTGTCCACGATCTTGACCTCGACAGGCTGCTCGACCGCGACATGATGCGTGACATCGACCTGCATATCGCCGGCAGGTCGCCGGCGCGCATCGTAACGGTGGGCGAGTTTAAAGCGGCGCGCAGTAAAATCAAACTCCCCACGAATGAACACAAATGGACACGAATAAATGCGCCGCCGTCCCTATTGTCATCGATTCATGATTTGCTATTCTTATTCGCGTTTATTTGAGTTCATTCGTGGGGAGATTGAAGAATGGGCGGTTTATCAACGCGACTGAAATATTTTTTACCCCTATTTCTAACGCTATTGGTTCATTCCCAGCCCGCCGCTGCTGGCGGCGATTGGGTTTCCGTGCGCGTGCAAAAGCTAACTATGCTTTCGGAAACAGATTACATCTTGGTCGTGCTGCCTACATCTAAAAATGTCGGTGTCTATAAAGATCTTTACTTTAGTGACTGCAAGCAGCTCGAGGTGCACGGTACGTTACAAAGATTGTACGAAAAGAGCACTCTTGAGCGGCTTATCTGGTGGAAGGAGAATGGAACGCCGACAAAAAAACAACATCTCGCCGCTTTGGATTATCTGAAAAAATATGAAGGCACGAAGAAGGATATAAACTTTGGCTGGATGGGAATGGGGTTTCAAATCACAGGCCCGTGCAGCGTCGAAAGCAGGGGGTTGTCACTATTGACGGGCGGCGGAGACGGAAAAGACCTTGGGGTTTTCTCGTACTTTAACTCTATCTGATTTACGCAATGGCATTAATTCTCAGAGGGTGAGGGTACTTTGTTGACTTTTAAATCCGTGCCTGACGGTGCCGCACCTGCGGCGAAATATAATCCTTCAGCTCGCCCAGATCGCGGATGATGATATCCGCGCCCGCCTTGCGGAACGCCGCGACTTTCGCCGCTGCCGCCGCGCCATTGCCGAAACGGTGATCCAGCAGCGCAACCACGACCGCGCCCGCGGCGAGGCCGGCCTGCATGCCGGGTTCGGAATCTTCGATCACCACCGTGTTTTTCTCCGTCGATTTCTTTTCGAACATCGCGCGCAGGAACACGGCGGGGTCGGGTTTCTTTTTGCCGTCCACATTGTCGGGGCCGAAAACCGCGTCGTTGAAGTGATGCCGCAGGCCGGTTTTATCAAGGCCGAGTTTCGATCGCGCCGACGGGTTGCTTGACCCCACGCTCAAATCCACGCCCTTGTCGCTCAAATCCTGCAGCGCCGCCGCTGCGTTCGGCATCATGGGAATTTCATCGCGGTGGTAAATCTGCGCCTTGCGGCGTTCATGTTCGGTGGCCAGATATTCCAGATCGCTTTGCGTTGGCGTTGCGCCGAAAACTTTGGCGATCGACATGAATTTTTCCTGCGCGCCCAGGCCCGCATGGTTGCGGAATACGTCTTCGGTCGAAATGTCCCAGCCCTTTTCACGCGCAAGGTCGGCCGTGATGACCGATGTTTCCCATTCGGTGTCCATCAGCGTGCCATCCATGTCGAAAATCACATGCAGGTTTTTCGGCAGTTTTTGCGTGCGTTGTGATGCTTTGCGCGGCTGTGTCATGGTATCCCCACCCCTTAAACCATCCCCTTGAATTGCCAGTATTATGGCATATCGTATTTGACATATCAATAGAATTCGCCTATTATTAAGGCATCGGTTTAGTGGGGTAAACTGCTGAAAAATAATGACAACTGACGCTGCAACAGAAGCTATCGTTCTCAACCTCCCGAAAGACCTCGGCGACTGCCTGCTATGCGTGCCCGCGATTGCGCGGCTGCGCGATTATGCGGCGCAGGAAGGCATCCCGCTGGTGGCGGTCGGGTCTGCGCGGTCGCGCGACTGGGTTGAAACGCTGGGCGGTTTCAAGCTGGAAACGCGGGAGGGTGATGCGCTGCTGGCGCTCGATCCGCGCTTTGCCGTGAACCTCAATTTTTACGATCCCTATACGCTTGGCAAAACCTTTCCCGATGCGCCCGTCTATGCGCCCGAAAAACTGCGCGTGCTGGAAAATGACGAAAAGGATTTCGGCGCGGGCGCGGTGATCGGCAAGAAACACGTATCGCTGCTGCTGCAGGACATGCTGCAGGATATGGGCGTGCTGGGCATCAACCAGAAATTATCGCCGCCGCTGTTGCCGCCCGATATGCTGTCGGAAGCAGCAATTGACGCAGTAAAAACGAAATTCGGGATTGCAGGCAAATACGCGTTGCTGGTGCCGGTTGCGGCCGCGAACCGCCCGCTGAAAAAATGGCCAAAGGAAAATTACGCAGAAGTTGCGGCGTATATGCTCGCGCGCGGCATCACGCCGGTGCTGGTCGGCGGGCCGTCGGTTGATGAAAAAGCGTTGTGTGCGGAAATTGCGGCGATGACCGGTGGCCGCGCGGTGGATGTCAGCGGGCAAACATCCTTGCCCGAAATCGCGGCGCTGGCGAAGGGCGCGCAGCTGACGCTTGGCAACGATACCGGCCCCACGCATATCGCGGCCGTCACGGGCGCGCCGGTGTTTGCGTTCTTCGGCTATTACAGCGACCCCGCGACGTGGAAACCCATCACGCCGAACAACTCCGCGCTAGTGCTGACCGGCAAACCCGTGCCGCAGATCACGGTGGCGGAAACGTTGCAGGCCATCAGAACGGTCACCGAAAAACCGCAAAATCCGGTGCGTGCCTTCCGCGTAAGTGCTTGAAATATAAGAATTCATGATCAAACGGGCGTGATTGATAACCCGTTGAAAATCAATGTTTTTCAGGAATGACTATGTGCTGAAACATGCACAAAACAGGTCAATACACGCGCGCTTTCGGTGGCACGGCTTCCACTTCATTCGTCAGCGTGTTCATATGCACCGGGCGATAAGTGATGGAATGTTTAGCATTATCATCCACATAGATAACCGAATGCTTCATCCATTCCTTGTCGTCGCGGTCCGGGAAATCCTCCTGCGCATGCGCGCCGCGCGATTCCTTGCGGTTTTGCGCGCATTCGATGGATGCGACGGCCTGCAGCATCAGGTTGTCGAGTTCGATGGTTTCGACGAGGTCGGAATTCCAGATCATCGAATTGTCGGTTACGCCCAGATCCGCGCGGCCGCCGGCGATTTTTTGAATCTTCGCGCAGCCTTCCTGCAAAAGTTTCGTCGTGCGGAAAACCGCGCAATGTTCCTGCATCGTTTTTTGCATTTGCAAACGAAGATGCGCCGTGCGCGTGCCGCCTTTCGCGTTGCGGAGTTTGTCAAGACGGTCGAGCGCCTTTGATCCCGCATCGGCCGGCAGGCGTTTATGCGATGCGCCCGGCGTGATGGTTTTTGCGGCCTGAATGGCGGCAGCGCGGCCAAATACAACGAGATCGAGCAGCGAGTTAGAACCCAGACGGTTCGCGCCATGCACGGAAACGCAGGCCGCTTCGCCGACCGCCATCAAGCCGCGCACGATTTGATCGGGATTGTCTTTGGTCGGGTTGACGACTTCGGCGCGGACGTTGGTGGGGATACCGCCCATATTGTAATGCACGGTCGGCAGCACCGGGATCGGTTCCTTGGTCACATCGACGTCGGAGAAAATGCGCGCGGTTTCGGAGATGCCGGGCAGGCGTTCCTTCAGGATCGCAGGGTCGAGATGTTCCAGATGCAGGTGGATATGATCCTTATGCTCGCCCACGCCGCGCCCTTCGCGGATTTCGATGGTCATCGAACGTGAAACCACATCGCGCGATGCGAGGTCTTTCGCATTCGGCGCATAGCGTTCCATGAAACGCTCGCCCGCGCTGTTCGTCAAATATCCGCCTTCGCCGCGCGCGCCTTCGGTGATCAGGCAGCCCGCGCCGTAAATGCCGGTCGGGTGGAACTGGATGAATTCCATGTCCTGCAGCGGCAGGCCCGCACGCAAAACCATCGCATTGCCATCACCCGTGCATGTATGCGCCGAGGTGCAGGAGAAATAAGCGCGGCCATAACCGCCCGTCGCTAGCACCACGGTATGCGCGCGGAAACGGTGGATCGTGCCATCGGCCAGATTCCACGCCATCACGCCACGGCAAACACCTTCGTCGTCCATGATCAGGTCGAGCGCGAAATATTCGATAAAGAATTCCGCCTTATGCTTCAGCGATTGTTGATAGAGCGTATGCAGCATCGCATGGCCCGTGCGGTCGGCGGCGGCGCAGGTGCGGCGCGCCGTGCCCTTGCCCATATGCGTCGTCATGCCGCCAAAGGCGCGCTGGTAAATTTTACCCTCCGCGGTGCGCGAAAACGGCATGCCGTAATGCTCCAGCTCGATCACCGCGGGGATGGCTTCGCGGCACATGTATTCGATTGCGTCCTGATCGCCCAGCCAGTCCGACCCCTTGATGGTGTCGTACATGTGCCAGCGCCAGTCGTCTTCGCCATTATTGCCCAATGCCGCAGATATTCCGCCTTGCGCCGCAACCGTGTGGCTGCGCGTGGGGAATACCTTGGTGATGCAGGCGGTTTTCAATCCCTTTTCCGCCATGCCGAAGGTGGCGCGTAAACCCGCGCCCCCTGCGCCAACCACGACGACATCGTATTCATGTTCGATGATGGGATAGCTGGACGTCATGGCGAAAAATCCTTAAAGCGCGAAGTTGATGTAGCAGATGGCAAACAGGCAGGCAAAGCCAAGGCCAACGAAAGTAAACTTGTTCAGCAGCAGGCAGGCGATTTTGAAACCTTCGCTATGCACGTAATCCTCGATGATCACCTGCACGCCCAGCATGGCGTGGTAAAAACTGGCAATCACGAACAGGATCGCGGCAATCGCAACAGACGGATGATCCATCCATTTCAAAAACGCCGTGTAATCGGATTCCGCAATCGCATCCAGATGCCACAGGAAAAAAATCGTCAGCGGCAGCAGCGCCATCGCGCTCACGCGCTGCATCCAGAAATGATGCGTGCCGTCGCGGGCGGAACCCAGGCCGCGTGCGCGGCCGAGCGGCGAGCGGATTGTTGCTTCGTTTTCATGTGCCATGATCAATACCCCGCCGCAAACCAGATTGCACCCGCCGCAACGAGTGACCCCGCCGCCACCACATACCCGCTGGCATAGGCCGATTTCAAATCCAGCCACTTGCCCGTATCCCAGACCAGATGGCGGATGCCGTTCAGGAAATGAAACGCAAACGCCCAGACCCAGCCGAACAAAAACAGCTGCCCGATCACCGAATGCGCGCAGGCCTGAAATTGCGCATACGCGTCTTCGCCATTCACGGCGGCCAGCAGCCACCACGTAAGCGCAACCGCGCCCACCGCCAACCCGAAACCTGTCACGCGATGCACAATCGACAGCGCCATCGTCAGCTGCCATTTATAAACCTGCAGATGCGGCGACAGGGGACGTTCAATGTTTGACATAATTATTGCCTTTGTCGGAGCGCGGATCCGCTGAACGGGCGCGCGGGAATTTCTTGGGACATATTATAGGTGTAGGGGGTAGGAAAAAAGGGGGATTTTGCTTGAAAAGCAATAGTTTGATTAACGAAGATATTCATAAAGACTCTGACAAATGAAACTTATTGTTTAATAAAAGATGCTATGATACAAAATAGGAATGGGCGGCTTGCGCCGCCCACCCTCGGTTATGAGTGTCTTCTCATGTACCACCTGCCTTTTCTTCCAAGTTGAGGTTGTGTGTAATTAGACGTCCCTCCTGATGCTGGGGTGCTGAGCCATAAAATAACCTCCTTCCTCAAACGCAGGTTGTGGTTTTACGGACTTAGATACGAAAGCCCAGATGTCCGCATCTGGGTTTTTCGTTTTTTGGCACCACGCCAAAAACTCAAATAGAAACATAGTATTTATCCCCACTTTGCTTCACTTGACCGCTCCGAAGAAGATTCATGAGGTGGGCGTGAACAGATCGCCCAGGCACCGGAAGAAGGTTAAATGGGTGGATAGCGCTTACCTTCTTAATTAAGGAGGGTTTATCCATGGATTCTACTTTTAGAATGTTCACTATTACGTCGGGCATATCATCGGAACTCACACGAACAGCAAGCGAGTTTTCACCAGTCGTGACAGGTAATGAACCTCCCAACCTATGGTTTTCACGTTCCAGAACGCGCTTATAGTCAGCAAGCTGTTCTTCAAGTGAGCGAATAACCTCAATCAGTGCAGGGCGTATGTCTGGTTGTTTCATGACCCACTCCATCTAGATGCCTTGATTTGTATAATACTCTATTTGGTGTGGCGTCTGCAAGAACAAAAGGCATACATTTCTCATTCTCTGGGATCTATCTCGCTTTGTGTAGTGCACATGTAGTTGCAGATAGCATATACCCTGTGCGCGAATCGACTATTCTATGGTGTAACAGTCAAAGTGATTTTCCTATGATTCTTTGGCTATACTGAGCAAAAAAACAAGTGATTGAAATGATTTGCTTTTATGGCAGCTGTGATTTTTGTCTGCAAATGGGAGAGCTGTTTTTTTTGACAAATTAGAAGCTTTGCCATATTATATCTAAGGCCAACGCACTCCCGACAAGCGGTTTTGAGGCTCTGATGTTTCCCGCCTGTCATTTCTTTCCGTTGCCAAAACAGCCAGACATTTTTTATTCCGGAGCGGGGCATCATGACCAGCCTGCGTGAAAAATATATCGCGGCGCAGAATGCGCGGCCGCGGCTGACGCGGGAGGAGGTGCAGGTCGGTGTCGCCGTGCTGCAATTCATGCGCGAGGTTCCCGCGATCATGCAGTCCGCCACCGATTTAATGACGGCGGGAGAATATATAATGTCGGGGCATTCTGCGTTATTCACGCGCGAAACACGCATCAACGCCTCCATGCTGCCGGTGCGCGACGCACAGCGCAATCTGCGCGCGCTTGCCGAATTGCCGGCGGTGGCGGAGCTGAAGGCGTATCTTTCCGATCCGGCTGTCGATCTGGGATTTCTGTTGAGTTATTCTGTCACGATGCAAAGCGGCGTGACCGGCCACACGCTGAAGCTGACGCTGCTGCCCGACAAGCCCTTCGCCCAAAGCCAGATGCGCTATTTCTCGGCATACGGCTCGGCCGAACTGCTGATGACCGATGAAGATAAAATGGCCTGGCAGGCGCGCCATGCGCCCAAGCCGAAACTGTCGGCGCCATCGCGCGGCCCCGGCCCTGAAAATACCTAATACATTGTTTTACAATGATTTTTAGCCCGCTCGGGCGCGGGTTATTATTTGACATAACGTCTGAATTCCTGTATTCTTATGCGATCAATTGCGGGGCGGGGAGGATTCTTTCACATGACAGACGGCACGGCAGAAGACGGGAAAAAGGGTTTTACGGGCTACCGGTATTTGCTCGATGCCGCCGACAGCCGCCAGTTCGCGCTGCGCTATGAAGACGGCGCGCCGCGCCCGCCGGTGCAGGTCTATGCCGTGATGCCGAAGGAAAAAGGTTTCCGCGCGAACGAAGTTGTCTTCGCGCTCGACGATGAATTCAAGGTGACGACGCGCAAGGACGGCAGCCTTGCCGTGGAAACCACAGCCTACCAGTTTTTGACCGACGACAAGGGCGTCGTGCGCCGCCTCACGCTCACGCCGGTTGATTTCGATGTGACGCTCGATACCTCCGCGCCTGTCGCGGTTGCGGTGCTGACATTGTCGGGCGATGCGCGCGCGACGATGGCGGAGGAAAATTTCGCATCCGGCTTTCCGCGCCGCTTCACCTATCCGCTCGAGGATGAACAGGTCACGCGCAGCGCAGGTGTCGCTTCCATCGACGCATCTGTCGTGCAAACATTTTCGCTGCCCCCGCAGCACAAGGGCGGGGCGTTCCTCGCCCGCGTCGGCGTGTATCAGTCGGTGGGCGCGGCGATTGCGGAATTGCTGCCCCCGAAAGAACAGCCGCAGCAACCTGCGGCGCCCGCGCCTGCGGCAAAGGAAAGCAAATCTTTCTCCAGCCCCGATGCACAGACGCTGGTCGAGAAAAAAGATCTGGGCGACGGCGATACGCTGAAGATCGTGTTTAATTTCGAAAGCCGCCGCGTGACGGAAAGCGTTTTCAGCGCCAAGGGCGTTGCGCTGACCAGCCATAAATTCCGTGATTACGATGAAACCGCGCTGCAAAGCGCATTTGCCCAGCTGCAAAAACTCGGCGGCACGCCGCGCCCGCTGGAGGGTGTGAAGAAACCGGCGACAGTGAAAACGCCGAAAACCCCGTAAATTCGCGCCGTTTTTTAAGCCGCCCTGTCCCACAATCCGGGATACCGCGCGATCATGCCGCCGGTATCGAATTCCAGCACATCTTCGTATCCCTGGCTGGGTGCGGCGTATTGAAAGCTCGTCTCGCCGATGCGGGTGAAATTCTGGGGCAGGGGCTTCAGCGTCTGGGTCGATAAATCAAACCATGCCGATGTGATTTCGGTGGTCTCGGCGCCCGCGTTTTTCAGCGCGTGGAACTGGCAGAAATTGGTGGCGGGGGTGAAGCTGAGGTCGAGGCTGTTCAGGCCGCGGCAGCTTGGCACCGGCTTGCCGTTATGCATCCAGCCGGATGCCGCGCGGCGGATGGTGTGGCTCACCGCGTCGTCGCCGATGAAGCCTTCGATGGTCGCGGATTGCGTTGCGCCGTCGGTATCCATCACCACATCGTAATTCAGCGCGGCTGCTTTGCCCTCATGCAGGAACACCGCGTTGCCTTTCAGCCGCGCACCGCTGCTTGACAGTTCAAGGCGGCAGGCATCAAGGCCGGGAGTGTCTTTGCGTTCCCAAAGAAAGCTGAGTGCGGGCATGTTTTTATCTCGCGGTTGGTGGTGTTGGAGCGTTTATAGCAAGACTGCCGCGCGCGTGCAGTTGAAATTTGCAAAATCTAGTAAGCATACCGTAAGCGCATGGTAAGCGGTGAGTCAGTATCGCGGTGCTAGGTTGATGACGTCAGAAATGACCTGTACAGCCTATCAACCCCTTAACTAAAGGAGGTCAATCATGACCAATACGCAAACGCCGGATCCGAAACAGGAACCCGCAAAAGAAGAAACGCCCGCCGCACCCGCGGCACCCGCCCAGAAAGACGGGGAAGGCGAGCAGTAAGCCACCTGCGCGGCGTTACGCCCGCAGGTACAGAGCGACAGCCGGGGGCTGGCCGACGGGCCGGCCCCCGTCTTTTTTTAATATTCTCCGTTATTCACATATTATGTCTATTTGCGGCGCAGCAAAGAGCGTGGCGCGGGAGATTCTTGATATTGACTTTATACATAAAGGGGCTAGGCTCGGGACCTGCAATATATAACGTCTGGTTCAAGGGATAACAGTGGCTGAAGCTCCGACTTCCGCACCGCCATCACCCCCCGCCGTGAATACGCCCCGCGTATTTACGATCACCCCAGATCGCCCTTTTCTGGAAGACCTCGCGCGCGGCATCCTGAAGCAGGTCGGCAACGACCCGCTGAAACTTTCCGATTACACCGTGCTGGTGCCCGACCGCGAGACGCGCGACCTGCTGCGCCAGGCATTCATGGAGCAGCTGGACGGCAAGCCCGGGATCATGCCGCGCATCGACGCGCCGGGCGATGTCGACCGCGACGATCTGGGTTTGAAGGTTTCCGGCAACCCCGTGCTGTCGCAGGCCTTGATGGACATCCCGCCCGCCGTGCCGCGCCTGCACCGCCAATTGATGCTGGCCGAAGAAATTTTGAAAATCCCCGGCATGGCAAGTTCCGTGCAAAAGGCGATCAAGCTGGGCGGCGAATTGGGTTCGTTCCTTGATGAGTTGCAGCGCAACGACATCGAGCTGAAAAACGTCGAAAAACTCGCGCCCAAGGAATTCCGCGCGCAGTGGTCGCATACCGCCGAATTTTTGAAAATCATCACCGAAACATGGCCGGCGAAGCTGGAACAGCTGGGCATGATCGACCCCGAAGAACACCGCAACGCGCTGCTGGAGATTCAGGCGCTGCACTGGCGCAATAACCCGCCAACCAAGCCGATGATTGCGGCGGGTTTCACCGACACTACGCCCGCCGTCGTATCCATGCTGCAGGCCGTCGCCGCGATGCCGCAGGGCGCGGTGGTGCTGCCGGGTGTCGACCGGCAGACCGATGCGAAAAGCTGGGACGTTTTAACGCCCGTCCACCCGCAATTCATGTTCAAGAAACTGCTGGGCGAATTGGGCGCGGAGCTGAAGGATGTGCAGGGCTGGGATGCCGACCTGCCCAAGATGACCGTGCGCGCAACGAATGCCGCCGCGCGCGTGAACAACGGCCGCGCAAAACTACTGCGCGAAGCGATGCGCCCGTCCGGCACGACCGAAGGCTGGAGCGGGCTGAAGGCGCGCAAACAGGGCCGCAAAAAAGCCGCGAATGACGATGAAAGCGCGCGCGAGATCGACCCCAAGGCGCTGCACGGCATGGATCTGATCACCGCGGGTTCCCCGCAGGAAGAGGCATCGGTCATCGCGCTGAAAATGCGCGAAACGCTGGAAACGCCCGACAAGACCGCGATGCTGGTGACGGGCGACAGGTCACTCGCCCGCCGCGTCGCCGCGAAACTCCGCTACTGGAAAGTGGAGGTCGAGGATAGCGCGGGCAAGTCGCTGGCGGAATCACAGGCCGGCATTTTCCTGCTCGCGACCGCCAACATGGCATCCGAAGAATGGTCTCCCGTGCCGCTGCTGGAGGCGCTGAAGCATCCGCTTTCCGCCAACGGCGAAGCGCGCAACACCTTTGCGCAAAAAGTATCGCAGCTGGAAGACATGGCGCTGCACGGCCCGCGCCCGGGCGCCGGTGCGGAGGGGTTGAAGGACACGCTGACCGCCGCGTTCAACCGCGCATCGCGCCGCCCGAAAGATTCCCCCGGCTACCGCGCGCCCGAGGTGCTGGCTGCCGAAAAAACCGCGCTGATCGATTTCACCGACCGGTTGCAAACGGCCGGCAAAGTGTTCTTTGAAAAAATGGACACCGACACCCCGCTGCCCTTCGCCGAATTCCTCGATGAACATATCCGTTTCGCCGAAGCGATGGCGAAAACCGACAAGGAAACCGGCGCGGAAAAACTGTGGCGCGGCGATGACGGGCGCAAGGCTGCGCAATTCATGACCCAGCTGCGTGAAGCGGCAAAACATATCCCGCCCGTGACGGGTGCCGGTTATGTGGATGTGTTGCAGGGCTTGATGCGCGATGTCAGCTTCCAGCCCGCGATGTCGCCGCACCCGAGCTTGCGCATCGTCACGCCCGAACAGGCGAAGCTGATCAAGGCGGATATCGTTATCATGGGCGGGCTGAACGACGAAAGCTGGCCCGCGCGCCCCGATGTCAACCCGTGGCTGTCGCCCGACATGGTGAAGGCGATGGGCCTGCCGCCCGCCGAGGAATCCATCGGCCGCGCGGCGCACCAGTTCACGCAGATGATCGCGAGCCCCGATGTGCTGCTGTCGCGCTCCATGCGCTCCGGCGATGCGCCCACCGTATCCTCGCCCTTCCTCACGCGCCTGATGATGGTGCTGAAGGGCTCGGGGCTGAAGGACGAATTGAACGGCAAGAACCAGCTGCTGGAAATCAACCAGGCGATGCACACGCCGCCCGATGTCACGCCCGTTGCGCCGCCCGCGCCCACGCCGCCCGTTTCCGCGCGCCCCAAAAAGCTGCCGGTGACCGCCGTTGAATCGCTGATGCGCGACCCGTACACCGTCTATGCGAAATACATTTTGAAAATCCGCCCGCGCGACCCGCTGGATGCCAGCCCCAGCGTGTCGGAGCGCGGCACGTTCACCCATGACGCGCTGGACGCGTTCATGAAGAAATTTCCCGACAAGCTGCCCGACAACGCCTATGACGAGCTGATTAAAATGGGCGAAGATGCGTTCAAAACGCGCATGAACAACCCTTATGTGCAGTCCTTCTGGATGCCGCGTTTCCAGCGGATCGCCAAATGGTTCGTCAAGTTCGAGGCAGAACGCCGCGAGATGACCAAAAACCTCGGCACCGAAGTGCAGGGCAAGCTGAACATCGATATGGGCGACGGTGAAATCTTCACCCTCACCGCCATCGCCGACCGCGTCGACCGCAACGAAGACGGTCAGGCGGTCATTATCGATTATAAAACCGGCGGCATCCCGACCCAGAAAAACGTCGCGCTCGGCATGTCGCCCCAGTTAACCCTGGAAGCGCTGATCGCCTATTCCGGCGGGTTTGAAGGCATCGATGCGACCGAAGTGGGCGACCTGCAATACTGGAAGCTGTCGGGCGGCCGTCCCGCCGCCGATGTGACGATTGTGCGCGGCGACGTAAAGCAGTTGATGGACGAAGCCGAAAAAGGTGTCGGCGACCTTGTGAAGGCCTTCAACAAAAAAGAAACGCCGTATCTGGCCACCCCGCGCCCCGAATTCGCGCCGCGCTATAACAACTACGAACACCTGTCGCGCGTCGGCGAATGGTCCACCGTGAAGCAGCAGGGCGCGCAGAAAAATACCAAGAAAACCACCACGCGCCGTTCCCCCGCCGCCGGCAAGGGAGGCAAATGATGGCAACGCCCGATAAACAGTCTCCTCAGGCAAAGAAGGATGCCGACCGCCGCCGCCCCGACCCGAACGTGGTGCAGCGTCAGGCTTCCGATCCCACGGCCAGCGTCTGGGTTTCGGCCTCCGCCGGTACCGGCAAGACGAAAGTCCTCACCGACCGCACGCTCCGCCTGATGCTGAACGGCGCGAAGCCCGACCAGATTCTGGCGATCACCTTCACCCGCGCGGCAGCATCGGTGATGACCAACCGTATCCGCGACGAGCTCAGCAACTGGGCGACCTGCGACGAAGACACGCTGGTCGAAAAACTGACCAAGCTGACGGGGCGCAAGCCCGAAGAAGCGCAAGTGACGCGCGCGCGCCAGATGTTCGCCGAATTCCTCGACGCCTATGGCGGCATGCGCATCCAGACGATCCATTCTTTCTCGCAATCGCTGCTGCGCCGTTTCCCGATCGAATCCGGCATCCCGCCCTATTTCGACGTGATGGACGAACAGACATCGTCGGAAATGCTGCGCGAGGCGCAGGCCGATGTGCTGCGCCAGATCCAGCGCGATCCGAACACGCCGCTCGCCCGCGCCGTGAATTTGATTACGCCCGAAGTATCCGAAGACGATTTCTCCGCGCTAGTGGGCGAACTCACCTATCGCCGCGGGCAGCTGTATTCGACGCTGGAAAAACACGGCGGTATCGAGGAAACGATCGACGCGGTCTATACGCATCTGAAGGCACCCAAGGGGCTTGATACCGGCATCATGATGCAGCAGCTGAATTCAGGCCTCGGGCTGAACGGCAATCCGCCCGATATCAAGGCGCTGAAGGAAGCGGCCGATATCCTGGCGGGCGGCACGGCGGGCGACCTTGAAAAAGCCAAGATGATAAAGGCGTGGATCCTGCACCCCGAACAGCGCAACGAATTGTTCTATGATTACGTCAGCGTTTTCCTGACCAAGGAAAAAGAACCCCGCAAGCGCCTGACGACCAAGGGCACATCGGCCGCGCAGGACGCGATGGAACGCGAGGCCGAACGCCTGATGCAGGGCATCGAAGCGATTGCGACCATGAACGTCGCGCGCGGCACGGAATCGATCCTGCGCCTGACTGGCGCGATACTGGAAAAATACACCGAGAAAAAACGCAGCCTGAACCTGCTCGATTACGACGATCTGGTGCATCATGCCAACCAGATGATGAACAAGCAGGATGCGGCCGGCTGGGTTTTGCAAAAACTGCCCGGCAACATCAAGCATATTCTGGTCGATGAAGCGCAAGACACCAACCCCGACCAGTGGAATTTGGTGACCTCGATCGCGCGCGAATTTTTCACCAATCCCGCGCGCACGCAGTCGAAAGACAACACCATTTTCGTGGTCGGCGACGAAAAACAATCCATCTTCAGCTTCCAGCGGGCGGAGCCGAAGGAATTCGCGACGAATAAAAAGATCTTCGCCGACCTTGTAAAGCAATCCGGCGGCAAATGGCGCGAAGTGGACATGGAGATTGCGTTCAGGTCATCACCCGCTGTGACGCAGGCGGTGGATGCCGTCTTCGCCAACCCCGAAGCATCGGACGGCTTGTTCTTCAAGGGCAACGAGGAACAAAAACAGGTTCACCACACGCCGTTCCGCAAGGGTCAGGCAGGCGTGGTAGAGGTGCATCCCATTTTGCGCCCGACCGAACAGGAACCGGCGAAACCGTGGTCGCTGCCGCTGCAGATGGAACCCGGTAACGACACATCGGCCCAGATGGCCGATAAAATTGCCGACCAGATCAAGGGCTGGCTGGATAGCGGCGAGGAACTTGAATCGCGCAAACGTCCGATCAACCCTGCCGATATCCTGATCCTCGTGCGCCGCCGTTCCGGTTTCGTCGATGAAATGGTGCGCGCGCTGAAAAAACGCGATATTCCCGTGGCGGGTGCCGACCGTATGTCTCTCCGCGAACAGATCGCGGTGATGGACCTGGTCGCGCTTGGCGAAGTGTTGCTGTTCCCGAAAGACGATTACAAACTGGCGGCGCTGCTGAAATCGCCGCTGCTGGGGTTGAACGACCAGCAGCTGGAAGATTTGGCGATCAACCGCCCCGGCACGCTGTGGGACGCGCTGGAAAAACGCAGCAAAGGTCGTGATGCGGCGGCGAAGCCGTATCGCGAGGCGTTTGAATACCTCTCCGGTTTGCAGGGCAAGCTGAACAGCGAACGCCCCTATGAATTTTATTCCTCCATCCTCATGAACCCCGCGCCCGGCAATGCGAAATCGGGCCTGAACGCGATGTTTGGCCGTCTGGGTTTCGAAGCCGAAGACCCGCTGGTGGAATTCCTGAACGCGGTGGAGCGGTACGAGAAAATCCACACGCCGTCGCTGCAAGGATTTTTGGCGTGGCTCGATGCCGGCGAGGCGGAGGTGAAGCGCGAAATCAACCTCAACCCCGAATCCCCGCGCGTGCATATCATGACCGTGCATGGCGCGAAGGGGCTGGAATCGCCTATCGTGATTATGCCGGATACAACCGGCCTGCCCGAAGACAACAACCGCGCGCGCCCGCGCTTCCTGTGGCCGGATGATGAACGCGATGTGCCGCTCTGGGTGCCCAGATCCGACCTTGAAAGCAAAAACTTCGCGCATGAACGCGCCAAGGCCGAGCTGGAGCGCGACCGCGAATTCCGCCGGTTGATGTATGTCGCCATGACGCGCGCCGCCGACCGTTTGTATGTCTATGGCCACCAGAATTCCGAACGCGATTCAGAAAAAAGCTGGTATTCGCTGATCCGCAAGGGCATCGCGCAAAACCTGAAGGACGATGTGCAGGTCATCAAGCCCGCCGCGTCTACTGCCGCGAATGACAACAAATCTGTGGCCGCCGATTTTGACAAGGCGGCAACGCCCGTGCCGGCCGCCACCGCTGGCGAGCCCGTGTTGGACGCGGGCGACACGATTTTGCGCTTTGGCGTGAAACAGACGGCAAAGCCGCAGCCCGATGGCTTGAAACCGCTCGGCAAGGCAAAACCCGTCGGTATCCCCATCTGGGCGCGCCATGCGCCGAAAACGGCGGATGCGCCCGTGAAGAAATTCCGCCCGTCGGAATACAAGGCCAGCAACGACGATTACGCCGCACCGTCCCCGTTGGAGGCCGAGCGTGAAACCTATCACCGCCGCCTTGGCACCGTGGTGCATGAACTGTTCGAATTCCTGCCCGCCCTGCCACCCGAAGAACGCGATGCCGCCGCCCGCAAATACCTCGGTAAGCCCGTGCATGGCCTGACGCCCAAGGATCAGGACGCCGCCGCCAAGGAAGTGATGAAGATTTTGAACGATCCCGAATTCGGCGCGCTGTTCGGCCCCAATTCGCGCGCGGAAGTATCATTGACCGGTCTGTTCGACAAGGACGGCCAGAAACAAATGATGTCCGGCCAGATCGACCGTCTGGTCGTCGATGATAAACAAGTCATCGTCATCGATTTCAAGAACAGCGTGAAGCCGCCGAAAAACGCGGGTGATGTCTCGGAAAAATACGTGATGCAGATGGCGGCATATCGCCTGGCATTGCAGCAGATTTATCCCGACCGCGAAATCAAGGCGGCGCTGCTTTATACCCGTTCGGCGAAACTCGTGCCGCTGGATGCCAAAACCCTCGACGGCGCGCTTGATAAAATGGGGCTGAAGCCGTACAAGAAGCCGGACGTTAAAGGGCCGAAGCTCTAATCATTCCGCTTTCCGGAGAATAATCATGTCAGAAAAACTCGGTTTCGTCGGCCTTGGCATCATGGGCCTGCCGATGGCGTTGAACCTGCGGCGGGCAGGTTTTGATGTGGCGGTGTATAACCGTACCACGGCGCGCGGCGATGCGTTGAAGGCCGAAGGCGCGAAGGTTTGCGCTTCGCCGAAAGAGGTCGCCGGAAACGCCGATATCATTTTTACCTGCGTATCGGATACGCCGGATGTGGAGCATGTGATTTTTGGCGCGGGCGGGATTATCGAAGGCGCGAAGGCGGGGTCGGTCGTGGTCGATATGTCCACCATCTCGCCCGATGCGACGCGCGGATTTGCCGCAAAACTGGCTGCGAAAAATATCGCCATGCTGGATGCGCCGGTATCGGGCGGGGAAACGGGCGCGATTGCGGGGACGCTGTCGGTCATGTGCGGCGGCAAGCCGGATGTGTTCGCGCGCGTGAAACCGTATTTTGAAAAGATGGGCAAGAATATCGTGCATGTGGGCGATAACGGTGCGGGGCAGGTGGCGAAGGCCTGCAACCAGATCGTGATCGCGGTCTCGATCGAGGCGGTGGCGGAGGCCATGCTGCTCGCCGAAAAATGCGGCGTCGATGCGGGCAAGGTGCGCGAGGCGTTGCTGGGCGGTTTTGCGGGGTCAAAGGTGCTGGATATCCACGGCAACCGCATGCTGACCAATAATTTCGCCCCCGGCTTCAAGGCGCATCTGCACCGCAAGGATATGGGCATCGTGATGGACACGGCGGCAAAGGCCGGCGTCGCGCTGCCCGGTGCGACGCTCGCGACCCTCAACCTCGACGCCGTCATCAAGAACGGCGACGGCGAGCTGGACTCGTCGGCGATTTTTAAAGTGCTGAAGAAGGCCTAGCGCGTCCGCACCAGCGTCACGCCCAGCGTATTCACGCCCTTCATATGGCCTTTGACGGGTGAGAACGGCTTGGTTTTCTCGATCGTGACTTCGGCGGCGACCACGCGCTTGTCCTTGAAAATGCGGTCGAGGATTTCGTCGCCGAAGGTTTCCAGCAGATCCCAATGCTGCATCGCCGCCACTTCTTTCACAATCGTCACGGCATCGCCATAGGAAATGATGTCCTTGATCGTTTCCACTTTGCCCTTGCGGCGGGTGCGTTTGAACGTGATGCCGACATTCACGATCAAATGCTGCGCGGCTTTTTTCTCCTGCGGGAAAATGCCGACACGGGCCATGATTTCAAGGTCGCGGGCGAAGATGGTGCAGCTGTCAGCCATTTGTTTTTTCCTTTTGCATGATGTCGAGCGCGGCCTGCAAAATATATGCGGCGGCCATGCGGTCGACGTTTTGTTTTTTCTGTTTGTGGCTGAGGCCATGTTCGTCCATGAAATCCTCCGCCGCGAAGGTCGTCAGGCGTTCGTCCATAAAGGCGATGAGGGGATCGAAGCCCAGATCGCCCTTGGCGCGGATCAGGTTGCCGGCGAAGCTGCGCACTGATTCCGAGCGCTTGTTTTCCTCGCCTTCCATATTTATGGGAAGCCCAATCACGAATCCGCCCACATTATATTCGCGGCAAAGGGGCGCGAGCGCCCGCACATTTTCCGTAAACTTGCCGCTATCGAGCGTCTTGTGCGGGGTTGCGATGGTGAGATCGGGGTTGGACAGGGCAAGCCCCAGCATTTTCGGGCTGTGATCCATGCCCAGCAGCCGCGATTTGGGCGGCAGCAGGAGTCTCAGTTCTTTAATTGATACAAGGGGCATGCTAATTTCTTTAACGATATTATTTAAATAAGGAACGGTGTGATGTCTATCGATAAAAACACGGTCACCAAAATCGCGCGCCTCGCGCGGATCAAGGTGACCGAGGACGAAAAAGAAGTCCTGACCAAGGAACTCTCCAGCATTCTGACGATGATCGCGGAACTCGACAAGGTCAATACGGACGGCGTTGAGCCCCTGACCTCCGTCGTACAGATGCAGCTGTTCGAACGCGAAGACGTGGTGACCGACGGCGCGATGCAGGAAAAAATCCTGATCAACGCGCCCGAACAGGCCGCCGGATTTTTCGTCGTCCCGAAAGTTGTGGAGTAATTACCGATGACAAACCTGACCAACCATACCATCGCCTCCGCGCTTGCGGGGCTGAAGAAAAAAGAATTCACGGCGGTCGAGCTGGTGGACGCGCATATCAAGGCATCCGAAGCCGCGCGTCATCTGGGCTGCTACATCACCGAAACCTTCGACACCGCGCGCGAACAGGCCAAGGCCGCGGATGAACGCTATGCCAAGGGCACGGCGCTGCCGCTCGACGGCATTCCGATTGCGATGAAGGATTTGTTCTGCACCGAAGGCGTGCAGACCACGGCTGCCAGCCGTATTCTGGAAGGCTTCAAGCCGCCCTATGAATCGACTGTTTCAGGCAACCTGAAAAAAGACGGCACGATCACGCTCGGCAAGGCAAACCTTGACGAATTCGCGATGGGATCGTCGAACACCACTTCGGGCTATGGCAACGTCATCAACCCGTGGAAACGCAAGGGCGACAATAAAGACCTCGTCCCCGGCGGATCGTCGGGTGGCAGCGCAGCTGCCGTGGCGGCCCGGATTGCGATGGGCGCGACCGGCACCGATACGGGCGGGTCGATCCGCCAGCCGGCGGCGTTCTGCGGCATTGCGGGCATTAAACCGACCTATGGCCGCTGCTCCCGCTTCGGCATCGTGGCCTTCGCTTCGTCACTCGATCAGGCAGGCCCGTTCGCGCGCAATACCGAAGACTGCGCGCTGCTGCTGAAATCGATGGCGGGATGGGACCCGAAAGATTCAACATCGGTCAACCGCCCCGTGCCGGATTACACGGCGCTGCTGAAATCGGGCGTCAAGGGGTTGAGGGTCGGCGTGCCGAAGGAATACCGCATCGACGGCACCAACCCCGAAATCATCGCCATGTGGGACAAGGGCGTCGATATGCTGAAACAGGCGGGCGCGGAAATCGTCAGCGTGTCGCTGCCGCATACGGCCTATGCGCTGCAGACCTATTACGTGATCGCCCCCGCCGAATGTTCGTCGAACCTCGCCCGTTATGACGGCGTGCGTTTCGGCAAACGGGTCGAAGGCGACAACTTGATCGACACGTATGAAAAAACCCGCGCCGCCGGTTTCGGCAAGGAAGTGCGCCGCCGCATCCTGATCGGCACCTATGTGCTGTCGGCGGGTTATTACGACGCGTATTACAACAAGGCGCGCAAGGTGCGCAAACTGATCTGGCAGGATTTCGTCAACGCATATCAAAAATGCGATGTGCTGCTGACGCCGACCGCGCCGACGCCGGCCTTTGCCATCGGCGAAAACACCCAAGACCCGGTGACGATGTACCTGAACGACGTGTTCACCATTCCGGCATCTATGGCGGGCATGCCCGGCATGGCGCTGCCGATTGGTCTTTCCGGCGACGGGCTGCCGCTCGGGCTGCAGCTGATCGGCAAACCGTTCGACGAGGAAACCATTTTCCGCGTGGCGCAAACGATCGAGGACGCGGCGCAATTCACCGCCGTACCGTCGAACTTCGTCAAAGCCGCGTAAGGAGCACAGAACATGACTTATATTCTCAAAGGCGAAACCGGCGACTGGGAAACCGTGATCGGGCTTGAAGTCCACGCGCAGGTGTTGACCAAATCGAAACTGTTTTCGGGCTCATCGGCCGATTTCGGCGCGGCACCCAACAGCCAGGTCAGCCCCATCGACGCCGGCATGCCCGGCATGCTGCCCGTCATCAACAAGGAATGCGTGACCAAAGCGGTTTTGACCGGCCTTGGCCTGAACGCCGTCATCAACAACGTGTCGGTGTTCGAACGTAAAAACTATTTCTATCCCGACCTGCCGCAAGGCTACCAGATTTCGCAGTACCAGCACCCCATCGTGGGCAATGGCGAGATTGAAATTGATCTGGCCGACGGCACGGTGAAAAAAATCGGCATCGAACGCCTGCATCTGGAACAGGATGCGGGAAAATCCTTGCACGACCAGCACCCGCAGAAAAGCTATGTCGATTTGAACCGCAGCGGCAACCCGCTGATGGAAATCGTGTCGAAACCCGATATGCGCAGCCCCGAAGAAGCGGGCGCCTATGTGACCAAGCTGCGTGCGATCGTGCGCTATCTGGGCACCTGCGACGGTAACATGGACGAAGGTTCGATGCGCTGCGACGTGAACGTATCGGTGCGCCGCCCGGGCGAAGGCCTTGGCACGCGCTGCGAGATCAAGAACGTAAACTCGGTCCGCTTCGTGCAACAGGCGATCGAATACGAAGCGCGCCGCCAGATCGAAGTGATCGAAGGCGGCGGCAAGATCGTGCAGGAAACGCGCCTGTTTGACACCAAACAGGGCACGACGCGGTCGATGCGCTCAAAAGAAGACGCGCACGACTACCGCTACTTCCCCGATCCCGATTTGCTGCCGCTGACGGTTGCGAATGACATGATCGAGGATATCCGCAAAACGATGCCCGAACTGCCGGATGCGAAAAAGCACCGCTTCATGAAAACCCTCGGCCTTTCCGCGCAGGATGCCAGCGTGCTGGTGCAGGAACGCGAACGCGCCGAATTTTTCGAGAAAGCGGCCGAAGGGCATGACGCGAAGCTGGTCGCCAACTGGCTCTCCACCGAATTGCTGGGCGCGCTCAACAAGGCGGAAATGGAACTGCGCCAAAGCCCGATCAAGCCCGCGCAACTGGGCGCGCTAGTGGGGCTGATTTCCGACAACACCATTTCCGGCCGCATCGCCAAGGAAGTCTTCGCGGAAATGTTCGCAACGTCTAAAGACCCGTCCGTGATCGTCGATGAAAAGGGCTTGAAACAGGTGACCGACACCGGCGCGATTGAAAAGATCGTGGCCGAAGTCATCGCCGAAAACCCCGACAAGGTCGCGGAATACAAGGGCGGCAAGGACAAGCTGTTCGGCTTCTTCGTCGGCAACGTGCTGAAGAAATCGGGCGGCAAGGCCAATCCCGGCATCGTCAACGACCTGCTCAAGAAAAAGCTGGAGGAATAAATGACCATCGTCACCGGCCCCGCGCAAGGCGCGCTGACCGAGCTGAAAATCTCGCAGGAAGGCGCAAAACGCTTCCTTGTGGGCTTGAGCTGGGACCCGCCCGAGCTGCCGGGGGTGAAGGTGAAGCTGGCGGAGGGGCCGGACGACAACGCGGTGTCGCGCGTGGCGCATACGCTTTATGCCCCGTTCGAATTCCTGCGCGTGTTCTTCCTGTCTTTTGCGAACCTCATCACCTTCGACATGTTCGCCAAGCGCCTGCGCAAGGGCGAAGACAAGGCGGGGCGCGACAAGACGTCGGATGCCTATGACCTCGACCTTTGCTGCTATATTTTCGACGCCGATTTCCTGCTGAAGGCGGTGGTGGAAACCGAAAACGACGCGCTGTTCGACCCGTCGCGCAAAGTCTATCACACCGGCGAAGACCAGGGCGGCATGGGCGGCGGCGACGACGAAGTTGTTTATGTCGAAACGACCGGCCTGCCGCATGAATACGCGCACCTGTTTTTCGTCGTGAAATCCGACAGCAAATACGACCTGTCGCAATTCATCAATCCGTCGGTGCGTCTGGCTGATTCCAAGACCGGTGCGAACAACCTGCAGAACAAAATCGCCGGCCCCGGCAAATACAACTATGTTTTCTGCCGCGTCAGCCGCGCGGGCACGGGCTGGCAGGTGCAGAATATCGACACCTGCGTCGATGAAGACATCGAATGGGCGCTGGTGCTGCCCAATCTTGGGCGTGCATGAATATGTCCGGCGAGGCGTTGAAAAAACATAGCGATACCGACGCCGCGCATTCGCATTTCGCGGGCAAGGGGCCCGCACATCCGCTGCAGATTGCGCCCGAAGGCGAGCGCCGTTTTCTGGTGGGGCTCAGCTGGGGGCCGACCGAGTTCCGCAAGCTGCGCGTGCATGTGCCGCAGCTGAAGGATGCCGACGGCCGCTATGACGTGTTTTATTTCTTCAAGCTGCCGTTTCACCTGTTCCGCATCGTTGTCTTGTCGCTGATCCGCCTGTGCGCGCCCGATCTTTACCGCCGCGGCGTGGCGGATGGCAGAAATGTCGAGGATGCGGGGCGCTACGATCTCGACCTATCCTGCTATGTATTCGACTCCCACATGAACCTGAAATGCGTGATCGGACCCGAAGAAGGCAATTATGCCGATGCGTCGAAAAAGGTCTATCACAGCGGCGACCAGATCCACGGATCGGCCGGCGCGGGCGACGACGAGCAGGCCTTCGTGGAAACCAAGGGGCTGCCCGACGATTACGCGCATTTCTTTTTCGTGGTCGAAACCGACGGACGTTACAGCCTGAACGAAACGCCGAACGCGTCGGTGCGCCTTGCCTGCAGCCGCAGCAACAAAAACGCGCTGCAAAAAAAAATCACTGCTCCGCAGGGGGCGCATGGCTATGTGTTCTGCCATGTGTTCCGCGACGGCGACGGCTTCGCGTATCGCGACATCAGCGAATTCGCCGAATTCAGCGCAGGTTGGGTCAAGACCCTCAAGCAGATTTCCTTGCGCGCATGATGACGAAAACCGACCTGACATTCGCGCTCTACACGCTCAACCGCCGCTGGACGAATGGCAGCCTGCTGTTCCACCGCAATTTCGACGGCCATATCGTGTCGATGCAGCAATCGGGCAGCCACTGGATCAAGAACCAGCTGGCCAGCGTCTTGTCGCAGCTTTACGCCCTGCCGCCGCTGGCACATATCCAGGATGACAGCATCATCGGCCATACCAAATCGCCGCCGAAATACAAAAACATCCCGCAGATCGTGCATAGCCACGGCTATCCGCACGGGCTGACGCTGAAAATCCCGGGGCTGCATTACCCGAAATACCTTGTGCTGGTGCGCGACCTGAAGGAATCGCTGGTGTCGCATTACGAGCGGTTCAAGGGCGATTACGATAACTGCGATTTTGCGACCTACCTGCGCGGCGACGTGAACCAGGATAAATTCCACAGCGATATCTGGTCGCGCATGCGCTTCATGAACGAATGGGGGCGCCTCGCGCAGGAATATCCGCAATCCGTCATGTCCCTGAAATACGAAGACATGAAGACCGATGCGGCTGGGTCGCTGAAATCGGTCTGCGCGTTCTTTAACATCGCCAATGTCACGGATGCGATCGTCGCCCGCGCGCTGGACGACGCCAGCCGCGACAAGATGGCGGAAAAGCCGAACCCCGAGATCACGACCACCGTCGTGCGCCGCGAAGAGCGCAAGAACGTGGCGGATTATTTTACCGGCGACAATGCTGCGTTTTTCGACGCGACAACGGCACGGTACCTGAAACACGGCTTTGGCTATGACCTGCCGGCAAAAGACAGAAAGATGGCGGCATGACCAAGCTTGTGGTGTTCGACGTTGACGGCACTTTCCTTGACAGCTACGGCCTGTTCGAGCGCGTGATTCGCGAATACAGCCATGAAAATAACCTGCCCGAGCCGCATTACGAAGCGATCCGACACGGCTATTCCGACCCGCACAACCATGATTTCAAATGGGGCGTGGACAAGGAAGAACAGGCGCGGCATCTGGTGAACACCTTTGTGCGCATGGATGAATGGTCGATGCTGGGCCATGCCGACAAAACGCCGCTGCTGTTCGACGGCGTGGTCGAGGCGATGACGCACCTGAAAGACCTCGGCCATACGCTCGCCATCGTCACGTCAAAGGGCGAAGCGCCCCTGCTGCATTTGCTGGACCATTACAAGCTGAACAAGCATTTCAGCGCCTACCGCACATGGGACGACATCACGCGCCGCAAGGAAAAGGAAAAGCCCGAACCCGATATGCTGCTGTCCGTCATGCGCGACCTGAAATTCCATCCCGATGAAACCGTGATGGTGGGCGACACGACGATGGACGTGAAAATGGGGCGCGCGTCAAAGGCGCATACGATCGGGGTCGCCTGGGGCATGCATCCCGTCGAACACCTTGTCAACGCCGGCGCGCATCACATTGCCGACACGCATTTCGACCGCGTGGTGCAGACGGTGAACAAGATTTTTAAATAAATTACCGCCCGTGCTGCGATTGATAAACGCGGGGCGCGGGGGCTTCGGCGACGTGTTCGACGAAGGGCAGGGCGCGGATTTTTTCGATCACGCTGCCGGTACATTCGATGACGGTTTTGGTCTCGCTCTCGACGACCGAGCTTTCGCCCGTGCCGTCCAGCAGGTTTTCATTCGACAGGTGGTTCAGCAATTGCTTGTGGCAATCACGCGCATAACGCATGACGTGGTGGACGCTGAGGCTTTTTCCGGGGGTGCCGGTGGCTTCGCCGCTGGCAGGGGGGACATAAGTGACTTCAAAAATTCTACGCAAGTCCGGAAACTGGCTCAACGAAATCTCCAATAGTTGTTAACGGGAAGGTTTGCGCCCGGTCTTTTTGGACGCTGGTGCGGCTTTGCCGCCCTCCGGCTTTTCGACATACTGCACGCCCTCGATCTTTTTCACCTTGGCGGCGAATTTTTCGGGGGCGTTCATGAAGAAAATGCCGACCTTGTTCAATGACCCGTCATCCAGTTTGATCCGGATGCTGCGGTCGTATCCTTCCTCACGCGCCAGCTCGCGGATGCGGGCGACGGTGTCGGTGATGTCTTGCGTGAAATCGGATTTCCGCGAATATTTCGGGCGCACGCTGACCGTGTAGAGGTAGCTTTTCGCCTTTTCGTTGAAATCCTTCTTCGCTGCCATCAGAAACCCCCGGCCTTGCGCAACGGCGGCGCCTTCGGCTTGTTCTGGTTGGTGGCCGAAATTTCTTCGACATTGTTCAGGAAGGAGGCGGTGCGCAGTTTTGCGGCAACCGCTTCGCTGCACCAGATGTTCAATCCGCCATCGGCGGGGCTGGTGATCGCGCGGACTTCCGCTTCGACGCCTTCGGACTTGATGAAGGCGCGCAAGGATTTCAGCGCGGATTTACGGGCATCGTCCATCTGGTTCATGATGGACAGCGGGGTCATGCAAAAACCGCCGCTGGTGTTTTCGAGCTGGATCGGGAAGCTCAGTTTGTACTGTTTCATGCTTTTTTTGCCGCCCGCGACTGTCGCGAAAACGGCATGTGAGCCTTTCAAATCGATTATCAATAATGTCATAATCTAGCAAAACCGGCGAAAATGTCAAATTACGTTGAGGGCGGGCAATTAACGGCATAGTTTGAAGGAGATAGGGCATGACCGCCCATAAATTTTCCGTAACCCGAGGGTCTGAAATTGGATATCGGCCACCTGCTGCTGGCATTGCTGTTCGGCCTGACGATTCTCCATCTGGTGACGCTGAAGGTGTGTTCGGTCACGCTCGACCACCGCACCGCGCCCTTGTTCATCAGCGTCTGGACTCTGCTGGGGCTTGCCGCCACAGCGCCGCTGTTCGGGCATTTGTGGGTGGAAGGCTGGGGCAAGTTCATGGCCAATCCCGCGATCCTTGGCCTGACCATCCTGAAGGGCGGGTTGCTGTGTTACCTGTTCGTGCTGTCGCAGGAATTGATGAAGGTATCGCTGTCGTCGCGCCATTACGTCACGCCGATGGCGGTCGGCATCATGACGGTATCCAACAGTTTCTTTGGCGAAAAACTGATGCCGCATGAACTGTTTGTGGGCTTTGCGCTCTGTGCGCTGGCGGTGACGTTTTTCCTGAAGGGGCATCTGTCGGAGCTGGATAAACGCGGGCGCCTTGCCTATGCGAAACTGGTGCTGATTTCGGCGGGGCTGTCGACGCTCGATCAGGTGATCACAAAAGAATCCAACTGGTACGCGCTGCTGACCGTATCCTATATCGTGGTGTTCGTGATGGCGGTCGTGTGGAATTTCCGCACCCCCGCCAATTTCCGCGCCGCCATGCTGACGCGCAATGCGGCGCTGGCGGGGATACTGTATGCCGCGACCGAGCTGGTGAAATTTTACCAGCAGGTGACGATCAACCCCGTCACGGTCGTGGTGATCACGCAGGCGCTGACGAAACCGGTCATCCTTGTCCTTTCCGCGCTGATCTGGAAGGAACGGACGGTCAGGGAACAGCTGGTCTGGGGCGGGCTTGCCTTCCTGATCGCGCTTCCGTTATTCTTGCCGCCGGAGATCCTTTCGCGATTCATCGATATGCCGAAACCATGACAGACGAAAAACCGAAAACATATATATACGACATCATCGTCTTCGGCGGCGGCATCGCGGGGCTGTGGCTGGCGAACACGCTGAAACGCGCCAATTACAACGTGATCCTGATCGAGAAAGACAAACTGGGCGGCGTACAGACGCTGGCATCGCAGGGCATGATCCACGGCGGCCAGAAATACGTGTTGCAGGGCGCGGTCACGGGGCATGCCTCGTCGCTGGCCGAAATGCCGAAACGCTGGGATGCCAGCTTCGGCGGCTATGGCGAAATCGACCTGACTTCGGCAAAATTCCTGAGCGATACGCAAATCATGTGGCCGGCGGGTTCGGTGCTGTCGACCGCCGCCGTCATGGGCGCGGCGCAGGTCGTGAATGCCGCCACGAAAAAACTGAAGCGCGAGGAATTCCCCGATGTGCTGCAGGAAAAAAAGAAATTCAAGGGGCCGGTGTTCGAACTTCCCGAAAAAGTGCTGGATGTAAAATCGCTGGTCGATGCGCTGGCGAAAAAGCTGGACGGACGTCTGCTGCGCGGCGACGTGACGGAAATTCTGCCCGATGGACAGGTGGCCGTAAACGGCATGGTCTTGCGCGCGCAATTGGTTATCTTCACCGCCGGTGCGGGCAATGAGCGCGCGCTGGAATTGTTGCGCGTGAAGGATAAACATGCGCAGCGCCGCCCCTTGCGCCAAGTAATGGTGCGCACGATGAAATATCCGCTGTACGGTCACGGCATCACAGCCAGCCCCAAGCCGCGCATGACCGTCACCAGCCACCCGCTGCAGAAGGGCGGCTATGTCTGGTATCTGGGCGGGGCGGTCGCGGAGGAGGGGGCAAAACTGACCGAGGCCGAAACCATCGCCTTCGCCAAATCGGAATTGCAGGCGGTCTTCCCCGATATTGACTGGAGTAACCGCGAATGGGCGACATGGGCGGGCGACCGCGCCGAACCCTATGACGCGTCCGGCGCGCTGCCCCCCGGCCCCTTTATCCATCAGCGCGGCAAGGTGTTGATGGCATGGCCGACCAAGCTCACCTTCGCGCCCGCGCTTTCCGATCGCGTATTCGAATGGCTGAAGGACAAAGACATCCACCCGATCGCCAAGGACGCGCCGCCGCCCTTGGAAAAGGCGCAAATCGGGCAGTATCCGTGGGAAACGGCCGTCTGGCAGCGGATTTAATATTTACATAATTATTAATAATTCTTTATAATATCAATGGCATTTCAGATAGCCGGGCAGGCACATGTCGCTATGCTAGCTTTATGACAAAAAATGCGCTATAGAATCTCTACCCCGTTAAACGACACTATATTGAACAAGGCCCTTTCCCCATGACGCAGACCCTTTCGCAAGTGATGACGACCGAAATTTTGCAACCGCAGCGCCTGCCCTGGCGCGATGTCAGCCCGCTGGGTCTGGGGACGGTGAAATTCGGCCGCAACACGGGCGTGAAATATCCGGGCGGCGAAGGCTTTGCGTTGCCGACCGACCGCGAAATCGAACAGCTGCTCGATACCGCGCTGGATTGTGGCATCAACCTTTTGGATACCGCGCCCGCTTACGGATCAGCCGAAGAACGCCTCGGCAATCTTCTGGGCTGGCGGCGCGAGCGTTTCTTCCTCGTCACGAAAACGGGCGAAGAATTCGACGGTAAAAATTCCGAATACATCTTCACCGCCGCGCATACGCGCATGAGCGTGGAGCGCAGCCTGAAGCGCCTGAACACCGATTACCTTGATTGCGTGCTGGTCCACAGCAACCGCGACGATGTGCAGGTCGTGCGCGACACCGATGTGCTGGAAACGCTGGCAAATCTGCGCGACGAAGGCAAAATCGGCAGCTTTGGCGTATCCACCTATACGGTCGAAGGCGGGAAACTTGCCGCCGCATTGTCGGATTGCGTCATGGTCACCTATAACATGGGCGACACCGGCTGCCGCGATGTGATCGATTACGCGCGCGATAACGGCAAGGCCGTGCTGGTGAAAAAAGGCTTGGCCTCCGGCCACCTGAACGCCGCCGCCACCGCCGCCGACAATATCCGCTTCGTGCTGGGCACCAGCGGCGTGACATCGATGGTTTTCGGCAGCCTGAAGGCAGAAAACATCGTGGCGAATGCCCGCGCGCTCTGCACGAAACAGGCTTAGTGCCTGATTCTAAAGCAGAATAGCGGCCTACGAAGAATCTTGGATTCTGCGCCGCATCCATATATTATGCCCCAATTGCCTTCCAATGCGGAGACGTGGCCGAGCGGCTGAAGGCGGCGGTTTGCTAAACCGTTATACGTTTGTAAAGATGTATCGAGGGTTCGAATCCCTCCGTCTCCGCCATCTTACGCTAAAGCTTCGGATGGCAGGCCATCGGCCTGTCATCGGTTTATAACCCGGTAGGATGTCTCCCGAAGCCTTGGCGCAGGGAGACCGGAGCGAGCTATAACCCAAATAGAGGATGTCTTCCGAACATGTTCCGAACACAAGACGTGGACGGCAATTTAGGCAGGGATTATCTGCGTGGCGCTGATGGGTTCTTGTGTGCGGCTGAAAAAATCCTGAATTCCACAGATAGAGATTCCGGTGAATGGCTGTTCAAACTTGAAAACCCCGTATGTTTTCTTGTCGGTCATGCCGCAGAATTAATATTAAAGGCAGGATTAGTAAGGCAACCGGATTTTTCCAAGTTCAAAAAAACTCATGACTTGGTTTTTCTGATAAACCAATCCCACCAGAAACAAATCCCTTTAAACCAAATTTTTTGTTCATGTGTTGAACGCATCAATGGAAACTTTGTCCAGCATGATCATCGTTATCAAAAAAGTTTTTACGGATTTCCCGAAAATGATCACGATAGATTAATGAAGTTAATGAAAGAGAATTCTGTTGCTGCCAAAAAGGAATTGCACGATCACGGCTTGGTTTTAAGACAAGTGCCAGATCTATCATCTTTTATAAATGCCGCAAGGGAACAACTGCAGTCCACGGAGGAAATGCTGGAGCTTCCCCCATGACCTCAACCCTCACCATCCGTGTCACGCCAAAGGCATCCCGCAATGCGGTGAAAGTGGAAACGCAGGCGGATGGCTCGGTGATTTATCGGGTTTATGTGACGACCGTGGCCGAAGACGGCAAGGCGAACAAGGCGGTGATCGAGGTGCTGGCCGAATTTCTGGGTCTGCGCAAATCGGCGCTGACGATTGTGCAGGGGCTGACCAACCGGAACAAGGTGATCCGCGTGGAGCGGTAGCGCGGGCGGGGCATGTCCCAAGCCCTCTGTTCATTTGACCCGCATTTGCTATCATTCTTTGTCTTGAGATTTTTGACTGTTCATTTTTCAGGGAGCATCCCATGAAACGCTTCGCCCTTGTCGCCGCCGCGCTGGTTGTTCTCGTCGCCGCCGCAACGCCCGCGCTGGCGCAAACGCCGAAGTACAAGGCGGTGGCGTTCGATTACTTCGTAATCTTCAACCCCAATTCGGTGGTCGATGACGTTGAAAAAGTTTTCCCCGGCAAGGGTCTGGAATTCACCAAGGCGTGGCGCGCCAAGCAGTTTGAATACGGTTTCCTGCGCTCCATCACCAACAACCATGACGATTTTTATAAGGTTACCGAAGACGCGCTGCTCTATACCATCGACAACATGAAACTGTCGGCGACAGATGCGCAGAAAACGCAGCTGCTGGAGGCCTATCTGTCGCTGGAGCCGTGGCCGGATGCGGCGGCGGGGTTGAAGAAACTGAAAGACGCGGGCGTGAAAATCATCACCATCGCCAATTTCAGCAAGAAGATGCTGCAGGCCAATGCCGACCATGCGGGGATTACACCGCTGTTCGACGAACTGCTCAGCACCGAAGTGAACAAGACCTACAAACCTGATCCGAAGGCCTATGCGCTCGGCATGGAACATCTGGGGCTGAAGAAAGAAGAAATCGCCTTCGCGGCCTTCGGCGGCTGGGACGCCTATGGCGCGAAGAATTTCGGCTATCCCACCTATTGGGTCAACCGCTTCAACCTGCCCGCCGAACGGGTGGACCTGCCGCCCGACGCAACCTCGGGCGATTTCGCGGGGCTGCTGGATTTCGTGCTTGGCGCGGAGTGAGGGGGCAGATAATCCCTCTAAACAGTCGAATTGTTACATTTGTGTGACATTTTGTGACAGGCATGTAATTGCAATTAAAAATCATTGATTTAGCCTGACGGCATGCCGGATCGGACTTATGTTTGTTTTGGTGGTCCGCGGGTCCTGCCCTGATTTTGCCCAAATCCGCAGATGCTCACTTTTAACGGTCAGCCTTGCCCGGCTGGCGGGCCACCTCTTTATTTTAGCGGAAAGCCTGATGCAACTGACGGAACTGGAATGGCGTGCCTTGCGCGCGCTTGGCACAATTAGCGACGGAAGCCCCGCTTTCCTGAATGTGCTGGATGCCGATATGCTGGTGGAAAAAGGTCTGGCGGAACGCTTCGGCCTTGGGCAGTTCGTGCTGACCGATCTGGGCCGCGACCTGCTGGCGCGGGGCTGATTTGAAACGCGGCACGATTTGCTGCTAGGATGCGGGCTGCAACAGGAGCCATGCGATGCAGCCATCCGAAAAATTTGTTTATCCGCTCACCGTCCTCGAGCGCCATCTCGACACCTTCGGGCATGTGAACAACGCGACATACCTTGAAATCCTCGAGGAAGCGCGGTGGGATATCATCGCGAAGCGCGGTTACGACATCCCCGCGATCAAGGCCAAGAAAATCGGGCCCGTCATTCTGGGCTTCACCGTGCGCTTCACGCGCGAGCTGACCCTGCGCGAAAATATCCGCGTGGAAACACAGACCGTTTCCTATGTCAAAAAAATCGCCACCATGCAGCAGAACATCTATAACGACGCGGGGGCGTTATGCTTTGAAGCGACGCTGACGATGGGCCTGATGGACCTCGATGCGCGCAAACTGATTTTGCCGACATCCGACTGGCTGCATGCGATCGGGATAGATACCGCCGAAGCCGCCTGATTATTCGTGGAACAGCGACGTGACCTTTGATGTCGCCGATGCGAACAGGCCGCGCTTGCCGATCGCAACCGGAATGCCGTCCGACGCCGTCACCGCCTGCGCCAGCGCATCGGCATCGATTGTCGCCTGATTGCCCGCGAATTTCACGACAAGGCGTGTGATGGCGGCAATCGTTGCCTTGCGCTCCGCCGCGTTTCTTTTCCCGGGCGGCAGTTCGACGAATAATTCACGCCCGCGCCAGCCAAGCTTATAGGGCTCGTCGACAATCGCAACCGGCGTGCCGACCTCGACCAGATTGAACAGCGCCTCGATATCCTTCGGGTACATGCGCAGGCAGCCGTGGCTCGCGCGCGTGCCGATGGTGCGGGGCGCAAGCGTGCCATGCAGCGCGAAACCCGGTATGCCAAGGTTCAGCGCATATTTGCCCAGCGGGTTTTTGGGGCCGGCGGGCACGAAATCGGGCAGCGTCGGGTCTTCGGCGCGGATTGAATCGGTCGGGATCCAGATCGGGTCCTTGCGCTTCTTCACGATCTTGGTCGTGGTGACGGGCGTATCCCAGCCGTCACGGCCGATGGCGACCGGAAAAGTATAAACATCGCCGTTCGGGTGATAATAATACAGGCGCAATTCCGGCAGGTTGATGACAATACCCTGCCGTTTTTGCGGCAGCACATATAATGACGGGATCAGGATGGCGCGGGTGGCTTTCGGCTTCCACGGGTTGACGCCCGGATTGGCATAGCGGATTTCATTCACGCCGATGTCGAAGTGATGCGCGATGTCGTAAAGGTCTTCGTCGGCGACGATATTATAGGTCGTCAGCTTGCCCGCCACATCGCCGCGCGGCGATATTTTATCGGCATGCGCCGATGCCGTGAAAATCATCATCGATAACAGCAAGATAAACGAAAAGCGCATGGAATTCCCACGGATGACGGCAGATGCGGCGATATCCCAACGCATGGCAGGCGTTGATGGTTTCAGTCTAGAAAATTCGTATTAACACTCCGTTAACCTCGTTTCCCTAATATAGCGATAGCAACGATTTAAGGCAGATTCGCTGCGCAAAGGAATGGGCATATGACCGCACCGAAAAAATCGCTTTCCGAATCCTTCAAGGCCGTCGCCGTCTATGATGTCGCGCCCAAGGACAACCCAGTGCTGGCCGATTTCAAAACGGTGGTCGCGGGCCTGCGCGGGCCGCAGCGCGTGTCGATGTTCCTGCGCGACCTGCCGAACCAGATCGCGCCCGATGTGAAGCTGTCGCCCGAACTGCGCACGGCGATGCAGCTGCTGACGCGCCAGCATGCCTCCGGCTTCAGCCTGACGGTGGTCGAAGCCGCGCATAAAGGCAAAAAAGTTTTCATGCCCGTGATCGAGGATAAAATCGCGGGCAAAACGCTGATCGTGGGCCCCGCCGCCATCCCGGATGGTATCGCGGGCGCGAACACCGTCTATGTCGCGGCAACCGACCCGCAGGCGACAAAAGCGGTGAACGATTTCCTGAAATCGGGTGCAACGCTGCGCGGTGAACAGGGGCTGCTGAAACCCGCCGATGTTAAGGGGCTGGTCGAAAACTTCTTCCAGGCCGTGGGGCTTGTGACCGAACCCGGCGAAAAACGCGCGAAGTCGCTGGGCGATATGCTGGTGCCGGTGGCAGCCGGCGAAACGCAGGTCGTCGCCTACAGCCTTGCGGTCAAGGAACCGCAGGCCAAGGCACCCGCCCGCTAAAATCCCGCAAATTTAGGGCTGTCCGTATCATTCTGTCTTCCGGCGCTTGACGCAAATCAAGCGCCTGCATGCAGGAATATGCTTGTATGAAAATAGCACATACAAGGCAGGAGGCCGCCATGAACACAGTAAAAGTACGCGATGTCATGACGGCGAATCCCGTCCTGATCGATCCCGATGCGACGCTGAAGGAAGCGGCTGAACTGATGAAATTCATCGATTGCGGCCTGCTGCCGGTCGGCACGCGCAACGATCTGGAAGGCGTGATTACCGACCGCGACATCGTTATCCGCGCCATCGCCCGGGGCGAAAACCCGCTGGAGGTGCGCGTGCGCGATTACATGTCAACCCGCGTCTGCTACTGCAACGAAGACGACCTGTTGTCGGATGCCGCCGAAAAGCTGCGCAGATTCAGGGTCAGCCGCCTGCTGGTGAAAAACCGCGACGGCAAGGTGACGGGCATCCTGTCGATCGGCCTGATTTTGCGCCGTGAAGCCGACCCCAAGGAAATCGCCGATGTCGTCAAGCACGCCACAGGCATCTAGCATGGCGCTGCCGCCGCGAATGGCCGATGTTGCGCCGCGCATCAGCCGCTTCATGCGCAAAACGCTGATGCCGGGCGAAACGGCGGTGCGCGATGGCGTGTTCCATCCGTTCTACACCGCGATGTGCCTGTTCACGCTGCTGGCCTGCCTGGCCGCGGGTGCTGGCGTTCAATACGCGCTTGAAAAATACCTGCACCACAAAACCATGCTGCCGTTTGGTGCGGGGCTGTTCATCGGCGCGTGGTTGTTTTTCTGGATGCTGCTGAAACGCGCCACGACCGAAATCCTGCTGACCAGCGAGCGGCTGATTTACAAGACGGGTTTCTTCATGATCCGCTCACAGGAAGTGGATATCGAACAGCTGGCCAGCGACGATGTGGAGCAAAGCCTTATCGGCCGCCTTTTCGATTACGGCACGCTGCATATCCGCTGTATCGAGGCGAATGATTTCCGCCTGCCGCCGATCCGCGCACCCTATGAATTCCGCAACGCGCTGGAGCGGCAAAAGCACCATTTCCGCGACAGCTATATGAAGGTCGAACGCCTGCGCCGCCGTAGCGCCGCGCCCGACGCCGGCCGGTAGCCACAAGCCAATGAAATCAATGGTTATTTTTTATACCCTCCGCTTTGCCATTGGCGGGGGCACTAAATATCTGTAAAACGGTTTGTAGAGCGCGTTTGCGCCGCAGCCCGTATTCCAGCATTTTTAGAAGATGACCATGACCACCCCGCCGCCCCCGCCCGCCGCCACCACAGCCGAGCCCAGCCTTGGCGCGGCGCATGGCAGCGTGGCCGTGCCGCGCGGCAAATCATGGCTGCGCAGCTTCCTTGCTTTCTCCGGCCCGGGCTATCTGGTGTCGGTCGGCTACATGGATCCCGGCAACTGGGCGACGTCGCTGCAGGGCGGTTCGCAATTCGGCTATACGCTGCTGGCCGTCGTCATGCTGTCGAACATCATGGCGATCATCCTGCAGTCTTTGTGTGCGCGCCTTGGCATCGCGACGGGGCGCGACCTTGCGCAGGCCTGCCGTGATTATTATTCCAAGCCCGTGTCGCTCGCGCTGTGGTTTTTGTGCGAACTGGCGATCATCGCCTGCGATCTGGCCGAAGTCATCGGCACGGCGATTGCCCTCAAGCTTCTGTTCGGCATTCCGCTGATGCTGGGCGCGATCATCACGGCGCTGGATGTGTTCCTGCTGCTGATGCTGATGCAAAAGGGTTTCCGCTGGCTGGAGGCGTTTGTGATTTCACTCCTTTGCGTCATCTTTACCTGCTTCATCGTCGAAATCGCGCTGTCGCAGCCGGCGATTGCTGCCGTCATGGGCGGGTTTTTCCAGCCGACCGCCGAAATCGTGACCAACCCCGCGATGCTGTATATCGCAATCGGCATCATCGGCGCGACCGTGATGCCGCATAACCTTTACCTGCATTCGTCGCTGGTGCAGACCCGCAATTTCGACCGCACCGACGAAGGCCGCAAACACGCGCTGAAGTGGGCGACCATCGACAGCACGCTGGCGTTGATGCTCGCGCTGTTCGTGAATGCCAGCATCCTGATCGTGGCCGCCACCGTTTTCTACGGCAAGGGCGAGGTTGCCAGCATCGAACAGGCCTATGAATTGCTCTCGCCCGCGCTGGGTGTTGCGATGGCATCGACGCTGTTCGCGGTTGCGCTGCTGGCATCGGGGCTGAATTCCACCGTCACCGCGACGCTGGCGGGGCAGATCGTGATGGAGGGTTTCCTTCATATCAAATTGAAACCGTGGATCCGTCGGTTGACGACGCGCGCGCTGGCGATTTTGCCGGTGCTGGTCGTGATCGGCATGTATGGCGAGGGGGAGACGGGAAAACTGCTGGTCCTCAGCCAGGTCGTGCTGTCGATGCAGCTGCCCTTTGCAGTTGTGCCGCTGGTCAAATTCGTGTCCGACAAAAAGAAAATGGGCGCGCTGGTCATTCCGCTCTGGCTGAAAATTACCTGCTGGGCGATTGCCGCCGTCATCATCGCGCTCAACGTGAAACTGCTGGTTGAAACCGCGCTCGGCTGACCTATCTCTCCGTTTATAAGGAACCCGAATCGCGTCCCGCCGCTTTGCGGGGTGTGCGATATCGCGTCCTCACAGACCGGAGAACGGGAATGCCGACAACCATCCATGCTGCCGCCTTCAACGACAGCCGCTTTTTCAAAATTTATGGCGCGAACGGTGCGGATATCGTCGCGTGGTCACATCCCCATGCGCAGGACCATAAACAGCTGGTCGTCGCCAACCAGAACCTGCCGCAGGAAAACTTCCGCAGCGCGCTGGAAACGCTGATGGGCGAATTTTCGGAAAACGCTATGCTCTTTTGCGACGGCCCGCAGGGAACCGGAATCGCCGCGCAGTAGTTGTACGGGCGTAAGGGAGACCGGCCCGCATCTATGACGTTTTTCGAAAAGGAACAGACCATGCGCAACAATGAAACCTCCCGTAGCGTTTCCACGCCCAAATCTGCACCGCTCAAAGGCAAAAATGCTTCGGATCGCAAGGATGACACCATCCGCGATGACGACGAAGACCTCGAAGACACCGGCCGCTTCGCAACCGACGATCTGGATGACGAAGAAGACGATCTGGAGCTTGCCGATGATGAGTCCGAAGACGAACTGGAAGCCTCCGACGAGGAGGACGAAGAATTAGAGAAAGAAGATGCGCTCGACCTCGAAGACGAAGACGCAGGCTCCCGCATCCGTCGCGGCTCCGACGACCTGATGAACTAGATTTCAGGCGGCTTGCTGCCCTGAATGAAAACGGGAGGCTCCTGCAACGGACGCCTCCCGTTTTTTGTGCGCGACATGGCTTGAAAACAGTTTTCTGCACCGTAGAATACGGGGTGCTGTGATCCCAGCGGTAACCGGAAACAAAATGCGAAATGAACAACAATTATGCGATCTGTTGCGCGAGGATGCCTGGCGATGTGACGTTTTGCGCGCGGCCTCGCGGTTATGCCTGCCTGATTGCTGTGTCGGCGCAGGTTTTATCCGGTCTTATGTGTGGGACCGTTTATGCGGCTTTGCGCCGTTGATGCCTGAAGATGTCGATGTCGTGTATCATGACGACAGCGATATTTCAGAGCAAACCGAGAAGCTTTACGACGGAAAACTCGCGCAAATGATGCCGGACGTCCCGTGGTCATGCAAAAACCAGGCCCGCATGCATATCAAGGCGGGGATTGATACGCCCTATAAGAATACAGAAGAGGGCCTGATGAACTGGACGGAAACGGCAACGGCTGTAGCGGCGCGCATGGATGCCAATGGCGCGTTGCACATTCTGGCGCCATTCGGGCTGGAAGATTTGTTCAGCATGATTGTGCGCCCGACACCGCTCTTTCAAACAAGGCTGCCTCAATACCGCGCGCGCCTTGCCCAAAAGCGCTGGGAACACCGCTGGTCGCAACTGACGTTTTTAGAATAACGATGGCGGCAGAACAAGAAATCGTTCTGGCCTGACGGCGCTTGAGCCGTATTATCTATTCTTCCTGTTACTTCCTCGGAAACGCCATCAGCGCGCATTGTGCCACGCCGCGCAGGTCGTCGGCACTCGCGCCGCCGGTCGATTGGATCGACATGCCGTGCATGACGGTGGCGTAAAACCGCGCAAGGTCGGACGCGCTGGTGGTGGGGGGGATGTCGCCCTCCGCGATGCCGCGTTCGAACCTGCGGCGCATGGCGGTTTCGGCGGCCTGGCGGCGGCGCACCAGTTCCTCCTTGATCGGCTGCGCTTCTTCGCCACAGGCCAATGCGCCCTGCACCAGCAAACAGCCCTTGGGCGATTTGGGGCAGGCGGAGCCGTCGGCCATGCCGTACAGAAGCTTTTCGATAGCGGCATAGGCGGTCGGCTGGTCGAGCGTTTCATCAAGGCGTTTTTTCGATTCCGATGCGTAACGCTCGAGCGCCTTGCGGAACAGTTCTTCCTTGTTGCCGAAGGTCGCGTACAGGCTGGGGCGGTTGATGCCCATCGCCTCGGTCAGGTCGGGCAGCGATGTGCCTTCGTATCCCTTGCTCCAGAAAACATGGAGCGCACGGTCGAGCGCAGCGTCAAAATTGAATTCTCTCGGGCGTCCGGCGGACATGATGATTCTCCCGTTAAATATGTATCTATTAGTATAATATCATTTTGTGATTATATTGTCCAGAAGGGTATTATGTACTGTCCGGTAAGCGCGGCGTGAAAATATCATATAATATATAATTGATATTATTGTATTTATTTAGACACCAAAAGTTTTTTACTAATCGGTACATATTTCCGTTGACCCGGGCCGATTCCTCTGCGCATACTGTACTTATTGGTACAGAAATAAATGTGCCCCCGAAATTCAACACATACACACACAAAGGAAGACCATCATGAAAAACGAAAACAAACTCTCCGGCAAAGCGGCACTCGTCACCGGTGGCTCGCGCGGCATCGGCGCTGCGATTGCAAAAACGTCTGGCTGCCGACGGCGCAAAAGTCGCCATCACCTATGTGAACGGCAAGGACAAGGCCGAAGCGGTTGTGAAGGAAATTAAAGCGCAAGGCGGCGAGGCCGTCGCCATCCAGGCCGATTCCGCCGACCGCAAGGCCGTTGCCGCAGCGGTTGCGCAAACCGCGAAACAATTTGGCCGTCTCGACATCCTTGTGAACAACGCGGGTGTCGCTGTGCTGGGCGCGAATGGCACCGAAGCCGAAATTGCCGCCAACCTCGACCGCCAGTTCGCCGTGAACGTGCATGGCGTGGCGGCTGCCGTCGATGCCGCCGCAAAAGTCATCAACGACAATGGCCGCATCATCACCATCGGCTCCATCATGGGCGACCGCGCGATGTTTGCGGGCGCGTCCGGCTATGCGGCGACGAAGGCGGCGGTGGCGGGATATTCGCGCGGCTGGGCGCATGATTTCGGCGCGCGTGGCGTGACCGTCAACACCGTACAGCCGGGTCCGATTGATACCGACATGAACCCCGACAACACCGACATGGCCAATATGCTGAAATCCGGCCTGCCCCTGAAACGCTACGGCAAGGTGGAGGAAATCGCGGCTGCCGTCGCCTTCCTCGCCTCGCCGGAAGCAGGCTACATCACCGGCACGACGCTGAATGTGGATGGCGGCGCGAACGCCTGACAAATAAAAGAGAAAAAAGATGAAGGAGATTTATAACATGTTCGACAACATCATCAGCAGCCTCGGCCTGTTCAATCCCGCCGCCAACGCCAACATCAACGTCGATTCACGCCGCGCGCCGCGCCATGACGGCATGCAGGTGCAGGTCATGATCGGCCGCCGCGGATACAAGGTGCATGACTGGAGCCGCAACGGCATCGCGTTTGACACCCCCGACCACAAATGGAATGTCGGCCGCGTTTATTACGAACAGGCCGCCGTACCGGAAATGGTGCCCGGCAAGGTCGAAAAAATGACGCTGCGCTTCAGCCTGCTGCAGGGCTCGATCGACATCCCGGTCGAGGCGGAAATCCTGCGCAACGACGGCGAGCGCACGGTCGCCCAGCTGTCGCCCCTGTCCAAGGACATGGCGCGCAAGTTTGACCGCGTGATCGACAGCTTCAACGCGCAAAAATTCATGGAATCGCAAACATTGCAAGCATAGGAGGATATCATGGCAACCGCCATCCCGACCGGCACGCTTTACGAGCTGATGATGGCGGCATCCGACAATTACGGCAGCAATGTCTGCAACTGCACGGCGAAGGCCGCACGGGAAAATGACCGCAAATTTGACAACATCTGGGCCGACTGGCGCAGATAGGATACCTCCTCCACACACATGACCCTGCCCGAACGGCGCGCATTCATACCCCATTGAATGCGCGTCTTTTTTTGCGCCTGCACGAAATTTGCACAAAAACGCCTTTATAATGTCACAGCATCGCCATCACCCTTGCACATCCGGGGTGCAGGATGGGTAGCATGAAAACACTTATCGCATCGGCGGCTTTGCCGCTCCTCTCGCTCCTCATCCCTCCCGCCGCAGAGTTTTTCCGGCGCAAACGGGAAGAACAGTTCCACGATTTCCTCTACGCCGTCGCGGCGCAGGCATGGCTTGCCTCCTGCGCCGGCGGCGACGGGCGCGACCATGCGCGCCGCTAGCCTGCGCCCCACGATCGCGGCAAAGCTGGGGGCATGCCTTGCGCTGACCGGCTTTGCCGACTGGTTTTTTTATGGCCATGCGGCGGCGGGGTGGACGGCGGGGCTGTTCGCCTTCCTGCTGATCTCGACGCTCTGCCTGCTGCAACCCGCGCTGGTGCGCCATAAACCCGCGCAGGTGATCGCAACCGCGCTGATCGCGCTGTCGGTCGCCATGATGAACGCGCCGGAACGCCTCACGCTCTGGCTGTTCGCGGGCGGCATCGCCACGCTGCTGGTGCTGCATAAACGCGACCACGCCATGAATGCCGTGCTGCTGGGCAAGGATATGCTGCGCCTTGCGCTCCGCACCCTGTCGCAATGGCGGCGCGATGCGAAACGCACGGAAAAAGCTGTCTTGCGCCTGAAACTGCCGCGCGGGGGCATCCGGCGCGGGGTTGTTTATGCCGTTTTCCCCGTCACGCTGGCGGGTATTTTCATTTACCTGTTCAGCGAAGCGAACCCTGTGCTGGGCCAGTTGCTGGCGAAGCTCAACTGGGGATACTGGGCGGAAATTTTCCTGTCGCCCGGGCGCTGGTTGTTCTGGGCGGGCTTTGCCGCCGTGATCTGGGCGCTGCTGCGCCCGCGCTTTGCGCTGTCGAAACCGGTCACGATGTCGCTGGCGGGTGTCGGCACGGCCGCATGGGTCAGCCGCCGGTCGCTGGTGTTTTCGCTGGTGCTGTTCAATATCATTTTTGCGATCCAGAACGGGCTTGACCTTGCCTTTCTGTGGACGGGGCAGGGGAATTTCCCGGCGGGCATGAATTTCGCGCAATACGCGCATGCGGGCGCATATCCGCTGATCGTGACCGCGTTGCTGGCGGGCGGCTATGTGCTGCTGACGTTTGACAACGCGCAGGCCGCTTTGCGATCGAATGCCGCAACCGCGCTGGTGACGGTCTGGGTGCTGCAAAACGTGTTCCTTGTCGTATCCTCCATCGACCGCACGCTGAACTACGTCGAATCCTATTCGCTCACATATCTGCGCGTGGCGGCGCTGATCTGGATGGGGCTGGTGGCGGTGGGGCTGCTGCTGATATTGGCGCGCATATACCTGAACCGCAGCAATATGTGGCTCATCAACGTAAACGCACTGGTGCTGGCGGGGTTGCTTTATGCCTGCTGCTTCATGGATTTCGGCGGCATGATCGCGCAATACAACGTCCGCCATGCCCGCGAAGTCGGCGGCAAGGGCGTGGCACTTGATTACAGTTACATACGTGAAATCGGTCCCGACGCCATTCCCGCACTACGGTGGTATTTAGCCAAACTTAAAGATGGTTGGAACCCCGCTTATGCCCGTGTGATGCTGGAGGACATGGAAGACAGCCTTGCGCGCGATACGGCAGACTGGCGCAGCTGGACGTGGCGGAAGGAAAGGCTGGCGGGTCACTGAAAATGGTGATGAACTTCAAACTGCGGAATTTTTGCTCAAGAACAGTTTCCTTCATATTTCGCTTTCTCGGACTTTTACCGGCATCGCTGTTGGCAGGCTTTGTTACTTCGCTGGCTTTCATGCTTGTGGTGGATCAATTCAATTTCGAGAATGTCGATTTGCCTTTGATTGCTTTCATTGACCTTGTCGGAAACGTCTTGGCTTTGCCCGGATTATGTCTGTTTCTGATATGGAGACACTGGCGAATAAGTCCACCGTCTTTATGGATGTATATTGTTATGGGCTTCCTGCTCGCATTGTTAAACGGGCTTGGTGTTGCATTTATTTTCGATAGAAGATTCATGTCGTGGGAATTCGGCACGTTTTCTTTATTCTTTGGCGTTACCGGCTCGCTCACCGCCGCCATTCACTGGCAGATTATCCGCTATTGGGTCTCCCCAGCCGTGACATCGTTCCGGGAATCCGCTAAAAGGGAGCTGTATAGTCAATTTTGAGAGTAAAAATGGCAAAACAAATCCTCGTCGTCGATGACGACCCCCATATCCGCGAGGTGGTGGCCTTTGCGGTGGAAAAGGCGGGCATGGGCGTGGTGCAGGCGGCCGATGGCCGTCAGGCGCTCGACATGGCGGCGAAGCATATGCCGGACCTGCTGGTGCTGGATATTTCCATGCCGGAACTGGACGGGCTGGAGGTCTGCCGCACCCTTCGTAAATCCAGCGATGTGCCGATCCTGTTCCTGTCGTCGCGCGACGAAGAAATCGACCGCATCATCGGGCTTGAACTGGGCGGCGACGATTACGTGACGAAACCGTTCAGTCCGCGCGAACTGGTCGCGCGCATCAACGCGATTTTGAAACGCCGCACCGCGCCGTCTTCGCCCGTTTCCGATACACCGCAAAAAATGTCGCATGGCAAGGTCACGATCGACCCTGCCAGCTATACGGCGCTGTGCGACGGCAAAACGGTCGCCCTGACTGCAACCGAATTCATGCTGCTGCTGGCATTGTTCCGCAGCCATGACCGCGTCTTCACCCGCGATGAATTGATGGACCGCGCCTATGGCGATATCACGGTCGCCGACCGCACCATCGACAGCCATATCCGCCGCGTGCGCCAGAAATTCGCGCTGCACGAGATCCATGACGTGATCGAAACCGTTCACGGCATCGGTTATAAACTCGGGACCTGCGCGTGAAAAAACGCTTCACCATCGGGTTGCAGGCCGTTTTCGCCGTCATCCTGCTGATCGTGCTGCTGCTGCCGCTGTCGGGCGTTTATTTTTTTCGCCTGTTTGAAAACGAACTGGTGCGCCAGACCGAGGCCGAGCTGATCGCGCAGGGCGTGTTTATGTCGGCGCTATATAAAGACGCGCTGAACGGCGAGAATGTCGCCGAAGATTACGGCCGCCCCGTGACGGAAAAACCGCCCGTGCTGGATGCGCGGTTCAAGCCCTATCCCCCCACCATCGACCTGCGCACCGCGCCCATTTTGCCGCCGCGTCCAGATGCCGTACATCCGGCGCACAAGCCCGATCCCGCCGCGCTGACGGCGGGCCGCCGCCTTGAATCCGTTTTGCAGGAAGCGAAATTCAGCACGCTTGCCAGCATGCGGATGCTGGATTTCGACGGCACGGTGGTGGCGGGGGCGGGGGAAATGAACCTGTCGCTCGCCCATACCGAAGAAGTCGCGCGCGCCATGACCGGCCTTTACACAAGCGCGCTGCGCCAGCGCATATCCGATGAACCGCGCCCCGCGCTGGCATCGCTCAGCCGCGGCACGGATACGCGCGTGTTCGTTGCGATGCCGGTGGTTGTTAATGACCGCGTGCTGGGAATTGCCTACCTGTCGCGCTCGCCGCGCAACGTGCTCAAGACATTATATGACGAACGCGAAAGCGTTTTTCTGGCGGCGGTGATCGCGCTCCTGATGACGGGCGGCATCGCCTGGGTGCTGGCGACCCTGATCGGCAAGCCGCTCCGCAGCCTGACGCGCCATGCGCAGGCGGTATCAAAGGGCGAGGCGCGGCCGGATGTGTTGCCCGCGCCGCCCATCCGCGAGCTGGCGGCGCTGACCGACAGCTTCGCGCATATGTCCGCCACCATCGAGGCGCGCTCGGAATATATCCGCAGCTTCGCCATGCATGTCGCGCATGAATTTAAAACACCACTGACGGCGATACAGGGCGCGGTCGAATTGCTGAACGACCATGCGAACGACATGGAACCCGAACAGCGCCGCCGGTTCATGGAAAACATTACGCAGGATACGGGCCGGTTGAAAATCCTCGTCTCCCGCCTGCTCGAACTGGCGCGCGCCGATGTGCTGCAGGCAGGCGATGAATTCACCGATATGTCGCCGCTTTTGGAACTGCTGGAAAAACGCTATGCCCCGCGCGTGACGGTCACGCATCCCGAAGGCCCGTGGCTCGCCGCGATCGGCCCCGATATCCTTGAAACCGTGCTGGTGAACCTGATCGAAAACAGCCTGCAGCACGGCGCGACCAAGGTTTATATCGCGGCGGAATCGTGGGAACACAAAATGGAACTGACCGTGCGCGACAACGGGCAGGGCATTTCGGCGGGCAATGCCGCAAAATTGTTCACGCCGTTTTTCACCACCCGCCGCGAACAGGGCGGCACGGGGCTGGGTCTTGTCATCACCCGCTCGCTGCTCAAGGCCTATGGCGGCGATATCGCCCTGATCGGCCGCGAAGCCGGCACGACGTTCAAAATCACGCTGAAAGGCTACTAGCCAGCTGGCGCTGCTGCCTGCTATAAATCGGTCTTCAACCGATTCATTTTTATCCAGGAGCATTTTCATGAAGGTGCATGTGATCGAAGCCGAAATGTACGGCAGCATCGTCGATGTGGTTTCCAATCGCGACAAACTGGGCCGTGCAGTCGCAGGGCTTGCGGCGGCCAAGGGCGAGCAGGTGCATTTTCATGATTTCAAGGACCCGGTCGCGGGCGCGCCCGTGCTGCTGCTCGAATGCTCCGATGCGTTCCTCGAACAGGTCAAGAAACTGCCCGGCTATGCCACATCATATGATGTGTGGCCGGATATGGAGACGGAGCGCAAGCCGTCGATCCTGAATTACTTCACGCAGGCACCGGCGGCATCTGCACCGCCGCGCAAGCCTTCCGCGCCGAAGCCGTAATGTTCGACTGGCAATCCCATGACGCGGGTTTTGACCGGCTGGTGCTGGTGGGGCCTGTCATGGCCGCGCCGCTGCTGGCGGGCGATGTTGCGCGCCTTGGCCTTGCGGGGGTTGCGCAGGTGGCCGTCGATGGCGGTATCGAATACGCGCTGAAACCTGTCCTGTGGGCGGGCGACGGCGATTCCGGCTCCTCCGGTACGCCCGTTGTGTTCAAGGACAATCAGGATGAAACGGATTTGCGTTTTTGCCTGAACGGTGTGCGTGACTGGAATTGGCACGAACTGCACCTGTTCGGATTTCTGGGCGGCAGGCGCGATCACGAACTGGCGAATTTCGGCGAAATACATGCGGAACTGAAAACCCGCGCCAATTTCACAAGCGCGGTTTTTTATGACGACAAGCTGGAACCGGCGGTGCGGTTTTTTGCCGGCGGCGCGCACCGCGTGAATATTAGCGGCGTGTTTTCGCTGCTGGCGCTGGAACCGGCGGTCGCCGATATTTCCGGCGATTGCGATTATGCGGCGGCGGGGGTTTCGCTGCCGTTGCTGTCCGGGCGCGGGATTTCAAACCGCGGGCGCGGCATGGTGGATATTGCCTGCACCGCGCCGTTCATGATCATAGCGGCAGTTTAAGCAGGTCTTTTATTTCCGGCGGAATTTCCGGTTTGTTGCAACTGTTGTAATCCGCGATGGTGGCTGTGTCATCCGCGTCATAGATCGACCGCCATACCTCCACATCCTTGTATGACACGCCCGCATCCAGGAAATACGGGTCGGCGCGGCTGGGGCCGTGGCCGGTGGCGAACTGGTCGTCGATGGTGGCGGGGTCGCCGTCGATATCCAGCTGCATGAACGTAACTTTTTTCTTCCCCTTGGTCACTTGCGGGCGCGGGCGGTCGGCCGACGCGTAACGTGTCTTCCCGCCCAGCCCCTTGGGCTCCAGCTGCGGCGTACCGGCCATAAATACCGGCAGCCCGTTCACATAGGCCTGCAACAACTTGCCGTCATCGTCGTAATCGGCGGAAATGTTCCAGCGGAAAATGTAAAAGCCGCACAGGTTGATGTCGTAGATATATTTTTCGGTCGTGTCGCGGGTGGGGCGGATCACTTGTGTCGCCTTGCCTTCCTCCACGAAAACCCGGCGCAGGTCGTCGCGGTCGCTGCCAAGTTTGAAACGGCTTTCCACCATGGCGCGCATGTCGTTATAGGCCTTGATCGATTCAAAACGGAACGGCGTTTGCGCGCCGGCAGCACGGGGCAGCAGCAGGGCAGCGAGAATCAGGGCGAACAAAATTTTGCGGGTCATGCTTCACATTCCTCTCATCCTTTATTCTACCCCTTTTTGGCCATCGCAAATATGGGAAAAATCAAAGCCACTAGGCAGGGTTATTCATATTCGGTATAAATAAACCTCCATTAAATCGGCAAAAGGACAAGGCATGGCAGAGGTGAAGCCGCCTGAAAAAGACCCTGCGCCCCCGCCGCCTCCGCCCGAGAAAAAGGAAGAGGCAGCGGTGCCTGTCGCCGAGCCCGCACCCGCGCCCGTTTCAGTTCCTGCACCCGCCGAAACACCACCGCCGCCCGCGAACGACAATCCGGCACCCGCCGAAACCGCCGCCGCCGACGCAAAGAAACGACCGCTGAAGGCCAAGCTGTTTGAAAAAGGCGTCGATGTCGCGGGCTTTGGCGATATCCTGAAGGCATGGCGGGCGGAGGGTAACCGTTTCCGCAACGTGATCAAAAGCGTCGGGCGCAAGGCGGCCGATATGATCGCGGGGCGCATCGTTTCCGGCACATTCCGCCTGATCGCCATCACCTGGGTCGCGGGCATGATCGGCGGCGTTTCTACTTTCGGCGGGCTGGCGCTGCTGGCGCTCGCCACAGGTACGGCGAGCGGCATTTACAACTACGGCAAGGATTACCTGACCGAGCGTTTTACCGGGCCCAAGGAAAAACGCGCCGCCGTGAAATTCATCGACCGCAGCCGCGCCAAAAGCGCGGGCATATCCTTCCTCGCGGGTACTGCGACCGGCGCGTTGGGCGCGTGGCTTGCCAAAACCGGTATGCTGCAAAACGCGTTCGGTGCGGTGAAGGATTGGGTCAAGACGGGCGGGGGCGCACTCAGCGACAGTTTCAACCCCGAAGCCGCGCCGCAGCTGCCGATTGCAGCAGTGTTCAATGCGGCGGCGGAAAAAGCGGATTCCCTGCCGATGTTGAAATCCGCGCCGCAAAACCTGCCGCGACTTGGTTAAGCTACTGATTTAAAATATTAAAAACATATTGACATAATGCGCCGGACTATCCTATTTTTAGGTCAGCCCCCGATCCCGATTCATGCAAGGTATGCGCAACAATGGTCACACCCCCCAAGCCCTGGCCGAAACCCGGCCGTTTCGATGACGCGCTGTCCGAAATCGTGGCCAAGGGCGACATTGCCGAGGCGCGCGAGTTTTTCGACAAGGCCTTCTGGCAGAACCGTCAGGACCCGCCCGAATGGAAACATCTGCGTCTGGCCCTGATGCGCGAAGACGCGCCCATGATCCGCCTGCTGGCCACATGGGGCGCGCATCCCACCGAAGACGACATGGCGCAATTGCGCGCGGCAGAGGCCGATAAATACCTGCGTTACGTGCAGCTGCTGCGGCAGGGCGGCTTGCGCAGCAACGGCCAGCCGTGGGAGGAAGTCGCACCCTCGGCCGTGTCGCCGGCTGCAAATGATCCTGTCGCGGGGCAAGCCTTCGTCGAAGGCCGCTTCGTGGATAAGCGCATCGAACAGATCCCGCAGGAATGGCGCAAGGTATTGGCGACGTTCCATGCCGCAGGCTCGACCGAGGCGGTGATCGCGGGCGGTGCGCTGCGCGATCTGTTCAACAACCGCCCGATCCGCGATGTGGACATTTTCATGCGCAGCCAGGGCTCGCAGAAGAAAAACCGCGCCTACCTGAAAGAAGTGTTCAACGCCGCCGGGATTGCGGTCAAGGAACAGGAATTCCGCCACAGCGACGGTTACGGATTCAGCATCACCAAGGAAGCCTTCCCCGAACCCAAAAGCCATGTCGAGAAGGATTTCGACATCGCCAAGCGCACGCGCGCGCTGGAAAGCTGGAAACTGGTGGCGGGCCCGTCCAACACAGAATACAACGTGATTTTCGTTGAAGACACGCTGGATCGCAAGCTGGCGAAAGAATCCAGCCGTTATGAATCTAAATCGCTGTTCGTGGGCGGGCTGCTCGATGCCTTCGACATCGGCATCACCCAGATCGCCAGCGACGGCGAAGAAATCGTCAGCACGCGCGCCTATGACGAAGACGTGCGCCTGAAACGCCTGACGCTCACGCGCCCCAACGATGCGACCGTCGATCACGCGCAGCGCATCATCAAGAAATATCCCGATTTCACGCAAGACGAGGGATTGAAGGAACTGCTGCGCCCGAAACCCCGCGCGTCGCGCTACGACAGCTGGTCGTAAGAGAATAAAAAAAGGCCGGGAATTCCTTCCCGGCCTTTTTCTTTGGTCAGTCGTTTTCCTTAGAAGGGAAATTTCTTCAGCAGGTTGCCGGGGCCCTTCAGCTTCGGAACCGGGTTATCGCCGCCGGGCACGCCCGGGATCGGCAGGTTGCCGCCGCCCGGCAGCAGGCCGTTCAACTGCTGGAAGCTCTTGAACTGTTCTTGCAGCTTCAGGTTTTCACCCATGAAGCCGGGCAGGTTTTTCATCAGCTGGTCGCCCGCGATCAGGAACACGCCCGTCTGCAGTACGTTCAGCAATTCGGGCGGGAAGGGCGCCTGGTTGCTGGGTTTTTCCGCGCGGCTTTTGATCATCGTGCCGTTGCCCTTATCGACCAGCACCGCGCCCGCGTCGTTGCGCACCTGCACGCGGCCTTCCTGCACATGCACGCCGTAGGCATCCTTCACGCGGCCGCCCAGCACGACCGTGCCGCGCACGCCGATATTGCCGTAGGGCGTGTTGATGGAAACATCGGGGTCTTTTTTCTTCGCCAGCTGGCCGCTGGTGTATTTGAACGCGCCCTGCATGACGTTGAACGTACCCTTGTTCACGGCGGGGTTTTGCGGATCGAACACGTATTTATCGACCTTCAGTTTCGAATTTTCCGACAGCGTGAATTGCGTGTTGTCGATGAACAGGATGAAGATGCGCCCCTTCGGCCCCGTCGCGATGACATCGTTCATATGCACGCGGGTTTTGACGGCGGCGGCCACGGGCTGCTTGCCGGGCTGCGTGACGGTGCCTGCGCCCTCCACCTCCAGAATGGTGCCGATGATGCCTTCCGGCGCGGGTGCGGCGGCGAAGGACAGGGACGGCGACAGCAGAAACAGCGCGGCGGCGAATGCAAGTGATTTGAACATGTGAAAAATGCCTTTCAGGCGGTTAAATGCCAGCCCATCTTATAGAAGCGCATGGGTTGTGTTAAGGTCGTGACGGAAGGGAATTTGCGCAATGTTTCCAGAAGTGGAAGAGGTGCGGCGGCGGCTGACGGATTTTCCCGGCGATTACTGGATCGCGGGCGGCTGGGCGGTCGACCTGCGCCTCGGTTTCCAGTCGCGCCCGCACAAGGATATCGAAATCGCCATTGACCGGCGCGAACAGGCCCTGCTGCTGAAACTGCCTCAGCTCGGCCGCATCGAATACGCGCATGGCGGCCAGCTGTTCCGCTGGGCGGGGGAACCGCTGCTGCTGCCCATCCACGAGCTTTACGCCTATTTCACCGACGGCTTTACGCTGGAGGTTTTGTTGAACGAATTCGACGGCAATGACTGGCTGTACCGCCGCAACGCGCATGTGAAGCTGGAATACACGCGCTTCCTGCGCGGCGAGGCATTGCCCGCCGTCGTGCCGCTGCTGTATAAATCGAAACACCCGCGCGCCAAGGACGAACAGGATTTTGAATCGTTGCTGCCGTTGCTCGATAACGGCGACAGGCTCTGGCTGCGCGAAGCGATTGCGCGCGATTACCCGCGCCACCATTGGATTGATAAATTAAAGGAAAAGGCATAATGGCAAAAAAAATCACCATCGCCGCTTTCGGTGCATTAAACCCTGACAGCTATGACGAATTCTCGGCGCGGCTGGCGGAATCACTGAAGGGCGTGGATTACACGCTGCAAAGCGCCGCGCCCTATCCGAACGCGCAGGCGGTGTCGGAACCCGGCCGCCCCTTGCGCGGCGAGGCGTTGCAGGACGAAGGCAAAAAACAGGAATTGTTCAAGGCAGTCGCGGGCGACGGCATGGCGGCGGGCGCGGCGGATGCGCAGATCCTTGTCATGCCCTGCATGTCGATGATCGGCTTTCATGACGGCGTGGAAAAGGCGTTGGGGCGCAAGATCCTGCGCCTGTCGGATGCGCTGGCGGCGCAATATAAAGATGTGCCAAAACTGGGCGTCATCCATATGCGCCCCGCAAAACAACGCATCGTGGAAATTTTCGGCGACCGCGCGGTGACGCCCGACGACGCGCAAGCCGCAAAACTGCTGGCAGCCGAGGAAGAATTGAAACGTGCGGGAAATAGCGCGCCGGTCGAATCCGTGATGAAGGAAATCGTCGAGGACTGGAAGGCGAAGGGTATCACGCATATCCTGTTCGCCCGCGCCGATGCGCCCAAGGCCAAGCATGGAAACGCCGGGACTGTGCCCGGCGTGACCATTCTCAGTTATTTCGACGTGCTGGCCAATTATGTGGCCCAGGAAATCGCGAAGCCTGCTCCTGCACCCAATAATTCCGTGCCGAAGCTTTAAACGGGTTCGCCGTTCGCCTTCAGCGTAACGGGCACGTTGCCGCGGATGCCTTTGGAATAGGGGCAGACCTTGTCGGCCTCCTTCACCAGCTCCGCCGCCTCCGCTTTGTCGAGGGAGGGCAGCAGCACGTTCAGGATGACGCCCAGCGAAAACCCCTTTTCATCCTGATTGAGCGTTACTTCGGACTGGATATTGATCGTGCCGGTCTCCAGCTTTTTCTGGCCGGCCACGAAACCGACCGCGCCGGCGAAGCAGGCGGCATAGCCGATCGCGAATAACTGTTCGGGGTTGGTGCCCGTGCCGGCACCGCCCGGGCGCGATAATGTGACGGACAGTTTTTTGTCGTCGGTCTCGCCCGCGCCGTCGCGGCCGCCGGTGACATGTGCTTTTGCGGTATAAAGTACAGGCATCCTACACTCCCTTTTGGTTGGTCACTTGTCCTTGGTTATCTTTGCGGCCTTTTGGATATAGGTCGAAAAACCGGGGTCTTCGCCCACCAGCAGCCCCGGCAGGGCGGCGCGGAAATCCTCGCGGCGGCACCAGACCTGTATGTAGTCTTCCCATGTCGCCCAGAGGCGTTTTGTCTGGCGGTCCATGTTGTCTTCATAGACCAGAATATAGGCGCGCTCGAACAGCGCGACCAGCATGTCGAAAATGATCGATTTACGCTCTTTCTGCTCCGCCGACAGGCTGGCATCGGGGATATGGCCGGTCATCAGCTGCAGGTCGGCGTTTTTGATCAGCAGGTTGTTGAACTTGGCGTATTCCTCCGCCAGTTTCTGGTACAGCTCCTCGTCCTCCTGCTGCCGTTCCTTCCAGTTATCATAGGCCAGCATGACAATCGCATAGGGCAGGCCGACGACGGTGACGACATAGCTCGCCAGTTCCCATGCCTGCAATGTCTGTTCGTTCATGGCCACTCACTTTCCGGGTATCGGACGCATGACAAGGAAGCCCAGCAGAGAAATCGCCGAAAACGCCGCCCCGCCGACAAAGGTCACGACCGGGCCGTAGGCGCTCCACAGGTATCCGGCGATCACGCTCGCCAGCAGCAGCACCACGCCGGTCACGAAATTGTAAACGCCGAAGCCCGTGCCGCGCAAGTGCGCCGGCACGCTGCCCGCGACATAGGCGGTGATGATGCCCTGCGTCAACCCCATATGCAGCCCCCACAGGCCCGCACCGGTAAATACCAGCAGCGGGGTATTTGCATAGGCTAGCACCATATCGGCGACAATCAGCATGGCGATGCCCGCCACCAGCAGCCCCTGCCGCCCGATGCGGTCGGACAGGATGCCGACCGGCCATGCGGACAATGAATACACCACGTTCATCGCAATCAGGATGGCGGGGGCGAAGGCCGCGCCAAGGCCGATGCTGTCGCCGCGCAGGATCAGGAAGGCTTCCGAAAACCGCGCCAGCGTCAGGACGGATGCCATCGCAGTCACGCCCCAGAAAACGGGCGAGAGCAGTTTTAACTGGTCCGGTTTCAACGGGAATGTTTTTTTCTCCCGCGCTGTCGCGCGTTCTGGTTCGCGGATGCCGAGGACGATGATCAGGATGACGATCAAAGCCGGGATGACGGCGATCCAGAATACCGTGCGGTAATCATTGAACGTCCAGATCATCAGCAGCATCGCGGCCAGCGGGCCGATAAACGCGCCCATCGTGTCCATCGACTGCCGCAGGCCATAGGCGGCGCCGCGCATCGGCTCCGGCGTGATGTCGGCAAGGAAGGCATCGCGCGGTGCGGCACGGATGCCCTTGCCGATCCGGTCGATAAAGCGCGCGGTCAGCACCGTCGCAAAACTGTCGGCCAGTGGGAACAGCGGCTTGGTCAGCGTGGCAAGGCCATAGCCCAGCAGCAGCAGCGGCTTGCGCCTGCCGATCCAGTCGCTGACCGCGCCGGAAAATATTTTCACGATCGACGCGGTCGCCTCCGCGATGCCCTCCAATATGCCGACCGACAGGGCAGATGCGCCCAGCACGCCGGTCAAAAACAGCGGCAGCAGGCTGTGGATCATCTCCGACGAGATATCCATGAACATGCTGACGAAGCCGAGCGCGTAAACGCCTTTTGGCATGGCTGTGCGGGACATTTTTTTTCATCCTTTGGCCGCCATGTTAGGGCTTTTATCGCGGTTTAGAAAGGCTATACTGGCAGCCTGTTTTATGGGTGTTTCATGCAGCGTATCGTTATCCTCGGATGCACCGGTTCCGGCAAGACCACTTTCGGAAAAAAGCTTGCGGCCAGGCTGGGCTGCGAGGCGGTCGACCTTGACGAGCTGCATTGGCTGCCCGACTGGCAGACGCGGGCGGTGGACGATTTCCGCGCGCGCGTTTTTGAAAAATCGCAGATGCCCTGCTGGGTCATCATGGGCAATTATTCGAAAACCCGCGACATGGTCTGGCCCTATGCCGATACCTTTATCTGGATCGACCTGCCGTTTTTCATGGTGTTCCGCCAGCTGCTGTCGCGTTCCGTCCGCCGCGCGCGGGACAAATTGCTGATTTGCAATGGAAACACCGAAACATGGCGCAAATTGTTTTCATCCGACAGCATTATGGTCTGGCTGCTGAAAACCTATGGCAAGCGCAAAAAAGAATATGGAGAAATCTTCGGGGCTGGAAATACGGGCAATGTTTCCTATATCCGTCTGCGCAGCCATGCCGAGGCTGACGCCTTCCTGCAAAACCTGAAACCTTGAGAGATTTAAAATGTCTGTTCCACTGTTCACCCCCGTCACCTTCCGCGGCCTGACCATCCGCAACCGTATCGGCGTGTCGCCGATGTGCCAGTATTCTTCGCAGGACGGTTTTGCGAATGACTGGCATCTGGTGCATATCGGCTCGCGCGCGCTGGGCGGCGCGGGAATGGTCATTATGGAGGCCACGGGCGTGCAGGCGGAAGGACGCATCACGCCGCTTTGCATGGGCATCTGGAAAGACGCGCATATCGATTTCCTGAAGCGCATCACGGCCTTCACCATTGGACACGGTGCGGCAGCGGGCATCCAGCTGGCACATGCGGGGCGCAAGGCCAGCATGGCCGCGCCGTGGGAAGGCGGCAAGCGGCTGAAAAAAACCGAAGGCGGCTGGACGACCGTCGCGCCGTCGCCGCTTGCCTTTTCGCCCGATATGGAAGCACCGCATGAATTGAGCCTCGATGATATCAAAAGACTGAAGGACGATTTTGTCGCGGGCGCGCGGCGTGCGGTTCAGGCCGGTTTTCAAATTCTTGAAATCCACGGCGCGCACGGATATTTGCTGCACGAATTCTATTCGCCGCTCTCGAACAAGCGTACCGACGAATACGGTGGATCGGAAGAAAACCGCTTCCGCCTGATCTGCGAAATCGCCCGCGCCATCCGCGCCGAAATTCCGCAGCAGACGGTGCTGGCGGTGCGTCTTTCCTGTTCCGACTGGCAGGACGGCGGTGTCACGATCGACGACACCGTGCGCCTGTCGGCCGCGCTGAAAAAAGAAGGCGTCGATTTCATCGACTGTTCGTCGGGCGCGCTGACGCCGGATGGAAAAATCCCCGTCGGCCCGAATTACCAGGTGCCGTTTGCCAGGGCGATCAGGGAAAAAGCGGGCATCGCGACCGCCGCCGTCGGTATGATCAACGAACCCGCGCAGGCCAACGATATCATCGCGAAGGGCGAGGCCGACATGGTGTTCCTTGCACGCGCCATGCTGCGCGATCCGTACTGGCCGCTGCATGCCGCCGATGTGCTGGGCGCGGAAATGGATGTGCCGGTGCAATATCTGCGCGGCTACCGCTCCGAACAGCTCGCCCGTCCGCGCCAGAAAAAGGCAGGCTGATGCAAAGCAATCCCGGCATACGTCTTTTTACGCCGGATGAATGGCCGCTGTACAAGGCCGTGCGGCTGAAAGCGCTGCAATCCGATCCGAAAGTTTTTGGGTCCAGCTACGCGCTGGAAGAACCGCGCCCCGATGCCGAATGGCGGCAGGCGCTGGAGCGCGACGATATGGGCATCTTCGGGGTTTTCGATCACGATCAGGTGATCGGCATGACCGGCATCGTGATCGACAAGAACGATGCGGCCGTCGCTAAATTATGGGGCTCCTGGCTGGAACCCGCATGGCGCAGCCGGGGCGTATCCGAATACATGTACCGCGCGCGCATCGACTGGGCGCGCGAACATCCGACGGCCAAAAAAATCATTGTGTCGCACCGTGCGTCCAACATCGCGTCGGAAAAAGCGAACCAGAAGCACGGTTTTGTGCGCACCCATGCCGAAGCGCATGAATGGCGCGACGGCGTGACCGAAGACCAGATTTTTTATGAACTTGTGCTGAAGCCGTAAGCTTACTTCACGTCCACGCGTTCCGTGAATTCCAGTGTTTCGGATTCACGGGCAAGGCGCACGCGCATCACCCATTCGCCGGTGCTGGGGAAGTCGATCTTGGTGATGATCCGGCCGTCTGCGTCGCGTTTCAGATCTACCTTTTTCTCCGACGTTTCGCCCGCTTTGCGGATCCATGCCTCGAACGACTTGATCGTGCGGTCGCCTTCGCGTCCGCCGGTCGATGTCACGTTGAAGGAATAGCTGCCGTCGTCTTCACGCTTGGAAATCAGCTCGCTGTGCCAGTTGGAGCGCGGGTAGAATTTCCAGTCGCGCCCGGGCGCCGTATAGGGCTGCGCGATGGCGGCCGGCCGCTCTTGTTCGAGATAGGGGGGGAAGACGGGCTGCCCCAGCTGCTTCTCGGCCTGCGCCGCCTGCTGCTGGACGGGCGCGTAGCGGAAGACATAGACCGCGTTTGCCGCCGCCAGTAACAGCAGCACAAACAATACGCCCCTTAAAAAAATCCTGCTGCCGCCCTTGGCGCCCACGTTCAATGCTCCTGACACGAATATGCGGCAATTTTGCTAAGCTTGCCGCCGGAAAGCAAACGAATTATCAAGCCGTTGAAATTTATAACCATTTCAACCGCCTGAACACCACCACCTGCACGACCGCAATCACAACCGCGATACCGCAGGCGATCAGGAAAGCCTCCGGATGCTCGGCGCCCGGGATGCCCTTGACGTTCATGCCCAGAAGACCGCTGAAGAAACTGAGCGGCATGAAGATCGCCGTGATGACGGACAGGGTGTAAAGGTTTTTGTTCAGCTTGCCGGAAAGTGCGCTCTGCAATTCGTCCTGCAGGATGTTCGCGCGGTCGCGCAGCGCTTCGAGGTCTTCAAGATACCGCATCATGCGGTCGTTGTTGTCCTGCATCAGCCATTTGTCAGCGGGCAGCATCCATCCCTGCTGCGAAAACTGCAGGCGGTTGAACACCTCGCGCTGCGGCGCGATATGGCGGCGGAACAGCGTCGCCTGTTTGCGGATGCCGGCGATATCGTTGCGCAGGCCGGTATCGGGGTTTTCGAGGCTCTGCGCCTCCAGCCGGTCGATCGTGTCCTCCAGCTCCTGCAATGCGGGCTCGATGCCGTCGTTCAGGCTGGCGCAGAGCATGGCCACGAATTCGCCAAGCCGCTTGGGTCCGCGGCCGTGGCGGATGCGTTCGTCCAGATCGGCGACCGTTTTCGATTTACGGCGGCCGACGCTCACGATGCGGTTGCCGGTGATCCACAGGCGCACGGAAACCAGGTCCTCCGGCGCGGGGCCCGGGTTGAAATTGATCCCGCGCAGCATCAGCAGTGTGTAACTGCCCTGTTCTTCAAGGCGCGGGCGCATTTCCTCGGCCAGCATCGTTTTTACGATGATCGGGTCGAGGTGCATTTGTTCGCGCAGGAATTTCTTGGCATCGGGGTGGCGGCCGTTGATATGGATCCAGATCAGCCGCGTATCGTCCGGCTTGATCGAGGCAAGATCGACAACCTCGCCGTTACCCTGTCCGTCGAGGCTGTAAGAAAGCGAACATGCCTTGGTTTCTTCCACGTCTTACACCTTTGCCGCTTCGGGGGTGGTGTCAGGTTTCGGCGCGGCGGCATCCGCCTGCGCGGCAATCTCTTTTTCGCGTGTCTTATAAGACGACTCGCGCGGGGAATGCGGCATGCCGATATCTTCTTCCAGGAATTTGCGCCAGACGGCGAACAGGATTTCGCTTTGCGTCGTGATGCGCTTTTCGCGGATGTCGGCGACCCAGACGTTCAGTGAAAACGCGACGGCCAGATCGTTGAAGCCGGTCAGTATGCAGGTCGGCGCGGGCGAGGCAAGGCAGCGCGGATGCGCGCGCGCAACCGACAGCATGACTTCCTTCGCATGATCGAGGTCGGTGCCATAGGCGACGTTAATCGGCAGGCGCAGCAGCCCGCGCGCATCGCTGAGCGTCCAGTTGACGACGCGCTGGGTGATAAAATCCTCGTTCGGGATCATGATTTCACGGCTATCGAAAGCCTCGACCAGCGTATAGCGCGCGCCGGTTTTCTTGACGATGCCGGATACATCGCCATTCGCCATCTCGATCATGTCGCCGACCTCGACCGAACGCTCCAGCAGCAGGATCATGCCGCTGATGAAGTTGGACGCGATTTTTTGCAAGCCGAAGCCCAGCCCCACGCCGACCGCGCCGCCGAAGATGGCGAAAGCGGTAAGGTCGATGCCGATGGTGGAAAGGGCGAACAGGGCCGCCACCACATAAACCCCGATGCGCCCAAGCGACAGGAACAGCTGGCGGGTGGACGGGCGCAGGTAGCGGATCTTCTGCAAGGATAATTCCATGCCGCGGATGACCGCGCTTGCCAGCCACATCAAAAGCACAATGCTGATAACGAATTTGACGGCCTGATAGGCCGACAGCTCGATCTTGCCGACCGAGAACGTGGTGTCCTGCGCGACCTTGATGATGTCGCCCAGAAGGTTGGTCAGCGACAGGAAGCCGAAGAACAGGGCGATCAGCGCCGCGATCAGCGTCTTGCCTCGGCTATGCGTCAGCGAATAGACGGCCGCAAGCCCCAGCCAGCCGAAGCACAGCACGCGCACGATATTCCGGATGGTTTCATCGACGATCAGCCCCTTTTTGCCGATCAGCGCCGCGCCGACGATAAGAACGATCAGGTTGATGACGGGACCGACCAGCGGAATCAGGCGGCGGTACAGCTTGGCCGACGGCTTTTCCTTGTCCGGCAGCGCTTTCCAGTGCGATTTTGCCGCCCAGAAGAACAAAAGGCCGATCACGGGCGCGCCCAGCACCCACATCAGGGCGAGCTTGTTTTCCGAACTGAGCGTGAGCAGGAATTCCTCGATCATCTTCACATTATTCCCTATTTCCGCGCCGTTTCCAATGTTTGCGGATGGAAAACAAAGCAGAAAAAGAATTCGGATGCGGGCGTAAAAAAGGCGGGTTAGGATAAAACATGAGCGATCATCCCCTTATGCAAAATCTGGAACTGCGCGCAGCGACCGAGGCCGATATTCCGGCGCTCGAGGCTGTGTCGGCGGCCATGCGCGCCACGCATGAAACCGGCTATTTCGCGCGCAGCTTTGCCGAAGGGCGCACGGTGCTGCTGGCCGAACAGGAGGGCGCGGCGGTTGGCTATGTGCAGGTGAACTGGAAACCCAATTACGTTCCGTTCCGCCGGCTGAACATCCCCGAAATCCAGGACCTGAACGTCGTCCCCGCCGCGCGGCAACAGGGTATCGGCGATGCGATGGTGGCGTTTTGCGAAAACCTTGCCCGCGCCAAAGGCCATGACAAGATGGCGATTAGTGTCGGATTGTATGCCCGCTACGGCGCGGCGCAGCGGCTGTATGTGCGGCGCGGGTATGTGCCGGATGGTGCGGGCGTTTCCTATGACGATGTGCCGGTCACGGCGGGCGATATGCGCGCGATCGATGATTTGCTCACATTAAAACTTGTGAAAAACCTTGGCCAAGGGTGACCCTGAAATAACCCCGGAATTGCTGCTGCATGCCTATACCATCGGCGTGTTCCCGATGGCGCGCAGCAGGCGCGCGCGCACCATCGAATGGTATGATCCTCCTATGCGGGGCATTTTGCCCATCGACGGGCTGCACGTGCCGAAACGGCTGCGGCGCACGATCCGGCAGGCACCGTACCGCATCACCTTCGACCATGCGTTTCGCGCTGTCATGACCGGCTGCGCCGATGTGCGCAAAGATACATGGATCAACGATAAAATCATCGACCTTTATACGCAGCTGCATGAAGCGGGTTTTGCGCATAGCGTGGAAGCGTGGCGCGGCGGCGAACTGGTGGGCGGGGTCTATGGCATTTCCATCGGCGGCGTGTTTTTCGGCGAAAGCATGTTTTCGACCGCAACCGATGCCAGCAAGATCGCGCTGGTCTATCTGGTCGCAAGGCTGTGGCAGCAGGGGTATAAACTGCTGGATACGCAGTTCATCAACGAACACCTGATGCAATTCGGGGTGCAGGAAATTCCGCGCGATGAATATCATGCGCGGCTGAGCGCGGCGCTGGAATTGCCGGTTATATTCGGCGGTCAGTCTTCGGGATTGGCGGCTTCGCCGTCTTCGAACGACCCGGGCAGCTGGTCCACCGGCGGCATGGGCGCGGGTTTCAACAGCGGCGCGGTTTCACCTGCGACCGGCGCACCGGCGGGCGCTGCGGGTGTCGTCGCGGCGGCTGGCTTGCCGGGTTTGTCGGCCGGCGTATCGCCCGCTGCATTTGCATCCGGTTCGGGAGATGCTTCGGTGTCGGCGGCTTCGGTATCCACCGCGGGTTCGTCATCCGGCGATGCGGCGGGTTTGCCGTCTTCCTCGGGCGCATGCTCGGGCGCTTTTTCGGACGAGAAAACTTCTGCCGGTTTCGCGGCGGTCGCCGCGTTTTTGCATTCCATCACCCAGACGTCATAGACGGGGTGGTCCATGGCCGACAGCGACGGGTTGGACGCGAACATCCAGCCGCTGAAGACCCATGTCGAATCTTTTTCCGACGGCTTGCGCTCCCAGATCTGCATGAACGCCGCGCTCTCTGGCCGGTCGAGCGGCGAGGCGCGCTTGCACGCCCGCACCTTGATGAACAGCGAATTGCCGAACTTCACGGTTTTATCGACGGGAATTTCAAAGGTATGCGTGCGCGCCGACAGTTTGTCGATCGTGCGCATCACGACGATCGAGGTGTTTTCCATCTTGCGCGGCGCTGCAATAGCAAGGCTGCTAAAGCAAACAAGCGCGGCTGTAAAAATGGAAAGCGGCTTGCGCATCAGGGCTGGGTTTCCGGCGCGGGTGCCTGTTCGGGGGCTTTATCCGGCGCGGGAGCCGCTGCCGCTTCGGATTTACCCTCGTCCTTGTCTTTGGTCAGGCTGAAAATCACCTGGCCCAGCAGCTGCTCAAGGCTCGCGGTCGATTGCGTGTATTCGATCTTGCCGCCCGCCTTCAGCATGTCGTCTTCGTTGCCGGGCTGCAGCGTCATGAATTTGCCGTCCAGCAAACCTGCGCTCTGGATCACGGCGGCGGTATCGACGGGCAGCTTGATCTGGTTGTCGATGCTCAAGTGTACGATGGCGCGATAGGTCTGCGCGTTCAGCTCGAAGCCCAGCACCTGCCCGACCTTGACGCCGCCGATGCGGACGGGCGCGCCGTTTTCAAGACCATCGACCTTGTCGAATTCGGCGGTCAGCTGGTAACCCGATTGCGGCGCGATATCGCTTGTGCGGTAAAAGAAAAACATGAACGCGCCCGCGACCAGCAGGACGACGGCGCCCAGAACCGTTTCAGCCATATTTCTTTGCATGTTATTTTCTCCAGTTATTCCGGCGGCTGCCATGCGGTGATGTCCGCGCTCGACGCTGCGCGGTTGCCGCCCTTCAGCGTATGGCCGGGGGGCAGGTACGCGCCCGCCGTGCCCGTCTGGTTCGGCAGGTGCGGCAATTGCCACGATTTGCGGTTGCGGTTTTCCATCGGCGGCACTTTGTCGGTCTGGTTGTGCAGCCAGCCATGCCATTCGGGCGGTACCATCGACGCCTCGGCCTCGCCGGTGTAGATCACCCAGCGGCGTTCGCGCTTGCTGCCTTTGCGCGCCTTGCCCTTGTAGTATTTGTTGCCCAGCTGGTCCTTGCCCACGAATTTGCCGTGGAGGCTTGTGTGCAGCAGCATCTGGATATTGCTGAGAACGCCGAATATGGAAAGTTTTGCCATTTTTCCGCCTTATAGAATCCTGTGCTCAATAAATACGCCCTGCGGTCACAGGGGCGCAACTTTTTTCTGTAGCAATAACAGCGACAAAACGGCAATTGATAAGGCAGGGGTAATTGTGTCACATTATCGCCCAAGCCCAAGATAGCTGTTTCTTTCGAATATCAAGATATTACAACAGGTTAATTGATGCGCGTGCCGCGGCTCTATACCCGTTCCGATACCGACCCCGTCAAAGGGGTCGCGCAGCGCATCCATCAGGACGGCGACTTCGCCGAATATGCCGTGCCCGCCATCTGGGGCCGCAGCGCCGCCGAAGTGCTGGTCGAACAGGTCTTTTGCAAAACCGCCGTGCCCGCCCTGATGAAACCCGTGCCCGAAGACGGTGTGCCGCAGTTTTTGTGGCGGCGTGAACCGGACGAAGCGGGGCTGGACGGCATTTCCGCCGAATGGCGTTTCCGCCACGAACGCGATTTCCGCGAAGCCTTTGCCCGTATCGCGGGCGGGCTCTGCTATCACGGCTGGAAGGCCGGGTTGTTTGATTCCGAAGACGACGCGCGCGCTTTCTATGACGAATTCCGCCACATCTTGCTGCACCAGATCGCGCTGCCCGAAATCGCGCTGCTGGCAACTGCCGGCCTTGACTGGGCCTATGGACTTGACGCGCCATTTATTCCCGCCGCGCGCATCGCGGGTTTTTCCGATGCGCTGTTCGGTGAAAACGCGGGCGGCGCGGGCATTGCGGTTGCCGCCGACAGCCCGCAAAAAAATATCCTGCGCCGGCTGAAGGTATTGGGTGATCGTCAGGCACTCGACGGAAATACACGCAAAATCTCGGTTACCCTGCCCGTCGAAAACGCCGACAGCCCCGCATTTGTGGCGCTGAAGCGTCAATCGGATATCGGGGCAGTCGCGCAGGAAGTGGGCGGCAAGACGCTGGAGGCCGCGCTGCATCATGTGATGGATGCCTGCGACCGTGATTCCGTCTTCGGCTTCGATCCCGAACATAATTTAAAACTCCGGCAGGCGATGATAGATGCGCGCCGTGCGGGCGTGCCGGAAGCGCCTTTGCGTATGGCGGTGCATGCAGCGCAGCAGGGCGCGGAAGAAATCGACCTGTTTTCGAATGCGGAGGAACCCGCCGCGCCGCAAATCTCCACAACACTGTCGGTTCCCGATGAATTCATCGAAAGCGCGCTGACCGGCCACGGTTTCCTGCTGCGCGACGCGGGCGAGGCGAAAACGCATTATCCCGCCGAAAAATTGTGGAACGGCATCGCCGATGCCGTCTGGGCGACCGGCGAGCCTGCGATTTTATTCCGCGACAGCACGGCCGCCGCTTCGGCCTTCCAATCGACCGCGCCACTGGCGGTCAGCGGGCAGGGCGGCGTTGTGTTCCTGCACGACACATCAGCCCCCGCCGCAACGCTGCAACTGCTGAAATTCGCCAACCGTCAGGGCGGCGTTTTGCTGGACGCGGAAAAGCTGCAGCATACCGTGAAAATCCTGATGATCGCGCTGGAGGCGTCGTTCGGCTTCGCGCAGCTGCCGGAAAAGGCGGTGACCTATCGCCCTGTCTCCATCGGCATGTCCGGCCTCTCCGCGCTTTTGATGGGCAATATGCTGGGCTATGACAGCGATGCGGGGCGCGCCACGGCCGCGCTGGTGGCGGCATTGCTGTCGGGCGCGGCGCATGAGGCATCGGCTGAAATCGCCGTCGCGGCGGGCGCCTTCGCCGGTTTTGCGCCGATGAAAAAAGAATACCTGCAGGCCGTGAAAGATAAAATGAGCGCGGTCGCCGGCACATCCTACATGCAAAAAGGCCTGTCGCGCCGTCCTGCGGAATTGAAATCAAACCTCTGCCCCGACCAGAATCTGGTCGAAGCCGTAAAGGGCGCATGGGCGCGGGCATATTCCTTGGGGAAAGAAAAAGGTTTCCGCCACGCGCACCTGACCGCGATGGACACCGATGAATCCCTGCAGGCACTGCTGGGCGGCCAGACGCGCGATATCGCGCCGGAAGCATCATTGGTGCGCTTCGAGGGTTATTTCGCCGACGGCAACGATGCCGCCGAAATCTACGGCAAGAAACTGAACCCGATGGCGGCGCAGGCCCTGCAAAAAATGGGGTTCAACGCGCAGGAACGTGACGCGATCAGTTTCTATGCGGTCGGCCACGGCACGCTGCTGGACGCGCCCGGCATCAACCATGCGGAATTGAAGGCGAAGGGTTTTCACCAGGCCGCGCTGGATGCGATCGAGGTTGCGCTCCGCACCGCGCAGCATATCCGCTATGCCTTCAATAAATGGACGCTGGGCGAAGATTTCTGCCGCCATATGCTGGGCTTTACCGCGCATGAACTGGCCAGCGGCACATTCGACATGCTGACCGCGATGCGCTTTACCGAAGATGAAATCGAAGCTGCGAATTTGTACTGCTGCGGCGCGATGACGCTGGAGGGGGCGCCGCACCTGCTGCCGAAGCAGCTGGGCATTTTTGACTGCCTGACCCCGTCGGGCTCCGGCGTGCGCCGCGTATCGCCCGAAGCGCAGGTGCGCATGCAGGCGGCGGTCGAGCCATTCCTGTCGGGCACCGCCTGCCACACGGTCGAGCTTGGGCATTACAGCTCGGTCGACGATGTGCAGAAGCTGTTGCTGCTGGGATGGGAACTGGGCATCAAGCGCATTCAGCTGTATCGCGACGGGTGTTCTCTGCTGCATGCGGTCGCGCTGCCGGTTGCGGAAAACACGGGCGAAGAAACAGAAGAACAGCAGACCATCGTACCTTTGCGACGCCGCATCCGCGTGGCGTCATAAAGTCCGCTGCCGGGCTTACGCTCCAGCAGTACATCAATGAAACCTGATTATTCGGTGACCGGCTGTTTCGGCTTAAACCGCGCGGTGGCGGGCGCGGCGACATTGCCTGTCACGCCCCTGGCGAGCGGCTGGTAAATCGCAGCTTCTGCCGCTTCAATCGCTTTCAGGCTCTCTGCTGCGCTGTATTCCTGAGCCAAATCGCGCGCGCGTTTCTGGTCGTTGTCGTAACGCATGACATTCGCGTTGAGGCCGATGTATTTGTCCACCAGCTTCTGGTCGTTCTTCACCGCCGCTTCCATCAGTGCGGTGCGGCCCTGTTCGTCCTGCGCATCCAGCCCGGCGGTCGGGTATTGGGTGATGATGTCGATGGTGTCGTGCTTGCCCGGCAGGCGCGTCGCCCAGATCAGCGGTGTCACACCGTCTTCGCCCGTCAGCGAAAAATCCGCGCCCGCGTCGCCCAGCGCCTTGGTCGTCAGCGTCAATCCGTCCTGCGCCGCGAAATAGGCGACGGTGCGGCCTTTGCCGTCTTGCTGGTTTACGGGCGTGCCGGCATTGATCAGCACAAGGTTGATCTGTTCGTCCTGATGTTCGCGCACCGACTCCATCAGCGCGGTCCGCTGGAAATTGTTGACCAGGGTGGTGTCGGCCTTCTTCTCGATCAGCAGCTTCACCGTCTCCAGATAACCTTCGCGCGCGGCAAGGTGGAGCGGGGTGTCGTTATTGGTGTGGCGGGCATTGATATTCGCGCCTTGCGCGAGCAGGTCGATTATTTTTGCCGTTTCGCCGAATTCTGCCGCGCGCAACAGCTGGCGGTCGAGGTTTTCCGCGTTGTCGTTCGCGGGCGCGGCGGCATTGTTGAACGGTGTGCTGGCCATGTCTTTGAATTCCCCTATCCCCTATTCACCAGAAAGACCGCCGATTCTGCCGGTTCTTGCCCTGTCTGGCTGCCAGCTATCATATACGAAGTCGCTATTAGGTGCAATAATTATGGTAATATATGGGATTTGATGCCAAATCTACAAAAAAACATAGTAATAACAAATGCTTCTTTTATCTTTTAGGCGTTAAGACCAAATTCATAATGCGTTAACTTATAACTGGGATACTGAAACTAGATAACCTGATTATGGCAGATAGGAGGTAATGGAGATGGGCCACGAAGAAAAATTCCCCGATGGCGATGCCTGGGCAGCGACCATTACCGACGATTTCAAGAGCAAGGCCACGCGCCAGACGGAAATGCCGCTGTCTTCGATCACGCCTGCGAACAGCCGTACCAAGACGACTTATGAAACCTTCGCCAATCTCGACCTCACCAAGCTGGGGATGTAAGCGTTTAAATCGTTGAACGCCGAAACACGCTCCTTTAGGCTGACCGCCAAAGGAGCTTTTTCATGCCGAAAATCAACGACCGCCTGAGCGCACTCAACATCACGCTGCCGCAGCTGACGCCGCCGGTCGCCAATTATGTGCCCTTCACCATTTCCGGCAACACGCTTTACATCTCCGGCCAGCTGCCGATGGCGGCGGGGCAGCTGAGCAAAGGATTGTTGGGCAAGGATACAAGTGTGGAGCAGGGCGCCGCCGCAGCGCGCATCTGCGCTATTAACATTATCGCGCAGGCCTCGGCCGCGCTGGGCGGCGATCTTGACCGCATCACGCGCTGCCTGCGCCTCGGCGGTTTCGTGGCCTCTACGCCTGAATTTTTCGACCACCCGAAAGTCATTAACGGCGCATCCGACCTGATCGTGGAAGTGTTCGGCGACGCGGGCAAGCATGCGCGCGCCGCAGTCGGCGTCTCCGCGCTGCCGCTCGGCGCATCGGTCGAGGTCGATGCGATTTTTGAAATCAGCTAAGGGGCAGGCGCGATGACAGGCATTTTCTGTGCGATCGATGCGGCCAATATGCAGGATGCGCAGGATTTGGTGCGCAAGCTGTCGCGCGTCGATATCGGCATCAAGATCGGCCTTGAACTGTTCGTCGCCGAAGGGCCTTTCTGTGTGGAGCGCCTGCGCGAGCTGAAGGGCGGCGATACGCCCGTCTTCCTCGACCTGAAACTGCATGATATTCCGAACACTGTTGCGGGCGCTGTGCGTGCGGCTGTGCGCTGCCGCGCGGATTTCATCACCATCCATACATCCGGCGGCGCCGCCATGATGCGCGCTGCCATCGATGCCGCGCAGGATGCCGCCGTGCAGTTCAACTGCCCGTTGCCCGCGCTGTTGGGCGTGACGGTGCTGACGCATATGGATGACAGCGACCTTGACTCGGTCGGGCAGCAGAAACCGGCGGGCGATCAGGTGCTGCGCCTTGCTCAGTTGGCGGATAGTGCAGGTTTGCAGGGCGTTATTTGTTCGCCGCTTGAAATCGCATCGCTGCGCGCGAAATTATCATCACGCATGAAACTGGTGGTGCCGGGCATCCGCCCCGAAGGATCGGCGGCCGGCGACCAGAAACGCACGCTGACCCCGCAGGCGGCGGCGGAACTGGGCGCGGATTACCTTGTGATCGGCCGTCCCATCACGCAATCATCCGATCCTGCGAAAACAGCGCAGGATATTCTCGACAGCCTGAAGCGCAAGGCCGCCTAATTTTCTTCCGGTGGAAGTTCGGATGACGCGATGATCGCATCCGCAATCTCGTCATGTCCCTTGGTGACCGCCCACATCAGGGCGGAAAAGCCGCGTTTGTCGCGGATATTGGTATCCGCGCCGCTCTGCAATAATCCCGTCGCCTTTTGCACATCCGGCGCGTCTTTGCGGCATTCGGCCAGCAGCAATAATCCCATGCCTTCCGCCGACAGCGGAATCATCAGGGCGGCTTTGTTGAAAAGGATGTTGGCCGGCATGGGCAAGTTTAACCCGCGCGGCGGAAGCGCGCAACCGCCGGGGCGGCGATGCCCCTGCTGATGACGGCCGTTTGTGCCAGCGTCACTTCGTATTGCGCGGATGCGGCGGTCAGTTGTTTGATCGCGGCTTCTTCGCCGTTCATTTTCAGGTATTCGACGGGCGAAATCTCTTTTTCGTTTTTCTGGTGAAGGCTTGCGCCGTTTTGCACCAGCAGCACGGCGAGTTTCAGCCTCTCCGCCGATAACGGTTCTTCGTTGCCGCCGCCGACAAGCGCGACATCCAGCGCGGTATATCCGCTGGACGAACGCAGCGTGACGGGCATGCGCGCGTCGATCAATGCTTTTGCCGCGTCAAAATGACCTTCCATCGCCGCATGCATCAACGCGTTCCAGCCGTGGCGGTCGGTGCGGGACAGGTCGTTATCCTTTGCGGCAATCTCGCGCAGGCTGTCGGTATAGCCCTTGCGCGCCGCGATCATCAGCGGCGTGCGCCCCTGATCGCCGCGCTGGTTCAAATCCGCGCCGTGTTCCAGCAGGCTGCGCACATCATCCACGTCTTCTTCGTCGCTGTTCAATACCTTGATGAGGTCCTGCCCCACATAGGCGGGCAGCATGATCATGTGCTTTGAAATGTCGGGATAGCCGTTCAGGAAATCGAAGGCGGTCTGGTTCAGCTCGGGGTGCTGGTACGACAGATCCGCACCCTGTTCGATCAGCTGTGTCGCCTTGGCGATATCGACGGGCGTGCCGTCACCGAATTCCACCTTGTATAATTCATCGAACAGCTGCTTCGCGAGGCCGGCGGGGTCGTTCCCATGCGGCACATCGTGGCTGGCGGCGTCGTTGAAATTCGCGGCGGCTTTCATACGGATTCTTCTTGTTAAGACCCTTTATTGGTACTCCGCTTTGCCAGTTATGTCAATAATTGGCGATTTTATGGTAATAAAATTGCTTATTATAATGACGGAAAACGGCGACCCATGTTAAAAACGCGACTCTAAACATAAGGTATAAGCCCATGAACTGGATTACCAACTTCGTCCCGCCCAAGATCAAGGCGCTCATTTCCTCCAAAAAGGATGTGCCGGATAACCTCTGGCAAAAATGCCCGGGCTGCGAGGCGATGCTGCACCATCAGGAACTGGTGAAAAACCTGAACGTCTGCGCCAATTGCGGCTACCACCTGCGCATGGCGGTGAAAGACCGCCTGAAGATGCTGTTCGATGACGGCGCCTATACCGAGGCGGAGCTGCCGAAACCGGTCCTCGACCCCCTGAAATTCCGCGACCGCAAAAAATACACCGACCGACTGAAAGACGCGCAGAACGAAACCGGCCGCAAGGACGCGATCGTGGTCGCGCATGGCACGATCACCGGCCAGCAGGCCGTGATTGCCGCGTTTGATTTCGATTTTATGGGCGGGTCGATGGGTGCGGCGGTTGGCGACGGCCTGATCACCGGCGCGCGTCTGGCCGTACAATTGAAAGCCCCCTATATCGTGATCCCCGCATCGGGCGGCGCGCGCATGCAGGAAGGCATGATTTCCCTGATGCAGATGCCCAGATCCGTCATCGCCGTTGAAACGGTGAAGGAAGCAAAACTGCCCTATATCGTTCTGCTGACCGACCCCACCACGGGCGGCGTGTCGGCATCCTTTGCGATGCTGGGCGACATCCACATCGCCGAACCCGGCGCGCAAATCGGTTTTGCCGGCCGACGCGTCATCCAGGAAACCATCCGCGCATCGCTGCCCGACGGTTTCCAGACGGCGGAATACCTGCGCGACCACGGCATGGTCGATCTGGTTGTCCCGCGCGGCGAATTGCGCCAGCGCATCGGCTCGATCATCCAGCTGCTCACGCGCCCGCGTTCGGAAACCGGCACGCGCAAAAAAGCCAACGGGGCGCAGAAGTAACTTTTGTCAGGAGTGACCAAGGTTTGCTCGACAAAAAACAACCGACACCCGATGCGCCGTTGTTGACGGAATGGACGTATTCGCCCGTGCCAGCGCTGGAACAGGCGATCAATGCCATCCGCCTGCGCCATGTTCCGCTCGCCCCGACAGGGCTGGAACCCACGCGCCGGATGCTGGAAAAACTGGGCAATCCGCACCTGAAAATGCCGCCGGTGTTCCATGTGGCGGGCACGAACGGCAAGGGCTCGTCGCTCGCGTTTTTGCAGGCGATATTCGAGGCCGCCGGCCTGAAGGTGCATAAATTCATCTCCCCTCATCTGGTGCGGTTCGAAGAACGGATCATGATCGCGGGGAAACTGATCGAGCCCGATTACCTGCTCGACCTGATCGCCGAATGCGAAGCGGCCAGCCGCGACGAACCGGTGTCGTTCTTTGAATTTTTTACCTGCCTTGGGTTTCTGGCATGGTCCCGCACGCCTGCGGACGCGCTGCTGCTGGAAACCGGCATGGGCGGCACCTATGACGCGACCAATGTGGTCGAAAAAAGCGTCGCGCTGCTGACACGCATTTCCTTCGACCATACGCGGCTGCTGGGCAAGACCCTGCCCGAAATCGCGGCGAACAAGGCGGGCATCATCAAGAAGAACTGCCAAGCCGTCATCGCGCCGCAAAGCGGCGAGGGCGTGCTGGATATTTTCCTAGATAAAGCGAAATCCGAAAACGCTGCCGCCAGCATTGCCGGCCGCGACTGGATATTTGCCGATCACGGCGCGACGTTTAGCTATAGCGGCAAGCTGTTCAAGGGAGAATTGCCGCGCCCGCAACTGGTCGGCGCGCATCAGGTCATCAATGCCGCAACCGCGATCGCCGCCATCGAAAACAGCGCGTTTGCGCATCTGGCGACGCAGGAGATTTTATCCCGCGCCATGCAAAATGTCGAATGGCAGGGCCGTTTCCAGCAGCTGAAAAAAGGCGCGCTGGCCGGACTGCTGCCTGAAGGATGGGAATTATGGGTCGATGGCGCGCACAACGACAGCGGCGCCGAAGTGCTGGTGGAGCAGGCAAAGGCATGGGGGCCTGAAAAGCGCCTTCATATCATCACTGGCTTCAAGCGAAAAAAAGAACCGGACACGTTTTACCTGAAATTCGCCGATTTGCCGCGCACCATCACGGCGGTCGACGGGCAGATCGACGCGCCGATGGTGTCTGCGGCGGAACTCTGTGATTACCTTGCGAAATCGGGGTTCAAGGATGCGCGCACCGCGCCCAATCTGGAAAGCGCGATACAGTCTCTTGCCTTCCAATTCGCGACGCCCCAGCGTATAATTATTACTGGCTCGCTCTATCTTGTGGGGCATGCCTTGAAGATCAACAACCCTTAAAGGATTGCCTCACTTGGGTATCGCACGATCCGCGCCGCCGGAGCCGAAAAAAGTCACGCTGCATGGCACCGCCGTGCTGCTGAAATCGGCGCATTTCGAACATTCGGCCGTGTTCCTGCGCGGCCTTTCGGGCATGGGCAAATCAGACCTTGCCTACCGCCTCATCGACGCGGGCGGGGTGCTGATTTGCGACGACCAGGTCGTGCTGGAGCGCCGTCAGGACAAAATCTATGCCGACAGCGTTGAATCGATCCGCGGGCTGATGGAGGTGCGGGGCGTCGGTCTGCTCCGTTTTCCCGTCACCAATGCCGCACGGTTGCGCCTTGTGATCGACCTGGTGAAGCGCGATGAAGTGCCGCGCCTGCCCGACCCCGAAACGCACGATATCCTGGGCGTGCAACTGCCGAAATTCAAGCTGCATGCATTCGATGTGTCATCGGTGCTGAAGGTGTTCAAGGCGATGGAAATCGCGCACCGCCCCAATATCGTGGTGAAGTAGCCGCGTTTTTAAGAAAGAAGGTTAACCATGATCGGTATCGTCATCGTCACCCATGGCCGTCTGGCGGAAGAATTCATTTCCGTGATGGAACATATCGTCGGCCCGCAAAAGCAGATCGAAGCCGTTTGCATGGGGCCCGAAGACGACATGGAAAAAAAGCGCCAGGAAATCATCGCCAAGACCGCATCCGTCGATAGCGGCAAGGGTGTTTTGATTTTGACCGACATGTTCGGCGGCACCCCGTCGAACCTTGCGATTTCGATCACGCAGGACAAGAAGATCGAGGCGCTGGCCGGCATCAACCTGCCGATGCTCATTAAACTCGCATCCGTGCGCCAGACCGAAACGCTGTCGCAGGCGGCGCTGTCGGGTCAGGAAGCGGGACGCAAATATATCAACGCGGCCTCCGCGCTGCTGCAGACGGGCTAAGCTATCATGTCTGCGCTCGAAAAAACCGTGCAGATCGGCAATAAACGCGGGCTTCATGCGCGCGCGGCGGCGAAATTCGTCAAGATGGTTGAACAGTTCAACGCCGATGTGAAGGTCGCCAAGGACGACATGGAGGTCGGCGGATCGTCGATCATGGGCCTGTTGATGCTGTCGGCCAGCAAGGGCACGGCGATCAAGATTTCCGCCGCAGGCGCGCAGGCCGAAACGGCGATAAGCGAACTTGCCGCGCTGGTCGAGCGCAAATTCGACGAGGATGAGTAAAATGGCCGCCGAAATCGTTTTGAACGGTATCGGCGTTTCCCACGGTATCGCGACCGGCCCCGCCTATATTGTGCAGCTTGACCGGCCTAAGGTCCCGCAAATCACGATAGAAGACACCGCAGCGGAACAGCAGCGTTTCGAGATTGCCGTCGAAACCGTGCGCGGCGACCTGACCGCGCTGAAGGGGCAGTCGAAAAACCTGCCCGAAGAAGCGGCGGAAGAGCTGGACCTGCTGCTGGACGCGCATTTGGCCATGATCACGGGCTCGCGCCTTGTGCGCGGCGCGCTGAAAAAAATCGCCGATGATAAAATCAACGCCGAATGGGCCCTGGATAAAATCATGCGCGACCTTGCCGCGCAGTTCCGCGCCGTGCGCGACAATTATATCGCCGCGCGCATCGACGATGTGGAGGCGGTGGGCAACCGCATTTTGCGCACGCTTTTGAATATCCCCTATCTCTCGCTCGATTCCGTGCCTGCGGGAGGCATCGTGCTGGCCAAGGAAATATCGCCCGCCGACGCCGCGCTGCTCGACCCGCGCCGCATTGCGGGGCTTGCGACCGTGCATGGCGGGGCTGCCGGGCATACGGCGGTGATGGCGCGCAGCCTTGGCCTGCCGGCGGTGCTGGGCGTTGATCCTGTCATCCTCGAACGTGCCGCGCATGGCAGCACGGTGATTGTCGATGGTATCGAAGGGCGTTTGATCCTGAACCCTTCGCCCGAAACGCTGAAACTGTATGAGCAGAAACACGCGAAACTGAATGCCGACCGCGCGGCGCTGGACGAAATCACGGCGCAGCCGGCGCAGACGAAGGACGGCACCGAAATCACCCTGCGCTCTAACCTTGAAGTCCCGCGCGAAACCGATGCGATCAAGGCATCCGGCGCGCGCGGCATCGGGCTGTTCCGTACAGAATTCCTGTATATGAACCGCACGACGCTGCCGACCGAAGACGAGCAGTTCGAGGCGATGGCGGGCGTGGTGCGCGAAATGCAGGGCGACAGCGTCACCTTCCGCACGCTCGATATCGGCGGCGACAAGCTGGCGAAATCGGTCGGCGAATATCTGGCCGAAGCCGCGAACCCGGCGCTCGGCCTGCGCGCGATACGCTTGTCATTAAAAGAACCGCATTTGCTGAAAACCCAGTTCCGCGCCATTTTGCGGGCGGGCGCGCTCGGGCCCGTCAAAATCCTGCTGCCGATGGTGACGACGGCGGACGAGGTGGAACGCGCACGGGCGATGCTGCGCGACTGCTACAAGGATTTGAAAAACGAAAAAGCGGCAATCCCCGATAAAATGCCGCCGCTCGGCACCATGATCGAAATTCCGGCGGCGGCGCTGTCGGCCGACGGTCTTGCAGCGGTGTCCGATTTCTTCGCGCTTGGCACCAATGACCTGACGCAGTACACGGTCGCGATCGACCGTGGCAACGACCAGGTGGCCGCGCTCTATAACCCGCTCAACCCTGCCGTGCTGCGCCTGATCGAATTCACGGTCGAGGCGGCAAAGCGTATGGGCATCCCCGTCAGTATCTGCGGTGAAATGGGGGCCGACCCGAAATACACCGCGCTGCTGGTGGGGTTGGGCATCCGCGAATTCTCCGTCGGCTTTTCCAGCGTGCCGCGCATCAAGCAGCGCATCCGGTCCTTAAGCCTCGCGCAATGCGAGGAACATGCGCGGCAGGTGATGAATCAGTACGAACCTGCCCGCATCACCGACCTTGTGAACCGTTTTCGTCCATAATTTCAAGGGCTTATTTTATGCGTGACAGTTTCTGAAATTGCCCTATTTTAAGGGCGCAAATTTTTGAATAAGGAGAGTGTGATATGGCCGTGGCCCAAGCAAAAACAGCAACCGGAGATTTCAAGGTCAAGGACATGTCGCTCGCCGACTGGGGCCGCAAGGAAATCGCCATCGCCGAAACCGAAATGCCCGGCCTGATGGCGCTGCGTGCCGAACACAAAGGCAAATTCCCGCTGAAGGGCGCCCGCATCGTCGGGTGCTTGCACATGACGATCCAGACCGCCGTGCTGATCGAAACGCTGGTCGACCTTGGCGCGGAAGTGCGCTGGTCGTCCTGCAACATCTTCTCGACACAGGATCAGGCCGCCGCCGCAATCGCCGCCGCCGGCATCTCCGTATTCGCGTGGAAAGGCATGAACGAGGAAGAATTCTGGTGGTGCATCGAACAGACCCTGCGCGGTCCCGCCCAGAAAGACGGAAAAATCTGGACCCCCAACATGATCCTCGATGACGGCGGCGACGTGACGCTGCTGATGCACAACAAATATCCCGACATGCTGAAAGACGTGAAAGGCCTGTCCGAAGAAACCACCACGGGCGTGCATCGCCTCTACGACATGGAGAAAAAAGGCACGCTGAAGGTTCCCGCGATTAACGTCAATGACAGCGTGACGAAATCGAAATTCGACAACCTGTATGGCTGCCGCGAAAGCCTTGTCGACGGCATCAAGCGCGCAACCGACGTGATGATGGCCGGCAAGATCGGCGTCGTCTGCGGTTACGGCGATGTGGGCAAGGGCTCGGCCGCGTCGATGCGCTCGCAAGGTGCGCGTGTGCTGGTCACCGAAATCGACCCCATCTGCGCGCTGCAGGCGGCGATGGAAGGCTATCAGGTCGTGACGATGGAAGAAGCCGCGCCCATCGGCGACATCTTCTGCACCGCGACCGGCAACGTCGATGTCATCACGCTGGAACACATGCGCCAGATGAAAGACCGCGCAATCGTCTGCAACATCGGCCATTTTGACTCTGAAATCCAGATCGAGGCGCTGCGCAACTACAAATGGGAAGAAGTGAAGCCGCAAGTCGATGAAGTGATCTTCCCCGACGGCAAACGCCTGATCGTTCTGGCACAGGGCCGCCTTGTGAATCTCGGCTGTGCAACCGGCCATCCCAGCTTCGTCATGAGCGCGTCTTTCACCAACCAGGTGCTGGCGCAGATCGAGCTGTGGCATAACCACAAAAACTACCAGAACAAAGTGTATGTGCTGCCCAAACACCTCGATGAAAAAGTGGCGCGCCTGCATCTTGAAAAGCTCGGCGTGAAACTGACGAAGCTTACGGAAAAGCAGGCGGAGTATCTCGATGTGGATGCCGCCGGCCCCTTCAAGCCCGGCCACTACCGCTACTAATCGCCGCTTTTATGGCTGTTATCAAACGCTTCCCTTGTTTCTCGCAAGGGAAGCGTTTTAACATGGGGCATGACAGTTTCCGGCTCCAAACCCGGCGGTTCCGTTCCGCCGCCGTCCTTCTTTGACAGCATCCTCGACGGCGTGCTGCCGCACCGCGCCGACAAAAAGCGTGCCCTGCACCAGAACGACCGGCTGGAGGCGTTCCTGCGCGCCATCCCCATCGAATATTGCGGCTGGGACCAGGCGGGCGTGCAGGCGATTTCGCCCGGCTTCGCCGCCATGATCGGCGTGGAGAAAATCGACAGCATCCAGGATTTGCAGGACGGCCTCACCCCCGGCGACGCGGCCGCCATCGAGGGGTTGTTCGAACGCCTGCGCCAATACGGCGAATATTTCGACATCGGCGTTTATACCGCCAGCGGCAAGAAAGCGCTGAAGGTGTTCGGCAAGCGCGGCGTCACCAATTCCGGCAACCAGATATTCTCCGTCATCTGGGCGATGGACATTACCGAATTCGCCAATGCCGCTTTGCGCAGCGTTGAATCAATCGCCGCCGTTGAAAAGCGCGAGAATGAAACGCGCGCGAACGCGAACGCCATCCCCTTTCCGGTCTGGGTGCGCAATAACAAGCTCGACCTGACATGGTGCAACAAGGCTTATGCCCGTATCCTTGACGATACCTCTGCCTCCGTCGTCGCAGACCAGAAAGAACTGCCGCTGACCGGCAAGATCGAGATGACGCAGCGTGAACTGGCGCAGAAGGCATTGGCGAAACTGGGGCCGCAAAGCTTGCGCGCGCATATGATCGTCGAAGGTCAGCGCCGGTTGATGGAAGTCACCGAAATCCCGCTGCCCGCGGAAAAACGCGTGGTCGGCATCGCGATCGACGTCACGAAAGAAGAAGAATGGTCAGCGTCCTATGAACGCCTGTCGCAGTCGCACCGCGAGGCGCTGGAACAGCTGCGCACCGCAATCGCCATTTTCGACGCGGAAACGCGGCTGGAATTCTATAACAGCGCCTATGAACAACTGACCGGCATGTCGGGCACCTGGCTCGATTCCAAGCCCAAGATCATCGACATCATCGAAAAAATGCGCGAATTGCGCCGCCTGCCCGAACAGGCGGATTACAAACAGTTCAAGCAGGCCTGGGTGAACAAGTTCACGTCGCTGCTGGAACCGTTCGAAGAAATGCAGTACCTGCCCGACGGCACGGTGCAGCGCATGGTCGTCGTGCCGCGCCCGATGGGCGGCTTGCTGCTGACGGTCGAAGACGTCACATCGCGCCTGCAGCTGGAAACCAGCTACAACACCCTGATCGCAGTGCAGGAAGAAACGATGGATAATTTGGCCGAAGGCATCGCGGTCTTCGGCGAAGATGGCCGCCTGCGCCTGTCCAACCAGTCCTTCGCGCGCATCTGGAATATTCCGCTGTCGGACCTTTCCGGCACGCCGCATATCGCGCAGCTGATCGACCGCACCAAGGCGTTTTTCACCGACAAAGACTGGCCGCAGATGAAGCAGGTCATCCTGTCGAATTCGCTGGAGCGCGAACAGCGCAAGGGACGTTTACAACGTAATAACGGCACGGTGCTGGAATATTCCGTCGTTCCACTGCCGGACGGCAATATTTTGAATGCGTGGTCGGATATCACCGACACCGTGAAGGTCGAACAGGCGCTGCTGGAAAAAAACGCGGCGCTGGAGGAAGCGGAGCGGCTGAAGACCGACTTCCTTGCCAACGTGTCCTACCAGCTGCGCACGCCGCTGAACGCTATCATGGGTTTTGCGGAAATGCTTAACCAGCAATATTTCGGCAAGCTGAACGAACGCCAGCTGGAATATACCAGCAACATGATCGAGGCGGGGCAGCGGCTTGTCTCGCTCGTCAACGATATCCTCGACCTTTCTACCATCGATGCGGGTTACATGAAACTGTACCCGTCGGACATCAAGGCGAAGGACCTGATCACGCAGGTGGCCGCGCTGACCGAAGACTGGGCGCGCAAGCAGAACCTTGAAATTTCCGTTATCTGCAATGACGCGAATCTTTCCTTCACGGCAGATGAACGCCGCGTGAAACAGGTGCTGCTGAACCTGATTTCAAACGCCATCAATTACAGCCCGAATGGCGGGCGCGTGACATTGTCGGCCGAAAAGCAGGGACCTTTCCTGCATCTGGGCGTGCGCGACACCGGCATGGGCATTCCGGCCGAAGACCTCGCCCGCGTTTTCACGCCGTTCGAAAAAATCCAGAGCAAGAAAGCGGGGCGCAGGTCGGGCGCAGGCCTTGGCCTTGCACTCGTGAAATCGATCGTCCAGCTGCATGGCGGCACGGTCAGCATTGAAAGCGCCGAAGGGCAGGGGACATTCGTGCTGTGCAAGCTGCCGCTGCAATTGCAGGCACCGGCAGAGGCCTTGCCGCAAGGCTGACGCGCAGAATGCGGATACAAAAAACCCCGCCTGTTCAAGGGCGGGGTTTTTCTTTGTCTTGTTTGATGCTTATTCAGTCAGGCGTTTCCACCAGCCCTTGCGCGCCTTGCCGTCTTCGGTGCCGGTGGCGGCATCGTTTTGCGGCTGGTTGTCATGGGCATGATGCTCATGGCGCGGCGTATCGTTTTGCGCGGGCGCGCTGTCGAAAGACGGCTGCGCATCGCCGGCGGGGGCGTTGTCGCCCTGCTGGCGCTGGAAGCGGTCGTTGCGGTCGCGGCCGCCGCGATGGCGGTTGCGGTTACGGCCGCCGCGATGGTCGCGGTTGCCGCCCTGATGCTGCTGGCGGGGTTCGCCGCCTTCAGACGTGCCTTCGGTCACGAATTCGCCGCCGGTGATATCGGGCTGCGGAGATCCGGCCAGATCGATGAAATCACCGCCCTGACCCTGTTCACCCTGGGGACGGTCGCCATGCGCGAAATTCGCGCGATCCCCTTGCGGGCGGTCACCGCGGTTGCGGCCACGGCGGCGGCCGCCGCGACGGCCGCGACGGCGGCCACCACGGTTGTCGTCGCCATCCATGCCGGGGTTGTGGGGCTGTTCGCCGCCTTCGGCAAATGCCGGAGCCTCGTCGCCTTCCGCGCCCTGCTGCACATGCTGGTGCTGCGGGCGGTCGTTGCGGTGATGGTTGCGGTCGCCGCCGCGGTTGCGGTCGCGTCCGCCGCGGTCACGGCCGCGGTTGCGGTCGCGGCCATGACGGCCGCCGCGGTCGCCGCGGCCTTCGCCGTCATCGTCGCCGAAGCGGTTGCCGCGGTTGTCGTCTTCGCTGTCGTCTTCCGACACCGTGCGGTCATCGGAAATATCGTCGCCCGTCAGTTCCGGCAGGTCCGACATATCGACGGTCTGCACAGGGGCGGGGCGCGCGGGGCGCAGGTCGCGCTGCACGCCCGACGACTTGATGACATCGATGGTGTAGGCGGGTTTCAACAGCTTGTCGTCGGCGTTCAGGAACACCTTGATGCTGTAACGCTGCTCGATCGCCGACAGCATTTCGCGCTTGTGGTTGAAGATATAAAGGGCGATTTCGGTCGGCAAGCTGACTTTCAGCTCCGCCGCGCGGCCCTTCAGGCCTTCTTCCTCCAGCGCGCGCAGGATCAGCACGGCGGTGGTTTCGACGGTGCGTACAAGGCCGGAGCCCGCGCAATGCTTGCAAACCTCGAAATTGGTTTCGACCAGCGACGGGTGCAGGCGCTGGCGCGACAGTTCAAGCAACCCGAAGGCCGAAATGCGGCCCAGCTGGATGCGCGCGCGGTCGTGCTGCATGGCGTCGCGCACGCGGCGCTCCACGATGCGGTTGTTGCGCTTGTCTTCCATGTCGATGAAGTCGATGACGATCAATCCGCCCTGGTCGCGCAGGCGCAACTGGCGCGCAATTTCGTCCGCCGCCTCGATGTTGGTCTTCAGCGCCGTTTCCTCGATATGGCGGCCCTTGGTGGCGCGGCCCGAGTTCACGTCGATCGACACCATTGCTTCGGTCGGGTTGATGACGATATAGCCGCCCGATTTCAGGTGGACGGTCGGCGAATGGATTTCCGCCAGCTGCGATTCAACCTGATAGCGGAAGAACAGCGGCACGACGGGGTCGTTGTATTGCTGGATTCGCGACGAATGGCTGGGCATCAGCGTTTTCATGAAGTCGCGGGCGGTTTCATAGCCGGTCTGGCCCGCCACATGCACTTCGTCGATGTCGCGGCGGTAGAGGTCGCGGATCGCGCGCTTGATCAGGTTGCCTTCTTCGTAGATCAGCGCGGGCGCGGTCGATTTCAGCGTCAGTTCGCGGATCTGGTCCCACAGGCGCAGCAGGTAATCGAGGTCGCGCTTGATTTCCGCGGTCGTGCGGGCGACGCCCGCGGTGCGCAGGATGACCGACATGCCTTCGGGCACGTTCAGCTCATGCAGGATTTTCTTCAGGCGCTGGCGGTCCTTCGCGTTCGACACCTTGCGCGACACGCCGCCGCCACGGGGGCTGTTGGGCATCAGCACGCAATAACGGCCGGGCAGCGAGATATAGCTGGTGACAGCTGCGCCCTTGTTGCCGCGCTCTTCCTTGCCGATCTGGATCAGCATGATCTGGTTGCGCTTGATGACTTCCTGGATTTTATAGCGGCGCTTGAGTGCGGAGCGGTAAAGCGGTTGCTCCACAACGTCGCCGCCGACGGTTTCCAGCGGCTCTTTTTCTTCTTCCGGCTGGCTTTCCGCTGCGGGCTGCGCCTCGCCGCCGGCTTCAGCGGAAGCTTCGGGCTGGGCGGGCTGTTCTTCGGCGGCGGCCTGCGGCTGCGCGTCTTCTTCGTCGTCGCCGTCATCGGTCACGGCTTCCTGCGCGATGTCTTCGGCGATCGAACCGGTGTGGCGCGGTACGTATTCTTCGGCGGCGGCTGCCGGCTCCGCACCTTCTTCTTCGTCTTCCTCTTCCTCGTCATCGCCGAGGTCTTCGAGGCTTTGGCCCTGCGCGGCCAGCTCGGCTGCGTCTTCTTCGTCTTCGCGGGCGGATTGTTCAGCCGCCAGCGCGCGTTCTTCGGCGATCAGGGCTTCGCGGTCCTGAATGGGAATGCGGTAATAATCGGGGTGGATTTCGGGGAAGGGCAGGAAGCCGTGGCGGTTGCCGCCGAAATCGATGAAGGCGGCCTGCAGCGACGGTTCGACGCGCGTGACCTTCACAAGATAGATGTTGCCTTTGAGTTGTTTGCGTACCGTCGTTTCGTAATCGTATTCGTCAAGACGGTTGCCGGAGATGACCGCGACCCTCGTTTCTTCCGGATGGGTTGCGTCAATCAGCATGCGCTTTGTCATTTTAGTGTCCTTTATCAGGCGCATGCCCTTGCTTTCCCTTTGCGACAAAAAGGGAAAACCGGCGCGCCGATGTTTTGATCAAGGTTTGTCAGTGACCGTGTAGTTCAGGCATCCCATCTACTTAGTCTTTAGTAGAGAGCGACCACATAGGGGGGCGCTGCTTCGTATTTAAGTGCCTGCGTATCACCTGGCCCATCCGTCACTCCGCACAGGCGGAGGAGGTTTGAATGAGCCGAACCTCAAAACTCGTTGACCCGGATTATTCTTTTCAACACTTATAAATCTATGGAAAAGAAAATCTCTGTCGCGACTTCAGTTTAAGCCGAATTCGCCATGTACCTCAATGTTTTATTTGGCTCATCGGTAAGCGTTTGGAATCGCCTTATTTATTGTGAACAACCGTGCCGTTTCGGGTATAGTGGTTACAGGGGATTGCCGTGACCGGGGTTTAAGTGGTGCGACTGAGTCGTTGTTTTACCATATTTTTTGCCATATTGATGCTGGCGCTGCCCGGCCTGCCCGGCGCTGCGCAGACCAAAGCCGCCCCGCAGGGGCAGAGCATCGAAGGCATCCGCACCGGCCTTGGCGCGGGGGGCACGCGCCTGACGGTCGATCTGGGTGTGAAATCGGATTTCCGCGCCTTTCATCTGGCGAACCCCTACCGCATCGTACTGGACCTGCCGTCGTCGAAATGGCTGTCGCCCAAATCGGGGCTGATGTCGGACGGGCTTGTGCGCGGCTACCGTTCCGGCACGCTGGAGGGCGGGCAGACCCGGATTATTTTTGACCTTGGCCGCGCGGCGGTGATCAGCAATGCCAGCTTCCTGCCCAAAAACAGCTTCGATAAAAACCGCATCGTGATCGACCTTGCACCGTCTTCGGCGAACCTGTTCAATGCGCGCCTGCCGCAGGTGTATGGCAGCCGCGACCTGAAGGGCACGATCGCGCCGCCGCCGGCCGCCATTTCATCCTATGCCCGCGAACAGGACCGTATCGTGCGCAGCGCCGGGCTGCCCAGCGAAGATTCAGACGTGACCGATATGGTGCGCCAGAAACAGCCCGACCTTTCCGCCGAAAAAGCCCCCGAAAACCGCACCGCCGCGCCCATATCGCGTAAGCAGGCGCGCAAATATATCGTGGTGATCGACGCCGGTCATGGCGGCGAAGACCCGGGCGCTGCGGGCCGCGGCGGCATCATCGAAAAACGCATCACGCTGACGATCGCGAAAGAACTGGAACGCCAGCTGTCGGAAACGGGGCGTTACCGCGCGATCCTGACGCGCAGCACGGATAAATACATCAAGCTGCGTGAACGCGTGGCGATTGCGAAACGGGCGAAGGCGGATTTGTTCATTTCCATCCATGCCGACAAGATCGACCGCACGGGCGTGCGCGGTGCCTCGATTTACACGCTGTCGCAGAACGCGTCGGATAATGAAACCGCACGCCTTGCCGACCAGGAAAACAATTCGGGCGTGGTGGCGGGCGTGGATCTGGCGAATGAAAGCCAGGACGTGGCCGACATCCTGCTCGACCTTGCCATGCGCGAGAAAATGAACGAGTCGAAACTGTTCGCCAGATATCTCGAAACGGCCTTCCGGGATAAAAGTATAAGGCTGTTGCCAAATTCCCACAGGGCGGCGGGCTTCGCCGTTTTAAAGGCGCCGGACGTGCCGGCCGCGCTGATCGAGACAGGGTTTTTGTCGAACCCCGATGAAGCAAAACTGCTGAGTACATCGGCATTTCAGCGTCGAATTGCTTCTGCGATGCTCGATGGGATTGACGCATACTTCCGGAAAATACAGGCGCTGCAGAAGTACTAAAACCCCCGCATTTGCGCCCCAAAAGGCTGAGTCATGCCATGCCGTTACACGGCTAAGCTGATAGACTCGCAAGGTAAACTGTAGTACCAAGGGTATGTTGTACAACAAGCCCTCCCATCAACAGAGGGCAACTATCCAAAGAGGAAAATGAAAATGAAACGTTCTATCATCGCTCTGTCCCTGCTCGCAGTTCTGGGCGTCACCGCTTGCCAAAACACCGGCACCTGGACCCCCCAATCGGGCGGCCGCACCGCTGGTTCGGGCCAAGTTGAAGTGACCAAAGCTGACACCGCTGTCAGCAAAGGCCTGCAGAAGTAATTCTGCTCCCTTCGCAAGAAGGGACAAACAAAAGCCGCGCCAGGAGTTATCTCCGGCGCGGTTTTTTGTTGTTTGATTATAAGATTTGAAGGGTAAGAGGAGATGCTGACGCGACTGGAAACTGAGGTTATGAATCTCCTCCTTGAAGGCGATGCGCATGAGCAGAAAATATTACGCCAGCAATTCAGTGTCGCGACTATTTTGAAAAGAGAACTAACAGGAGTTGGTTTTTTTCTAAATTTTCTAGTCCCCGAAGATGTGCCGAAGCTTACGGATTGCAAAATAAAAACAATAGGGAAGATAGGCGCAAAGTCTCCTCAAATCCCGAATGACGCAGGTTTTGTATTATTTTTAAAAGATGGGGTCATCGACTGCCTTGAAGGGTTCACGTATTCAGATCCATGGCCAGCCGAAATTGAAGATTTTGAGTTGTATAAAATTCAGTAAACACCAGTATTTCCACCGCCCGGCGGTGGGTGACTTTAAAAAGGTGTGTTGGAGAATTAATTATACTTCTGCTTCGGCCTGTCGCGCGTCTGCGTGTTTTCTTCGCGGCGGTTGTCGTCGCGCTCCGATACGACCTCGCGGCCGTTGGTCGCAATCAATACCGGATAACCGCGGCGTTCGCGGATCACACGGTTGACCGTTGACCAATCTACACGCCCCGCAAATTCGCCCGCCGTCTGTACGATCGTTTCGCGCAACCCGTCGCCCAGCGGCTTGATGGTATGCGTGCCGTCGATTTCAATCTCGCCGCTTTGCGTCATCGACGGGTTGGCTTCAAGGTACAGGTTGTCGCCGACCCATGCCACCTTGACCGGCTGGTTCACGACCGTCACGCGCGTGCCGACGGGGGTCATGTTGAACATGTTGATGATGTCTTCGGGATACATGCGCATGCAGCCCGAACTCACGCGGCGGCCGATGCCCCAGGGTTTGTTCGACCCGTGGATCAGGAAGGTGGGCCAGCCCAGATACATCGCATGCGTGCCCAGCGGGTTCGATGCGCCGGGGGCGACGGTTGCGGGCAGCCACGGCTTTTCTTTTTTCATGCGGTCGGTCGGGTGCCATGACGGCATGGCGGCCTTGCGCACGATGCTGGTATCACCCAGCGGCGTTTCCAGCCCTTCACGCCCGATGCCGAGCGGGAAGGAAAGGGGCGGCAGGCCTGCGCCGCGGAAATAATACATGCGCATTTCGCCCAGATTGACGACGATGCCTTCCTGCCGCGCGCGGGGCAGCAGCTTGAAGGTCGGGATGACCATGACCGATCCGGGATCGGGCGACCACGGGTCCAGTTCCGGGTTGGCGGCGCGCAGTTCGACATAGCCGAGTTTATAGGCGCGGGCGACATCGATAAACGTGTCTTCCTCGTTCAGCGTATAGGTTTTCATTTCACCGGTCGCTGTGCGTGCGCCGCGCGGGTAACCGGGCAGCGGTAAATTCTCGTCCACATCCTGCGCGGGCAGCGCCTTTTCGCCGGTATCCATTTTCGGGTCGGCTTCGGGCTTTTTCGGCGCGGCTTTTTTCACGGCAGCGGGCGCGGCGGGTTTGGCCTTGGCCGCTTTGGGCTTGGCAGCCGCTTCCTTGGCCGGTTTGCGCTGCGGCACGGGCTGGGCGGCATCGGTGGTTGCGGCGGCGCACAACAGGGCGGCTAGGGCACAGACGGTGACAAACAGGGGTGTTTTATTGCGCAGGCGGGTCATAAATCCTCTTTTCCGCTTCAATATAGAATATTTGCGCTTCAAAAACAGCGTTTTTTAGGCAATTCTGGGCGTCAAATGCTGCTCAACCTCTTCAAAAACGACCGCGCGCCGCGCAATACCCGACTCCCGTTAAAATTGATGGGGGAACGCATCCATATCCGCTGCCCGGAACGCAGCGACTGGGAAGAATGGGTGGAGGTGCGCAACCGCAACGAACGGTTTTTAAAGCCGTGGAGCCCCGCCGCGGCCTTCAGCAACACGACGCGCGAAGGCTTCAACCGCCGCCTTGCCAATTACCATGAAGAATGGGACACCGACCGCGGCTATGCCTTCTTCATCTTCCGCAACGACACCAATGCGCTGGTCGGCGGCGTGACGCTCAACAACATCGTGCGCGGCGCAGGGCAGATGGCGACACTGGGCTATTGGCTGGACGAAGGCGAAACGCGGCAGGGTTTCATGACCGAAGCCGCGCTGCTCGCCTGCCAGTTCGGATTTTCTGCGCTGAAGCTGCACCGCATTCAGGCCGGAACATTGCCCGAAAACGTCGCGAGCCAGAAAGTGCTGCGCAATTGCGGGTTCACACCCGAAGGTGTCGCCCGCAAATACATCCAGATCAACAAGGAATGGCGCGACCACCAGATGTTTTCGTTATTGTCCGAAGAATTCATTAATCTGGGCGGCAGTAGTTTCTAGGCTCTGCCTGCATCCATGCTCAACATCGCCGGTTCAATCCCCAGCCGCTTCAGCGATTTCTCCCATTTATGGGCGATGTCGGTTGTGAAGATCAGCTCGTCATCCGCCGGCACGGTCAGCCATGAGTTGGAGTGCATTTCCTGTTCCAACTGCCCCGGCCCCCAGCCGGAATAGCCGAGCGCGAAGATGCTGCGCTGCGGTCCGCGGCCTTCGGCAATCGCCGACAAAATATCAATTGTGCCGGTGATGCAGATATTGTCGTTGATGCGCACCGTGTCTTCGCGCATGAAATCGGTCGAATGAAGCACAAAGCCGCGTCCCGTTTCGACGGGGCCGCCGAAATGTACGGTTGGTTCGAAAATCGCCTGCGGTTGCGGCAGTTTTAATTGTTCCAGCAGCTCGCGGAATTTGACGTCCTGCAATTTTTGATTGATGACGATGCCCATCGCCCCCGCCGCGCTGTGGGCGCAGACATACACGACGCTTTTGTGGAAAAAACTGTCGCCGAGACCCGGCATCGCGATCAGCAAATGGTTGCGGAAAGGGCTGTCTCCCTTCAGCAAATTGGGGTCGAGATGCGCGACATCTGCGGTGCGTTTACCAGCCATCGTATTATCCTAGCAGAAAAGCCTTAATGCATTCGTAAAGCGGCAAGCGCATGAATAAACACGCTTAAATGCTCACTTCTGCCGCTGCAGCGCGCGCCATTTGGCGACATTCGCGTTGTGTTCGTCGAGCGATTTGCCAAAGGCATGCCCGCCCGTGCCGTCGGCCACGAAGTAAAGATATTGATGCTGCTCCGGCTGCAAAACCGCCATCAGCGATTCACGCCCCGGATTGGCGATCGGCCCCGGCGGCAGGCCGGCCGCGACATAGGTGTTATACGGTGAATCGATGCGCAGGTCGGCAGTCGTCAGCGGGCGGCCCAATTTTCCCTTGCCCTCCGTCACCGCGTAAATCGTGGTGGGGTCGGATTGCAGCGGCATGCCGATCTTCAGCCGGTTCAGGAACACGCCCGCCACGCGCGGGCGTTCGGTCGCCAGCGCCGTTTCACGCTCCACCACAGATGCCATCGTCACCCATTCGTTTTCGTTCTTGATCGGGCTGTTGGCGTCGCGTTTCGGCCAGTAATCGGCCAGCGTCTTTTTCATGGCGGCGGCCATGCGGTCGATGATTGCCGTGCGTTTTTCGCCATAGGTGTAGTTATATGTTTCGGGCAGCAGCGTGCCTTCGGCGGGCAGGCGGGAAATATCCAGCGTGCCGTCTAATGCTTCCGCCGCGTTCACCAGTTCCACGATTTCATACGATGTCAGGCCTTCGGGGATGGTCAGTTGCCGCTGGTGCGTCTTGCCCGATTGCATCAGCTTGATCGCATCGGCGACCGAAATTTTCGGCGCGAACCGGTATTCGCCGGCCTTCAGGCTGCCGCCCACCTTCATGACCATCGCGCCCAGTCGGAACATCCATTCATCGGCAATCACGCCGTTTGCCGCCAGCACGCCGCCGATCTGCCGCACGCCGCTGCCGGACGGGATATAGACGATTTTCTCCGTTTGCAGCGGGCCTTCCTTGGGCAGTTCGCTGCCCACATAAAACCAGCCCAGCACAGCCATGCCCAGCCCCGCGATGATGACGAAGGTGAACAAAAACTTCAGGAAGCCGCCCATGCGGATCGTACCTTTGCTGGTTATACCTTGCGGAAGACAAGGCTGGCATTCGTGCCGCCAAAGCCGAAGGAATTCGACAGCGCGATATTCACTTCGCGCTGCTTCGCCTTGTGCGGGACAAGATCAAGCCCTGCCGCCACATCCGACGGGTTATCCAGGTTCAGCGTCGGCGGAACGATGCCGGTCTTGATCGCCATGACGGAATAGATGGCTTCAACAGCGCCCGCAGCGCCCAGCAGGTGGCCGATTGCGGATTTGGTGGACGAAATGCTGATGCCCTTGATCGCGTCGCCGAACAGGCGTTTGGTCGCGCCCAGTTCGATATCGTCGCCCAGCGGCGTGGATGTGCCATGCGCGTTGATGTAATTGACCGCTTCGGGGTTTACATTCGCGCGCTTCAATGCCGCCTGCATGGCGCGGAAGCCGCCATTGCCGTCTTCGGCGGGCGAGGTGACATGATATGCGTCGCCCGACAATCCGTAACCGATCACTTCGGCGTAGATTTTCGCGCCGCGTTTTTTCGCGTGTTCGTATTCCTCCAGCACCACAACGCCTGCGCCTTCGGCAATCACGAAACCGTCGCGCCCTTTGTCGAACGGGCGCGATGCCTTTTCCGGCGTGTCGTTATAGCTGGTGGAAAGGGCACGGCAGGCGGCGAAACCGCCCACGCCCACGCGGCAGATCGCCGCTTCCGATCCGCCCGCCACCATCACATCGGCATCGTCGAACGCAATCAGGCGTGCGGCATCGCCAATCGCATGGCTGCCGGTTGCGCAGGCGGTGACGACCGCGTGGTTGGGGCCTTTAAATCCGTAACGGATGGAGACTTGGCCGGAGGTCAGGTTGATGAGCGAGGAAGGGATAAAGAACGGCGATATGCGGCGCGGGCCTTTTTCCGCCATCATGATCGACGTGTCCTGAATGTTCTGCAAGCCGCCGATGCCCGATCCGATCAGCACGCCGGTGCGGCACAGCGATTCTTCGTCGGTGGGTTTCCAGCCGCTATCCTCCACCGCATCGACTGCGGCGGCGTAGCCGTACTGGATGAACATGTCCATTTTCTTCTGTTCTTTATGCTCGATGTATTTGTTCACATCGAACAGGCCTTCGCCGGTTGCGCCTTCGGCCGCCAGCGGCACTTCGCCCGCGACTTGGGAGGGCAGGTCGGAGGCGTCAAAACCCTTGATCTTGCGCAGGCCCGATTTGCCGGCGGTGATCGCCGCCCAGTTATGGTCGAGGCCGCTGCCCAAGGGGCTCAGGATTCCCATGCCGGTCACAACAACGCGTCTCATGCACACACCCGTAGTTTCAGAAAAAAAGAACAGTTGATAAGGAAATGGCCCCGGACTGCTTCAAACAGAACGGGGCCATTTAATTTACGTCAGCACGCGGGCGCTGTTAAGCGGCCTTTGCGTTTTGAGCGATGAACGAGATCGCGTCTTTCACGGTCTGGATCTTCTCAGCCGCGTCGTCGGGGATCTCGATGCCGAATTCTTCTTCGAAAGCCATGACCAGCTCGACGGTGTCGAGGCTGTCTGCGCCCAGGTCGTCGATGAAGCTCGCGTTGTCGGTCACTTTGGCGCCATCAACGCCCAGATGTTCGACCACGATTTTCTTGACGCGTTCGTCGATGTTGCTCATTACATTCCTCGTTTTGGTTACGTTAAAACTTGCCGCAATCTTTTTTGCGTGACGGTCTGAATATCACATAAATGCTGCTTTGCAAATATTCAAAAGCGCATTTGCCATAATTTCAAAGACGGCGCTGCTATCACGTAACATGGGGCGCGGGGCGGAATAAACCAGAGTTGACGCTGCGGCGGGCATCCGTCTAAAAATAACCCGCAGATTCAATTTGTTAAGGAAAACCCCGATGACCAAGCCCAAATCCGCCCAGCCGCCCGTGTTGAAAAAGGTCGAACTGGCGATCGAACGCGGGCTGTATATCAGCCGCTGGCTGATGGCGCCGTTTTATATCGGGCTTTCCCTGTCGCTGTTGCTGCTGCTGTCGTCCTTTGTGCAGGAACTTGTCCACTTCCTCGGCCAGATTCCCAATATCAGCCAGTCGGACGCGATTCTGGCCGCGCTGTCGCTGATCGACCTGTCGCTGGCGGGCAACCTTGTGCTGATCGTGATTTTCTCCGGCTACGAAAACTTCGTGTCGAAGATTGATACCAAGGATGACGAAGACCAGTTCGACTGGCGCGGCAATGTCGATTTCTCCGCCTTGAAACTGAAACTCATCGCCTCCATCGTCGCCATCTCCGGCATCCACCTGCTGAAGGTGTTCATGGATATCGCGAAATATAACGAAGAACAAATCCGCTGGATGATCATCCTGCACGTGGTCTTCGTCTTCTCCGGCGTGCTGCTCGCGCTGATGGATTTGCTGGCGTCGAAGGCGAAGGCGAAGAAATAGATTTCGGTTACGGAATTTGTAAAGGCACGACATGCAATACCGGCGCTTTACCACAGGCCCATGGCCTGAACTGTCATTGATCCAGAAGCTGTTCGTGAATGTATTCTTGTTCTGGATACCTAAAGGCAATCCCGATTTTGAAGAAACTTACACCAAAGTTCATTACTTCTGGCTGGAAATTGACGATCAGGGAGATGTTACGCGCGAGGTTGGTTTTAATAGTGATGATGAGCCTATCACAGCTGCTCCGCTCGAAAGCAACTACGGGATATTTACTGATTTGGACGGCGCTCCATCACCGCTTGAATCTTCGGTTGATCAGGTTGACTTCGAGCGCGCGTTTTCGGCGGTAGCTGATAGGTTGATGTCTAAGGCGAAGATGAAGAACTAACTGGGACGTTGAATAATTTTAAGGTGAGTGCGGCTTATTCATTAATATTTCATCGACTTTGCTTTGGTGCTCAACCCATTTCGCCGTTTCGGGACAAATCCATGTTAATGCCTGAAGAATGCTTTGATAGTCATTCGATAAATGCCGCATAAAAATTGGTTCATGATGCGCTATGCGATTGCGCAATATGCGCAGGTGGTTAAGTGTTGTTTGAATATCGGTAGGTTTTCGTTTAGCATTGGGAAATGCTTTGTGCAATGCGGGTACCCAAAGTGATTGGTAATAACGTTTACTCAAAAGAGACTGCCAGAAACCAAATGAGAGTTCAGCAACAACATGCGGTGCAGCAACCTTGCGATGGACTGCATAGACGGACTCTTTAGCTTTTTGAACCTTCTCGCGGCCCTGCCGTTCTAAGCCAAAAGTGTCATACCAATTTGCGGTGCCGAATTTTTTTGCTAGTTCACGGTGTAGGGCATTTCGAAGCGTAACCTCTAATCCCTGTAAAGGGACATAAAAAGCTGCGCTAGCTTGAGTATTCCAAATGTACAATTCAAGAGCTTCTCGACTACATCCAGTCGAGCCTGCCCCATAAGTTGACAATCTGTCTAGAGACAGAGATTTTATCAGTTTTTCAATAATTTCAGGACTATATTCGAACATCTTATTTAAAAATAGTTGAATTTTTTTTCTAATCTGCTATATTGGAATAGTACGGCCCCGGATGTCCCTGCGCAAGCACACTACCGGGGTCAAGCTTTTTTAGAGCTTTTTATTTTTGTCTGTCCATCAAATCATCGCCATCCCGCCATTCACATGCAGCGTCTGGCCGGTCACGTATTTCGCTTCGTCGCTTGCGAGGTAGACGACGGATGCCGCGATGTCTTCGGATGTGCCCATTGCGCCTGCGGGGATGGTCGCGTTGATTTTGGCTTTCTGGTCGTCGTTCAGCGCTTCGGTCATGGCGGTTGCGATGAAACCGGGGGCGATGCAATTCACCGTGATGCCACGGCTGGCGACTTCGGCCGCCATGGATTTGCTCATGCCGATCATGCCGGCCTTCGATGCGCAGTAATTCGCCTGTCCGGGGTTGCCCGTCACGCCCACGACCGAGGTGATGTTGATGATGCGGCCCGCGCGGCGTTTCATCATGCCCTTGATCGCTGCACGGATCAGGCGGAAGGGGGCGGTCAGGTTCACGTCCTGCACCACCTGCCAGTCTTCATCCTTCATGCGCATAAACAGGCCGTCTTTCGTCAGGCCGGCATTGTTCACAAGGATATCCACCTGTCCCATTTTTTCTTCGGCGGATTTGATCAGCGCGTCGGCGGCTTCCGCCGTGTTCAGGTCACCCGGCAGCACATGCGTGCCCGCGCCGATTTCGGCTGCGAGTTTATTGAGGGCTTCCACATTACGGCCGCTCAGCCCCACTTCCGCGCCTTGTGCGCGCAGGGCTTTGGCGATTGCGCCGCCGATGCCGCCCGATGCGCCGGTGACGAGGGCTTTTTTGCCTGCAAGACTGAACATGATGGAATCTCCCGTTTTCGTTTAGATGTTTTTACCAAAGTAATAGATGCAGCACACGCCCGCCAGCACCATTGTCGCGCCGAAAATCGTACCCGCGTTGAACTGCGTCTGCTTGAAGATCAGATAGGCGAAAAGCGCGGTGAACAAGGGATAGCTGATTTCGATCATCGCCGCCATGGTCGCGTTTTTCGATTTGGTCGCCAGCAGGATGAGGGTGTTTGCCGCCACGTAAATGCCGATATTGCCCGCCAGCAGCCACGACGTGGGCGCGTCGTCCTTCAGCGTTTGCACGTCTTTCTGGAACGTGCCCGCGAAAAACGCGGTGGTCGATGCGATCAGCAGGCTGCCGACCGCACCCGCCAGCATCACGCCCGGGATCGACACCTTTTTCATCAGGTGTTCGGTGATGGTATAGCTCAATCCCCACAGCACCGATGCGGAAACGGCGAAGGCGATCCACATGTTACAGGGTGGCCGCGAATTCTTCGATATCCTTGGGCGCGTTCACGGCGCGGCCGGTCAGGTCCGCCTCGATGCGCTTGGTCAGCCCGTTCAGCACCTTGCCCGCGCCCAGCTCGATCAGCTCGGTCACGCCCTGCGCCTTCATATACATCACGCTCTCGCGCCAGCGCACCATGCCGGTCACTTGCTCGACCAGCAATTGGCGGATGCGGGCGGGGTCGGTCACCTGTTCCGCAATCACATTCGCCACCAGCGGCACGGCGGGCGCGTTCATGGTGACTTCGGCCAGCGCCGCCTTCATCGCATCGGCGGCGGGCTGCATCAGCGCGCAATGGAACGGGGCGGAAACGGGCAGGATGATTGCGCGTTTCGCGCCTTTCGCGGTTGCCAGCGCCACGGCCTTTTCCACCGCCGCCTTGTGGCCGCTGACCACCACCTGACCAAATGAATTGTCATTCGCCGCCGCGACAATTTCAGAAGTGGATGCTTCCTTGGCAATCGCCGCCACATCGGGCAGTTCAAGCCCCAGAATCGCGGCCATTGCGCCCACGCCCACGGGCACGGCCTTCTGCATCGCCTGACCGCGGATTTTCAGCAGGCGCGCGGCATCTGCAATCGAAAAGGTGCCAGCGGCCGTGAGGGCGGAATATTCGCCCAAGCTATGCCCCGCCACGAATTTGCAGCGGGCAGGGGTGATCAGGTCGGGCTTCGCCTGCTGCAGCACGCGCACCACCGCCATGGATACCGCCATCAATGCGGGCTGGGTGTTTTCGGTCAGGTTCAACTCGGTGTCGGGGCCTTCGAAAATCAGCTTCGACAGTTTCTGGCCCAGCGCGTCATCGACTTCCTGAAACACCTCGCGGGCGGGTGCGAATGCATCGGCCAGATCCTTGCCCATGCCGACCGTCTGGCTGCCCTGTCCCGGAAATACGAATGCTTTCATGCGCTTTGGCTCCTGTTCTTTGAATTGTCCCCCTCAATAGACCGGTTTCCCGGCGGGTTCAAGCCCTCGGGGTTTGTAGTGCCATATTCACCATGTTCAATAACCGTTTTATCCTCTCCAGCATGGCATAAAATTGCTAAAAACGCAACTTTATTTAGCATAAAATCGCATCGTCCTGAAACACCAATAAAAAAAGCCCCCCGTCGCCGGAGGGCTTTTTTGTGAAGCTTTTAAAAGCTTACGCTTTCGGGCCGTAGAAGCCTGCCGATTTGAAAGCCGGCGTGTAGTGGAACGCTTCCGTCAGCGCATCGGTCGCCTTCATCGCGTTTTCAAGATCGCGGCTGATGGCTTTTTCGCCGAAATAGGCGCGGAAGGATTTACCGTCGAGGTTCGACAGCCATTCCAGGTCCTGATCGGTCACGCCCTGTTTTTTGCCGTCTTCAATCGCGTTCTGCACTTCTTGGCGGCCGCCGGGGATCAGCTCGCCCCAGACAGCGGCGCGGAAAATTTCGAACAGCGCGGGTTTTTTGCTTTCATCCGGCGCGGTCGCGGCGGGATTGTTGTCGGTCATTGCACACTCCTTGGATTTCTATTGTTTAAAAAATGAGCGGGGTTATGCCGCGAAAATCACGCGGCGGCCAGCTGCCGCGAGTCATAGCGAGGCGCTAGGAATATGTCAATTTTTTATATGGCAAAAATAATAACGGCCTGATTACCTTGAGAAACGGGCCGTTTTCGGCGCGCTCACTTTCGGGTGCGGGGCGTGGCGCAGGGCCTCGGCCACTTCAAATCCGCGCTGCACATCTTCCTCGGTGCGAAGGCTGCGCAGGTGTTCCTTGATCTGATCGTCATTCAACTGCTTGCCGTTGATCCACCATTCGGTGCTGCCGTCGGCATTGATGACAGCCGGCTTGCCGATGCGGTGGAATTCACCGTGGCTGTACCAGCCTTTTGATCCCTGCGCATCCGTGATCGCGGGCTCGTCGCCGTCGCGGTGGGGCTTGCCGTGCTGCAGCCAGACCTCGCCGCCCTCGGCATATTTGATCGCGGGGGCGCCGTCGCGGTGATATTCCTGATTTTCGTCCATCCAGAACTGGTTCAGGAACGGGTCGGTATGCTGGATGCCCGCGCCCCGGAAGCGGAATTCGAAATCGTCTTTCAGCACCGGAATCCCCCTAAACCGTTGTGGCGATACAGAAGATTATTATATTATGGCAATCAAAACAAGCCTTTTATGTCGAAAAACCATGTTTTTCGGGGATTTGCGGGAAAATCCTTGTGTTTCGTTACGGGAATCCCTATATACAGCCGGTACTAAACCCGCCGCCTGAAATGGTTCAGGCGGCTATGGTTCGCGCGGCTGGTCTTCGAATTGGTTCGGAAACGCAGCGGCGGGCCGGCTAAACCCAAGGGAAACATCAATGGCTTTATACGAAACCGTGTTTATCGCGCGGCAGGATATTTCCGCCAAGGCAGCGGAAGACCTCGCCAAGAACTTCGGCAAGATCGCAACCGACAACGGCGCTGAAGTGAAACGCACCGAAAGCTGGGGCCTGCGCAACCTCGCTTACAAAATCAAGAAAAACCGCAAAGGCCACTACACGCTGCTGCACATCGAAGGCCCCGCTTCCGCGATTCTGGAAATGGAACGCAATATCGGCCTGAACGAAGACGTGCTGCGCCACATGACCGTGCGCATCGAAAAACTGCCGGAAGGCCCCTCGGCCATCCTGAAGCAGTCGGATGAAACCGAAGACGGCGGCTTCCGCGAAGGCGGCGAGCGCGGCGGTTTCCGCGGCGGTGACCGTGGCGGCTTCCGTGGCGACAAAGGCTATCGCCGCGACAACCGCGACGCGGCAAACGAATCTTCCAAAGAAGGAGCTGAATAATGGCTTTCGAAAAGAAATCTTTCGGCGACCGCAAGCCCGAAGGCGACCGCAAAGGCGCAGCCGGCGGCGCACGCCGCCCGTTCTTCCGCCGTCGCAAATCCTGCCCCTTCTCGGGCAAGAACGCGCCCGCGATCGACTACAAGGATCCCAAGATGCTCGGCCGCTACATTTCCGAGCGCGGCAAGATCGTCCCGTCCCGCATCACCGCCGTGTCGCAAAAAGCGCAGCGCAAACTGGCCCGCGAAATCAAACGCGCCCGTTTCCTCGCGCTGATGCCTTACGTCGCGAACTAAGGAGCAATAGAACATGCAAGTAATCCTGTTGGAACGCGTCGAGAGCCTTGGCCAGATGGGCGAAGTCGTCAACGTGAAACCGGGCTATGCCCGCAACTTCCTCCTGCCGCAGAGCAAGGCGCTCCGCGCGACCAAGGCGAACGTCGCCCTGTTCGAAGGCCAGAAGAAAGTGCTGGAAGCCGAAAACCTGAAACGCCGCGAAGAAGCGGAAAAAGTCGGCAAGAAGGTCGACGGCATCCACGCCGCGATCATCCGCCAGGCTTCCGAAGCCGGCCAGCTCTACGGTTCGGTTTCCGCGCGCGACATCGCGGAAGCGATCGCCGAGCAAGGCTTCAAGGTCGACCGCAACCAGGTCCGCATGGACCGCGCGTACAAGCTGCTCGGCCTGTACCCTGTGAAAGTGTCGCTGCATCCTGAAGTCACGGTCACCGTGACGATCAACATCGCCCGTTCGAAAGAAGAAGCGAAGATCCAGGAAGAACGCGGCGAAGCGCTCATCCAGAAAGCCGACAACGACCGCGAAGAAAGCCTGTCCGCGAAAGCGATCAAGGCGATCGAAGCCCAGGAAAAAGCCGCTGCAGCCGCTGCAGCCGCCGAAGCCGAAGCCGGCGAACAGCAAGAAGAAGCTGCCGCCTAATCCGCGTCAAATCCTTAAAGAAGCCCGCCGCGTCGAGAAGACCGGCGGGTTTTTTATGTCGCTCTTCTGTCATTCCGGCGAAAGCCGGAATCCACGGACTTGGCGAGCGGTTTTCAAAACTGGTGATGAAAGTTGCGGGGGGCTATGGCGGTGTCCGTGGACCCCGGCCTTCGCCTAGGTGACAGTTGAGGTTAATGGCTTGCCACAATCACCGCCGCCACAATCTTCTCCAGCCACTCCCGATCCACATCGTCGAAGTCGTTCAATTTGTCGCTATCCACATCCAGCACAAACACCGTCCGGCCATCGACCACCCCCGGCACGACGATTTCGGACTTCGACAGGCTGCTGCAGGCGATATGGCCGGGGAAGGCCCCCACATCCGGCACGATGACGGTTGCACGGTCGCGCGCGGCCTTGCCGCAGACGCCCTTGGAAAACGGGATATCGACGCAGGCGAGCGGCCCCTGAAACGGCCCTAGCGTTAACAATTCGGGCTGCAGCACGCGGTAAAACCCGACCCAGTGGAAATGGAAGACCGCTTTCAAAACTGCCGCCGCATTCGCCATATTGGCGACGATATCGGTCGTGGCATGCATGACCGCTTCCAGCTGCGGCAGGATATCGCGGTAAATTTCAGCCTTGTCAGCGCCTTGCGTAATGTTCAGCGTTTCAGCCATTTTTCCTCATGAAATCTTGTTTCTTTTCAGTAATTTTATAGCAAAATTTTCGGGCAAACGGGGGCAAAGAATCATGTTACCGCTGACCGTGTTCTGCTATTTTTTACGATATGACAGCCGACGCCGTAAAACTCTCCGATATTGCCAAATCCCGCGCCACCGACGCGGAATTCCGCACCATGCCGCATAACGAGGAAGTCGAGCAGGCATTGCTGGGCGCGCTTTTGGTCAACAACAAGTCGCTGGAAAAAGTATCCGAATTCCTGCGCCCCGAACATTTCTACAACCCCGTCCACGGCCGCATCTATCAGGCGATTTCGACCTTCATCGAACGGGGTCAGGACGCAAGCCCGATCACGCTGAAAAATTACTTCGAGAAAGACCAGGATCTGAGCCAAGTGGGCGGCGGGCAGTATCTTGCCGATCTTGCGTCGCATATCATTTCCGTCGTCAACGTCGAAGATTACGGGCGCACGGTTTACGAACTCCACCTGCGCCGCGCGCTGGTGACGCTGGGCGAGGACGTGGTTAACGAGGCCTATGAACACAACGTCGATTCAACCGCCGCACAGCAGATCGAGGTCACGGAAAAACGCCTGTTCGAACTGGCCACCGCCGGCGATTTCAAGGGCGGCGCGGTCACCTTCAACACCGCGCTGACGAAAGCCATCCAGCAGGCGCAGGTCGCGTATCAGCGCGAAGGCATGATCACCGGCATCACGACCGGGCTTCTGGACATTGATAAAAAAATGGGCGGCTTGCAGCGCTCCGACCTCGTCATCCTCGCGGGCCGCCCGTCGATGGGCAAGACCGCGCTTGCGACCAACATGGCGTTCAACGCCGCGCGCGCGTACCTGCAAAGCGGCGGCAAAGAAGGCGCGGTGGTCGCGTTTTACTCGCTTGAAATGTCCGCCGAACAGCTGGCGACGCGTATTCTTGCCGATATTTCATCCGTCGCGTCCGACAAGATCCGCCGCGGCGAGGTGAAGGATACCGATTTCCACAGCTTCGTGCAGGCAAGCCAGGAACTGGCGGCCGCACCGCTGTTTATCGACGATACCGCCGCGCTCACCATCGGCGCGATCCGCACACGCTCCCGCCGCCTGCAACGGCAGCACAAGCTTGGCATGATCGTGATCGATTACTTGCAGCTGGTATCGGGTTCGGGCAAGGGCGGGCAGGAAAACCGCGTCCTCGAAATCTCGGAAATCACCCGCGGGCTGAAGGCGCTGGCGAAGGAACTCAACGTGCCCGTGCTGGCGCTGTCGCAGCTTTCCCGCGCCGTCGAAAACCGCGACAACAAACGCCCGCAGCTGTCGGATTTGCGTGAATCTGGATCGATCGAGCAGGACGCCGACGTCGTCATGTTCGTCTATCGCGACGAATATTACCTTTCCCGCGAAGAACCGAAGCGCGGCGCGAACCAGTCCGAAGAAAAATTCCGCGAAGATTACGCGGCGTGGCAGGCGCGGCTTGAAGACGCGCATAACGTCGCCGAATGTATCCTTGCCAAGCAGCGTCACGGCCCGATCGGCACCGTCAAGCTGAAATTCGACGGCGAATTCACCCGCTTCTCCAACCTTGAAAACTACCGTGTCGAAGAAACCGAATGATTACAGCGGCGCTGCGTCGGTGCTGGAAATCCACCTCGACCGGGTAGCCCGCAATTACCTCGCCTTCCGCAAGATGCTGAAGACGGGCGCGGATTGCGCAGCGGTCGTCAAGGCCGATGCCTATGGTTTGGGCGCGCCGCAGGTGGCGCGCGCGATCTTCGACCAGGAATGCCGCCATTTCTTCGTCGCGCATTTCGACGAGGCGGTCGCCATCCGAAGCGTACTGCCGAAGGACGCGGTGATCTATGTGCTGAACGGCCCCTATGGGGCGCCCGCGGCGGAATTCGCCGCACACGGTTTCGTGCCTGTCCTCAATTCGCTGCAAGACCTCGAATACTGGTCGGCATTCTCCGCCGCCTCCGGCCGGCGCCAGCCCGCCAACCTGCATATCGACACCGGCATGAACCGCCTTGGCCTGTCGGCGAAAGAGGCGGGGACTCTTACGCGCGATATGCTGAAACCCATCGATCTGCGCTATGTCATGAGCCATCTGAGCTGCGGCGATGAACCGGACCATCCGATGAACGCGCAGCAGCTGGCGACGTTCAAATCGCTGACCGACGCGCTGGGGATGCCCGTGCGGCTCAGTTTCGCCAATTCGGCGGGGATTTTGCTGGGCGATGATTATCATTTCGACCTCGCGCGCCCCGGCTGCGGGCTTTATGGAATTAATCCTTCTAACGGGGTGAACCCGATGGAGGGCACGGTGACGCTGAAGGCGCGCATCGTGCAGACGCGCTTTATTGACATATCATCGCCTGTTGGTTACGGTGCGGCATACAGGGCGGCAAAACCTGCACATTGCGCCACAATTTCAGTAGGATATGCTGATGGCTACCTCCGCAGCCTGACCGGGCGCGGCATGGTCGTCATCAACGGCGAAAAATGCCCCGTCATCGGCCGCGTGTCGATGGACAGCATCATCGTCGATACCACTGCGCTCAAGGTGCAGCCCGAACAGGGTGGCTGGGCGGAAATCATCGGCCAGAATCAATTGGTCGACGAGGTCGCGGCGCAGGCAGGCACCATCGGCTACGAAATCCTGACATCGCTGGGTCGGCGTTACCGGCGGCATTACACGGGTGGATAAGATGAGCATTGCAGAAGAAAAAACGGTGGAAATAAAACGCGGCTGGTCGCCACTCGACAGCCTGCAGGGTTTGGGTGCGACGGTTTTGAACTTCCTTGCCGCCGCAGGGCGCCTGTCGCGCTTTACGGCGCAGGCCATCTATCACTGCTTCACGCCGCCCTTTTATCCGCGCCTGCTGCTGCGGCAGGTGATCGATATCGGTTATTACTCGCTGCCCGTCGTGGGCATGACGGCGCTGTTCACGGGTATGGTGCTGGCGCTGCAAAGCTATACCGGCTTTTCGCGCTTCTCTGCCGAAGGCGCGGTTGCGACGGTTGTCGTGCTGTCGGTCACGCGCGAACTGGCGCCTGTCCTTGCCGGCCTGATGGTGGCAGGACGCATTGGCGCGTCGATTGCGGCGGAACTGGGCACGATGCGCGTCACCGAACAGATCGATGCACTGACGACGCTGTCCACCAACCCGTTCAAATACCTTGTCGCGCCGCGCCTGATCGCGGGCACGGTGATGCTGCCGATCCTTGTCCTGATCGCCGATGTGATCGGCGTGTTCGGCGGATATCTGGTGGGCGTGTATAAACTCGGCTTCGGCCCCGAAAATTACCTGCACAAGACATGGGAATACCTGACCTATGACGACGTTGTGTCGGGCCTGTGGAAGGCATCGGCGTTTGGTTTTATCGTGACGCTGATGGGCTGCTATAACGGCTATAACTCGCAGCGCGGCGCGCAGGGCGTGGGCGCGGCGGTAACGACGGCGGTGGTGTCTTCCTCCATCCTGATCCTCATCACGAACTATTTCCTCACCCAGTTTTTCTTTGCGGGGAAATAATCATGACCGCACAGCCTAAACTGGAACTTAAAGACGTCACCAAATCCTTCGGCCGCAACCATGTGCTGCGCGGCGTGAATATTTCCATCGAAAAGGGCAAGTCGCTGGTCATCATCGGCGGGTCGGGCACCGGCAAATCGGTCATGATCAAATGCGTGCTGGGGCTGCTGCATCCGGACAAAGGATCGATCAAGGTCGATGGCGTGGAAACCGCAGGCGTGACCGGCAAGCCGCGTGACGACCTCATGAAAAAATTCGGCATGCTGTTCCAGGGCGGCGCGCTGTTCGACAGCTTGCCCATCTGGGAAAACGTCGGCTTCGGGCTGATGCAGGGCAAGGGCGTCAGCAAGGACGAAGCGCGCAGTATCGCGATTGAAAAACTCCGCGCCGTCGGCCTTGCGCCGCGCGTCGCCGACATGCTGCCGGCGGAGCTGTCGGGCGGGATGCAAAAACGCGTCGGCCTTGCGCGCGCCATCGCCGCCAACCCCGAAATCATTTTCTTCGACGAACCCACGACCGGCCTTGATCCTATCATGGCCGATGTCATCAACGACCTGATCGTTGAAACCTCCAAGGGTCTGGGTGCCACCACGCTGTCGATCACGCATGACATGGCATCGGCCCGCAAGATCGCCGACAATATCGCCATGATCTACAAAGGCCAGATTATCTGGCAGGGCGACGCGAAAGACATCGACCATTCCGGCAACGAATATGTCGACCAGTTCATCAAGGGCTCGGCCACCGGCCCCATCAAAATGGAATTCTGACCATGGCAGGCCCCACCGCAGACCCCAGCAAAAACCCGAACGCGCCCAAGCCGAAAAAACCGCTGATCGCGAAAAAGCCCGAAGCCGAAAAAACGGCGGAGAAAAAGGCCAAGCGTAAAAAAGCCGGCGGCGGCATTTTCATGCGCCTTGTCACGCTGTTCGTGTCGCTGGGCCTGCTGGCCGTGCTGGGCGGTGTTGCGGGTGTGGCTTTCATCCTGTTCTATTTCGGCCACGACCTGCCGGATTACAGCGCGTTGTCGAAATATGACCCGCCCATCGTCACCCGCGCCTATGCGGGCGACGGCCGTTTGCTGGCGGAATTTGCGTATGAGAAACGCGTTTTCGTGCCGGTCGATTCCGTGCCCAAGCTGGTGGTGAACGCGTTTATTTCCGCCGAAGATAAAAACTTTTTCACGCACAAGGGCATCGACCCGATCGGCATCCTGCGCGCGATCAAGCAGAACGTGCTGCACCCCGGAAAGCGCATGAAGGGCGCATCGACCATCACACAGCAGGTCGCGAAAAACTTTTTGCTGAAGGACGAAGTCGAGGCGGAAAAGGGCGATGTGGTCGCCAAATTCGGCCGCAAGATCCGCGAAGCCATTTTGTCTTTCCGCATTGAAGAAGCGCTGCCGAAGAATAAAATCCTCGAATTGTACCTGAACGAAATTTATCTGGGCGCGCGCAGCTATGGCATCGCGGCGGCATCGCTTGAATATTTCAACAAGCCGCTCGATGAACTGACCCTGGAGGAAGCGGCGTTCCTGGCCGGCCTTCCCAAAGCCCCCAGCGATTACGACCCCGCCAAACGGTATGATGCCGCGCTGGAGCGCCGCAATTACGTGCTGAACGAAATGCAGGACAACGGCTATATCACCAAGGCGGAATTGGACCTTGCGAAGCTGAAGCCCATCACCACCATCAACCGCGAAGCGACCCAATACGTCAACCACCCGTATTTCGCCGAAGAAGTGCGCCGCAAGCTGCTGGAGCTGTACGGCGAAGACGGCTTGATGAAGGGCGGCCTGATCGCCCATTCGACGATGGTGCCGGAATATCAGGAACTGGCCGAAGAAGCGCTGCGCCACGGTCTTATCAATTACGATATGCGCTACGGCCTGCACAGCGACAAGATCGCGCATATCGAAACCGGCAAGGACTGGCACGAAAATCTGCTGAAGGTGGCGGAGCCCGCGGGCACCGGCAGCTTTGAACTGGCGGTCGTGCTGGAAACCGGCGACAAGGAAGCGCGCGTCGGCCTGCGCAACGGCAAAGAGGCGGTCATCACCTTCAACAAAATGAAATGGGCGAAGCGCAAGGGCGAAAAAGCGCCGGAAAAAGTCAGCGACCTTTTGAAAACCGGCGATGTCTGGTTCGCGGAAGACGCGGGCGAGAAAGACAAGGACCGCGACGTTTATTGGCTACGCCAGATCCCGAACGTGTCGGGCGGGTTGATCGTCATGGATCCGCATACGGGCCGTATCTTCGCGCTCGCGGGCGGTTTTTCGTTCCAGATGAGCTGGTTTAACCGCGCGACGCAGGCAATCCGCCAGCCGGGTTCTGCCTTCAAGCCTTTCGTCTATCTGGCGGGGCTGGAGGCAGGCTTCACGCCCGCGACCCTGATCCTCGATGCGCCCTTTGTCCTCGATCAAGGGCCGGGCATGAAAAAATGGTCGCCCAAAAACTATACGAATGATTTTGGCGGTCCGACCACCATGCGCGTGGGTCTGGAAAAATCGCGTAACCTGATGACGGTGCGCCTCGCCAACTATGTCGGCATGGATAAGATCGTCGATATCTGCAACAAATTCGGCGTGATCGACAACCTGCCGCCGATGCTGTCAATGTCGATCGGCGCGGGCGAAACGACGCTGCTGCGCATGGTCACGGGCTACAGCTCCTTCGTCAACGGCGGCAAGAAAATCACACCGACGCTGATCGACCGCGTGCAGGACCGCCACGGCAAGACCATCTATGTGCATGATAAACGCAACTGCGAAGGCTGCGGCCCGATGACCCCGTGGAACGACCAGGACGCGCCTGTGCTGCAGGATAACCGCCCCGAAATCGCCGATCCGCGTAACATGTATCAAATTGTGTCGATGCTGGAAGGCGTCGTGCAGCGCGGCACGGCGACCAGCCTGAAATCGCTCGGTCGTCCCATCGCGGGCAAAACCGGTACGACGAACGATGCCAAGGACGCATGGTTTATCGGCTTCACGCCTGATTTGATTGTGGGCACCTATGTCGGCTTTGACGAACCGAAACCGATGGGCGCCAAGGAAACCGGCGGCCATGTGGCGGCGCCGATCGTGAAGGAATTCATGGAAAAGGCGCTGAAGGACGTGCCGCCCGTGCCGTTCCGCGTGCCGCCCGGCATCCGCATGGTGCAGATCAACCCCGTCACCGGCGCGCGTTCGCAGCCCGGCGATGAAAAGAGCATCTTCGAAGCCTTCATCGACGGCACCGAACCCGGCGAAGAACCCATGATGTTCACCGGCGAAAGCGTCGCGCCCGTATCCGAAGTGATGGAATACAGCGAAGGCGTGAAGACGGGGCTGGGCGGGCTTTACTAAGGCTTATTCGAGGATATCAATCCCAAGCTTGCGCAGCAGGCGGTCGAAGCCGCGGAAGAGGGGACTTTTGCGGGCGCCGGTGGCGTGGATTTTTTCAAGCGTGTGGTCGTGTTCGGCCTTGGTCGCGGCCAGTTGCGCCTTGACCTCGGCGCGCAGCTTGCCTTCGTCGATCGACGACATCTGGCCGGCATAAAGCTTCTTGATCACGTCTTCTTCCTCCGCGCTGACCTGGTTATCGGCCCAGACCAGCACTTCGCCGAAATGGATCAGCATGCCGCGATATTGCGGTTCGGTGATTTTGGGCAGGATATCGGCCAAGCTTTTCGGGTTCAGCATGTCGTCATCAAGCTCGTTGCGCTGCGCCAGCGTCAGGCCATAAACGCGGTCGAGGTTCTGGAACACTTTTTTCAAATATGCGCGTTCTTCATCCTGCACCTTGCCGTCCGCATGGGCAATCGCAATCACGCCGCGCCACATCTGGTACTGGCTCGCGGACATTTCCTGTTTCGGCGGGCGGGGCAGGTTGGTCATGGTCTAGTTCTCCAAAATATCGATGCCAAGGCGCAGCAGCAGGCTGTCGATGATGGCCGACAATCCGCCCTGCGGGCGCAGTTCGCTCATTTTCAAATCATGCCGGAACATTTCATTCGCGACCGCCTTTTTCACATCGGCGCGGATTTGCTCCATATCGAGGCTCGCCATCTGGTCGGCGCGCAGTTTTTCCAGCAGGTGGTCTTCCTGCGGGTCCACCACGCCGTCGGCGCGCGCCAGCAGCCCTGCGAAATAGACCAGCTGCCCCCGCCATTCGGGTTCGTTGATATGGGTCAGCAGCTGCGCGATATCCTGCGCCGCCGCCATGTCGCCCTGTAATACGGCTTGCTGGTCGGGAGTGAGGCCCATGCGGCCGAAAACGCCGTTCAGGTAATCGCGCTCGCCCGCATTGACCATGCCGTCGGCATGGGCAAGGGCGACGACGCAGCGCCACATGTAAAACTGGCTGGTGCCGACGGGTTGTTTTTTCTGCTGCAGGGATTCATGTACCATAGCAACAGGTTAAGCGTTTATACGCCCCTGTCAACTTCGGCGCAAAACCCATCCCAGTATGGAAAAACCTATTCCCCAGCGGCGGCGTTCAGCGCGTCGATGACCGCTTTTTTGGTCAGCAGCTCGGGCAGGGCAATGCCTTCGGGTGCGGCCGGGCCGTAAACGACGTTGAACGGGATGCCATAGCGTCCGAACTTGCCAAGATATTGCGCCGTCACATCGTCCTGCTGGGTGTAATCGGCCTGCAGCAGCAGGATGTTGGGGGCGGAAAGCGCGGCTTTTACGTCGTCCTGGTCCAGCACGAATTTCTTGTTCGCCTTGCAGGTCAGGCACCAGTCGGCGGTGACATCGACCACGACTGTCTTGCCTTCCGCAACCGCAGGGGCGATCAGGGCTTCGTCGAATTGCTGCCAGCCGGCATCAAGCGCGGGTTCGGCCGATACGCGGAACAGCACCGATCCCAGCCAGACGGCGGTCGCCAGCAGCACCACCGCCAGCACCTTGCGCAGCGTGATCATCCATTTTCCGGGCTTGGGCATCAGCTTGAACACCTTGGGCGACACCGCAAGCGCGATATAGGGCAGCGCAAGGCCGAGGCCCAAAAAGCTGAAGATCAGGAAAATTTCATACGCCCCGCGCGCCAGCGCAAAGCCGACGGCGGTGCCAAGGAACGGCGCGGTGCAGGGCGTCGCCAGCAATGCGGCAAACGCGCCGGTCAGGAAATGGCCCGTGACGGTCGGTTCGTTTTCATGCTTCGCCGCCGCATGCTTCGCGATAAAGCGCGGCAGCGGAATTTCAAACAACCCCCACATATTGACCGCAAACAGCAGCAGCACGGCAATCAGGAAGATCAGGAAGCCCGGATGCTGGAACTGGATGCCCCAGCCGATCGTGCTGCCCGCGGCCTTTGCCGCAATCAGCGCGCCCGCCATGATCCAGAACGACACCAGCACGCCCAAGGCCGATGCCATGAAGCTTTTGAAAATCTTGCCACGGCTGTCGCGGCCGCCATGGCTGACAACCGACAACACCTTCAGCGACAGCACGGGCAGCACGCAGGGCATCAGGTTGAGGATAAGCCCGCCCAGCAGCGCGCCCAGCAGGATGCCGATATCAAGGCTGGTGATTTTCTCCTTTATCTTGGCGGGGACGCCCATGGGCTTGGGCGCGGTGTCGGGCGCGGCGTTCAGCTGCGTCTTGCCCTCGAAGCCGATGCCCTTGTCGACGAAAGTGAGGGTCAGGTCGCCGGTGCCGAGGTCTTTCGCCAGTTTATCGGGCGCTTCACTGGTATGCGGCTCGATGCGGAACACAGTCTTGCCGGTTGCGGCATCAAAGGTGATCGCGGGTTTGCCAAAGGCGGTTCCCGATGAATGTTCGACAAATAAATCGGCATCAGGCGACGGTTCGCCCGCCATCTGCGCCTCGACCACCAGGACGCTTTTTTGCGCGGCATCGGTTTCAAGATGGCTGTTGGTGAAGCTGTAACCCTCCATCACCGTACGCGGCAGTTTTTCCAGCGCGGCATCGTAAAGCGCAGCATCGGCGGACGGCATTGCCTCGCCCGCAGGCAGCGTGAATGTCAGCTCGTGCTTTTCAGGCACGCAGATTTCATTGCAGACCAGCAGGCCCAGTTTCAGCTTCACGTTCAGCGGTGCGCCCGGTTTTTCCAGCGTGACCGCCAGCGGAAACACCACTTCGCCCACATAGACGTTGTTATCAAGGCCGGCGACGGTCAGGCGGTGCGGCACGGGATATTGCAGGTTGAAGGATTTCAGGTTTTCCGATCCCTTGAAATCAAGGTCGGGGGGCAGGCCGGCATCGCCGGGGGTACGCCAATAGGTGTCCCATTTGGGCTGGAGTGTTAATTGAAGCCCGAGGTTCACCACATCCGCCTTGCCGGTCGCGGTCACGGGGCTGAACAGCCGCGCTTCGACGAATTTGGGCTGTTCGGCGTGGATTTGGCCTGAAAACAGCGTCAAAAACAGCAGGAATGACAGAATACGGGCGAATGGCATGGGGAAGGCTCCTTCAGCCCCTAATATAAGCCAAAAGGGGTCCTAAAGCCAATTCGCTTGGGCAACGGGAAAGGTTACGCGGCAATCGCCTTTTTGAGCGATTCGAGGTCGGCGCGGAGCATCGCATCGTCCGCCAGCAGTTCCTCGATCTTGCGCACGCCATGGATAATGGTCGTGTGGTCGCGGCCGCCGAATTTCCGGCCGATTTCCGGCAGGGAATGGGTCGTCAGCTGCTTGCACAGGTACATGGCCAGCTGGCGCGGGCGGGCGACGGGGCGCGCGCGGCGCGGGCTGTGCATATCGGCAAGGCGAATGCCGTAATGCTCGCAGACCTTGCGCTGGATATCCTCGATCGTCGTGCGGCGGTCGTTGGCACGCAGCAGGTCCGACAGCAAATCCTGCGCCGTGTCGATCGTGACGGGACGGCCCACAAGTTCAGCATGGGCGATCAGGCGGTTGAGCGCGCCTTCAAGCTCGCGGACGTTCGATGCGATTTTCTGCGCGAGGAATTCCAGAACGTCCTGCGGCAAGTCGCGCTTCATTTGCGCGCATTTCGATTGCAGGATGCCCAGGCGCAGTTCATAGGTCGTGGGATGAATGGCCGCGACAAGGCCCATCGACAGGCGGGAACGCAGGCGTTCTTCGAGGCCGTCCATATCGGCGGGGCTCTGGTCGGCGGAAATGACGATCTGCTTGCCCTGGTCGATCAGCGAATTGAAGGTGTGGAAGAATTCTTCCTGCGTCGCATCCTTGCCGCAGATGAACTGGATATCGTCGATCATCAGCACATCGACCGCGCGGAAACGCGCCTTGAACGCCATCGTGTCCTGAAAGCGCAGCGCGCGCACGAAGTCGTACATGAATTTTTCGGCGGACATATACGCCACCTTGCGCCCCTGCGCGCGCGCCGCATGGGCGATCGCATGCATCAGGTGCGTTTTGCCAAGCCCGACGCCGCCTTGCAGGAACAGCGGGTTGAAGGCAACTTTTTCATTGTCGGCCACCTTGCGCGCGGCGGCATAGGCGAATTCGTTGGGGCTGCCGGTGACAAAATTTTCAAACGTATAGCGGGGATCAAGCGCGACCGAGAAATCGGCGGCATCGGCATCCTTCGCCGCGTTTTCATTGGCGATTGCGGGCTTTTCATACGGCACGCCGGCGGGTGCTGCGGCGGGTTTTGCCGCGCTCTTGCCGGAAATGGTGATCTCCACGCGGGCGACCGCGCCGAAATGCTGCGTCCACAGGCTGCGGATGCGGTCGGCGTAATGCGATTTCACCCAGTCGCGGATGAAGCGGGTGGGCACTGCCAGCGTCAGCGTGCCGGACGCGCAGGAAACCGCGTCGATGGGCGCAATCCAGCTGCGGAAGGCGGTGTCGCCGAATTCCTTTTGCAGCAGCGCCTTCACCTGGCTAAAGCGCAGGTCGAAACTGGATGCGGAATCGCCGCCGTCTGCTGTTTCAACCGTCGCTTGCTGGCCGTTTTCAAACATGGATTGCCCTTAACTAGTAGAATGCCCTGAGTATCAAGTCCGTAACGCCTTGCCGCCGCGTTGATGCGGCGGAAGAAGATCCACCAGAGAAACCCGCACTTTTAAGTAAGCGCTTAAGTGATTCTGCCGTTCTTCCTCTTCAAGTAACTTCTGCAGTCTGCTGATAAACCGCCATAAAAACGCGCTGGGGCGTTCGGGTTTGTTTTTGCAAATGATGAAGTGAGCAAACCTTAGCGGGGTGCAAAATGAGTCGCAAGCGCGATGTGTGGATAATTTTAAAAAAGAAACAAACGTGCCCAACAAAGCAGTTTTTAGTCCGATATTTTCTCTTGAAAGTTTCGCGTGAATCGCAGGTCGGCGATTCACATGCGCGAAATTTTTTGCGTAAAAATTCTTGATCGGATGCACCCTGATATGTGCGATTCCCGCGTCATTTATTGATTCTTTTTGATGCCGCGCTGATTCCTTGTTGCAAAAACAAAAAACGCCGCGAAATTTTCGCGGCGTTTTTTTTGTCTGGTGTGATTCCCCGCAAGGGGCACTACAGATTGTGTCTTATTTCTTCACGATCTTCTTGATGCGTGCCGACAGGCGCGAGATTTTGCGCGATGCGGTTTTCTTGCTGATGATGCGCTTGCCGGCGGTGCGGGCGATGGAGGGCTGCGCCGCTTTCAGGGCTGCTTTTGCCGCTTCGGCGTCGCCGGACTTGATGGCTTCTTCAATCTTGCGGATACCACCGCGCATTTCGGAGACGCGCGACTTGTTGAGCGTTGCGCGGCGTGCGTTGCGACGGATGCGTTTCTTGCCGGATTTGGTGATAGCCATTTTGTTTCAGTCTCTTTCTGCGGTTTTCAATTCGTTTAAATCTGTGGCAAAAGGCAGCACGGGAATCACCATAAATGGCGCGGCGCCCTTGGACTTGACGTTTTTAAAGGGGATGGGCGCATAAGTCAATAAACTTGTGGATAAGTGCAAGTTATTGAATTATTTGTCTTTAAATGCTGCTGGCCGCTTCTCCCCAAAGGCCTTCATGCCTTCTTTCTGGTCTTCGGTCGCAAAAGTCGCATGGAACATGCGGCGTTCAAAGCGCAGGCCTTCGGCAAGGGTCGTCTCGAAGGCGCGGTTTACAGATTCCTTGGCCATCATGACGACGGGCTGGCTGAAACTGCCGATTTTCTCGGCGGTCGCCAGCGCGTCTTCCAAAAGCTTGTCGGCGGGCACGATTCTGGCGACCAGCCCCGCGCGCTCGGCTTCGGTTGCGTCCATCATGCGGCCGGTCAGGCACAGCTCCATCGCCTTCGCCTTGCCGACCGAACGGGTCAGGCGCTGCGTGCCGCCGGCGCCGGGGATGGTGCCGATGGTGATTTCGGGCTGGCTGAATTTCGCGGTATCCGCCGCGATGATGAAATCGCACATCATCGCAAGCTCGCAGCCGCCGCCAAGGCAGTAGCCCGCCACCGCCGCGATCACCGGCTTGCGGCAGCGCGTGATACGCTCCCAGTTGCGGGTGATGAAGTCTTCTTTATAAACATCCATGAAATTCTTGGGCGCCATTTCCTTGATGTCTGCGCCCGCCGCGAATGCTTTTTCGCTGCCGGTCAGTACGATCACGGCGATGTTTGCATCCGCCTCGAATTCCTCCACCGCTGCCGTCAATTCATCCATCAAGGCCTGACAGAGCGCGTTCAGCGCCTTGGGGCGGTTGAGGGTGATCAGCGCGGTCTTGCCGCGGCGTTCGGTCAGGATATGTTCATAAGCCATTATTGCTGTTCCTCTTGATCTTGATACTGGCTGGATTCGCCGTAGTTCTTTTTCTGGCGCACCGGCGCAGGCGCGACGGGTTTTTGTTTCGGTTGCGGCGGCGTGCGGTTGAGCTTTACGGTTGTCTTGCCATCGGCGAATTCGGCATCGACGCGCAGCGTTTCGCCCTTGTCATTCACATACACATTCGGGTTTTGCGGGTTCAGCGGCTTCCATCCCTTGCGGCGCAGCTGTTCGTTGTAATAGCTGTTCACCATCATGTCGTTGCCCGTGATGGTCGCGGTGGTCTGGTTCGGGTCTTTCAGCTGGCCGGGGTTTTGCGCGTCCATTTCGGGCGCAGCTTCCTGCATCCCGTCCATCAGCGGGATATCGTTCATGACCTGCGAATGCGGCTGGTCGTCATCGCCATAGGGATGCCCCGCCAGCGCAGGCTGGCCGAAAAAAAGAAAAGCGGCAGTCAGGAGGATGAAATTTTTCATGAATATTTTTACCCTAGTTTTGTTTGCGGGGACAATAAAATGTCGATCTGGCGCCCTGCGTGATTTTCTGGATACCGCCGGTTTTGTCGATATCGCAAATGCAGCCTTTGCAGGCTTCGTGATGCTTGCCATAGACCGCCCATTTGTCCTGAAAATAGCCAAGCTCGCCATCCGTCTGCACATAGTCCCGCAAGGAACTGCCGCCCGCCTTGATCGCCTGTTTCAAAACGGCGCGGATGCTGGCAATCAGTTCGCTGATTTCATCCGGCTTGATTTTATGCGCCGCGCGCTGCGGGTCGATGCCCGCGCGGAATAACGCCTCTGATGCATAAATATTCCCGACACCTACCACCAGTTCCTGATCCATGATCGCCAGCTTGATGGCGATTTTCTTGGTTTTCAATTTTTCCGTCAGGTATTTCGCGCTGAATGATTTATCAAACGGCTCCGGGCCCAGATGCGAAAAGAATTTATGCTGCTCCAGTTCGGATGTGTTCGCGAGATCGACCATGCCGAAACGGCGCGCGTCGTTGAACACGATGCGCGTGCCGTTCTTCAGGTTCAAAATCATGTGGTCGTGTTTTTCAGGATCGCCCTGTTCGGATTTCTTCTGGATCACCAGCCGCCCCGACATGCCCAGATGGATGATGAGCGTCTTTTTGTTATCAAGCTCGATCAGGATATATTTCGCGCGGCGGGAAATGTTTTTCACAGTCGCGCCCGCAATGGTTTTCAGATCGGCGGGGAAGGGAATGCGCAGGTTATGGCGCAGCGTTTCGACGCTGCCCAGTTTCTCGCCCGTCATCGATTTTGCAAGACCGCGACAGACGGTTTCAACCTCGGGTAATTCAGGCATGGTTCAAAATCCGCGCTGTTACGATATACAGCGATTATAGGCCGTTCAGCCGAATTTGGAAGAAGTGACGGGTTTCGGGGCTGTTGCTGCCGCTGGCTTGAACGTGCCGGCCTTTTGCTCCGCCAGCCTGGCATCAAGGACGCACATGGTCTTGTCATCCTCGAACAAATCGGCCACGTCACGGGCGGTATTGCCGGTCGAGCTTTTCGCGTCGATCTTTGCGCCGCGGTCGATCGCGGTTTCGATGATCTTGTCGAAGGCGGGCTTTTCGCGCTCCGCCACATCGTCCTGATTGCGCCCCTTGATGGTTTTCATCAAAAGCGTTTCCAGCAGCATGTTTTGGGCATTCGGGTCGGCGCCGTTATTCATCAGCAGCACGGCCATTTCGTCGCGGCCATAGGCGCCCGATTTCATCAGCGGGGTGTCGCCCGCCTTGTTGCGCATGTCCAGCACAGTGCCCGGGCCGATGACATCGATGATCGCCTGCATCATTTTCACATCGCCCTTCATGGCGATGACGTGCAGCGGCGTGTCTTCGTTCAGCCCCGTGCGGTAATCCAGTTGCTTGGGGTCTTTCATGATGGCATCGACGACCTTGTCGATCTGGCCGTTATCGATGTAATGCCATAGGCCCTGCTGGCCGGTATTTTTCATGAAACTGGACATTTAATGCCTTTGGGCTGGTTTTTGACTGACTCTATTATTGAACATTTATGTTAAGGCAGCATTAAGGGGCGCAATTTAGTGACGAAAACGGGCTAAATTAATGATTTAACTGTCTATTTTTCAACCTATGGCACTTTCCTTTGACTTGTCGGTTATAGCGCAGTATCCATAACTGCATATTTTAGGGATTTGAATGACCGACAACGGCCCCACTCATGACGATTTGCTCTGGCGCGACCTGATGAAGGCGCAGCCCTATGCCGTGCAGGCCGAAACGGCCTTCCAGATGGCCGAACAGGGCAACCTGTGGCGCATGGCACAGCTGCTGGATATGGGCGTTCAGGTCGATAGCGAAGGCGCAGTGCGCGAAAGCGCCGTCCAGCAATCGCTTTTGCATGTCGTGGTCGAAAAAGGCCATCATGCGCTGGCAGTCGAGCTGCTGAAACGCGGTGCGGATGCGAACCTGCCCGACGAAGCGGTCGAATATCCGCTGAACAAGGCCGTGCGCCGCTCCGACATCGCGATGGTGTCGCTGCTGCTGCACAACCAGGCGAACCCGCAGAACCTGAACGAATTCGGCTATAACGCCCTTATGCTGGCGCGCCACAAACCGGAAATCCGCGCCGTGATCGAAAACGCCATGCCCAAGCGCGGCACCAGCCGCGTGCAACGCCCGCTGCAGGCGAGATAACTGCCTCAAAAAAATAACGCATAAAAGAAGGGCCGGATTTTCATCCGGCCCTCTTTTTATTTCAGACTGGCTGATGGATTACATCATGCCGTCCATGCCGCCGTGACCGCCGTGGCCGCCACCATGCGCTTCTTCCTTTTTGGGGAGTTCGGCGATGGTCGCTTCGGTGGTGATCATCAGGCCGGCGATGGAAGCCGCGTCCTGCAGGGCGTGGCGGACGACCTTTACGGGGTCGATGATGCCGGCTTTCACCATGTCGGTGTATTCGCCGTTTTGCGCATCATAGCCGCGGTTGGTGTCTTTCTGCTCCAGCAGCTTGCCGACAACCATCGAGCCTTCGACGCCCGCGTTGAAGGCGATCTGGCGGATCGGCGCTTCGATCGCGCGTGCGATGATTTCGATGCCGACTTCCTCGTCGCGGTTCGCCGCTTTCAGTTTTTTCAGGGCGAGCGTTGCGTAGAGGAGAGCGGTGCCGCCGCCGGCGACAATGCCTTCTTCCACAGCCGCGCGGGTCGCGTGGACTGCGTCATCAACGCGGTCTTTGCGTTCTTTCACTTCGACTTCGGTCGCGCCGCCGACGCGGATGACCGCAACGCCGCCGGCCATTTTCGCCAGACGCTCTTGCAGTTTTTCCTTGTCGTAGTCCGACGTGGTTTCAGCGATCTGCGCCTTCAGCTGCGCGATGCGTGCGTCGATTTCTTTTTTCGAGCCCGCGCCGCCGATGATGGTCGTGTCGTCTTTGGTGATGCGGACGCGTTTTGCGCGGCCCAGCTGGTTCAGGGTGACCGATTCCAGCTTGATGCCCAGATCTTCGGAGATCACTTCACCGGTGGTGAGGATCGCCATATCTTCCATCATGGCCTTGCGGCGGTCGCCGAAGCCCGGAGCCTTCACAGCAGCCACTTTCAGGCCGCCGCGCAGCTTGTTCACGACGAGGGTCGCGAGCGCTTCGCCTTCCACATCTTCCGCCACGATCAGCAGGGGCTTGCCCGACTGCACGACAGCTTCGAGGATGGGGAGCATCGACTGCAGGTTCGAGAGTTTTTTCTCGAAGAACAGGATGTAGGGGCTTTCCAGTTCGCAGACCATCTTGTCCGCGTTGGTGATGAAGTAGGGGCTGAGGTAGCCGCGGTCGAACTGCATGCCTTCGACGACGTCCAGTTCGGTATCCAGCGATTTTGCTTCTTCAACCGTGATCACGCCTTCGTTGCCGACTTTTTCCATTGCTTTCGCAAGGATGTCGCCGATTTCTTTCTCGCCGTTCGCCGAGATCGTGCCGACTTGCGCGATTTCGTTCGATTTCGAGATTTTCTTGGCGCGCGACTTGATGTCTTCCACGACGGCGGTGACAGCTTTGTCGATGCCGCGTTTCAGGTCCATCGGGTTCATGCCGGCCGCGACCGACTTCACGCCTTCGCGGAAGATCGCCTGTGCCAGGACGGTTGCGGTGGTGGTACCGTCGCCAGCCATGTCATTGGTCTTGGAAGCGACTTCGCGCACCATCTGCGCGCCCATGTTCTCGAAATTGTCTTCGAGCTCGATCTCTTTCGCGACGCTCACGCCGTCTTTGGTGATGCGCGGCGCGCCGAAGGATTTCGAGATGACGACGTTACGGCCTTTGGGGCCCAGGGTGACCTTCACCGCGTTTGCCAGGGTGTCAACGCCCTTCAGCATTTTCGCGCGTGCATCGGCCGAGAATTTAACTTCTTTAGCAGCCATGTTGTATTGCTCCTTTAATAATTATTGGTTACGCGGCTTTGGATTTTTTTTTGGCTTCGATGATGCCCATGATGTCGCTTTCTTTCACGACCAGCAGCTCTTCGCCATCGATGTTCACTTCGGTGCCCGACCATTTGCTGAACAGCACGGTGTCGCCGTTTTTCACAGCGAGGGGCTGCAGCTTGCCGTGTTCGTCACGGACGCCGGTGCCGACGGCTACGACTTCGCCTTGCGCAGGCTTTTCTTTCGCGGTGTCGGGGATGATGATGCCGCCGGCAGTCTTGGCGTCGCTTTCAAGGCGGCGCAGCAGGACGCGGTCATGCAGGGGGATGAATTTCGTGCTCATGTGTTTTCCTTCTTCATTAAGCAAGGTTGCAACGATCCGGTTTTACCAAGCCCAAAGGCGATTGGCACTCGTACCGGACAAGTGCCAACTATGTAGCCCTACCTGCGCAAATTTTCAACTGAATCAATTTCCAAAAACCCTGTCTTTCCAAATACTTTTGCCCGATTTGGCAGTCGGACAGAAAGAGTGCTAACCTGTTGATATTGCAATTTTTTAACACGGGTGGAGTAATTTATGATTAAATAGAGTTAGGAGATTGTAACGAATGGAATAACCACAGCCAGATTCGGAAAGAGAGGCTCAAGAATATGGCAAATTTGATCCTGCAACTGAACGAGTACCGGCTGACGACCGCTGAAATTCTGTACCATATGCCCGATCATCCCAAGCTTCTGCAGCAATATCTCTGGCAGGAATACGACCTCGCCCCCCATTTCCCCGAGCTGCGCAAATTCCTGAATTTCTGGGAAAAGAAGCTCGACGGCCGCCTGCATTCGGTGCGCGTCGCGAATAAAAAGCTTATCACCGCCGACGACATCCGTCATGCGCGCGAGGAATACCTGATCAATTGATGTTTAAGGCTTCGGCGGTTTCGGCTTTAGCTTGAAACGCGCGGGGTCTTTCGGCACCACGACGGGGCGCGACAGCTTCATGTTGTCTTCGGGTTTGGCACCCGCGCGCTGCGCGATTTCGGGGATGGGTTTCGGATACAGCTGTTTTTTTGCGGCATCTATTACGATGCTGTCCTTGCGCACAGGTTCGATATTGAATGTGCGGGTCAGCGCGAAAATCTCGTTTTGCTGCAATTTGATGTCCCATTGCATCTGCGCGCGCTGCTGCGTGTTCAGAGTGTTTGAAATCATCCGCTTCGCTTCGTCGCGCGTCAGCAGCTTGTCGGCCACGATGTGAAAGCGCGAGATATTGTATTGTTCGTCCTGCGCAGCCGCCGGCGTGGTGTTATGCGCGGGGCTGTCGAAGAAATAGAAAATATCGCAGCGCGGCGGGATGTTCAGTTTTGAAATGTCCCTGTCCTTCACCTCGACCACGGTCGATCGTCCGGCAGGGTTATTCTGCTCGGGCTCGATAAACTCGACATAGGTTTTCAACGGCGGTTGCATGGGGCGAATATAGGAGATTCCGCCCCCCGCATAAAGCCTAAATTGCGCCTATGTAAAATTGACAGGCCGTCCGGATATGTTATGTTTCCTTGAATTTCAAGGGAATCAGGACATGACCGCCATGCCGCAAGCATCGACCGCCAAATCATTTTGCCGTGGCTGCCATGGCACCAGTCAATCCCGCATCGGCGAAAAAGACGGCTACGCGCTGCTGCGCTGCGCCGATTGCAAGACGGTGGTGGTCGATCCCTACCCGACCCCCGAACAGCTCAACGCCTTCTACCAGAACTACGGCAAGAGCGAACAGTATATGCGCAAGAAAGACAGCAAGCTGCGCCGCAGCCTGAAGCGCGCGAAACGCATGATGGCCGAAAAACCGCCGGGCAAAAAATTCCTCGATGTCGGCTGCAGCGTGGGCTTCATGACCGAAGCCGCACGCATGGCGGGCTGCCAATCCTACGGCATCGATATCGACGACACCGCCGTGAACATCGCGCGCGAACATTTCAAGGACTGCACGTTTGAAACGATCGACATCGCAAAACTGGCGGAGCGCGGCGACAAGTTTGACATGGTCTATATGTCCGAAGTGATCGAACACGTGCCGGATCCCGACGGTTTCATGGCAGCTGTATCGAAAGTGATGAACAAGGGCGCGCTGCTTTATATCACCGCGCCCGATGCGGGGCATTTCGGTGTGCCGAAGGAATTCACCAAATGGGATATGGTCGTGCCGCCGCACCACCTGACCTATCTGACGCGCGACGGCATGAAACGCCTGCTGGCGCGCCACGGCATCACGGTCGAAAAATTCCAGATCGCCTTCAAGCCCGGCATGAAGGCCTTCGCGCGCAAAGGCGGATAAGCAGCCTTTAATCGGCCGACAGCGTTAACGTGGCGGTTTTGCCCGTTTTCGGGTCGAAAACGGCGACGCGGTGGTGGTTGGTGTCGGCCACATACATCTTGCCGTTCAGTTGCAGCACATCGCCCGGTTCGTCCAGCGCGTCTTTTTCAATGTTGGCGGTCGATAGCTTACCGGATGCGATATCGTACAGGCGCAGCGTGTTGTTATAGGTATCGGCAATCACCACGCGTCCCGCATCCACATCCAGCCCCTGCGCATGCTGCATCAACGCCTTTGGATATGTGCCATCGATCAGGCCAAAATCGAACAGCCCCGTGCCGATCAGCGTGCTGACCTCACCCTGTTTCAATTTGCGCAGGCTGGATGTTTCCGCATCGACGAAGTAAAGCGTATCGCCAAACGGCGCAAGGCCGCTCGGCTGCGACAGCGAGGATTCCGCAGCATTGCCGTCATCGATAAATTCCTTGCCCGTGCCGGCCAGTACGGAAACGGTTTTCGCAACGGTGTCCAGCGTCCACAGCTGGTGCGTGCCGGCCATGGCAATCGCCAGCGTCTTGCCGTCTTGCAGCATCTCCACATCCCAGGGTGACGCCATCGGGGTTTCCTGCGCCTTGTCATCCTTGGCATCGCGCGCATAGCCCTGTTTACCGGTGCCCGCAACGGTCGTCACTTTGCCGGTCGCGAAATCGGCGTAGCGGATCAGGTGGTTGTTGGTATCGGCGATATAAACGCCGCCCTTGACCACGCCGAAGCCGCGCGGATGGTTAAACGAAGCGGTTGCGAATGCGCCGTCGCCAGCACCTTCGGTGCCGCTGCCGATGGTGACTTTTATTTTGCCGTCCAGCGTCGCGCCGATGATGCGGTTATGGCCGCTATCGGCGACGAACAGCAATTCACCCCAGGGTGTGTCTTCGCCAAAACCAAGGCGTGCAGGGAATTTCAGGCTGCCGGTTTTTTCATCGGCTGCCTTCAATGATGCCAGCGTCGTTTTCGATTCCGGTTTTGCATCGCCGATATTTTTCGCGATATCGGCGCGGATTTCATCGTAATGGCCTTCGCCGCGATAGCGCGCCACTTCCTCGCCCTTGCCATCCAGCAATACTTGCGTCGGCCATGCATTCACATCGAACTGGTCCCAGACGTCGAAATTTGAATCGTTGATGACGGGGTGTTCAAGGCCGAAACGCTTCGCTGCCGACAAAATGCGTTCGCTGCCTTTTTCCCCGCTGAATTTGGCGGAATGCACGCCCACCACCAGCAGCTTGTCGCCGAATTCCTTTTCCAGTTTTTTCAGGTCGGGCACGATCTGCATGCAGTTGATGCAGCCATAGGTCCAGAAATCCAGCAGCACCATGCGGCCACTTGCGTCTTCCGATGTCAGCGCACGGCTGCTGTTCAGCCATTCGTTTTTTGCATCGAATAAAATCTCGTACCCCTTCGACGCCGCCTGTGCGGGCGCGGGCAGCAGGAACAGGATGGTCAGCAGGGTAAACAGGATGCGGGGCATGATTTTCTCCTTGTGACTCCGGCAATATACACCAGCTTAAACCTGTTCGTTGTGCTGGCAGGATTTGTTACTTTAAAAATTACTTGACATAATGCATGAGTTGCGTCATGATCATCCCGCAGCGTGCATCTTGTGACAGCGTGGTTTTTGAGATCTGTTTCACACCTGAGAAAGCACAGCACGAGCTGCCATAACAGCCATGAACGATGTTCAGGGTTGTCGTGTTTCAAGATTTTCCAAACCCGCCATGCCCGAACATCACCCTGATTAAACAATGGAGGATGATATGGCGTTCCTGAAAAACCTTGCACTTACCGGCGCTTTTGCCGCAGTAGCCGTTGGCGGCTATTCCATGCTGCAACAGCCGGCCCCCGAACCCGATGCTGCGCAGATTATTAAAGAAACAGACGCATTGCTGTCGCAAATGGGTCTCGTCGATACCAATTTTTCGCGGCTTGTCTCGGATGAAAACGGCAAGCAAAGCCAGTTTTGCCTCGATGTGAAGCCCGCTGCGGGGGGTGCGGAAATGGAGGCGTGCTTTAAACTGAGCAAAGGGCATGTAAAGCTGGCAGCAATCACCAGAAAATAGGAATACAGCCCCTGCTTTTGGTAAAGGCTTTACCAAGCGGAACATTTAGGGTACAAATATCCCGATATTCCAGAAAAAGCAGGGGCAGATTCTCTCGTGGTTCAGCGCGTCGGCACAGTCGCCTTTCAGGGCGTGGAAGTCCTCGACATTGATGTCGAGGTGCAGATTTCGCCGGGGCTGCCGCAATTCAATATCGTCGGATTGCCGGATAAAGCCGTCGGTGAAAGCCGTGAACGGGTGCGCGCCGCGATCCATGCTATCGGGTTGTCGATCCCCGCGAAACGCGTGACCGTCAACCTTGCCCCTGCCGATGTGTTGAAAGAGGGCAGCCATTTCGATTTGCCGATCGCGCTCGGTGTGCTGGCGGCGATGGGCGTTTTTCCGGGCGAAGAATTGTCGCATTACACGGTGCTGGGCGAATTGTCGCTCGATGGTTCGATCCGCGCGGTTGCGGGCGTGTTGCCCGCCGCGATTTCGGCATCGGCCAATGAACGCGGCATCATCTGCCCTGAGGCTTGCGGCGGTGAGGCGGTCTGGGCGGGCGACCTAGAAGTGCTTGCGCCCGCCAACCTTGTCGCGCTGCTCAACCATATGAAAGGCACGCAAGTGCTGACGCGCCCGCAGGCGGTGATGGCCAATGACAACACACAGCGCCTTGATCTTGCCGATGTGAAGGGTCAGGAAAGCGCGAAACGCGCGCTCGAAATTGCAGCGGCCGGCGGCCACAACCTTTTGATGATGGGGCCGCCCGGCTCCGGAAAATCGATGCTGGCCGCGCGGCTGCCCGGCATCCTGCCGCCGCTCTCTCCCGCCGAAGCGCTTGAAGTTTCCATGATCCATTCGATTGCGGGGCAGCTGGAGGGCGGGCGCTTGATTCAAACGCGCCCCTTCCGCGATCCGCATCACACGGCATCCACGCCCGCCATCATCGGCGGCGGCATGCGCGCCAAGCCCGGTGAAATTTCGCTGGCGCATCACGGCGTATTGTTCCTCGACGAACTGCCCGAATTCCAGCGTCAGGCATTGGAGGCGCTGCGCCAGCCGCTCGAAACCCGCCGCGCGCTGGTCAGTCGCGCGAATTACCATGTAACTTTCCCCGCGAAATTCCAGCTGGTGGCCGCCATGAACCCGTGCCGTTGCGGCCATGTCGCCGATCCCGGCCTTGCCTGCGGCAAAGCGCCCAAATGCGTCGCCGATTACCAGGCGAAAATTTCGGGCCCCGTGTTCGACCGTATCGACATCCATATCGATGTGCCGGCGGTCAAGGCATCTGATCTGTCGCTGCCGCCGCCGCGTGAAAATTCGGCGACGGTTGCCTTGCGCGTCGATCGCGCGCGCCAGATACAGACCGACCGCCTGCGCGATATGGGCGCGCCCGCACATCTGCTGACCAATGCCGATGCGGATGGCGATATATTAACGCGCATCGCGCCGCTCGAAGCACCGGCGCAAAAACTGCTGACCGAAGCCGCTGAAAAGATGAAATTGTCGGCCCGCGGCTATCACCGCGTGCTGCGCGTGGCCCGTACGATTGCCGATCTTTCGCTGGCGGAACAAATACATGCGACGCATATTGCCGAGGCGCTCAGTTACCGCCGGCTGCGGCAGGACACCGCGCGGGCGGCTTAAGACGATTCCGCTTCCCCGTTTTCAAAACCGGCGATAGACTATTGGCCTGTTTACATCTTTGGAGTCGGGCTATGCAACTCAACCGCCTTGGCAAGATCGAAGAAGAATCTACGCTCAGCGACCTCGACAAGCTGGAGCATGACCTTGAACATGACATCGAAGACGATGTGAACAATGCGGCACCCGCGCCGCGTGTAAACGCAGCTGCGCCTGCTGCTGCCGTTTCCTCTTTCATGGCAACGCCTGCCCGCAACGCGAAATCGAAATTCGCGGGTGCGCGCGTATCGGCGTTCTTCCCCGGCCAGCCCGTGATTTCATTGGGCAAGCAGGGCGGCGCTTCGCAATCGCTGATGCCGCAAAGCTACATGGATAAACGCCGCAGCATGAAGGTCGCGGCGAATGACGCGACGCCCGTGCAAAGCAAATTCGCCTCTGCGCCAAAACAGTCGGCTGCCAAGACAACGATTGCCGCGCTGATGTCGCTCGGCAAAATTCCGCTGCAGCTGCTGACGGAACTCGGCCGGTTGCGCTATGCGCGCGAACGCCAGTTCAATTCTCTGCTCCGTCTTGAAAAATCGCTGGGGCAGGGGCACGAGGATGGCGAGCAGTTTCTGCGCATGCACCCCAATGCGCTCAAGAAACCGTCCTCCGCGCCCAAGCTGTAACCCTTGGAACCAGACTATATAAGAATCGCTTTTTAACGGATTCGCGGTACATGACGGCATTTCTGTGATATTATGACCATAATATTATAGCTGTTCAGTCAATGGGTTAGCTATTTTATTAGTCATAAATTAAGCAATCCGCAGTATATTAGTGCTACACTAAAAGAACATCAAAAGGCGTTAGATTTTAACGGCTTAACAAAGGAAAAAGAGCATGTCGGATTTAGGCGTTGGCAACCAGCAAACCAAACCCGAAGACCTGCAGCAGAAAGACGCAGCCATCAACGGCGCGATCGACGGCGCGGTGAAACACAACATGAGCAGCTTCACAAGCGCCATGACGATGATGAAGGGCGCAGAGCGCTCTAACGATTTCATGGGCGCAATGACCAGCCTGCGCTCCGAAGATACGCCCAAACAGGAAAGCGCCTCGGGTTCCATGTTCGCAGGCGGTGGACCGCGCCGCAAAAAAGGTACGCAGACATTGCAGCAGATGCTGTCCACGACCGACGCGATGGGTCATAAACTGGACCGCAACGTCATCAAGTCGAAATACGCCGTCGTGAACGCCGCATGGGCGGGCAAGCGCAAGGGCATGAAAAACGGATCGGAAGCGAACAGCCGCGATTTCGTCGAAGAACTGAACCTGCTGAAAATGAGCATGGCGCACCTGCCCACGCTGCTGAAGCAGGACAAATCGCTGCTGCGCGGTTTCGGCCTCGGCACGATTTACGAAGCGCATACCAGCGTTCAGGCGGAAAAAGAAAAGCCGCATACCGACGCGATCATTTCCGGCACGCTTTCCGACATGGACCAGTTCAAGGACAAGTTCAAGACGCTGGACACCGGCTTGCAAAACCAGGTGATGGCGCAGGGCAGCACGCAGACCAAGGCGAAACTGAAGCCGCTGGTCTCCGCCGCCACGCAAAACGGCCCGGGCCAGCCCGGACAGCCCACATAATAACGGTCAGCGATTAATCGTCGTCGCCGTCTTCATGGTCGGTGTCTTTCTCGCCTTTGGCGAGCGACCGCGCCTTGCGGTTGTAATGCGCGATGCCGAACGGCAGCGAAATCAGGTAGACGATCGCCAGCGCCGTCAGCGTCGGCCACGGCTCGTTGATCAGGCAGGCGATGAACACGCCGCAGAACGCCAGCAGCGGCATCTTCATGCGCACGGGAATGCGGATCTGCTTGCTCGACAGCGTCGGGAAATTGCTCACCATCATACCGGCCACCACCAGCAGCCACAGCCCGATCAGCTGCGGGTCGCGCAAATAATGCAGGGCGGCGGATTCGAAATCGTTGCGCTTGTCTGCCATGAAGCCGATGATCATCGGGAAGATCGCAAGACCCGCGCCCAGCGGCGACGGCACGCCCACGAAATACTTGCTCAGCGGGTCGTTCGGGTCCTTGTCGTCCGACAGGATGTTGAATTTCGCCAGGCGCAGCGCGACCGCCATCGCGAACACCAGCGCCACCGGCCAGCCCCAGCGCGGCAGGTTGTCGAGCGTCCACAGATAGACGATGATCGCGGGTGCCACGCCGAAATTCACGAAGTCGGAAAAGCTGTCCAGCTCCGCCCCCAGCTTGCTCTGCGCCTTTAACAGCCGCGCCGCCGCGCCGTCGAATGCGTCCATGAAGGCCGCGACCACGATCGCCAGCACCGCCATTTCCCATCTCTCCGCGATCGCAAACTTGATCGACGTCATGCCGCAGCCCATCGCGGCCAGCGTCAGGATGTTGGGGATCATTTTATGCAGCGGCAGCTTTTTGGGGCGGGCGGTCTTTTCCATGATGAGGCCTTATTGGGCGGGGTTGCGGCATTCCGCGATGCGGGCAGGCTCTTTCGCATGCACATCGGCGATCACGCTTTCGCCGCCGACCATGCGCTGGCCGACGCTGACGAGCGGGGCAACGCCCGGCGGCAGGTAGATATCGACGCGGCTGCCGAAGCGGATCAGGCCGTAGATGTCGCCCGCGCGCATTTGCTGGCCCGCGACCGATTTATTGATGATACGGCGCGCAACGAATCCCGCGATCTGCACGAAGACGATCGACGACGGATAATCCTTCATTTTCAGCAAAACGGTCGAGCGTTCGTTTTCGATGCTCGCTTTGTCAAGGTCGGCGGACAGGAACTTGCCGGGGTGATAGACAACCTTGCGTACTTCGCCATCGGCGGGGGAGCGGTTCACATGCACGTCGAACACGTTCAGGAACACGCTGACGCGCGTTGTGGTGGCGGCGTCCAGCAGCGCGTCGCCGGTCACCTGGCCGCTTTGCGCCTTCACGTCGTCGAGTTCAGGCGGCAGCGGCACTTCCTGGATCAGGCTCACGATGCCGTCGCCGGGGGAAATGATCAGGCCTTCGCGCACAGGCGTGTAGCGCAGCGGGTTGCGGAAGAAATAAACGCACCACAAAGTCAGCACCAGTCCGATGAAGCCGAACGGCGCCCAGACCATCGCCAGCAGCAATGTCACAACGGCGAAAATCCCGATAAACGGATAACCGGCCGGATGAATCGGCACGAACAGGACTTTTTTGATCAGGGGCAGCAGGTCGCTCATTTTCTTTCCTTATAAACGGTCGGCATAAACAGGCAGCCGCATATTGTAGCCTGCGGCAGGGGCGTATTGTGCTGCGGAATGGTTTGGAAACAAGGATTATTTACTTCACATAACGCAGATATTCCGGTGGACAGCCCGCAGGCTTCTTTCTATCGTGCCGGTATGACGATGATCAAATCAGTTTCTGTTTATTGCGGCACGGCCGAAAACGTCGACCCCGTGTTCAAGGAAGCGGCCACCAAGCTGGGCGGGCTGCTGGCCCATGCCGGCATCCGCCTTGTTTATGGCGGCGGCAAGGCGGGCCTGATGGGGCTTGTCGCCAAGGCCTGCTTCGATGGCGGCGGTCAGGTAGTGGGCATTATCCCTGACCATGTGCAGGAAAAGGAAATCCTGAACAAGGATGTCACCGAAATGCATATTGTCGATAGTTTTCACACCAGAAAACGCATGATGGTCGAAAAATCCGACGGTTTTGTCATTTTGCCGGGTGGTTTTGGCACGCTGGACGAGGCTTTTGAGGTTCTAACGTGGAAATATTGCGGTTTACACGCAAAACCGGTCGTTTTTGTGAATATTTCTGGCTTTTATGACCCTTTACTGGCCACAATCGACCATATGATTGCAAAGGGCTTTTCTCAGGGCTGGCATCGCGGGCTGTTCCGTGTCGTGGATGCGCCCGAAGATGTCGGTGGTGCGCTGGCAGACCAGCTGTCGCAGCCCGGCGTTGCGAGCGGCAAGCTTTAGCTATTCTTGGTTTCCGGAATCTGCCGCCAAAGACGGCAGAAAATAAAGGTTTTCTTCGCTATTTTACGTTTAGAATAAGAGTCGATATCGGCTATTCCTCAAAGGCAACCCACCACCTTGGCTACCAAAAAAGACAGCAAACAAGAAATGCCGCACAAAGCGCCGACGCCGCCAGACAGCCTGGAGCGCGCGCAGAGCATTGCCATTTCCGCGCTGGAGAAACTGGAAAGCCTGAACCTCAAGCCGATCCCGCCGCTGTACGAGCTCTGGTACCGCTATTACGAAGGCGACCCCGAGATCACGCGCGCCGTGGACAGCTATACCGGTGCCTTCGACGAAAACACCTGCCACAAGATTTACAAACGCTATCTGGGCCCGGGCGCGCGCGACGAAGCCGTGCGCAAGGTCAGCGACCAGGTGCAGCAGGCCATCACCGAACTGGCCAGCATGATGGGCACGGTGCAGGACGCGACGGTCGAATACGGCGAAAACCTGGGCGATGTCAGCCAGAAAATCGCGAAAGCGCGCAGCATCGAGGATCTGGGCGCGGTCGTGAGCGGCATCCTGCAGGAAACCAAGGTCATGGTTGAAAAAAACCAGGAGCTGGAAAACAAGCTGGAAACGTCGTCTGAGCAGGTGAGCGAGCTCAAGAAAAACCTCGACAACGTCAAGCGCGAGGCGCTGACCGACGGCCTGACGGGCGTTGCCAACCGCAAGGCCTTCGACAAACATATTCTCGACATGATCGAGGAATCGACGGCGAATGCGACGCCGATGGTCCTCATCATGATCGATATCGACTTTTTCAAGAAGTTCAACGATACCTACGGCCACCAGGTAGGCGACCAAGTCTTGAAACTGGTCGCGCGTACGCTGGTCGATAACGTCAAGGGCCGCGACATCGTCGCCCGTTATGGCGGCGAGGAATTTTCGGTGCTGCTGCCCGAAACGCCGCTATCGGCCGGCATGAAGGTCGGCGAGATGCTGCGCAGATCGGTCGAGACGAAAGAAGTCGTCAACAAGACCAGCAATGAAAACCTCGGCCGCATCACGCTGTCGATGGGCGTCGCCGAATACCTGCCGGGCGAAAGCATTTCCCGCGTCATCGAACGCGCGGACGAGGCGCTTTATAAATCCAAGAAAACCGGCCGCAACCGCGTCACGGCGGCCGACCATCCCGAAGCGATGATGGCAACATTGCAGGCCGCGCCCGCCGTCGCGCTTGCCGAACCGGCACCGATCAAGGAATAGTCGTTAGCGGCGGCGTTTCTTGCCGCCGCCTTTTTTCCCGCCGCGGCTGCCGCTGTTTCTATCACGGCTGCCGCCGTCACGACGCTTTTCATTTTTGCGGTAATTCTGCCCGCGGTTGCGGCCATGCGCGGGGCGCGCGCTGTTGCCGCCTGCCTCTCCGCCGTCGATGACTTCGAACACGGTCGATCCGCGCAACGGGTCGGCCTCGATCAGGCGCACGATCACGGGATCGGTCAGGCGGAAACTGCGGCCGGTGTTCTTGCCAATCAGCGCGTGGCGTTTCTCGTCATGGATGTAAAAATCGCGGGGCAGGTGGCTCATCGGCACGATGCCGTCCGCGCCGGTTTCATCCAGCTGCACGAAAATGCCGAAATGGGTCACGCTGTTGACGCGGCCCTTGAATTCCTTGCCGATGTTTTTCGACAGGAACTGCGCGGTGAAGCGGTCCATCACGTCGCGCTCCGCCACCATCGACCGGCGTTCGGTCAGCGAAATATGTTCCGCCGCGGCATGCAAGTCGCCCGCTTCGTCATCCGTCATGCCGCCTGCGCCAAAACCATAGGCGCGAACCAACGAACGATGCACCAGCAAATCCGCATAACGGCGGATGGGGGATGTGAAGTGCGCGTAACGCTCCAATGCAAGGCCGAAATGGCCAAGGTTGTCGGGGCTATAGACCGCCGCGCTTTGCGTGCGCAGCAGCATCATATGCACCAGCTGCTTGTCTTCCTTCTCCGCCGACAGTTTCAGGATGTGGTTCAGCGCCTTGGGCTGCAGCTGGTCGGATTTGGGCAGCGAATAGCCCATTTCTTTCAGGAATTCGCGCGTCGCCTCCAGCCGGTCATAGGCGGGGCGGTCGTGGACACGATAGACGCAAGGCGCGTTTTTCTTCTCCAGCGCCTCCGCCGCCGCGACGTTGGCGAGGATCATGAATTCCTCGATCAACTGGTGCGCGGCCACGCGTTCACGCGGCACAACGGCGGTCAGGAAACCTTTCGCGTCGATCAACGCCTTGCGCTCCGGCAGATCCAGCTCCAGCGCGCCGCGCTGTTCGCGGGCGTGTTTCAGCAGGCTATAGGCCTGATAGAGCGGTTTGATGACCTTGTCCATCAAGGGGCCGGTCGTATCGTCCGGGTTGCCGTCATGCGCCGCCTGCACTTGCTCGTAAGTCAGCCGCGCGGCGGATTTCATCAATCCGCGCACGAATTTCCAGCTGGTCAGGCGCGCATCCTTGTCGATGCGCATATGCACGGCCAGGCAGGCACGGTTCACATGCGGGCGCAGCGAACACAGGTCGTTCGACAGTTCTTCGGGCAGCATCGGCACGACGCGGTCGGCGAAATAGGTGGAATTGCCGCGCTCATACGCGTCTTTATCCAGCGCCGATCCGGGGCGCACATAATATGACACGTCGGCAATCGCGACGATCAAATGCCAGCCGCCCGGATGCCCGGGGTCGGGTTCGGCAAATACCGCATCGTCGAAATCGCGCGCATCGCTGCCGTCGATGGTGACCAGCGGAATATGGCGCAAATCTGTGCGCCCTTCCTCCAGCGTCGGTTCCTTCAGCTTGGCCGCTTCTTCCAATGTCTTTTTGGAAAACACGGTCGGGATGCCATGCGAATGGATGGCGATCAAGCTAATAAGCCGCACATCGTCCTTGTGGCCTAAAAACTGCACGATCTTCGCGGGGTTCTTCGACCTGCCGAAGGGGTTCGGGCCGATCAGCGGTTCGACCATCACAAGGTCGCCGTCTTTATAATCGCCGCGATGTTCGGGTGGAATAAAATATTCTTCCTTGTTCTTCTTGTCGGTCGGATAGACATGGCCGCCGTCGCGATACGCCTTGAACGTGCCGACGACTTGCGCATTGTCTTCCTTCTCCAGCGTCTTGATGACGCGTGCTTCGTATTCCGTTTCATTGGCGCGGCGGATGCGCGCCAGCACGCGGTCGCCCGGCTTGTAATCGCCGCCTTCGCGCTTCACATCCATCACATAGATGGGCGGCGGGGCGTGCGCGCCGTGCCAGTCGGCGGGTTTCGCGCGCAATTCGCCGTCAAGGTCGATGCCGGTGATTTCGATCAGCAGCCGGTCGGGCAGCGCGTTGGCGGGGCGGTAGGCGCGGCGGTTGTCTTTCTCCAGCCCGCCTTCGTCGGTCAGTTCCTTCAGCATGCGGCGCAGGTGCATGCGGTCCTGACCTTTTAAATTCAGGATGCGCGCCAGCTCGCGTTTATTGAGCGGGCCGTCGCTTTCGGCGAGGAGTTTTTGCAGCTGTTCGCGGGAGGGAAGGCCGGAAGCGTCACCCGTCATCGGGTTTTTCGGCTTCCGGCTTTTTGTGTCCGGCCGATTTCTTTTGCCGGGATGGTTCGGGTTATTGTTGCGTGGTCCGTTATTATTTTTGTTTTTACTCAAGCTTCTTTTGCCTTTTTGGTTTTTGCTTTTGGTTTAGCTTTGGCTTTCGTCGTGCCGCTGCCGCCCTTTTTGGCGGACAGCCATTCAATCGCCTGCGCGAGCGTCACTTCTTCGACGGCCACGTTTTTCGGGATCGTCGCGTTGACGCCGCCGTGGCGAATATAGGGGCCAAAGCGGCCTTTGCTGATATTGACGGGCTTTCCGTCTTCCGGATGCGCGCCCAGCTCTTTCAGCGTGCCGAAACCGCCGCCGCCGCGCCCCTTGCCCTGCTGGGCGAGGAGGTCGACTGCGCGGTTGAGGCCGATGGTCAGGACACCGTCGGGATCATCCGCCGGGATCGATTTGAACTTGCCCTGATGCACAAGGAAAGGTCCAAAGCGGCCGATGCCGGCCTTGATGACTTCCTTGGTTTCGGGGTGCAGTCCAACTTCGCGTGGCAGAGACAGCAGCCCCAAAGCCTTCGGCAGGTCAATCGACTGCGCATCCATGTTTTTCGGCACGGGGGAACGCTTGGGTTTTGCGACCACCGGCTTTTTCGGTTTTTTCGGGGCGGCGGCTTTCTTGCCTTTGCCCTTTTTGGTTTCTTTTATCGGTTCTGGTTCCGGCTCCGGCGCGGGTGTCGCGACAGTTGCACCGTTTTCCGCTGGCCCAAGCTGGATATAGGGGCCGTAAGGGCCAAAGCGCAGCGTAATGGGCATGCCGGTTGCGGGATCGTCGCCGATCAGTTTCGGCGCGAAGCCTTCGGGCGCGGTCTCGCCATCGCCCTGTCCTGCAGACAACACGGGGCGCGTGTAGCGGCAGTCCGGATAGCGGGAACAGCCGACAAAGGCGCCGAACTTGCCGAGCTTTAGCGACAGGTTGCCTTCCTTGCATTGCGGGCAGACGCGGGCGTTGGGGCCGCGGTCGGGGAACAGGATCGGTTCAAGATCCTGCTCCAGCGCGGTGATGACGTCGGAAATTTTAAGGTCGGTCGTCTTGCCGACCGCTTCGCTGAACGAATCCCAGAATTCGCGCAAAACTTTTTTCCAGGCGATATCGCCCGCCGAAATGCTGTCCAGCTGTTCTTCAAGGTTGGCGGTGAAGTTATATTCCACATACTTCTTGAAGAAGTTGATGAGGAAGGTGGTCACGATGCGCCCGCGGCTTTCGGGGATAAACCGGCGGTTGTCGAGCTTCACGTAGTCGCGGTCCTGCAAAACCTGCAGGATAGATGCGTAGGTGGAGGGGCGGCCGATGCCGAGTTCTTCGAGACGCTTCACAAGGCTCGCTTCGGTGAAGCGGGGCGGGGGCTGCGTGAAATGCTGGTTGGGTTTCACTTCCTCCAGCTTCAGCGCGTCGCCTTCTTTCAAATGCGGCAGGCGGCGTTCTTCGTCGGCCGCGTCGCGCTCCTCGTCCTCCATCTCTTCGCGATACAATTTAAGGAAGCCGTCGAAGGTAATGATCGATCCGGTTGCGTGCAGCACAACCTTGCCGTCTGAATTCGCGATATCCACGGCCACTTGGTCCAGCACGGCGGATTCCATCTGGCAGGCGACGGTGCGCTTCCAGATCAGTTCGTACAGGCGCGCTTCGTCGTCTTCAAGGTACGCCGCCACGGTTTCGGGCGTGCGGAACAGATCGGTCGGGCGGATCGCCTCGTGCGCTTCCTGCGCGTTTTTGACTTTCGATTTGTAGGTGCGTGCGGCTTCCGGCAGGTAATTGTCGCCGAACTTGTTCTTGATCAGCGTGCGGGTCGATTCAATCGCCTCCGCGCTCAGCGTGACACCATCCGTACGCATATAGGTGATAAGGCCGGTCGTCTCGCCGTTGATTTCGACGCCTTCATACAGCTTCTGCGCCGTGCGCATGGTTTTGGTGGCGGAGAAACGCAGTTTCCGCGACGCTTCCTGCTGCAAGGTCGAGGTGATGAAGGGCGGGTAGGGGTGGCGGCGGACCTGCTTCTTCTCGATCGACTTGACGGTGTAATTCTGCCCCGTCATTCGCGCAACGGCGGCATCCGCGTCGCCCTTGTTGCCGATCGTCATCTTTTCGATTTTTTTGCCGTCGAGCAGCGCGAGTTTGGACGTGAAGCTTTTGCCTTCCTTCGTCTGTAGCAGCGCCTCGATCGACCAGTATTCTTCGGGCTTGAAAATCTCGATCTCCGCCTCGCGCTCGCAGATCAATCTCAAGGCAACGGACTGCACGCGGCCGGCCGAGCGGGAGCCGGGCAATTTCCGCCACAGCACGGGCGACAGGGTAAAGCCCACAAGATAATCCAGCGCGCGGCGCGCAAGGTACGCATCGACCAGGTTGATGTCGATGTCGCGCGCATGGGTGAAGGCTTCCTTGACCGCCGATTTGGTGATCTCGTTAAACGTCACGCGGCGGATTTTGACTTTATCCGCAAGGTTCTTTTCTTTCAGGTATTCCTTCACATGCCATGAAATCGCCTCCCCCTCGCGGTCCGGGTCGGTCGCGAGATAGACGGTGTCGACTTTTTTGGCGTTGCTGATGATCTCGCCCAGCGGCTTATGCGAACGCTCGCCGATTTCCCACTGCATCGCGAAATCATGCTCGGGGTCGACCGAGCCGTTTTTGGCGGGCAGGTCGCGGACATGGCCGAAGCTGGCGACAACCGTATAGTCGGGCCCGAGGTATTTATTGATCGTTTTGGCCTTGGCGGGGGATTCGACGATAACGAGATTGGTGGCCGGCATATGGCGGTCTCCTGAATTTAGTGCTGGCGACATTATAATATATATAGTGTCAGCCTTCGATTCTAAATCAGGTTTACCTTATTTCCCGCCTGCCGTTCAATACGTCCCGCAAGTTCTAATTCCAGAATCACGGCCAAAACATGGCCGATCGGGGCATCGACGGCGCGCAGCAACTCGTCCATCTCGACCGGTGTATGACTTAAGTTTTCCAGAATCTTGTCGTAGAGCGCCTTGGGCGGGTCGTCCTGTGATGCTGTCGTGCCGCCGCCCTGCCAGCCGCGACCGGGTTCCTGCAGGCTTTGCATCCGCAGGGTTTTGAGGACGGAGATAATATCCTCCGCCGTCGTTGCCAGATGCGCGCCGTCGCGGATAAGGCCGTTTGCACCCTCCGCACGCGGGTCGAGCGGCGAGCCGGGGACAGCGAAGACTTCGCGGTTCTGTTCCAGCGCCATGCGCGCGGTGATGAGCGATCCTGATTTGGCAGCAGCCTCTACCACCAGCACGCCCATGCTCATGCCCGAGATGATGCGGTTGCGGCGCGGGAAATGGCGGGCGATGGGTTCTGTGCCAAACGGGCTTTCCGCCACGACGGCGCCCTGTTCGCAAATCTGCTGGTACAGTTTTTCGTTTTCGGGCGGGTAGATGACGTCGATGCCGCCCGCCACCACCGCGACCGTGCCTGTTGCCAGCGTCGCCAGATGCGCCGCGCTGTCGATGCCGCGCGCAAGGCCGGAAACAATCACATATCCGGCGGCGCCCGTCTTGCGCGAAAAATCTTCCGCAATCTTGCGGCCGGTCAGCGACGCGTTGCGCGCGCCGACCACACCCAGCGACGGTTTTTTGAAAAGCGACGTATGCCCCATGACCGCGATCACGGGCGGTGCGTCTTCGACCTGCGCCAGCAGGGCTGGGTAATCGGGCTCGTATTTCGCAATCAGCTTCGCGCCGAATTTTTCGGCCTTCGCCATTTCCTTTTCGGCATCGGCAGCAGATGCGATCTTGATGCCTTCCAGCTTGCCGCCGCGCTTGGCGAGGTCGGGCAGGTTCGCCAGCGCTTTTTCAGCGCTGCCAAAGCGTTCCACAAGACGGTTAAACGTGATAGGTCCGACGTTTTCGCTGCGGATCAGGCGCAGCCAGCTAAGCTTTTCTTTGTCGCCCGCGCTCATGCCGCCGGTTTGTCTTTTTTGGAGAAGTTGATCTTGCTTTCCGTGCCATTGGCCAAGCGCTTCAGGTTCGCGGCATGACGGATCCAGATGATGACCGCGATGATGAAAATCACCAGCGTGGTTTCAATGCTTTTCGTCATATACAGCACCAAAAGCGGCGCAAAGGCAAAAGCGCCAAGGGCGGCGGCGGATGAATAGGCGAACAGCCCCGCCAGCATCAGCCATGTCGCGCACATCAGCCCGCCGATGGCATAGGAAAAGCCGAAGCAGACGCCCAGCGCCGTCGCCACGCCCTTGCCGCCCTTGAATTTCAGCCAGACGGGGAATACGTGTCCGAGGAACGCCGCCAGCGCCGCCAGCACGCCGTAATCGGCATGCACGCTTTTCGCGATGACAACAGGAATAAAACCTTTCAGCGCGTCCAGCAGCAGCGTCGCGGCGGCGACTTTTTTGCCTGCCACGCGCAGCACGTTGGTCGCGCCGATATTGCCCGAACCTTCCTTGCGGATATCCTTCACGCCCGCAAGGCGCGCAAGGATCAGGCCATAGGGCACGCTGCCGAACAGGTATGCCGCGAAAAACGTGATCAGCAGCGGCTGCATCGGGTGCGACAGGTCGGTGAAAAAGATCGACATCATGGTGATGACCCAAGTGGATGAATTCGCCTGACTATGGCCGATTCCGGCGATGCGGGCAATACGCTATTTATGGAACCGGCGCAGCAGTTTCTTGATGGGGGACGTTGTCGCTGCCGTCAAATTCGCGCGCGCCTGCTTTTCATACGCGTCGTGGAAGGCCTGCGTCTTGAAAATATAGGGCTGGTTCAAAAACCCGCTCAAAACCTTGTGCCGCCCGGCCTTGTAGGCGGGTGCGGGCACATGCGCGTATTCCTTGCGGATATTCGCGTCATACTGGTCGAATTCCGCCTTCGGCGCGCCCAGTATCGCAAGGTCGCAATCGGTCATGATGCGCTCCATCAATGACGCGGCGTTTTTGTGGTTGGCGGTCATATCGATCAGCTTCGCCACATTCTGCTGCATTTTTTCATCAAGGCCAAAATGCGCGGCATGGGTGAGGAACAAATCGCGGCTGAGCGCTTCGTTGTTCTTCAGCTTCGCGTCATAGACGACATCGTGATACCAGAGCGCCAGTTCGATGGTGTCGAACATCTCCCGCTGCGCTTCGGTCGTCAGCGGCAGCTCCGCTGTTTTCAAAAGCGCGGTTTTCGCCCAGTCGAGTTTCGCCAGCACGTCTTCAAGATGCGTGCGGCTGTGGTAATGGCGGTCGGGGCCGCTGTATTCGGCAATCAGCCGGATGCCTGTGGCGGGGATATCCGGCGATTGCACGCCCAGCCGCCACCACAGGTCATTCCAGCGATCTTCAAGCGTCATCTTATTAACGGGTGCTGCGCGTCAGCAGGTCAAGGCAGGCCATGCGCACGGCAACGCCCATTTCGACTTGCGTGGTGATCAGGCTGCGTTTCGGGTCGTCCGCGATGCTGGCGTCGATCTCCACGCCGCGGTTCATGGGGCCCGGATGCAGCACGACTGCGCCGTCTTTTGCGAAACCCAGACGCTCCGCCGTCAGGCCGTAACCGTCGAAATACTGGTCTTCGGTGAAGCTCAGGGCTTTTTGCAGGCGTTCTTTTTGAATGCGCAGGACCATCACCGCATCCGCATCGGTCAGGCCGGCCTTCATGTCCTGCGTGCCGCCGGCGGAAAGCGGCATCAGTTCGGCGGGGCCGACGCATTTCACGTTCACGCCCATTTTCTTGAACAGTTGCAGGTTCGAATGCGCCACGCGGCTGTGCAGGATGTCGCCGACGATGGACACCTGCAGGCCTTCCAGACGGCCGAAATGGCGGCGCAGGGTCAGCGCGTCCAGCAATGCCTGCGTCGGGTGTTCGCGCGTGCCGTCGCCGGCGTTCATCACGGGGCAGTCGAGGATCTGCGACGCGGTTTCGGCCGATCCTTCGGTATTATGGCGCAAAACGAACAGGTCGGGGCGCATCGCGTTGATGGTGCGCAGCGTGTCGGAAAAGCTTTCGCCCTTCTTCATGCTCGACCCTTCGATCGTCATGTTGATGACATCGGCGCCGAGGCGCTTCGCCGCCATTTCAAACGACAGGCGCGTACGGGTGGAGTTTTCAAGGAAGGCGTTGACCATCACGAGGCCCTTCAGCAGCGCGTTGGTCTGCGACCGGCGGCGGTTCTGCACCACGTAATATTCCGACAGGTCGAGGATGTTGATGATGTCTTCGCGGCTGAGATGTTCGATGGAGAGCAGGTGTTTCTGGGGGATCATGAGTTTCGATACCGGGGTTTTCTGGGCGGCTTGCATGTTACACAACTCCTTTATGGCGCAGGTTCAGGATTTCGTCAGGTGTCATTTTCAATTCGGTCGATAAAATTTCGTCGGTATTCGCGCCCAGCATCGGCGGGGCATGGCGGTAAGATACGGGCGTCGCCGAAAACCGCAGCGGGCTCGCGATCAGCTTCACAGGCGTTGGCGACGCGTCATGCGCCATTTCCGTCACCATGCCGCGCGCCTGCACCTGCGGGTCATTGAAAACTTTATCCAGCGTATTGACGGGGCCGCAGGGCACGCCGCGTTTTTCCAAATTCTCGATCCAGTATTTCTGGCTGTGCTGTGCGATGATCTGCGCCACCACCGGCACAATCTCCGCGCGGTTGCGCACGCGGTTGGCATTGGTGGCGAATTTCGGGTCTGCCGATAAATCGCCGCGACCGGCAAAGGCGCAGAATTCGGCGAACTGCTTGTCGTTGCCGACCGCAAGGATAATGTCGCCATCCTGCGCGCGGAATGCTTCGTAGGGCACAATCGTCGGATGCGCATTGCCCATGCGCGGCGTAACCTTCCCGCTGGTCAGGTAATACTGCCCTGCGTTCGACAGGGTCGCGACTTGTGAATCCAGCAGCGCGATATCGATAAACTGTCCTTGCCCCGTTTTCTCGCGGTGGTACAGCGCCGCCAGAATGCCGTTGAGCGCATACAGCCCCGTCAGCAGGTCGCAATAGGCGACGCCGATCTTGTGCGGCATGCCGTCGGCGGGTCCCGTCAGGCTCATAATGCCGCCCATGCCCTGAATCAAAAAGTCGTAACCTGCGAGGTCTTTATAAGGCCCGTCATGGCCGAAGCCGGTGAGGGAGCAATATATGAGTTTGGGGAATTCCGCCTTCAGCTGTTCATAGCCGAGACCGTATTTTTCCAGCGACCCGGCCTTGTAGTTCTCGAACAAGATGTCGCATGTACCAATCAGTTTCTTGGCAATCGCCAAACCTTCGGGCGTGGTGAAATCGAGCGAGAGGGATTTCTTGTTCCGGTTTGCGGACAGGTAATACGAGCTTTCGGTCGTGTCCTTGCCCGACGCTTCCTTGACGAAGGGCGGGCCCCATTTGCGGGTGTCGTCGCCCTGTCCCGGTTTTTCGATTTTCAGGATTTCCGCGCCCATATCGCCCAGAATCTGGGTGGCGCTGGGGCCGGCAAGAATACGTGACATGTCAAAAACCCTGATGCCCTTCAATGGGCCGGTATTTTCAACATGTTCCGTCATTTCGGCTGTCCCTGTTGCATGGCGTCACAATATCGCGATTCCGCACCCGAAACCAAGCTGGCGGGGGATATTTATTTTAACAGCCGCCCATGAATTTTCATATAATGGTGCGGTGCCACAAAAGATTTGGCAGCAGGACGGCTGCATTGTAGAGTTTACAGGCGATTCCGGCATGGAAATGCCTGATATGCATATGTTTTTACCAAGGGGCAGCGGATGGCGACGGCAGAAACGCAAAGCGGGGGCGGAAACTTCTTTCCCGCCTTCCTCATCGTTCTGGCAACCGGCCTTTTTGCCCTGCTGGCCTATATCGTCATCAACACCGCGATCATCCAGAACACCGGGCCGGCAGGAGAGCGCAAGGACGCGTTCAAGGCGCTGGTGAAATTCCCCGATGAAACGCGGCGCGCGGTCAACGTGATGCTGAAATCCGGCGTGCCGGTCGAAAAGCTGAACTTCGCGCAAACTGCGACCGGCACCAACGCCGTTTTCGAAAAACTCAGCTATGAAACGCCGCCCGCCGCCACCGGCATCACGGCTAACTGGAATTTCCGCGGCCGTTCGGCGGACGGGTCGGGCTGGTTCGTGTCCGGTGTCGGCACCGATACGGCGGGCGGCGCGGATGTATTCGGATATTTGAGCGGTTTGACGCAGTCGGATTGCGAAGACATCAACGAGGCGCTGGGGCTGCCCGAAACCCCCGCCATCGAAAAAACCACTGTAAACCTTGGGAAAAAGTCAAAATCGAAGGCTGTAGCGGGCGATAACGGCTGGAGCTTCAACGCCCGCGCCGCGTTAACGCCCCCCGATCCCAAGCCTGCGGCTTGCGTGCAAAATGGCAAGAACGCCAAGGGCGAACCGTTGTATATTTACTACCATGTGATTGTGGCGAAGTGATAAAGTAACCGCCAAAAGAACGATTAAAAAAGAGGATGTGATTCCATGTCGTACAAAGTCGCCATCGTTGGCGCCACGGGCAATGTCGGCCGCGAAATGCTGAACGTGCTCTCCACCCGCGAATTCCCGGTATCCGAAGTTGTGGCGCTTGCCAGCTCCCGCTCCGCAGGTTCCCAAGTATCCTTCGGCGAAGACAACGTGCTGAAGGTGCAGGACCTCGCCAAATACAATTTCAAGGGCACCGATATCGTCCTGTCCTCCGCAGGCTCCGCGATTTCCGAAGCCTTCGCGCCCGGCGCTGCGAAAGCAGGCGCGGTCGTGATCGACAACACCTCCTTCTTCCGCATGGACAAGGATGTGCCGCTGGTGGTGCCGGAAGTGAACCCCGAAGCGATCAAGGGCTACAAGAAAAAAGGCATCATCGCCAACCCCAACTGCTCCACCATTCAAATGGTCGTGGCGTTGAAGCCGCTGCATGACCTTGCGACCATCAAGCGCGTCGTTGTGGCGACGTACCAGTCCGTTTCCGGCGCAGGGAAAGAGGCGATGGACGAGCTGTTCAACCAGACCAAGGGCCTGTATTCCAGCGACATGGCGAAACGCGAAGTCTTCTCGAAACAGATTTCCTTCAACCTGATCCCGCAGATCGATAAATTCATGCCGGACGGCTACACCAAGGAAGAATGGAAGATGGTCGTCGAGACCAAAAAAATCCTCGACCCGAAAATCGAAGTCAACGCGACCTGCGTGCGCGTGCCGGTTTTCGTCGGCCATTCCGAAGTGGTCAACGTCGAATTCAAAAACCCCATCACCGCAGCACAGGCGCGCAAGGCGATGCAGAAATTCAAGGGCATCACCGTGATCGACAGCCCCGGCGACGACGATGCCTACGTCACCCCCGTTGAAATCGCGGGCGAAGACGATGTTTTTGTCAGCCGCATCCGCAAGGACCCGACGCTGAAAAACGGCCTGACCATGTGGGTCGTCGCCGACAACCTGCGCAAGGGTGCTGCCACCAACGCGGTGCAGATCGCGGAAGTGCTGTCGGAAAAATACCTCTAAAATCTTGGCGAAGATTTATATCCGCATTTCGGGCGACAGGATCTACGCCAAAAACCTCGACAGCGGCGCGGTGTTCGACGAACCCGCGCTGCTTGCCGTTTCGGAATCCGGCGGGCGAAAGTTGATCGTTGCGGTCGGGAATAACGTCGCGGCGGCCTGCGCCGAAACGGGCGCTGCGCGCGTTGCGCCGTTCGATACCCATCCGCGCGTGCTGGTCGATGACTTTGATTCCGCATCCGCCGTTTTCAAATATGCGGTGAAGCAGGTCGCGGGGCGTTCCTTCATCGCGCCCACCGCCATCGTGCATGTCACAAAAAATCTGGCGGGAGGATTGTCGGCGATTGAAAAGCGCGCGTTGCAGGAATTGGCCCAATCGGCGGGCCTGCGTGGCATCAGGATACTGGATGATCCAGCGGTTGCGGATTACACGGCCGCTCAGCTGGAAGAATATTTGAAACGTCTTTGATTATTCCGCAGGCTTGGGCTGCGGCACGTCATCGGCGGAGTTATCGCCCGCCGCCGGCTCGATCTCGTTCAACTCGTCGGCCTGGGTTTCGCGCGCTAGCTGGGCGGACAGCCTGTCGAGCGCAGCTTCATCTTCGGGGAATTCGATGTTGTAGAAGGCGGTCTTGGTGGGCATTTCGTCGGCGTCGCTCATCACGACAAGGCTCATGGTAATCACGGTCACAATCGCAAGGCCGGTCAGGAGCGCGCCCGAGCAGCGGAGCATCAAGCCCGTCTTGCCGACTTTCTTCTTCGCGCATTCGATGAGGCCGGTGTCCGAAGCCATGCTGTAAACCCCGAATTGTTAATCCCGCGGCGATTGTACCACCCGTTCAGGAAAGCACAAGCTATAATTATGTAAACCAATGATAAGGCTTGAAAGTTCCCTGCCAAAAGCCGAAAACAGGGCATGACTCTGGCGTATCTTTTCATTTTGTCGATAGTTCAAGGGCTTACCGAATTCCTGCCGGTCAGCTCCAGCGCGCATCTGGCGCTGACCCCGCTGTTCATGAATGAACAGGATCAGGGAATCCTGATCGATGTCGCCCTGCATGTCGGCACGCTATGCGCCATACTGGTGTATTACTGGCGCGATGTCTGGGCGATTGCCTTCGATGTCCTGCGCTGGAAACCCACCTTCAACCGCAACCTTGGCTTATATATAGCCTTGGCCACGATCCCCGCGCTCGCTTTTGGCCTGCTGATCCATGTGCTGCTGCCGGACGGTATCCGCAGCGTGACCGTGATTACCGCCACCACCCTGATTTTCGGCGGGCTGATGGGCCTTGCCGACCTGAAATTCCCGCAGGTGAAAGAGGTGAAGGACATCACCCTGAAACAGGCATTGTTGATCGGTTTGGCACAGGCGGTCGCGCTGATCCCCGGCACCAGCCGCTCCGGCATCACCATGACGACGGCGCGGTTTCTGGGCTTTAAACGCGTCGATGCGGCGCGGTTTTCGTTCCTGCTCGGCATCCCCGCCATGGTCGCGGCAGGGGCGATGAGCTTCCTTGAAATCTTCAAATCCGAAAATCCCGGCCTGTTGCATGAAAGCGCGATTGCAGTGGGTTTGGCCTTCGTGGCGGGCCTTTGCGCCATCCATTTCATGATGAAATGGCTGCAAAAATTCGGGCTGATGCCCTTTGTCGTTTACCGAATCCTGCTGGGCACGTTCCTGTTATTTTATTTCGTGCTGTAAGCGTTTTTTTAACCGCCATCGCCCAAGATAGTCGTGGCCGCCGTCGTCTGACGGTGACAGCCCATTTTTATGCGAGGTATTCCCATGAAGAAATTCGTCCTGCCCGTGCTGCTTGCCGGTTTGCTCACCTGCACCGCCGCTGCCTTCGCGGAAGACATGCCCGTCAACAGCGTGATCCTGTCCACCAGCGGCCTTGCGAATTTCGAACACCGCGCCAAGGTCGACGGCAATGCGCAGCTGGAATTCCCCGTGCGGTTCGAACAGGTCGATGACATTTTAAAAAGCCTGATCGTATTTGATAAATCAGGACGCTTGGGCGGTGTTACGCTGCCCGGCAAACAGCCGCTCGCGCAGGTGTTCAAGGATCTGCCGTTCACGCAGGAACAGTTGTCTAACCCCGCAGCGCTTCTGAATGCCTATCAGGGCGCGACCGTGAAAGTGACCGGCGATGAATTAAAGGCAACCGGAAAACTGCTGCAGGTCGTGCCCGAAGAAGTTGCGCTGGGCGACGACAAGACGACGACCAAAAACCGCATCAGCATCATGACCGATGACGGCATCAAATCGGCGCTGCTGGAAAATCTTGAATCCGTGATGTTCACCGATGAGAAAATCCGGGGCGAAGTCGCTCGTGCGCTGGACGCCGTCCGCGAAAACGGCACATCGGAGCGCCGCGTGCTGAGCGTGAATTTGCTGGGCGCGGGCAGCCGCGATGTGACGCTGTCATATGTGGTCGATGCGCCGCTGTGGAAAACGGCCTACCGCCTTGTCGTGCCGGAAGCGGGCCAGACCAAGGGCATGCTCCAGGGCTGGGCGGTGATTGAAAACATGACGGCCTCCGACTGGGCAAATGTTGACCTGACGCTTGTCAGCGGCAATCCCGTGACGTTCCGCCAAAGCCTGTATGAATCCTATTACGTGCAGCGCCCCGAAATCCCCGTGCAGGTTTTCGGCCGCGTGATGCCACGCATCGATCAGGGCACGGTTGCGACCGCCGGTGAGATGGAGGGCGCTGCCGCCGATGGTGCGATGGAAGAACAGCGCGAAGCTATGCCAAAAAGCCGCATGGGTATGCTGCGTAAGCAAATGGCACCGATGCCATCGCGCGGCGGTGCAGGCGGTGCGATTATGGCGATGGATATGGCTTCCGTGCCGATGGTGGCACCTGCCGCCCCGCCCATGGAAAGCACGATTGCCAATATCGCGCAGACAGCGAATGCCGCGCAAAGCTCGGAAGCAACGACGCAGGTGCTGTTCCGCTTCCCCGACCGTTTCGATTTGAAATCGGGGCAGTCGATGATGCTGCCGTTCCTCAGCCGCGAAGTGCCGATGGAGCGCGTGTCGCTGTATCAACCCGAAACGCATCCCACCCATCCGCTGGCTGCCGTTGAAATTAAAAACGACGGCGACACCGGCCTGCCGCCCGGCGTGCTGACGCTGTACGAAGAAAGCGACCTTTTGAAAGGCACGGCGTTTGTGGGCGATGCGCAGCTGGCGGTGCTGCCGCAGGGCGACAAGCGCATGGTGTCCTACGCGCTTGATTCCAAAACCACCATCGACCGCAGCGATAAATCGAATTCCACCGAAGGCCAGGTCGCGGTTGAAAACGGCATCCTGCGCATCGCCGTGAAGAATATCGCGGAAACGACCTATACCGTTAAAGCGCCGCCCAAGGAAGCGCGCACGGTCGTGATCGAGCATCCGAAGATGTACGATTATCAACTGGTCACCCCCGACCCGAAAACAACCGAAGTATCGGGCGAACGCTACCGCATCCGCGTCGAGGTGAAAGCGGGCGAAAAAGCCGTCGTGCCGGTGAGGTTGGAAAACACCGCATGGCAGTCCTACAGCCTCAACACCCTGAACGCCGATTACCTGCTGAGCTTTGCGGGAAAACGCGGGCAGCTGGATGCCGATGCGCGGAAATCATTTGAAACGCTGGCGGCCAAGCGGCGCGAGATGGAGGCGATCGACATCAAGATCAACGAACTTGATATGCGCCGCAACCAGATCTTCAACGATCAGGAACGCATCCGCGAAAACCTGCAAAGCCTGACCGAAAAATCCGAAGTGAAGCAGAAATACCTGAACAAGCTGAACGAACAGGAAGACAAGATCGCGGGCATCGACGCCGAAAAAGAAAAACTGGCGGCGGCGCGCATCGAAAAACAGAACGAACTCGCCGACCTGATCGCGAAGATAAAAATTTAAGGCGTGAATTCAAGGAAGCGGACAAGGGCGATGCCATAGCTGCGCTCGTCCAGCTGCGCGAAACCGGCGGGCGGCATTTCGGGCTGTTTCTTCGCCATTTCCAGCAGGCAGACCGCACCGGGTTCCAGCCAGTCTTTAGCGGCAAGCGCGGTCAGCGCCGCAGCACCCAACCCCTTGCCATAGGGCGGGTCGAGGAAGACAAGGCTGCGCGGCGCAACCGTCGCCGGACGCTGCGCGATTTTCAACGCGTCGTTGCGCACCAGCAGCGCGCGGTCCTGCAGCTTCATCGCATCTATATTCGACTGGCAGGTTTTCGCGGCGGCGGGGGATTGTTCCACGAACACACATTCCGCCGCACCCTGCGACAGCGCCTCCAGCCCCAGCGCGCCGGTGCCCGCGAAAACGTCCATGACGGCGGCATTTTCCAAAAGATCGCGTTTGCGCCATTTGGCGTGGTGCAGTATGTTAAATATAGCCTCCCGCGCGCGGTCGCTGGTCGGCCTTGTTTCCTCGCCGACGGGACTCAAGAGATTCTTTCCGCGAAACTGGCCGCCGACAATGCGCATGATTTTCCGAATTTCCTAGTCAGATAAGGCACTTAAGCCGGAATATAGCATTTTCCCCAAGCTATTTCCCTCAAATTTTGCTAAAATGAATGGATATGCAGAGTATGGGGTGCAAGCCATGATCAGCCGTGTCCTGTTGACAGCCGCCGTTGCCGGGTTTCTGACCGTCGCAAGCCTGCCCGCGATGGCGCAGGGCGTGCCAGGTTGCGATCCGACCGTGCTGAACGCGATGGCCGATAAACAGCAGGCGCTGATCGGTTACGATATCTCCGTCGTGTCCGAAACGATGGACAAGCCGGACTCCGTTCTTGCCATGACCTGTTTCAGCAAAGCCGCCGGCCTTGATGCCGCGCAGGGCGGTAAAATCTTCTCCGAAGACTTCATGGATGCGCTGCGCCCGATCATCGAGCCCTTCCTCACCAACTTCTATGACGATTTCGACGATGCCTCCGGTAACGACTCGTCGATGCCGACGGCCTATACGGGCGGCACGACGCTGACCCCCAACGATTCCGACTGCGATTTCGTGACCAACTGGTGGGACGGCACGGGCCCCGGCGGCACGACCGGCTATAAAAACGAGGGTGTCCAGCAGGGCGTGCCCTTTATCACCATGGAACAGCTGCGCGGCCTCGATACGCCGACGGGCGGCACCGATTTTGACGCGAAATTTGCGGCGGTTGAAACGCTCGGCAACGTGCTGTCGAAATTCGACACCTCCTATTCCGCCCTCAACCTGCCGGGCATGCCGGCGGGCGGGTTTATCGGGCAGAACACGATTTGCGCCGTGATGGTGCAGGCAGGACAGACCTGCCCGTAACAGGGCAGGGGATTGATATGTGATTTTGGTTAAATCGAGTTGATGTATTTTATGGGGTCTTGGGCCATGTTGAAACGCAACGGACTTTTTTCCTTCGCTCTGGTCGCGGTTATGACGCTGGCCGGCACAGCCGCCTATGCGCAGCCGGTGCCGGGCTGCAACCCGACCGTCCTCGACGCGATGCAGAAAAAGGCGCAGGCGAAAGTGGCCGTTGACGTGGCGCAGACCGAAACCGTCATCGACAAGCCCGACTCCGTGCTGGCCATGACCTGCTTCAACAACTCGGCCGGTACGACTGCGGTGCGCGGCGGCTCGATCTTCTCCGGCGACTTCACGGCCGGCCTGCGTCCCATCATCGAGGACGCGCTACAGGCGTTCTATGACGACTTCCAGGACGGCGCGGGTTTCGAAGCCGCGACGATCGACTACACCGCGATGGCGATTTCCGACACACAGGCCTGCGACGAAGTGAAAAACCTCTGGAGCACGATTAAAGACCAGGGTGTGAAGGCCGGCCTGCCGATGGCGACCCTGAACAACATCATCAACGGCATCATCCCGACGGGCGGCGACCCCGCGGAATATACCGACAACTGGCAGCAGTCGATCACCGACGGCATCTTCTCGGACCTGCAGACCGCCATCGGCGCGCTGCCGGTTCCGGCGGTGCCCAGCTTTACGGCGGGGCAGAATTCCTGCCAGATCCTGATTGCGGCCGGCGTTATTCCGGGCCCCTGCCCGTAAATCTAACCTTGGGGAAGGTTGATACATGAAAAGATTTCTGACCGTTGCCCTTTTCCTTTGCGCCTTCACGGGGCTTTCCGTGACGGCAGCGATGTCGGCGACCGTGCAATGCCCCACCGCTTCCGGCTGCCCCTGCGAAGTGGCGCAGGCAATGCAGAACCACAGCGAGGCGATGCAGGTGGCCAGCAAGGCCCAGGCGCGAGAAATCATCAAGCAGCCCGACAACTCGCTTGGCATGACCTGCTTTGACCATGCGCTGAAACTCACCTCCCGCCTTGGCCAGATCTTCTCGGACATTCCGGGCACCGGCGCTTTCCCGGCCGCGAACGAACGCGTGTTCGGCACAGTCTATGACCCGTTGTTCGGCACCGGGATCAACCCGACCACCGGCAAGATGAAATCGCTCGCCAACTCGATCGAAACGACGATGTCGGCGATGATGCAGGAACACGCCAACGACTTCACGGATTCCCTGTCCAACTTCCTGGGCGCGACCACGCTCGCCTTCGTCGGCGCGTTCATGCAGCCGATCGAGGATCTGATCGCGACCGCGCAGGGCCTGATCACCAGCATCACCGGCGTCATCGGCACCATCCAGTCGGTCATGGACTCGCTGATCTTGGGGCTCGACATCATCAACACGCTGTTCCCCAGCCTGAACGTCGGCATCCTGAACACCACGATCGTGCCGCTGTGGAACCAGATCAAAACGACGCTGCTTTCCGCGATCCAGACCATCCAGACGCAGATCCTGAGCCAGATCGTAACCGCGATCACCAACATCCTGAACAGCGCGGTGTCGAGCATCCTCGGCGTCGACCCTGACACCGGCGTTTCGTACAACGACCCGGCGAAGGGCGAATGCTCGCGCCTGTCGCGCCTGTGGAACCCGGTCAGCGTGACCGGGCAGGCGCTGGGCGGCGACTTCCGCCCGGTTGAAGGCGGCGGCGTCGAAAACGGTACGCCCTATCTTACCATCCGCAGCATCCTGCAGGGCATCGCGCCCGGCGCCGGCGCGGACTATCTCGACGAAATCCAGAACGCGGCCAACAGCCCGATCCTGACGGCGGCGCTCAACGACATTACGACGGGGGTTCTTTCGGGCCCCGGCAACATGCCGTCATGGCCTGCCGCCATCCCGACCGGTACTTTCCCGGCATTGGGCGGCGCGGCGCTGACGGTTTTCCGGACGCAATATTAATACGGGGCATGATATGAAGTTCGATTTCAAGAAATCCGTCCTCTTCTCGCTCTTTGCGGCCATGCTCTGCCTTGTGTCGGTGACATCGGCGCAGGCGGTTTCTCCCTGCACGCCGCGTCCGGGCTGTTCCTGCGACTTCCTGAACGCCGCCGAAAACCACGCCAACGCCGTGCGCGTGCGCGACAAGGCCTATCACCGCCAGATCATGAAACAGCCCGACAACACCATGGGCATGAACTGCTTCGACCATACGCTGGTGCTGTCCTCGCGCATGGGCCAGATTTTCTCCGACACCGCACCCGGCGTGACATGGCCGGCCGCCAACCTCGACAACTGGGACCCCACCAGCGCGGTCAGCCAGCAGGTGTATGACTCCGGCGCGGGCGTGGGCACGAACCCCGCCACCGGCCAGAACAAGGCGCTGTCGGCGCAATACGGCACCGTGTTCGGCGGTGAAATGACAAACTATGTTGATGACTTCACGGACTCCCTGTCCGCATGGCTGGGCGCCACGTTGCTCAGCTACCTCAACGGCTTCCTTGCGGGCCTGAACGGCATTTTCAACACCATCAACACGGCGGTGACGAACATCAACAACGCCTTCAACACCTTTATCGGCTACCTCAATACGGTGCAAAGCATCCTCGACCAGCTGGGCGCGGCGCTCCCCAGCGCGGTGCTGGCGCTGGTGGCCGCGGTGCAGGCCGCATGGACGGTCATCCAGAACTTTATTTCAGCCACAATTTCCGCGATACAGACGGCGATCAGTAGTGCCGTGACCGCGCTGACGAACATGGTGCAGGGCGTGCTCGGTTCGCTGCTGCAATTCATGTCGTCGCCCGGCACCGACCCCTGCGCCCGCGTCAAGCGGTTGTGGAACCCCGCCAGCATTTCCAGCCAGATCCTGTCGCTGATCGGCGTTCCGGGCTTCCGCCCGATCGAAGGCGGCGGTATCGAACAGGGCGCGCCCTATTTCGACTTCAACAACCTCGTCAACGGCACGTTCAACACGCCGCTGGGCGGCGCGATCCCCAACATGGCGCCGGCGACCGACCTGACGGACGAACTGGCGAATACGCTGAACCAGCCGCTGCTGACGGCCGCGCTGAACGACCTTGCGGCGGCCGGCATATTGGGCTCGCAAAAGGCACCGGGGGCGGGCGTGATCTGGCCGCAGATTCCGGGCGCCGCCTTTACCAACCCGCCGCCTTCCAGCGCGACGGTCGGTGCGACGCTGACGGCGATCATCAACGGGATGTAATCGGGCTAATGTTCGCTCTTGCGCAGCATCGCCAGCAGGCGCTGCTCGAAATCGGCACGGTCGTCGTGATTTTTCAGGAATAACTGCACGGCTTTGGCGGCGGCTTCGCGGTCGTAGGGCACCATGTCTTTTTGCGCCTTGCCTTCCTGCTTCAGCGCGGCGGCCTTGCCCGCGATCTGCAGCAGCTTGGGGTCGAGGCGCGCTTTTTGCGCCTGCATCTGCTTTTTCAGGATCTCGAGTGCTTTATCGCGGCTGCTCATGATTTAACATCCTGTTTCTGAACGCTTAATTTTACCCCCATCCTGTCCATTCGTGCAAGAAATGCTTGCAATCACCGCCAAAAACCCCAATCTTTGTGCTAGAAGAGGGCATGTTGTTGAACGTCTATAAAGCCATGATGCAGGCGGGTACGCCGCTGCTGGAAGCTTACCTGAAAAAGCGCGAAACGCGCGGCAAGGAAGACCCCGCACGCGCGCATGAACGGCGCGGCCGGGCAAAACTGCCGCGTGCGCCGGGCGCGCTGGCGTGGTTTCATGCGGCGTCGGTGGGTGAATCCCTCTCGCTGCTCGCCATTATTTCCCGCGTGCTGGAAACGCATAAAGGGTTGCAGGTGATGGTCACGACCGGCACTGTCGCCTCCGCGAATCTCATGGCCGACCGTTTGCCCGCAGGCGCGTTCCACCAATACATGCCCGTCGATCACCCCGCATGGGTGGCGGCCTTCCTCGATCATTGGCGGCCCGATTTCGTCGTCTGGTCGGAATCCGAATTCTGGCCGAACATGCTGTCGGCGGTCAAAGCGCGCGGCATTCCCGCCGTGCTGATGAACGCCCGCATGTCGGAGGCCAGCTTCCGCCGCTGGAAATGGGCGAAGGGCGCGATTGCAGAAATCCTGTCCGTCTTCAGCCTCTGCCTTGCGCAAAACGCGGCGGAGGCTTCGCGGCTCGAACAGCTGGGCGCGAAAAACGTACAAGTCGCCGCGAACGTAAAATATGCCGCAGCACCCCTGCCTGTCGATGACGCAAAACTGGCCGATATGCAGGCGCAGCTGGCTGGACGCAAGACGATATTGTGGGCCAGCACCCATCCGGGCGAGGAAAAACTGGCCATCGAAACCCATGCAACCCTGCGCGCGCAATTCCCCGACCTGTTGACGATCATCGTGCCGCGTCATGCGCCGCGCGGGCAGGATGTGCAGGATCTTGCGCAACAGCAATCCATCAGCGCGGGCCTGCGTTCGCGCCACGAACCGCCCCGCGATATTTACATCGCCGATACGATGGGCGAACTGGGGCTGTTTTACAGGCTGTGCAAAACCGTCGTCGTCGGTGGGTCTTTCGCCGATATCGGCGGGCATAACCCGATCGAGCCGGGGCAGCTGGGTTGCGTGATTTTCTACGGCCCGCAGATGTATAACTTCATCACCATCAACGAAGATTTCCTCTCCGCGCAGGCGGCGGTGCAGGTGCCCGATACCGGTGCGCTGAAAGCGAAACTGGCCGAAGCGCTGGCCGCGCCCGAAACATTCGCGGTTTACGGCGACAACGCGCGAGCGTTGACGGCGGAAAAATCCGTCGCGGCCTCGGCGCTGGCATCCATGCTTGACCCGTGGCTTGAAAAACTGGCGGTGGCCGCATGATGCGCACGCCGCCTTTCTGGTACGACCAGTCGCAGCCCAAATTCAGGCTCGCCGCAAAACTGCTGGCGCCCTTCGGCAAACTCTATGGCTGGATCGTTGAAAAACGGTTTGATTTTTATTATCCCGTGCCGCTGGTGCGCCCCGTGATTTGCGTGGGCAATCTCACCACAGGCGGCGCCGGGAAAACGCCCGTCGTCATGTCGCTGGTCACGCTGCTGCAGGATGCGGGGTACAACCCGCATATCCTGACGCGCGGCTACGGCGGCGAAGAAGAAGGCCCGCTGCAGGTCAGCCCCGGCCGCGACACCGCCGCCGATGTGGGCGACGAAGCGCTGCTGCTGGTCGAAAAAGCGCCGACCTGGGTCGCCACTTCCCGCCCGCTCGGCGCACAGGCGGCGATCGATACCGGCGCCACCATCATCATCATGGATGACGGCTACCAGAACCCCAGCATCCACAAGGATTTCGCGCTGGTCGTGATCGACGGCACGGTCGGTTTCGGCAACGGGCAGGTGATGCCCGCCGGCCCCTTGCGCGAAGACATCGCCAGGGGCATCGCGCGCGCCCATGCCGCCGTCATCGTCGGCGAAGACAAGGCGGGCGTCGCCGACACGATCAAAAAACATGCCGATATTCCGCTGTTTTTTGCGCAGCTGCGTCCCGATGCCGAAAACCCCGACCTGTTCGGTAAGCCCGTCTTTGCCTTTGCGGGCATCGGGCGGCCTGAAAAATTCCGCGACAGCCTGATTGCGGCGGGCGCGATGCTGGAGGGGTGGGGCAGCTTCCCCGACCATTGCGCCTATATCGACGAAGACCTGCGGGAACTGGTGGCGGCGGCGGAATCCAAAAACGCCATCATCGTGACGACCGCAAAGGACCATGTGCGCCTGCCGCCCGCCCTGAAGGCGAAAGTGCGCAAATTCACCGTGCATTTGCAATGGCAGGACGCGCCCGCCGTGCTGGAATGCATCGCCGGACAGCTGCGGAAAAACTGGACATGACGCGCGCCCGTCCGTTGCCTGTCGCAAAACGCATCAGTTATGCGTTTGAAACAGCCGGTGCCTATTTCATTTACGGCTTTTTCAAATTGCTGCCGCCCGATGCCGCATCAAACCTTGGCGGCTGGATCATGCGCCGGCTGGGGCCGCGGCTGGGTGTCTCGCGCACGGCATACCGCAACCTTGCGCTGGCGCTGCCCGACAAAACCGAGGCCGAGAAAAAAGCCATCGTCGCCGGCATGTGGGATAACCTTGGCCGCGTGATCGCCGAATACCCGCACCTGAAAAAAATCGCCGGCCGCGTCGATCTGTCCGGCATGGAAAACGCGCGCGCTGTGCTGGACAGCGGAAATCCCGCGATCTTCTTCGGCGGGCATCTGGCGAACTGGGAAATCCCGCCCATCTGCGCAAAGCGCATCGGCATGCCGCTGCATGTCGTCTATCGCCGCCCCAACAACCCCTATGTCGACGGGTTGCTGCGCCATGCACGGTCGGCAGGTGCGGTTGGCCAGATCCCCAAGGGGGTAGAGGGCGCGCGCGAAATTTTATCCGTGCTGCGTAAAAAAGGGTCGCTTGGCATACTGGTCGACCAGAAAATGAACGAGGGTCTGGCGATCCCGTTTTTCGGCCATGATGCGATGACGGGGCCGGGCGTGGCGCAATTCGCCGTGCGCATGGGCTGCGGGTTGTGCCCCTTGCGCATCGAACGGCTGCAGGGCGCGCGCTTTCGCATCACGGTTGAAAAATCGATTCCGGTGCAAGATACCGGCGACCGCGATGCCGATTACCGCCGCATCATGACCGATGTGAACCGGCATCTGGAGGCATGGATTCGCGAACGCCCCGAACAATGGCTGTGGATCCATAATCGCTGGCCGGAAAGCAAACCGGCCAAGGTTGTATCCAGTTGATTTTTCAAGGTTATCTCTTTGAATTGACATAAGAAACCAGCTTTGCTACGGTGTGCGCTACCGGACTTCCTCAACGGAGCAGACGCGCGTGGATTCCAAATCCAAGCTATTCAAGACCTTCAATTTCGACCGCAACGATTTATGGATTGATGTCCTGATCGCGGGGCAGGAAGGCTTGTCCGCGACCGACACTTTTTCCTTCCCTGTCAGGGCGATCGCCGAGATGCAAAGCCTTGGCGAAAAACATTCGGTGATCAAGCTGGAGGGCGGACGCGAAGTTGTGTTCAACCTGTCGCATGCCGAACTGCGCCGCCATCTGCGCGAGGCCGAGGACAGCGTACTGGATCTGACATCCGCCACTAATTTAGCGACGCGTAAAACCCTTGCGGCGAAGATCAAGCAGGAATTCGACGAAGCGGCCGAGCGTGAAAAGAACAAGGCCTTCAACGCGCTGACGTTCCGCCTGTCCGTGCGCACCTCGCAGAAAACCGATTTCCGCGAAGTGACGTTTACGGGCGCCGATATCGTGCGCTCCTCGCTCGCTTCAGGCGGCAGCATCATGGGCGGCACGAACACCAAATTCAATTTCCGCGACCCCGCCAAATTCGGCCTGCGCACGGAAGAGGCGATCACCGAGGTCGAGCTTGAGGAATTCAACGCGCGCGTGAAGCAGGCGATCGCCATGGGTATCACGGATATCGATATGCGCGAATTGTCGATGCGCAAGGGCACCGAAATTCCCCCCGAAAAACGCAAAGCCAACGGTCTGAACCCATGAACCACGGGCTTTCCAGCAAACTGCCCAAGGTTTTCACGATGGGCGACAGCGACGACCTGATCATCACGGCCTTCGCGCCGGTCGAGGGCGCGGAGGGCGGCTGGCGGCAGATCGCGTTCAAGGCGCAACAGGTCGATTACGTGTCGCAGATCGACAACGATATTTCCGCCATGACGCTGAAAAACGGCGTGACAATCCCCGTATTGATGGCGTTCGAGCGGCTGCGCGATACGATTTACCAGCCCGATATGTCCACCGGCAACGGCATCGACCTGACGCTGATCACCGGCAACGCCGTGCGCGATGTGCAGGCTGTGCGCCTGTCGAAAAAATTCAATCCCGCCGCTGACACGGAAGCTGAAGCCAAAAAACTGCCCTTCGTAAACAAGCCGCTGAAAATCGCCGTTTTTGTGCGCCAGTCGGAACAGCAGAACTTCCAGATGTTCTTCATCAGCGACGACCGCATCGACTGGGCGAAGGTAGAGGGCGTGGAGCAGGCCAAGAACGGCAAGGCCACGAAACTTGCCCTGCTCTACGACAAGGGCCCGTTCGGCGAGACGAGCGTGCTGATCGACATGCCGCGCCCCGCCTTCATGGAGCTTTACAACAAGGCGAAGATGGAAGGCGCAACCGAACTGGACCTGCGCGACTGGACGCGCCGCCGCGACCCCGACAAAACCCCGCCGCCGCCAAAACTGCCGTCACTTGGCTAGCCGTCTTTTACTTTTATTCACAATGTTCAATAACCGTTTATCACCTAAACAGTAACATAATATTGCGAAATACGCAATTATTATCCAGTAACCCGTTGTTTCCCGCAGTAAAAGCAGCATGATTTCGGCCACTGCTTGACATGCAACCAAATAGTTGCATATAATAAACCATGGTGAACGACGAAGACAAAGTGTTCAAGGCGCTGGCCGATTCCAGCCGCAGGCAGCTGCTCGATCGCCTGCGCGACAAGGGCGGCCTGACGCTGACGGAATTGTGCGCAAGCCATGACATGACGCGGCAGGCGGTGACGAAACATCTGGCATTGCTGGAAGGCGCGAACCTTGTCGTCACCAAAAAACGCGGGCGGGAAAAGCTGCATTACCTGAACCCCGTGCCGATCAACGAGATCTTCACACGCTGGACGCACCAGTTCGAACAGGGACGTTTGGCCGCACTGCAAAACCTGAAACAAGCACTGGAAGAACAAACATCGAAAGAGGGAGATAAGAAATGACCACGCCACGCGATTTCATCTACACCACCTACATCAAAACCACTCCTGAAAAAGTCTGGCAGGCGCTGACCACGCCGGAATTCACGAAACAGTACTGGGTGAATAAAAACATCTCCGACTGGAAAACGGGGTCGGAATGGCGGCACGAACACGGCGGCGACGGCCATACGCTGGTCGTCGGCAAGGTCGTGGAAAGCAATCCGCCGCACCGCCTTGTCCTCAGCTGGGCGGCGCCGGAAAACTTGAGCGACGTGTCGCAGGTCAGCTTCGACATTTCGGTCGTCGGCGGCATGGTGCGGCTCGATGTCGTGCATGGCCAGTTCATCGCGGGCTCGGAAATGGCGGAAAAAGTCACGGGTGGCTGGCCGCGCGTGCTGTCCAGCCTGAAATCCCTGCTGGAAACCGGCAGCCCGCTGGATATGGGCGCGCTGAAAAGCTGCAGCGCGGCTGCGTAATTCCTCGCGCAAAAAAACGCCTGTGCGACAGGCATAAAAAAACGCCCGCCGCGGATATCCGCTGGCGGGCGTTTTTTTTAGCTGAAGCTGATTAGGGCTTCGGCGTGACGGTGATGCCGGCCTTTGCCGCGGGCTGTGCCACGGGTGCCGCGTCGTCCTGCTCGGCTGCCGCTTTTTGTGCGGCTTTCGCGAAGCGCTGCGCCAGGTTTTCGTAGATGTCTTTCTGGTGCTCTTCCGACAGGCCGCCGATTTTGTAGCTGACTTCCTGATAGGTTTTGCGCTCTTCGATCGCGCGGAGCGAGTTGTAGTCGATTTCCAGCTTTTCTTTCGCGCCGTCGTAATCAACGCCGCGGAAACCCTTCACGTAGTCGATCGAGCGGCGGGTGCCGGTGATCAGGTTCAGGGCAGCGGGAGCGAGCGAGATGCCGGCGATAACAGCGCCGACAGCCAGCGAGAAGCCGGCAACGCCGATCATCGCAGCGGGAACCATCACGGGAACGGTCACGGCAGCAGCGATGGCGGTCACGGCGATTTTGCCGCCGATCGCGGCAACGGCGGTGTTGCCCAGCGTCGTGGCAAGCGCGGTGCCGGCCACATACCAGGATGCCAGCGCAGCAGCGCCGCCGCCCAGCCATTGTGCGGTGTGCAGGTATTTGCCGGCGGTCAGGTGGTGGGTTGCGCGTGCCGCGTTACGGCCGATGATGCCCGCGGGCATGCCGAGGAAGGCGAGGGGGCCGGAGCGCAGTTTCTTGGAAACCGCCATATCGTCCACTTTTTTCGCAACCCATTGCAGGCCTTCGAGGGGCTTTTCAAAAACGTATTTCGTGTACGCGTTCCACAGCTCTTTCGGCTTGATCGGAATCACGATCTCTTTGCGGGCTTCGAGTTCTTTTTCTGTCAGCTGACGGGGTTCGGCCATTGCAGTGCTACCTTTCAAAAATGAAGTCTTCTTCGTAAATGTTCGAAAATCTATTCCTCTATTCCGCCCTGAACCTGCGCCGCGTTATGCAGCGCGAATATGCTCCGGCAGAGAATCATTTTTCGAAACCGCCGCGATCCTATTTATGAAATCACGTTATGTCCATCCCCTATCTTTAATACGGGTGTATTAGAAAATATTTCAAAATTATGGATTTATGATGTTGTCATAAATCGCAGGAAGGAAGGCGGGGAAGGGGTTGAGGGAGCGAGATTGTTCGCGGGATTGCTTCAATAAAAGAGTGTCATACCGGCTTTCGCCGGTATGACACGAATAACTTAAGCCACCTTCGTCGATTTCGATCCCAGCAGCGGTTTCAGGAACTGTCCCGTATAGCTGCGCTTTTCGCGCGCGACTTTTTCGGGGGTGTCCTGAATCAAAATCTCGCCGCCCTTGTCGCCGCCTTCGGGACCCACATCGATGATCCAGTCGGCGGTCTTGATGACTTCGAGGTTGTGTTCGATCACCACGACCGTGTTTCCCTGATCGACCAGGCGGTGCAGCACCTCCAGCAGTTTGCGCACGTCTTCGAAATGCAAACCGGTCGTCGGTTCGTCGAGGATATATAAGGTACGGCCGGTCGCGCGTTTCGACAGTTCTTTCGACAGCTTCACGCGCTGCGCCTCGCCGCCCGACAGGGTGGTGGCGCGCTGGCCGACATGGACATAGCCCAAGCCGACTTCCTTCAGCGTTTCCATTTTTTCGCGGATCGACGGCACGGCCTTGAAGAATTCGGATGCTTCCTCCACCGTCATGTCCAGCACTTCGGCGATGGATTTTTCCTTGTATTTCACTTCCAGCGTTTCGCGGTTATACCGCGTGCCCTTGCAGGCGTCGCAGGTCACATGCACATCGGGCAGGAAGTGCATTTCGATCTTGATGACGCCGTCGCCCTCGCAGGCTTCGCAGCGGCCGCCCTTCACGTTGAACGAAAAACGCCCGGGGCCGTAGCCGCGCGCCTTCGCTTCGGGCAGTCCCGCATACCAGTCGCGGATGGGCGTGAACGCGCCGGTGTAGGTGGCCGGGTTCGACCGCGGCGTGCGGCCGATGGGCGACTGGTCGATATCGATCACTTTGTCGATATATTCAAGGCCGCGGATTTCGTCATGCGCGCCCGGATGCACGCGCGCCTTCATCAGCCGCCGCGCGGTTGCGGCATAGAGCGTATCGATGGTCAGCGATGATTTGCCGGAACCTGATACGCCTGTGACGCAGGTAAAGGTGCCGACCGGCACTTTCGCATGCACATTCTTCAGGTTGTTTTCGCGCGCGCCGATGACTTCGATATATTGCGTGTCGATGCCTTTTTTGGTCTGCACGGTCTTGCCCTTGCGGCGGGTGGCGGGCACCTTGATTTCTTTAGCGCCGGTCAGGTATTGCGCGGTCAGGCTGTTTTTGTTCTTCGCCAGCTGCGCCATCGTGCCTTGCGCGATTACCTCGCCGCCATGGATGCCGGCGCCGGGGCCCATATCGATCACCCAATCCGCCATGCGGATCGCGTCTTCGTCATGTTCGACCACCAATACCGTGTTGCCAAGGTCGCGCAGGCGTTTCAGCGTATCCAGCAAACGGTTGTTGTCGCGCTGGTGCAGGCCGATGGAGGGTTCGTCCAGCACATACAATACGCCCGTCAGGCCGGAACCGATTTGCGATGCCAAACGGATGCGCTGGCTTTCGCCGCCCGACAGCGTGCCCGATTTACGGGCAAGGGTCAGGTATTCCAGCCCCACATCGAGCAGGAAGGTCAGGCGGTCGTTGATTTCCTTCAAAATGCGCACGGCGATTTCACGGTGCTTCTTGTTCAGCTTCGGCATCAGCGTGCTGAACCAGTCATGCGACGCCTGAATGGACAGCAGCGAAATTTCGCCGACATGCTTGCCGTCCACCTTCACGGCCAGCGCTTCGGGCTTCAGGCGGAAGCCTTTGCAGGCGTCGCAAACATGCTCCACCTTGTACTGGTCGAGGTCTTCGCGGATGTGGAAGCTGTCGGTCTCCATGTAGCGCCGGCGCAGGTTGGGCAGCACGCCTTCGAATTTGTTCGATGTCTGGTAATCGCGGCTGCCGTCCCAGTATTTGAACGTGATTTTTTCTTCGCCGGTGCCGTATAAAATCGCATCCTGCAGTTTCTTCGGCAGCTTTTCCCACGGCGTGGTCATATTCGCCTTGAACGCGCGAGCAAGGCTTTCCAGCGTCTGCTCGTACCAACCCGACGAAGAATTCGCCCAGGGCGCGACCGCGCCGTCCTTCAGCGACAGCGTGGTATCCGGCACGACCATGTCGGGGTCGAAAATCATCTTGCTGCCAAGCCCGTCGCAAACGGGGCAGGCGCCGAAGGGGTTGTTGAAGGAAAACAGGCGCGGTTCAATCTCCGCAATCGTGAAACCTGATACAGGGCAGGCGAATTTGGAGGAGAAGATTTGTTCTTCCTTGGTGTCCGCATTCTCGACAATCACCAGCCCTTCGTCCGACAATTTCAGCGCGGTTTCGACGGAATCCGCCAGACGGTTGCCGAGGTCTTTTTTCACCACAAGGCGGTCGATGACGACGTAAATATCATGCTTGATCTGCTTGTCGAGCACCGGCACGGAATCCAGTTCGTGGAATTTGCCGTCGATCTTGACGCGCTGGAAACCTTTTTTGCGCAGCTCCTGGAATTCTTTTTTGTATTCGCCCTTGCGGCCGCGCGCGATGGGGGCCATCAGGTACAGTTTCGTGCCTTCGCCCATCGCCAGAATCTGGTCGACCATTTCCGACGGCGTCTGGCTGGAAATCGGCTTGCCGGTCGCGGGCGAATAGGGGATGCCCACGCGCGCCCAGAGCAGGCGCATGTAATCGTGAATTTCCGTGACCGTGCCGACGGTGGAACGCGGGTTTTTCGACGTCGTTTTCTGCTCGATCGAAATGGCGGGCGACAACCCCTCGATTGAATCCACATCGGGCTTTTGCATCAGCTCCAGGAACTGGCGCGCATAGGCGGACAGGCTTTCCACATATCTGCGCTGCCCCTCGGCGTAAATCGTGTCGAAGGCGAGCGATGATTTGCCCGAGCCCGACAGCCCCGTAATCACGACCAGCTGGTCGCGGGGGATTTCGACATCGATGTTTTTCAGGTTATGTTCGCGCGCGCCCTTGATGCGGATCGATTTGTTATATGCTTCAGCCATGACACCCTTCAATTATCCATATGAAATAGAGCGCTTCTGCGACTCCGCAAGATATCTGGAACAGATATAGAACATTTGCCGCAGAATGTCAGCAAATAGATATAAAGCGAAGGGCCCGGCTGTCACACCGGGCCCAACCAAAAAGTCAGCGGAGGGTAATGTATGCGGGAGAGAGGTCCCGCCCGCCCCCTTCGTCCCGGGGGAGGAAACGAAGGGGGTTATGGCGGAGGCCGTACGCAAGTGGGCCAGATATCACCGCAAGGCCGACCCGGATCCCGCTGGTGGAGAGCGGTGTGATAGACGGCCGGTTGGCGCCGGACGTCCGGGTGCTTGGGTGTGAGGCGGAAGGCGGGCAGCAAACCCCGCAGCGATTTCCGTGACCACATACGCACAATTTAATCATCTCAGATTCGGGTAAGCATCGCGTAAATTATGCGGGCCTTTTTTCTAAAATTTGATGTGTATTGCATGCATGCAAAAGCGCGTGATTCATGTGTTCGCGCGCGTTTGTTATCCGTGCGTGTTGGTGATGTGCCGCTGCGGGTGCGGCCGGATTTTTTTTCGGGATGTATTTTGTTCGCGCTGCGTTTTTCACGGCGCGTTTTTCACGGCGCGTTTTTCATGACGACGCACGCGGGCTGTTTCATGCGCGGATTTTTTTTCAGCGCATGGTAAACGGCGGCCGGGGCGCGATTCAGATTCCCTAAACGGCCACATACCGGCGCGATAAATATGTGAAATAAAAAACCGTTATTTTTCAATGTAATATTCCGAATATCCAGAAAAAATTTGTTATACATGAATTGAGCATATATACTGGCCTTACATGAACAGAAAAGTATTACCGCGCACCAACGACCTGCCCAACGAGCACAAGCTTCAGGCGCAATTCGCATTGGCTGCCTTCTCGACGCTCAAGGCCGAAAATATCGCCTATATCAGCGTCCCCATCACCAGCGGCAAGCGCCTCTACGATTACATGCAGCAAAAAGGCTTCAAGACCGCCGACGAAGCAAAGGCCGATCACGACGCGTTTTTCAAACACGTCGTGGAGCCAAACCTCGCGCAGGGCGTGAAGGGCAGCGACGAATGGGTGCATAAGCTGGACGGCGCGGTGATCGCGCCCGCCGAATTCGAAAAACGCCTGCGCATCCAGAAAGCCATCAACTGGGGGCAGGATGCCTTCATGGGCATGTGGGTGCCGCTGATCGACGAAAAAGTCACGCATATGGTGATGCTGGACGGCTGGCAGTATTCCAACGGCTCGGGCGAAGAATATTTGCAGGCCGTATTGATGCAGATGGGCCGCCGCCCGCGCAGCAATATCGACATCGTCGATGCGCGCGGCCGCGAAATCCCGTTGTCCGAAGGCATCCGCCTTGTCGCCGAAGCCTTTATCGACCTGACATCGCGCGGCATGAAGGCGCGCAACATGGCCGAAACAATTGGTATTTTGCTCGAGGCCGAACACCGCTTCGCAATCGAGCAGCAAACGGGTTCCGTGATCGAGCCTCAACCGACTTCCCCCGGTTCGATTGCGAAACACACCGAATTCAACGTGCCTCCCTATGATCGGCGCGAGATGGAAAAATGCGCGAAAGAAGTGCGCGAGATTCTGGCGCGCGACTATCCCGACATTCTGCCCACGCTGCATAAAACCAGCAGCTATGATTTTTCGCCCATCAACGCGCTGTTCCGCGAAGTGGCGAAGCCGGTGGTCGGCAACATGCACCTGCCGCGCCCGCCGCTGAAAAAGCCGCCTATGGCGCTGGTGAAGTAATCGCTTAGCAGTTGCGGCGCAGGCGGTTTTCAGGCATGAACAATGCCATGACCACCTTACGCCTGATCCTCGGCGACCAGCTCTCGCCGAACATATCGTCGCTGAAGGATGCCGACATTAAAAACGATGTCGTCATGCTCTGCGAGGTATGGGAAGAAGCGACCTATGTGCGCCACCACAAGAAAAAAATCGCCTTCCTGTTTTCTGCCATGCGGCATTTCGCCGATGACCTGCGTGCGTTAAAATACCGCGTGCATTACACGAAACTGGATGACGCGCAAAATGCGGGGTCGTTCACGGGCGAAGTGGCGCGCGCGATCAAACTGCACGGTATCACGCGAATGGTGGTGACCTTCCCCGGCGAATACCGTGTATTGCAGGCGATGGAAAACTGGCAGACGGCATTCGGCATCCCCGTCGAAATTTTACCCGACGACCGCTTCCTGTGCAGCCCCGCCGAATTCGCGGCATATGCCGACGGGCGCGACAACCTGCGCATGGAATTTTTCTACCGCGAGATGCGCCGGCGTTACAATATCCTGATGGACGGCGAAAGCCCCGTCGGCGGGCAATGGAATTACGACGCGGAAAACCGCAAACCGCCCGATGGCGGGTTGTTCCAGTCGGAGCCGATGTTTTTCAAGCAAGATGCGGTGACAAAGGAATGCGTCGCGCTGGTCGCGGCGCGTTTTGGCGAACATTTCGGCGATCTGGAGCCATTTTATTTTGCCGTCACGCGCGCGCAGGCGCTCAAGGCGCTCGCGCATTTCGTCAAGGAACGACTGCCGTCCTTCGGCGATTATCAGGATGCGATGCAGCAGGGCAATCCGTGGATGTATCATTCATTCCTCAGCGCCTATATCAATTGCGGGCTGCTCGACCCGCTGGAGGTGGTGGCGGCGGCAGAAAGCGCGTATCGCAACGGCAATGCGCCGCTGAATGCAACGGAAGGCTTCATCCGCCAGATCATCGGCTGGCGCGAATATGTGCGCGGGGTGTACTGGCTGAAAATGCCGGGCTATGCCGAAGAAAACTTCCTGAACGCCAACCGCCCGCTGCCGTGGTTCTACTGGTCGGGCGACACGAAAATGAACTGCCTGAAACAATGCGTGACGGAAACCAAGCAAAACGCCTATGCGCACCACATCCAGCGGCTGATGGTGCTGGGCAATTTCGCGCTGCTGGCGGGGCTGTCGCCGCGCGAAGTGAATGAATGGTTCCTGATCGTCTATGCCGATGCCTATGAATGGGTGGAAATGCCCAATGTGACGGGCATGATCCTGTTCGCCGATGGCGGATACCTTGCCAGCAAGCCCTATGCCGCCAGCGGCGCGTATATCAACAAAATGTCCGATTACTGCAAGGGTTGCGCCTATAGCGTGACCGAAAAAAACGGGGCAAACGCCTGCCCGTTCAATTACCTGTACTGGGATTTCCTGATGCGGAACAAAGCCGTGCTGGGAAAAAACCACCGTCTTGCCATGCCGTACCGCACGCTGGCGAAAATGGGCGATGCCAAGCTTGCGCAAATCCGCAGCGACAGCGAGAAATTTTTGTCGGGGTTATCGGCGGATAAATAAGGCGGTCAGCGGCGGGGCTGCCGCTGTTTTTTCCGGGGCTCGCATTGGCTTATGCGCACCTGTGCCGTGCCGTCATCGATGAATCCCAGCGCCTGCGCGGCGATCCGCGACACATCGAGTATCCTGCCGCGGTGATAGGGCCCGCGGTCGTTCACGCGCAGCTTGACCGATTTGCCGTTCGCAAGGTTTTCGACGCGCACGACCGACGAAAAAGCCAGCCGCAAATGTGCCGCCGTGAATTTGTTCTGGTCATAGGTTTCGCCGTTCGCGGTCGGGCGGCCGTTGAAACCGGGGCCGTACCATGATGCCGTGCCGCGCGCGATCACGCGGCCCGCGCTGCAGGAGGACGCATCGTCGGCCTGTACGGGGTTGGTTTCGACCGCCGCCGCCAGCAATGCCGCCGCTGCGGCCTTCATTTGGTTTTTGAGTGTCAGCGCCATCGTTATCCTCTCGAAACCAGTCTAGGGAATGGCGCGGCGACGCGTCAAAAGAATTGGGAAATTCGACAGGATGTTACGGGGGCTGGCCACAGGCTTTATAAATCTGTCGCGGCCCGCCGCACCGGCGCAGTTTTGTTCGGGGCCAAGCGGGCGCGCGGCGACTCGGTTAGGGCTTTGCGGGCTTTACCAGCTAAGCCGCCTGCGCCTTTACGCCGACAAGCTCCGAGAAACGCTCCACATACAGGCGTTTGGATTCGTTGGCGGATAGGGGCTTTACGCTCCAGCCTTTCACGGCGGCGGGGGGCGCGCCGAAAAATTCGGTGGCTTCGGACTCAGAGAATCCGGCCAGCTGCGTGGCCTCCAGCCAGGCGCACATTTTATCGGCGCGCTTGATGTATTTTTTCAGCTGCGGCGTGATGATGGCGGGCAGGCCGAAGCGCACATGAATGGCTTCCATCAGCTTGTCTTCAAACGCGCGGTAATTGACGCCCAGTGCGTTCTTGAACGGCGAAATCATGTCGCCGACCACATATTCCGACGCGTCATGCAGCAGCGCCGCCAGCAGCCATTGCGGGTCGGATGCCGGTTCCAGCGTATTGCAGATCTGCTCGACGATGACCGAATGCTGCGCGACGTTGAAAGAATGTTCCCCGGTGGTCTGGCCGTTCCATCTGGCGACTCTGGAAAGTCCGTGCGCGATGTCCTCGATTTCGATATCCATCGGGGAGGGGTTGATGAGGTCGAGGCGGCGTCCGCTCAACATCCGTTGCCATGCGCGCATGTAATTTGCCCTTTTCTTGCGTGCGGCCAGCCTTGTCAGCCTATGCTGCCCATGATAAACATAAGGCGTTTCAAGGCTTCAAAAACTGCCGCAGATTCTCTGCTGTCTGGTTATGGGATTATCCTAATCGACCGTGGCGGATTCGGCTAGAGCCTTTCGGGACATTCAGTTGTTTAGTGCACAGAAAAGGCGAAAAAATCATGGCAGGCAGCGTTAATAAAGTCATCCTCGTGGGCAACCTCGGCAAAGATCCCGAAATCCGCAGCTTCGCCAATGGCGGCCGCGTCGCCAGCTTCTCCATCGCCACCTCCGAATCCTGGAAAGACAAGGCCTCGGGCGAGAAGAAAGAGCGCACCGAATGGCACCGCATTTCCGTGCTGAACGACAACCTGGTCGGCATCGTCGAAAAATACATCAAAAAAGGCGCGAAGGTTTATATCGAAGGCCAGCTGGAAACCCGCAAATGGACCGATAAAGACGGCGCTGAAAAATACACCACCGAAGTCGTGCTGCGCCCCTTCCGCGGCGAAATCACCATGCTCGACAGCAAAGGCGGCGGATCGTCGTTTGAATCGTCGGGCGGCGATTACGGCATGGATTCCGGCGGTTCGTCCGGCGGCAACTACGCCTCCTCCGGCAAGGCCGACAAAATGGACGACGAGATCCCGTTCTAAATTAAAGGACGCGCATCTTGGCGTTTTCCACCGTCATCCGCAAATCACTGTCGCCGCTGATCTACGCGAACCTCGCGGCGATGGTGATTGCGGGCGGGTGGCTTGCGGCGCAGGGCTATATCTCGGCCATCTGGCCCGCGATCATCGCGCTGATTTTCTCTCCGCTGATCCTGCCCCTTTATCTTTTTCCGGCCGCGTTTTTCGCGGGCATGATGCAGGTCGTATCGCTCGCCTATCCGCGCGTGTCGAAATTCATGGCGCTGGTCAGCACGCTTTATATGGTGACGGCTTTTGCGCTTTATTGCATGGGTACGATTTACCTGATGACGGCGGTGATGGGCCGCGAACCTTGGGCGGCGTTTTTCTTCGGCGTGGCGGCGGGCATCGCGCCCTTTGCCATTCTGGCGGCGAAGGACCGCGATAACCTGTTCTTCACCGGCCTTGTCTGGATGGCGAAAATTTGTTCGCTGGTGGTCATGGCGCTGGTGCTTTTGAAAAACATCGCGCCGTGGCACGGCTTCTGGATTTTCTGGGGACTGATGGCGGCGATGGTGGGCGCGCAGGCGCTGTATGAGAAAATCTTCCTGAAAAAACCGGATACGGCGGTTACGCCTTCGGTTTGATTATTTTCCGACTTCCGTTTCGCCATCCTTGAAACGGATGACGAGCTTTTCTTTTTTCGCGGCATCCGATGCCGTGCTGACGATATTACGGTTTTCGTCATAGACCACGGCATAGCCGCGTTCCAGCACGCGCTCGAAGGACAGGCTTTCCAGCATCGCCGACAGGTTTTTCAGGTGCTTGGCACGGTCATGCAGAATCTTGTTCTCGGTATTCGTCAGGCGTTCGGCAAAGTTCCTGATATGCCGCTGCGCATCGCTGACTTTTTGCAGCAGCGGGCGCGGTGATATTTTGGCCGCCAGTTCCTTCACGCGCGCCGATTTGCGCTCCAGCCACGACACAAGGCCGTTGTCGAGCCGCTGTCCCAGATGGTCAAGTTTCTGCGACGCATGTTCCAGCAAGCGTTTCGGGTCGCCAAGCCCGCGCCCCAGCCCCTGCAATTGCAAGGCGTGGCGTTGTGCCAGTCTTTGCAGCGATACAAACATGCGCTGCTGCCGCTCCATGACGAAACCTTGCAGTTCGACGCGCACCGGCACGGCCTTTTCTGCGGCGGCGGTCGGCGTGGGGGCGCGCAGGTCGGATGCGTAATCGATCAGCGTGGTGTCGGTTTCATGGCCGACGGCGGAAATCAGCGGAATTTTGCTGGCCGCTGCCGCGCGCACCACGATTTCATCGTTGAACGGCATCAGGTCCTCCAGCGACCCGCCGCCGCGCGCCACGATAATCACATCGGGGCGGTCGGGTGATCCTTCGGGGATGCTGTTAAATCCGGCAATCGCCTGCGCCACCGCCTGCGCCGCGCCCGCGCCCTGCACGATCACCGGCCACAATAATACGCGGCGCGGGAAACGCTCGTTCAACCGGTGCATGATATCACGGATGACCGCGCCCGTGGGCGATGTCACCACGCCGATGACGTTGGGCAAAAACGGGATTTTCTTTTTCCGCGCATCATCGAACAATCCTTCGGCCGCCAGTTTCTTCTTGCGGTCCTCCAGCATTTTCAAAAGCGCGCCTTGCCCTGCCAGCTCCATCGTCTCGATGATCAGCTGGTAATTCGATCGGCCGGGATAGGTGGTCAGCCGTCCGGTGCAAACCACATCCATGCCTTCTTCCGGCTTGATGCCCAGTTTCGACAGCGTGCCTTTCCAGCAGATCGCGTCGATCACCGCACCATCGTCTTTCAGGGCGGAATACAGGTGGCCGGATTTCGCAACCGTGACCTTTGAAATTTCGCCGCGCACGCGCACGAAGGAAAATTCCCCCTCGATCACACGCTTCAGTTTGTTGGAAAGTTCGCTGACCGTGAATTCGGGCGGCGCATTGGCGGCTGGTGCGCCGGGTGCGGGCGGCACCGGCGGCAGGCCGAACGGATCGTCGTTGTCGAATAAACCGGCCACGTTAGGGGCGCGGTCCTTGCGGGCGCGCAGGGCGGCCGGGCGGGCCCAGCACCACGATGTCGGCGGCCTTTTCAACGAACAGGATGTTCACGCCGGAACCCGCGATGCCTTCGACTGACACGCGCATGCCCACAAACTGGTCAAGCTCGGGGTCGCTGAAGGGGTTGTTGCCGCGGATGCGCAGCTTCATCGGGATCCCGTCGCCGGTATCCAGCACGACGGCCTGATGTTCCTGTTTGGAGCCCTTCGCATAGGTTTCCTTGCGCACCATGCCGGTATAGGTTTTCTTTTGGCCGAGGCTCATGGCGGGCTCCCTGTAATAATATTGGATGCCTCGGATTATGCGTAACGGGGGTGGGGGAGTCAACTAGCGCCGGTCTTTAAAAAAGTCCTTCAAAATCGTGGCGCATTCCTGCTCGTGGATGCCGCCATAGACTTCCGGCGCGTGGTGGCAGGTGGGCTGGCCATAGAATTTGCCGCCGTGATCGACACCGCCGCCTTTGGGATCATACGCCCCGAAATAAAGCCGGCGGATACGGGCGAAGGATATCGCGGCGGCGCACATCGCGCAGGGTTCAAGACTGACATACAAATCGCAATCGGGCAGGCGCGGGGCGTCGAAAATCTTGCCGCCTTCCTGCAGCACCAGCATTTCCGCATGGGCGGTCGGGTCGCGCCATGTTTCGGTCTGGTTGCCCGACCGCGCCACAACCTCGCCCGTCAGCCCGTTCACCAGCACCGCGCCGACGGGAATTTCACCCCGTGCCGCCGCCGCTTTGGCTTCGGAAATTGCTTCAATCATGTATTTGTTTTGTGCGTCCATATCGCTAAAGTACCAGAAATGAGCACCGAAGACCAAAAACCTGAACGTATCGCCAAGCGCCTTGCCCGCGCGGGCGTCTGCTCGCGACGCGATGCGGAACGGCTGATTTTGGAAGGCCGCGTCACGCTGAACGGCCAGATTCTGGCAAGCCCCGCGCAAAACGTGACCGATGCCGACCGGATCGAGGTCGATGGCAACCCGGTCGGCGAAAAAGAACCCACGCGCCTGTGGCGTTACCATAAGCCGAAAGGGCTGGTGACGACGCATAAGGACGAACAGGGCCGCCGCACCATTTTCGAAAGCCTGCCCGAAGACCTGCCGCGCGTGATTTCCGTCGGGCGGCTCGATTTGAATTCGGAGGGGCTGATACTGCTCACCAATAACGGCGCGCTGACGCGCCACCTTGAATTGCCGGCGACCGGCTGGACGCGCAAATACCGCGTGCGGGCGTTTGGCGAAATGACGGATGCGAAAATCGCGCGGTTGCTGAACGGTGTCACGGTCGATGGCGTGCAATACGGCAAGATCAAGGCCACGGTCGAGCGCGAACAGGGCGACAACGTCTGGATCGAAATGGTGCTGACCGAAGGCAAGAACCGCGAAATCCGCCGCGTGCTGGAATTCCTCGGCCTGACCGTCAACCGGCTGATCCGCACATCATACGGCCCGTTCACGCTTGGCAATATGGCCGAAGGCACGGTCGAGGAAGTGTCGAAAAAAACGATCGAGGAAACGCTTGGCGGAAAATTTTTGTAAAAACGAAAGGCGATCACAGATGCGCAAATTATTCATGATGCTGGCGGTCATCGCGGCGATGGCGGCAACCGGCGCGCAGGCGGCGGATGATACGGCGGCGGCCAAGGAAAAAGCCGCCAGCGAAGGCCAGTTCAGGACGCTGCCCGATGTGGCTCTGACGAACGACCCCGCGCAACGCGCGCAGTTCACGGTGAATATGTTTTTCGCCGGCTGCTTCGTGAATTTCTTCAACCCTGAAAAAATTGCGCCCTGGGCGGATAAATACATGAACCGGCTGGTGCCGGAGGATGCGGCATCGTTCCTCGCCGCCGTCAGCGCGAAAACGGGCGATGTCTGGTTCGCGCAGCTGCCGGGCGGCAAGCGGCCCGAAAGCAACGACACCGTGCCGGGCGGCGAATTCGTGCTGGTGAACGAACAGGGCCGCTGCCATGTCATCGGCCTTGGCACCGACGAGGCCGCGTTCCACACGGCGATGAAAAAATTTTCCGACGACGCGAAAAAGAACATGGCGGGCCGCGAGATCGCCTATGAATACCGCGCCAAAAGCAAGGCGAAGAACGGCAAGCCCGCCGTCGCCAACAACATCAGCGCGATCAAGATCCGCCAGCCGAAAAACGGCCTTGTCGTGACGGTCTTCGGCTCCAGTACCAAGGGCGGCCTGCATGAAGTGACGTCGATCATCACGATGTTCTCGAACGCCAAGCTGGCGGCGCCGGCCGAAACACCGCCGCCGCAATAAATCCGCCGCGCGACTGATAATAAATCGCAGGAAAAAGCCGGACTTTGCGGGTTGCCGACTGCGCCCGAATGCTCTATTTTCTGTGGTGAATGCGTACACCCAGATAAAGGAAAAAATCATGTCGCCTGCCATTACCGTCAATCAGGACGAAGTCCTGAAGGTCCTCAACAAAATCCTCGAGGCCGAGCTTGCGGGCGTTGTGCGCTATATGCACTACTCGCTGATGATTTTCGGGCATAACCGTATTCCGATCGTGTCGTGGCTGCGCAGCCAGGCGACGGAATCGATGGACCATGCGCAGCAGGCGGGCGAGCTGATTACCCATTTCGGCGGCCACCCCTCGCTCGGCATTGGGCCTTTGCTGGAATCGCACAAGCATGATGTCAGCGACATCCTGCGCGAGTCGCTGGAACATGAAAAAGCGACGCTGGCGCATTACCACGAATTGCTGAAATTGGTCGAAGGCAAATCCGTGCTTCTCGAAGAATACGCGCGCGACCTGATCCGTCAGGAAGAACTGCACACCGGCGACGTCGATAAAATGCTCCGCCGCCCGGGCGAACTGCGCGAAGTCGCAAAGTCGTAAGGCTGATATTTTTTGAAAAAAACACCCCGCGCGCAAGCCGGGGTGTTTTTTTATGCGCACGGATTATTATTCATCCTGCGCCGGCGTCAGGATATTCACGCCCAGTTTCCGGATCGCCATGTCGTGCAGGCGGCGGGCGACGGCCAGCCACATGGGGCTGATGAGCAGCGACAGGGCGATGACGGAAATCATCAGGTCGTATCCTTCGGGCGTGATGATTTTGGCAGTAACGCCACCTGCCACGATGATGAATGAAAACTCCCCCATCTGACCCATGACGACACCCGCATGAAACGCGCGCCGCCACGGCTCGCCCAGCAAATGCAGGATGCCCACATTGACGATGGTTTTGAGGAAGGTGACGATGGCCAGCACAAGCAGCACGTTTTTCCAGTTCGCGAAAATGTAATCAAGGTTAATCAGCAGCCCGATCGACAGGAAAAACACCATCAGCAATATTGTCTGGATCGGCTCCGCAGCCTTGTGCATCGTCGCGCGCACGTTGGAATTCCCGATGATAAGCCCCGCCAAAAATGCGCCGTAAGCGGTCGAAAGGCCGATCAGGCCGGACAGGGTCGCCCATGTAAAACAGAACGCCAGCGCGGCGAGGGGGATGACTTCGTGCCGCGACATGATCCAGCCGGACATCGGCAATTCCACGCGGTCGCGTTTCGACAGGAACAGGCTGACCGCGATCAGGATGCCGATAGCAATCGCCAGCTTCACGGCAATCGCGGCGGTGGTCGCCTGCGCGCCCATCATGCCGCCCTGACCGCTGCCAAACGCGCCGATGATCAGCAGCATGGGGATGACGGCCAGATCCTGCGCGATCAGCACGGAAACGGTCGTGCGGCCGACCGGCGTGCGCAGCTCGTCCGTTTCCTCCAGAATTTTAATGGCGACCGCCGTCGATGACAGGGCGGTCGCGAAGGCGAAAACAACAATGCGTTCCGTCGTCCATTCAAGGAAATGCCCGATGCCGTAAAATACGGCCAGCGCTGCGACGATCTGCAAGGCGGCCACCGACAGCGCGGTTTTATAAACCGACTTGAAACTGCGCAAGCTGAGCTCCATGCCGATCAGGAACAGCAGCATGATCACGCCCAGCTCCGCCAGCACCTGCACGGTTTCGGTATTCGATACCAGCTTCAGCCCCGTGGGCCCCAGCGCCACACCAGCCAGAATGTAGCCCACGATGGCAGGCTGGCGCAGGCGGATCAGCGCAAGTCCGCACAGCAATGCTGCGGTGGTCACAAGCGCGATGGATGTCAGGGTGTCGATATGATCAGCGGCCATAGGTTATTTTAGCCGTAAAAGCTTAATAAAAAAAGACGCGCCCGGCAGTTATGCCAAGGCGCGTCTTTTTTAGGCCTGCGGTTACTGCAGGTAGATATGGATCTCGCTGTTGCGCACATCCATGCTGTTCGCCGCGTTCAGGCGCACGCGTTCAACGGGCAGCCCCATTTGCGCGAGCGAGCGCAGCACGGCTTCGCCGTTCTTGCGGGCTTCCGACGATGCCAATGCCACTTCGGCGGGGTTGCCGCGCGACGGGGAAACCGCCACGAGGTCGAAACGGGCGGAGGGATATTTTTCCAGCGCCTGGCTGACCGCGTTATAGAGGGGTTCCTGATAGTTCACGTTCGGGCGGTCGAAACGGATGATGACCAGCGGGCGGCCGCGCGCGGGGGCTGCGGGCGCGTTGCGGTACATGTCGTTGTTCGCTTCGGTCGCTTTTTTATACAGCGTGTTGGTGATGTTCTGGCCGTACAGGTCGCCGTTGGTGATCGCAAGCGACAGCGTCTGCAGGTTCGCGCGTTCCGAGCGCAGGTAAGACCCGCGGCGGTTGATCTCGTCGCCGACGGAGGTCAGCAGGCGGTTCAGGTTGACGATCTCCTGGTTCACGTTGTCTTCCAGCGTGCGCAGGCTGTCATGGTCGGCCTTCACCGCGCCCGACAGGCCATAGGCCGCGCGGGTGTTTTCCTGCAGGTAGCTGGCCTTGGACGCTTCGTTGGCAAGATCGGTCGCCAGTTCGTTCAGCAGGCCTGCGCTTTGCGACAGGCTGTCGAGGCTGTTTTCAGCGGCGTTCCAGCGTTCCACCAGCACGGGGTTGCCGGGGGTGGTGCCGGATTGCAGTTCGGTGTTGATCGCGGCCACTTGCTCATAGTAACGCGCGGCATCGGCGTCGCTTTTCGATTGCAGCGAACGCAGGCGGCCCTGGAATTTCGACGTCGTGCCCTGCAGCGACGACAGGTCGCGGTTCAGGTCGTTCACCTTGCGCGACACCAGCGTCTCGACGCCGGAATGGTAATAGGGCACGGGCGAGAATTTCGTGGCGTTGTCTTCGGTCAGCACCGTGTCGCGCGAACCGCGGCGGTAAATCACGTCGGGTGCCGGCGCATCCGTCATCTGCAGTGCGGGGCGCGAAGCGGTGCGGTTGTCGGGCGGCGGTGCGTAGCTGGCCGTGCTGTTGTCCGTCGTGCAAGCGGTCAGGGATGCGCTCACGATGGTCGCGGCAATGAAAGTGCGGAGAATGGGGTTCAGCAAGGCGCTACCTCGTATTCAAAAATTATTATCAGCCCATGGCGGTATCATTGTTCTTTTTAAACTATAAATCCAAAGGCTTGCAATATTGAATCGTCCGCCGCTTTCCCCTATTCGTCATATTTTTTAAGGGGATGGCACGATTGTCATTTTCATAACGATTTCAAAGACAAGCGAAATCCGCCGCAATGCCACAACCGCGCAAATACCGCCGCATAACGGGCGCAGGCCCGCGCAATTCCCTTGCTCTTTCGAAACGAATCTTATAGAAACCATAAGTCTTGCGCCCGTAGCTCAACTGGATAGAGCATCTGACTACGGATCAGAAGGTTAGGAGTTCGAATCTCTTCGGGCGCGCCATTTCTCCTCCTCACATGAAATCTGCTGTCTGCGACGCGCACTTGCGCGCCTTTGTTCGTTATGGCAATTTTTGGTTTCACAACCAAAGGACAGATCATGACAGACGGCATCAAGCCCTGGGGCGCGGCGGAAAAAGAAGCATGGTTCGCCAGTCAGAAAATCCAGCGGTCATACCAGACGGATGTTGTGGATCGCCTGACCGCGCTGCCGCCGGAAAATTTCGCGCTCGAACAATATGGCGCGCTGTCGCATGATCCGCAGCGCTATCCGCTCTACGTAGTGAAATCGAAACCTTGGGACGATGCCAACCCCACCATCCTGATCACGGGCGGCGTGCATGGCTATGAAGACAGCGGCATCACCGGCGCGCTGCGTTTCCTCGAGGAAGAAGCGGCGCAATACGCCGATAAAGTCAATTTCGTCGTCTATCCCTGCATCAGCCCGCTCGGCTACGAAATCAACCACCGCTGGAACCGCAAGGCGGAAGATCCGAACCGCCATTTCTTCGCAGGCGGCACGGCGGAGGAATCGCGGCAGCTGATGGCGTCGGTTGAATCGCTGAAGCTGCATTTCCGCGCCGCCGTCGATCTGCATGAAACCAATTACCGCGATATCGGCATCACGGCGGAGCGCCGCGCGCGCGACGGGCAGAAATTTGAAGCGGGCGATGATTACATCCCCGACGGTTTCTATCTTGTTGTGCCGTCACAGGCCGATGTCGCGCTGGGGCACGAGGTGATCGAGGCCGTGCGCAAGGTGACGCCCATCGCAATCGAGCCCGAAATTCTGGGCTATAAAAGCGACAAGGGCGTGATCGTGATCGACGATGTGAATACGCTGCTGCAGGATTTTGCGCGCCAGCACGCCGATGTCGGCATGACGACCGAAATTTACCCCGACAAGGCGACCAGGAAAGAGGCCGAAGACGCGCAGATCGCCACGATCAAGGCGGTCATTGCACATAGCCTGAAAAATCCGGCACCAAAATAGACTGTAAAATCAATAATATAACTAATTATTGAGTTATTCCGCGCTTTGTATTATACATAATAATGCGAAACGGGGGACAAGATGGAGACACCGCCGCCCATCACCGATGATGATATCCGGCGCATTGTCGCAACCGCGACGATGGCGGATTTCCGCGCGGCCATTGCGCCGTGGCAGGATGACGGGGCGGCGCGGAAGAAAATGGTGCAGAAGCTGCACGGCGGCATCAGCGACCATTTCACATGGCAGAAACACGAGATGCTGCGCCTCTGGCGCGAGATCGACGGCGCGGAGCCGACGGTGGCGACCGTGCTGGCGGCGGAGGTCAAGCGGTTCGGCAACCGGTTGCAGGGCAAGGATTACGCCGTGCTGAACGGCCTGACGATGGAATACGAAGCCGGGTTTTTAGAAGACATCGAAAAGCGTTTCACCGCGCAGGGCAAGCACGGCCCCGATGTGCATCGCGCGGTCATGAACGATATCGCCGATCCCGTGTCGCGCTATCTGTCGCGCGAGGGCAAGGGCATCGCCGCGCGCCGCAAAAAATACCCGAACCTGCGCATGGTCATGGGCCGCGACGCGAACGGTGCCGCCGTTTTTACCATGACATGCGCGGAAGAACAGGCGGACGAAGCGGAAAAACAACGCCGCATCGACGCCCGCGCGCGCAATATCGCGCAGATCCCCGACATCGAAAAATTCATCAAGGTGATAACGGCGGAAGACCCGCAGTTCAGGAAACGGGTCAGGGAACAGCTGGCGCAAATATCCGAAGACGCGCTGCTGTCATGGCAGAAACGCGAAGTTTTCGACATGCTGGGGCGCAAGGAAGCGCCGGATGCGGCGCAGCTGCAGCCGGATGCGCGCCTCGATGCGGCGCTGGAGCTGGCGAAAAGCCAGTTCAGCCAGCAGTTCAAGAAAGCGGTCAAGCAGATGCCGGTCATGGTGTCGCCCGGCCTGCGCGGCGGCCTGCTGCGCCATATGCTGGATAAGCCGGCGGCCCAGGACGGCACGACGCGGCAGGTGGTGACGGATCACTTTGTCGCCCCGGTCGTGCAATGGATGCGGCAGAATTTCAGCGATGTCGCGGCCTATGCCGGAAAATTCCCCGATGCCGTACTGGTCGTTGATACGCTTGCCCCCGCAGGCGGGTTGCCGTCAGCGCATGTCTATTCCGCGCGCGAAGCGTGGAATGCGGCGCTGAAGGCGGGATTGAAAACTTCCCAGCCGGTGACCGCGCCGCACACGGCGGCATTCCGGCGCGCGCCGAAACCGGTTACTTGAATTTAGGTTTGCGCTTTTCGCGGAAGGCGGTCAGCGCCTCTTTCGCGTCGTCCGATGCCAATGCCTGCTTGAAAATTTTCGCCTCCGCTGCGATGCGGTCGGACACGGATTCAAAATCGCGGCGCAGCAGGGATTTTGTCTGGCGCAGCGCGTCGCGCGGTTTCGCGGCCAGTTTTTTCGCGGTTTTCAGGGCGGTCTTTTCGACGTCTTCGGCGGGCAGGACAGCGGTTGCGATGCCCATTTCCTTGGCGGCGGCGGGCGTGAAGGGTTCGCCCAGCATCAGCAGTTCCGATGCGCGCTGCAATCCCGCGACCTTCGGCAGCAGCAAACTGGCGGCGGCCTCGGGGACAAGGCCGAGATCCACAAACGGCATCGCCATCACGGCGCTATCCGCCACATAAACGAAATCGCAATGCAGCAGCATCGTCACGCCAATGCCGATCGCCGTGCCGTTGACGGCGGCGACAACGGGCAGCTTTGCTTCCGATATCGCCTTCAGGAAATTCAGCACGGCGCTGTTTTTTTCGTCGGGCGGGTTGTTGATGAAATCCTCGATGTCGTTGCCGGCGGTGAAGGAATTTTTCACGCCGGTGATGACGACCGCGCGCACGGCGGGATTTTTCTCCGCGTCATTCAGGGCGTCGGCCATCGCCTGATACATCTCGCCGGTCAGCGCGTTTTTCTTTTCCGGACGGTTCATGCGGATGGTCAAAATGCCATCATCGACCGTCGTGGTCACGTGATCGGACATGCGTCATCTCCTGTTTTTTTGCGTGCATTGTTTGTATCAAATCCGGCGCGCCCTGCAAAGGGTGCTTTCAATTCGCCGGAACGCGTATATAATCGTTTAAAAACAAGGGTGATCAACATGAAAATAGCAATTGTCGGCCGCGGCGTCTTCGGCACTTTTCTGGCGCAGGAACTGGCCGCACATGCGGAAATTACCGACGATGCCGATATTGTCCTGATCGCCGTGCCGGTATCGGCGGTCGGCGACGTCGCGCAGAAACACGCGGGCAAGCATCTGGTCAATTTATGCTCCGTGCAGGCAAAGCCGAACGATGCCTGTCTTGCGCACAGCAAACGCGTTTCGGGCATTCACCCCATGTTCGGCCCGCAAAGCCCGGTCACGAACAGGTCATGCGTCGTGACGCTGGAATGCGCTGAAACCGCGGCGGTGGTCGACCTGTTCAAAAAAATCGGCTGCGAGATCGTGACGCATGACAACAACGGCAAGCAGATCACCGGAAAAATGCACGATGAAATGATGCGGAAAACCCATCTGCCCGTGCTGATGTTCGGCGAGCTGGCGGCGCTGATCGCGGAACAGGCCAAGGATGTGCCGGACAACTGCCTGCCGACATCTTTCAAGCGGCTGAAGGCATTGGCCGAGCAGATGAAGGATATGTCGCCCGGCACGGTCGAAAGCATCCGCAGTAATCTGTAACTAACGCTTCAGGAATTTCCCGAGTTTCGGCGCCAGCGCGGTCACGAAGGGTGTCATGAACATCGACAGCGCCGTGACCAGCATGAAGAACTGCGCGTCGCCCCTGGGGATCACGCCCTCCGCCAGCGCCAGCGTCAGGATGACGAAGGCGAATTCGCCGCATTGGCCCAGCATCACGGCGGTTTCGGCGGCGGCGCGTTTTTGCACGCCAAATCCGCGCGCCAGCGCGAACAATATCGCCGCCTTCGCAACGCCGATGCCGATGACGGATGCCAGCAGCCAGCCGATATCTTCGGCCACTTCATGCAGATCGACGCCAAGCCCGACCGACAGGAAAAACACGCCCATCAGCAATCCCTTCACGGGCGCCACGATGTCCTCCACATCCTTGCGGTATTCGGTTTCGGCGAGCAGCAGCCCCGCCAGGAACGCGCCCAGCGCGGCCGATAATCCGGCATGTTCGGTCAGCATGGCGGCGCCGATCACGATGAACAGCACGAACGACATCAGCCATTCGCGCCGGCGATGCGGCTTCACGATGCGCAGCAAGGGCGGCAGCAGCCGCATGCCGATCACGAAAATCAAGGCAATTGCGCAAACGCCGATGACAAGCGCCTTGATGATCGGCAGCAGCAGGTCGTCGCCTTCGTTGGTGGCGAAGGCCGATACCATCGCCAGCACCGGCACGACCATCAAATCCTGCATCAGCAGGATGGAAAAACACAGCTTTCCCGTGGCCGTGCCGTCGCTTTTTTTCTCCTCCAGCAGCTGCATGACGACGGCGGTCGATGAAAACGACAGGCAGGCCGCCATCAATATCGATACCTCCACCCCGTTGCCGAAAAAACGGGCGAAGGCAAAAATAAAGGCGGATGTCGCCACCACCTGCGCGCCGCCGATACCGATCACGTCGCGCCGGCGTTCCCACAATTCGTTGATCGACAGTTTCAGGCCGATCATGAACATCAGGAACACAATGCCCAGCTCGGCGAATTTTTGCAGCGCGTCTTCGGGCATTGTGATGGTGCCGGCGGCGTCGGCGGCTGCGCCCGCGACCTCGCGTTCGATCCATGCCAGCGGCCCGTTCGGGGCAAGCAGCACGCCGCACAGCAGGTATCCCAGCACGGGCGTGATCTTCAGCCGGTGAAGGAACGGCACGGTCAGCCCGGCCATGCCAAGGACGATCAATAGCTGGGAAAAATTATGCATCTGGCGACCTTCGTGTAAGCCTGTCGAACGATACCACATGCGCGAAGGTTCCCCAACGGGGTGTTACAGGCGCAGGCCCAGTTTCTCGCGGATAAAGGCGATCGCGGCTTCTGCTTCCGCCTCGCCCTCGAAACTTTCGCCAAGGGTGATGTCGCCGCCTGATTTCAGCTTGCCATAGATGCGGTAATATTTGACCTGCCGGCCGTTTTTCTGTCCCGCGCTGCTGCTGTCGCTGTGCAGCGACACGATGTCATCGATGGCGGCATAGCGCGATTTGACGGGGATGCCGAACAGGCGGCGCACGGTTTCCACGCCCCCGCCCATGCTGTCGCGTTTCACGGTCAGCGAATTGGCAATCGCATAGACGCAGCCGGTGAACACCAGCGCGCCCACGCCGCCGAAAATCGCGCCGCCGAACCACGCGTCTTCCCTGATGAACAAAAATACGCCGATACCGGCAAACACCGCGCCGACCGTGATCCCGATCAGGCAGGACAGCGCGTTGCGGCCCATCGGGTAAAACATGTCATCGCCGATCAGGGTGATGCGGGCGCGCACGTCGTTTTCCGCCGCCGTTTTCGTGGCTGTTGCTATTGCCGCCGCCGCGCGGTCGCCGATGCGCGACTTCGCCGTGCCGGGATAGGCCGGAATTTCGTAGTCGCGATCGATATCGGCGCCCGGCAGGTCGGCCTGCAAACTCAGCCGCCACAAATCATAGTCGTCGTCCAGCTTTGCGGCATCCGACGGCGGCAGGCCATCAGGGATGTCGAAGCGGAACTGCACGCGCGTGCCGTACAGCCCGGGCTCGGCATAGCCGATCACGCTTTGCTCCCAGTGCATCTTTTCGCGGCGGGAACGGTTCTTGCCCGAACCGCTTTCGAAACTGTGGACGGCCGACAGGGTGACACGGAACTGGTGCGATGAATCGAACGGCACCGGCAGCTCGAACGTGCCGCCCGCCTGCCCGCCGATCGCGGCAGGGAAGGGGTCGAGCGTGACCGGCGATGCGCCAAAGCGCCGCCATTCTAGCGTGCGGCGGACCGCCCATACCAGAAGGCCGATGCCGACCAGCGGGAACAAAAGGCCGATCAGCGCGCCGTAATTCTGCTTTTCCGTCACCTCGCCATAGACCATGAACGGCATGGGCGCGGAAATCGCGTTCCAGATGACGGCGAAAATCCATGCGAAATAAAGCGCGCCGCGCGCGGTCGACCGCACCTCCGCCGTCTGCCAGTCCTGGTTCGCCAGCCACGGCTGCGTGTCATAGACCGGGTTGCGGCTGTCGCGGCGGCGCAGGCGCATATTGCGGGATGCCGCCAGCAGAGCAATCCCGCCACCGCCGAAGGCGACCGCGAAAACAGCCTTGAACCCGATCAGCCCCCAGCGGATATCGCGGTAGATGACCGAGCTATAGGGCGCGGCGGGATCGACATAAACTTCGATGCTGCGGCCTTCCTGCGCGGCGGCAGCCAGCTCGCGCCCGCGCTCCTCATGCGCATGGCCAATATTGTCGGACATCGTGTCGATGCCAACCCGCGCGCCAGTATATTCACGCCCGTCAAAGCTGTATTTGTATTCCGCATGCGCGCTGTAGGTGGTGGCGCCGTCGCTGTCGGGGTGTTCCTCCACCCCGCCCGATATCACGCGCGCCTGCACGGGCGCCCAGCTTTGCATGGCATGCGCTTCCAGCAGAGTCGATGAAATCGAATAGACCGCCCAGATGCCCACGCCGATAAACGGCAGGGCGAAGATCGCCATGAAAATGCGTGCGCCCACAAAACCTCGCCTCTGGTTATGCGCCGGGCGGGCGGAGGGGCTGCGCGGCCGGCTTCTGCATAGGTTGCCAGTTGACGGTTTTTTGCGCAAGGCGGTCGAGGATGATGGCGGCGGCGTTGTCGCTGAAGGGCATCGCCACATGGCCGCCGGTGATGCGGATATTTTCCTGCTGCTTGCCGCCGGTGTTCAGGGCTTCGCGCCAGCCGGCGACCCAGTCATTGGTGGAAAACAGCGATGTGGTGGGCACGGGCGGCGCGATACGGGGGTCGGTGTTTTGCGTGCCGTAAAATTCCTGCACATGCGCCACGCGTTCATCGACATTGCCGCCGGAATCGCGCTGGCCGAACGGCGCGCCAAGGGTGATGACGTTCGCGACCAGTTCGGGATGGCGACGCGCCAGTTCGCGCGCATAAACGCCGCCCAGGCTGTAGCCGACGATGGAAACGGGGCGGTTGCCGTTTTCTTCGTAGATTTTCTGCAGGTGTTTTTCCAGCTGGTCTGCCTTTGATTTGCTGGGGCCCATATTCATGCCCGCTTCCCAGCCATAGACCGTATAGCCGTGATCGCGGATCGTGTGCTGCAATTCGGTCATGTGCAAATCGTTGCCGAAAAAGCCGGGGATGACCAGAACGGGATGCCCGTCGCCGCGCGGCACCGATGCGATATCCATCGTCGCGGGCGTTTGCGCTTCGGCCGCCTGCACGGTTTGCGTCACCGCCGCCGGTTCGCGCTGCAGCGCGTTTACGCCGCTTTGCAATGCGAAACCGCCGCCCAGCAGCGCCGTGGTGGTCAGCGCATAGGCGGCGAATGTTTTTGCGATTTTCTTGTTCTTGTCGTTCATGGTGGCCAAAGGCCTCTGCCCTAAATATGCGCAAAACCTACGCCTGTGGACAAAAACCGTCAACCAAATTGCGGAAAATATCAGAGTACCACAATCTTCCTAAGTTGATGATTTTTAGGCATTTTTTCGATTTTTGCAGCGAGTTTCATTCGCAACTGGGCATGTTCCGCGCCGCTGAGGTCGATTTTCCTGCCGTTCAGCCGGATGCCGCCCTTGGCAAACGCCCCCGCCAGCACGCGCGCGCCCAGGTAAAACGTGTCCGAGTCGGGCTTGGCCTTCAGCGTGATGGCCGCCAGTTTTTCCATCGCTTCCTGCGGCTTCATGTTTTTCAAGGGCGCGAAGTCGTGGCCGATTTTTGCAAGGCGCTTTGCCGACGGCGTGCATTTTTCCGCATATTCCGCCGCGATCTTTTTCGTCTGCGCGGGTGTCAGGCTGGAAAAATTTGCCGTTTGCGCGTCGCAGATGATTTTATCCAGCGTGAAGGTGGTGAGGTGCGAGTTTTTGCCCAGCAGCATGGCGACCGCCGCGCGTTTCCATCCGGCATATTCCAGGTTCGCGCGCGCATCGGCATCGAACCGCTGGTAATGGCGCAGCGCCGCGAAACCGTCGGCGGCGTTTTCGCTTTTCGTGCCGTTAAACTGGGGCAGCAGCGCATGGCCGGTTTCATGATCAAAAGTGGCAAAGTCATCCGCTGCGCCGGGTTTTGGGCCGAACACCGCATGGCGGTCGGGGTGGAACACCAGCACGCCCAGCGGTTTCTTTTTTCCCTCGCGGCTGACCGCCAGATGGAACGATGTCTTCAGGCGTTTCGCGTCGCGCACCATTTTTTCGACATCGGTGATTTCATCGTCATCGACGCCCTGATTGACAAGGTCGTCCGAATGCGCGTCGGGCGCAACCGCGCCCGCATGGATGAACAGCATATTGCCGCGCAGTTCGGGATGGTCCTTCTGCGCGCGTTTGGCCGCTGCGTTGAAATCGAAACGCAGGCTTGTACCCGCGCTGGTCGCGGGCTGTTTTTTCGGCTTTGCTGTCATATGACTTTATCTTAAGGTACAGGGGTGGCAGGTCAATGGCCATAATTTACCCTCTTTTACGCGGTGCAGCATGGCGACGGGCGACGATTTCAAGACAAATGATTTGAAGACGACGGCATTGCAGATGAAGCGGGCGGAAAAGATCCGCAAATACCTTGATACCCGCAACGCCCCGCCGTCGGGCGAGGCCGATTTCTTAAGCGGGCTTTCCAGCGACGCGACGCTGACCGTCATTATCCTGTGCGACGATATGTTCAAACGCTCGGGGCTGACGGGCGCGCTGCCCTGGGAACAATATGCGGTGTTGTGCGGCGTGTGCGCCTGCCTGACCGATGCGGTCACGCAATTCACCAACCTGCCGCGCGAGGCCTATTCATTTATGCTGTCCGACAGCATCAATTTCCTGCTGGCCGGCGCCGACCGCGCGCAATGGGGCAAGCGCGAGGAAACCTACGGTTTCGCGGTCACGCAGTACAAGCACATGATGGCAAAGCCGTCCTTGTCGCCGCTCGCCGATGCGCTGGGGGGCGCGTTCTATACCTTCATCGACACGATGGATGACGCACAGCTCGACATCATGCAGGAAAACTTCGACAAGCTGATGCAGACGCCCGATGTGCCGGATGCATTGCGCAAACTGCAGGAAGAAATGAAGAAGCCTTAATTCTTCCCTCTCCTTTAAAGATTGACGGCTTTTTAGCATGAAAAAATGGAAGATTTTCGCAGTTGTATCTTGCTTGTGTTTTGTGGTTGCCGCTTGCACTGGTGCGGGAGGCTTCTCGGACGAGACAATCAGATACAAAATGACCGTGACGGTGGAAACGCCGGAAGGCATCAAAACCGGTAGTGCTGTACGTGAGGCCGTGCGTCACACTGAGCCGAGTATTTTACCGGAACAGGGCGGAGCGACTTACAACATCTCCAAAGGAGAAGCGGTTGTTATTGATCTTGGTCAACGGGGTATCTTGTTCGCGCTGCTCGGGGGGGAATGGGAAGCCAAAATTGCCTTTCATGCACTAGCTCATGTTTCAAAAGCGGAAATGTTCGAATTAGACCCTTTAATGAAAAAATGGGGTTCGCCAAGATTTGTGTTCTTTAAGAACGCAAAGAACCCAGAGACTGTCATTGCGGCTGACTTTCGAAACTTAGAAAAGGACTTTGGCCTAGGGGTAAAACTTGCATCCTTTGAGATGGAGCGCACCGTTGAACCAGTTCGTGTTGGTATTGTCCACCAAAATTTGCCATGGCTGGATAAAGTTCATGGGTATATATCAGGTAAGAATATTAGCGGGCCTTCGCTATTTGAAAACCTCGATACTGCTGAGTTTAAACGAAATTGAGATTTCTAGAATGAGTGTAAAATGACCATGGGAGATATCTGAGGTGATATCCTTAGAAATAATAAACATCTAGTATAAATATCTCTCCTTTGGGGGGGGAATCAAAGATCAAAGCTTTTGCCGCGCGGTTTTTTGGGCGCGGGGGTTTCTGCGGCCAGTTTCGCTTCCAGTTTTGAAAACAACTCGTCCTTTGCGGTCAGGAAACGCGCGGCCAGCGGGGATTCGCCGATATTGGCGAAAGAAATGTAATCCTGCCCGAACGACGCTTTCACATGCGCCAGCACATCGGCGGTCTTGCCGCCCAGCGGTTCGCCCTTGGCAATCGACACCAGCATGTTTTCCATCAGCACGACACCCGATGCCGCGCGGGCATAGGCGATGACGAGGGGCAGGGGTTCGCCCGGGCGCGCGCCCATCAACGGCTCGATCGCGTTCTCCACTTCCTCGCCGTAATTCATGACAAGGTTGTGCATGTCCATGTACAGCAGCTGCGGCTCGATCACCAGCGCCGCGCAGATCATGGCAGCTTCCTTTTGCGCCTTCGTGCCCTGCGCCTCCTCCTCGATCAGGCGGTAGGCCTGTTGCTGGAACGCCGTGATATGGGGCGCTTGCGGGCCCAGCATGTCCTGCACCATCTCGTCGTTGCGCGACATGTCGAATTGCAGCAGGCGCGGGTATTTGCGGTACAGGTCTTTCATGGCATCACCTTTTCCGCGGCTTCTCGCGGATGTGGAAGGACAAATGTTATGGGCTGCCGCGACTCTCGCAAATAAGCAGCATCCCCACAAGCCGGAATTTCGTTAAATTATTATGTGAACATGGTTAGGCCTGAACAAGCGGCCACAAGGCTGATATGGTTGGGTAAAGGATGCTCCCATGAAAAAAGAACCCCAAAAGCCCCTGCACCACCACCTCTATTTCTGGGTGCTGTGCGCGATTTTTATCGGCGGGTCGGCGGGTTATTTCTGGCCGGAAGCGGGGGTGAAAATGAAACCCGCGGCCGACGCATTTATCGCGCTGGTGAAAATGTTGATCGGGCCGATCGTGTTCTGCACCATCGTGCTGGGCATCACGGCGGCAGGCGACATGAAAAAGGTCGGGCGCGTGGGCGTGAAAACGCTGCTCTATTTCGAAGTGATCTCCACCATCGCATTGCTGATCGGCCTTGCGGTCGCCAATACGCTGAAACCGGGCGAGGGGTTCAACGCGGATCCCGCGCAGCTGGATGCCGCGTCGGTTGCGGGCTACGCGCAGGCCGCGCATGACCAGACGACGACGGGGTTCCTTTTGCACATCATCCCGAAAACCTTCACCGACGCGTTTACCGGCACGGGCGACCTGCTGCAGGTATTGCTGGTCGCCATTTTGTTCGGCTATGCGCTGAACCGCATGGGCAGCAAGGGCGCGGCGGTGCATGAATTCATCGAACAGGCGTCGCATATCTTTTTCGCGATGATGAACGCGATCATGCGCCTTGCGCCCATCGGCGCGGGCGCAGCGATGGCTTTTACTATCGGCAAATACGGCATTGAATCGCTGAAGCCATTGATGGCGCTGATGGGGGCGTTTTATTTCACCTGCATTATCTTCATCGCCGTGGTGCTGGGCACGGTTGCGCGCGCAACCGGTTTTTCGCTGTGGCGTTTCCTGCGCTATATCAAGGAAGAAATCCTGATCGTGCTGGGTACATCATCGTCCGAAAGCGTCCTTGCGCCCCTGATGGCCAAGCTGGAAAAGCTAGGTTGCGGGCGCGGCACGGTGGGGCTGGTCGTGCCATCGGGCTATTCGTTCAACCTTGACGGCACGAATATCTATTTGACACTCGCTGCGCTGTTCGTGGCACAGGCGCTGAATATCGACCTGACGTGGGGGCAGCAGGCGGCAATTCTGGGCGTTGCGCTGCTGACATCGAAAGGCGCATCGGGCGTGACGGGGGCGGGCTTCATCACCCTTGCCGCGACGCTGGCGGTCGTGCCGCATGTGCCGGTCGCGGGCCTTGCACTGATTTTGGGCATCGACCGTTTTATGTCGGAGGCGCGCGCCATCACCAACCTGATCGGCAACGGCGTCGCCGCCATCGTGATTTCGAAATGGGAAAAAGACCTTGACGTTAAAACCTTCCAGAAGGAACTTGCCAAAGACTAAAATTTTAGCCAATTCCCCTGCAAATAAAGCGGTTTAACCGCGCAGGGGTTCTGGTGTGATCGCCGTAACAGCCTATATCCCCGTGCCTTGAAAGGGCCTGAAGCCATGACAAATCGCCTGACAAACCGTTTGATTGCCGCGTTTTTTACCGTCCTTGTTATTTTCTTTCCCGCGATGGCCAAGGCCGATGTGATTGGCACGGTGGTGGAAATCGAAGGAACCGCGACCCTGTCGCGCGCGGGCGGCATGCCGTTTTCGCTGAAATTGCAGGACACGATCGAACTGGGCGATGTGGTGGCGACCGGCGAAAAATCGCGGTTGTTCATTTTGCTGGCCGACAACACCGAATGGACGCTCGCCGAAAATTCGCGCTTCAAGGTCGATGAATATGTTTTCGATTCCGAAGATTCCAGCAAGAACCGCGCACGCTATTCTGTGCTGCGCGGCGGTTTCCGATATGTCAGCGGGCTTGTTGCGAAAAAAGAAAACCCCGATGTGGGCATCGACAGCCCCGCCGGCACGATCGGCATCCGCGGCACCGATATCACCGTCGCGCCCGATACGGACGGCAGCTATGACGTGTATGTCGATGACGGGCAGATCGATGTCTCCAGCGGCGGCAACACCGCGCGGCTGCAGCGCGGGCAGGGCACGATGATCGCCAAGCGCAACGCCGCGCCGCTGGCACCCGGTGAATGGAAGCAGGGGCGCTTGCAGGGGCTGCGCGACCGGCTGAAACTGGCGCGCGGCGGCGAGATGCGTGCGCGCATCCAGAGCATGCAGCCCCGCCAGATGGAACTGCGCAAGGCGCTGCGCGAAAGGATCATGCAAAACCGCGGCGGCGAGGGCGGCAAGGAAAGGCTGAAACAGCAGCGCGAGGAAAAACAGGAAATCCGCAAGGAAAAAGCAGCCGAGCGCAAAGCCGCGATGGAAGAACGCCGCGAAAAGGTCGAAGAACGCCGCGAAAAATGGAATGAAAAGCGGAACGACAACGACGAAGCGACGCCGGCCGAGAAAGCGCGCCAGCGGATGCAGCAATTACAGCAGCGCCGCCAGCGGAATTAAAGGCCGGTAGTCAGGAAATAGCGGCGATCGTTTTCAGGATGCTGGAAAAATCCAGTTTCCCGCTGCCCTGCGCAGAATGACGGCGGTACATGTCGCGCGCGACCGCGCCCAGTTGGGTATTTGCGCCGGATGCCGCCGCCGCCTCCGCCGCCAGGCCCAAGTCTTTCAGCATCAGGTCGGTCCCGAAACCGCCGGCGTAATCCCGCGATGCCGGCACATTCTCCATCACGCCCGGCCACGGGTTATAGACTTCGGTCGTCCAGTTGCGGCCCGAACTTTTGGCGATGATGCCCGACAGCACTTTTGGATCAAGCCCGTTGGCGACGCCCAGCGCCAGCGCCTCCGCCGTGCCGATCATCTGGATCGCCAGCAGCATGTTGTTGCAGATCTTCGCCATCTGCCCCGCGCCGCTTGCGCCCGCATGGAAAATGTTCTTGCCCATTTTTTCAAATAGCGGGCGCGCGCGTTCAAGCGCTGTATCGTCGCCGCCCACGATAAACGTCAGCGTGGCGGCAGCCGCGCCCGCCGTGCCGCCCGATACCGGCGCGTCCAGCATTGCAAAGCCGCGCGATGCGGCGGCATCGGCGATTTCTTTCGCGGCATCGGCGTTGATGGTGCTGCAATCGACCAGCAGTGCGCCTTTTTTCGCGTTTGCGATGATGCCGTCCGGCGCAAGGTACGCTTTGCGGCTGTGATCGGTTGCGGGCAGCATGGTGATGACCACATCGGCATGTTTCACGCAATCGGCAATCGCCCCGCAAGCCGATGCGCCCGCCTTCACCGCGTCATCCACGGCCGCGGCCACCAGATCGAACACGCTCAGCGCATAGCCCGCCTTGAGAAGGTTCTGCGCCATCGGCGCGCCCATATTGCCAAGACCTATAAAAGCGATGTTTTGCATATGCCTGTCCCCGTTTTTTGATTGTCAAGGATAGGACGCGGCAGGGGTTGACGCAAGCCGCGCGCGGGCTATCTTTAATATGCCCGTTTTCAACCAGACCGGAGTTTCCCCGACATGATCAAGACATTTGCCCTGACCGCCGTTGCCGTTATCGGCCTTGCGCTTGCAACGTCCGCGCTTGCTGAAACCGATACCGCAGCCGCGGCAAACGATACCGCGCCCGCGGCGCATGCCACCGTCGGCGAAAAAGCGCCCGACTTCACGCTGCCCGCAGCCGATGGCGGCGATAAGTCATTGTCGTCCTTCGCCGGAAAAATCACCGTGCTGGAATGGCACAACAAGGGCTGCCCGTTTGTGAAGAAACACTATGAATCGGGCAATATGCAGGCGCTGCAAAAAGAATTCACGGCGAAAGATGTCGTGTGGCTGACCATCAATTCCTCCGCGCCCGGCAAGCAAGGCCATGAAAGCGCGGCCGATGCGCTGGCGACGGCCAAGGCGGACGGTGCGGCTTCGACGCATGTGCTGCTGGATGAAAAGGGCGAAGTGGGCAAGCTGTACGGCGCGACCACCACGCCAAGCATGTATGTGATCGACAAGGACGGCAAGCTCGCCTATGCCGGCGCGATCGACGATAATTCATCGCCCGATCCGGAAACGATCAAGGACGCGAAAAATTACGTGCGCGCCGCGATTGAATCGCTGCAGGCGGGCAAGCCCGTCGAAGTGTCATCGACCAAGTCGTATGGCTGCGGCGTGAAATACGCGGACTAAAAATTCACGGATGCGCTATTTGGGTTCCGCCGGTCCGCTGGGCCGGCGGAATTTTATCAGCAGCTTCGCGACCAGAAGCCCGGTCACGGCCGCCATGCCGGAGACAAGGATGGAAAGCGTCTCCGGCGACATGCCGCGCGCATTGCGCTGCGCCGCGTCCATCACGAAATAATCGATCAGCATCACGAACGCGCCCACGATCAGCCCCATCATGCAAAGGTCTTGGCGCAGCCCCTCCAGCGTTTCGCGGCGGCGCTCGGGCGCCAGCCAGTAATCCTTGTTCGGAATGTTCAGGTATTTGACGGGCACGCGCGTCAGCAGGTAACCCATGCCCGCGAAAATGCCGCTCATGAAAACGACGAAGCCCACATGGAACATCGCGAAATTCGCCCGCGACATGCTGCGCAGCGGCGTGCCGTAAGCGTCGAACTGTGTCGAAACCATCTCCGGCAGCAGCGTATAGCTATGCGCCAGATGCAGCAGCACCAGAACGTAGAAAATAAGGTAAGCGGGCAGCATTTCCTGAAATCCTTATTCGAGGTTGACGACGGCCTGTCCCGCGCCGCGCGGGATTTCCTTGACGAAGCCGGCCGCATCGGCGCTCATGTTATACCGCTTCAGCAGCACTTCGCCGATGCCGACCATGCGGTTGGAATGCTTCAAATCCATCTCCACCCATGCGACCAGATTATCGACCGGCAGCCATTCGATGGCTTTGGGGTGTTCGGATCGTGGGTTGTAGATGGAGATAATGGTGTGGAACACATATTCCTCGTGCGCGACCAGCACGAATTCGACCTGTCCCGGCTTGAATTTATGCAGGCGGCGGTAATCGGCCAGAATTTTATGCGTCTCCGGCTTGTTCGGCATGAAGACCTTGTAGCGGCAGCCGCGCGCCAATGACGCTTCGACCGCCTGGAAAATTTCGGTGCCGGGCTGGATGGAATAGGTCAGTTCGGGCGCGAACGCCCAGACCTCGTCCGATCCTGTTTCCAGCATCGACACATATTTCTGGTTCACCAGCCAGTTCAGGTTGTTCGACAGGATCATGTTGTTCAGCACTTCAAGCCGCTGGTCGAAATAATCCTGGTTGTGCAATTTGTTGATCGACGCGGTGACGATCATGTTGAGCGTGATGACGGTGATGAAAACGCCGGCGGCCACCGCCAGCGCGATGCCCGACATCTGGTCCTTGATCGCATCCAGGCTCATCGCCATGATGATGATCGCAACACCGGTCGCGGCCACGAAGATCGGGCTGTGGAAGACGCGGTAGGTAATCGTCTCTTGCGATTTTTTCTTGTTCGCTGAATCCGCCATGATGAAATTCCCCCATATTCTGTTTAACAGGGAAAGGTTAAGGAAGGCTGATATGCGCTTGACATAAGGCGATTCCGGCACGGTTTAGCCGATTTCGCCTGTCGCAAACGTAACATTCGCGTGTAACGCGCGCCGTTTTTGAAAAAAGTTTTTCAGGCGCAAGCCTTTCAATGCGCGCGGCAAATGCCTGTCACAAACGCGTTGTAACGAAAAATTACGTTGAATCCTGAGGTCAAAGTTGAGAGAATTTACATAGGCTCTATAGCCGCGAGCGCAGCGATAGGCCCATAACTCCCGAAACAAAAATCAGAACTTGCCGGTGATGGTTGCGAACAGGCGCGGGTTGTCGTCGCCTTCGGTCTGCACATCGGCCGTCATCGGCACCGCAAGCTCGAGCGTGCCGGCGAAGCGGTCGTCGAGGTTCAGGCGCGCGCCGCCGCCGGCGGACACGATGGAGCGGCGGCGGTCGCGGGCAACCGCGTTGTCGGGGTCGTGCACTTCGCCGCCGTCCACAAAACCGTAGAGCTGCAGCAGGTTGACGGGCAGGGCGACGGGGTTGTTGGCGCGCAGTTCGAAGCGCGCGGCATAGCCGTCTTCGCCGGTGATTTCCGAGTTGTCGTAGGCGCTGCCGTAATTGACGCCGCCCACGCCGAATTCCTCCGATGCCAGAAGCGTGCTGGACGACAGCTGGCCCGCCGCCGACAGGAAGGCTTCGAAAATGTTCGTGATGCGCTGGGTGCGGCTGATTTCGGCGTTCACCTTGAAGAATTGCGGATCGCCAAGGGCGCGCGTCAGGCGGGCATCGCCCTTGTCGCTGGCGTTCAGGAAGTGAAGGCCTTTGCTAGCTTCGGCCGACAGGGTGTTCACGCCCAGCAGGGTGTCGGTGAACTGGAACGTGCCGCCGGCACGCAGTACGCGCAGCCTGTCTTCGGCGCCGCCGCCCGGGATGTTGTCGCTGCGTTCCGAATTCAGGAAGTTGAATTTCAGCGAACCGTACAGGTTTTTATTGCGGGAACGGATGAAGGGATGCGTCAGGTCGAGGTTGACGGATTTCGCGGTGCCTTCCACGTCGAACGGCGTCAGCGTGAAGCCGGGATCGGTCTTGGTATAACCGAGCGTGGTGGACAGGCGCGTGCCTTCATGGTTCAGCGGCTGCTGCCAGGTGAATGCGCCATAGGCCAGTTCCGTGTGGTCGGGCGTCCAGACGCCCTGGAAATTCAGGCCTTCATAGAACCCGAGCGCGTTGTTGAAACGCACGCCTGCGTTGGTCTGCAGGGGGCCGAGGAAGCGCGTGCCGCGGTTGTCGATCTGGAAGAACGCATCGAACGGCTTCTGGTCGACGACCAGGGTAATGTCGGTGGCGCCGGGCGTTTTCGACGGCGACAGCACCGCGCGGGCATTCATGCCCGCAAGGTCGTTGATGAGCAGCACGTAACGCTCGAGTGCCTTGGAATTCAGCGGTTTCTGCGCGCGCAGTTTCGCGGCATAACCCTCCAGCCAGGCGGGGTTCGCGCGGGATGCGCCCTGAATGGTGACGTTTTCGACAAAGCCTTCGACGACGCGCAGTTTCACGTGGCCGCCATCGATGGTCTGCGGGGGCACCACGACCTGGGTCAGGATATAGCCGTCGTTGCGGTACTTCGCGGTCAGGCGGTCGGCGATGCCGAACACATCGGCCAGCGTAATGGTGGTGCCGATCATGCTGTCATAGACGCTGCGGATCTGCAGGTCGTCATAGACGGTCTGGCCTTCGATAGCGACGGATTTCAGCGTCAGCTTCACTTTTTCCGCGCCCGCCGGTGCGGTGACCGCGCCGCCGGTTTGAATTTTGGTGCCGATTTCGGGCAGCGTTTGCGTGGGCATCGGCGCGATCTGGCCGCCGGCGCGCGGTGCTTCGGCCGATGACGGCACGGCCTGCGCGTAAGCCTGTGACGCGAACAGCGTGGCGGCGGTCATCATGGAAAGGAAAAGCTTCGGAAACTTGATCATGTCTGTGCCCAATTTTTTGTGGCGGCGGATAAATTGCCGCGGCAGGCGGAAAGCCCGTTCTGCTGCCCAGTATAGTGAAAAGAACATTTAATTCAAAAAGTTAATCGGGTTTCCGGAGGCGCGCAAAAGAAAACCCTCCGTTGCGTGGTTTTTCTGCAACGGAGGGTTATGGATAGCTTGGTTAACGATTACTGCTGGCAGCTGGCGTTATCGGCCAGAATGCTGCTCACATCCTCGCTCAGGTTGATGTTGACGTTGGCATTGCCGCCGACCGCTCCCCAGCAGGAAGCCGCCGCGCCCGCCGCAGGCTCGATATTGCCAAGCGCTGCGGGGTTCGGGGTGCCGTTATCGTCGCCGCCCGCCGCCGGCGCGATATCCGCCAGGTCCTGGATGGTGAAGAAGTGGCTGGTCGGGCCCGTCGGGATGGTCGGCAGCGCCAGAACAGTGATGCCTGCCTTGCCGGGGCGATAGCCGTTGCCCTTGACCTTTTGCAGGATCTGGTTGTCGTCGATGTCGAAGAAGCCTGCGAAGATCTGGCCGAGGCTGCTGTTGTCGTCGTAATCGTTCAGCATCGCCTCGATCGCCAGGTACTGCGCCATCGTCATGTGGCCGCCGGACACGCCGTCATAGGTCGCCAGCGTGCCGTCGATGATGGTGGGGCTGTCGGGGGCGAAGAACGCGCCGTTTTGCAGGTCGACATAGTAATTCGTCTGCTGCTCGAACACCTGCGCGCCGAGCGAGTTGTCGACGAGGTTGAGGCTCGCGGACACCCAGCCGCCCGGCTGTTCCTGCGGGCCTTCAACCGCCGGCAGCGGGTAGTCGTAGCCGGGGTAGTAAGCCATCGAAGGCTCGAAGCGCAGCGCGGTCGATCCGCCGGTGAAGGTGTTGCCCTTGCCGGTCAGGTCGATCAGGCCCGAGCCGATCCACGCGCCGATATCGTTCTGCGTGAAGCGGTTGCCGGAGATTTCGATGGTGCCGTTGTTGTACGCGCGGGCATCGAGGCCGACATTGTTGTTCACGATGTCGTTGTCATCCACCAGCACGTTGCCGACGCCGCTGAAATCGCCATAGACGCCGTTGATGACCTGCGGCTGGATTTCGCCTTCGCCGTAGAAGCCTTCGTTGTCGCCCAGGCGGATGCCGGTCGTCGCGCCGTAGTCGCCTTTATAGGCGGCCTGGCGGTCGGTCTGCTGCTCGCCGCCTTCTTCGCCGGCGGGCGCCTGGTAATTGCCGATGACGGTGTTGCCCTGGATGATGATGCGGCCGTCGCGGGCTTCGTCATTCGCGGCGATGCGGCTGATTTGGCCGCCTTCGTCGTTGCCGTCCTCGTTGCCGTTGCCGTCGGTGGGCGGCAGTTCGGGCTCGGGGACCACGCCGTTGCTGTAGGCGACCTGGATGCCGTCATCGCCGTAGTTCGACACCATGTTGCCAAGGATGTGGATGCTGTCGGCGAAGTAAGCCTGGATGCCGTCGTTGCGCACAAACCTGATGCAGTTGTCGATCACGTCGACCGCGTCGCTGTACAGCACGCGGATGCCGTTGAAGAAGCCCTCGACATGGTTGCCGGCGATTTGCGCGCCGTCGCTCGAGATCACTTCGATGCCGTTATTGCCGCCGCCCGTCACGCGGTTGTCGTTGACCGACAGGTTGCTCACGTAATCGGCGGTGATGCCGTTGTTGCCTACATCGCTGACGTTGTTGCCGGTGATGCCGACATTGTCGCCGTTTTCGACGATGATGCCGTCGCCGTAGGTGGTGCCGGTGACGCGGTTATAGGCGATCGCCACATCGTCGCTGTTGCGCACGGCGATGCCGTTGATATAGCTGCCCGCCACATCGTTGCCGAACAGCGCGGTTGCGTTGGCGTTGTCGGCATAGATGCCGTTTTCGCCGCTGCCCGTGACGCCGTTGAAGGCGACCAGCGTGCCGAAGGCGTCGGTCAGTTCGATGCCGTTGCTGCCCGAACCGTTCACCGCGTTCAGCGCGATGATCGTGCCGGTTGCGTCATCGACATCGATGCCGTCGTCGTTGGACGCCGAAACCGTGTTGAGCGCGATGGTGGTGCCCAGCACGTTTTTCGCGTGGATGCCGTCGTTGCCGGATACGCTGATGTTGTTCAGCGTGACCAGCGTGCCGAAGGCGTCGGTCAGCTCGATGCCGTTGTCGCCGGAGCGTTCGACCTTGTTGAACGCGATGTTGGTCAGCAGCGCCTTATCGACATCGATGCCGTCGCCTTGCGCATCCGACACATTGTTCAGCGAGATATCGGTCAGCGCCGCGTTCTTCACGTGGATGCCGTCATTGCCTGCGCCGTTCACGTTGTTCAGGTGGATGCCGGTTGCGGCCGCGTTGCGCAGGTCGATGCCGTTGTGGCCCGAAGCCGATACGCTGTTCAGCGCGATTTCGGTCAGCGCCGCGTTGTCGACGTCAATGCCGTTGTGGCCGGAGCCGGTCACATCGTTCAGCGCGATCAGGGTGCCGAGTGCGAAGTTGGCGTGGATGCCGTCATTACCCGATTCCGAAACCGCGTTTGCCGCGATCACGGTGCCGGCGGTTGCGACGGTATCGATGCCGTTGTCGCCCGATTTCGACACTTTGTTGAGGGCGATGATGCTGCCCGCCGCCGCGCCCAGGTCGATGCCGTCGTCTTTCGATTCCGACACGTCGTTCAGGGTGATCAGCGTGCCCAGCGCGCCTGCGACATGGATGCCGTCATTGCCAGATTTGGACACGGCATTTGCGGCCACCAGCAGGTTGGCGGTGCCGAGCGTATCGATGCCGTTGTCGCCCGAGGTGGTGACTTTGTTGAGCGCGATGGCGGTATCGTTCGCCGCCGCCACGTCAATGCCGTCGTCTTTCGATTCCGACACATCGTTCAGGGTGATGATGGTGTCGTCGGCCAGCGCAACATGGATGCCATCGTTGCCAGAACCGCTGACCGCGTTCGCGGCCACCAGCAGGTTGCGGGTGCCGAGGGTATCGATGCCGTTATCGCCCGAGGTGGTGACTTTGTTGAGCGCGATGGCGGTATCGTTCGCCGCCGCCACGTCAATCCCGTCGTCCTTGGATTCCGACACATCGTTCAGGGTGATGATGGTGTCATCAGCGCCGTCGACATGGATGCCATCATTGCCCGAACCGGTAACCGCGTTTGCGGCCACCAGCAGGTTGGTGGTTTTGAAGGTGTCGATGCCGTTATCGCCCGAAGTGCCGACTTTGTTCAGCGCGATGGCGGTGTTGTTCGCATTCGCAACATCGATGCCGTCATCGGTCGAGCCGGACACATCGTTCAGGGTGATGATGGTGTCATCAGCGCCGTCGACATGGATGCCATCATTGCCCGAACCGGTAACCGCGTTCGCCGCGATCAGCAGGTTGGTGGTCTTGAAGGTGTCGATGCCGTTGTCGCCCGAAGTGCCGACTTTGTTCAGTGCGATGGCGGTGTTGTTCGCGTTCGCAACATCGATGCCGTCATCGGTCGAGCCGGAGACGTCGTTCAGGGTGATGAGCGTGTCGTCCGCGCGGTCGACATGGATGCCGTCATTGCCCGAACCGGAAACGGCGTTCAGGGCGATGATCGTGTCTTCGACGGTATCGCCCGCGATGCCGTTGTTGCCGCTGCCGGAAACCGCGTTCAGCGTGACCAGCGTGCTGTTGCTGCGCAGCAGGTCGATGCCGTTGCCGTTCACGCTGTCCTTGACGATGTTTGCCGCGACGATGACGCCGTTGCTGTCTTCGACATGGATGTTGTTGTTCTGCGAGCCTTCGACATAGTTCAGGCCGACAATTGCGTCGTCCGAATTGTCGATATGGATGCCGTCATTGCCGGAATTCAGCACGGCGTTCGCCGCCACGGTCCAGCCGTTGCTGTCGACGATCTGGATGCCGTTATTCGCGGCGCCCGTGATGATGTTCAGCGCGGTGATGCCGGTCGAGGGGTCGACGAAGATGCCGTTGTTGCCGGCATTGATGATGCCGTTGCCGGTGATGTTGGCGTTGGTCGCGTTCACGACCTCGATGCCGTTGTCGCCGGCGTTGGTGATGACGTTCAGGTTGACGTCGGTGTCGGTCGCGTTGTTCACGTCGATGCCGTCCTGGCCCGCGTTCAGGATGGCGTTCAGGCCAAGCTTCATGTTTTTCGCGCCGCCGGTGACTTCGATGCCGTCGTCATTGGTTTCGCCGATCAGGTTGCCGGTGATCTCGATGGTGTCGCCGCCGTCCACATGCACGCCGTCGCCTTCTTCGGCGGCGGTCGAGGTGGTGAGGCCGAAGGCGTTGAGGGTGACTTCGGTATTCGTCACGTCCTTCAGCAGCAGCGCGTGGTTTTTCGATCCGCCCGCCGCGTTCAGGGTGACATCGGCGTTGTTGACCTTGTTCAGTTCGATGCCGTTGTCGCCGGCGAGAGCGACGACGTTGCCGTTCAGGTCAAGGCCGTCGATATTCGCGACGCGGATGCCGTCGCCGTTGGTGGCCGCCAGCACGATGTTGCCCGAAACCGTCGCATCGGCTGCGCCGCCCGCGCCGCCGTCGATGGAGATGCCGTTTTCATTGGACAGCACGACCAGGTTGCCGGACACGTCAAGGCTGTTGCCTCCTTCGACATGGATGCCGTCTTTCTGCGCGCCCGCGATAATGTTCAGGCCGTTGATGGTCAGGTTGCCGGAATTCAGGCCGGAGATGCCGTGGCCGCCGACCACGCCGATCGCGTTGCCCGCGACCGTGTTGTCCGCGCCGCCGGTGACTGCCACGCCGTCCTGCGCCGCGCCCAGCACGATGTTGCCGGAAACGTCCACGCCCGTGCTGTTGTCCAGCTGGATCGCGTTCTTGGCCGCGCCGATGATGCTGTTGCCGTCCGAAACGGAACCGCCGTTGGAATTGACATAGATGCCGTTGCCGCCGGTGCCGATGACAGTGTTTTTCTTCACTTGCGCATTGGTCGCGGTATCCACATGGATCGCGTCGGCGTTGTTGGTCAGGCCGGTTGCGATCAGGGTGTTGCCGTCAACCGTCAGGCCGGTGGTGCCCGACGACAGGATGCCTGCGCCCGCGGTGCCGCCGATATCGTTGCCCGTCACGCCGATCAGCGCGCCGCCCACGATATGCACGCCGCTGGCAAGGCCGCCGATGATGGTGTTGTTATCGACATCCACGCCGTTGCCGTCCGTCACCAGCACCGCATCGCCGACCGTGCCGGTCATGGTGTTGGAGGTAACGTCGGTATTGCCGCCGTTGATGTTGATGCCGTTGGCCAGGCTTGCCAGCAGCTGGTTGCCGGACACGGTTGCGCCGTCGCCGTTGGTCACGACGATCGCGTCGCCGACCGAACCGGTGAGCGTGTTGCCGGAAACGGCGGTGTTGCCGTTTTCAATGTTGATGCCTTTGGAGAGCGAGCCGAGCAGCTTGTTGCCGGAAACGGTCGCGCCGTTGCCGTTCAGCACATAAATGCCGTCGCCGACAGTCGCGGTTAGGGTATTGAGGCTGACAGCCGTGTTGCCGCCGTTGATGTTGATGCCTTTCGACAGCGAGCCCAGCAGGGTGTTGGAGGTGACGGTCGCGCCGTTGCCGTTCGTGACAAGGATCGCATCGCCGACCGAACCGGTCAGTGTGTTCGACGAAACGGAGGTATTGCCGCCGTTCACGTTGATGCCGTGCTGCAGGGAACCCAGCAGCTGGTTGCCCGACACGCTTGCGCCGTCGCCGTTGGTCACGACGATTGCATCGCCGACCGAGCCGGTCAGGGTGTTGCTGGAAACGGCGGTGTTGCCGTTTTCAATGTTGATGCCTTTGGACAGCGAACCCAGCAGCTGGTTGCCGGAAACGGTTGCGCCGTTGCCGTTCAGCACATAAATGCCGTCGCCGACGGTCGCGGTCAGGGTGTTGCCGGTCACGGCGGTATTGCCGCCGTTGACGTTGATGCCTTTTTGCAGGGAGCCGGTCAGGGTGTTGCCGGAAACGGATGCACCCGCGCCGTTGGTAACGAGGATCGCGTCGCCGACCGAACCGGTGAGCGTGTTGTTGGAAACAGCGGTGTCGCCGCCATTCACGTTGACCGCGTGCTGCAGGCTGCCCAGGAAGCTGTTGCCCGAAACCGCGTTGCCCGTGCCGCCCGTGACGGTCACGGCATCGCCGACCGAAGCGGTCAGCGTGTTGCCGGAAACTTCCGCGCCGGTCGTGCCGGTCAGCGAGACGGCGGTGCCGAGGATGCCGGTGAAGGTGTTGTTCTTCACATCAAGGCCGGTCGAGCCGGTCGAGGTGACGCCAGATCCCATGACGCTGAATTTGTTGTTGATGACCGAGTCATTCGTGCCGGTCACGTTGATGCCGGAGGACAGCGCCGCGAAGTTGAAGCCGTCGATGGTGACATTGGTCGCGCTGACATCGAAGCCGCCGAGCGCGAAGGTGGAGCCGTAGGCAGCTGCGCCCTTGATGAGGAGGTTCTTGTGATCCGCAGCGACGGTTTCCGTCCACAACAGGCTGGCGCCGACATTGACGGTGTTCAGACCGTCGCCGGTGTTGCTAATGGCGTCGATCGCGTTCTGGATCGACGAAACGACGGCAAGCGGGCCGACCGTGTAGCCGCCGATGGTGGCGTTCTGGTTCAGGCTGATTGTGCCGATACCCTTGGTCTTCAGGCTGTCGGCTGCGCCATAGAAAAGGCCGCCGTTGTTGAGGGTGATGTTGCCGCCCGTGTTGTCCGCCGCGCGTATCGCATCCAGCGTGCCGCTGACGCGGACGTTGGACGGGGTGTTGAAAATGATGTTGCCGCCATTGGTGAAAATATCGCTGCCAGTCTTCACCAGCACGCCGTTGTCGGCCAGATCGTCGTTATGCGCGCCGTTGGCGTTCATCGTGACGCTGAGTTTGCCGGTGCCGGTGCCGTGAGTGATGTCGGCATCGTTTTCCATGATGATGTCGTCATGCGCGGTCAGCGTCAGCAGGGCGTTGTTGTTGCCGTTATGCGTGATGGTCTTGCGCACGATGATGTCGCCGTCGCCCGAAACCACGCTGTTATTCCCGGCGTTGCTGCCATAGGTGGTGCCGCTGGTCGAGGCGCCCGTCTGGACGGTGACGTTCGTGCCGCCGCCGGTGCTGAGCGCGGTGCTGAGGACCGTATTGCTGACGACCTGGAAGCCAAGAGTAGAATACGTGTTGCCGTCTGTCAGCGGCGTGCCGGTAAGCGCCGCCCAGACCGAGGTGGGGGCGGTCGTGATGACGATGGTTTGGGGATCAAGCAGCCACAGGCCGGCTTCGCCGAAATAGGCCGATGCGTCGACCGACGCGGTGTCGCTCACGCCCAGCTCGTTGCCGGAAGTCTCGATGAAACCGCCATTGCCGCCCTGTTTGCCGCCGCGCGCGGAAAGGCCGCCGTTGATGATGGCGAGGTTGTCGGCATAGACGATGACGGAGCCGCCGTCGCCTTGGCCGTTGGCGTCAGCCGAAATGACCGCCGATTGTTCGATCTCGATATCCTTGCCGCGCACATCGATGGAGCCGCCGCCTTTTTCGCCGCTGGCATCCAGCTGGCCGGAGACTTTCACTTTGCCGCCGCCGCCGCCCAGGATGATCTTGCCGCCTTTTTGGGAGAAGCTGTTGGCCTTGATGACGCCGGACATGTTGATGACTTCGTCGACGATGCCTTTCGCCGCGTTCGCGCTCATGACGACGCGGCCGCCCTGTGCGTCGATGGTGCCGCGGTTTTCGACCAGCGCTTTTTGCAGCTTGTCGCCGACGGCGATGGAAATCAGGTTGTCGCCAGCCAGGTCGACCGTCATTTTCGCGCCGGCCGCCAGCGTCACGGAGCCGAGTTTCGCGTTGATGAAGCCCGAGTTGGAAACCCAGGGTGCCACGAAGGCGACAAGGCCGCCCTGCGCCGCGGTGATCGAGCCCGCGTTTTCGATTTTCGCGTCGGGGTTCGCGCCGATGTTGGAAATCTGGAACTTGTTGCCGGCCATCAGCTGGTCCTGGTTCATCGCATCCAGCTCGCCGGTGGTGGCGATAATGCCGCCCACGTCGACGACGGCGGTTTTCGAGAAGAACACGCCGTTCGGGTCGATGATCATGATCTTGCCGTTGGAGCGCAGCGTGCCCAGGATCTGCGAGGGGTCCTGACCGCTGACGCGGTTGACGGAGAGGGAGTTTGCGTTCGGCTGGTTGTAGGTCGCGTTCGCGTTCTGGCCGATGTTGAAGGTGTTCCAGTTGATGACGGAGCGGTCGGTCGTCTGGTCGACCGTCATGCTGCCCTGCCCGTAGGAGATGGTCGACTGCCCGCCGACGACAACGCCGCCCGTGGGTGTTTCGTCAAGGCCGACCGCGTAGGCCGAAGAAGATGCCGCCAGCACGCCAGCCACCGTGATCGCCGTCGAGGCGAGCAGTTTTTTACCCATCAGCGTTGCGTTGAGGAGACGCAGGGCGGAGTTCTGGGCTTTGTTCTGGGACATGGGACACACCTTTTGTAAAAAATTGATTCCGTAACTAAGTTTTGCGCGGGAGGAGAATCGCGGGGAGGGAGCTGGAAAATATAAAATTTGCCCATCCCTCCACAAGCCTTGAATCGAATCTGCTGCCCATGCGGAGTGGGCTAGTTTTGCCATAAACCATGTCGCACCGCAAGCGCCATATTTACGAAAATTTAACGATGTCAGTCGGTTAATAAGTTATTGAATTATAACGTATGTTCAAATCCAAAAGGCTTTCCGTTTATTACCGAAACGATTTGATTTGCCAGTTCTGGAATCCTCTCCTAAAATGCTCAATAAGGACATAACGGTACTTTGATACAGTTAACTTACAGGCGAGAAGATCAGATGAATTTGTTTGGTAAAGACCCGCTTCCGGAAACCGAAGCCAGCCGTGAAATCGGCGCAGGCATCGACGCACTGCAAAAGGGCATCGAGCGCGACGAAGTGGCGCGCACGAAAATGGCGAAACTTTCGGGCGGCTTTTTGAAGGGCGCGCTGTTTCTGGGCGCGGTCGTGCTGCTGTCGCCGCTGAAAATTCCCCTGATGTTCGTGGCGGCGGTCGGCGCGGTTGCCGGCTATCTTGTCACCAAAACGATGCGCCAGGGCTATGACGCCGAAATCGCGCGCAAGAATGAAATGATCGCGACGCTGGATATCGAACAGGAAGCCGCGCGCCGCATCAGGCCCGCGCCCGAAACCAAGCCCGCCGCGCCGAAAGCCGCAAAGCAGTCCTATAACACCGCCGCCGTGCCCGCGAACGATCCCGCCGCCGATGCCGAGCGCATCGCCGCGCTGGAACAGCGCCTGCGCGAGCTGAAGGGCGCGCCCGTCGACCTCGATAAACCGAAATCCATCCGGAGCCGCACAGGCTTTGGCGCGTAACAACAACCGAAGGGAAGTATCTTGAAAAGACTTGGCGACATCTTCAAACGCATCGCATCCATCATTCCGGGCGCGTCAGAGCCTGAAACGCTGGAAGAAGCGCGCGAAACGATCGCCAAGGACACCGGATACCGCGACACCCTGAAACGCTGGGCGAATACCGTGGGCGGTTTTGCCGCCGCCGTCGCCGTGGCCGCCATCGTCGCCAAATCGGGCGTCATCGTGCTGGGCGCGCTGGCGGTCGGCGCGGTCTGGGGCGGGCTGCGCGGCGGCATCGCGCTTTTGAACCGCGACATCCGCGAAAACCGCGCGGCGGAAATGGCCTTCATCGGCCAGGCGGAAATCGACCGCAACGCGCCCAGCCCCGCGCTTGACAACACGCCCGACGTCGCCGCCGATTTCAAGGCGAAGGCGCCCGCCAACCAGAACGCCGCCCGCATCCGCGAGCTGGAACAGCAGGTCGCGGCGCTGGAGATCGAGGCCGCGCAAAAGGCCAAGGCGCGCCAGTTGGGCCTGAAATAACAGCATAAATTTTTTCATTTGATCGCGCCTGATTCCGGGCGTAAGAGTCTTTTATTCTTCCAAGGACCAAATCATATGACAGACCCCATCGAACCCCGCGCCACGCGCCTTCAGCTATTGATGGCCAAAAGCTTCAAAAGCGATTACGTGCTGGATGACGACGAGATGATGCTCGATATGCGCGCCGGCATGTTTATGCAGCTGACCGATGTGCAGACCCCCGCCGCAATCCGCGAGAGGCTGACCGACCTGCTGGAAACCTGCCGCGAAAACGGCCTGCAGCCCAAAGACACGATTGTGCCGGCCGCGATCGCCGCCAGCCTGGCGACAGCTGAAAAACTGATGGTGTCGGAAAAAATACCGGAAAGCCGCGCCGCCGAAATCATGCTGCGCGTCGGCGCGGTCTATGGCCTGCGCCCCAATATGTTCGAAGGCGCATCGACGCTGATGATCGCCGAACTGATGGAGCGCGACCTTGATGTGCCGGCGCTTGAAAAATCGCTGCGACGCTTCGGCTTTGCAATCGATAGCGGTACGGTCGGCAAATGGTCCGGCACCCTGCCGCCCGCGCCAAAACCAGCGGAGCCGCCGCGGCTTTAACCAAACAGTCATCCTTCGCTTCGCTCAGGATGACATTCGAGAATGAAAAACCCCCGTCCGGCAGGACGGGGGTTTTTGTTCTTTATCCCTTGGCCGATTACGGCGTGGGGGCTTTGGGTGTTTTCGGTTTTTCTTCGGCGGCTGCTTCGGGTTTTGCTTCCGGAGCGGGCGTTTCGGTGGCCGAGGAGGAAGCGGCGCCCGTGAAGGCTTCGCCGATCGACGTCAGGACCGTTTTCAGTTTTTCGGTCTTTTCGATGATCTGGGCGACGTCGCGCTTGTCGCGTGCCGTCGTCAGGTCTTTCACTGTTTCTTCGAAGGCTTTTTTCAGCTCTTCGGGAGCCTGTTTGTAGTAATCCTGCTCCTTGTGGCGGCTTGCGTCCTTCAGTTCGAAGTCGGCATTCGCCAGCGCCGTCACGGACTCGCGGAAGGCGCGGTCTTTTTCGGCGTTGGCTTCGGCTTCCTTCAGCATGCGGGCGACGTCGTTTTCCGACAGGCCGCCGTTTGCCTTCACGACGATCTTCTGCGCGCGGCCGGTGGCTGCGTTCTTCGCTTCGACGTTCAGCACGCCGTCCGCGTCGATCGCCAGCGTCACTTCGACTTCAACCGTGCCGGCTTTGCCGGGGGGCAGGCCGTCGAGGGTGAAGTTGCCGAGCAGCTTGTTGTCGGACGCCTTGTCGCGCTCGCCCTGATAAACGCGGATTTCCACGTTGGGCTGGTTATCGACGGAGGTGGAGAAGGTGTCTTTGTATTCCGTCGGGATCGTCGAGTTGCGCGGGATCGCCTTGAACATCACGTCGCCGGCGGTGCGGATGCCGATGGTCAGCGGAATGACGTCGAGCAGCAGGACGTCTTCGACTTTACCTTGCAGGATTGCGGCCTGCACGGATGCGCCCATCGCCACGATTTCATCGGGGGTCACGTCGCGGCGGGGTTCCTTGCCGAAGAAGTTCTTCACGGTTTCGACGACTTTCGGCATGCGGGTCTGCGCGCCGACGAGGATCACATCGTCGAGGTCGGACAGCTTCAGGCCTGCGTCGGCCAGCGATTTCTGGAACGGGGGCAGGGTTTTGTCGATCAGGTCCTGCACCAGGCCTTCCAGTTCCTTGCGGGTCAGTTCGTAGCTGAAGTTCACGGGGCCTTCCGGCGTCTGCATCAGGAAGGGCAGCGAAACTTCGGAAACTTCCTGCGTGGACAGCTCGATCTTCACGCGTTCCGCTTCGGAGCGGATGCGCTGAAGGGCCGTTGCGTGCGTCGCGCGGGAATTTTTGTCATGGATGTCGATATCGGTGCCGTGCTCTTCGTTGATTTTGCCGATCAGGAATTCGGACAGGCGTTCGTCGAAGTTTTCGCCGCCGAGGAACGTGTCGCCGTTGGTCGCCAGCACGCGGATCATGCTGCCGCCTTTTTCCATCGACAGGTCGAGGATGGACACGTCGAACGTGCCGCCGCCGAGGTCGTAAACCGCGACTTTGCCGCTTTCCTGCTTGTCCATGCCGTATGCAAGGGCAGCTGCGGTGGGCTCGTTGATGATGCGCTTCACGTCGAGACCGGCGATTTCGCCCGCGTCTTTGGTCGCTTTGCGCTGCGCGTCGTTGAAGTAAGCGGGAACGGTGATGACCGCTTCGGTCACTTTTTCGCCGATCTGCTTTTCAACGGCTTCTTTCAGTTCGCGCAGGACCATCGCGGAAATCTGCACGGGCGCCATCGGCTTGCCATCGACTTCAACCCAGGCGTCGCCGTTCGGGCCTTTCACGATTTTATAGGAAGCCAGTTTTTCCATTTTCTGCACTTCGGGATCGTCGAAGCGGCGGCCGATCAGGCGCTTCACGCCGTACAGCGTGTTCAGCGGGTTCATGATGGTCTGGTTTTTCGCGGCTTCGCCGACGATCCATTCTTCGGAGACTTCCTTGGTTTTCTTGTCGGTGGTTTTTTTCAGGGCGACATAGGACGGCGTCGTGCGCTTGCCCTTCAGGTTCTGATAGATTTTCGGCTGGTCGTTCTCGTAAATCGCGATGGCTGATTTCGTGGTACCGAGGTCAATCCCGACAATTTTACCCATGTGTGTGCTCTCCAGTTTTTAGTTTCTTTTTGGCGGCTTCGACAGGGCGGTTTATTTCTCTAAACGCGCTTGGAAATGAAAGACATTTCCTGTCGTCGGGCCGTGGCTCTTGCCTAATTCTTTTAAGTCTTTGGTTCGTGTCTTTTATGGCGAAGTGAGGGCATTATGTCAACGACATTCCGCAATGACAAGGATGATTTGCCAGAATGAGGATTTAATTTATAAGATATTGAAATTACTATTTTTTAGGATTTTCCCTAATCCCGAAAAGGGCGCTACCGACGCGAATATGCGTGCTGCCGTATCGAATCGCGGTCTCGAAATCCGCGCTCATCCCCATGCTTAAATGGGACAGGCCGAGTCCTTTTGCCAGCTTGTTCAACAGGGCGAAATGCGGGTCGGGAATTTCATCGACCGGCGGGATGCACATCAACCCATATATATTGAGCCCCGCATCGGTGCAGAAACGGAAAAGTTTTTCGACATCGCGTGGCGCGACGCCGCCCTTCTGTTCTTCCTCGCCGGTGTTGACCTGAATGAAGCAGGGCAGGGGGCGGGATTGTTTATCCATCTCGTTCTTCAGCGCGCCGGCCAGTTTTTCTGAATCGACCGTTTCGATCACGTCGAACAGGGCAACGGCTTCCTTCGCCTTGTTCGATTGCAGATGGCCGATCAGGTGCAGTGTCAGGTCGCTGTATTTTTCGCGCAGGGGCAGCCAGCGTTCTTTCGCTTCCTGCACACGGTTTTCGCCGAAGACGCGCTGGCCTGCGTCCAGCACGGCGGCAACGGCGTCATCGGGCTGCATCTTGCTGACCGCGACCAGCTGCACGGACGACAAAGGCCGCGCTGCTTGTTCGCAGGCGGCCTTCATGCGTTGTTGTATCGCGGCAAGCGTCATCAGCTGCCGGAGCCCAGGAAGGCGGTGGGCGCGGGATCGATCACTTTCGCGCCGCCCGAGCGGATTTCCAGCACGGCCAGCCCGCGTTCCGACAAGCCGTCGCCGCGGAAGCGGAAGATGCCGTCGATGCCGGCAAAGCCGCGCTGGTTCATCAGCCGGTCGCGGCTATAGGCATTGCCGTCGCCGCCGGTGCGCGCCAGCACCGCCGCAAGCGCGGTCGCGTCATAGGCGAGCGAAGAAAGACGCAAGGGCGCGCCGCCGTAGTTTTCGCTGTAACGGCGTTCGAAATCGCGGCGCGCGGCGGGGTCGGGCGCTGCGAACCAGCCGCCGAACACGGCAGGGTCGCCCGACAGCGCGGTATCGTCCCACAATCCAGTGCCAAGGAAGCGCGTGTTGCGGTTGTTGATGCCGTTCTGAGACAGGACGGAAGCCAGCGAGCGCATGCTTTCGCCGCCGACCGGCATCATCAGCGCGTTGAAGCTGTAGCCCGCGCCGGTCTTGGACGTTTCGGCGAAGCTGGCAACCGCGCTGGTCAGGTCCGCCTGCTGCGGCGCGTAACGCTGCACCTTCACGGCGCTGACGCCCGCGCGGTTCAGCGTGCCGATCACGGCATCGCAATAGGGTGTGGTGGGGGCGAATACCGCGACGCGGTCGCCGCCATGGGTTTTCGCGTATTGCGCGACGCGTGCGACCTGCGCAAAGGGCAGGAAGCCCATGATGTACGTGTCGCCGCCGCCCAGCGTCCAGTCGGTGGTGAAGGCCAGCATCGGGATGTTACGGGCGGATGAAACAGGCTTCACCGCGCGCACATCTTCGGCGAAGATGGGGCCGAGGAACATGGAAGCGCCGCTATTGGCGGCTTCCTGCGCGGCCATCGACGCGCCGTCGGGCGTGCTTTTCGTATCCTTCGGCACCATTTCGAAATTGGCAGATCCCACATCGAACAGCGCCATCTGCGCCGCCTTCAGCATCGACTGGCCCAGATCGGCGTTTTTGCCGGACAGCGGCAGCAGCAGCGCGACCTTCACTTTTTTGGTGGTCGAAACAAGGCCGGGACGGTTGGGGTCGCGCTGCACGGCGGCGCTTTGCTGCGCAAGGTCGCGGCGGTCGCCCGCCGTCTGCCAGCCCAGGTTCGGCATCGCGTTGGGGTCGTTGGTCACGACGCCGGTATTGCCCGGCATATTGCCGCTATAGGTGCCGCCCGTGACGCAACCGGACAAGGTGAGGGCGAAAAGGGCCGCGAATAAAAACTGGACAGGCTTGAACATTTTTTCGATATACTCCGGTTGACGGGCAAAGCCCCGATAATTTCAAGGTCTCCATTATAGTCATCGCCTATGGCACGAAAACTTGAATCTGACCTCGATGGTGGTCTTTATATCGTAGCGACACCCATCGGCAACATGGGCGACATCACTTTGCGCGCGATCGAGGTATTAGGGAAAGTGGACGCCATCGCCTGCGAGGATACGCGCGAAGCGGGCAAGCTGACCAGCTATCACGGCCTTGATACCCCGAAGATTCCCTATCACGACCATAACGCCGACGAGATGCGCCCGCAGATCATCCGGCGGCTGAAGGCGGGGGAGCGCATCGCGCTGATATCCGATGCCGGCATGCCGCTGGTTTCCGACCCCGGCTACAAGCTGGTCGATGAAGCGGTGAAAGAAGGCCTTTACGTGACCTGCGTGCCCGGCGCGACCGCGACGCTGACGGCGCTGGTGCTGTCGGCGCTGCCCAGCGACAAATTCATGTTCGCGGGTTTCCTGCCGCCCAAAAGCGCCGCGCGCAAATCGGCGCTGACGGATGTGAAGGCCGTGCCCTGCACGCTGATATTCTATGAAACCGCGCCGCGATTGGCCGAAAGCCTGCGCGACATGGCGGAAATCCTTGGCAACCGCCGCGCATCGGTTGCGCGCGAACTGACCAAGAAATTCGAGGAAATACGGCGTGATACCCTGACCTCCCTTGCCGGTCATTACGATGCGGAAGGCGCGCCGAAGGGCGAAATCGTGGTGGTTGTCGAGGGCCCGGGCGCAAGCGACGGCGATATCTGGACGCAGGATGCGACCGACGCGCTGCTTTTGAAAATGATGGAGGTCGAGGGCATGGGCGTAAAGGACGCGGCGGGTTTCGTCGCCGCGAAATCCGGCCAGCGCAAAAGCGACCTCTACCAGCGGGCATTGCTGCTGAAGGGCAGGAAATGAAAAAGATCACGGACACGATTTCAAAAAAAATCGCGGAAAAACTGAACGGCAAATCCGGGCATAATAAAGGCATGGCGGCCGAAACCATGGCCGCGCTTTTTTTGCGGATGAAGGGATATAAAATTCTGGAACGCCGTTTCAAGACGCATGTCGGCGAGGTCGATATCATCGCGTTGCGCTACGGCGTGATCTGCTTCGTCGAGGTAAAACTGCGCCGCACGCATGAAGACGCGGCGGAAGCCATCACCCGCATCAACCAGACGCGCGTGCGCCGCGCGGCGGAGCTTTACCTCATGAAGCATACGCAATATAGTGTATTCGAGAGCAGGTTCGACGCGCTGATCATGGCGCCCGGCAAAATGCCGCAGCATCTGCTGAACGCATTCTGATTAAACCGAGGGTCCTGTCATGAAAAAAATTATCACCGCTTTGCTGGCGCTGTCGCTGCCCGCTTTTGTGCAGGGCTGCACGCCGCTTGCCCTGGCGACGGGCGCGGGCGCGACCGTGGGCGTGGCCGCCGCGCAGGAAGGCGGGCTGAAAACCGCCGCGACAGACACCTCGATCCGCCTTGCTATCACCGACCTGTGGCTGAAGCATGATTCCAAAATGTATGCGCGCCTGTCGATGACGGTCAAGGAAGGCCGCGTGCTGATCACGGGCAAGGTGCCGAACGCGGATATGCGCGTCGATGCCGTGCGCCTTGCGTGGCAGGCCGACGGCGTGCGTCAGGTGATCAACGAAATTTCCGTCGATAAGGATATCGGGGTCGGCGCATACATGACCGACAGCTGGATCACCAGCGACATCAAGGCAAGGCTGATGTTCGACAAATACGTGCAGTCCATCAATTACTCGATCGAAACGGTCGGCGGCGTGGTTTACCTGATGGGCGTCGCGCAGGACCAGAAAGAACTCGACCGCGTGCTGGATTACGCGCGCAACACCAAATACGTCAAAAGCGTGACCAGCTATGTGCGCCTGCGCGGCGAAACGCCGCCCGGCATCGTTAACCCCGCGACCGGCGAGATCGAAAGCTCCATCCATTGACCTGCGCGTCGTCTATCGAACCTCCCGATGACTTGAACGACCTTCACCGGTTCGAAACGCCGGACGAAGCGTTCCAGTATGTGCGGCTGGCGGGGCTGCAGGACGATGCAACGGTTGATCTTGGCGAAACGGCGCTGGCATTGGGTTTGTTGTTCCTGCCGGGCGTGAAGCCTGAGCGGTTCCGCAACCACCTGAAAAAACTGGCCGACACCGCGCAGGAAGATTTCGATGCGCGCCTGAGGGCGAAGGACGAAGACACGCTGGCTTTGCGCGTCTCCGTCCTGAAAAAGGCGATCCATGAATCGCATGGTTATGCAGGCGATACCGAAAAATACGACGACATCCAGAATGCCAACCTGATCCGCGTGATCGAACGGCGCAAGGGGCTGCCGATTGCGATCGGCATCATCTATATCGATGTCGCGCGCCGGCTGGGCTGGCCGATCGAGGGGTTGAATTTCCCCGGGCATTTCCTTGTGCGGATGGAAAAGGACGGGGAGCGCGTGATCCTCGATCCGTTCCGGCAGGGCCAGGAAATGAACGCGGCGGAACTGCGCCAGCTGCTGAAATCGATTGCGGGCGATAAGGCTGAGCTTTCCCATAACTTTTACGATGCAGTCAGCAACCGCGACATGCTGCTGCGGCTCGAAAACAACCTGAAAAAACGCCTGATTGAATCCGAAGAATACGCGCAGGCCGTGATCGTGGTCGAGGCGATGGAGGCCTTGGCCCCCGAGGAACACCGCACGCTGTTCGACAAAGGCATCCTGTATGCCAAGCTGGGCCAGAACGGGCAGGCAAAGACCGCGCTGGAGCAATATATCGAACGGGCGCCCAACCCCGCCGACAAGCAGCAGGCGCGCATGCTGCTGCTGCAGATCATGAACACATCCCGCTAACCAGCCCACTTGCATCCCGTCGCATGGTGTGCTGAATTAAAAGCAGGGCAATTTCATGAGGTTATTCAAATGCTAGGTTTGTTGGGGCTTATTACGCTCTGTGCGCTTGCTGTTTTTTCGCTTCTTTATCTCAGCAGCTCAATTCCCAAAAAGCCGCCTGCGCTGGAAAAAGCGATTAACGTGATCAAGTCCAAGATCGACGATATTGCGGTTCTGACACTGATTTACGGTTTTATCGCGGCATTTGCCGTGCCGGTGCTGATGGCAGGCCTGCTGACTTCCGGCGCGACCATCGCGGCGATGCTGCTGCCGATGTTTGCCAACCTTGTGCTGTTCGTTATGGCGCTGCCTTACGCGTTCCACCGTTTTGAACCTTCGCTCAAGGAAAAGATGAACGCCGCCATCATGACCGAACTGCATAACCTGATGGGCTGGATCACCACGAACGAGAAATATGCGGGTGCCCTTGGCGCGATCATGATCGTGCTGTGCCTTGGCATGAGCGCCGTTTAATTACGGCTGTCTGATTTTATTGGATTTTTTTGACTGCTCGCGCGTCAGGCTTGCCCTGCTGCGCGACTCTTTATATATATAACGACTGTATTTTATAAGGAGCGCGCGATGGCATCTTACCAGTATATCTACGTCATGAAGGACCTTTCCAAGACCTATCCGGGCGGAAAGAAAGTCCTGAACGGGATTTACCTGAGCTTCCTGCCGGGCGTGAAGATCGGCGTGCTGGGTCCGAACGGGTCGGGTAAATCCTCGCTTTTGAAAATCATGGCGGGCGTGGAGAAAGACTTCAACGGTGAAGCATGGGCCGCCGACGGCGTGCGCATCGGCTACCTGCCGCAGGAGCCGCAGCTCGATCCCGACAAGACCGTCCTTGAAAACGTCATGGAGGCGATGAAGGACACCAAGGCGCTGCTCGACCGCTATAACGAGATCACCAACAAATTCTCGGAAGAAGGCGCCGATTTCGACGCGCTGATGGCCGAACAGGGCGAATTGCAGACGCAGATCGAAGCGGCCGACGGCTGGAACCTCGAGCGCACGCTTGAAATCGCGCTGGATGCGCTGCGCTGCCCGCCGCCGGATGCGAAAGTGACGCATCTGTCGGGCGGTGAAAAACGCCGCGTGGCGCTGTGCCGCCTGCTGCTGGAAAAGCCCGACCTGCTGCTGCTCGACGAACCGACCAACCATCTGGACGCTGAATCCGTCGCATGGCTGCAGCGCACGCTGCTGGATTACCGGGGCACGGTTGTGATGGTCACGCACGACCGCTACTTCCTCGACCATGTCACGGGCTGGATTCTGGAGCTCGACCGCGGTTCGGGCATTCCTTACGAAGGCAACTACACCGGCTATCTGGAGGCGAAAGCAAAACGCCTTGAACAGGAAGGCCGCGAGGACGAAAGCCGCCAGAAAACGCTGGCGCGCGAGCTGGAATGGGTGCGCCAGTCGCCCAAGGCCCGTCAGGCAAAATCCAAGGCGCGCATCACCGCCTATAACGACCTGCTGGCGGAATCGGAAAAGTACGAAAAGACGCGCACGGCGCAGATCATCATCCCCGTGCCGCCGCGCCTTGGCCAGAACGTGGTCGAATTCAAGAACGTGTCGAAGGGCTATGACGACCGCCTGCTGATCGAAAACCTGTCCTTCAAGCTGCCGCCGGGCGGCATCGTCGGCGTGATCGGCCCGAACGGCGCGGGTAAAACCACCCTGTTCCGCATGATCACGGGCGAGGAAAAGCCCGATAGCGGCGATGTGGTGGTGTCGGATGCCGTGAAGCTCGGCTATGTGAACCAGAGCCGCGACAGCCTCGCATCGGACCATAACGTCTGGCAGGAAATTTCCGGCGGCAACGATATTTTCTATCTCGGCAAGCGCGAAGTGAACACCCGCGCCTATTGCGGCTCCTTCGGTTTCCGCGGCCCCGACCAGCAGAAAAAGGTCGGCATCCTGTCGGGCGGCGAGCGCAACCGCGTCCATCTGGCCAAGATGCTGAAAGATCCCGCCAACCTGCTGCTTCTCGACGAACCGACCAACGACCTTGATACCGAAACGCTGGGCGCGCTTGAAGACGCGCTGGAAAACTATGCAGGCTGCGCGGTCGTCATCTCGCACGACCGCTGGTTCCTCGACCGTCTGGCGACGCATATGCTGGCCTTCGAGGGCGACAGTCAGGTGACCTTCTTTGAAGGCAACTATGAAGACTACGAAAAGGACCGCAAGAAACGCTTCGGCGAAGACGCGGACCAGCCCCACCGCCTCAAATACAAACCCCTGCGCCGCGCGTCGTAAGCGGCGAAAGTGGCCAAGAAAAAAAAGCCCGGAATGTCTTCCGGGCTTTTTTTGTATCCGCTGTTCGGGCGGCTATTTCTTGGCGACTTTGCCGGCGCGCTGGCGCAGGACGTCGAGCAAACCGTCGATGCCCTTGCTGCTGATGACGCCCGCGAAATCGTCGCGCTGGGTCATGGTCATGCTGATGTTTTCAACGACGACATCGACGACTTTAAAGCCGGCGCCCTTGTTGCGTACGCGCCAGTCCACCATCACGGGCGGGCCGTCTTTTTGCAGGATCTGGCTTTTGACCAGACTGTCGGTTTCGTTTGATTTGGTCGATCCCGTCACCTTGAACGACTGGCCCGAATATTCGGAGAAGCGCTTGGTGTAGGTCGCAACAATCATGTCCTCGAAGAGGTCCATGTATTGCGATTTTTGGGCTGCCGTTGCGGTTTTCCACGAGGGGCCCATCACGAAGCGACCGATGGTCTGCACGTCGAAATTATCGCGCAGCAAGCTGCGGACGCGGGTTGCGCGCACATTCGCGGCGAGGTCGCGGTCGGTGAGGGATGTCAGCGCCTTGTCGCCCATTTTCTGCACGAACTGGGCTGCCGGCGTATCGTCGGTTTTGGCGGCGAAGGCGGCAGGCGAGGCAAACAGGATGAACGCGAAAGCCGCAAGTATCAGGTGGAAACGCATTCTCTATTTACCTCTTTTTTTATTGTTAATTGCCGTAGTCGGGGATCGCCGCGCTGTCGCCCGCACGTTCGTCGCGGATCAGCGACTGGCGTTTTTGCGAGTAGGCGGAACGGACAGCCGCGTAGTAGTCGAGGCTGTTCGCGCGGAGGTCTTCAACCGCCTTCACAAGGCGTGCGCGGGTATCAAGACCCTCGACGCCAAGGCGGGTGTAGTACCACCACATGTTGTCGGTGTTGTGCGCGAGCAGGCGCAGCGGATCGGCCAGACCGTCTGCCACCATGCCGCCGGTGTCGCGCAGTGACGACGGGCCGATGACGGGCAGGACGAGGTAGAAGCCGTCGCCGAGGCCCCACACGGCCAGCGTCTGGCCGAAATCTTCGGGTTCATAGGCAAGGCCCTGCGCGGAGGCCACATCCACCAGACCGCCGATACCGGCGGTGGTGTTGATGATCATGCGCGCGGTCGCAACGCCGGCGCCCTTGAGGTCGAATTGCAGCAGCTGGTTACCGATGATGATCGGCGAGCGCAGGTTGCGCATGAAGTTCTGCACGCCGTCGCGCACGAAGCCCGGCAGGATGAAATTATAAACTTTTGCGACGGGCTCGATCAGGGCGATGTCGAGGATGTTGTTGAAGGCGAAAACGCCGCGGTTGAACGGCTCGATCGGGTCGTTGATGCCTGTTTTGTAACCGGTTTCGGGATTGACCGACTTCGCGCAGGAAGTGGCGCTGACGGCCAGAAAGCCGCAAAGCGCGATGGTCATAATTTTGGTAGAGAGGTTAGCTGCCCGAGACATGTTCAAATTTTCCGTTCTTGCGTTCAATATAGTGCTGAATACCACTTTAACTACATAGCATTACTCAATTCTTAACCGTCCTCGAGGTGCAACAAAGCAGTTGTCCCCAGAAGCAGGCTAACGATCGCGGGTGTCCAGGCTGCGAGATACGCGGGAATCTTTTGCGACAGTCCGAAAGCGCCGAGCATTGAGTCCATGAAGAATACAAAGAATCCAATGGCTACGCCAAGGGCTAACAGTACCCCCGCCCCCCCGAATCTTGGCGGGCGTAGCGAAAATGTCGCAGCCAGCAGCACCATCGCCACGAAAAAGAACGGCTGCGCCATCAGGGAATGGAGGCGGATATGCAGCCGGGTGGCGGGGAAGCCGGTTTCTTCCATAATCCGGATATATTCGGGCAGGCTCCAGAAGGAAATCGTTTCGGGCGAGGAGAACGATTCTTCGATCTTGCTGGCGGTCAGCTCTGTTTTCAATAATTCTATGTCGCGGCGGGTAACCCCGTTGCGATCGTTCAGCAGGGCGTTCCGCAGTTCCCAATGCCCGTCGCGCAGGAATGCCAGCGGGCTGTCGATCCGGCGGGTGAAATTATCTTCATCGTCGAAAAAGAACACGATGACATCCGACAGCTTCCATTCCTGCTGGTCGAAACCTGCGGCATGGATCAGGGCATAGCCCTTTTCGACCGGCTGCCGCAGCCAGATGCCGGTGCGCAGGATGGCGACCGTGCTTTGCTTGGCCTTCAGGTGTGTGTCCTCCAACTGTTCGTATTTCGCGGACAAGATGGCGGAAATCGGGTTCATCATCGTGGTGACGCACAACCCGAACAGCATCGCCGCCGCCATCATCGGGAACAGGAACTGCCATGCCGACAGGCCGGAGGAACGGATGACGACCAGTTCATGCGTCTTGTTCAGCCGCCAGCAGGTATAGATCGACCCGAACAGCACGGCAAAGGGCAGCACACGCTCTACGAATTGCGGCAGCGACAGCAGCGACATCTGGATCACCAGCGGCAGGCCTATATCGGGGTGCGTCGCCGCGCGGCGGAGCAGCTCGATCGAGTTGATGACGAAAACAAGCCCGATCAGCACGAAAGAAATCATCAGTACGTTGAACATGAAACTGCGGCTGATATAACGGAACAGGGTCGGGGATGAAATCATGCCAGCCCCCCCGCCTGCGGCCCGCGGCGCTCGTTCCAGCGGCGCAGCAGCGCCATGATCTGCTGTTCGCCCCGCAGCCCCAGCGCGTAATAACTGGCGAAAATGGGCGCAAAAACCGCGATGTACAGCAGCGGCGCCAGTTCGATATGCCGTCTTGTTGTGCTGGTCAGCATCAGGTTCGCCGCCAGAATGACGACGATAATCAGCACGGCGACCGTCACCTTACGTCCCTGTCCGCGCCGGTTGAACGGGCCGACCAGCAGAACTGCGAGCGCCGGCAGCACAAAGGCGACCGACAGGAACGGGCGCACAAGGTCGGCATGGGCTTCGGCCAGAAACACCTCGCGGTGGTCGCGGTCGTATTTCACGGACATGTCGGGGCGCAGCAGCTCGGGCAGGGTGCGTTCGCTGTAATCGCGGTTGCGCACGCGCTGGCCTGTGTCGAGCGAATTGACCTCGATCATGTATTCTGAGAAGTAAAGGCGGCTGACGGAATTGCTGGCCGTATCCATCTGCTGCCGCATGCCGTCCTGCACCAGAATGGTCGGGATGTCCTTGTTCATCACCAGGCGGCCGCGCTTGGCGGTGGTTGTGCTGGGCGGTTTGTTCTTGTCGCGGCGGTCGTGGATCAGGATGCCGGTCAGGTCGCCGTTGCGGTCGCGCCCGCGCACGTAAACGGTCAGGTCCTTGCCGAAGGTATTGAACACGCCTTCGCGCAGCAGAAAGGCCGAATATTTCGACATCACCTGCGTGCGCAGGGACTGCATGGCAGTATAGGATACGGGTGTCGCATAGGTCGTCAGCACCAGCATGCCGATGACTGTGCAGGCTGCCAGCAGCAGGGCAGGGCGGGCAAGCGCATGGTGGTCAAAGCCGCAAGAACGCAGCACGACCAGCTCGTTATCCATAATAAACTTGTTATAGGTGAAAATCGTCGCAATCACGAGGGCGACGGGCAGGATGGTTTCCAGAAACTTGGGAAGGGACAACGCGACCATTTTGACGAACAGGCCGGGCGGTGCATCGGAATTGGCAACCAGTTCCAGAATCTTCAAGGATTGCGTCAGCAGCACCACCATCGTCAGCGCAAGCGTGACGAAAATGGTCGCGGAAACCAGATTCTTCATAAGGTAGCGGGTAATCAGCATGACCTGCTTCCGGGCAATCTTTGGGTGGACTTCGTCTTAACCACCTCTTTATATTTATCCTCTAAGGTTTTTTAGCCTCTCCCGTCCCAAAAAGGAAGAAAAATAGGTCTGCCATGAAAATCTCTTTCGATTCAAAAGCCCCCAAATCCGATGCCTTTGTCGCCTTTGCGACCGAGGGCGGCAAATTGCTGGAGGGCGGCAAATGGGCGGACAAGAAAACCAACGGCGCGCTGAAACGCGCGATCGAGGCGGAGAGCTTCGAGGGCAAAAAAGCGCAAACGCTGGTAATTTCGGGGCCCGAAGGCCTGCCCCACCGCCATCTGGTCATCGTCGGCCTTGGCAAGACCGAAGACCTGAAGGAAACGGATTTTGAAAAAATCGGCGGCACGGTCGTCTCACTGCTGAACGCCCGCAAGGCGGCAAGCGCGGAACTGGCGTTTTCGTCGGAAGGCCTTGCGCTCAAGCACCTCGATGCCAATGAAGCGGCGTGCAGCATGGCGGCGGGCGCGGTTCTGTCGTCCTACCGCTTCGACAAATACCTGACGAAAGAACCCAAAGACAAAAAGCCGACCGTGAAATCGCTCAGCTTCACCGTTGACCATCCGCAAAAGGCCAAGAAGCTGTTCGATGAGGCCGATACGCTGATCGACGGCGTCTACCTGACGCGCGACCTCGTCTCCGAAACCCCCAATCATCTCTATCCCGCCAGCTTTGCCGATATCATCAAGAGCGAGCTGGTGCCGCTGGGCGTGAAGGTCAAGACGCTCGGCATGAAGGAAATCCAGAAGCTTGGCATGGGCGCGCTGGAGGCCGTCGGGCAAGGTTCCGCGCGCGAGCCGAAACTGGTGACCATGGAATATCACGGCGGCAGCAAGAAAGACAAAACGATCTGCTTCGTCGGCAAGGGCGTGACGTTCGATACCGGCGGTATTTCGCTGAAACCCGGCGCGGGCATGGAAGACATGAAATGGGATATGGCGGGTGCAGCGGCCGTGACCGGCCTGATGTACGCGCTGGCCGCGCGCGGCGCGAAGGTGAACGTGGTGGGCGTGGTTGCGCTGGCCGAAAACATGCCGTCGGGCAATGCCTGCCGCCCCAGCGACATCGTGACATCCATGTCCGGCCAGACAATTGAAATCCTGAACACCGATGCCGAAGGCCGCCTGATCCTGTGCGACGCGCTGTGGTATGCGCAAGAACAGTTCCAGCCTACGCATATCGTCGATCTTGCGACGCTGACGGGCGCGGTCATCATCGCGCTGGGTCATGAATATGCGGGTCTGTTCTCGAACGATGACGGCCTTGCGCAGCAATTGACTTTGGCTGGCCAGTCGGTCGGCGAAGAACTCTGGCGCCTGCCGCTGAATGATGCCTGGGACAAGGCGATCGACAGCCCCGCTGCCGACATCAAGAACATCTCGGGCGGCCGCGACGCGGGTTCCGCCATCGGCGCGCATTTCCTGAAGCGGTTCATCCAGCCGGGCGTGAAATGGGCGCATCTCGATATCGCGGGCGTAGCATGGAACAACAAAGACCGCACGGCAGCGCCGAAGGGCGCGTCGGCGTTCGGCGTGCGCCTGCTCGACCGTTTCGTGGCGGAAAACTTCGAATAAGGCGGCCGGGCTTCTTCCGGGCGTCTCTTTAACCATCTGACGAGGGGCGCGACAACGCATGTCCATCCTGAAATCGCGGCGGTTTTTTCCGCTGTTCCTGACGCAATTCCTGGGCGCGTTCAACGACAACCTGTTCAAGACGGCGATGGCGATGCTCATCACTTTCCGGCTTGCGACGGAAACCTCGATCCCGCCGCAAATACTGGTCACCATGGCGGCGGGGGTGTTTATCCTGCCGTTCTTCCTGTTCTCCGCCACAGCAGGGCAGTTCGCGGATAAAATCGACCGCGCACGGATTGCGCAGTATGTGAAGATCGCTGAGATCGGCTTTATGCTGCTGGCGGCGGTAGGTTTCCTGACGCATAGCCTGTTCGTGCTGTTCGTCGTGCTGTTCTGCATGGGGCTGCATTCCACTTTTTTCGGGCCCGTGAAATACGCGGTTCTGCCCCAGCATCTTGAAGGCAAAGAATTGCTGAGCGGCAACGCCTATGTCGAGGCAGGCACGTTTATGGCGATCCTGTTGGGCACGATTGCGGGCGGTGTGCTGATTGCGCATCGCGAATTGGGAGAAGTTATTATTTCCGTCGCCTGTGTAACGGTCGCTGTAGCGGGGTATTGCGCCAGCCGGTTCATTCCGGCGGCGCCGGGCCCATCGCCTGACCTCGTCATCAACCGCAACTTCTGGGAGGAAACACAGAAAATTCTGGCGGCAACGCAGGAAAATACCGGCATTTACCGCGCCATTCTTGCGGTTTCATGGTTCTGGCTGGTGGGGGCGACCTATCTGACGCAATTCCCCGCCTTCGCCAAAATTTATCTGGGCGGCGATGAAAGCGTCGTGACGCTGCTGCTGACGCTATTCTCGGTCGGTATTGCTGCTGGTTCGGTCCTTTGCTCGAAACTGTTGAAGGGGCAGGTGCAGGCGACCTATGTGCCGCTCGCGGCAATCGGCATGGCGGTGTTCGGCATCGACCTTTATTTTGCAGCCAATGCCGCGCTGCCGCCGCAGCCGAACCTGCTGACGGCATCCACCTTCCTGTCGCAGCCCGGCAACTGGCGCATCGTGGCCGACCTGCTGGCGATTGCGGTGTCGGGCGGGATGTTCGTCGTGCCGCTTTATGCCATCGTTCAAAAACGCACCGACCCCAATTACATGGCGCGCATGATTGCGGGGCTGAATATCATGAACGCGCTGTTCATGGTGGCGTCGTCCATCATCGGCGCGGTGCTGCTCAAGGCGGGTGCCAGCATCCCGGGCATTTTCCTTGCTATGGCGCTGATGGATATCCTTGTCGCCATTTACATCGTGCAATTGCTGCCGGACGCGCTGCTGCGTTCCGTCTGCCGCGCGATTTTCAAATGGGCGTATAACGTCGAAGTGAAGGGGCTGGAGAATTTCGAGAAAGCGGGCGACCGCGTGCTGATTATCGCGAACCACACTTCGTTCCTAGATGCTGCGCTGATTGCTGCGTACCTTCCGAACAAGATCACTTTTGCCGTCAATACCTACATCGCGCGGGCGTGGTGGATGAAACCCTTGCTCCGCATGGTCGATGCCTATCCGGTCGATCCCACCAATCCGCTGGCGCTGAAATCGCTGATCGACGTAGTAAAGAGCGGCAAGACGGGCATGATTTTTCCCGAAGGCCGCATTTCGATGACCGGCTCGCTGATGAAGGTCTATGAAGGCCCCGGCATGATCGCCGACAAAGCGGGCGCGATGGTGCTGCCGATACGCATCGACGGCGCGCAATATACGCCGTTCTCCCGCTCCGCCGGAAAAACCGTGCTGCGCCGTTTTCCCAAGATCACCATGACCATCCTGCCGCCACGCAAGTTCGAACTGCCGGAAGGTGTCTTCGGCCGCCGCCGCCGCCAGCTCGCGGGCGCGCAGCTGTATGACATGATGTCGCAAATGGTGTTCGATGCCAGCGAAATCGACAAGCCGCTGTTTACCTCCCTGATGTCGGCATCGCGCCTCTATGGCACCAAGCATATCATCGCAGAAGACCCCTTGCGCGAGCCTGTCACCTACCGCGACTTCATCAGCCGTGCCTTTGTACTGGCCAAGGTCATGGACAAGCGCCTGAAAACGGGCGAAGGCGCGACGATACCTGCCGTCGGGGTGCTGCTGCCGAACATGGTTGGCACATCAGTCGCCTTTTTTGCGCTCCATGCGCTGCGCAAAGTGCCGGCGATGATCAATTTTTCCTCTGGCCCTGCGCAGGTCGTCAGCGCCTGCGAAACGGCGAAGCTGAAAACCGTCATCACTTCGCGCCGCTTTATCGAGATGGGCAAGATGGGCCCGACGATCGAGGCGATGCAGGCGGTCGGCGTCGAATTCGTGTATCTGGAGGATTTGCGCGCCGAAATCGGCTTTGTCGAACGGCTCTACGGCCTCGCCGCGCGTTATATGCCCGCAACGCTTGATAGCTTCCGCCGCAAGGCCAGCGCGCATGATCCTGCGGTTATCCTGTTCACCTCCGGCTCGGAAGGTACGCCCAAGGGCGTCGTCCTGTCGCACCGGAACATCCAGTCCAACCGCTATCAGGTGGCGAGCCGTATCGATTTCGGCCCGAAGGACATCGTGTTCAACTGCCTGCCGATGTTCCATTCCTTCGGTCTGACCGGCGGCACGCTGCTGCCGATCCTGTCCGGCATGCGTGCGTTTTATTACCCGTCGCCGCTGCATTACCGCATCGTGCCGGAACTGATTTACGACACGAATGCGACCATCCTGTTCGGCACGGACACCTTCCTTTCGGGTTATGCGCGTTTTGCGCATCCGTACGATTTCCACGCTATCCGCTACGTGTTTGCAGGTGCGGAGAAGCTGAAGGACGAGACGCGCCGCGTCTATGCCGAAAAATACGGCGTGCGGATTTTCGAAGGATATGGCGCGACCGAAACCGCGCCGGTCATTTCGATCAACACGCCGATGCACAACAAGGCCGGCAGCGTCGGCCGCCTGATGCCCGGCATCGACCACAAACTCGAACAGGTCGAGGGGATCGAGGAAAATTCCGGCAAGCTGGTCATGCGCGGGCCCAACGTGATGATGGGCTACCTGAAGGCCGATGCCCCCGGTATTTTGCAGCCGCCCGATGAAGGCTGGTACGATACCGGCGATATCGTGGCGCTGGATGAAGACGGCTTTATCACCATCAAGGGGCGCATGAAACGCTTTGCGAAAATCGCAGGCGAAATGGTGTCGCTGACCGCTGTTGAAATGGCGTTGCAAAAACTCTGGCCGGGCCACCAGCACGCGGTTGTGAGCGTTAAGGACGACAAGAAGGGCGAGAAGCTGATCCTGTTCACGACCTATCCGAACGCAGTGTCCGATGCGATTTCCGCGCATTTCAAGGCGTCAGGTTTAAGCGAGTTGTCGGTGCCGAAAAAGATCGTGCCGTCGGAAATTCCCGTGTTGGGTACGGGCAAAACCGATTACGTGCGGCTGCAGAAAATGGCGGCGGAGGCTTAAAAGCTGAAGCGGTCGGGGACGCGCTTGCCGCTGCCCAGCTTTTTCTTGCTTTGCAGGGTGATTTCGCCGCGCGGGCTAACCGTGAATTTTTTTTCGAACAGGCCTTCCTGTTCCAGAACGCGCGCGGTCGCATGAAAGCCCTCGGCTGCCTCGATCGCCACCACGCCTTCCATCCACATATTTCCGGCGAAATAGAGGCGGAATTTCAGGTAGTCGGCGATGGTCTGTTGCGATAACTGCAGCGGCGCGCGGTCGTTCAGGTGATGGATATTGGCGGTCGAACCGTCAAGGTTGACGATTTCTTCGGGCAGCTTCACGTACCACAATTGAGGCTGAAGCGGCATGGGCTTGACGATCGACACAAGCTGCCCGCCGGGGTAAAAGGCAAGCGGCAGGGTTTCCACGATGCTGTCATCGGGGCTGAATTTATACACAGGCTCGACGCGGTTGATATCGCGCACCAATGCCAGTTTTTCGTCGGCAGATGCCGTTTTCCAGTCCATATGTCCTTGCGCTTTCGTATAAATCTCCCAATAATCATAGGGTATTTCAGAGGTTCCAAGCAAGCATGACGGATGTCCGTTTTTACCACCTGACCGTGAAGCGCCTCGAACAGGCGCTGCCCGAAATCGTGGCAAAGGCGCTGGAGCGCAAATACCGCGTGCTGGTCAAGGCAGGGTCACGCGAACGGGTGGAGGCGCTGGATACAGCCCTGTGGACCTATGACCCCGCCAGCTTCCTGCCGCATGGCTATGTCAAGGACGGCACCGAAGCCGACCAGCCGGTTTTCCTGACCGACGAAGACGCAAACCCAAATAGCGCGAATGTGCTGATCTTAACCGATGGTGCGGCGTGCGATGATGTAAGCCGCTTCACGCTCGCCTGCGAAATTTTCGATGGCAACGACGACAATGCGGTGCAGGCGGCGCGCGCGCGATGGAAGCAGTACAAGGAACAAGGCCATACCATCGCCTATTACCAGCAGGGCGATGGCGGCAAATGGGAACAAAAAGCATAACAGGAGATTGATATGACGATAAAGAAAACGGTTGCCGCGTGTTTTTTGATCGCGGCTTTTTCTTTCACGGGCGGCTTCGTGGGCCAAGCGGTGTTCGCGCCAAAAGCGGCGGATGCACAAGGTCAGTCCGACAGCTACTTTGCGCTGCGCGACCAGAAGAACGCCAAGGGTATCGCCACCTATGTGAGCGACGGGCAGCCGGGACAGGTCTTTTACGGCGAAAACGGGCAGATGAGATTGCAAATGGGCACGTATAACGGCGCGGGCGAGCGCGGGTTGCCGCTGCTGGCTTTATCCGATACGACGGGCCATATCCGGCTGCTGTTCCGCCTGGCGGGCGAAAATGAATCGCCCGTGATGATCATGAAGGATAAATCGGGCCGTGACCGCATTGTCATGGGGCTGCAGCTGGGCGGGGCAGAACAGGATCCGTTCCTGAGCATCACCGACGCGAGCGGCAAAAGTCAGAACGTCTTCGGCACCTATCGCTAGTCAGCGGCAGGGAAACGCGCGGGCGAAGGATGCGGCGACGGTTGATTCTGCCTCGTCGTTCATGCGCTCGGGGAATATCTCGGCGTAGGAGCGGAACACATCCACATATTGCTGGCTGCGGATGCCTTCGTGGTTGCAGGCACGCTGGCCGGCGGCCGTGCCTGCCGCCAGCATCTGGTCGGCGACCGCCGTGATATAGCCTGCGCAATATCCGTAATCGACATCATGCTCGCTGCTGCACATCCGCATCAATTCGCCCGCCGTCAGGCGGTCTGCGGCGGCCTGCGCGGGCGCGGCCATGGCCAGAGATAAAAATAGGGCTGAGAGGAGTGGCGTGCGCATGAAAACCTCCGGCGGGAAAAGGGAATGCACCAAATTAAAAGACCCGCCTGACAGGATCAAGCGGGTCTTTTAAAAGCGTATCGGTTGTCTCAGTTTTGCGCGGCGACCGCAGTCGTTTCAGCCGAAGCCACGGCAGGGGCTGCGGGTTGCAAAGCCTGCGCGAAGGTGCCGTCGATTTTCGCGATATTCGCCTTGAACTTCTTCAGGTCCTTGCCAGCCAGCGAGCTGCCGCCAGCCAGTTTTACGGAAGCGGGGTTAACCTGCTTGCCGCCCATCAGGATTTCGTAGTGCAGGTGCGGGCCGGTCGAGCGGCCGGTCGTTCCCACATAACCGATAACCTGGCCCTGCTTGACGCGCGAACCCGCCTTCACGCCCGACTTGAAGCCGTTCATGTGCGCATAGGCCGTTTCGAGGCCTGCGCGGTGGCGGATCTTGATGTAGTTGCCGTAGGACGAGAATTTACCGGCGCGTTCCACGACGCCGTCGCCGGCTGCGTAGATGGGCGTGCCGCGCGGGGCGCCGAAATCGATGCCCTTGTGCAGCTTGTTATATCCCAGCACCGGATGGCGGCGGAAGCCGAATTTCGAGGTGATGCGTGCGCCGTCGATCGGCGTTTTCATGAGCGGCTTCTTCACCGACTGGCCGGTCTGGTCGAAATATTCGACATCGCCGTTCGCGCTTTCAAAGCGGTACAGCGGCATGATGCGGTCGGACAGCGCAAGTTTCGCATACACGATCTCGCCCTTGTTCGGCACAACGCGGCCGTCGTCGGTCACATATTGTTCGTACATGACGTTGAAGGAGTCGCCGTTATGGATTTCGCGCTGGAAGTCAACGCCCATCGAATACATCTTGATGAGCGACAGAATGATGTTGTCTGGCACGCCGGCTTCTTTCGCGTCGACATACAGCGAGCTGTTGATCTTGGCATGATACGCCTTCATCTCGCGGTGGACGGTTTTTGCTTCGGCATTGACCATGAAGCTGCCGTCAGCATCGCGGTTGACGACCAGTGAATTGACGCTGTCGCGCTCGATGCGCAGGCCGACGAATTTGGGATCGGCGATGGCGGGATCCTTGTGGAAGAACACGGTTATCTGGTGGGCAGGATTCAGGTCGCGCGGATCATAGACTTTCTTGAGCGCCTGAATCGCGCTGTACGCGTCATCGCGGGGAACGTCGTTCTTCACGAGAAGATCCATCAGCGTATCGCCCTTGCCGACATGGAGTTTCTTTTCGTTATCAAAGATTTCCTTGAGGTCGGTGCCGGCTTCCAGCAGGCGGGTGATGCCGGACTGGATATAGGACAGCTGGCGTTCCAGCTTGGGCTGGGGCTGGTCGGCGATCACGACCTGCGGCTTGGCGGCCGTTTCTTCGGTCGAAGTAACTTGATAGGACGGCTGCACGGGCTTTGCGTCAAACGCGTCTTTCAGGTTCAGCACTTCATAGCCGTGCGAAACGGGTGCGGCGGGCGCTACAGCGGCCACGACAGCGGAAACAGGCGCAACGGCGGTCGTCGTTTCGCCGGACGGCATAAAGCCGTAGGCAGCAGACAGGACAACAGCGGAGAGAATGATGTGGCGCAGGCCATAACGGCGCTTGCGGAACATGCGGGCACGGGGCGATGTGAATTGAAGCAAGTCTGAAACCTTCTTTTCATTAAGCTTGGCGCGAGTGAACACCAGTACGGAAGTGTTTGCAAGCCTAGATGCTGGTATGAGAACGGGTGGAGAACACCCAGTTGGTTAACGATGACTGTCACAAATATAATACAATTCCATTTTCTATCAAAAGGAAAACAGAAAACTAATTTCATAATAATTTAACGATGCGTTCTCTTTATGTTTAAAGGCGCAAAAATTTTTTCTGCGGAACTTTTTATGGAACGTGTCGCTGGACGTATATTTATAAATGTGTAGGATGCCCGACAGCAATTCAAACAGGTGATTCATAATGAATAACCGCCCCGCCACAGAGGATACCGATTCCATGACGAATGCCCTCCCGCTTATGAAAGGCAAACGCGGCCTGATCATGGGCGTCGCCAATGACCGTTCCATCGCCTGGGGCATCGCCGAAATGGCGCACAAGCACGGCGCGGAGCTTGCCTTCACTTTTCAGGGCGATGCTTTGGAAAAACGTGTGCGCCCGCTGGCTGAATCTGTGCAGTCTAAAATCGTGCTGCCTTGCGACGTGACCAATCATGAAAGCATCGACACCACTTTCTCCGCGATCGAGAAAGAATGGGGCGGGCTTGATTTCGTCGTCCATGCGATTGCCTATTCCGACAAGAACGAACTGGACGGCCTGTACCTGAACACCACGCGCGACAATTTCCTGAAGACGATGGATATCTCCGTCTATTCCTTCACGGCCGTTGCGCAGCGCGCCGTGCCGCTCATGAAAAACGGCGGCAGCCTGATCACCATGACCTATCACGGCGCGGAACGCGTCATGCCCCATTACAACGTGATGGGCGTGGCCAAGGCGGCGTTGGAGGCTTCGGTGCGCTATCTGGCAAGCGATGTAGGCAAAAACGGCATCCGCGTGAACGCGATTTCGGCGGGTCCCATCAAGACGCTGGCAGCATCCGGCATCGGCGATTTCCGTTACATCCTGAAATGGAATGAACTGAACGCGCCCTTGCGCCGGAACGTGACGACCGAGGATGTGGGCGGCGCGGGCCTGTTCCTGCTGTCCGACCTCGGCGCGGGCGTGACGGGCGAAATCATGTATGTCGATAGCGGCTATAACACGATCGGCATGGTCGCGGTTGATTCCGCGAAACAGACCGCCGAACTGCTGCAGGGCATTTCGGGTTAATGTCAGCCAGCACCTACGGCAGCCTGTTCACCTTTACGACTTGGGGCGAAAGCCACGGCCCGGCGATCGGCTGCGTGATCGATGGCGTGCCGCCGCAAATTGAACTGTCCGAATCCGATATCCAGCAATTCCTCGACCGTCGCAAGCCGGGCCAGAACCGCTTCACGACGCAGCGGCAGGAAGAAGATAAAGTCAAAATACTGTCCGGCGTTTTCGAAGGCCACACGACCGGTACGCCCGTCAGCCTGCTGATAGAAAACACCGATGCACGGTCGAAGGACTATTCCGAGATCAAGGACAAATACCGTCCGGGCCATGCGGATTTCACTTACGACCAAAAATACGGCTTCCGCGATTATCGCGGCGGCGGGCGGTCATCGGCGCGCGAAACGGCAAGCCGCGTGGCAGCCGGTGCAGTCGCGCGCAAGGTTTTGCAGTCGCGCCTTGGCGACGGCATTGCGATCCGGGCCGGTGTGGTGCAAGTCGGCCCCCATAAAATCGATCGGGGCAACTGGGACTGGACGCAGGCCGCTGAAAACCACTTCTTCACGCCCGATGCAGCGATCATTCCGGTTTGGGAAGAATTCCTTGATAAAACCCGCAAGGCAGGATCGAGCGCGGGCGCGATTGTCGAAGTCGTCGCCAGCGGTTTTCCCGCAGGCCTCGGCGCGCCGCTGGCCGACAAGCTGGATGCCGATCTTGCAAAAGCGATGATGGGCATCAATGCGGTGAAAGGTGTCGAGATTGGTGCGGGCTTTGCTTGCGTCGAGATGGGCGGCGAAGTGAATTCCGACCAGATCCGCATCGAAAACGGCAAACCGAAATTCCTGTCGAATAATGCGGGCGGCATTCTGGGCGGCATTTCGACGGGGCAGGATATCGTTGTGCGCATCGCGTTCAAGCCGACCAGTTCGATTCTCACGCCCATGCTGACGATTAATAAACACATGGAAGAAACCGAAATCGTGACGAAGGGCCGTCATGATCCTTGCGTCGGATTGCGCGGCGCGCCTGTTGCCGAAGCGATGATGGCGCTTGTGCTGTGCGATCACCTGCTGCGTCATATCGCACAAACCGCAAAATAATTCCGAGTCAGATCAGGTTGTTGTGCGTATCTGTTGATGTTCTGCCGAATCGGTGAATCGCAAGACTCTGTGATTTAACACGAAATTTTTTCAGTGACTCTCCATAACAAAAAGCATCGCGTTGCCGTACGGCATTATTAAATATCTGAATTTAAACAGAAATAATGCTGTGGATAACTGCCACAAAAAACGATTCGACTCTTATCCACAGATTCGCGATGCTTTCACTCAAGGAAAAGGCCGCCCTATCGGACGGCCTCTCCCTTAATACTTCGCTTCGATGATATTGCCCCAAGTGTTTCCGCACTTGGGGCTTTTTTTGTCTCGTGTCGTCTCGTGATCTGCAAACGAGACTAGACCCAATTTATTTATCGTTCAATGCGGAATGTTGCGATAGACTGCAAAAAATTTCACCGCATTTCCGAAAGGTTGCTGTCATGGCCGAGCAGGTAGTTGTCAAGAAACAGGGCGGGTTTTTCCATGGCCTGTGGAATTTGCTCAAGGGCTTTTTGCTGATGATGGGCTTCTCTTTCTTCATCCTCGTCATCATGATCGGTGTTGCCATCGGCCGCGCGATGGATGACAAGCCCGAAGCGCTGCCCTCGAAAATCCTGCTGACCTATACCTTTAAAGCTGGCATCGGCGAAAAGCTGCCGAAGCCATCGGTCACGCAGCCATTTGTGCATACGAGCGCGACCATCCGCGACCTGACCGAAGCACTTGAGGGTGCTGCGAAGGATGACCGCGTGAAGGGCTTCCTTGCGACGATCGAAGATGTGCAGTTCAGCGTGGCACAGGTGCAGGAATTGCGCGATGCCATCGCCCATTTCCGCAAGGCCGGCAAATTCGCCTATATATTCGGCGAAAGCTATGGCGAGATGTCATCCGGCATGTCGGATTATTATTTTGCCTCGGCCTTCGGCCAGTTGTGGCTGCAGCCGGTCGGCATCGTCGGCATCACCGGCATTTCAGCACAGGTGCCTTTCGTGAAGGGCACGTTCGACAAAGTCGGCGTGACCGCGCAATTCGGGCACAAGGGGCTTTATAAATCTGCGCCCGAAACCTTTACCGCGACCGACATGAGCGCGCCCAACCGCATGGCCCTGACCGAAATGATCGGCGATCTGTCGCGCCAGATGATCGGCGGTATCGCCGAAGCGCGCGGGTTGACGCCGGAAGCCGTGCGCCAGCTGGTCGATAACGCGCCTTATAACGACCAGGACGCGCTGAAGGCGAAACTGGTCGATAAGATCGGCTATCACGACGAAGTGCTGGCGGCGGCGCGCAAGGAAGCGGGGCTTGCCGAAAAAGACGACACTGTCGATCTTTCCGACTATTCGCCCGAAGCCAAGACCAAGCCGAAGGGCCTGCGCGGCTTTATTGATGAAGTGAAAAAAGAAGTCGAGAAGGAAGAACAGAAAAAAACCGGCGGCAAGGGGAAGCGCAAGATCGCGCTGGTGCTGGGTTCCGGTGAAATCGTTTCGTTCGGCGGTGCGCATGCCGGTATGGGCGACAGCGGCATCGAGGCGAATGATATCGTCGATGCGTTCAAGGACGCGCGCGAGGACAAAGATGTAGCAGCCGTCGTCTTCCGCATCGACAGCCCGGGCGGGTCCCCGAACGCGGCTGAAACTATCCGCCGCGCCGTGATCGAAACGCAAAAAGCGGGCAAGCCCGTCATCGTTTCCATGGGCAGCTATGCGGCATCGGGCGGCTATTGGGTGGCGACGCCCGCCGACTGGATCGTTGCGCAGCCCGGTACCATCACGGGTTCCATCGGCGTGTTCGGCGGCAAATTCGTGTTCGCGGATTTGTGGAGCCGGATCGGCGTCAACTGGGTCACGATCTCCGAAGGCGCTCATGCGGGCATGTGGTCTTTCAACCGCCTGTTCACGGACGAAGAAATGGCGAAGTTCGAAGCGACGCTCGACAATATCTACGAGGCCTTCCTGCAGCGTGTGATGCAAGGACGCAAGATGACGCATGACCAGGCATTCAACGTGGCCGAAGGCCGCGCCTGGACCGGCGCGCAGGCGAAGGAACGCGGGCTGGTCGATGAACTGGGCGGCCTTGCGCGCGCCATCGAAGTCGCAAAAGAACGCGCCAAGATCGACCCGAAAGACGATACCGAGGTGGAACAGTTCCCCGCCGAAGAATCGCCGCTCGACATGCTGCTGGACTTCGCGGGCAGCAAATCGTCGCTGAAGCCCAACCTGTCGATCACCCCGCAACAGTTGCGCGAGATGATCGAACAACAGGCGCGGGCGCTCCAGTCACAGAACCTGAAAGCGCCGGTCATCGAAATTCACTGAGCTGGCTAGCTGTTATAACCGTATTTGTCGCGGTTGCTGCTGAACGCCTCGCGTTCGGTGTCGCGCATCTGCGACATTACCATGATGCTTTCCGCGCTGATGCGATGCACCGATTTGCGGGTGTTCGTGTAGCCGGACTGCGGCAGGTCATGGCGGAAACGCGGGTCGTTCGACCAGATGATGTCGTCCTTGTCGTTCGCGTCGTCGAAAACGGGAAGCACCTGCGCGGCCCTGACGGGGGTGGGTGTGCTTGAATAGTCGGCGGCGGCAGGTGCCTTGATGGAGCGCTTCGCGGTTTCGGTGTGTGAAGCCGAAGTGTCGGAAGTTTTTGCGGTGTCGTTTGCCGAAGGTCCATCGGAGAATTTTTTATCGAACAGGTTATAGATTTCGTCGAGCGAGCGGGCCTTGCCGGTCGCCTTGTCGTAGAACACGTTCTTGTTCGCGCGCGCCTGCGCGGGAAACAGTTTAGCGCCGATGGCGCTGCCGTCATAATCGCGGCAGTTCAGGAATTTCGTGGCGCCGCCTGCGCCCATGAAATGCGCCATATACATTTCGGTCGATCCGACATCGCCGCCGGTGTTCTTTTGCAGATATGCCTTGTTCTCCGCGCTGTACGCGCCTGCCATCAGGGCGGAAATTTCGGGGTTGTTGCGCAGGGAAAGGATCTCTTTGCGGGCGGCCGCGTCATCGACGCAGCAACGGCCGTTTTTTACCTCGATCTTGTCGGCATAATCGCCGAGGCCGAAACGGTCGCCATGCTTCTTGACCATCGACAGCCAGGTATCCTCGATAAACTGGTACAGGCCGGTCGCGGAGGAGGATTTCGACTTGGCGGTCGGGTTAAAACTGCTCTCGGTGGAAGCTTTTTCCATCAGGAAGGTAAAATCTACCCCTGTCTTGCTGCTGGCCTTCTGGACCGCGCTAATGACTTGCGGGGATGCAACTCCCTGATATTTTTGGGTTATTTTAGACGATAATCCTGATAAAAATGATCCCATAACCTTAAACTCCCTGATCCGCGGCCATTTTTGGCCTTCTTTATATGGATAACATTGCAAACGCTGTGCCAGACGGCTAACACCCTGTTTTTACGTTAAGTGGATTGTCAGGGCAGGAGGCTGGTGCTATAAAATCCATAACCACAAGACATATATAGATCTGAAGGAAATGCACATGTCCGCATTCGATGCCGATGATCTGGCGCGCCGTATCGAGGCCGCGCGCGATTCAGCCGAAGTGGAGACGCTGTTCGACCAGCTTTCCGTGCTGCCGGCCAGCGAGCGGCTGGCGGTCGTAAACCGCGTGGAGCTGAATATCGTCACCGACTGGCAGCGCACCGCGCCCAAGCCGCACGAGCTGGCGCAGTTGCGCATGGTGCTGGATGCCATCGACCAGTTGAAGGGCACGCCCACCGGCGACATGCTGCGCGCCGACATGGAAAGCGGCATGACGATCGCGGCTGAGGGGCAGGCGATGTCCGCGATGTTCCGCAAGATACTCGATTTCAAAGGCGATGCCGCGCACAGCCTCGTGAAAGCTTATGTGGAGGAAGAACGCAAGCAACCGCTCGAAGACGTTGGCACGGCCTTCGGTCAGGCAAAATTGATGGTGACGGTCGAGGAGCGCGTACAGCGCGAACGCGCCGCGCAAAAACAGCCATCCCCCAACAACCCTCGCCGTCCCAATCGCGGCGGCTCATTTGACCTTTAAGGAGTTTCACATGGCATTCAACCCTGACGACTACACCCGCCGCCTTGGCACCATCGGCACGCCGGAAGGCATTGACAAGCTTTTCAACGAGATCGCGAAACTGCCGGAAGACAATGCGCGTGCCGCATTGATCTCCATCGAACGCGCGATCGTGTATGACTGGCAATCCAGCGCGCCGACGGCCGACGAACTGGCGCAGCTGCGCGAAGTCGTCGATGTGGTCGATGACCTGAAAGGCACCGAAGAAGGCAAGATGATCCGCGAGCGCATGGATACCGCGATGGGCGGCCATGAAGACGCAACCCGCACGCTGTCGCGTATCTTCACAAATGTGGCGGAACAGCGCGGCGACAACGCGCATCCGCTGGTGAAGCTGTATGTACAGGAAGAAGCGCGCATTCCGCTCGATGAAATCCATAGCGGTTTTGGCCAGGCTAAACTGATGGTGGCGGTCGAAGAGCGCATGCAGAACCTGCGGCCTGCCGTAAAACCGAACTCCGCGCCTAAAAAAGGCAGCGGATCGTTCGATCTGTAAACGCGATATTCATAAAGCATCCCGCACGGGGGCTTTATATATGCGCCTGAAATGTTAATATTCCGGCAGTCCTTTAAAAGGCTGCCGGAATTTTTTTTGGAGTTTGCCAGATGTACACCGCACCGCTGAAAGACATGCGCTTCGTCCTCGATGAAATCGCGGGCATGGAAGAAATCGCTGCGCTGCCGGGATACGAACATGCCAGCCCCGATGTGGTTGAGGCTGTACTTGCGGAGGCCGCGCGCCTTGCCGGTGAAGTCTGGGCACCGACGAACAAAAACGGCGACCTGCAGATGTCGAAACTGGCGGGTGAAACGGTGAAGACGCCGGATGGGTTTAAAGATGCCTATACCCAGTTCGCGCAAGGCGGCTGGACGGGCGTGACTTGCGCCCCGGATCACGGCGGGCAGGCGCTGCCCCATGCGCTTGGCATGGCGGTCGGCGAAATGTGGCAGGCGGCGAACCTCGCCCTGTCACTCTGCCCGCTGCTGTCCCAGGCCGCGATTGAAGCAATCGAAGTGCTGGGCACGCCCGCCGACAAGGCGAAATACCTGCCGAAGATGATTTCCGGCGAATGGACAGGATCGATGCACCTGACCGAGCCGCAGGCCGGCACCGATCTTGCCGCCATCCGCACCGTTGCGAAAAAGAACGGCGATCATTACCTGATGAAGGGCCAGAAAATCTTCATCACCTGGGGCGAACATGATTTCACCCCGAACATCATCCACCTTGTGCTGGCGCGCATTGACGGACTGCCGGAAGGCAATGATGGTCTCGGCCTGTTTATCGTGCCGAAATTTCTCGTCAATGACGACGGCAGCATCGGCAAGAGAAACGATGTGCGTGCGGTGTCGCTGGAACATAAACTCGGGATCCACGGCTCTCCCACCTGCGTCATGATGTATGGCGAGCACGAAGGCGCGGTGTCGTACCTGATCGGCCAGCCGGGTCAGGGTTTGCGGAATATGTTCATCATGATGAACAATGCGCGGCTTGGTGTCGGCCAGCAGGGCGTTGCCCTGTCGGAAGCTGCATACCAGCACGCGCTGCAATATGCCAAAGACCGCGTGCAGGGCATGAAACTGGGCGATAAATCCGGCAAGCGCGTGGCGATCATCGAGCATCCCGATGTGCGCCGCATGCTGCTGACGATGAAGTCGAACACCGAAGCATCGCGCGCGCTGGCCTATTACGCCGCCGGCATGATTGACCGTTCCCGCCATGCGGGCGACGAAGCGGCGAAAACCGCAGCTGCTGCGCGTCTCGACCTGCTGGTGCCGCTGGTGAAGGCCTGGGCGACCGACCTTGCTGTCGAAACGGCATCGACCGGCCTGCAAATTCACGGCGGCATGGGATTTATCGAAGAAACCGGCGCGGCGCAATATTACCGCGACAGCCGTATCCTGCCGATTTACGAAGGCACCAACGGCATTCAGGCCAACGACCTTGTGTTCCGCAAAGTCTTGCGCGACGGCGGCGCGGAAGCGGCGAAGTTCATGGGCGAAATTAAAGCCTTTGCAAAAACGCTGACGCAAAAGCCGAGCGACGATCTGGATGTCATTCAGGGATCGCTGACGAAGGCGGTGACTGCGCTTGAAGAAACCACGGCATGGATGCTGGCGAATGCGAAATCGAACACCGATGCCATGGCTGCTTCCGCCGTGCCGTATCTGCGTCAGTTTTCACTGGTGGCTGGCGGCTACATGATGGCGCGCATGGCATCGTCGGCGCATGGCGCGCTGCATAGCGGCGATGATGCAAATTTCTACAACACAAAACTGATCACGGCACGCTTCTTTGCCGAAGCGCTGCTGCCGCAGGTGCATGGCCTGTCCGCCCCCATTATGGGCGGGCAGAAGATGGCCTGTGCGATTGCCAACGACCAGTTTTAAGCCGGGATAAAAACCATCAGCCCTGCCATACTTGTCATCCTGTCCGCGATCGTATTGTTCGCCGGATTCGCCCCTTATGTCCGCGCGGCCTTGCGCGGCGAGGTGAAGCCGCATGCTTTTTCATGGCTGATCTGGTTTATCCTGACCATCATCGCAGCATCGGCACAATATGCCGAAGGCGGCGGGGCGGGGGTAATACCGACGGTGATAGGCGCCTTCACATGCCTGATCCTTTGCTATATCGGGTTCAGGCAAGGCACGCGCAATATCACGAAGGCAGATAAATATGCGCTGGCAGCCGCGTTCCTCACGCTGCCGCTATGGTATTTCACGTCTGATCCGTTCTGGTCGGTCGTTCTGATCGTCGTGATCGACGCGATCGGGTTTTTCCCGACCTTTCGCAAATCATGGGCGAAACCGGACGAAGAAAGGGCTCTGGCCTATTTCCTGTTCGCCATATCGACGATTATCTCGATTTTCGCGCTGGCGCAATGGACGGCAACGACGCTGCTGTTCCCGGTCTATATGTGCCTGATCAATTTCACGATGTGGGCGTATCTGCTCGTCCGCCGCCGGATGCTCAGGCCCTAGGCGTGGACCATTTACTGACATCCCAGGGATCGACCTTCGGCGGGTAGATCGTGCCGCGCTGATGCTGCGCGGGCGGATCGACGCGCAGGATGTCGCCTGCGAACTGGCGTTCGATGCGCTGCATAGTTTCTTCGGTGCAGGAAATGGCGACGATACCCGCGCCCGCGACTGGGCTTTGCGCATTGCCCTTTTGCATGTCGCCCTGACGTTGCAGCCAGCGGTCGAGCGTGGCGGCAAACGAAGCAGCCTGCGCGGCGGTATCGGCTTCCGGTTTTGTCAGCGTGATCGTGAAGGCCTGCAAATCGCGCTGGGGCGGTTGGTTGAACTGGTCTTTGATCTTGCGCTTGAACAGGCCCATCAATTTTCTCCGGTTGAATGAGCGTGATTGTATCGCCTTTTCATATTGGGTCAAGGTTCTGTATATGCTGCGGCGCAATAGAAATTTAACAGGTTTACAAGGGTTTAGGGTTTTTATACGCTTGATCATCCTTGGCGGGATAACGGGTGGCAGCATTAAAAAAGGCGGCCATGAAGTTCGAAGATGGTTTTCATTTCAATGAATATCCCTGCGCCTCCGGCAAGCCCGATGCGCTGATCATCTTGCTGCATGGCTATGGCAACCATCCCGATATGTTCAAGGAACTGCCGCCAGCGATCCAGAAAGAATGGCCGAATGCCGATGTACTGGTGGTGCGCGGGCCGGTGGGCGTGGGCGCAGACAAGCAGCGCCTTGCTGAACACGGCGTGCCAGATGCCGAAGATTTATACACCTGGTACAAGACCGAGAAAAACCCCGAGAAGCAGATCGAGCTGGCGCTGAAACATCTTTTCAATCAGGTGCCGGTCGTCGATGACCTGAACACCTTTACCGATGCACAGCTGGCGAAGCGCGGGCTGAAGGATGACGGGCTTGTGCTATATGGTTTTTCGCTGGGCGGCGCGATGGTCGTGCAGATGGCAACAAGGCGCGGCGCGGAATGCGCGGCAGTCGTCTGCCATTCGGGCCCCGTCTTTCCCATCGTCGGACCGAAATCGAAACCATCGACCATGCTGCTGATGGGTGACCAGGACGAGATTTTTTATACCACCAGCCGCCATGTGGAAAAAAAACCGAAACCGCGCGGCAAGCTGGGCAAAGTGTTCGACAAGGCGCTCAACCGCATCAGCGTGCATTACAACGCGTCGCTCATGCGCCTGAAGCGTGCCGGTCTGCCGGTTGAAGGTGTGGTGATCAAGGGGCTCAGCCATACGATCAACGAAGAGTCCTTTACCAAGACGCTCGATTTCATCGTCAAGAAACTCAAGAAATAAAAAATCCCCGGCTTGCGCGCGGGGATTTTTTTTCAGGTCAAGCCGAGTAATATTAAGGCTTGGGCGCTTCCGGCGTTTTCGGCGCAGCAGCGTCTTTTTTCGCGTGATGCGGGCAGGTGTCGTTCGCCGCATGTTTATGATGATGGTGATGGCCGCCGTCTTTTTTCGCTTTGTCAGCGAAATCTTTTTGGCAGGTGCCTTTGCATTTATGTTCTTTGCTCATATCGAATCTCCCGTTCGCGGTTGAAACCAAGTTCTTGCTTAAGCATACGCCCGCTTTTTAAGCGCGACCAGATGCGAAATTCAGGCAATTTTAGGTTATGGCAATCGTTGTTTTGGTTTATTACGCGTGGCGCGGAGTCTAGGATGAATTTCGAAAAACCATGCAAACACTCACCGACATATATGACCAGAAACTAAAGGCGGGCACGATCGCCCCTGATCCCGACCAGCAGCGTGCGGTCGCGGCGCTGGAACAGCTGCGCCTTGCGTTGGCCGCGTACAAGCCGGCCGGATGGTGGCCGTTTGGCAAAAAAACCGAAGCGCCGAAAGGGTTTTATCTCCACGGCGGGGTCGGCCGTGGCAAATCGATGCTGATGGACATGTTTTTTGCAGCCGCGCCCGTCGATCAAAAACGCCGCGTGCATTTTCACGCCTTTATGCTGGAGGTGCATGACTTCATGCATGAACGCCGCCAGCACCGACGCGAACAGGACCGCATCGACGGCGACCTGATTGCGGCCGCGGATAAAATCGCGGGTGAAGCGCGATTGCTGTGCTTCGACGAATTCCAGGTCAAAGATGTGGCGGATGCCATGATCATCGGGCGGCTGTTCACCGCGCTTTTCGCGCGCGGGGTGACGGTCGTCATGACATCGAACATCCCGCCGGATGAACTGTATGCGGGCGGTTTGCAGCGTGAATTGTTCCTGCCTTTCATCGAACTACTCAAACAGAACCTGACAGTATTTTCTTTTACGGGCGGCATCGATTACCGGCTGCGCAAATTGCGCGAATTGCAGGTCTATTTCTGGCCGCATGACAGCGACGCGCATGTGGAACTCGATAAGATATTTAAAACGATTTCCGACGGCGACGAGGGAGCACCGCTGGATATTCAGGTTAAAGGACGCGTCATTCATGTCCCGCGCGCCGCCAAGGCGGTCGCGGCTTTTACCTTCGCCGAGCTTTGCGAACAGCCCAAAAGCGCGCTCGATTACCTTGAACTGGTCAAGCGGTTTAAGGTCGTGGTGGTGGAGAAAATCCCGCGTCTCGACGACATGAAACGCGATGCCGTAACCCGCTTTATAACGCTCATCGACACCCTATATGATAACCATGCGATGATCGCGATTTCGGCCGCCGCCCCGCCGGAGCAGCTTTATACCGGCACAGACCTTGCACAGGTGTTTGAACGCACGGTCAGCAGGCTCATGGAAATGCAGTCGCGCGCATATAGGGATTCTTGATAATGCTCGGTTTTTTTAAAAAACTGTTCGGCAGAAAAAAAACGGCCTTCAAGCCGCCCTACCAGCTGCCCGCGAACGCAGCTGATATCGTTGTGCCTGCGCGCGGCGCGGATGATCCCGCCAATCCGGATGCCGATATAAGGATCGCGCTTGCCGACCGGCTGGTCAAACTGCTGCCTACAATAGAGACCGATGCACATAGCGAATTATATGGCTTTGCCGTGCAAGCCCTGACCGCGCTGGCACAGGACGAAGTGCTGAAGGTGCGCCGCGCGCTTTCTACGGCCTTGCGTGACTACGCAAAGGCGCCGCCCGCCGTCGTCGCGCGTCTTGCCCGCGATGTGGAGCGTGAAATCGCCGAGCCTATCTTGCGCCATTGCATCGCGCTGGAGGACAGCGTATTGCTGGAAATACTGGCAGCACATCCGGAACCCTGGGCTATTGCCGCCATCGCGGCGCGGCCGACGGTCAGCGAAAAAGTGACCGATGCGGTGTTCAGGGCAGGGGATATCATCGGCACGGCGCTGATGGTCGGCAACCGTGGCGCGCAGATATCCCGTGATACTTTGCAGGCGATCGTCGATGGCGCGCGCCGCCATGCGGAGTGGCAGCGGCCGCTGGCGCTCAGTCCGCATCTGGATGTTGATCTTACGCGTGAACTGACAGGGTTTGTCAGCGAAACAATCCTTGAAGTGTTGAAAAACCGCAGCGATCTTGATGCTGCCACCCGCCTTGGTGTTGTGTCGATTGTTGAGCGGCGTATCGCCTATACCCAGAATGACCGCGGCGCGAAAACACCCGCTGAAAAAGTGGAGCGTTTTGCGCGCGCCGGGCGCCTGACGCCCGAATTGGTGCATGATGCGCTGGCCTGGCAGGAACGCCCGTTTGCGGTACAGGCCATGGCGAAAATGGCCGGCCTGCCAGTTGAAACGGTTGAACGTATTCTGGGCGCGGGGGCGAAACCCATCGTTGCGCTGTGCTGGAAGGCGGGGTTTCCCGCCCGCATGTGCATCGATGTGCAGCGTTTGGCGGGCCGTGTGCAGCCCAAAGACCTTTTGTACCCCAAGGGCGGTACCGAATACCCCCTGACGCCCGATGAGATTGCATGGCAGCTTGAGTTTTTCGGAATCAAAAAATAGAATGGGACAAAGGGAAGAAGATATGTCCGATGCCGTGCGCGACATGCGCGCCAACGCCCGCAAGGGCGACACCAAGGCGATGATCCAGCTGTCCGACTGGTATTACCAGGGCGCGGAGGGGCTCGACCCGTCGCATATCAAAAGCTTTGAATGGCTGCTGAAGGCCGCCGAGACGGGTGATGCCTTCGCGCAGAACGCGGTCGCTATCCGCTATGAAAGCGGCGATGGCGTCAACAAGGACACGGGCAAGGCGTTCGACTGGTATATCAAGGCCTTCAGCGCTGGCAGCCCCGAGGCTTGCTTCAACCTTGGGCTGATGTACGAACTGGGCGATCTTGTTGAAAGAAACGATGTCAAGGCGGCGGCCTTCTACGAAGAGGGCGCACAGCGCGGATCTGCCGTATGCCAGCAAAGCCTTGCGTTCAAATACCTGCACGGCATCGGCATCCATGCCGATCCGCAGCGTGCGATGGAACTGCTGGAACTGGCCGGGCAGGGAGGGTGCGGCAGCGCGCTGGAAACGCTCGGCACACTGTATCTGGCCGGCGATATTGTGCCGCGAAATCCGGATATGGCGTATGATTGCTTCCTGCGCGCGCTTGCGCATTTTGATACGGATCTGGCGGTATCATCGGGCGACACGCCGCTGCTGGTGGCCCTCTGCATGCTGACAGGCACGGGCTGCAAAATGGACCGCAAGGGCGGGGCTGAAATACTGCGCCGCGCGGCGGATGCCGGAAACCTTGTCGCTGCCGAGGCTTTGCGCGACCGCGTGGTGCGCGATCCGCTCATCCATATCTGGTTTTCAGGCGCGGAATCATTTGCCAAAAACCGCCATGCGGAGTGGGATATCACCAATATGCTGATTTCGAAATTCGCCTAAGGCGCGGGCGGGCGTGATGGTGCACGCGGCGGGGCAGGGGACTGCTTCGGTTCTGCTATCGCCAGCCACTTTTCAAAACTGTTGTCGTCGAGAGGTGCGTAATTTGCGGTCCAGTGGCTGGCGCGGTCGCTGCCGGGATCCCATGTGCCGCAATCCCACACGATGTTGTCGATATGGTCGATCACCAGTTCGTGATGATACGGCTCGTAATAGAGTACCTTGCTGTCCTCTTGCGCGAGGAAGACGACGTAATGCCCTTCGCCTTCCTGCATGATATTCGCAATCGCAACGCCGCCTGTATAGGTATGCGCCCCTGTTGTTTCCAGCGGCGCGACAGAGCCGCCAATCCGCTGCATGCTGTCTTGCGGCGTGCCGGTTGCAGGGCTGGGGTTCAGGCGGGCGCGGATTTCTTCATAGGTATCCGGTGCGCCATAGATACGCGCAACTGTTGTCACGCAGGCGGGGCCGCAGGAATGGTCGTCCAGCTGACGCTGGAAAAAAGCATCACCATCCGTTCCCGTCAGGGGAATTTTTTTAGGCGCATAAGAGGGCATGGCGAAAGACTAGCATGCACGGCTTGTTTAGCAAGCAGCTGAGTTTTTTGACGTGTTATGAGTAACCGAACGCAAAAAATCATGCATTATTATCCATAAAAATCAGCAAAAATGAAGAATGTGCTAATAAAATCGTGTCTCTCTAAATGTATGTAATACATATAAAAATCAGTGTATATCGGAAAATCTTCTTTATCAAAATGCACTATGTAAATATTTATATAACATAATAAAACGATTTTTGTGGCTTTGCACAAAAATGCCTTCATCCCGCCCTATACACCGTACAAAAAAGTGTTAGCTTAAGCCTCGGTCCTGATTCCTTATAAATAAGATCAGGCAAAAATTTTTAGGGAAACGCAAAGCATGTCTCGCAAAAAAATCGCCCTCGTCGGCGCAGGTCAAATCGGTGGAACGCTGGCGCTGCTGGCCGGCATGAAAAATCTGGGTGACATCACGATGGTCGATATCGCCGAAGGCGTGCCGCAGGGCAAAAGCCTCGATATCGCGCAGGCTGCGCCCGTCGAAGGCTTTGATGCAACGATGGTTGGCAGCAATGATTACGCGGCCATCGCAGGTGCGGATGTCGTGATCGTCACCGCCGGTGTGCCCCGCAAGCCCGGCATGAGCCGCGACGACCTGATCGGCATCAACACCAACATCATCAAGAGCGTCGGCGAGAATATCAAGAAACACGCGCCCAACGCTTTTGTCATCGTCATCACCAACCCGCTCGACGTGATGGTCGGCATCATGCAGGAAGTCACCGGCTTCAAGCACAACATGGTGGTCGGCATGGCGGGCGTGCTGGATAGCGCGCGTTTCCGCCACTTCCTGGCAGATGAATTCAAGGTCTCGGTCGAAGATGTCTCCGCTTTCGTTCTCGGCGGCCATGGCGACACGATGGTGCCGCTGACCCGTTATTCCACCGTCGCCGGCATCCCGCTGCCCGACCTCGTGAAAATGGGTTGGACCACACAAGACAAGCTGGACAAGATTGTGCAGCGCACCCGCGACGGCGGCGCTGAAATCGTCGCGCTGCTCAAAACCGGTTCGGCCTTCTACGCGCCCGCGTCGGCTGCGATTGCGATGGCTGAAAGCTTCCTGCTGGATAAACGACGCGTGCTGCCCTGCGCCGCATACCTGAACGGCGAATACGGTATCAAAGGCCTGTATATCGGCGTGCCGGTCGTGATCGGGTCGAAGGGTGTGGAAAAAATCATCGAAGTGACCTTCACCGCCGATGAAAAAGCCATGTTCGACAAATCGGTCGCCGCCGTGAAAACGCTGTGCGAGGCCGCCAAGAACATCAAGCCCGCAACGGCCGCGTAACCAGCATCATGGCGAAAAGCTTCGCACCGCCGACCTATTCCTCCGTCTCCCCCTACATCATGGCTGCGGACGCGACGCGTCTGATCGGCTTTTTGAAGGAGACGGCGGGGGCGGAACTGAGGCGCGAACCCATGCGGCGCGACGACGGCAGTATCAAGCATGCCGAATTGCAGCTGGGCGATACCGTGATCATGATATCGGACGCGACGGCGGAATATCCCGCCGGCAAATCCATGACTTACATTTACGTCAAGAATGTCGATGCGGCACATAAAACCGCGCTCTCGCTGGGCGCGGTCGAAGTGATGCCTCCCACCGACTGCGACCATGGCGAACGGATGGGCGGCGTGACCGACCATTCGGGTAACCAGTGGTGGTTTGGCGAACCCATCCAGAAAACAGGGAAAGCAAAATGAACATCCATGAATACCAGGCCAAGGAACTGCTGAAGGCGCGCGGCGTGCCCGTGCTGAAGGGCGGCGTCGCCTACACCGCCGAAGAAGCGGTTGAAGTCGCGAAAAAGCTCCCCGGCCCGATCTATGTCGTCAAGGCGCAGATTCATGCAGGCGGACGTGGCAAGGGCGGCGGCGTGAAAGTCGTCAAATCGCTGGATGATGTGCGTGAAGCGGCAAAGAAAATGATCGGTATGCAGCTGGTCACGCACCAGACCGGCCCGCAAGGCCAGGAAGTGCGCCGCATTTACGTGGAAGAGGGCTGCGATATCGCCCGCGAACTTTACCTCGGCATCCTGATCGACCGTGCGACATCCAAGGTCACCATCATGTCCTCGACCGAGGGCGGTATGGATATCGAGGAAGTTGCCGAAAAACACCCCGAGAAAATCGTGAAGACGGTCATTGACCCCGCTGTGGGTTTCCAGTCCTTCCAGGGCCGTCAGATCGCCTTTGCGTTGGGGCTTGAAGGCAAACAGGTCGGCAAATGCGTGGAAGTGGTGTCGGCGATGTATAACGCCTTCATCGCGCTCGATTGCTCGATCGTCGAAATCAACCCGCTGGTCGTGACCAAATCGGGCGACGTGCTGCCGCTGGACGCGAAATTCAACTTCGACGACAACGCCATGTTCCGTCACAAGGAAGTGGAAGAGCTGCGCGACATAGCGGAGGAAGATCCGTCCGAAAAACGCGCAAAAGACGCGGAAATTTCCTACGTCAAGCTGACCGGCAATATCGGCTGCATGGTCAACGGCGCAGGCCTTGCCATGGCGACGATGGATATCATCAAGTTGTATGGCGGCGACCCCGCCAACTTCCTCGATGTGGGTGGCGGCGCGACCAAGGAACGTGTGGCGGAAGCATTCCGCATCATCCTGTCCGATCCGAACGTGGAGGGCATCCTCGTCAACATCTTCGGTGGCATCATGCGCTGCGACGTGATTGCTGAAGGCATTATCACCGCCGCCAAAGAACTCGGCCTGACCATGCCGCTCGTCGTGCGTCTTGAAGGCACGAACGTGGAAAAAGGCAAAAAACTGCTCAAAGAATCCGGCCTTGCGATCCTCGCAGCCGATAACCTCGCTGACGCCGCACAAAAAGTCGTCAGTACCGTCAAAGCGGAGGCTGCATAATATGTCTGTTCTCGTTGGTAAAGAAACCCGCGTTATCTGCCAAGGCTTCACGGGCGCGCAAGGCACGTTCCACTCGGAACAGGCCATCGCCTATGGCACCAAGATGGTCGGCGGCGTTACGCCCGGCAAAGGCGGAACGAAGCACCTCGACCTGCCTGTCTTCAACACCGTGCGCGATGCAGTGAACGACACGGGCGCGAATGCGTCCGTGATTTACGTTCCGCCTCCCTTCGCGGCGGATGCGATCCTTGAAGCGATCGACGCGGAACTTGCGCTGGTCGTCTGCATCACCGAAGGCATTCCGGTGCTGGACATGGTCAAGGTGAAACGCAAGCTGGAAGGCTCCAAAACCCGCCTGATCGGCCCGAACTGCCCCGGTGTCATCACGCCTGGCGAATGCAAGATCGGCATCATGCCCGGCCATATCCACAAACGCGGCAAGATCGGCATCGTGTCGCGCTCCGGCACCCTGACCTATGAAGCGGTTGCGCAAACGACCGCCAACGGCCTCGGCCAGACGACCTGCATCGGCATCGGCGGCGACCCCGTCAACGGCACGAACTTCATCGATGCGCTGTCACTGTTCCTGAACGACCCCGAAACCGAAGCCATCCTGATGATCGGTGAAATCGGCGGATCGGCCGAGGAAGAAGCGGCGGAATTCTACGCAAAGTCCAAAGTGAAAAAACCCATCGCCGGCTTCATCGCCGGCGCGACGGCCCCTCCCGGCCGCCGCATGGGCCATGCCGGCGCGATCATCGCGGGCGGCAAGGGCGCGGCGAAGGACAAGATTGCAGCCATGAAGGCGGCGAACTTTGTTGTTTCCGAAAGCCCCGCGGGCCTCGGCGACGCCGTCATGAAAGCGATCAAAGCGGCCTAATCTGCAAGAAAGAACGACACAATGTCACAGCGCGACGCCCTCAGTTTCCTCACCGCCGCCGGCCCCGATTACATCGCCGAGCAGTATGCACGTTTTGCCAAAAATCCCGGCAGCGTGGATGCCAGCTGGGCTGACCTTTTCGGATCGCTCGGCGACGAAGCCAAGCTTTTGGTGAACGAACTGAGCGGTGCGAGCTGGACACCTGCGCCCGAGAAACTTGCGGCTGTCCTTTCGACACCTGCGAACACCGATGAAGCAAAGCCTGCGGCGAAGGCCGACAAGGGCGCAAAAGCAGCGCCTGGTGTCGATGCCAAGGCTGTCGTGTCGGATTCCCTGCGCGCTTTCCTGTTGATGCGCTCGTATCAAGTGCGCGGCCATCTGATGGCCGATCTTGATCCGCTGGGACTGATGGAGCGTAAATACCATCCGGAACTCGACCCGAAAACCTATGGCTTCACCGATGCCGATATGGACCGCCAGATCCATATGGGCGGCGCGCTGGGCGTGGATACCGCCAGCTTGCGCGATATCGTCAAGCTGCTGCAGGAAACCTATTGCGGCACGATCGGCGTCGAATTCATGCATATTCAGGATCCTGAACAAAAGGCCTGGCTGCAGGATAAGTTCGAAAAAACCCGCAACACCCCTGTTTATCCGGTTGCGGAGCGCAAACGCTTCCTTGAACGCCTGACGGCTGCGGAAGGGTTTGAAAAATTCCTCGACACCAAATTCACCGGCACCAAACGCTTCGGCGTTGAAGGCGGTGAAAGCGTCATCCCCGCGATCGAGGAAGTCATTCATCGCGGCGCACAGCTGGGCATCAAGGAAATCATCCTTGGCATGGCGCATCGCGGTCGCCTGAACGTGCTGACCAACGTCATGAGCAAGCCGTTCACCGCCATGTTCTCCGAATTCCAGGGCACACCCGCAAAGCCCGACGATGTGCAGGGATCGGGCGACGTGAAATACCATATGGGCACGTCGTCGGACCGTGATTTCGGCGGCAACACCGTGCATATGTCTCTGGTGCCAAACCCGTCGCATCTTGAATTCGTCGATCCTGTCGTGGTCGGAAAAACCCGCGCGAAACAGGCGATGCACAAGGACAGCGAGCGCCAGAAGGTTTTGGCGATCCTGATCCATGGCGACGCGGCATTGTCTGGTCAGGGTATCGTGCCGGAAACCCTCATGATGTCCGACCTGCCCGGTTACCGCGTGGGCGGCACGATGCATGTTGTCATCAACAACCAGATCGGCTTCACCACCGCGCCGCTGTATTCGCGTTCCGGCAGCTATTGCACGGATGTCGCGAAAATGATCCAGTCGCCGATTTTCCACGTGAACGGCGATGATGTGGATGCCGTGATGCATGTTGCGCGTATGGCGATCGAATTCCGTCAGCAGTTCAAAAAAGACGTCTTCATCGACATCATCTGCTACCGCCGCCACGGCCATAACGAGTCGGACGAACCTGCCTTCACGCAGCCGCAGATGTACAAGGTCATCAAGGACAAAGCGACCACGCGCACAGTTTATGCGCAGAAACTGGTGGCCGAAGGCGCGTTGACGCAGGAAGAAAGCGATAAAATCTACGCAGACTTCAACGCCAAGCTGGAAAAAGAATTCCAGGCGGCGACCAGCTACAAACCGAACCGCGCTGATATGCTGGAAGGCCATTGGAGCGGCTTGAAACAGGCCTATGGCGAGGAACGCTCCGGTGAAACCTCCGTCACCAACGAGCTTGCGCAGAAAATCGGCCGCGCGCTGACAACGCTCCCCGCAGGGTTCGACCTCAATTCGAAAATTGCCCGCCAGCTGGAAGCGAAAAAGAAAATGTTCGAAACCGGCGAAGGTTTCGACTGGGCAACGGCAGAGGCTCTGGCCTTTGGCGCGCTTGCCTGCGAAGGTCACCGCGTACGCCTGTCCGGTCAGGATTGCGGTCGTGGCACCTTCTCGCAGCGTCATGCGGCGCTGACCGACCAGACGAATGAATTCCGCTATATCCCGCTGAACAACATCGATGCGGGTCAGGCGAAATTCGAAGTGCATGACAGCCCGCTGTCCGAAGCCGCCGTGATGGGCTTTGAATACGGTTATTCCACTGCAGATCCCAACGCGCTTGTGCTGTGGGAAGGTCAGTTCGGCGATTTCGTGAATGGTGCGCAGGTGCTGATCGACCAGTTCATCGCCTCTGCCGAAACGAAATGGCTGCGCATGTCGGCTCTGGTGCTGCTGCTGCCGCATGGGATGGAAGGGCAAGGTCCTGAACATTCCTCCGGCCGTCTCGAACGTTTCCTGCAGCTTTGCGCCGAAGATAACTGGCAGGTGCTGAACTGCTCCACCCCCGCCAACTATTTCCACGCCCTCCGCCGCCAGCTGCGCCGCGACTTCCGCAAGCCGCTGGTGCTGATGACGCCGAAATCGCTGCTGCGCCATAAATTGTGCGTGTCGAACCTGAAAGAAATGACGGGTGACACACGTTTCCACCGCGTATTGCCGGAAACCGCGACCAACCTTGATAAAGACATCAAGCGCGTCGTGCTGTGCAGCGGCAAGGTCTATTACGACCTGCTGGAAGCGCGCGAAAAACGCGGCGTGAAAAACATCGCAATCGTGCGCCTCGAGCAATTCTATCCCTTCCCGGAAAAACCGCTGGCGGACGAACTGAAGAAGTATCCGAACGCGCAAATCATCTGGTGTCAGGAAGAGCCTGAAAACCAGGGCGCATGGCTGTTCCTCGACCGTCGTATCGAAGGCGTGTTGAAAGGCATCAAGCACAAGGCGGCACGCCCGTCTTATGTCGGCCGCCCCGAAGCCGCCGCGCCCGCGACCGGTTCGCTGAAAACGCATAACAAAGAACAAGAAGCGCTGCTGACCGCCGCGCTGACGCTGTAAAGGTTTAAAAGGAGTCTATCATGGCTGTCGAAATCGTCGTCCCCGCGCTGGGTGAATCCGTTCAGGAGGCAACCGTTGCAAAATGGCTCAAAAAAGTGGGCGACAGCATCGCTGTCGATGAACCGCTGGTTGAGCTTGAGACCGACAAAGTGACGCTGGAGGTCAACGCGAAATCGGCCGGCGTACTGAAAGAAATCAAGGTGCAAACCGGATCGAACGTCGCTGTCGGCGCGGTTCTGGGATCGATCGGCGAAGGTGCGGGCCCTGCCGCAGCGCCGAAGGCCGCCAAGGCCGATGCGCCTGCGAAAACCGAGCCGAAAGCGGTACAGGCCGCCGCGAAGCCGGTCAGCAATGACAGCTTCCTGTCGCCTGCCGTGCGCAAATTGGTGGATGATAAAAAAGTTGATACGACTGGCATCGCCGGCACCGGCAAAGACGGTCGCCTGACGAAAGGCGACGTGCTGGAGGCGTTGAGCAAAGCGCCTGCCGCGCCCGCCGCTAAAGCCCCCGCTGTGCCCTCCGGCCCCCGCACGCATGCCGACCGGGAAGAACGCGTGCGCATGACGCGCCTGCGCCAGCGCGTCGCCGAGCGCCTGAAAGACGCGCAGAACACCGCCGCCATGCTGACGACCTTCAACGAAGTCGATATGACGCATGTGATGGCCCTGCGGACGCAGTACAAAGACAGCTTCGAGAAAAAACACGGCACGAAACTGGGCTTCATGTCCTTTTTCGTGAAGGCCGCCGTGCAAGCGCTGAAAGATTTTCCGGCTGTGAACGCCGAAATCGACGGTACGGATATCGTTTATAAAAACTATTACGATATCGGCGTCGCCGTTTCCGCCCCTACCGGCCTGATCGTGCCCGTGCTGCGTGAAGCGGATGCGAAGGGATTTGCGCAGATCGAAAAAGAAATCGTCGATTTGGGCACCCGCGCACGCGACGGCAAACTGGCGCTCGAAGAACTTTCGGGCGGCACGTTTACCATCACCAATGGCGGCATCTTCGGATCGCTGATGTCCACGCCCATCCTGAACCCGCCGCAATCGGGCATTCTGGGCATGCACAAAATCCAGGAACGCCCGATCGCCGTGAACGGCCAGGTGGTCATCCGCCCGATGATGTACCTCGCGTTGTCCTATGACCACCGCATCGTCGATGGCAAGGAAGCGGTGTCGTTCCTCGTGCGCATCAAGGACGCGATCGAAGATCCGCAACGCCTGCTGCTGGATGTCTAAAACAGCCGCGCTGCTGTTTCTGGCTTTCTGCCTGTTTTCGCTGCCCGCATATGCGGATAAAGGCGACTGTGCCGTGCTGTTGCATGGCATCGGCCGCACGAAGGCGAATATGGACGAAATCCGCGAAGATTTGGCGGATCACGGATACAACGTGCTGAATATCGATTACCCGTCCCGCAACGGCACGATCCCGGAACTGGCCGAAAAGATTCATCCCGAAGTCAAAAAATTCCTGAAGGGCCGCAAATGCAAGGTGCATTTCGTCGGCTATTCTTTGGGTACTTTGGTGATCCGCGCCTATCTGTCGAAACACGCCCCCAAAAAACTGGGCCGCTTCGTGATGATCGCGCCGCCCAACAAGGGCAGCGAGGTTGCGGATTTTATCGGCGATACGGCAGCCTATAAAAGCTTCTATGGGCCTGCCGGGCAGGAACTCCGCACGAAACTCGATTACGACATTTTGCTGGGAAAACTAAAGGGAGATGTCGGCGTAATCGCGGGCGACCGCAGCATCGACCCGATCTCATCTTTTGTGATAGATGGCCCCGATGACGGAAAAGTGTCGATCGAAAGCACAAAAATCGACGGCATGAAGGATCATATCGTCATTCACGCCACGCATACTTTCATCACGACGAATGACGAGGCGGTCGCGCAAACGCGTTATTTCATCGAAAACGGCAAATTCAGGCGCGAGACGGAAAAGTAATCAGAACATGCTCTGCTGGCCGGGTTTTGGCGGCACAGGCTTTGCGGCAGCTTTTGGCTTCGGTGCTTCTTCCACAGGCGTGAACTGGTGCACGCCGGTTACCTGCCAGTTCAGGTTCAGGAACATCGTCTGCTCGCGCTCGTTGCGCAGGCGGCTCAGCAGGCGGCGGGCTTCGTTCACCTGCAGCGTGGGGGCTGCGATGATAAAGACGTTTTCGCCGCGCAAGGTTTCTTCGAATTCCTTCTTCACCTGAGCTTTTTGCAGCAGGATCACCTTGTTGCCGCCATCGCGGTAAAAGGTGATGGGCGTGCCGCGCAGTGCTCCCTTTTCGGATGCCTTGGTGTTCTGTGTCGCCTTGAAGGTGATCAGGCGCGGGAATTCCGAAATTTCCGCACCCGGCTTTGCCTTATCGACGGCCTTGTACATTTTGTCCAACAGGTCGCCGAATTTGCGCTGGCTATCGACCACAAATTCCTCGATCGGCAGCGTCTTGCCTTTGTAGTTCACAACGGTCCGGGCAAGGCCGGTCTTGCCGCCCTTCGCCTCGATCACCGCGCGCAGTTCCAGCAAGTCATCGACGCTTTTCACGGGCGCGGTGACGTAATTGCCTTTTTCGGATGTGCTGGCCATGCCGATGACATCGGAGGGCAGGGCAGCCGCGTTGAACGCCTCGGACAGTTTCATGTTGAGGTTCAGGACGATGGTTTTGCCTTCCTTCAACCCTTCCTCGATGCTCTTGCGGCGCTGCGCCATGATCTTGAAATCTTCGTATTCGGTGCAGAGCGGGTTGTGTTCGGCAACCGACTTGGAAACAAAGGACGCGCTGCGGATGGCCGATGCGCCATGCGTCAGGGATTCACGGCGGAACGTCATGCGCGCGCCGCAATCGGGGTCTGCGCAGCAAAGGTCGCCGGTATGCACCTTGGCGTCGAACTGGTGCGCGAGGACGATAGATCCGTCGGCGAGGCGTGCTTTTTTCATTCCGGTGTCTCCTTGAATTCCTATCAGGCGGCAGATTAGCAAAAGTATAATTAATATGTCAAATATATCGGTATCGCAGGGGCCTAAAAAATGAGAGGCCGGGGTTACGGGCCCGGCCTCTCTTACACACTCTCTATTAGAAACTTCTTCAACACCACGGAGATGGATTTTGTCGAAGACTCCTGAATATCAAAACGGCAGATTCGAGTCAAAGAATATCTGAAACTATTTTTAAATATCTAATAAATTCAATGGTTTAATCGGTATAAAAAAATGAGAGGCCGGGGTTACGGGCCCGGCCTCTCGACACACTCTCTATTAGAAACTTCTTCAACACCACGGAGATGGATTTTGTCGAAGACTCCCGAATATCAAAGCAGCAGATTCGAGTCAAAAACTAATCGCGAAATAAGGAAAGTATTTTTGGAAATCGTTTTGAATCAAGGGGCGCAGATCGCCTAAAAATTGAGAGGCCGGGGTTACGGGCCCGGCCTCTCTTACACACTCTCTATTAGAAACTTCTTCAACACCACGGAGATGGATTTTGTCGAAGACTCCCGAATATCAAAGCGTCAGATTCGAGTCAAAAGAAAATATGAAAATATCCTGTCTTTCTTACGCCCGTTCCCAAATTGACTCGATAAATCAGGGGGCGTGGGATAAATTGAGCCATCAAAAAAAGGGACAAAAAAAATGGCAGATGCTCAATACGATGTGGTGGTGATCGGCTCCGGCCCCGGTGGTTATGTCTGCGCGATTCGCGCCGCGCAACTGGGCCTTAAAACGGCCTGCATTGAAAAAGACAACACGCTGGGCGGCACCTGCCTCAATGTCGGCTGCATCCCGTCGAAGGCGCTGCTTAGCGTCTCGGAAAAATATGCGCAGGCCAGCCATGATTTCGACGCGCTGGGCATCGAAGTGGGCAAGCCCAAGGCCAACCTGAAAAAGATGATGACGCACAAGGACAAGGTCGTCGCCGCCAACACGCAAGGTATCACCTTCCTGTTCAAGAAAAACAAGGTCGATCACCTGGTCGGCACCGGCACCATCACGGGCGCCGGCACGGTCGAAATCAACGGCAAGGATGGCAAGAAAACCGTCACGGCGAAAAACATCGTCATCGCGACTGGATCGGAAAGCACGCCGCTGAATGGCGTGACTGTCGATGAAAAACAAATCGTATCTTCGACCGGCTCTCTCGCGCTTGAGAAAATTCCGGCAACGATGGCGGTGATTGGCGGCGGCGTGATCGGGCTGGAACTGGGTTCCGTCTGGCAGCGCCTTGGCACCAAGGTCACCGTGATTGAATTCATGGACCGCCTGCTGCCCGGGTCCGACCTTGAAGTGTCGAAAGAAATGAAAAAGCTGATGACCAAGCAGGGCATGGAGCTGAAACTCTCCACCAAGGTCACCGGCGCGCAAACCTCGAAAGACAAAGTCACGCTGACGCTGGAACCCGCCAATGGCGGCGCGGCAGAAAAGCTGGAAGTTGAAAACGTGCTGCTGTCGATCGGCCGCCGCCCCTATACGCAGGGTCTCGGCCTTGAAAAGGCGGGCGTGAAGGTGGATAACCGCGGGCGCGTGGAAATCGACGACCATTTCCAGACCAACGTAAAGGGCATCTATGCGATCGGCGATGTCGTGCGCGGCGCGATGCTGGCCCATAAGGCCGAGGACGAAGGCGTCGTGGTGGCGGAAATCATCGCCGGCCAGTCCGGCCATATCAATTACGATGCCATCCCCAGCGTCGTCTATACCTTCCCCGAAGTCGCAACTGTCGGCAAGACGGAAGAACAGCTGAAAGAAGCCGGTATCGAATACCGCGCCGGCAAATTCCCCTTCATGGCAAACGGCCGCGCGCGCGCCATGGCGGCGATCGATGGCTTTGTGAAGATCCTGGCCGATGCGAAAACAGACCGCGTGCTGGGCTGCCACATTGTCGGCCCCGAAGCCGGCACGCTGATTGCCGAGGTCGCCCTTGCGATGGAATTCGGCGCATCCGCCGAAGACATCGCCCGCACCTGCCACGCTCACCCGACCCTGAACGAAGTGGTGAAGGAAGCGGCGCTTGCAGTTGATGGCCGTCCGATTCATATTTAAGGAGCAAGCCCCATGAAAGCGCAAGCCGTCGCCAATAAACGCATCATCCGCGCCGCCCATGGGAACAAGCTGTCTGCCAAAAGCTGGCTGACCGAAGCGCCCCTGCGTATGCTGATGAACAACCTCGACCCCGATGTCGCGGAAAATCCCGATGAACTGGTCGTCTATGGCGGCATCGGCAAGGCGGCGCGCAACTGGGAATGTTACGACCGCATCGTTGAAACGTTGACCAACCTGAACGGCGACGAAACGCTGCTGATCCAGTCCGGCAAGCCGGTGGGCGTGTTCAAGACGCATGAAAACGCGCCGCGCGTGCTGCTGGCCAATTCCAATCTTGTGCCGAACTGGGCAAACTGGGCGCATTTCCGCGAGCTGGATGCCAAGGGCCTGATGATGTACGGCCAGATGACGGCGGGCAGCTGGATCTACATCGGCACGCAGGGCATCGTGCAGGGCACGTATGAAACTTTTGTCGAAATGGGCCGCCAGCATTATAACGGCAACCTGAAGGGAAAATGGATTTTGACGGGCGGTCTTGGCGGTATGGGCGGCGCGCAGCCGCTGGCTGCGACCATGGCGGGCGCGTCGCTGCTGGGTGTGGAATGCCAGCCCAGCCGCATTGAACGCCGCCTTGCGACCGGATACCTCGACAAAAAAGCCGCGACGATTGACGAAGCCATCGCCATGATCGAAGCGGCCCATGCGAAGGGCGAAGCGGTTTCTGTCGGGCTTCTCGGCAACACAGCCGAAGTGTTCCACGAACTGGCAAAACGCGCCAAGACCGACAAAAAATACCGTCCCGATGCGGTTACGGACCAGACCTCTGCGCATGATCCGCTGAACGGCTATCTGCCTGAAGGCTGGAGCTGGGCGGAGGCGGAAAAGAAACGCCAGACCGCGCCTAATGAGGTGATTTCGGCGGCGAAAAAATCCATGGCGAAGCATGTGCGTGCCATGATCGAATTCCACCACATGGGTATCCCCACTTTCGACTACGGCAACAACATCCGCGCAATGGCGGAGGAAGAAGGCGTGACAGACGCTTTTGCCTTCGAAGGGTTTGTCCCCGCCTATATCCGCCCGCTGTTCTGCCGCGGCGTGGGGCCGTTCCGCTGGGCTGCGCTGTCGGGCGATCCTGAAGACATCCGCAAAACGGATGCGAAGGTGAAAGAACTGCTGCCCGATAACAAGCACCTGCATAACTGGCTCGATATGGCGCAAAAGCGCATCAAGTTTCAGGGGTTGCCCGCGCGGATTTGCTGGGTCGGTCTTGGCGACCGCGCCAAGCTGGGTTTGGCGTTCAACGAAATGGTGGCATCAGGCGAGCTTTCCGCCCCCGTCGTTATCGGCCGCGACCATCTGGACAGCGGATCTGTCGCCAGCCCCAACCGCGAAACGGAAGGCATGAAGGACGGATCAGATGCCGTTTCCGACTGGCCGCTGTTGAACGCGCTTTTGAACACCGCCAGCGGCGCGACATGGGTGTCACTGCATCATGGCGGCGGTGTCGGTATGGGCTTTTCGCAGCATTCCGGCATGGTCGTTGTTGCCGACGGCACGCCGGAAGCGGCCGAGCGGTTGAAGCGTGTGCTGACGAATGACCCCGCAACCGGCGTGATGCGCCATGCGGATGCGGGTTATGACGAGGCGATTGAGTGTGCGAAAGAAAAAGGCCTGAAATTACCAATGATCGATTAATTCTTTAGGGGAATTATAATGCGTAACCTGATTATCAAGCCCGGAGAAGTAACGCTCTCGATGCTGCGCACGATCGCCAAGCATCATGTACCGATCGCTATTGACCCCGCCGCCTGGCGCCGCATCGATCTTTCCAAACGCCTTGTCGATAACGTGATCGAGGAGGGCAAGCCGGTTTATAGCATCAACACCGGCTTTGGCGCGCTTGCCAAGGTGCGCATCCCGCCGCATCAGTTCGCGAAACTGCAGCGCAACATCGTATTGTCGCATGCCACGGGCGTCGGCAAGTTCCTTGATGACGATATCGTGCGGCTGATCATGCTGCTGAAGATCAACGCGCTGGCACAGGGGTATTCCGGTGTCCGCCGTGAAATCATCGATTTCCTGATCACGCTGTATAACAACGAAGTTTATCCCTGCATCCCCGAAAAGGGCTCTGTCGGCGCATCGGGCGACCTTGCGCCGCTGTCGCATCTGGCGCTGCCGATTATCGGGGCGGGACAGGTGCGTGTGCATGGCATCCTCTGCGATTCCAAGCCTGAGTTGAAAAAAATTGGCCTTAAACCGCTCGACCTTGCGCCGAAAGAAGGCCTTGCGCTGCTGAACGGCACGCAAGTGTCTACCGCGCTCGCCATCCGCGGGCTGCTGCGCGCCGAAGAATGTTTTTCGGGCGCGGTCGTCGCGGGCGCGATGACGGTCGATGCGTTCAAGGGTTCCTCCACGCCTTTTGATCCAGACATCCAGAAAGTCCGCCGCCAGAAAGGCCAGATGGATGTCGCCAAGGTCTATATCAATCTGCTGAAGGACAGCGGCATCCGCGCAAGCCATGACAACGACCATGACGAACGCGTGCAGGATCCGTATTCCATCCGCTGCATGCCGCAGGTGATGGGTGCCTGCCTCGATCACATGCGCTTTGCCGCTGATATTTTTCTGCGCGAAGCGAATGCCGTCACCGATAATCCGCTCGTCATGCTCGATACCGGTGAAATCAAATCAGGCGGAAACTTCCACGCCGAACCTGTCGCCATGGCTGCGGATACGCTGGCGCTCGCGATTGCCGAAATCGGGAATATGAGCGAACGGCGCATTGCCATGCTGATCGACAGCAAAATCAGCGGCCTGCCCGCGTTCTTGGTGAAAGATGCGGGCGTCAATTCCGGCTTCATGATCGCGCATGTGACGGCGGCGGCGCTGGCCAGCGAAAACAAGGCGCTGGCGCACCCGTCATCCGTCGATAGCATACCGACCTCCGCCAATCAGGAAGACCATGTCAGCATGGCGACGTATGGTGCGCGCCGGTTGAACGAAATGGGGTCGAACACCGCTAACATCGTCGGCATCGAATTACTGGCGGCGGCGCAGGGCATCGATTTCCACAAGCCGCTGAAAACATCGAAAAGCCTGCAGGCGGCGATTAAGCTGATCCGCGCACAGGTCAGCCATTACGACGAAGACCATTATTTCGCGCCCGATATCCGCATCGCAACGCGCCTGGTCGAAGGTGGCAGTTTCCTGCCCTTCGTCGGGCGCGGCCTGTTGCCGTCGTTGTATTCCTGATGAAACGGTTTAACCTCGTTCGCGGCGACAGCCCGTTGCTGATCAGCATCCCGCATATGGGCACGTTCCTGCCGCCCGACCTGAAGCGCCGCATGACGCCGGAGGCGCTGCGCCTGTCGGATACCGACTGGCACGTTGATAAGCTTTACTGGTTTGCGCAAGACATGGGTGGCAGCATGCTGATGGCGACGCATTCGCGCTATGTCATCGACCTCAACCGCCCGCAGGACGACCAGCATCTGTACCCCGGTCAGGTGAAAACCGGCCTTTGCCCGCTTGAAACCTTTGACGGCGAAAAGCTGTATAAAGAAGGTGAAGAGCCCGACGATATCGAAAAACTCAATCGTATCGTTGCTTATTGGCAGCCCTATCATGAAACGATCGAGGCCGAGCTGAAACGTATCAAGGAACGTCACGGTTACGCGATCCTGTATGATGCCCATTCTATCCGCACCGAAGTGCCGCGCCTTTTCGACGGAAAGCTGTGGGATTTGAACCTCGGTACCGCGCATAACAAAACCTGCGCGCCGGAAATGGCGGCGGCGGCGCTGGATGCGGCAGGATCAGGCGGTTATTCCTCCATACTGAACGGACGTTTCGTCGGCGGCAATATCACGCGCCATTACGGGCAGCCGCAGGATAATATCCATGCGATTCAGATGGAGCTGACCTGGGGCAATTATATGGACGAAACACCGCCCTATCTTTACCGCGCCGATAAAGCGGAAAAGCTTCAGCCCATCCTTAAAAACGTGCTGCAATCATTGCTGGATTGGGGCGCAAAAGCATATCCCTGATCAGGGCGACTGCTGCATCGTTTCCTTGATGCGCTGGACCATGCGCGGGTCAAGGCGGAAATGAACATCCGCTGCCGCGCCATCCGGAATTTGAACGGTCACGATGCTGTTGACGCGGTCGCCGTCCTTCGACAACTTTGCCTCGGTTGCATCGACGCGGAAATATTGTTCGATGATGATACGCTGTTCGTCGGCGGTGATGACGTTAAATCCCGTCGCAGGCGTGCGCCCGTCGCCGGTTGCAACAGCGCAATCCAGCAGCGCTTTTGCTGCCAGTTTTTCCAGTTTGTTGTCGATATAATCGATCCCCTTGCCGAAATCGGGCAGCGGGCCGTCCATGCCCTCCTTCAACAATTCGCGGTTCCATTTGTAAAGATAAGCGGCGTAGCGATGCGCGCCCAGATTGCCGAAATGTTCGCGGGAAAATCGCTTGAATTTTTCGACGGATTCTTTCGATTTATCAAGGATCATCTTTTTACCGGCTTCTTCGGCTTTCTGCGCCGCGCCGGGATTGCCCAGCGCGCGATAAAAAGACGTATCCGGATACATGTCGCGTATTTCGCACCACTTCGCAGTTTGCGGCGCGGCCGTCGCGCTATCGACAAGTGCAAGGTATTCGGTGTCCTTGTCCGCGGCCTGCGCCGGTGCGGTCAACAGGGACAACAGTAGAGCGAAACTAAGGATGCGCATGGTTTCCTATTCCTGTTCCTGAGGGTGCCAATCGCCCGCTATCATGATGCCATGGCACGGGCTGTGCCCGACAGCATAACTCAGGTCGCGCGGATGCGTGATATCCCACAGCGCCATATCTGCCGCCTTGCCGTTTTCCAGCGTGCCGCAGATTTTATCATATCCCAGGGCCTTTGCCGCGTTGCGCGTCAGGCCCGCCAGCGCTTCTTCCGGCGTCATGCGGAACAGCGTGCAGGCCATATTGAGCATCAACACCGGCGACAGAACGGGCGACGTGCCCGGGTTGTGATCCGTCGCAATCGCCATCGGTACGCCGTATTGCCGGAACAGGGCAATGGGCGGCAGTGTTTTTTCGCGCAAGTAATAAAACGCACCGGGCAGCAAGACAGCGACTGTGCCGGCTTTCGCCATTGCCGCGACACCCGCTTCGGATATGTATTCCAGATGATCGGCGGAAAGCGCGCCATATTCCGCCGCCAGTTGTGCGCCCTGCATATCCGATAACTGCTCTGCATGCAGCTTGACCGGAAGCCCAAGACTTTTTGCTTTTTCAAAAATCTTGCGTGTCTGTTGCGTCGTAAAACCGATGTTTTCGCAGAAGGCATCGACCGTGTCGACAAGCTGTTCCGCGTGCAGTTTTTGCATCATGTCGCAGACGCTATCGACATATTCATCCGTACGACCCTTGAATTCCGGCGGCACGGCATGCGCGCCCAAAAATGTGCGTTGCACACGAAAGGCTGCATCGTCGCGCAGTCTCGTCGCCACGCGCAGGATCTTGCGCTCCGATTCAAAATCGAGGCCGTAGCCGGATTTCACCTCGACCGTTGTGGTCCCGTCCAGGAACAGGCTGCGGAGGCGGGACAGCGCAAGGTCGAACAGCTGGTCTTCGGTCGCCTCGCGCGTTGCCTTGACCGTGGACGCGATGCCGCCCCCTGCGCGCGCAATGTCTTCGTAGGATACGCCCTGTAAACGCTGTTCGAATTCATGGGCGCGGCTGCCGGCATAGACAAGATGGGTATGGCAGTCGATCAGCCCCGGCGTCGCCACGCGGCCACCCGCATCGAACACGTATTCGCACAGCTCACCGGCGGGCCTGGGCAGCGTATTTTCGGGGCCGATGAATGAAATCTTTCCGCCCGTCACGCCGATAGCGGCGTTATTGATAATGCCGAAGCCTTCACCCGCCATTGACGCTGCGGTCACATTTTTCCAAAGGGTGTCGAACATTGATTTGGCGCTTTCCCGTCTATACTATCTTTATAGTAAATTTTACGCGCGAGGGATAGCCCGTGACGACCCTGTTTGCAGAAACCGCCCTGTTGCCCGATGGATGGGCCGACAATGTCCTGATCGAGATCGACAAGGACGGCTGGATCGTCGGCGTCGATAGCTTCAAGACAGTACCCGCCAACAGCACGGATGTGGAAATCATCAAGGGGCCGCTGGTGCCCGGCATGCCCAATATCCACAGCCACGCTTTCCAGCGCGCAATGGCGGGCCTCGCCGAGCGTGCATCCGGCAAGAAAGACACGTTCTGGAGCTGGCGCGACACCATGTACCGTTTCCTGGCGTTTCTCGAGCCGGAAGACATGCAGGCGGTGGCGGCGCAATGCTATGTCGATATGCTGAAAGCGGGCTACACTTCTGTTGGTGAATTTCATTACATCCATCACCAGCTTAACGGACAACCCTATGCGAACAAATCGGTCATGTCGCAGGAGGTCATTCAGGCTGCGCTGGAAACCGGGATCGCTATTACCCACCTGCCGTCGCTCTATGCCTATGGCGGCTTTGGCGAGCTGCCGCCTGCCGAAGGCCAGCGCCGCTTTATAAATACCGTGCCGGCGCTGATGCGGATTATCGAAGAACTGCATGGCGAGTTCAAAAGCACGCCGCAGGTTACTATCGGCCTTGCGCATCACTCGCTGCGCGCCGTATCGCCCGCCATGCTGCATGAGGGCACGCGCGCCGTGCGACGATTGCTGCCGGACGCGCCCATCCATATCCACGCTGCCGAACAAACGGGCGAGGTAGAGGGTTGTCTTGAATGGTCGCAGCGCCGTCCGGTCGAATGGCTGCTTGAAAACGGAGCGATCGACGACAAATGGTGCCTGATCCATTGCACGCATGTGAACGATGACGAAATCAGCGGGCTTGCCAAATCTGGCGCTGTTGCGGGCCTCTGCCCGACGACCGAGGCGAACCTTGGCGACGGTATTTTTCCCTTGGTGAAATATTTCAACGAAGGCGGCGCTTTTGCCATCGGATCCGACAGCCATATCACCGTCAGCGTCGCCGAGGAATTGCGCTGGCTGGAATACATCCAGCGGCTGGTCTATCGCGAGCGTACGCTGATCAAGGATCACGATATTCCGTCGGTCGGCGCGACGCTATACGACCGCTGTCTGACAGGCGGCGCGCGTGCGCTGGGTCGCAAGGCGGGTCGCATCGAAATCGGGCATCGCGCGGATGTGATTGTGCTGGATCCTGACCTTCCGTTCATGACCGGCAAGCTGCGCGACCATATTCTGGATGCCGCTATTTTCGCCTCCAACGGCAGTCCGGTGAAGGATGTGATGTCGGGCGGCCGCTGGGTCGTCAAAAACCGCCATCACAAACGCGAAGAACAAATTCTTGCCAAATTCCGCAAGGTGATGGAGAAGGTGAAATAATATGCGGCGTTTTCTTGTCTGTGCGGTCATTGCTGTTTTTATGTCCGCGCCTTTTGCATATGCAGAAGAAGAAAACCTTGCTTACCTGAAGGGCGTTGACAGCATCCTGGTTGATGAAACGCTCGGCAACACCTGCGCGATCATGAACCTGTCGGCGGACTTGCAGCCCTCTGCCATTTTTCCCGTCATCCAGAAAATAATGGCGCAAACGCCGGATGTGTCGGTGACGGCGTTGAAGCCCGGTGCAACGCCACCCGCCAGCGGTCTTGTGCTGCATTTCACCTTCTCCAGCTTCACGGAAACAATAGGCGGTGAATCGAAAGGAGCAGGGGCGCTCACGATGCAGATGACGCGCACATCGCAACCCGATGGATTGCCGCTGGCGCTCAGTCTGCCGTTTGTGCTGCCCGAAACCTGCGATGGGATGCAGGAAAAGCTGGCGGAGGCCGCATTGCAGCTTGCCCAGTATTTGCCGGGCTATTTCGAAGCGGCGCGGGCGAAGAAGTAATTTCCCTAATTTTAAAATAAACATCTACTCAAATAAGAATAAGCGGCAATAAATTATATACAGTCGTTTTTGACCTGCCTAAAATACCTGCACACACACTGTCAGGAGATGCCCCATGAACGCTGTCCCCAACCGCGCACCCGATTCTGATTCCGGTGGCCCGGCGCTGGATTACACCGCCGCGATTGCCGAATTTTATCGCGAATTCCCGCAGCACCGCAAAGACGTGTTCATCCTGAACCCGCAGACTGCGGCGAATGGCAAGGACGCGGTGAAGTTGATCGCCCCCGCGCTCGATGACCTGCAGGCGCAGAACCCGACGGCGATGGTGCCTTTCTCGCGTTCGCTCGGCGAGACGGCATTCATGAAAAAAATCCCGATGAGCGTTAACATCACCGACAGCCCCTTTGCCCGCAAGGCTGAAGCCGTCATCTACGGGCGCATCGTGATGCCCGCTGGCGACGAATTCACCGCGCAGAAACTGAAGGCGCTGTTTACCGGCCACAGCATGGGCCCCAATTCAAACGCGCGCTACCCCGCGATGAAGGAAGAATTCAACAACACCGAAATGTGGCAGCGTTACGTGCTGGACCACGAACTGGGCCATGCGCTGACGATGCTGAGCATCAACAAGCAAAGCATGAAAACGTCCAGCATCGGCAACCGCGCCGAATGCGAGGCCGATTGCTATGCCATGATCCGCCATTACCAGCGTTACGGCGCGCAGAGCGAATTCCCCGAATTCGTGAGCGAACTGCGCAACTTCAACGCCGTGCACAAGAGCGATGTCGTGCATTGGACAAGCCCTGCGCTCGACGAGGTGATCGCGCTCAATAAACAGGGCAAGCTTGCCAATCTCACGCCATCGCAGGCGCGCGATCTTGCGGTCGATATTGCGCAGCGCCGCCATCTGTCGGTCGATGCCGAATACAATATGCAGCAGGCTTTCGCCGAAACCCTTGCGGTTTCAAAAGCGGCGATCGCCAACAAAACGCATGACGGCGACCGCGCGATGAACTCGCTCGCCAAGGCCTGCGAAATAGGCGCGAAGACGGAATCGCCTGCTGTGCTGGATGCCTGCCAGCGCTATTTCAAGGCTTTCCGCGCATATGCCCCTACCGACCTGCCGCAAAGCAAGACACCCGATGAACTGAAGAAAATAGGCGCAGATGCGGGCAAGATGATGAAGCGCAAGCTGGACAAAGAGCCGGAAATGGACGGGCTGCGCCGCGCCTTCCGCGACGCGATGATCGATTTTTCCAGCGGCAAGAAGCCGGGACAGAAACCCGCGGCACCCAACGACAACAAGCCGAAAGCGTCGTAAGTTTATTTCAGGTGCGTCCTGAACCAGTCAAGGAGGGTGTCGGCGACATATGCCGCATCCTCCTTCCTGTTTTCAAAGAGGTGTGTTGCGGCGGCATCCAGCATGATCAGCTCGCGGTCGGCCGAAACGGCGCGATCGTAAATATCCTGCGCGTTATCAACGGTCACGATCGTGTCATGCGGCGCGTGAAAGACGAACAGTTTTCTGTCGATGGCGGCGGTATCCTCCGCCACATGCTGCGCCAGCATATCGTCGATAAAAGACTTTTTGAACGCGACGCGGTGGTTGATGACCAGTATCTCCATATCGTCGCCGCCTTTGTCGGTGATCAGGTTCTGGCGGCGGAATTTTTCGATGATGCTGGCGGGGTCCCGCGGCGATCCGATCGTGGCGACAGCCTGTATTTCCGGCAGCGATTTTACGGCTGCAAGGGAAGCTGTGCCGCTGATGCTATGGCCAACCAGCAGTTTCGGCGCCTGATAATCGCGCGCCAGCGCCGCGCTGGCAGCCACGATATCCTGCACGCGCGTCGTGAAATTTTCGGTTGCGAATACGCCCTCGCTTTCGCCCTGTCCGGTGACGTCGATGCGCAGCATGGCGACGCCGTTATCGGCCATGTGGCGGCATACCTTGGCGGCGGCATGCGATTCCTTGGGGCAGGTGAAGCACGGACCAAAGACACCGAAAAAATCAGGCGTGCCTGCGGGCATGTCGATGATGCCGGCCAGTTTCTGGCCGCGCCCGTTGTCGAATTTATACTTTATGCTGGTGCGTGACATGCCCTGACTATACGCAAAAGAAAAGGCCGCGGGGAAGGGGGGAATCCCGCCCGCGGCCTTTATCGGTATGTTTTTACCGGTTATTCGGCTTTATCTGACGGGGCGGGTTCGCCTGCGCCTTCTTTTTCAGCCTTGTCCTTGCCACCATGTCTGTCTTTTTTGCCGTCCCAGGGGCGGTGCTTGTCCTTTTGCATCGCATCCCATTTCGCGCGCTGTTCGGGTGTGAGCGTGTTCAGGAAGTCTTCCATTTCCTTTTTCTTTTCGGCGCCGATCTTTTGGCGGAACTTTTCGTTGCGCTCCTTCAGGGCTTTTTTGTCGTCATCGGACATGGCATCGAACGCTTTTTTGCGCTCTTCCATTTTGGCTTCTTTTTCTTCTTTCGACATTTTTTCGAATTCTTCATGGCGCTGCTTGAAATACGCCTTGCGCTCGTCCGCCGACATGCCTTCCAGCTTATCGAGCTCGTCTGCGGTCATCATCATGCCGCCATGTTTGCCGCCTTTGTGCCAGTCGCGCTTGCCGGCCTTGCCGCCATCTTTGCCTGTTTCAGCGGCGGGTTTTGCCATCATGGCTTCTTCCGCAACCGCGGTAGTCGCCACATAAGAAGTCAGGGCGAGCGCAAACAGCGGGACAGACAGATAAGAAAGTTTTAGAGAAGCCATGTGTTACTCCTTTGATTATAATAAGAAATACTGAATTCCGAGCCTTGGTGACATTCTAACTGCTCTTTGTCACGGAAAACAGGGGTAAACCCTGCGGTAATTTATGTAAATTATAAGGAATTCGCCGCAGGAATTGGCCCGCTTGCCCGTGACAACAATGGATTGAGGCCGGAAAACCGTTTAACTTCCGAGGGCAGCAGTAAAAAAACAATGTTTTTAACAAGTGAGCGGATGCAAGAACAGGCCCCATTCAGTCACGTAACCGACGAGGCGAAGGACGATGCCGAACTTATGCGTCAAATCGCAGGTGGCGACCAGCGGGCTTTCCAAAAGCTCATGCACCGCCATCTGGCGCGCACCGTGCGCCTGGCGACCCGCATCATGGGCGGCACGCTGGCAGCCGAGGATGTGGCGCAAGAAGCTTTTATCCGCGTCTGGAAGCACGCCAAGGATTGGGAAGACCCGAGCAAATCGGGCGCTAAATTCACGACGTGGCTTTACCGCATCGTGCTCAACCTTTGCATTGACGAAAAGCGCAAGAACCGCTTTTCAAACATCGACGACATCCCCGAGCCCGTCGATACAACGGTCGGCGCGCAGGGCCGCATGGAGCAGCAGGAGCAGTCAAAGCGGGTGCAATCCGCGCTGGGCGAACTGCCCGAGCGCCAGCGCGCCGCTTTCGTTTTGTGCTTTTACGAGGAATATTCGAACAAGGAAGCCGCCGACATGCTGGGTATCAGCGTCGGCGCGATTGAATCACTGCTGGTGCGGTCACGCCGCTACCTGCGCGACAAATTAGTGGAGGAACGGTCATGACACTCGACGAATTCAGGAACAACGTGGATATTTATTCCGCCGACCTGTCGCGCTGGCCGCAGGCGCTGGTAAAACCGGCTGTTGCCTTCATGAAGGATAATGCCGAAGCCGCCGCACTGTTTGAAAGACAGCTGGCCGCGGACGCACAGCTACGCGCGCACACCCCGCGTATCGGCGATATATCGGCGCTGGAAGCCCGCATCATGCAGGGGATCGCGGAACAATCGTCTGCCTCTGCGCCCGCGCAGGCGGCGGTTGCGGCGAAACCTTTCTGGAAGCCATCATGGGTTTTTGCTCCGTCCGGCGGGCTGATGGTCGTGGCGCTGATCGGTTACCTGGCCGGGTTTAACCCTCAGCCGAAACACTATGTTCCGCTCGATCCGTCCTATGTGGCGGAGGAGCAGGTGCTGGCGAGCGCCGATACCTATACATACGGTGCCAACGGGGAGATTTACTGATGAACAGGCTTGCAACGGTCCTGGGCGGTTTGCTGTTTTTGTCCCTTGCCGGAAATATCTTCATGGGGGGGCTTATGCTGGGCGATCGTGCCAGCAAAGAAGCCGCAAAGCCCGCCGATGACCGCCGCGCCGAATGGCGCAAGCGCGATGAAGAACTCATGAAAAAACTTTCGGATGCCGATCGCGCGATTCTTATCGAAGTGAAGGGCAAATACGAAGCGGAAATGGAAACGCGCCGCACGGAGCTGGAGGCAGCGCGCGAGAAACTGGAGGCTGCCCATGCCGCTGATCCCGTCGACAGCATCGCCATCGAAAAAGCGGGGCGCGAGGAAGCGCTGAAGAAGGCCGAGCTGCTGAAAACTGTCCGCGCCGCCCGCAAGGAGATTTCCGGACGTCTCTCGCCGGAAGGCCGTGCGGAAATGGAAAAGATGCGCCCGCCCAAGGGTGGCAAGCGCGGCGACCGACGCCCGCGCGGCGAGCGCGAGATGGAGCACACGAAATCCACGCCGGATTATGACCAAACGCAGATGCCGCCGCCAAAAGACAAAGATTGCGGCGGTTGCGAAGTGCCGGGTGCCGAAACGCCGCCGCAACCCTGAGCCTGCATAGCCTTGATTTCGGCTTTCAGCCTGTTATCCTTCGGGTGAACAATAACCCCGAAGGAGACTTAACTGTGACCAACCTCAAGAAATTCGTGATGTGCCTTGGCCTGCTGGCCGTTTGCGCCCTGCCCCTGTCTGCTTGCAGCGGGACCTGGGACGGCATGAAAGAAGACTGGCACGACATGACCGGCAGCAACGAAAAATCCGGCGAAAATGATCGCACTGCCGGCCAGACCGCCGCTCCTGCGCAATCGCCTGCCGACAGCAGCGCACCCAGCGCCTACAACTAATTTGATATACTGAATGAACCAGAAAGCAGGGCGGTCCGTTTGGGCGTTGCCCTGCTTTTTGAGAGGAGAAACAAATGATTTCAAACATCAAAAAAATCGCACTGGGCCTGTGCCTGCTGGCAAGCCTTGCTGTTTCGGCCTGCAACACTACCGAAGGCTTCGGGCGTGACATGCAAGCTGCCGGCAACACCATCAAAGATGCCGCGCGTGACAACAAAAGCTACTAAGCTTTATTGACACGATAAAAAAAGGGCCCCTGTGACGGGGCCCTTTTTCTTGGTTCGTATTAATCTCAGATGCTGCGGCCAGCTACCTTGCGCGTGGGGGCGACATTCGCGCGCACGGGGTATTCCAGCACGGCATTCGGTTTATACGGCGCGGCCGCGATGCTGAAGTCTTTTTTCGGGTCGGGCATGGCGCGGTTTTCGCCGGGCTGTCCAACTGCCTGCTGCAGAAGGTGTTCGCGCGACAGGTCGGTCAGCGACGGTGTGACGCGCAGCATGACGGTCGGCAGCGCTTCTGCGGTTTCGCCCAGCTTCTGTGTCCATGCCAGCGCCTTCGGTGTTGCGGCTTTTGCGTCCTGCAGGCCCTGCTTCTCTAACAGGTCGAATAGTCCTGCCGCCTGCTGCTTGTCGTAGCCTATATAGAAGAAGCGCTCGTTATCGGCGACCAGGAAGGTTTTGTCCTGCGCTTCGCTGTAGAATTGCATGACCGTACGGTTGAGGTTGATGATATCCGCAGGTACTTCGACCGTGCCGCGCCCCGTGGGGTTCGGCAGGGTGCTGGCACCCACGACCATGAAGCCTTTTTCTTTGGACAGCTTCTGCAGTGCTTTGTATGCGGCATCTTCTTCCGCCGGAATCGGCAGGATGTCGTTGTTCAGTACCATATAGAAACGCTGCTTGTCGGCGTTATAGTAGGCGTCGTCGATCAGCGATTTATGCGTTACGACATTGCCGATCGTCACAAGGTCCGGGTTCGACGACAGTCCGGCATAGATGTTCTTCGCCAGTTCTTCTTCCTGTGTCGCGATAAAGCCCGGGGTTTTGGCGGGGCCGTTCTTGCGGATGCTGAATCCGGCTTCGCGTTCGTCGCTGTAGATCATGTAGCCCAGCGTTTCGAAGTTGAAATGCAGGTTTTTCAGGTCGCCTTTGTTAGGGCTGGCAATCGCGGGCGCTGCTGCGACCGCCGCCTGCGCACGCGCGAAATCGGCCGCGTTCAGGTCGAGGTTGTAGAAATACTGTCCTGCGGAAACGCTTTCCAGCAGGTCTTCGAAATCCTTGCTTTCCGCACGGAAACCGACCGTTTTCTTGTCGGCATCAAGCGACAGGATTGACGCGTTGCGCGGGTTGAAATACGTGCCGGACAGGTCGAGCAGGTTGTCTTTCGCGGCCACCGTCACTTTGCCCTCCAGTACCTGCACGGCGCCGTATTTATCGACCAGCAGATGCGTGCCATCCGACAGGGGCTGCAGCAATGCGACTGTTTTGAGGTTAATGCTGTGGGTCTGTCCGTTACCGGAGTTCGTCACATGCATGAAGTCCGGATGTTTGTGAAGTGCTGCGATCGTCTCGTCCGGCACATTAAGCATGCCCGTATGATTTCCCCAGTAAATCGCGGTCTTTTGCGGCGTGGTCACGATACGATCCAGGTTCGACGGATTGTAAAGCCCGTCATATTCCGGCTGCAGGAATGGCGCCTTGCGCTGAATATGCGTCAGCACTTCCTTGGCCATTTGCGGCGATACGTCGTCGAGCATGGTGTGCCCGGTGCCGTTGACGGTTAGGCGCATCACTTTGGTGTCGCTGTCATACCAGATGTTGGCAATCCGGCCGAGGTTCGTCAGGATACGACCGTCGTCAAGGCGCACATTGTCGCCCGCAAGGTTCGCTTCCATCGACAGCAACGCTTTCTTTGCCTCCGGGCTTCGCGCGGCTTGGGCTGCCTCGGCCAGAATGTTCGATTTGACGATATTTGATGGCCAGGGTTCCAGAAGCGCCGCCGTCCAGCTAAGCTTGCCGTCTTCATTGAGCGTCGAAGTGGCGGCCTGCTCCAGCCAGCCGCCCGGGCGCGTCAGTTCGCGGCGCAGCTGGTCAAGGCCGGCATTCGTGAAAGATGTGCCGATCAGTTTGCGCATGACCGACAGGTTGAAATCTTCATGCTCGGGCATGACTTTTTCATTGATGAATTTCAGGATGTTTTTCGCGTCGCCCTGCACGGCGTTCGTGCCAACCTTGAATTCGTCGGTCAGGCCCGCACGCAGCGCCAGTTCGGTCAGGGCCGACAGCTCGGCGGTCGATTTAGCCGCCTTTGTAATTTCACCCATCAAAGAAACGCCCGGATAGGTCAGGTTCCACAGGCCTTTGAAAGCCAGCGAGCCTGCCCCGCCGTCAAGGCGCGACAAAACCGCGCCCAGTTCCAGCGGCGCTTCTCCGCGCACGGCCGCTACAAAATCGGTCAGCTTCTTCTCTGTCGCCCCGTTCGCGTTGCCAAGGCCGGACAGCACATGGCCGACGGCGTTCTGCATGCTGTTCAGCGTTGTGTTAAAACGGGTCGCAAGGCGTTCGAACACCGTCTTGCCGGGGCCTTTCAGGTCGATCACGGCGGCGCCGTTGTCGTTGCCGATGCCCAGCTTTTTCAGGGTCAGGCTCAGCGCCGACGGGTCGAGCGGGTCTTGCGCGGCGGTCGTTTCCTTCAAGATACGCTCGAATACCTGCGTCTTGCCATTCAGCCCGGCCAGTTTGAATTCAGGCTCATAGGCCAGCGCTGTTTTCAACAGCAGCAATTGGTCGTCCCGCTTCGTGACGCGGTCAAGCGCCATCTCGGCAAAGCTCACGACCTTGTAATCCTGCAGCAGCAGCTCTTTCAGCTGTTTCGATTCCGACGTTTCCGATTTTGGGAATAGCGCGGGCAGCAATGCGGCGAACTCGCCGATGCGTTGTTCATCGATCAGGGCGGCGGTCTTGGAATACAAAAGCGCACGGTCCTTGACCATGCCGACCTTCACTTCCATCACTTCCGCGTAATCCTTCACCGCAAGGTCGATGACGAATTGCGGGTTCTGGTATTTTTCCATCAGCTTCTTGGCTTCGGATTCATCGGCCTGCTGCGGCGCCAGCGTTTCGCCGACCCAGTCCATGAAACTATCGACGTAATAATGGCGGTCGCTCTGCAGGCCGATCAGTTCGCTGCGCACCAAGCGCCAGTGGCGCTTGATCTCGTCGATCTTGCGCTGCGCTTCGGCTTCTGCGTTCTTGCGCGCTTCTTCTTCCTCGCGTTCGGCCTTGCCGAACCATGTCGCGGGATTCCACATGCTACGCTTTTTCTCGGGCTCCGCTTCCGGCAGTTCGGGCTGGGGCAGGGGCGGGATGTATGCAGCAGGCGCGTTCTGGTCGGGCAGCTTGATTTCCGGCAGGTCTTCCAGAATTGCCTTCGGCACGCCCAAGGCATGTTTTGCAATTTCCTTCACAACGGCGCTTTCCGCGCCAAATGCCGCTTCCGCCTGCCCCTTGAAATCCTGCATCGACAGGACGAAGCCTGCGGTCTCGCCAAGGTCCTTCAGCGCCTGAAGCGCGTCTTTTTCATTTTTCAGGGAGACAGAGCGGTTGAGCTGGTGGTGGCCGACGATGACACTGTTCTGGTGCTTGTGCAGCCATGCATTGACTGAATCTGTGTTGCGCTCAAGGGTGTTGAGGTAGTCGCTCAGCTGGTCGCGCATTTGGGACAGGGTTTCGAGGTCCTCGGGCAGCTTGAAATCTGCGTTCGACGGAGTGCTGTCGGCCATCGCTGTTCCATCCTTGAATTGGTTAATATCGTGGGGACTATAGCATCCGGTTTTTACTTATGCAAACATTTTCCGGAAAATAGAGGAAGTCATTAATAACGTAATATCAAGTAATTAGTTGATTTTGACATTTAAAAATCATAGAAAATGACAGTTCACAAGCAAACAAAGGAAATAGGCCATGGAAATGCTTCAGGAATTCAAGAAATTCATTATGCGCGGCAATGTCGTCGATCTGGCGGTCGGTGTCATTATCGGCGCTTCTTTCAGCAAAATCGTCACGTCGCTGGTTGAAGATATCATCATGCCCCCGCTGGGCCTGATTCTGGGCAAGGTAGACTTCAGCAACTTCTTTATCACCCTCAGCACCACCGACCAGACATTCCCCACGATCGCTGCAGCCAAAGCCGCCGGTGTCAGCACCTGGAATATCGGCATGTTCGGCAACACCCTGTTCCAGTTCCTGCTGGTTGCCTTTGCGATCTTCTTCTTTGTCGTGAAGCCCCTGAACAAGCTGAAGGCGAAAGAGGAAGCGGCGCCTGCTGCACCGCCCGCGCCTGCGCGTTCCGAAGTGCTTTTGGAAGAAATCCGCGATCTTTTGAAGAAAAAATAAGCCGATATCCGCGCGTTACATACGATGGTGTGTAACGCGCGGGATGCAATCATTGGTTGTTAATGGATTTAAGGTACACTCCTGGGTTATTGGGGGGGCCTTTTATCATGATGCTCAAGGCTAAATTCACCTGGCTCAGCGCGGCCGTCGTTAGCGTGATTCTGCTGGCCGCCATCCATGATTTCATCATGACTCGTAATCTGGTCGCCGACGCCCATGCCGAGGGGCGGGCCGCCGCTATTGTCCGTGCTCATATGCATGCCGACATGATGCATGACGCCGTACAGTCACAGGTCATGAAGGCGCTTTATGCGCGCAGTACTGCCAACACCATGCTGCTCAAGGAGGCGCGCGCGCAGCTTGTGCGCGACAGCGCGCAGTTCATCGCGGATATAGAGCATGCGCAGAGCCTGCGCCCGCCCGACGATATCCTGCGCCGCCTGCGTGATATCGGCCGGCTTGCGGCCGACTATAACCGGGTCGCCGCGAATGTTGCGAACGGGCCTGTATCCGCGCACGAAACCCGGCAGTTCCACCAGCTGTTCGATACGCTGCGCGAAAAAAACGATGACGTATCAGCCATGCTCGAGGCCTATATCGGCGTACTTGCGGAAAAAGCGAGCAAAACGGCGGATAACGCTCTCACGCGCCATTTCACGATCGCCTTTGCGGTTGTGCTGGTCGCGCTGATGGTGCCGCTGTTCGCGCGACGCCAGATATTCGAGCCGCAGGAAAAACTGATCGAGCTGATGAAGGATATTTCGGCCGGGCGTCTGGATGGCGACGTGCCGTTTACGGCGCGTACCGATGAAATAGGGCATATTGCTGCGGCTTTGGCGGTTTTTCGCGGCAATATCCAAGAAAAGAACAGGCTGGAGGCAGATGCAGCTGCGCTCAAGAAACACAGCGAGGAAGAAAGGCGCGGCGCGATGTTCGGCCTTGCCGATAATTTCGAGGCCAAGGTAAAAAGCGTGGCCGATACCGTTGCCTCCGCCGCAACCGAAATGGATGCGACGTCCCGCGATGTCATGAGGCGCGCACAGGACAGCGCTGATAAACTGGGCAAGTTGGTCATGGGTATCGCGGGTGCGTCGCAAAACGTGCAAACCGTCGCCGCCGCCACGACCGAATTGTCGGCATCCATCCGTGGCATAGCGGAGCAGGTGGAGAACGGCGAAAAAATAATGACTTCCGCAGTTGGCGAGGCGGAGCGCGCAAACGAGACCGCCGAATCCTTGAGCGAAGCGGCTGAAAAAATCGGCGGTGTCGTCGATGTCATCAACGAAATTACTGCACAGATAAACCTGCTTGCGCTGAATGCGACGATCGAGGCCGCGCGCGCGGGCGAGCAGGGCAGGGGGTTCTCTGTCGTGGCGGCGGAGGTAAAAAACCTCGCCGGCCAGACTACGCTGGCGACGCGCCAGATCGAAGAACAGGTAAGCTTCATCCAGCAGGCGGCATCCGATACCGTCGGCGTGCTGCAGCAGATATCCGAAACGATCCATGAAATGAACAAGATTTCGGCGGTCATCGCGAATGCGGTGGTGGCGCAGGGGGCTGCCACGCAGGAAATCGCGCGCAACGTTCAGCAGGCGGCGGAAATCACGCAGGATGTGTCAACCCATGCGACGGATGTTAAATTTGCCTCTACCAGTGCGAGTTCTGCCGTCAGCCAGATGATCGCAGCTGCATCCGACCTGTCGCGCCAGTCCGAAAGCCTGCGCGGTCAGGTCGGGAGTTTCCTGCGCGACATCAAAGCGGCGTAATTACTGTGGCGCTTCAGCCGGTTCTTCCGCGCGCGGCTTGAACACGCGGGCAAGGAAGTTCTTTTCTTCTTCAAACGATTTCAGGTCGGCGTTTTCGTTATATGCGACCGGAATGTTGAAGCGCTTGCCGATTTCCGTCGCCTTCGGGTTTGAAAAAGCGTGCAGGGCATCGGGATAGGTGATGTTCTTGAAATTCACGCCGGCAGCTTTCATTTCAGCCACGAAATTATTGCGTTCCTGCTCCGACACCATTTTATCCGCGCCGCCGTTCAGCACCAGCACTTGCGCCTTCACGCGGCCGGGTTCGGCGCGCTCCGGCGTCGAAAGCCCGCCATGCAGGCTGACGACCCCGCGCAGGTCTTCGCCATGGCGCGCCATTTCAAGGGCGACCGTGCCGCCGAAGCAATAACCGACCGCGGCCAAGCGCGAACCATCGACATTCGGCATCGTCTTCAGCTTGTTCAACCCCGCCATCGCGCGGCTGTCCATCAGGCTGCGGTTATCATAGAAGGGCTTGGAAAGTTTCTGCGCTTCTTCAGGGTTGCCGGCCATTTTATTGGTGCCGTACATATCGACGGCAAACGCCGCATAGCCCAGCTCCGCCAGTTGCTCGGCGCGGCGGCGTGCATAGGCGTTATGTCCCCACCATTCATGGATCACGATTACACCCGGGCGCGGGCGCGCGGTTGAATCATCATAGGCGTAATAACCTGTCAGCGATACATTCCCATCCTTGTACGGCACTTCCTTGGTGACGACTTTGGCGGCAGCCGGCGTGGCGGCAGCCATCAGCAGTGCAAGGGCAAGAAGCAGGCGTTTCATGGCAGGTCTCCTTCAACGAAATTTTCTTCCTTCACGTTAATGCAGCGGCAAGATGCTGCAAACAGACAAAAGTTTCCTGCTGTTATTCATAATTGCAAAACTATAGCCTATTGCCCGAGCGGGCGCGCGCATGCTACCTCTATGTCAAATAATAGTTCCCATAGGATATGATTCACGATGTTTGGTTTCGGCGGGCCTGATACGCCTGAACAGCGCGACAAAAAACTGCGTAAGGCCGCCAAGCGCGGCGATGCGGCCGAGATTACGCGCCTGCTTGATGCCGGTGCGAACATCGATAATGCGGACGGATTCTGGGGTAATACCGCACTCGGTTGGGCGGCGGATCAGGGGCACATCCATTGTGTGCGGTTGCTGCTGGAGCGCGGTGCCAGGATAGACCCTGTCAATGCGCTTGGATGGTCCCCGCTGGTGAACGCAGTTGTCAGCAACCACGGCGAAATCGTCGATCTGCTGCTTGAAAAGGGCGCGTCGATCACGCTCAAGGACGGCTCGGGCCGTACGCCGCTCGATAACGCACTAAATTACAAAATGAAAGATATGGTCGAACGGCTCAACAGGCACAGCATGAAACTGGCAGCCGAGCGAGAAATACAGCGTCAGGCGCGCGAAGAAAAACTCCGTCTTCTGCGTGAAGAATCCGAACGCCGCGCATCGCAGGAATACGCGAATGTGGTTGTGTTCAAACAGCGCGCGGGTGATCTCTCGCTCGAAGATATTTTCAACTTTGTCTCGCTGGAACGCCTAACGCTGGTGCGCAAGGGGGAAGACGGGCCCGTCGAAACCATGACGCGGCAAAATATGGCCGACATGGATAACCGCACAATGCTCAAAAAAGCGCTGGAAGAGCATGCCAGACGCGGAGGCAAGCTGACGGAAAAAGATATTTTTCCCGATGAAAAACCGAAACTGAACGCGCGATTCAAGCCCTGACCGTTACGCGACGACCTTGCCTTCAAGGTCGTATTCGTCGGCGGCGGTGATTTTCACCTTCACGATATCGCCGGGTTTCAGGTTTTTGCCCGTTACCTTCACATGGCCGTCGATTTCTGGCGCATCCGCAGATGAACGGCCAAGGCCGCCCTGCTTGCCAGCGGAGTCGATCAGCACCAGCATTTCCTTGCCGATTTTCTTTTGCAGCTTTGCGGCGGAAATGCCCTGCTGCAGCGCCATGAAGCGGTGCCAGCGTTCTTCCTTCACTTCTTCGGGTACATGCGGCTGGATCTTGTTCGATTCAGCGCCTGTCACTTGTTCGTATTTGAAGCAGCCGACGCGGTCCAGCTGCGCTTCCTGCATCCAGTCCAGCAGGAACTGGAAATCTTCCTCCGTCTCGCCGGGGAAACCGACGACGAAGGTGGATCGGATGGTCAGGTCGGGTGCCGCCTTGCGCCAGCCATGGATGCGGTCGAGCGTTTTTTCCTGATGCGCAGGACGGCGCATGTTTTTCAGCACAGCGGGCGACGCGTGCTGGAACGGGATGTCGATATAGGGCAGCAGCTTGCCTTCCTGCATCAGCGGGAACACTTCATCGACATGGGGGTAGGGGTACACGTAATGCAGGCGCGTCCACGCGCCGATTTCCGACAGCTCCTTGCACAGCTCGATGAATTTCGTGCGCACGGTGCGGTTTTTGTAAGGGAAAGCCTGATATTTGCTGTCGATGCCGTAGGCCGAGGTGTCTTGCGAAATCACAAGGATTTCTTTCGTGCCGGCCTTCACCAGACGCTCGGCTTCCGCCAGCACCTGAATGATCGGTCGCGACACAAGGTCGCCGCGCAGTTTCGGGATGATGCAGAAGGTGCAGCGGTTGTTGCAGCCTTCGGAAATTTTCAGGTATGCGTAATGGCGCGGCGTCAATTTCACGCCGACTGATTGTTCAACCTCGGACAGGCGCGACTGTTTGCGCGATTCACCCGGCGCGGGGACGAGATCGACGAAGGGGTCATGCGGCGCGGGCGCGACCTTGTGCACTTCGCTCACGACCGCTTCGTATTGCTGCGGGCCGGTCACGGCCAGAACTTTGGGATATTTCTTCATGATCTGCTCGGGCTCCGCGCCCATGCAGCCGGTCACGATGACTTTGCCGTTTGCATCCATCGCCTCGCCAATCGCTTCGAGGGATTCTTCCTTCGCGCTGTCGAGGAAGCCGCAGGTGTTGACGATCACCACATTTGCATCTTCGTAATTTGGCGACAGCTGATAGCCTTCCGATCGCAATTGAGTCAGAATCCGCTCCGTATCCACCAGCGCCTTCGGGCAGCCAAGGCTGACGATGCCGACTGTCGGAGACTCTTGCTCCTTCGTGTTCTTTTTCTTTTTAACGGTGGTGGCGGTCATTTTTCCCTCTGCCCTCAATAACATGGCACGCGTTTATATCAAAACAAGTTAATTATGTAAAGAAATCATTTAACCGGAACAGATACCCAGTATCTTTTCTGCGTCATTCCAGCGACATAGGGGTGTGGCGTGACATCGATCAAGGCTCCGCCATTCTTCTCGATCACGCGGGCGGAAGCCGCGTTATCGGTGCGGCAGGTCAGCATGACACGGTCGAGATTCAGGTGTTCCCGTACCCAAATCAGGCAATGACGCAGCAGGTCGGTCGCGTAACCTTTGCCCTGGAATGACGGCCGCACGCCATAACCGATATGACCGCCGGATATTTCCAGTTCCGGCGTCAGCTTGTGCCTGATGCCCGCATCACCCACGAAAACACCGTTTTCGACGAGCCAGACCATGCTTTGCGGCACGCGCTCGACTTCCTTGCCCAGCTCGTTAATGCGTGTCGCGGGCTTGGGGCTCAGCAGATCGTCGAGGAAGGCCTGCGGATCGGTTTCGATTTTGGTGATATCTTCTGGTGTTTTGACCGTGGCAGCACCCAGCCGATGCCCCTCGCGCAATGCATCGAGGTAACTGGGCATATAAGCAAGCGCCGGGGTGACAAGAATTGTCTTCATAATCAACGGGAAGGGGGTTTGGTTTGAGGTTTTAGCCGTTTTAGTGTACATAAAAACGGCCGATGAGAGAAAGTTAAATGCAGCCAAAAGCCAAGCACATCCCCCTGAGTGACGACCCCGCCCTCGCCGAGGTCATGGAACGCTATGCCGTCGCCGTGACGGATGAGGTGATGGAGCTGATCGATGAAAACGACGCTGCCGACCCCATCGCCAGGCAATACCTGCCCACCGCCGAAGAATTGAAAACCACACCGGACGAGCTGGAAGACCCGATCGGTGACGATGCGCATTCACCCGTCAAGGGCATCGTGCATCGCTATCCCGACCGCGTGCTGCTGAAGGCCGTGCATGTGTGCGCGGTTTACTGCCGCTTCTGCTTCCGCCGCGAAAAGGTCGGCCCCGGCAGCGAGATGCTGAAACGCGAAGAACTGCAAAAGGCACTCGCCTATATCCGCAACACGCCCGCGATCTGGGAAGTGATTTTGACGGGCGGCGATCCCTTCGTGCTGTCGCCGCGCCGCCTGCGCGAGATCATGGACGCGCTGAACGAAATGCCGCATGTGCAGGTGATACGTTTCCACACGCGCGTGCCTGTCGCCGATCCTTCGCGCGTGACCGACGAACTGGTGGGCGCGCTGCATAGCGACAAGGCCGTGTATGTCGTGTTCCACGCCAATCATCCGCGCGAATTGACGGACAAGGTGAAGGCGGTTGCGCAGAAATTCGTGAAGGCTGGCATTCCGCTGCTCAGCCAATCGACGCTGCTGAAGGGCGTGAATAATGATGCGAAAGTGCTGGAACAATTGTTCCGCGCCTTTACCGCGATGAAGGTGAAGCCCTATTACCTGCATCACCCCGACCTTGCCCCCGGCACCGGCCATTTCCGCCTGACGATCAAGGAAGGGCAGGAACTGACCGCGCAGTTGCAGGGTAAAATGTCCGGCATCGCGCAGCCGCATTACATGCTGGATATTCCGGGCGGCTTCGGCAAGGTGCCGGTGTCACGCCAGTGGATCGCGGAAACGGAAGACGGCTATGACGTCACCGATTTCAAGGGCGACACGCATAAATACAAATAATTACGGATTGTTATCGTTCGCAGCGCCGCGATTGCACGGGTTCAGCGGCATATTGACGGGATAGGCCGTGATGATCTGCGTCCGGTTGCTGTTCAGTACGACACGCACGCGCACCTGTCCCTCGTTCGCCTCCGCCACGTAATTGCCGTTTTTCTGCTGCTGCCAGCCGAGGTTGTCATTGGCCGCCATCTGCGTGACGGTCGTCACGATCTTGTCTTCGTTCCAGCTGGCGGGGAATTCGGATTTACAGGGCGCTCCCGTGCCGTGCAAATGCCCGCCGCCCGTCCGGTCGCCATGCAGCATATGTTCGCGGCGTTTTTCGGTCAGCTGCGGCGCGTGCTGCGATGATGTCCCCATCATCGGGTTCATCGGGTTGATGGTACCCAGCTGTTTCAGCATCGTCGGGAAAACCAGCGCCGCAAAAAACACAAACATGAAAATACGTTTCAGGAAACGGTCGCGGAACATTTATGCCCCCTGCTTGAAAACAATCACCGACCGCGCGGGCACGGTATAGGCGGATTTATCGTTGTGAACAACCGTTTGCACGGGCATTTCAGGATCGGAAGTGTCGAGCACGCGCGTCCAGCCTTTGCCGCCCTTGACCTCGGGCAGGGTGAATTTGACATCGCCGGAATGGCTGTTGAAAACGGTCAGCAGGCGTTCGCCGTCTTTTTTACCAAGCGCGGCCTTCTCGTTGAAAATCACGCCGATGCTTTTGTCTTCTTTTTTCGCCCAGTCGCTGTCATTTTGCGGGCGGCCATTCGGGTTTATCCAGCTGATATCGGGCACGCCATGCACGTCGGTTTTCTGGCCGTGCATAAATGCCGTGCTGCGCAGCACCGGATGGTCGCGGCGGAACTGTGTCAGCTTCTTCACGAATTCGGTCAGTTTTTTGCCTTCCGCCGTGATGTCGTTCCAGTCGAGCCAGCCGATCGCGTTGTCCTGCGCATAGGCGTTGTTGTTGCCGCGCTGGGAATTGCCGTGCTCGTCGCCCGCCAGCAGCATCGGCGTGCCCTGCGACAGGAAAAGCGTCGTCAGCATGTTGCGTTTTTGCTGTTCGCGCAGCGCGATGATTTTCGCGTCATGCGTGTCGCCCTCGATGCCGTGATTGGCACTGTAGTTTTCGTTCGCGCCGTCCTGGTTGTTCTCGCCGTTCGCAAGGTTCTTTTTATAGCTGTGGCTCACCACATCATGCAGCGTAAAGCCGTCATGTACGGCGACAAAGTTGATGCTGGTCTGCGGCGTTTTCGCATCGCGGTCGAATTCAGGCGCGGAACCCGTGATGCGTGTCGCCAGCCAGCGCAAGGCATCGGTCGTGCCGCGCCAGAATTTGCGGATATCGTCGCGGAAGCGGTCGTTCCATTCATGCCATTTTTTCGGGAAGTTGCCGAGCTGGTAACCGCCGGGGCTGGGATCCCAAGGCTCCGCGATCAGCTTTATTTCCGACAAAACGGGGTCTGCTTCAAGTTCTTTGAAGAACGCGGCGCGGGCATCGTACCCGTTGCGGTCGCGGCCCAGCACGGGGGCAAGATCGAAACGGAAACCGTCGACACCATATTCCTGTACCCAATGGCGCAGGCTGTCCAGCACCATGCGGCGCACGGCGGGGTTTTCAAAGTCCAGCGTATTGCCCGTGCCGGTATCGTTCACGTATTTGCTTTTGTCGTGCGCATCAAGGCGGTAATAGCTGGCGTTATCGACACCGCGCAAGCTGAGCGTCGGTCCCGTTTCATTGCTTTCGCCTGCATGGTTATAGACGACATCCAGAATGACCTCGATGCCCGATTTGTGGAAGGCATCGACCATGTCGCGGAATTCCTGCCGCGCGTTGTTTTTATCGGCGGCATATTCCGGCTCGGGCGCGAAGAACGACAAGGTGTTATAGCCCCAGTAATTTTTCAATCCGGCCTTCAGCAGAAAAGCGTCATTCACCTTGGCATGCACCGGCAGCAATTCAACCGCCGTCACGCCCAGTTCCTTGATGTAATCGATCGACTCTTTGCTGGCCAGTCCGGCATAGGTTCCGCGCAGATGTGCGGGAATTTTATCGTTCGCCGCCGTAAAACCCTTGGGGTGCAGTTCATACAGTACCGTGTCTTCCCATGCCTTTTTCGGGGCGGGGGCGACGGGGCTGGACAGCGGTGCGGTCACGCGCGCTTTGGCCACAAATGCGGCGCTGTCCTTGGCCGGGTTGATCAATTCTTCGGCGTTGGTCTGAACCGTGCCGACAATTTCCTTGGCGTAGGTGTCCAGCACCAGTTTTTCGGGGTTGAAGCGGTGGCCGTTATGCGGCTCATACGGGCCATCGACGCGGTAGCCATAGACCTGTCCGGCTTTCAGACCCGGCACATAGCCGTGCCAGACATCGCCGGTTTTTTCGGGCAGCGTAATGCGCTGTAACTCGGTCTTGCCGTCATCGCTGAACAGGCACAGCTCGACTCGCGCAGCATGTCTGGAATAGAGCGCGAAATTGACGCCGCGGCCGTCGAAGGTTGCGCCGAGGGTGTCAGGTGTTCCGGTCTCGATGGAAAGCGTATCGCGGTCCATAAGCGTCCTGATCAATTGCGGTAAAGCGTCAGTCTGTTTAATGGAAACAGTCTAGCATGGCAATGCAGGATGTGAATTCTTATGTCATTGTGCGGCGCAGCAAGAGCAACTTTGTTACGTGCTTTTTACATCGACCACAGTTTGACGCATCTGTTTCGACATCACGGTAATAAACGCAACAATGCCCAACGTGCAGATGCCGCCGAACACGATCGAGGGAACAAGGCCCAGCAGCCGTGCCGCCGTTCCTGATTCGAACGCGCCGATTTCGTTGGAGGAGATAATGAACATCGAACTGATCGACGATACGCGCCCGCGCATATGGTCGGGTGTCAGCAATTGCATTAGCGTCGCGCGGATCGTCATGCTCACGCTGTCGAACACGCCGGAGGCGATCAGGAACAGCATCGACAGCCAGAACGACGTGCTGAGGCCGAAGCCGATCATGCAAGCCCCGAACGCGCCCACCACGAACAGCAGGCGTGCCGTCGAAACATGCCGCATCGGCAGGATGGCAAGATAAAGCGTCGTGAACACCGCGCCCACCGCCGGTGCCGCGCGCAGCATGCCAAGGCCCTGTGATCCGACATGCAAAACGTCTTCGGCAATCGCGGGCAGCATGGCGACCGCGCCCCCGAACAGCACGGCGAACATATCGAGCGCCATCATGTTCAGCAGGATTTTCTTTTCCCAGATGAATTTCCAGCCGGCCTTGATGCTTTTCACCGCGCTTTCGCGGATTTCGCCGCGCGGATGCGATGTGACACGGATGCCGTGCACCATGACGAATGCCATCGTCATCAACATGGCGGGCATCGCCCATGCGACTGTCGGCCCGTAACCGCCGTAAATCAATCCGGCAAGGGCGGGGGAGAGGATAGACGCTGCCTGAAACCCCGTGCCCATCCATGCGGCGGCGGATGGCATTTCTTCGCGCTTTACCACCAGCGACAGCATGGTGAAAGACGACGGCACGACAAAGGCGCGCGCAAGGCCCGAGAAAAAGATCGCGCCGTAAATGAGGTATATCAGCCAGCCCTGGTCCATTTCCACATGCCCGCCTGCAAAGGTGAACAGCACAAGCGTGTTGACCGCAAGCGCAAAGATGGCAGTGCGGTAAATCAGGTGCGGCTTGCCCACATCCACCACATGCCCGGCGAACAGTGCGCAGGTGATGGCGGGGATGGCTTCGGCCAAACCGGTCAGCCCCAGCATGAACGGGTCTTTGGTGATCGAATAAATCTGCCAGCCGACGATGACCGACTGCGCCTGCAGCGCCATCATGATGAACATGCGCGTGAAAAGAAGGGCGCGGAAATTCCTGATTTTCAGGACGCCGAAGGAGTATTTGGAGGGCTGTTTTTGTATGGTTGTCATGACAGGGCTGTTTTACACCCGGAATCAGCGGCTATCCAGCGGATAGTTGCTGAAAACGGGTTCCAGTTGCGGGTCGCGGGCGATGGAGGCGGGGGTGACCAGCACCTGCTCCATGATGATCTTGCGGCATTTTTCCATCGTGATACCGGCAATGCCCTGACAGGGCGGGTAATATTTCCAGCGTTGCTCGATGATCGTGTCCATCGCGCCTGATTTGGTCAGTTCGCCCACTTTTTGCGGCTTGCCAAGTGTCACGCCCGCGCCAAGATACGCCTCCCTCACCAGTTCGCTGCAGTAGAATGATTTTTTGTCAGGCAGGAAATAGAAGTCATAGGGTTTGCCGTAGTGCTTTCTGGCGGCCGCCGCGACTTTTTTTGCCATTTCCGGTGTCATGTCTTTCAGGCGCAGGATGGTGATGCGCTGGCCGACGCCGCGCGCAATCCACTGTGTCAGGGGCGTTTCCTTGACAGGGCCGACAGCCTCGACCACCACAGGTTCTTTGCCGGAAGTTTTAATAAATCCCATATGTGTATAGGGGCTGGACGATGCCGCGATGATCGCCATGCCCTGTGTACCAAGGATGGTTTGCAGGATGATATCGCCGTTCTTGATGCCGATGGCCTTGGTATCGGGCGGTGTCATGCGCATGAAGGCAAGCGATCCGCCCAGCAAAATGCCGATCGCGAGTGCGATGATCAGCGCGACAAGGCTGATTTTACGCCACATGGTAATTCAGGGAGTGAAGGGGCCGGGACGGCGGGTCTGCTGTTGCTGGGCGGGCGCGCGGCGCGCCTCCAGCTCTGCCACTTTTTCAAGGATCAGCGGCGCAACCGACAGGATCTCGACGCGGCCAGCCAGGTTCGGCTGCTTTGCGAACAGCACATCCAGCTTTTCGCGCACACCGGGGATGGTGTCGGTGATGACAAGCTTGTCAATCGCGCAGGTCATGCCGTCGGGTTTCGACATCAGCAGGCGTTCCAGCGCGTTGCCGGACAGGATGGCATGGGTCGCATAGGCTGTCACGGCCTTCGCGCCATGCGCCTTCAGCAGCGCTGCGGCATTCACCATGGTCGATCCGCCGTCGATCATGTCATCGACGATCACGACATCCTTGCCGGCCACATCGCCGTCAAAGCTGGTGATTTTGGTGTCGCTGACGCCGGTATGGATTTTCGACGCGCGGAACATCAGGTCGTCGCTGAAATGGCCGAAGACTTGCTTGACCAGTTCGCGGGCGCGCAGCTGGCCTTCGTCGCCGGGCTTGTCAGCGCCGTCGGGCGCGCCGATCGCCAATTCGTCGGGGGCGACATCGAAGCGGCCTTTAATATCCGCCGCGATCATGGCCGTCGTCGGCACGGCCTGGAAATTTTCGCCGAATACGTTGGTGTAAAGCTGCATCGCCGCCTTGGAATGGGGTGTCAGCGTGATGATTTTGTCGATGCCCGATGCCTTCAGCTGTTTTGCGAACAGGCCGGCGGCAAGGGATGTGAAACGGTTCTTGAATTTGCGGTCCTGCCGCATGAAGGCCGCGAAGGGAACGATGGCGGTCACTTCCGCCGCGCCGTATTCCTTCAGCGTGTTCGCCATCAGCATCAGGTGCTGCGCGTTGTCGCTCACTGGGCCGCCGGTCGATTGCACGACATATACCTTTGCGCCCTGCAGTTTTGCGAGGTTCTTTTCAAAATCCGGCTCTTGTCCGCGCATCAGTTCGACAAAGGGTTCGTCGCTGTCGAATTTGCCGATGCTGGCGGTCATAATGTCAAAGCGTCCGTCGCTGCGCAGTGCATCTGCGGTTTCTTTCGAAACGCTATTGCCGATCAAGAGGATAGGCTTTTGTGCAGTCATCGTGTGTTGTGCCCGGATTAGGGATGAATCGGTTCTGGCGAAGAATGTATCACAGGCCAATTCATTTTGTCATAAAAATGTTATAGTGTTACCTTACCCACAGGCCAATTCATTGATTATGCTCAATTAAATTGTCAGCGGAAGCGGGCTTTTTTGGCTTCGGCAATGATATATAAAAGGGTATGACCGCACAGAACATCACCCTCAAAATCGCTTCGGCCAGCACCAACCAGACGGGCGGCGACTGGCCGCGCAACATGGCCAATATCATGACGGCGATCGACCGCGCCGTTGCCGACCGCGCCGATATATTGGCGCTGGAGGAACTGGGGCTCTCAGGCTACGAACGCGGGGACGATTTTTACTATTCCGACAACGCCAAGACGCGCGAGCTGCTGCAGCTGATCGCCGATTACGCCGCCAGCCGCGATGCCAACCTGATTATCTCGGTCGGGCATCCGTGGTATTTCGCGGATAAGGGGCTGGCGGCGCAGGATGACCGCCGCAAAAACCCTTTATTCAACCGCGTGAACCAGCAGTTCGACTGTCAGGCATTCCTGACGGGCGGCGAGGTTGTGGCGATTTCTGCAAAGACCTACCTGTTCAACTATGAACGCGGCTACGAAAAGCGCCATTTCGAAGAATGGAGCGATGCCGCAGCCGACGCCTATGAAAACAGGCACGGCAAGGGCAGGGACGGCACCATCCTGATCGACCTGCCCGGCATGACCTATCCCGACGGCACAGTTGTGCCCGACCGCGTCATCCCTTTCGGCAGCCCCGTCATTCAGGCGGGTGCGAATGGTGAAGCGATCAACCTGTGGCATATCATCTGCGAAATGTACTGGGTGGGTTCGCGCTTCGATGGCGCGGTTGATAACAGCAACTATGCGCAGGATAACCCGCTGGCGCAGAAATCGCGTAAATTCGACATTTCCGTCTGCCTGAACCCCAACGCTTCGCCGCCCGTCGCCAACAAGATCGACAAGCACCGCGAGCTGTGCAAACTGGCCAGCGGCTATTGCGGCGTGCTGGTGCATACCGACGGCCTCGGCTCCTCCGGCTCCACCTTCGCGCAGTTCGGCAGCCGCATCATGGCGCAGGGCGGCAAGATCATTTCCGAAGGCAAGCGCATCAGTTTTTCTGACGTCGCCTATACCAGCCAGATCGTGACGGTTGCGTCCGCGCGTGATAAAGGCCATGCGCCTCATGCCGTCATTCCGCATAATTTCATCCAACAGCATAAACCTGCCACGCAGGACGGCCCTGCAGCATGGGAAACCGGCATTTTCCGCGAGATGGAAGAGGAACTGCGCAACGAACTGCTCTGGCTGTTCGACTACCTGCGCAAAAACAAAATTTCCGGCGTGGCGCAGGCTTTGTCGGGCGGCGCGGATTCCGCCTACAACGCCGCAAAAATACGGTTTATGGTCGAGTTGGCAGTGAACGAGCTGGGCGTAGAGGGGTTCTTCAACGCCATGCCGCACTTGCCGTTCCGCAGGGATGTGATGGCGGCGCAGGGTGATGCGGTCGATAACATCATGTCGCATATGCTCACTTGCGTTTACATGGGCACCGATAACAGCTCCGACGAAACGCTGCGCGCCGCGCAAACGCTGGTCGAGGGCGGCACATCACCCGAAGGCGAAACGTATAAAGGCATCGGCGGAAAATTCGAATACCGAAATGTACAACGATTGGTCGAGGTCTATGCCGAAATTTTCAGCGGCGTGAACCCTCGCGGCATGGATGACGCGCGCGAGGCTGAACTCCGCCGCGAAATCGCCGGCATCCTGCGCACGCGCAAGGAAGACACCTCGCCCGCGATACTGGAACAGGCGGTTGCGCAGCTGAAAGCTCGCTTCAAGGAAATCGGCGGGCAGGTGCTGTCGACCGCAATCGACAGCCATTCTCTGGCCTACGAAAATATTCAGGCACGTTTGCGACAAGTACTGATCATGCTGTTCGCGAATATCGAGAACAAGATTGCGATATCCAACCCCAACCTCGACGAGGGCCGCAATTCCTATGCCACCTGGGGCGGCGACCTGCATGGCGGCATGATCAGCGGCAACGCGCACAAGGACAAGCAGCGCGAGCTGGACCATATGAAACTGCTGTTCGAACACGGGCTGCAGGGTGGTGTCGCGCCCGCGCGTGCCTTCTATTGGGTCCTCAAAAACCGCCCCTCCGCCGAACTGCAGCCCAAAAGCAAGGACGGCAAGGTAACGCAGTTCGACGAAGACCAGCTGGGCCGCAGTTTCACGCAGATGAACCTGATTTCGCATTACATGCTGAACGACCGACCGCTCAATCAGGCGGAGCGCAAGAACAGCCCCATCGAAGTGTTTGAAAAAACCAAATCGCTGCCCGAATTCAAAAACGACGATCCCGAAACCCTGCACGACCGCATCCGTCTGTCCTACGACAAATGGGCGCATGCGCAGTTCAAAATTCATGGCAGCCCGATCGCCGCCACCTATGGCTCGAATATCGACAAGCAATCATCCCTGCGCACGCCCAATATCGCGGCCTTTCACAAGCCTGAACTGGCGCAGCTGGCATTGTATGTGCTGGCTGCGATGGCAGCACGTGATGGCAAGTCGTTCGACATGCTGACAGGCCACAGCCTGCCCGCACTGATGCAGCGCGCCTATCTTGACCGTGATTTCGCCGATGCGCTGACGGCGAAAATGTGGACACCTGCCGCGAATGACGGTCGCAAACTGAAAATCTCGACGCTGTATGCATATATACGCGACCACGGCTTCGCCGGACTTGTGCGCGATAATGACATGGCGCAACGCCTTGCCGATGCCGCCGCATCCCGCAAAAAATAAACCCTCCGGCCTTACGGGCGGAGGGGCTATTTTGAATTCCAAAAGCCTATACGAGAGCGCGCAGGCAAACCTGCACCACCACGTTCACAACAAGCGCGACAACGGTGAAGATAACGGCTTGGTCCTTGGGGCATTTCATCAGCTTTGGTACGCCCAGAAAGAACAGATACAGCGAATAAACAACGCCCACCAGCATCAGCACCGCGCCGATGACGGGAATGATCAGGAACAGCCCCGCGGCCCATGCGGGTGTCGCTGCATAAATCGCCAGCTTGAAGGCGCTGATCTGGTTTGACGTGCCCTTGAATTTGGGCGCGAGGAAATCGACGATGAAAGCCAGCACCGCGATGCCAAGCAACGCCAGAATATATCCGGCAATCAGCGTCAACAGCGCATGGCCGATCGCCGACGGCGCGCGCATGACGATCACAAGGAAACCGACGGCCGCAGGGATGGCCGCCAAGATCATCGCGTAGTTTTTATAGAGTCCCTGAATGGTCGCGCTCTCGCCCGCAATCACATCCCATTCCGCTTCGGGCTTGGTGATCAGGTTCTTGACGCGGTTGATGATGGTGTTGACGCGGGCGTCATTGGCGAGCGACATGAAAATTCCTTTGCGCGGGCTGAAAAAAAGCGTTCCCCCACCATATCAACACAGCGCGCCGCGACATAGTGTGAAAGCGCGGTTTTTGCCGTAAATACGGCCTTTTTTCTTGTAAAAATGACTCGCATTGATTTGGCCGAAATGCGTATAGTGTCGGCACAAATCCTCTTCCCTGAACAACAGGTGAATCAGTAAATGTGTGGAATTATCGGCATCATCGGCCCTCATAAAACTGAGAGTCGAGGAGTGTCCTCTGCTGCGGCGTACGAAGCCTATCGCGGCCTGCTCGCGCTCCAGCATCGTGGGCAGGACGCCGCCGGCATCCTCACTTATGACACCTTCACTAAAATGTTCGCTATGGAAAAAGACCTCGGCCTCGTGGCGCAGGTGTTTGACCAGAAAAAAATCGAAAACCTGAACGGCTTCATGGCGATAGGCCATACGCGCTACGCGACGGCGGGCGGCGACGGCAAGCGCGACATCCAGCCCATGGTGGAGGGTATCCCCTTCGGCCTTGGTATGGTCCATAACGGCAACGCGCTCAATTACTATCAATTGAAGGCCGAACTGTCGGAGAAGTTTCGTCACCAGCTGCTGACCGGCAACGATCTCGAGGCGCTGATCCATTATTTCGGCCATTTCCTGATGAATGGCGACGCGCTGCCGACCGAAAACACCTTCACCTTTGACAATATCAAACAGGCCGCCGCCAAAATGTTTGAAACGGTCAATGGCGGTTACGCCGTTCTGGGTCTGATCGCGGGGCAGGGCATGGTCGGCTTCCGCGATCCCAAGGGGATCCGCCCGATGGTGCTGGGAGCCAAGGAAATCGACGGCGAAAAACATTGGTGCATTTCATCCGAAACTATCGCCATGACGTATCTGGGTTACACCTATATACGCGATATCGAACCGGGCGAAGTGTTCTTCATCGACATGGACAGCAACTTTCAGAGCGCGATTGTGAAAAAAGAACCCGAGCGCGCGCATTGCATGTTCGAATGGGTCTATTTCTCCGGCGCGGAAAGCGCCATCGACCACCAGACGGTTTATGGCGCGCGCCTGAAACTGGGCGTGCAGCTGGGGCACAAGGCGACTGCCGCCATGCGGGCGGGCGAAATCGCCCCCGATGTGGTGATGCCCGTGCCGGATACCAGCCGCACCGCCGCCATTTCCGTGGCCGATGCACTGAAACTCCCCTACAGGGAAGGCCTGATTAAAAACCGCTACGTTGCCCGCAGCTTTATCCTCAGCAACCAGGACAAGCGCGAACATGCGGTTGAACTGAAACTCAGCCCGATCGTCAGCGAGATTGCGGGCAAGAATATTTTCCTGATCGATGACAGCATCGTGCGCGGCACGACCTCCATCCGCTTGATCTCGCTGCTGAAGAAACACGGTGCGAAAGAAATCACGCTGGGCATCACCTGTCCGCCGATCCGCTATCCCTGCTTCTACGGCGTCGATTTCCCCGATTCAAAAGACCTGATGGCGCATAACAAAACGGTCGAGGAAATGGCCGAAATGATCGGCGTGAAAAAGATCATTTATCTGGACGAAGAAGATTTGCGGCAGGCCATTGGCACCACGAAACTGTGCATGGCATGCGTGAACAAGAAATACCCGACCGTGGTGACGGAAGCGGAAAATTACGCGCGCGAGCGCAAGAAGGCACGCGCGGCGGGATAGTTTTTATTTAACAGAGGGGAAAAACATGAAAGTTTTTGTAGTCTTTGGCAGTAAATCCGATGAAAACATATCCCTGCCGCTGGTCGATGCGCTGAAGCCGCATTTCGATACAGAATACGAAGTCATCTCCGCCCATCGCGACCTTGAAAAACTGCAGCATAAAATGAACACGTGGCAAGGTGATGCCGTCATCGCCGGTGCTGGCCTTGCCGCGGCGCTCCCGGGCGTGGTCGCCGCCATGGTGAAAATTCCGGTGTTCGGCGTGGCCGTCCCCTCGCAATTCGGCGGTCTCGACAGCTTTGCCTCTATCGCTCAAATGCCGCCCGGCGTGCCGGTGATGACGGCGGGCCCGCAGAAACCCGATGCGATTGTCGCCTTCCTGAAAAAATACAAATCCGCGCCGACACCCGCGAAAATCCACTTCGTCACGCGCACCGAAACGCCCGATATTCTGGCCGATATCGAAAAGGCCCGCATGGCGGCGAAAGAAAAAGGCGCGGAAGTATCTCACGGCGCAACCGCTGCCAATGATGCCTTCAACGTGCGGCTTGTCATGGGCGATAATGATATCCAGCCTGACGATTATTGCCTGCACGTGCCGGTCGTCGCCAAATCCGATATCGCAAAACCCGAAGCCTATGTCCAGTTGCTGAACTGGAGCAACAAGGGCGGCTTGTGGGTCGGTGCCAACAACACGCGCAACGCGGTTCATGCCGCGCTACGCCTTTCCGCAACCGCAAAACAGGCACAAGGGAGAGCAGCATGACGTTACCTGCAATGATCTATGAAGGCTCCGTCAAAAACGTGCGGGGCGAAAAGGGCAAAGCGCCTTATATATTCGAATTTTCCGACCGCTATTCGATTTTCGACTGGGGCCAGATGCCGGACCTGCTGACCGACAAAGGCGCATCGCTGGCATTCATGGGCTGGTTCTTCTTCGATTACCTCGGACGCCCGGCCACCTGGCTCGACTGGAAGGCGCCGGAGGGGATGGAGAACGATCCGCAGCTCCTTAGCTTGCGCAAAACAGGCCTGAAGCACCATTCCCTTGGCCTTGTCGATCATGACGCAAAACAAATCCCGCTGCAGCGCGAATTCATTTCGCCGACGCGCTGCTTGTCCGTCACGCCCGTCGCGGTGCATGAACCCGGCAGCAGCGTTGTGGGCGGCAAACTGGTCTGGGATTACACGGCTTATGAGACAAAACCCGAAAATGCGCTGGTCCCGCTCGAGGTGATCTTCCGCTTCGGCGTGCCGGAGGGCAGTTCGCTGCTGCAGCGCACGGGCGATGCGGCCTATTGCAAATCGCTCGGCCTGTCCGCACCGCCAAAAACGGGCGACAGTTTTGCCGTGCCGGTCGTCGAATACTCGACGAAACTGGAAACCTCCGACCGTTACCTGCCGTATGACGAGGCGCAGCGCATCGCCGGATTGTCGGACGAAGAATTCCGCAGCCTTGGCGCGCTCGCCCGCCTGATTTCCATCCGCCTGAAAGACTGCTTCGCCGAAATCGGCGTGGAACTGTGGGACGGCAAACTGGAATTCGGCTTCGGCGGCAAAAACGCGGCAGGCGCGCGCGATTTCATGCTGGTCGATTCCATCGGCCCCGATGAATTGCGCCTGATCAAGGACGGCCAGCATTTGTCCAAGGAAGCGCTGCGCGGCTTCTACCGTCCCACTGCATGGTATGCGGGGCTGGAACAGGGCAAGAAACTGGCCAAGGAACGCGGCGAAAAAGACTGGAAGAAAATCTGCACCGATGAGCTCGGTGTTTCGCCGCCTCTGCTGTCGCCCGTCGTGAAAACGCGGGTCGAGATGATCTATAAGGGCCTCGCCTCCGCGCTCTCGTCGAAATTCCACGGCAAGCCTGTTTTTGCCGATGCCTGGAGCCTTGACGAAGTCGTGAAGCAAATCCTGCCCAAAAAGGAAGTGGCGTGACCGACAGCCTGAAAAAGGTTCTGCTGCTGGGCGGCGGCGGGCGTGAACATGCGCTCGCCTGGAAACTTGCCCAGTCGCCACAGGTAAGCGAGATCTACGCCATGCCGGGCAATGACGGCATGGCGACACTCGCCAAACTCAAATGCCTTGCCGGCAATCCGGCGGATGTGGCAACCGTCATGACGGCTGTCAAAAACCTTGCCATCGGGCTTGTCGTCATCGGGCCTGAAAAGCCGCTGGAGGCGGGTGTCGCCGATGCGTTGAATGCCGCAGGTATTCCCGTCATGGGGCCGACCAAAGACGGCGCGAAACTCGAAAGCTCCAAAATCTTCGCCAAGGAATTCATGTCGGAATTCGGCATTCCGACCGCGTCGTTCAAGGTCTGCGACGACCACGGCGCGGCAGTCGCTGCATTGCAGGAATGGGATATCGAAGGCGCCGGCATCGTCATCAAGGCCGATGGCTTGTCAGCAGGCAAGGGCGTCGTTGTCACGCATGACCGCGCCGAAGCTGTGCAGACGCTTTACGATTTCATGGTCAACCCCGCCTGCACCGTCAAAAGCAGCCGTATCCTGCTGGAACAAAAACTGTCGGGCAAGGAAGTTTCCGCCTTCGCGCTCTGCGACGGCAATACCTTCACCACGCTGGGCTTTGTGTGCGATTACAAACGTGTGCGTGACCACGATCAGGGGCCGAATACCGGGGGCATGGGCGGCTATGCGCCCAAGGGCTGGCCGTCCGATGCCGCGCGACAGTTCGTCAATGACGGTATTTTCCGCCGCGTGACCGACGGCATGAAAAAACGCGGCACGCCGTTTCGCGGTATTTTGTTTGCGGGGCTTATGATCGACGGCGAACAGGTGAATGTGATCGAATTCAACACCCGCTTCGGCGACCCCGAAACGCAGATCCTGATGCCGCTGATCGAAAACGACATCGCGCCGTTATTCCTGAAGGCCGCGCAAGGCAAGCTCGGCGATGATAAAGTCACCCTGCGCAGCTCCTCTGCCGTGCATGTGGTGATGGCATCCGAAGGTTACCCCGAAACATTCGCGGGCACGATGAAGCTCGGCCAGAAAATCGACCTGCCGGAAAAACTGCTCGACGGATCGAACGACAACCTGCTGTTCGTCATGGGCGCGAAGAAAAAAGACGGCGGCTGGACGAATGAAGGCGGCCGCGTGCTGGGCGTGACCGCACTGGGCGCGAATATCGACGATGCCCGCGCCAGCGCATATCGCGCCATCGACAGCATCAAATTCAACGGCGCGCATTGGAGGAAAGATATTGGCAAATAAGCCCGCCATCCGCGCCGCCGTCTTCGCGTCGGGCAACGGCACCAACGCCGAAAACATCCTGCGCCATTGCAAGGAAATGACGGGCATCGACGCGTTGCTGGTGCTGACCGACCAGCCCTATGCCGGCGTTATCGACCGCGCCAAAAAATTCGGCACGCCCTGCGAAGTCGTCGCCAGGCAAAAAGGCGCATCCAAGGAAGAACACGAAAAAGCCATCCTCGATACGCTCGCGCTGAACGGCGTGGAATGGATTTTCCTTGCGGGTTACATGCGCATCCTCAGTCCCGCATTCCTGCATAAATTTTACGACGAAAAACTGGGCGTGAACCGTGTCGTCAATATCCATCCCTCGCTGCTGCCCGCGTTTCCCGGCATGGATAGTTACCTGCAGGCCTATAACGCGGGCGTGAAAATCGCGGGCGTGACGCTGCATTTTGTCGATGAAACCGTCGATGGCGGCCCGATCATCCTGCAACGTTCGTTCGAACGTGATGAGAACGAGGAGTTTGACGCGTTTCGCGCGCGCGGCATGCAGCTGGAATACGAGATTTACGCCGAATTCCTGCGCCACCTGATCGCGGGCACATGGTCGGTCGAAAATATCCGCGGCACCGACCGCCGCATTGTCTGTCTTGGCAAGAAAAAGGCATCGTAACATGGTCATGGCAAGCGCTGTTCGCGTCGAAGTCACCTCGCAAATTCCCGACCGCCGCCTTGAAAAATGGGCGGGGCAGGCGCGCGAATATTTCGGCGTGCCGCTGGCGGCGCTTCAGGAGGTAAAAGTATATAAAATCGCGCCGCAATCACCCGCCAACGACCTTGCCGGAAATGTGGCGAAGGTATTCGCCGATCCTGTGCTGTATCTTGCGCAACTGGACGGTGCGACCTATACCTTCCCGCAAAACCCAGCTTTCGTCGCCGAAGTCACCTATCGTCCCGGCGTGACAGACAACCCCGCCCGCAGCGCCGAAGAAGCATTGGCGCTGACCGGATTGCAGGCCGTGGTGGCGAGCGGCAGCCTTTATTTCATGTTCGGCACGCTGGATGCGGCGGGTGCGAAAAAAGTCGGCCGAGAATTGCTGGCGAACGAACTGATCCAGAAAATCGATGTCTGGACCTATGACGAATTCATGAAACTACCGCGCTTCACCGATGTGAAACTGCCCAAAACGGCGCTGAGCCATGCGCCCAAGGTCGAACAGGTATCGCTGGAACTGCACGACAAAGAGTTGGAGCAGCTGAGCCGCGACCGCACGCTCGCCATGACGATGCAGGAACTGCACCATATCCGCGACCATTACCGCGACGCCGATGTGCAGAGCCTGCGCAAGAAACAGGGCCTGCCCCAATCGCCGACCGATGTGGAGCTGGAAGTGTTCGCGCAAACATGGAGCGAGCATTGCAAGCACAAGATTTTCGCCGCCAAAATCGATTTCACCGGTGCAGACGGTAAAACAAAAACCATCGACAGCCTTTACAAGACCTATATCAAGCGCGCGACCAAAGAGATTGAAAAGGAACGCGGCATCGACTGGCTGGTTTCCGTGTTCAGCGACAATGCCGGCATCGTGCGCTTCGATAAAAAAATCGACCTCTGCATCAAGGTGGAAACGCATAACAGCCCCTCCGCGCTTGATCCCTACGGCGGCGCGCTGACCGGTATCCTTGGCGTAAACCGCGACATACTTGGCTGCGGCCTTGGCGCGCGGCCTATTGCGAATACCGATGTGTTCTGCTTCGCGCCGCCGAACATGCCGGAAAAGGGCGAAGAACAATTCATGCCCGTCGGCCCCAAGCCGCCCCGCCGCATTTTGGAAGGCGTGCATAAGGGGGTCGAGGACGGCGGTAACAAAAGTGGCATCCCGACCGTCAACGGCGCGTTCTTTTTCGACCGCGATTATGCGGGCAAGCCGCTGGTTTTCGTCGGTACGGTGGGTGTGCTACCCCCGAAGCTGCCCGATGGCCGCGATTCATCCGAAAAGAAACTGGATAGCGGCGACCGTATCGTCATGGTCGGCGGCGCGATCGGTGCGGACGGCATTCACGGCGCGACCTTCAGCTCGCTGGAGCTTGACGAAAACGCGCCCGCAACGGCGGTGCAGATCGGCGACCCGCTGACGCAAAAGCGTATGGCGGATTTTTTGCTGGAGGCGCGCGACCTTGGCCTGTTTTCGGCCATCACCGATAACGGCGCGGGCGGCCTCAGCTCCAGCGTCGGCGAAATGGCACAGATGTCGGGCGGCGCGACGCTGGATCTTGGTCTGTGCCCCGTCAAATATCCCGGCCTCAGCCCGTGGGAATTGATGGTCAGCGAAAGCCAGGAACGCATGACAGTCGCCGTGCCGCCTGCAAAGGTCAAAGCGTTTATCGACCTTGGTGCCCGTCGCGGCGTCGCAGCCACCAATATCGGCGCGTTCAACGACAGCGGTCGTCTGGATGTGTATTACAAAGACACGCTGACCGGATCATTGAGCCTCGATTTTCTTCATAACTCGCTGCCGCAAATGCAGTTGAAAGCAGAATGGGCAGCACCAAAGCCGCGCGCGGATTGGTCGGCGACGACGGCGTTGAAGGCAAAGCGCATTCCTGCGCCCGACACCAAAACCGCACTTCTGACGTTATTGGCGTCGCCCAATATCACGTCTAAGGAAAAATGGGTGCGCGCCTATGACCATGAAGTTCAGGCGGCGACGCATGTGAAGCCTTTCACGGGCAGCAAATCCGACGGTCCGTCCGATGCGGGCGTGATCTGGCTGCAGCCGCATGGCGGGGCAAGCGATAACGCTGTTGCCGTCGGTTGCGGTATGTCGCCGCGCATGTCGCCGGTCGATCCGTACCGTATGGCGCAATTCGCAGTCGATGAAGCCGTGCGCAACGTGGTGACCGCGGGCGGCGATCCCGATACGCTCTGCCTGCTCGATAATTTCTGCTGGCCCGATCCTGTGGTTTCCGCGAAAAATCCGGACGGCGCATATAAATTAGGTCAGCTGGTGCGCACCTGCGAAGGGTTGTACGACATCTGCAAGGCCTATGGCGCGCCGCTGGTGAGCGGCAAGGACAGCATGAAAAACGATTTCCGCGGCAAAGACGGTCGCGGGCAGGATATCAATATCAGCTGCCTGCCGACGCTGATGGTGACCGCGATGGCGAAAGTACAAATGGGATCTTCCGTCGGCAGTTCCTTCCGCGCCGCCGGCGATCATATCTACCTGCTGGGCGCGGCGGGCAGCGGTTTGGCGGCATCCGAATATGCGGCGTGGTTCGATGTGGCGGATGATAACGGCCCTGCCATTGACCTTGCCAAAAACCTTGCGCTCTACCGCCAGTTCAACGCGGCGCTGAAATCCGGCTGCATCCAATCGGCGCATGACATATCCGAAGGCGGCTTGCTGGTATCGGTCGCCGAATGCATGACGGGCGGCAGGCTGGGCGCTGCGCTGACCGTGAAGGGCGCGGATGCGCTGTTCAACGAAGCCCCGGGCCGCATCGTGGTCAGCGTATCGCCGGGTCAGCGCGCGGCATTCGATAAATTCCTGCCGGGTGCGACATTGATCGGGCAGGTGACGGCCGACGATAAACTGCTGGCCGATGGGCTGAGCATCGCGCTTGCCGATATCGTGGCCGCATGGCGGAAAGGGTTCTGACGATGGCAACAAAACCACTCTTCATCGTGGTCTGCGGCGACGGCATCAATTGCGAACGTGAAACGGCCTTCGCGCTGGAACATGCGGGCGGGCAGGCGAAAACGGTGCATGTGAACGACCTGATCGCCGCGCCGGATATGCTGAAAACCGCCGACGGTCTTGCCATCCCCGGCGGGTTTTCGTTCGGCGATGAACTGGGTTCGGGCCAGATCCTTGCACTGAAAATCCGGCACAAGCTGGGCGATAAATTTTTCAAAATGGTCGAGGCGAAAAAGCCCGTCATCGGCATCTGCAACGGGTTTCAGGTGCTGGTAAAGCTGGGTCTGCTGCCATACCCTGATGCGTCGGAGCGCATCCTCGCGCTGGCGGCGAACGAGCAGGGCGGGTTCATCAACCGCTGGGTCACGCTGGATGTGAACGCCAACAGCGTGTGTCAATGGACGCAGGGCCTTGGAAAAACGCAGATCGAACTGCCTATTCGTCATGGCGAAGGCCGCATCGCCTTTAAAAAAGGCGAGGAACAAAAGGAATATCAGGCGCTGATCGACAAAGGTCTGGTGCCGCTGACCTATGCCGAAGAAGTGAACGGGTCATACGGGCGTATCGCCGCGCTGACCGATCCGTCGGGCATGGTGCTGGGGCTGATGCCGCATCCGGAAGCCTTCATGTTTGCCGAAACCTATCGCAACACGCATGAACACGCGACGGCAAAGGGCGACGGCGCGCTGATTTTCGACAGCATGTTGCGGGTATTAAAAGGGGAAGAAAAAAATGAACGACGGGCTGGTTAACGTCAAACGGGCGCTGGTGAGCGTCAGCGACAAGGCGGGGCTGGAAGAACTGGCGGCGAAACTGCACGCGCTGAAGGTGGAAATCATTTCATCGGGCGGCACGGGCAAGTTTTTGCAGGGCCTTGGCATCCCCTATACCCCCGTCGAAAAAGTCACCGGTAATCCCGAAGCCTTCGGCGGCCGCATGAAGACGCTCAGCTTCCAGATTTCAAGCGCGCTGCTGTTCCGCCGCGACCATGCGGATGATATCGCGCAGGCGAAAGACCTGAAAATCGAGGCAATTGATCTGGTCGTCTGTAATTTGTATCCGTTCGAAGCGACCGCGAAGAAAAGCAAGGACTGGGCGGAGATCATCGAAAATATCGATGTCGGCGGCCCGACCATGATCCGCGCAGCGGCGAAAAACTACGCATCGGTCGGCACGGTCACCGATCCCGCGCAATATGGCATGGTCATCCGCGACCTGAACGAAACCGGCGGCAAATTGCGCGCGGACACGCGGCAGAAGCTGGCGCTCGCCGCCTTCCGCCACACGGCCGAATACGACGCGCTGATTGCGGCACGCATGGAATCCGAATGGGGGGAGGAACAACGCACGCTGTCCATCCCCGTGAAATCCGGCGTCGCGCTGCGCTATGGTGAAAACCCGCACCAGAAATCATGGGTGCATGCCGACCCGTTCAATGCGGGGCTTGCCGGCGCAACGCCGATTCAGGGCAAAGAGCTTTCGTATAACAACCTGCTGGATGCCGACGCGGCTTGGCGTTCCTGCGGCGATATTTCGGCGCTGGGCGTGGCGGGTTATCCCGCCGCCGTGTCGATCATCAAGCACCTGAGCCCCTGCGGCCTTGCGCTGGGGAAAACGCCGATCGAGGCATTGGAGGCGGCATGGGCGGGCGACCCGATCAGCAGCTTTGGCGGCATCCTTGCCTTCAACCAGCCGGTCGGTGAGGACATCGCGGCGTGGCTGTCGAATAAATTCGTCGAAGTGATTGTCGCGCCGTCTTATACCGACGAAGCGAAGAAAGTATTCGCAGCCAAGCCGAACCTGCGGCTGCTGGCGCTGCCCACTTATACGGGTGCGGAAAAATCGATGATGGTGCGTTCCATTTCCGGCGGTTGGGTCGTGCAGCAGGAGGACGAAGGCGCGGATGCCGATTTCAAGCCGATGACCAACCGCCCCTTCAACGGCGCGCGTAGTGAACTGGCGCGCTTCGGCGTGATGGCCTGCAAGCACCTGAAAAGCAACGCCATCGGCATTTTCATGGCAAACGATAAAGGTTTCAGCATGGCGGGTGCCGGTATGGGCAACCCCAACCGACTTGTCAGCATGAAGCAGGCTGTCGAGAAGGCACATGAAAACGGGCACAAAGATTTGTCCGAAGCTGTATTGGTATCGGATGCGTTCTTTCCGTTCCCTGACAATATCGGCATCGCGGCTGCTGCGGGCATCAAATACATCGTGCAGCCGGGCGGATCCGTCAAGGACAAGGATGTTATTGCCGCCTGCAACGATTCCGACATCGCCATGACATTCACGGGCCGCCGCCATTTCCGTCATTAAGGGGAAACTATGACACAGCCACAGAAAACGACCTACAAAGACGCCGGTGTCGATATCGAGCGCGGCGACGCGTTTGTGGAGCGCATCAAGACCAAGGTGCGATCGACCTATGGCGAACGTGTGGTGTCTGGCGTGGGCGGGTTTGCGGCGCTGTACAAAATCACCGACGATAAATTGCTGGCGACCGGCACCGATGGCTGCGGCACGAAAGTAAAAATCGCGCAGAGCCTGAACAAGCACGACACCATCGGCATCGATCTGGTCGCGATGTGCGTGAACGACATTATCTGCACGGGCGCAACGCCGCTGTTTTTCCTTGATTACCTTGCGACCGGAAAGCTTGACCTGAACGCCGCCGAAGAAATCATCAGCGGCGTGGTCGAGGGCTGCAAGCAATCGAATTGCGCGCTGATCGGCGGCGAAACGGCGGAAATGCCGGGCGTTTATGGCGCGGGCGAGTATGATTTGGCAGGTTTCGCGGTCGGCGAAGTGATGCAGAAAGACCTGAAAGACGGGCGCGATGTGGCGGTTGGCGATACGCTGATTGCGCTGCCGTCATCGGGCGTTCATTCCAACGGCTATTCGCTGGTGCGCAAACTGGTGAAGGAAAGCGAACGCGAATTGCTGCTGCAGGCGCTGACACCCACGCGCATTTACTGGAACGTGGTCAAGGAAGTGCTGCCGCTGGTGAAAGCGATGGCGCATATCACGGGCGGCGGGTTGGAGAATATCCCGCGCATGAATGATAAATTCGATTACGTGCTGGATTACCTGCCCGCGCTTGCCGATATTCCGCCGATTTACACGGAACTGGTGAAACGCTCCGGCCTTGATGGCGCAGACCTTTACCGCACGTTCAATATGGGCATCGGTTTTGTCTTTGCAACCGCGCAGCCGGATAAACTGGCGGCGAAGCTGAAAGAACTCAACCAGCCGTTCTGGACGATTGGCAAGGTGGCTGCCGGCACCGGCATGACGGTCGTCAAAACCGATAGCCTGAATTTCAGCTGTTAAATGTAACCGAGATGCTCGAACAGCGTCTTGGTGCCAAGGAAGATCAGCGCGGCACCGCCCAGCATTTCGGCGATCTTGCCGTATTTGCTGCCGATATACTGCCCCGTCATCACGCCGATGGTGACCATCGTAAAGGTCGCAAAGCCGATCGCTGCCGCCGTCCAGCCGATATGCGTGCCAAGGATCGACAGCGAAACGCCGACCGCCATTGAATCGATGGAAGTACCCAGCGCGGTCAGCATCAGGCGCGCGATGCTGTGGCGCACTGGTTTTTCTTCGCCTGCATCCGCCTGCAACCCTTCGTAAATCATTTTCAGGCCGATAGAACCCAGGATGATAAACGCGATCCAGTGATCGACCGCCGCGATATGCTGGCTGGCTGCCAAGCCGATGCCCCAGCCGATGATGGGGGTCATGCCTTCGATTGCGCCGAAAATCGCGCCGGTGCGCAATGCTTCGGTCAGGCGGGGCTTGCGCAGCGCCGCGCCCTTGCCAACAGAAACGGCAAAGGCATCGGTTGACATGCTGAAAGCGAGAATGGTGGTTTGAAAAATACCCATCTTGGTTCTCCGCCCGGCTTTTGCATGACCATACACCCGCGAAAACAAGCCGGACGGCTTTCGCGCATGTACTGGTCTTGCCAAGCGGAAGATCCGCTGCTGAAACCATGCACCGTGGTGCAAGTATGTTGGCTTCAGCCCAACTGGAGGATGTGGAGGCTACTCCCCAATGAGGATTTTATATAACGTGGCGTCTGCCTGAGTCAAGAAATGAATCCCGACTTGGCTAAGTGCTTAATCCGCCCTGTAATTCGGTGCTTCCTTGGTGATTGTCACGTCATGCACATGGCTTTCGCGGTAACCTGCGCCGGTCATGCGGATGAAGGTCGCGTTTTTCTTCATTTCCGCGACCGTCTTGCAGCCCGTATAGCCCATGGCGGCACGCAAACCGCCGACCATTTGATGAATCACATTGGCAATCGGGCCTTTCGCGGGCACGCGACCCTCGATACCCTCCGGCACCAGTTTCTGCGATTCTTTCACCGACCCTTGGGAATAACGATCCGCCGATCCGCGCACCATCGCGCCGACCGATCCCATGCCGCGATATTCTTTATACGAACGGCCTTGGTACAGGATGATCTCGCCCGGCGATTCATCGGTGCCGGCGAAAATGCCGCCCATCATCACGCAATCCGCGCCCGCCGCGACGGCCTTGGCAAGGTCGCCCGATGATTTGATGCCGCCATCGGCGATCACGGGAATGCGGTGTTTCGATGCCGCCGATGCCACATCCATGATCGCGGTCAGCTGAGGCACGCCAACGCCTGCCACGATGCGCGTCGTGCAGATGGAGCCGGGCCCGATGCCGACCTTCAGGCTGTCAACGCCCGCATCGATCAGCGCCTTCGCCGCATCGGCGGTTGCGATATTTCCCGCCACCAGCTGCACGCGGTTGTTATGGCGGCGCAGTTTTTTCACCATATCCAGCACGTTTTTCGAATGGCCATGCGCGGTGTCGACCACGATCAAATCGATATCCGCATCCATCAAGGCCTGCGCGCGTTCGAAATTCGCATCGCCCGTGCCAATCGCCGCGCCGACGCGCAAAGACCCGTTATCGTCCTTGCAGGCGGTCGGGTGCAGCTGCGCTTTTTCGATGTCTTTTACGGTCACAAGGCCGATGCAGCGGTCGTCATCATCCACCACCAGCAGCTTTTCGATGCGGTTCACATGCAGCAATTTGCGCGCCTTCGATTTATCGACGCTGTTGACGACCTTGATCAGGTTTTCCGACGTCATCAATTCGCGGATCGGCTGTTTCGGGTTGTCGGCGAAGCGCACATCGCGGTTGGTCAAAATGCCCACCAGTTTCCCGTTCGCCTTGGTCACCGGCACGCCCGAAATGCGGAATCGTTTCATCAGTTCCAATGCTTCCGACAGCGGGGCGTCGGGGTGGATAGTGATGGGGTTCAACACCATGCCCGATTCATACCGCTTCACGCGGCGCACATGTTCGGCCTGCATTGCGGGTTCCATGTTGCGGTGGATAATGCCCATGCCGCCCGCCTGCGCCAGCGCGATGGCGGCTTCCGCCTCCGTCACCGTATCCATCGCGGCGGAGAGCAGCGGAATGTTCAGTTTTATATTCTGCGTGATCTGGGTCGAGGTGTCGGCATCCAGCGGCTGGATTTCCGAAGCGCCCGGCAGCAGCAAAACGTCGTCGAAAGTCAGCCCGACCTTTTCGCGGATTTTTTCAGCTTTGATTTTGGGGGATTTCTTCGCCATGGCAACCTCGGGGGACGGGGGTTTCGGTTGCACTTCTTTATATATGATGCGGTGCAAGATGTCCAATTTTCCAGCGATTTGAAGACCTAAGGGCGCGGCGGTTGACAGGCGCGATTGTTTCCCATATTGTCACCGCCATCATGAAAAAACACACCGTCAACGACGTTACCCAGTTAAACCCGATCGATGTGCGCGAAATCGCGAAACCGTCGAGCGTGGCCGAGCTGCAGCAGATCATCAAATCCCATACCGGCCACGTATCCTTCGGCGGCGGGCGTTATTCGATGGGCGGGCAGATCGCAACCGACAATACATTGTTCATCGACATGACGGGGCTGAACGCCGTCACGGGTTACGATCCAGCGAAAAAAGAAATCACCGTGCAGGCGGGTGCGCGCTGGCAGGATGTCATCGCCCGTATCGACCCCGATGATCTGTCGGTCAGCATCATGCAAAGCTATAGCAACTTCACCGTCGGCGGCGCGCTCGGCGTGAATGCGCATGGCCGCTATATCGGGCAGGGGCCGATTATCCGTTCCGTGAAAGAGATCAAGATTGTGACGGCAGATGGCGATTTGAAAACCGCGAGCCCGACGCAGAACAGCGAATTGTTCTACGGCGCGATCGGCGGCTATGGCGCGCTGGGCGCAATTGTCGAGGCCAAGCTGGATCTGGCCGATAACGTGAATGTGGAGCGCAGCATCGCCAAAATGCCGCGCGCCGAATATGCGGAATTTTTTGAAAAGAACATTCGCGGCAATAAAGATGTCGTGTTCCACAACGGCGATTTTTACCCGCCCGATTACGACACCATCACGGCGGTGACGTATACAAAAACGGATAAGCCCGCCACCGTGCCCGACCGTCTGCGCCCGAAGAAAGAAGTCTATCTGGCCGAATACCTGTCGATTTTCGCCATGACTCAGGTGCCGGGCGTGAACAAACTGCGCCCGATGGTCGATGAAAAAATCCGCTTCAAGACCGACGAAGTCGTGCCGCGCAATTATGAAGCCAGCAGATATGTGGAGGAACTGGAGCCATCGACCCGCGCCATGACCACCTTCGTGCTGCAGGAATATTTCGTGCCCGCCGATAAACTGGACGAATTCGCACCGAAAATGGCGGCGATTTTGCAAAAGCATGATGTCAACGCCCTCAACGTCTCCATCCGCCACGCCGAACAAGACCCCGGCGCGGTCATGGCATGGGCGCAACAGGGCGACGTGTTCGCCTTTGTGCTGTATTACAAGCAATGGAACAACGAAGAAGCCCGCCAAAAGGTCGGCACATGGACGCGCGAACTGGTCGATGCCGCGCTTGAATCAAACGGCACCTATTATTTGCCCTACCAGATGCACGCCACCGAAGCGCAGTTCAAACAGGCCTATCCGCGCTCGGACGAATTCTTCGCGTTGAAACAGAAATACGACCCGCAAAACAAATTCCGCAACCGGTTATGGGACAAATACGACCCCAACGGGCCGAAGGTGGATCCCGAAACCCCGAAATTCCGGCGCGAGCATACGAAACTGGGTAAGCTGACTGCGAAGTTTGCAAAAAAAAGGCGTGAGGTAAATCCAGAGAAATTGCCGCGCCCAAAGCTGGGAACTAGTTAGATTTTAAAATCCTGCACTTTTTCTACCTCGGGAATCGCATTCAGAGCGGCTTGGAATAATTCTTGTTCAGTCGGAGGGTTGGTTATTCTAGCAACTAAAGCTTCAATATCCTCGCGACATATTAAAGATATCCCAAAATTCGCCGCAGAACCGCGATGTGCTACGGTATTTGCTTTAGGTAGAGAAGTGAAAAGAACCGGCCGTATTAGTTCTATGGTGTACCCCTTTTTCTTGTAGTGCTCTTTCAATATCTCTGTTCTTGCGTGGAGTTTAAACAACTTACCTTTGTTGTTTGGATCAGCAATCGTGCATTCAACAATATAAATGTGGCCTGCGTTTGAGTAGGCTAGAAGATCTGGGCCATCGTTAAGCTTGTCGATTCCTGTGAAGTGTATTGGAGATAGTTTTAATTGATGCAGAAGCGTGGAGATGCCAAATTCAAAATCATCTTGATTGGCTGAACTTAAGAAGCTTTGAATTGGTGCATTGGGGAAGAGTGCTGAGTATGCTTCATGGCGGTTATTCGAAAGAAAATTTTCATCTACGACAACTACGCTACCAATATTGTGAGTGTCATATGAAGGAAATATTCTTACAACATCGATAGCTTGTAAATCTTTACTAATTTCCGCTGTAATTTTTCCATTATCTTCACTCCAAGAAAATTCTTTTCCTGTAAAAGTAAAACGAGGATCGTTTTGAAGGTTTTTGTATATGCGTATTCCTGTTTTAAATTTATCTATTTGAGGTTTTTTATTAAACCAGAATTTAATATTAAGAGTTTTATGATCCTGAATTTTGTAAGTCATATCGACTATTGGCGTGGTGGCAATTATGTGAATTTTTTTTGCCGACTCACCTCCGCGTAACAGATCAGCGGGAAAGCCTAAAGTCTGGAAGAAGTCCTGTATGTTATCAAAAGGAGTTTCGTGACTTCTTAGTTCTAGCTCCAATCGACGCTCATCAGGCAGCCGAATTGACTGATTATCAGTCAATATTCTGAGATGTGGGCTTCGAAATGTTGGGTTCAAATTCGGGAAGTACGTAGGGTCAAAATAGAAACGACATTTATCTTGGTCGGCAATTGGCAAAGAATAGCTCGCGCGAGAAGTTTTAAAAACTTGAGGGCTATTTTCTAAGTTAAGTTTTAGCTGTTTTAAATAAGCGTTAGAAAAATTGAAAACTTCTTGTCCGGCTATGCATTGTGAGGTCTCTACGTAATATTCAACAGGATTTAAATTTTCACTTGAAAACCCAATCAGCCCATACAACAAATGCTGCTGCGTTCCATTTTTGATGACGAAATACTTACATACAATTTTGATATATCCAAATTCCCATGCATCTAGTATAGAATTAAATTCTTTTAAATAGTCCTCGTTTTGCATTTTATTGAGCCAATCTCTTTAAAAAAACCACCTAATTTTGTTTAAAAATCACTCCCACTCAATCGTCCCCGGCGGCTTGGATGTGATGTCATACACCACGCGGTTGATGCCCTTTACCTCGTTCACGATGCGCACGGCGCAGCGGCCGAGGAATTCATGGGGGAGGGGGGCGTAGTCGGCGGTCATGCCGTCGACGCTTGTCACGGCGCGCAGCGCGAGGACGCTGTCATAGGTGCGGCCGTCGCCCATCACGCCGACCGTTTTCACGGGCAGCAGCACGGCGAAGGCCTGCCAGGTTTCGTCATAGAGTTTGTTGTTGTGCAATTCCTCGATGAAAATCGCATCGGCCTTGCGAAGGATGCTGAGTTTTTCTTCGGTAATATCGCCGGGGATTCGGATGGCAAGGCCGGGGCCGGGGAAGGGGTGGCGCTTGATGAATTTTTCGGGGATGCCGAGTTCAAGGCCAAGTGCCCGCACCTCGTCCTTGAACAGCGCGCGCAGGGGCTCGACCAGCTTGAATTTCATGTCTTCGGGCAACCCGCCCACGTTATGATGCGATTTGATCGTGACGCTCGGCCCGCCGGTAAATGACACCGATTCAATCACATCGGGGTACAGCGTGCCCTGCGCGAGGAACGGCGCTTCGCCTGCGCGTTTCTTCGCGTCCTCGAACACGTCGATAAAGGCCTTGCCGATGATCTTGCGTTTTTGTTCGGGGTCGGAAACGCCCGCCAAGCGTTCGAGGAACAGCGCGCCCGCCTGTTCATGCACCAGCGGAATGTTGAAATGGTTGCGGAACAGGTCGACCACTTCCTGCCCTTCGTTCAACCGCATCAATCCGGTATCGACGAAAATGCAGGTCAGCTGGTCGCCGATCGCGGCATGCAGCAGCCCCGCGACAACGGTCGAATCCACGCCGCCCGACACGCCGCAAATGACGCGGTCCTTGCCCACCTGTGCGCGGATCGCGGCAATCGCCTCGTCCTTATAGGCCGCCATCGTCCAGTCGTTCTTCACGCCCGCGATGTTGAGGACGAAGTTGGAAATGATCTGCTTGCCCTCCGGCGTATGCACCACTTCGGGGTGGAATTGCACGCCGTAGAATTTGCGTTTTTCATCGGCGACGGCGGCATAGGGGCAGGTGTCGCTTTTGCCGATCACTTTAAATCCGTCCGGAATGGCGGAGACGCTGTCGCCATGGCTCATCCAGACTTGCGGCATCGTGCCGGGCTGCCAGATGCCGGCGAAAAGCGGCGAGGTGTTATCCTCCACCGAAATATGCGCGCGGCCGAATTCACGCTTGGGGCTGGATGTCACCTTGCCGCCCAGCTGTTCGCACATCGTCTGCTGGCCGTAGCAGATGCCCAGCACGGGGATGCCCAGTTTGAAAATCTCGGCATGGGCGCGGGGGGAATTCGCCTCCGTCACGCTCGCAGGGCCGCCGGACAGGATGATCGCCTTCGGCTTCGCGGCCAGGATTTTTTCCATCGGCGCGCTGAAGGGCAGCAGCACCGAATAAACGCCAATCTCGCGGATGCGCCGTGCGATCAGCTGCGTCACCTGTGAGCCGAAATCGAGGATGACGACGGTGTCATGCGTCTTCTTCGGGTCGGCGGAAACGGGGGTGACGGGCTGGGCTTGCATGGGGTCGCTCCTTCGCGCGTTTTATGAAGTGCCACTATCCGAAAACGGGAGGGGAAGCGTCAATTGATTCGGCTGTTTTTATCCATAATGACGGCTGATTTACGGCAGCGCCATCAACCTGAAATACGCGATGCGGTCGATCTGCGCCAGCGCAGTGGCGAATTCCGTTTCCGCGTCATTATGCATGCGCTGGCGGAACAGTTTCAGGATGTCGGTGCGGTGCAGCCCCTTGACCGCGACGATAAACGGAAAGCCGAATTTCGATTTATAATCGCGGTTCAGCTGCTGGAATTCCGCGTATTCTTCCGGCGTGCATTCCTTCAGCCCCGCGCCCTTTTGTTCCGACACCGACGATGCGGTCAGGTCGGTGCCGATCGCAGGGGCAAGGTCGGGATGCGCGCGGATGAGGGCGAGTTTCTGTTCGTCCGTGCCGGCGGCGACGGTTTTTTTCATGACGCTATGCATGTCGCGCACGGTGGCCGCGCCGGTTTTGTACGCGCCCTCCGCAATCCACGGCGAATGTTCATAGATGCCCCCGTATACTTTCAGGAACTCATCCAACGATACATCGGCGGGCTTCACGCTCAGCGGCTTGTCGTCATCCACGGCGGTTATCCTTTAAACGGGTGTTTTTCCATCCAGTGCCGCGCGATATCGATGCGGCGGGCGATCCAGACTTTGTCGTGGCTCTTGATATGCCGGATAAACCGCTCCAGCGCCGCCATGCGGGCGGGGCGGCCGACGATGCGGCAATGCAAGCCGATCGATAGCATCTTCGGCGCATGCTCGCCTTCTTCGTACAGCACATCAAACGCATCGCGCAGGTAAGCAAAATACTGGTCGCCCGAATTGAAGCCCTGCGCGGCCGCAAAGCGCATATCGTTGGTATCCAGCGTATAGGGCACAACCAGTTGTTTTTTATCCGCTTCCCTGTACCAGAACGGCAGGTCGTCGCTGTAATCATCGGCATCGTACAGGAAACTGCCATCCTCCATCACCAGCCGCCGCGTGTTCGGGCTGGTGCGGCCTGTGTACCAGCCGAGCGGGCGTTCGCCCGACAGGCGTTCGATGATTTCTACGGCGCGTTTCATATGGTCGCGCTCCGTCTTGATGTCGATGTCCTGATAATTGATCCAGCGGTATCCGTGCGACGCGATCTCGTGGCCTTCGCGCAAAAACGTCTTGGCCATCGCCGGATATTTTTCAAGCGCGAGGGCGACCGCGAAAACGGTGACGGGCATTTTGTATTTTTTAAACAGGCGCAGCAAACGCCACACGCCCGCGCGCGTGCCGTATTCATAGATCGACTCCATGCTGATATGCCGGCCTTCGATGCGCGGGGCATTGATGATTTCGGACAGGAAGGTTTCCGACGCCGCGTCGCCGTTCAGCACGCAGTTCTCGCCGCCTTCCTCGTAATTCAGGACGAATTGCACCGCCACGCGCGCGCCGCCCGGCCAGTTGGCATGGGGCGGGTGTTCGCCATAGCCCACGTAATCGCGCGTGTCGCGCGGGGGCGCGGCTGGACGTTCGCCATTGCCATTCGTGCCGTTTTTCGCGGCGGCCGGTTTTTTAGAAGTTTTGGAACGCGGTTTTTTCTTTGTCGCCATATTTCGCCCATGCTGCGGGGGTTTTTGCGCGCGGCGTGCCCAGCTTGACGCTCATCGGCACCGATCCGCGCAACATATTTCCCGTCGAGGTGATTTTTTTGTCGGTCGTATTTGCGTACAAGGCCATAATTTCCCCATCTTCGCCACGTCAATGTTTCATGATAGGCGTTGCGGGTTAGGGAGCGGTTAACGGCAGTTTCCGGAAAGCGGCGCAGCGGGGCTCTTGACGGAATTTGTGCAAGGCTTAGGCTCGACAGAAACAGGGAGATTTTATCATGGGCAAGCTGACCACCCACATCCTCGACACCGCCAACGGCACACCGGCCAAGGGCATGCGGCTGCGGCTGTTCCGCATCGGCGCGGGCGGCGTGGAAACGCAGCTGGTGGCCACGAAAACCAACGATGACGGGCGCGTCGATGCTCCGCTGCTGGCCGACAAGGATTTCAAGGCGGGCACGTACCGCATCGAATTCGAGGCCGGGAAGTATTTCCGCCGCATGGGCGTGGAGCTGCCCAAATTCCCGTTTTTCGACATCATCCAGATCCATTTCGGCATTTCCGATGCCGACAGCCATTACCACGTGCCGCTGCTGGTGTCGCCCTACGGCTACAGCACCTATCGCGGCAGTTAGATAATTCGTACTGATTTTTATTCTGTATTTGCGCAGTTTTCGCCTGCGGCATCGGGAAACTGAAACTTCCATTTGTTTACAACAAACGTGCCTGAAGCAGTTTGCGGAGATGCGAAGGCAATGATGTCCAACGACAATTTTTCCCGTGCGCAAAGAGTTTCATCAGTGAAATACGATATTTTTCTCGTCGAAGAATATTGAATTTCATCAAATTTTCTGCTGGAAAAACTCTCTTGTACAACGAGGCCAGACCGCCCCTCGGTCGGACAAGTGCCATGCATCTTTTCCCAAACTTTCACTTGCTGAACGTGAATTCGTTTGCGTAGCTGGTCGTGGTAAGCTGTGTATTCACGCCAGCCTTGTTTAGAAAAATAAACCTTGCGTGCTTGTAAGTCGCAGCCCCTGTCCGGGCATTCTGATACAAGTTCCGCAACGAGTGTTTTAAGGCGCGTTTCATTCAAGACGGGTTTTTCAGCCGCGAAGATGGTGTGCGAACCTATAATGAAACTGGTAAGAAAAAGGATAAGGCTGCAAAAAAGAAGGTTTAAAGGGTTTTTTCTGATTTTATTTTTTGCTTTTAATTCGTTCATTCAAATCTCCAATCAATATACTCAGACTATCAGAATTACGAATTTTTGTCAAGATAAAATTGCGATAGTCGCAATTTAGTGTTTGCCCTCAGCCGGTTGCGGCGCAAGGCCTGCGCCCAGTTTCGCGCGCTCCGCATCCGTCATGCCGGTTTCATTGCCAAGCGGCATCGTGTCGGCCTTCACAGCCTGTTCGATGATGCGCGGCGCATATTGCCGGATCTGCTCCATCGTATCGAACGCGACGCCTTTGGGCGCTTCGGTGACGCTATCATGGGTCGGCGTGTCGCTGTGGCAGCCGCTGCAATGCGTGCGCACGATCTGGCGGATTTCGGCGGGCGTGGCGGCGGCGATGGCAACGGGTTTCGGTGCCGCGAATAAACCCGACGCCGCGCAAATGGTGAGCGCAAAACCGGCCAGCCCCGCCGCCATGAAGCGGTAATCAGTGATGCCGCGGTCCTTCAGGTTGAAATAATGGCGGAACGGCCACGACGATAACCCGAGCGCGGCCAGTATCGCCCAGTTATACGTGCCCGCATACAAAACCGGATAATGATTGCTGATCATGATCAGCAGCACGGGCAGCGTCATGTAATTGTTGTGCATCGACCGCTGCTTGGCGATCTTGCCGTATTTCGCATCGGGCTTGTCGCCGCGCAGCAGCGCCGCCACGACTTTTTTCTGGTTCGGGATGATGACCGCAAACACATTCGCCGTCATCGCGGTGCCGATCATCGCGCCCACATGGATAAACGCGCCGCGCCCCGTGAAGATTTGCGTCAGGAAGTAAGCGGCGGCCGTCAGCGCCAGCGCCCAGATCACCGAAAACACTTTGACGTTTTCGCCAAGCGCGCTTTTGCACAATTCATCGTAAAACAGCCAGCCGCCCAGCAAAAACGCTAATCCCGTGAACGTCGCCTGCGCAGGCGTGAAGGCGTATTTCGCATTGTCGATCAGGTATAAATCCGCCTGCCAGTAATACATCAGGCACAGCAGGAAAAAACCGCTGATAAAGGTCAGGTACGCTTCCCATTTGAACCAGTGCAAATCATCCGGCATGCCTTCGGGCGCGACCAGATATTTCTGCTTGTGGTAAAACCCGCCGCCATGCACCGCCCAGACTTCGCCGGAAACGCCCGCATCTCGGTCTTTTTTATCTTTGGCGGGGCGCAAGCTGAGGTCAAGCCAGACGAAATAGAATGACGCGCCGATCCACATGATGCCCAGCATCAGGTGAAACCAGCGCAGCGCCAAACTCAGCCATTGGGTGACGTCGATGTCCATTTACGCCTTTTCGTCCTCCAGCACCCAGTCATACGCTTTCGTCGTCAGAAAATCGTCAAGACGGTCGCCCATCACCATGCCCGCGAACATGCCGGCGGCGGCGCTGGTGTATGTGTCGGCATCCAGTTTTGCGGATTCGTCCATCAGCATTGCGTGCATGAAATTGTCGTCAATCACGCGGCCGTCTTCCAGCTTCGCTTTGTGATGCCGCCATTGCCACAATTGCGCGCGTGAAATTTCGGCGGTCGCCGCGTCCTCCATCAAATTATGGATCGGCACACAGCCATTGCCTGCCAGCCATGCTTTCAAATACAGCAGGCCGATATTGATATTGCGGCGCAGGCCTTCTTCGGTGATCTTTCCCTCCGGCACTTTCAGCAGGTCGTCGGCGGTGATGTTCACATCTGCGCGCAATTTATCCAGCTGGTTCGCCTGCGGCATTAATCTGTCGAAAATTTCTTTCGCCACAGACACAAGCGCGGGATGCGCGACCCAGGTGCCGTCATGCCCGTCGGTTGCTTCCCGCGTCTTGTCGGCGCGGACTTTTTCCAGCGCGGCATTGTTCGCGGCTTCGTCGTTCTTGATCGGGATCTGCGCCGCCATGCCGCCCATCGCATGCGCGCCGCGGCGGTGGCAGGTCTTGATGAGGTTCAGCGAATAGCTGCGCAGGAAATGCGCTGTCATGGTGACCGATCCGCGGTCCGGCACGATGAAACCCGGGCGGTTGCGGAATTTCTTGATGTAGCTGAAGATATAATCCCACCGCCCGCAATTCAGGCCGACGATATGGTCGCGCAAAGCATGCAGGATTTCATCCATCTGGAACGCGGCGGTGATGGTTTCGATCAGCACGGTTGCGCGCACCGTGCCGCGCGGCAGGTGCAATTCATCTTCCGCGAAAGAAATCACATCGCTCCACAATTGCGCCTCCTGCCAGCTTTCCAGCTTGGGCAGGTAATAATACGGTGCGCGGCGGTTGTGGAACAGGTACAGGCCGAAATCGAAGAAGGATGCCGACAGGAATTGCCCGTCCAGCGTCATATGTTTTTCTTCCATATGCAGCCCGCGCGGGCGCACCAGCAGCACGGCGGTCTTGTCTTTTAATTTGTATTCCTTGCCGCTCGCCGCATCCCTGAATTCAATCGCGCGGTTATTCGCGTCGCGCAGGTTGATCTGTCCCGCGATCTGGTTTTCCCATGTCGGCGTATTGGAATCCTCGAAATCCGCCATAAAGCACGACGCGCCCGAATTCAGCGCGTTGATGACCATTTTGCGGTCGGGCGGGCCGGTGATTTCCACGCGGCGGTCGAGCAAATCGGCGGGTGCGGGCCGCACTTTCCAGTCCGCATCGCGGATATGCTTCGTCTCGGCCGTAAAATTAGGGTTCCAGCCGCCATCCAGCTTTTCCTGCATCCGCACACGCTCCGCCATCAGCAGGCGGCGGCGGTTGCCGAATTTTTTTTCAAGCCCTTCGAGGAACGCGAAGGCTTCGGGCGTTAAAATTTCATCCTGTCCCACGACGGCGGGTGCGGTGACGGCGAACATATTACGGTTTCCATTCCTTCGCTTCGCCCGCGACATTCGCGGAAATCCATGCGATTTCTTTTTTCGGCCAGACATGCGGCGCGGCGGGCGCCTTGGTTTTGGCCGACATGATCGTGCCTTCGCCCGGGTTCAGCGACACTTTGCCGCCCTTGTTGTAAACGTCGATATGGCCCGATTGCAGGTAAATCCAGCATTCATTACCGTTCATGGCGCGCAGGATTTTCGTGCCGCGCACGCCGATGGTGCCGAAATTCAGGTTCATCTTCACGTCGGATTTGGCGCCCTTGTCCATCCATCCGCCGGTGAAGGAAAACGCGCTGTCCAGCACGGTCATTTCCGCCTTGCCGTCATGCGGGCGTTTCGGGTCGTACACATACTGGTCGATGGTCAGTTTGCCGTTCTGCGCCAGCACCAGCTCCGCGCCGTCGGCGAATTCGATTTTCACGCGCGCGCCCTTGGCGGTTGCGATTTTGTCGTTGATGGCGATATCGTCGCCCTTGTGCAGCGGTTTTGCGCCGGCGCCGCGGTCGATGGTCGCGTCGCCCGATACGTCGCGCACATAACCTGCGAATTCGGCGGCCTGTGCGGGGCTTGCGAAAAACAAAACGGCGGCAAGAAAAAGATATTTCATGATAATCTCCCTTGCGCCAAGCCTATCACAATTCCGCTATTTTTCCACATAGTCGAGGTCGTCATGGAAGGTTTCCTTGACGAGCAGCAATCCGGCAAAGGCAAGCGCCATCACAACCGCGAATACGGCAAGTCCGCCGCCCGTCACGCCAAAGACGGGGATCAGGGCGCGGAAGCCCAGCGTGATGGGGATCGCAAGGCCGCGCGCCACGTTCGGCACGCTGGTGGCGGCGGTTGCGCGCAAATTGGTGCCGAATTGTTCCGCCCCGATCTGCACGAACATCGCCCAGTACCCCGCGCCGATGCCCATCAGGCAGCATAGTGCATAATATATTTCCACCGATGACGGCGTGACATGCGTGAAAACCAAAGTGGTGACGGTCAGGAACACAAGCGATGCCGCAATAGATTTGCGGCGGCTTTGCAGGTACTGGCTGAGCAATCCGCTCAGCATATCGCCGAGCGTCAGCCCGACATAGCACCACAGCACGGCATTCGCGGCGGTCGGCAGCGTGCCCTGCATGCCGAAATCCTTGGCGAATTCGGGCGTAAAGGTGATGAACATGCCCACGATGCACCACAGCGGCGCGCCGATCATCAAGACCGCCATATAACGGCGGAACAGGTCAAGGTCGCGGAAAAACATCAGGATATTGCCGCGCGCCACTTTCGGGCCTTCTGCGACGACTTTTTTGAACATGCCGGATTCTTTCACGCCCACGCGCAGCAGCAGCAGCAGGAAACCCATGCCGCCGCCGATCATATAGGCATGCCGCCACGACACGTAATGGGCAATGATGCCCGCCGCAACCGCGCCCATCACGCCGATCGAGGCGATGAAGGTGGTGCCAAGCCCGCGCAATTTGCGCGGCAATAATTCGGATGCCAGCGTCACGCCCACGCCCAGTTCCCCCGCAAGACCAAGGCCGGTGATAAAGCGCAGGATTGCGTATTGATCGACGGTGGTCACAAACGCATTCGCGATATTGCCCAGTGAATAAAGGATGATCGACCCGAACAGGACGGACAGCCGCCCGAATTTATCGCCCGCCACGCCCCAGAAAAACCCGCCCACCAACAGCCCCGCCATTTGCGTGTTCAGCAAAAACACGCCCTGATCCAGCAGCTGATCCTCCGGCACGCCCAGATCTTTCAGCGACGGCACGCGCAAAATATTGAACAGCAGCAGGTCGAACACATCGACGAAATAGCCGAAGGCGGCGACCAGAATGGTCAGCGTTACGACTTTGTCCTGCGTCATTTGCGCGAAAATGCCGGGCCCGGCGGCGCTTTTGGTCATGGAAGATTCCTCGGATTTTTTATAATCAGCGTTATAGCAGAACAGGCGGAAAGCGGAAGCGTTAAAATATTGAATTGTTTCAATATTTTGTTACACTGCAGCAATGCTGGAACCCGCCGTCACCATCACCGATTTTATTGTCGCCGCCGAATGTGCGGCGGTCGCGGCACTCACTTTGCGCGCGCACAAATCGCCGTTGCGCGCGGCGTTCCTGATGATGTTTGCGGGCATCGGCATCGGCGCGTTTGCGGGGGCGCTGGTGCATGGCTTCTTCGCCGATCCGGCATCCGAAATTAATGTCAATTTATGGCTGCTGACGCTGGCATCGCTGGGCGTGATGGCGCTGGCGGGGTGGTGTGTCGGCGCGGTGCTGCTGCTGCACGGAAAATGGGTGGGAATTGTGCAGCGCGTCGCGCTGCTGCAACTGTTGGGATATTGCTTTTACATCTCGCAATATGAATCGGGTTTTGCGGTGGCACTGGCCAATTACCTGCCCGCGGTGCTGTTCATGATGACGGCCTTTATCTGCGTCTGGCGCAAAACGCATGCCAAGCCCATGCTGGCGGGGATTACGGGGTTGTTGCTGACATTTGCGGGCGCGGGCGTGCAGCATTTCAAGGTTGCGCTGCATCCGGTTTATTTCGACCATAACGCGCTGTTCCACCTGATCCAGTTTACCGCGATTATTCTGATTTACATCTGCGCCCGCCATCTGACCGGAGCCAAAGCATGAAACGCCGCGATTTTTTGAAAACCACCGCCATGGCGGCATCCGCGCTGCCTTTCCTGCGCCCGGCAAAACTGCTGGCGGCGGGCGAGGTGGTGAATGATGTGCATGCGCAGCTGAACGAAACGACGGTCGCCGAAATTTTAAAACCCGACGGCGCGGCCGACCTGCTGCGCAGCCTGTCCTATGCCAAGCGCCTCGGCCAGAAAGTCAGCATTTCAGGCGCGCGCCACGCGATGGGCGGCCAGCAATTCGGCACTGACACCACGCTTCTGGATATGCGTTCGATGAACAGGGTGATTTCGATCGATGTGCCCGCGAAAATCGTCGAGGTTGAATCGGGCATCCAATGGCCGCAGCTGATCGCGCATATCAACAAAAATGCGCCCGATTTATGCGTGATACAAAAACAGACCGGCGCGGACGAGCTGACGCTGGGCGGCGCCCTGGCATCCAACATCCACGGCCGCAGCCTGACCAAGCCGCCGATCATCAGCGACATCGAATCCTTCACGCTGCTGATGGCGGATGAACAACTGGTCACCTGCAGCCGCGATGAAAACGCGGAACTGTTCAAGCAGGTGATTGGCGGCTACGGGTTGTTCGGCATTATCAACACCATCAAATTACGGCTGGGCAAACGCATCAAACTGAAACGCGTTGTTGATGTGATACTGGCGGCCGATTTGATTCCGGCGGTGGAGAGCCGGGTGAAGGATGGATACCTGTACGGCGATTTCCAGTACATGACGGATGAAAAATCGGATGATTTTATGCGTCGCGGCATCTTCACCTGTTACCTGCCTGTGCCGGACGATACGCCGGTATCCGCTGCGTCGCACGACCTTGGGCTGGATGCGTGGAAGGGGCTTTACCGCCTTGCGCATCTGGATAAAAAGCGCGCCTACGAGGTTTACCGCGACCATTATCTGGAGACGAACAACCAGATTTACTGGTCGGATGCGCACCAGACGGGAATCTATTTAAAGGATTTCAACAAGGAATTCGCCAAAGAGCGCGGCGAAGCGGCGGGATCGTCGCTGATGCTCAGCGAGGTGTATGTGCCGCGCGCCAAATTCGCGGAATTCATGGAAACCGCGCGCAAAGCCGCGCTGCAAAACGGCATGGATATCATTTACGGCACGGTGCGCTTCATCCAGCCCGATACCGAAAGCTTTATGCCCTGGGCGCGCGAAGATTACGCCTGCATCATTTTCAACCTGTATGTGGTGCATACGCCGGAAGGAATCGAGAAAGCGAAACATGATTTCCGCACGCTTTACGATATCGCGCTGTCGCTGGGTGGCACCTATTACCTCACCTATCACCGCTGGGCGCTGAAGGAACAGGTGGAAAAGGCCTATCCCAAACTGCCCCGCCTGCTGGAGTTGAAACAATCCTACGACCCGGGCGAAGTGTTCCAAAGCGACTGGTACCGGTATTACAAACAGATGTTCAGTTAGGAATGAAAATGGAAAAACCAAAGAAAGCGGCCGAGTGGGTTTTTGCTGCCATCCTGTCATTCCTCGCCCTGTTGCTGGCGGGCCGCGGGCTTGTGGCGATGGTCACGCGCCATTACACGGGCTCGACGCGCTTCAGCGGCCCTTATACGCTCGAGGGGATGGCGGCTGTCTGCCATGGTGCGGGCTTTGTCTTTTTATCCCTGATCGTCCTGACGGCGCTTGCCATGCAGCTGAAACTGCCCCGCAAGACATGCGTAATACTGGGCATTATCGGGCTGGCTGGCGCAGTTTTCAGCTTTGCGCTGTCGTTCATTTAGCCGCGATAAAGCTTACGACGCCTTGCCGCCGTTTGCCGCTTTCTGCTCCTGCAGCATGCGGCCCAGCAGCACGTTGACAAGCCCGCCGCCGTTATTGCCGCTGCCGTCGTTGTTCGCGCCCGATACCATGATGTCGGGGGTGATTTTCAGCCCCGCGACGGAAATCGCCTTCATGATCTCGACCGACGTCACGCCCGACGCGGTCAGCGCCGATGCCTGGTCGCGATAGGCCTTCGCCTGCGCTTCACCCTTCGCCTGGATGATGGATGCTTCGGCGTCGCCGATCTGCTTGGTTTTCGTGGCTTCTGCTTCGGCCAGCATGCGGACGCGGGCGGCGTCGCCGCGGGCGCGTTCTTCGGTCTGCTTCGCTTCGTGCTGGGCGACCATGATGCCGGCTTCCGCCGTGATGATCGCGACCTGCTGGTCGGCTTCGGTCTTGGTTTTTTCGAACTGGATGCGGCGCGTTTCGGCTTCCTTCTTCGCGTCATACATCGATTTTTCCTGCTCCGCCAAATTTTTCTGCTGCGTGGTGCGCATCAGGGCTTCGGGCAGGTGGATGTTGGTCACCATGACCGACACCACGTCGACGCGGTATTTGGTCAGGTCCTGCCGTACCGCTTCTTCGGCCATTTTCTGTTCTTCGGCGCGGTTCTGCTGGTAGGCGATGGCGGGGCTGCGCGCGACCTGCGCGCGGAAGATACCGTCGATCTGCGGGTGCAGCACGTTGGATTCCAGCTGGCTCACCGATCCGATCTTCTGCACCACATAGGGCGCGTTTTCGGGCAGGATGCGGTACTGGCAGCGCACTTCGACCTTCATCGGGAAGCCGTCATGCGACACGACCTCGAACGGATCGAAGCTGGCGGCACCGGCGGCCTGGTTCGCCTCCGCGCTCCATTCGACGGATCTTGTCACGGTCGGGATGATGATGACGTAATAGGCGAGCGGGTTGATGTTATACGATCCGGGGCCCAACACCTCGCGCTGGATGCCGCGGAAGCCTTTCGACACCACATGGCGCGTGCGGCCTTTATCATCCGACGCGTCTTCGTTCTGCTGTTCGGGCGTCTTGAATTCCGACGGGTCCTTGCCGATGTTGGAAATCATCACACCGACCTCGCCCTGCTTGATCGTCGTCTGTTTATGCTTGGTGACGGAGAACAGGTAGGGGTTGATGTAATAGGTACCGGGCGTCAGGATGTTTTCCTGCGGGCCGCGCTGGCCGCCGTTTTTCAGGAATTTTTCGCCGTCCTGGAAATTGTCGTGGTCTTCGGGCGTCTGCACGACGACTTCATGTTCGTTCATGGGCAGGCCGTCGCGCGCGTCGATCACGCCGATCTCGTTCTCGCCGATTTTCACCGCTTCGCGCACTTCGACGCGGAAGATTTCGGTGTTGATGTTATACGTGCCGGGGCGCAGGAAATCGATCTGCGGGCCTTTCTGGCCGCCGTTTTTCAGGAAGGCTTCGGCCTTCTGGAAGTTGTCGTGGCCGGACACGCTGTGACCCAGCAGGCGGTTCAGCGGCGCGCCGTCGGATGCGGTCACCACGCCGATCGATCCTTCGGGGATGAAGGTTTTCTTGATCTTGGTTACCTTGAACAAATACGGGTTGATCTTGAACGTCCCGTTGGTCAGGAAGCGCAGCTGCTTGCCGCGGATGCCGCCATTGGCAAGGAAGGACAGGGGGTCCTGGAAATTGTTGTGCGTTTCGCCGGCGGGGTCGTCGGCGAAAATGCGGCCGGATGACAGCGCCTGCCCGTCGGTCGCTTCGACGATACCCAATTCATCCGCGCCGATGGTGAGGAAATCGGGTTTATAAACCACGCGCACGATCGGCCACAGCACCACATGCAGGCCGGGGGAAAGATAAGCGGCTTTCAGCCCGACCTCGCCCTGCATGGCGAAGACGTGGCCGGGGTCCAGCTCCTTGCCGAAGAAACGCTGCTCCATGATCGCGATTTCCTTCGACCCGACGTTGACGAGGAAATTGAACATGACGGCGACGATCGCGATGATCGCAATGACCGCGTAAATGAACTGGATATTGGATTCCATGAAATGCCCCTGAAAGATGCCGCGGCGGATTTCCCGCTATCCGCACTCTAGCGAAAAGCGATTAATAAATTGTTGCGGCGGTAATCGGGAAAACGGAAACGGATTATGTCTTTAGCTGGCGGGCGATTTCGCGTGCGTTGCGCAGCGCCAGCGCCGCAATTGTCAGCGTCGGGCTAACGCAGCCGCCTGCAGGGAAAAGCGATGCGCCCGCGATAAACAGGTTTTTGTGGTCGTGGCAGCGGCCGAATTCATCGGTGACGGATGTTTTGGCATGCGTGCCCATGCGCGTCATGCCCATCATGTGATGCGCGGTGAAGGTATCGGAGATATTCAGCACCTGCGCCCCCAGCGTCGCCGCATATTCCTTGAACGCCGCGCGCATATGGTCGATGCCGTTTTGCTCGTAACCGCCCAGCGAATAATAATGGCGGATGCGGGGCTGCCCCGCGCTGTCGCGTTTCGACCAGTCCAGCGAGATGCCGTTTTTCGCCTCGGGCAGCTGTTCGGCGCTGCCCAGAATATCGACCACGCGCGCGGCCTGATCGCGGATTTGCGCGGCCAGCGCGGGCGGTTCCACGCCCTGTGCGATCAGCGCGGCGGCGATGCCACCGACCGGATTGCGGTTGTCGGTCGCGATAATCCAGCCGGGGCGGGTTTTGCGAAAATCGCCGTCGCGGAAATCGTGGCTGGCCATGACCGTGACCGGGCCGCGTCCCTGCCAGACGGGCTTGGGCATCAAGAGGCGGACGACAAGGCTGGGATGGTCCATGTAATTGCGCCCGACCTGGCCCGAGCTGTTGGCGATGCCGGCGGGGCTGCTTTCGCCTGCGCTCATCAGCAGCAGGCGCGGTGTTTCCATGCCGTTGGCGGCGACCACGAAAATTTTCGCGCGTGCCGTTATGCGCGATCCGTCGGGCCGCGCTGCCTCGATATGCGTGACGCTGCCTTGCGCCGCGATGCGGTCGACGCGGGTGTCGGGCATGACGCGCACGCCCAGTTTTTCGGCGCGCGCCACATGTTCGGCCGCCGTGTATTGCGCGCCCGAAGGGCAGACGGGCATGCAGGACCCGAATCCCTCGCAGGCGCCGCGCCCGTTATACGGCCGGCTGGCGCGCGCGACGGGGCGGGAAAAGAATTTGATGCCGGGCAGCCCCTTTGCAATTTCCCTGTCGCCAAAGCCAAGGGGGATGGGCGGCATGGGAAAACTTTGGTCGCGTGGCGATCCGTCGTTGAAATCGGAATCGCCGGCCACGCCAAGTTCCGCTTCGGCTTCGTTGTAAAAAGGCGCGAGCGTCTCGTAACCGAACGGCCAGTCCATGCCCACGCCATGCGTGCGGCGCAGGCGGAAATCGGCGGGGTGCAGGCGCGGCGTGCTGCCGCTCCAGTGCCAAGTGGTGCCGCCGAGGACGCGCAGGTATTCGTTCCTTGCTGTCACGGGGCCGGTCATGCCGATGCCGCTGTCTTTTTCGTTCGTCCAGTCGGGGCGCGGCGCATGCGCGGCGTTCGGATAGCCGTAGGAAAAATCGTCATAGGGGCTTTTGGTAAAATTGCGCACGATATCGGCGCGGTCGATGCGGGGGCCGGCCTCCAGCACCACGATGTTTTTAACGCCGTCCTTTGCCAGCCGATATGCCGTCAGCGCGCCCGCCACGCCCGACCCGATGATGACGACATCTGCATCGATGTGTCCGGCGCTGGTCATTCCGGTTTTTCCGGCGCCAGCGCCCAGTTGCCAAATCCCAGCGGCTGCACCATCGGCACGGGCAGGGCGGGCGCGCAGCCGAACATCAGCGCAGCGTCGTACAGGATGCGGGCGCGCGGGCGTTCGGCGTTCACATAGATTCCGGTGTACCAGATTTCCAGCACATGGCGCGCGAACCATTTTTCGCCGTCGTCGAACTGCCACGACGCGTCCTGCATCGGCGGGCGCGTACTTTTACCGTCATGCGCCGCCAGCGCCGCGCCGATTTTGGTGTGCAGCCGTGTCATATGGCTCGGCCCCCAGGGTTCGTCCATCAATGCTTTGTAAATGTCGCGTGCGGCCTGCGTGTCCAGGTCATCCTGCAGCGTGATGATAGCGGAAAGGTCGCGGAAGTTTTCGAAGGTGGGGTCGTGGTTCGCGTTGTTCCACCTGCCGCGAAACGCGGCGTTTACCTCATCCCCCAAAAGACAAACGCCCCCGGCGCAGAGCGCCAGGAGCGTTTGGATCACTTGTCGCCGTGTAAGGGCGATATCAGCCATCTCGGCGCTGATTAGAAGCTTTTGCCGAGTGCGAGACCGCCGTACATGCCGTCGTCGCCCTGACCGTTGGTCGAAGCATAGCCGGCATAGACGCGCGCGGTGGCAAGGCCGTTCAGGTCGATATCGGACAGCGCCGCGCCGATGCGGGCCTGGTCATAGGAATCGTTACCCATGAACAGCACTTCGGGGCCGAACTTGACGGGGCCGAAGTTATAGGTGCCGGTGAAGCGCGACCAGTAGGTGTCGAACGAGGTGGAGTAGGAACCCATCGCGCCCAGATCGACGTTCTGCGACGCGTTGACGTTCAGTTCCAGCATGCCCTTCACGCCGCCTTCGCCGCCGTCGGTTTTGGAAGTGGGATCGTTGGGGTCGAGGTTGTTGTGGTTCACGTCGCCGCCGATCAGCGCTTTCGCGTTGCCGCCGTTGAAGAAGTACGCGTAACCGATCATCAGGTCGCCGCCGTAGCCGTCGCCATCGACGTTGCCCGAGGGAACTGCGGTGGTGTCGTAGTCATACTGGCCGAAACCGGCGGTGGCGCGCAGCACCCAGCCGTCCTGCGATGCCAGGTCCTGGCCCGAAATTGCGGCAACCGCGCCGACATAGGCGTAGTAGGAATCGGGAGCGAAATCGATACCGACCCAGCCGGCCGCTTTTTCAGCTTGCGCGTTGATGGGGGCGGCGATCAGGCAGCCTGCGAGAGCGAGTGCCGAGAAAAGTTTTGCCTTGGTCATGGTCGTGAATTCCTTTGCTTAAGTCTGGTGTTAAATCGTTATCTGTTCTGGAATTTATTACAGCCGCAGGTTGAAGTGTAGCGTTACTTCGCCCCAAACGCGCTAGTTTGCCGGATGTTGTTATTTTGTCACTAAATGGGGGTCAGCCGGAAACCTGAACACGGCTTTCGCGGCGCGGCAGCAGCCAGCCCATGAAAGTTTTGAGCTGGATATCGTCGAACGTCGCCAGCCAGCGGATGCGATCGACCATCATCAGGTGGATATAGTTATCCTGTTCGGCCTGATTTTTCCATATTAATCTCCCGCCGCTGCTCCTGCCGCCATTACGCGGCTGCAGGTCGAGGCTCAGCGGAATTTCCTGCCCGCCGATGCGCAGGCTGACCTTGCAGCGTGTTTGGGGCAGCGACTGCTCTCCGTCCTGCGCGCGCAGCGTGATGCCGCCATCGGCAAGATCGGTCACCACGGCGTCGATTTTCGTGCCGGGCGCGTTTTCGGGCTGCACCGTCGCCTGCAGCGTCACGGGGAAGCGCGAGAAATTGCGGCGGTTTTTGGAGCAGCGTCGCGTCAGCAGGCAGACACAGACGGCCATTGCGGCGCTGAGTATCGCCCATGTCATCACGGTCACCAGCGGCCATCCCACCAGCCGTGAGGTGCCATGTGCCAGTTCCCACGCCACCTTCGCCATCGCAGCCAGCGTCAGTCCCAGGATGATCCACGGGAAAAGGAAACTGTCATGCTGCGCTTTGATTTTCGGGGTTACGATGAAGGCAAGGTGGCGCGTGTCAAAAAGCTTCAGCAGCGAGCGCATGGAAGACGGGCAGCGCGCGAGGTTGAAAAGTTCGTTGCGCAGGATGCGCGCATGGCCGCGCGCGAATTCCTCGAAGCAGAAAATGCCAAGGATGATGCCGGGCATTGTGAACATCGCCCATTCGCCGAAAGTAAGATCCAACCGGAACGGGGACATCCCAAAGCCCAGCGCCACGACCGGAGTCAGGTAAATAAATGTATGGCGCAGGCCTTCCATGTGCGAAATGACATGCATGACATAGCCAAGGCGCTGGAACGGCGACAGGCCCTTTGCGCCGCGGATCAGTTTTTCGGTGCGGAAGACCTGCATCGCGCCCTGCGCCCAGCGCAGGCGCTGCTTGCGGAAACCCAGCGCGTCATGCGGCGCAAGCCCGGCCGACAATGTCTCCGCGTGAAAGACAGACGACCAGCCCGCATTGTGCAGGCGCACCGATGTGTGCATGTCTTCGGTCACGGTGCCGGTCGCGACGCCGCCCACGGAATCAATCGCGGCGCGGCGCAGCACGGCTGCGCAGCCGCAGAACATCGCGCCGTTATATATGTCGCGGCCCGGCTGGATGACGCGGTAGAACAGCGAATGTTCCGACCATGCCTCGCGCGCGCGGTCGGGGCCGAAATACTGGTATGAATCGAAATTGTAATATTCCTGCGGCGTCTGCACGAAGGAGACTTTCGGATCGGCGAAATAGCCGAGCGTGCGGTCGAGAAAGCGCGGCTCCGCGATGAAATCCGCGTCAAACAGCGCGATGAATTCGCCCTTCGCCTGCAACAATGCGTTGTTCAGGTTGCCGGCCTTGGCATGGGTGTTTTTGTCGCGCGCGATATAGCGGCAGCCCAGTTCTTCGGCCATCGCGCGCATTTCGGCGCGGTTGCCATCGTCCAGCAGCCATGTTTCGTGAGGGTATGAAATGCGCAGCGCCGCGACCACCGTGCGGCGCACGATATCGACGGGCTCGTTATAGGTGGGGATAAAAACATCGACCGCGATGCCCGGCTGCACCGGCAGCGTCTGCGGCTTGGAAATTCTCAGCACGCTCAGCAGAAAGATAATGCCCCAGATAAAACCGATCAATTCGACGGCATAGAACAGGGCTGAAAAAATAGGCGCTTCGGGGTTGAACACCGTCAGCCGCCACGGGAAATAAATCGCCGAGGCCGCGATGAACAGGCCCAGCAATACCAGTCGCGCGGTCATGATATCGGAAGCGCGTTTGCTGGTTTCGGACATGGCTTTGGGAGACTCCGTTCGGTTCAGCGTGGAAGCTAACGCAGAACCCGCATATATGGCAATAGATAATGCCCAGTGCCGTCCAGATTCCGTCAAATAAAGCGTATATTACAAAACGTGCGCTATTTTTATTATCCATAATCAAATTAGAGCTTCCTTAAACCCGCGTCTTTAGAATTGGGACGGATATTTTCGGAGTTCCCGCCCATGCTGAAACGCGTCATCTGCACCATCATCTTCCTGTTCATCTGGCCGGCATCGCTGCAATTCGCGGCGACCAATGCGACGTTTGAGCCGACGCTCGACAAACTGTCGCAGGCGCAGGGCATCGTGAAATGGCAGGGGCCTTATGACTGGAAATATGTGTCGCGCCAGATGGACTGGTCGGCCTTTCCGCCACGGATGCTTCTGACCGGAAAGACAGGCGAACGCGAATTCACGCTGCAGGCCGATTTCATCGAATGGATGTATAGCGGCAGATCGCAGCGGCATCAGGTGAAAAAAGGCGGCGTGTTCGACACCGGTATGGCGTCGCATCCCTTCGTATCGGAATGGGATATCGCGCATGACCAGTCGATGCGTTTTTCCATCGGCGGCCTGCGCTTCAACTGGCATTTCCTGATGGCGTTGTTTATGGCGATTGTGTTGCCGCCGTTGTACCTGCTGTGGATGGTGGCGGATGATATGCGCATCATCACGCCGGCGGAGCGTAAAAAACGCGACGACGATTTCGTGAATCTGGTGGAACTGATCGAGGCGAAGGCGAAAACCGACCCCGCATGGCTGAAAAAACGCACGGTGCGCCTGGCGCTGGTCGGTTACGCGGTCGTGTTCGGTTCGATTCTGCTGATGATCCCGATCGGACTGGGCATGGGGGCTGCGGTGCTGCTGCTGTCGGGCGCGAATGCGGGCGCGGCCAAGCTCGCTTTTGTGCTGGCGGCGGTGCCGATCGGTTTTTCCTTCATCATGGCGAAATCCATGCTGATGCCCAATTTCCCGCCGCCCGGCATCGAGATCAGGGAACAGGACGCGCCGCAGCTGTTCGCATTCCTGTCGCGCATCATCGAAAAGGCGCAGGGGCCGCGTTTCGCCCGCGTCTATATCAGCAATGAAATGAACGCATCCGTATCGCGCAGCACGGGATTTTTGGGTTTCTTCGGTTTTGGCCCTGTGGTGCTGACGCTGGGCCTCCCGCTCATGCAAGCGCTCACGTTGCCGCAACTGGCCAGCGTGGTCGGGCATGAATACGGCCATGTGGCGGCCAAGGATAACGCGCTGGGGCAATGGATTTACCGCATCCGCACCAGCTGGCTGATTCTGGGCGACCGTTTGCAGTTCGAGCATATGTGGTATGCGTTGAAGCTGAACCGCTTTTACAGCTGGTTTATCGGCGTGTTCAGCGCCTACAGCTTTGCGCTGTCCCGCCGCTGCGAATACGAGGCCGATGCTTTTTCCGCGAAGCTGGCGGGGGCGGATCATGCGGCGGCGGCGCTGTCGGCGGTCGCCGTGCGCGACCATGAAACATCCACGATGTACTGGCGCGACCAATGGAAAAAGGCCGAAGCCACGCCCGACCCTGCTGGCGAAGCGCCCTATAGCGCGATGGCAGGATTTTTCGGCGAAGCGCGCGACCAGAAAGAGATTATCGACATCGTGACGAAGGAAGAACCCGGCTATGCCAGCACGCATCCGACGCTGATGGAGCGGGTGAAGGCGCTGGGGCATGGATTTGTCGCGCCCGAACCTATTACCCGCAGCGCGGCCACCGAAGTGCTGGGCGCAGCCGAGCAAAAACTGGCGGCTGCGTTCAACGCCGAATGGCTGGAATCCGCCCGCCCGCATTGGGAAGCGGCGCATAAGGAACACCTGCATGTAACCGCGCGATATGCCGAGTTGAAGCAGAAAACCCTGCCCGAACTGACGCGCGAAGAACTGGACGAGGTGATCGGGGCGGCCGACAGGTTCAAGGACGATGCCGCCATCATCGCCGCCTGCGAAGAAGCGCTGCGCCGTAATCCCGATGACAACACGGCGCGCATGAATATCGCCGGCATCAAGCTTTACGAGGGCGATGAAACCCAGCTGGCGGTCATGGAAGGCCTTGCGCAAAAAGACCCGCAGGCGCTGCCCAGCGCCTGCCGCCATGCGATTGGCTATTTCTACAAGCATCAGCGCATGCCCGAGGCGAAAGCGTGGGAAGAACGCCTGAATACATGGGAATATGAACGCCAGGCGGGGTCGGAGGAGCGGGAGATCGTGCTGGCGACCGATACATACCTGCCCCATGGGCTTGCCGAAGACAAGGTAAAGGCGATTGCCGATCATTGCGCGAAACATAAACTGCTGAACTGCGTGTACATCGCTCAGAAAAAGGTGAAATACCTGCCGGAATATCCTGCATATCTTGTCGCGTTTAAAATGAAGCAGCCGCTGTTTTCGACGCAGAAAAAACTGCAGGAGGAATTGAACGAATTCATCGGCAAATCCAATCTCGGCCCGGGTTTTCTGTTCATCGATGTGAATGCCGTGTCGGGGCTGGAAAGCAGGATGAAAAAAACACCGCAGGCCTGCGTTTATTCTGCCAAGAAAGCGAAAGCCGCATGACGGCATATCTCGGCAGCGGCGGACGGCGCGACATGACCTTCAACGGCCCGATGCGGTCGGGGCTGGTCATCGACAGCCGCGCGCTGCTGGCGAAAGGGTATGGTGCGTACCAGCAGGAATTCGTGGGCGCGATGGCGGGCGGGCAGGGCCATTGGTACACGCCCGCACATGGCGCGCGCGGCAACAAAATGAAGATCGATGCCGATACCCGGCGCGGGAACACGATTATCCCGGGATATTTCGCGGGGCGCATGCTGGAGGAAAAAGACTTAAGCGATGTGCTGGCGGCGTTGAACCTGCCGCAAACACTGCGCCATGAAAATGACTGCGTTTTCCACATCCATGCCATCGATATACGGCTGTACGACATGGGTTACGGCTCGGCGACGTTTGTGGGGGAGATCGAGGGGCTGCGTGACCTGACGATGGACGAATACCGCGTGGCGGCGGAGAAGGCGAGCTCGCTGCTCGCAGCCTATCGCCCGCTGTTTCAGGCGACATTCGAAGCGGCGGCGGGCAAGCTGTCATCCGAATATACGCTTGCCAGTTTTTACGGCAGCGGCAAAAACGCCTATTGGGCGAATAGCAGCATTTTTCAGGGCATCGGCGACCTGTTCTGGGTGCATCGTGTGTTCCATGTGCCTTGCGCGGATGACTACGAAATGCAGAAACACAGTAGCAAGCAGCTGATTTTCAGCGAACAGGCGCATTTGATCGAGGATGCGTCGGTCATCCCGCATCTTTCCGTCTATCCCGGCAACGGCAATTCGGCGGAGGTCTATGACACGGGTGCGGTGCAGCCAAAACAGCTGGGCACGCTGCTCAGCATGGTGCGCGCACAGAACATATTTTATGTGGCGGCGGAAGATATCGACCGCGACCTGTTTTATTTATCGAACGAACTCGACCGCCAGAAACATTCGCAGGACATGAAACTGCTGGAACGGCAATCGGAAATCATCGTCGAATACCAGTCGAAAGTAACCCTGTTCAAGGCGGTCTATGACGATTTCGACAACAGCCTCGACCCGCAGGGGCTGAAGATATGGCATGCGCTGGAAAAGGCGTGGCATACGCGCGACCGCTTCGACAACCTGAACACCAAGCTGGAACTGGTCGAGAAAATTTACGACCGCATCCGCGAAAACCTGAACCATTTGCAGAACAAGAAGCTGGGCCTGTTCATGCTGGCCTTTACGCTGATCAGCACATTGTCGGTCATCGTCGACACCGTCGATTTCACGACGCAGGGCGACAGCCTGCAGGCACCGTCGATTATCCGCATCGGCGTGCTGCTGGCGACGCTGGCGCTGGTAGTGATCTTCGCCTTCAGCCTGCTGAAACGCGACCGCCGCCGCAATTAGTCTTCCGTGCCGAACATCTTCAGGCCGTGGATGCCGCCGTTATCATAGTGCATATACAGCACATGCGTGACGGCACCGGCATCGAACACGTCGCGGTAGCGGTGATAGGTATCGGGGCTGAGCGGCGCGAAGGGGATGATCGGCTTCCACGGGCTGCCTTCGGGCAGGTGCAGCACAATTTTAAACTGCTGGTTGTCGATAACGCCTTTTTCCTTCAGGTATTTCTGGTTCAGCATGTAATCCTTGAAATCCTTCGGCACGACATGCTTGTCGCCGTCGAACACCACGCTCCATTTCGGGGCGAGCTTCATCAGCGCGTCGATCTTTTTGCCCTTCACGCCCTTGGCGTTCATGTCGAGGCCATAGACATGCGCGGTCATGGGCGCGTTCAGGCGGTGCAGGTAGGTATCGACGATCACTTCGTCGATCACGGCGGGCTTTTTCAAATGGAACAGCGCCTGCTCGCCGTAACCGGTGCGCGCCGATTCCCAGCCATACATGTACATCTGCTGGCGGTCGCCGCCGACCGCGCGGTCGGGCACGCCGTAATGGATGTTCGACACATGCGTGATCTTCGCGCCGTCCAGCAGGTTGCGCCGTTCAGGTAATTGCACCTCGGCCAGTTCGCCGAAGAAATTGATGCGGGAAAGGCCGCCTTCGTAATACAGCTCCACATATACTTCGGTTGCAGTCGCAGGCTTGATCTTGAAGACATGTTCGGAATCGGGTTTCAGCTTGGCGCGGTCCAGCACCTGCACCTGCCCGCCCTCCAGGTCGTCGATCAGGAACACGGATGCCGCCTGCACCTGGTTGCCGGTGTACCACTTCGTGCTGATGGTGATGGCGTCGATTAACGCGCGTTTTTTCAGGCCGATGATCATCCAGTTATGCGCGGCATGGTTGAAATCCAGCGATTCAGCCCCGTCGGTCACGCGGGTCGCCATATGGCGGCGCGATTCATAGCCCCAGTATTTCGCGCCCATATGCGTGAAATCGCCTCGGCAATCCTTGGGCTCCTGCGCGGTCATGGCTTCGTGCGGGTTCGTGAAATCCGATTCCGAATAGGCCATCAGGATGGCGGGGATCGGCTTGCGCCCGTTATGGGTGTTCAGCTTGCCGGTTTTGGCGGTTTTCGGGGCTGCTTTTTTCGCGGGCTTTTTGGCCATGTTAGTCCTGCAATTGCTTGTTTGATGGATGGTCATTTTATGCAACTATTGGGCAGGCAAAGCAACCCCCGAAAGCTACATGAAAAACTGCGTTTTAAAGCCCGAGCCGCTGACCGCTGAAGCCTTCAAGCCTTTCGGCGATGTGTTGGAAACGGCGACCGCGCAGGAATTGCGGCATATCAACTACGGCAATACGGAACGGTATCACAGCATTGCGTCGCTGGATTTGCTGCAGGGCAGCGGAACTCCGCTGGTGAGTATTTTCAGATCGAAACCGCTGCCGCGCCCCATTGCGCTAAAGGTGATGGAGCGGCATCCGCTGTCCAGCCAGGCGTTTTACCCGCTCGACAACCATCCCTATATGGTGGTCGTCGCACCCGCCGGTGATTTCGACGCATCGAAAATGCGCGCCTTTATCGCGGGGCCCAGGCAGGGGGTGAATTACGCGCGCGGCACATGGCACCATTACAGCCTCGCGCTTGATAAAATCTGCGACTTCATGGTCATCGACCGCGGAGGGCCGGAAAAGAACCTCGACGAGGTCTATTTCGAGGGTGACGATATTATGTCGATCGATTATTGACGTAACGGCGTTATAACGCGCGTTCACATTCGGTTTTCCCTTTAATTAACAGTCTGTTAAGCCGCCCGACCTATCATTGGAAAGTATTTTCCAAGGATCGGGCGTTACGCCGCGTCTTATCCTTGTTGCAACGCGTTTGAACGGGATCACCGCCATGAAATTTTTCGCGCTTTTCGCCCTTGCCGTATCGATGCTGCTGCCGCAACCGGCACAGGCGTATTCGGCATCCGACCTTGAAACGGCGAATAAATATTACGCGGAAAAATCATGGCAGCTGGCGGCGGCGGAATTTGAAAAATTCGACGGCCAGAAAGCCGATGAAAAACTCCAGCGCGAAGTGGCGTTTAAATGGGGCGACAGCGTATTGCAGCTGAAGGACGAAACGCGCCTGAAACCGGCGGAAACAAAACTGCTGGAGCTTGCCGACGGCAAGACGGACGACCGCTGGCGCGCCGAGGCCGAAGTATCGCTCGCCACGCATTACACAACCGTCGATCAATACGGCAAGGCGGAATCTATCAAGAAATACCTTGATGACGCGCGCGACTGGTGGGCAGGATCATCCGACGTTGATCTCGCGCGTGAAAAATTCATCGGCATAAGCTTCCAGCTAGCCGATTTCATTACCAGCCGCTGGGGCTGGTACAATACCGATATCCGCCCGATCCGCATGGGCGGCAAGCGCATGATCGCGCCCGTGCCCCCGCCGCAGCAGCCGCAGGGGAATGAATCGCTGCAGGTGCTTTTCGCCGAAATCCTGAAGGTTGCGAAATCGGATAACGACAAGGCGCGCGCCTATTACGGGCAGGCGATGGCATGGCAGCAGAATTACAGCGGCGATCAGAAATTGCGCGACCGCGCGATTGATGCGTTTAAAACCGTGGCCGAAGATTACGCCGACACCGAATGGGCGGATGACGCGCTTTATCAGCTTGGCATGTTTTACGAGAACAAGTCCGATTTCGTGGAGGCGGTGAAGACCTATAAACAACTGACCGCGAAATATAAAACCGGCCAGTCGCAATGGGTCGATGACGCGCAGCGCCGCATGGAATATATCGTGAACCCGCAATTGTCGGTGGGCGTTGCGAACACCTTTTTGCCGGGATCGGAAATCCAGTTTTACCTGACATGGCGCAACGTCAAATCGGCGCAACTGTCGTTTTACAAGCTCGACCTTGCACGCGAAATCAACCTGAAATCCGATAATTCCGGTATCAACAGCTATCAGGACATGCTGCAGCAGCTGATGCAGTCGGGGCGTTATAAATCGCTGCCCGTCGCGCTGGAAACCAGGATCGAATTGAAAGAAGAAGGCAAGCACCTGCAATACAGCGAGCAGAAAAGCCTGGCCGACTGGCGCAAAGACGGCGACGAAAAGCCCGACCCTAAAAACGGCCAGTTGCCCACGGGTGCCTATATGATGGTCGCGCAATCCGGCAGCCTAGCGCCCGTCTATGAACTGGTATTGGTCAGCGATGTCGCGCTGGTCAGCAAGATCGCGAATGACAAGGCGCTGTTTTTTGCGATGGACGCGAAAACCGGCAAACCGGTTGCGAATGCCGATATCCGCTATACCTACAGCTATTACGACGACACCAACAATACGCGCTGGATCGTCGATGAAGGCCGCACGGATGACGATGGCTTGCTGAAAACAGCGCTGCGCAGCAACAGCAAACTGAATTATTCGCAGCAGCACACCGTGTTCGGCGCGATGGCGGCGGATGGGCGGCAGGCATTTGTGCAGAACAACTATTATAATTATTACAGCAACAACAAGGGTGAAAACTGGCTCTATGCCTTCACCGACCGCCCTGCATACCGCCCCAATGAAACGGTGAATTTCAAGGCCATGCTGCGCCAGCCGAAAAACGGCGGCTTCATTGTGCCCGCCGGCATGAAGGTGAAGGCGCGCATTTACGACGCACAGGGCAAGCAGGTGCTGGAAAAAGATGACACGCTGAACGATTACGGATCGTTCGACGGCACATTGACGCTGGATGACAAGGCGGTTCTGGGCGAATATTCGCTGCAGCTTTATACGGCGGATGCGAACAACCACCTTTCGACCGTGCAGCTGTTCCGGCTGGAGGAATATAAGCTTCCCGAATATACCGTGAACGTCACGCCGGAGCCGAAGGAAGCCAAAGACGGCATCACGGCCTATCGTTTGGGCGATGTCATCGATGTATCCGTCGATTCACAATATTACTTCGGCGGGCCGGTGGCGGATGCCGATGTGGAGTATCTGGTGTATCAGAACCAGTATCAGCGTTACTACCGCCCGTGGCGCGCCTATAGCTGGTATTACGACGACATGTACCCGCAAAATTACGGCTATGGCGGCTATGGCCAATTGGTGAAGCAGGCAAAAATCCAGACCGGAAAGGACGGCAAGGCAAAGTTTAAAATCGACACGCCCAAGGATGCCGGCGACCAGCTGCAATACCACATCGAGGTGCGCGTGGTGGATAAAAGCCGCCGTGAAATCCGTGGCACATCCGATATCAAGGTCATGAAAACCGCCTATTACGCAACGGCCGAGGCGAAAAACAACATTTACCGCCCGGGCGACAAGGCACAGGTGACGATCCGCACCCAGACCGCCGATGACAAGCCTGTCGCGGTCGAAGGCAAGGTGATCATCCGCCGCAACACATGGCGCGATCCCGTCTGGTCAGACGGCACGCTGAAGGAACAGGGCCGTTATGACGGCGCGGAAATCATGACCAAATTCGTGAAAACGAACGCCAAGGGCGAAGCCCTGTTTGAATTCGAGCCGTCGGAAAACGGTTATTATAGCGTGGAATTCACAGGCTTTGATAACGGCAACACCGTGACGGCGCTTGCCTATATCTATGTCTGCGATACGCAGGCGACCAATATCGGCTACCGCTATGGCGGCTTGCAGATCATCACGGAAAAAGACACGTACAACGCGGGCGACACCATGCGCGCGATGATCGTCTCCGATGTGCCGGATACATATGTATTGCTGTCGGTCGAAAGCGACAGCCTGTTCGATTACAAAATGCTGCATCTGGAGGGCAGCGTGAAACTGGTCGAACTGCCCGTGAACGACAATTACACGCCCAATATCTTCCTGAACGCCGTCAGCGGCCAGCAATACCAGCTGAAAACCGCGCAGCTGCAGGTGATTGTGCCGCCGTCCGATAAATTCCTGAACGTCAAGGTGACATCCGACAAGGCCGTGTATCAACCGCAGGAAGAAGGTACGTTCGATCTTGAAGTGACCGACAAGGACGGCCATCCCGTTGAATCGGAGGTCGCGATCGGCATCACCGATGCCGCGATTTATTACATTCAGGGCGAATATGCGCAGGATATCCAGCAGTTTTTCTATGGCGAGAAAAAGCAGCCGAGCATCCAGACGCAGGCAAGCTTTTACCAGCGTCCCTATACGCTGCTGATGCGCGGCGAAGACGGGGGCTTGATCACCGATCAGGAAAACGAACGCCGCCGCATGAACAAGGACGGCCGTGCCGACGACGGCCAGCGCGATGAACTGGCGCCGCGCCAGCTGGGTATGGCGGGCGGCAAGGGCGATTTTGCAGCAGCCGAAAGCGTGGTCATGAAATCGGTGTCGTCCAACGCAGCCCCCGCGCCTGCCATGGCGGCGCGCGGCGCAGCCAAGGAAAAAGTTGCCGACAAAAATGAAATGGACGCAAAGAAAAGCCCGGCAGGCATGGAAGAAGGCCAGGGCGCGATGCAGGAACCCGACCGCGTCCGCAACGATTTCCGCTCGACCGTCACATGGCTGCCGTCGGTGAAAACCGATGCGCGGGGCCATGCGCGCGTGACAGTGACATTCCCGGATTCGCTGACCACATGGCGCGCAACCGCGCGCGCGGCGACGAAAGAAACCTCGATCGGCAGCGTCACGCATGAGGTAAAATCGAATAAAAACCTGATGATCCGTTTGCAGGCGCCGCGATTCTTTACCGAACGCGACCTTGTGAACGTATCGGCGCTGATCGATAACATGACAGATAAACCGGTCACCGTTATTCCCGTCATCAAGACCGAAGGCGTGAATGTCACGGGGCTTTATAAAGGCGGCAAATTCGTGAAGGGCGAAATGACATCCGTCACCGTTCCTGCGAACGGCCAGACGCGTGTCGATTGGGCGGTTTCCGCGCAAAAAGCCGGCATGGCGAAAATCACCGTCATCGCCAAATCCGAAAAAGCGTCGGATGCGATGGAAAAAACCTATCCCGTCATTCCGCACGGCATCGAAAAATTCATCGCGCAGTCGCTGGTGTTGAAATCGACCGGCGACGCGGTGACGAAGGAGCTGACGGTGAATATCCCGAAAGAGCGCATCAAGGAAGCGACATCCTTGCGCCTGACCGTTTCGCCGTCATTGGCGGCGAACCTGCTGGACGCGTTGCCCTACCTTGCAGACTATCCCTATGGCTGCGTGGAACAGACCATGAGCCGCTTCCTGCCCGCGATCATCGTGCGCAAGACGATGAAGGATCTGGGCATCAGGGGCGAAGATGTGGAGGCGTATTTGAGCGATGTGCTGGAACCCCGCAACGACCCGCAGGGCCATCCGCAGCGCCGCACCGACACGACCTATAAAAAGCTCGATAAAATGACGGCGGATGCGCTGACGCGCCTGTATGATTTCCAGCATGGCGATGGCGGCTGGGGCTGGTGGAAAGACGGCGATTCCGACCGTTTCATGACATCCTATGTCGTCTGGGGGCTCAGCCTTGCGCGCGATGCGGGCATGGATGTGCGGGGCGATGTGATTACCCGCGCTGCCCAATTCCTGCGCAACCAACTGGTGGAGGAAGAAGACCAGCCCGATATGCTGGCCTGGATGATCCATGCGCTCTCGAACGTATCGACCGCGTCGGATGCCTTCACCGACAAGCAGCGCAACCGGTTGTGGGATATGCGCGGCAAGCTGAACCCCTATACCCGCGCGCTGTTTGCGCTGGCCGAGCATAAATACGGCAATGCGGAACGCAGCCGTGTGCTGGCGCAAAACATCGTGAACGGCGTTTCTGAAGACAAGGATAACGCGACCGCCCATTGGGGCGAAAGCGGCATCCATTACCGCTGGAGCGAGGGCGGGGTGGAGGCGACGGCGTTCAACATCAAGGCGCTCGCCAATCTGGACCCGCAAAGCCCGTATCTGGAGAAAGCGGTCAAATGGATGGTGCTGAACCGCCGCGGCGCGTCGTGGAAAAACACGCGCGATACGGCAATCGCCATCCTCGGCCTTGCAGACTACCTGAAAGCCACCCGTGAACTGGCGCCGGAATATGATTACACGGTGACGGTAAACGGCAAAGAAGTGCGCAAGGGGCGCGCCGATGCGTCCAACGTGTTTTCGTTCAATCGCCTGATCGACATTCCGGCGGAGGATTTGAAAGACGGCGACAACAAGGTCAGCGTGACGATCAAGGGCACGGGCGCGATGTATGTCGCCGCGCATGCCAAATACTTCACGCTGGAAGAACCGATCACCAAGGCCGGCAACGAAATTTTCGTGACCCGTAAATATTACAAGCAGTCGGTCAAAGAAACTTTGATGAAAGGCTACACGGAAGACTGGGTGGAGCTGAAAGACGGAGAAGCCGTAAAAAGCGGCGACCGCATCCGTGTCGATGTGCTGCTGGACGCGAAAAATAACTATGAATACCTGATCGCCGAAGATTACAAACCGGCGGGGCTGGAGGCGGTGTCGCTGGTCAGCGGCGGCGGCGAGGCGATCAAGCTCGACCATGAGGGCAAAGAGACGTCCGAGCGCACCTACGTGTATCAGGAATTCCGCGACCAGAAAGCGGCATTCTTTATTTCCAGCCTGAAACAGGGCAAACACCTGTTGCGCTATGAATTGCGCGCGGAAATCCCGGGCGAATTCCATGCCATGCCCGATCAGGCACATGCGATGTATGTGCCGGAAATCCGCGCGAACAGCGACGAGGCGCGCTTTACGGTGACGGATTAAGGCTCAGCGTCCCCAGAGCCATGCCGCGCCGCGCACGCCCGATGAATCGCCGTGGCGGTTGGGTAGCAGCGGTGTTTTGACGGTGTCGGAAAACACATATTTTCCCCACGCCGCGGGAACGTCTTTGTAAAGGGCGTTTACATTGCTCATCCCGCCGCCCAGCACGATCACATCGGGGTCGAGGATATTGATGACTTGCGCCAATGCGCGCGCAAGGCGGTCGACATAACGGTTCAGCGCGGCCGTCGATTTCGGTTCTTTTTCCTTGCTCTGCGCGATGATGTCGTGGGTGGACAGGTCTTCGCCAGTTACGCGTTTATAATCGTTCTTGAAGCCGGTGCCGGATATCCATGTCTCCAGGCAGCCGCGCCGCCCGCAATAGCAGAGCGGCCCCGGGTATTCGGCATTCTGGTCATCGCAGAAATAAAAATCTTCCAGCCGGTCGGCCGTCGGGTATTTCTCGAAACGCGAAAAATGCGCGGCTGTATCGGCAAGGGGAATTCGGGGATAAGGCAGCGGGTTATGACCCCATTCACCACCGATCGAATTGATGCCGCGATGCGCCAGCCCGTCAATCGCGATGCCCGCGCCGCAGCCGGTGCCGATGATGACGGCGAAGGCGACGCGTTTTCCCTCGGCCGCGCCGTCGGTTGCTTCCGATACGGCAAAGCAGTTCGCATCGTTTTCCATGCGCACTTCGCGGCCCAGCGCCTTGGACATGTCTTTCTGGAACGGCTGGCCGTTCATCCATGTCGAGCTTGAATTCTTGATAAGGCCGGTTTCGGGGATGATCGCGCCGGGAATCGCAACGCCGACCGTGCCGGTTTTTTTTAAGGATGCCTCCGCCCCGCGCACAAGGTCGCAGAGCGATTTGACGGTGTTCATGTAATCGCCGCGCGCGGTCGGGATGCGCTGACGGTAGATTTCCTTGCCGTTCTTGGCATCAAGGCAGATGATTTCCGTCTTCGTACCGCCGAAATCGATGCCGATGCGCATAGCTGTCAGGCCTTTTTCTGTATTTCTGCAAGGATTTGTTGATAGATGGCAAGGCTGCTGCCTGCGCGGCCGTGCGCGTCCGCCTCGCCGTAAAGCGTCATGTCATCCGCGCGGCAGCTGCCCGCCTGTATTTCGCGCAGGATGCACGCATCCTTGCCCAAATTTGCCATGCTGTGGATGGCGCGAAGCGGTATGCGCACCTCGTCGCCTTTTTTCAGCTCCAGCCTTTTGCCGTCCAGTACGACGGTCAGGATGCCCTGTTTCACCATCCAGTGTTCGCGGCGGTGTTCGTGGCTTTGCAGCGGCAGAATACGGCCGGGATTGACGATAATTTCTTTTTCGCAATATTCTTCGCCGTCATTCTTGCCGGTGGCGACGACGGTGTAGCTGCCCCAGGGGTGTATGTCGGTGTCGCCAATGATATAGCCGGCACCGGGCGCCGAGTTGTTTTTGTTTGTCATGCAGCGATTATATGCGGTATCGCCGTATCAGGCAAGCAGCGCGCGCACCCGCGCCTCGACCGCAGCCGCCGCATTCGCCGGATTTTCCTCGATGATCTTCACAAGCGCGGATCCCACCACAATGCCGTCTGCCTTGCCGGTCAATGCCTTCACATGATCTGGCGTCGAAATGCCGAATCCGATGGCGACGGGATTTTTCAGCTCAGTTTTTAGCGCCGCGATTTTCTGTTCCAGCTGCTGCGGCAGTGCGCTCTGCGCGCCTGTCACGCCTTCGCGCGATACGTAATAGACAAAACCGCTGGAATAATCATCGACCAATTTTAAACGCTCTCTGGTCGTTGTGGGCGAGCAAAGGAAGACGGTTTCAAAGCCGTTCTTTTTCGCGGCCGTGTGGTAGTCGCCTGCTTCTTCGGGCGGCAGGTCGACAATCAGCGCGCCCTGCGCGCCGGCCTTCAGCGCGGCGGTGATAAACGTCTCGTAACCCATCATGTAAATCGGGTTGAGGTAGGAAAACAGGCAGATCGGCATTTTTACGCCGTTTGCGCGCAGTTTTTTCACCAGTTCCAGCACGCCGTTCAGTGTCGCACCGCCCGCCAATGCGCGCTCCGCCGCCTTCTGCACCGTTACGCCGTCGGCGACGGGATCGGAAAACGGCACGCCCAGCTCAAGTGCTGTTGCGCCCGCGCGTTCCAGCGCGGCCACGATCTTTTCGGTTTCTGCCATATTCGGGTCGCCCGCCATGACGAAGGGGATGAAGGCGGATTTTCCGGTGCTTAATGCGTTGCGCAGGCTCATTTGCGGGCTCCGTCATATTTCTGGATGATGCCGATATCCTTGTCGCCGCGGCCGGACAGGTTGACGATGATCGTCTTGCCTTTCATTGCGGGCGCGGACTTTATTGTATAAGCGATAGCGTGCGAGCTTTCGAGCGCGGGAATGATGCCCTCCGTGCGCGCCAGCAGGTGGAACGCGGTAACGGCCTCGTCGTCATTCACATTGGTATAGGTCGCGCGTTTCAGGTCATGCAGCCATGCATGTTCGGGGCCGACGCCGGTATAATCAAGGCCAGCGGAAACGCTATGCGTGGGCGATGCCTGTCCGTCATTATCCTGCAAAATATAAGTCTTCATGCCCTGGAAAATGCCGGGTTTTCCGCCCGCAAAACGTGCGGCGTGTTCGCCCGCCGCAATCGCCGTGCCGCCGGCTTCTACGCCGATCAGCGCGACATCCTTGTCATTCACGAAGCCCGAGAATATGCCGATGGCATTGCTGCCGCCGCCGACGCAGGCGATGACGGTGTCGGGCAGTTTGCCCTCCTGCGCCAGAATCTGTTCGCGCGCCTCGCGCCCGATCACCGACTGGAAATCGCGCACCATGCGGGGATAGGGATGGGGGCCAAGGGCGGAGCCGAGCAGGTAATGGGTATCGGCGATATTGCCGACCCAGTCGCGCATCGCTTCGCTGACGGCATCCTTCAGCGTGCGGGAACCCGCATTGACCGCGACCACATCCGCGCCCAGCAGCCGCATGCGGAACACGTTCATTTCCTGCCGCGCCATATCCTCCGCACCCATATAAACGACACATTTCATGCCGAATTGCGCGGCGGCGGTGGCGGTGGCGACACCGTGCTGGCCCGCGCCGGTTTCCGCGATGATGCGCGTCTTGCCCATGTGCCGCGCCAGCAGGATCTGGCCGATGGCGTTGTTGATTTTATGCGCGCCGGTATGCGCAAGGTCCTCGCGTTTCAGGTAAATTTTCGCGCCGCCCAGTTTTTCGGTCAGCCGCGCGGCATATTGCAGCGGCGTTTCGCGCCCGACGAACTGTGTGAGCATCGATTCAAATTCGCGCCAGAACTCGCTACTCGCCGATAATTCGGCATAGGCCTGCTCCAGTTGCAGCAGCGGGGCCATCAGCGTATCGGGCACGAAACGCCCGCCGTAATCGCCGAAGTAGCCGCGGTCGTCGGGGCTGTTGCTGTTGTGCATTTTAGGCTGCATGGGTGCTTCCTTTAATATTGGCGAAGAGCGCCTGTAATTTAGCGTGGTCCTTGATGCCGGGCGATGCCTCGACACCGCTCGACAAATCAAGCGCATAGGGCTTGGTTTGTGCATAAGCGGCGGCGATGTTATCGGGGTCGAGCCCGCCTGCGACGATGACGGGGATACCGAAAGCTGTGGCTTTTTGCGCCAACGACCAGTCGCCGGTATGCCCTGTGCCGCCATATTCATTGCCCACGGCGGCATCCAGTAGGATGTAGTCGGCAAGGCCTTTGTAACCGGCGATTGCTTGCAGGTCGGCCTCGCTTTTCGGGCGTAGTGCCTTGATGAGCGTGCCGGAGAATGCGGCGCGGACGCGGCGCAGGTCGTCTGGCGTTTCGTCGCCATGCAGCTGGATGCCTTTTAACCCTGCATCTTTCGCGATGCCAATCGCTTCGCCCGTCTGGTTAACGAAAACGCCGATAGGCCGCGATGCGGGTAACGTGGCGATGATGCTTTTTGCGGCGTCTGCAGAGATAAAGCGCTTCGACTTCGGGTAAAAAATAAAGCCGAGCGCCCATGCGCCAAGGTTTTGCGCAGCTGCCGCGTCCTCGCTGCGGGTCAGGCCGCAGATTTTTACGCGCATCCCAGCTGCTCCCGTAATTCCTGCAGCGCGTAGCCCGGGTCATGCTGTTTCATAAAGCTGGTTCCCATCAGGAAGCCGTCATAGCCGCGTGCCCGCATGTCGCGCAGGTCATCGGCGGTCGAAAGCCCGCTTTCGCAGATAAAAACGGCATGTTCTGGCTTCATTTGCGCAAGGTCGCGTCCGATGCCGAGGTCGGTTTTCAATGTTTTCAGGTTGCGGTTGTTGACGCCGATAAAATCGGCGCCCATTTCCACGGCCTGCTGCAGCTCTGCTGCGTCATGCACTTCGACAAGCGCCGTAAGGCCGAGGCCTTTTGCCGTCTCGAACAGGTCTTTCGTAAGCTCTGGCCGTGTCATGGCGACAATCAGCAGGATGGCATCCGCCCCATTGGCCTTCGCTTCGTAAAGCTGGTAGGGATCGACCATGAAATCCTTCCGCAGCAGCAAGGCATGCGGATATTTCTCGCGGATGTCATGCAGGTAATCGAGCTTGCCGCCGAAATATTGCGGCTCGGTCAGAACCGACAACATAGCGGCGCCCGAACGCAGGTACCCACCGGCGACTGCAACGGGGTCGCCGGTGGCAATGTTGCCTTGCGAGGGGCTGGCGAACTTTACCTCGGCGATGATGTTGTAATCGTCCTTGCGGAAGGCGTTTAGTACGTTTCCGGCCTGGCGCGCAAATAGCGGCGCGCGTTCTAGATCAGCGATTGACATTGCCGAGCGGTCATTTGCGACGCGGTCGATGGTTATGTCATGGATTTTTTGCAGGAATCCGGTCATGCCGCACCCTTCATGGCTTGGAGTTTTTTAAGGGCCAGTCCACCCGCGATGATTTCTTTCGCGCGCGCTACGCCCGTTTTCAGGTCCGGGTCTTTGCCGGCGGTCATGAAAGCCGCTGCGGCGTTCAGGCAGATGATATCGTGCGGCGCGCCGGTTTCGCCTTCGAATACTGCGGTGATGATTTTGGCGTTTTGTTCCGCCGTGCCGCCCTGCAGTTTTTCCAGCGGCGTGGTTTCAAGCCCTGCGTCTTCGGGGCAGACCAGCATTTCCTCCACCTTGCCTTCCTTGACGCGGATAATCTGCGTCAGGTCGGAAAGGGAGATTTCATCAAGCCCGTCCATGCTGTGGACGATCATCATGTCCTGCCGACCAAGGCGTTTCCCGGCATCGGCCACCTGCGGCTGGAAGCCATATACGCCCATCACCTGCCGCGCGGTGCGCGCAGGGTTGCAAAGCGGGCCCAGCAGGTTGAGGAATGTCGGGCGGCCCAATGCTTTGCGCACGGGGGCAAGGCTGGCGAGTGCGGGATGGAAAGCGGGGGCGGAAACGAAGCAGAGGTTATGCTTCTGGTGCTGGATTTTCGCCATCGCGGGGTTGGTGGCGACGGAAATTTTCAACGCCGCCAGCACATCGCTCGATCCGCTGACGCCGGATACGGCGCGGTTGCCGTGCTTGATGACCGACACGCCCGCAGCCGCCACCACAAAGGCCACAGCGGTCGAGATATTGAATGTTTTCACGTTCGATTTGCTCTTGTCCCCGCCGGTACCGCAGACATCGATGCCTTTTAAATCAAGCGGCACAACGCGCAGCATCAGCGCGCGGGCGCAGGATGCCAGCATTTCGCCTGTAATGTCCTCATCCTTCACGTTTTGCAGGATGCGTGCCTTGCCGTCGGCCGGAAAGTCGTCATCGCAAAGCTTGCCCATCACGTCGGCCCATTTTTTATCCACTTCGTCGGCGTGGTTCTGCTTGGGTTTCATGCTTTACCTGCGAGGTGTTTCATCACGTTTTCGATCATTTTATGGCCGACATAACCCTGCATTGACAAAACCGATTCAGGGTGGAACTGCACCGCCCAGATCGGCAGTGTTTTGTGGCGCAGCGCCATGATCACGCCGTTATCGTTGCGTGCCGTTATTTCTAACTCGTCGGGCAGCGATGCGGGCAACCCGTGGATGGAATGATATGCGCCCACCAGGCAGGGGCTGGGCACACCTTCGAACAGCGCGTGGTTATTATGCGTGATATTCCATGTCTTGCCGTGCTGCGGAGTTTGCAGATAGCCGAGCGTGCCGCCAAACGCCTCGAACGTGCCCTGCAGTCCAAGACAGACGCCGAATTGCGGGATGCCCGCCGCCGCCACTTCGCGCACCATGCCCGGCACATTGAACTGTTCGGGCAGGCCGGGGCCGGGGGAATGGACGACCAGATGCGGCTTGTGCTGCTGGATCGTCGCAAGCGGCGTGCCGTGGCGATAGGTGACGGCCGTGGCCCCTGTCTGGCGTATGTAATCGGCAAGCGTGTGGACGAAGCTATCCTCGTTATCGATCAGCACGACCGTTTTGCCTTCGCCGCTGCGCACGGCGACGCGGTCGGCAGGTGCTGCCACGTTGCCCGACAGGATCCGCTGGAACGAGGTCGCCTTGGTATGCGTTTCCACCGCTTCTTCGGCGGGTATGGAGTCGTAAACGATGCTCGCGCCCGCCTGATATGTGGCTTCGCCGTTTTTCAGGTGCAGGGTGCGGATGGTGATGCCGGTATTGACGCCGCCGTCGAAATGCAATGCGCCCACGGCAGCACCATAGAATTCGCGTGCTTCAGGCTCGAAATTCTCGATGATTTTCGACGCTTCCGGTTTCGGCGCGCCGGTCAGCGTAACCGCCCACATATGCGACAGGAAGGCATCGACGCCGTCGAAACCGTCGCGCAGGATACCCTCCACATGATCGACCGTGTGATACAGGCCGACATAGGATTCGATCTGGCGGCGGGCGAGCAGCCGCACGGATCCGGGCTCGCAGATGCGCGCCTTGTCGTTGCGGTCGACATCGGTGCACATGGTCAGCTCGGCTTCGTCTTTCTTGGAATTCAGCAGTTCCTGCAGTATTTTAGCATCCTCGATCACGGCGGCCTGCCCCGGCGATTTGCTGCGGCGGGCGGTGCCGGAAATGGGGCAGGATTCGACGCGCTTGCCTTCGACCCGCACGAACATTTCGGGCGATGCGCCGACTAGTTGCTCTTTTCCCATCTGGATCAGGAATTCGTAAGGCGAGGGGTTGATGCGACGGATATTGCGGAACAGCTGCGACGGCTGGCCGTTATAAGGCGACTTGAATTTGCGGCTCAACACCACTTCGAACACATCGCCCTTGCGGATATGTTCCTGCGCGCGCGCCACCATGTCCGCATATTCCTCGTCGGACATGTTGCTGGTGATGGCGGGCGTGCCGGCAGCCGCTTTCGGCGGGTTTTTCGCGCCGCTTTCGCGCGGCATGCCTGCGGTGGTCAAGTCGCCCAGCGCGAATTCATATTCGCGGCGGAACACCGTTTCCTTGCGGCGGTCGAGCAGGTGGATGCTGTCGGGCAGGTAAAGCGTGAACAGGCTGTGATCCGCCCCCCGTTGATGCTTCAGCGGTACGGGGTTGAAACAGAACAGCAGGTCGTATTTGAAAGCACCATAAAACCCGGCAAATCCCTCACCGGAAGCCGCCAGTTTCATCAACAGGCGCAGCGGCGAGAGAGGCGAGGGCTGGTGTGACCTTTCTTCCTCGGAAAAGCTGCGTGAAGCGGCGGCGATGGTGCAAATAATCGTCTGCGCATCGCATTTACCGATTTTAAACGCTTCATCCGCATGATCTTTGAACAGCTGCGCGAACATCGCGAGGATCTTTTCGCCGCGCGCGTTCAGCGCGCGGAATTCCGTACGGCCGGCATAGCCTGTGATTTCGACGGGCGGCGCTGCAAAGCCGATATCCCAGCGGGAATAACGCCCCGGATAATCGGTGTCGGACGCCATATAGACACCTTTTTCGGCATCCAGCTGGTCGAGCAGGAAATCAATTCCCGCCGCATAGGGCAGGGACGTATCGGTATGTGAAATCTTCATCGGGCAGGCCTTCTATAAGGGCTGACGTATCATAAATGACGGGGAGTAGATGGGGGAAATGAAAATGAGGGCGTTACCGCCACCAGCGGTTCGCAACGACGATCAGCGATGTGAATTTTCCAGCCATGAAGGCAGTTTACCCTGACCGCTTTGCATAAGTCAAACATGTGTTTTTGGTGCGCCGTGTCGCGCCGTTTCGATTTTTTGCGCGCAGATGATTCAAAAAAATCATTTAGGTAAAACGCTGTAAAAAATAGTTGAAGTGAGTCATTTTAGACTCGGTGGTGTTGTTCTGAAAATAAACGGGCCCAAAGAGCCACAATTGGCAATTTTATTGCAGAGTTATGAATTGGCTCGCGCCCCGCTTGCCGTAAAACACATGAATTTTTAGCCCTAATAGACTGATTAGGCATGGAATTTGCTACCCTCTTAAAACGGGCTGGATGACCTCCAAGGTAGTTAACAAATTAAGAACGGTACTAAAGCTATAATTTAAAAGGGAAACTTGTGCTACTGGGCACCAACGGGCAATGACCGATAAGGACAAAAAAAGCAAGGGATCAAAACGATCCCCGCGGAAGACGTTGCAGGCGCTTGAAAAGCGCCTGATGCTCGACGCGACGCTGTCCGGTCTTGCGGCATCTATCACACTCACCGAAACGCAAGTCAACGTCCTGCAACCCACCAACCGCGACTTCGACTTTGTCACGCCCACGATTTTGTCGGGCACGGGCGAAGACGGGCAGGTGACCGTCGGCGGATCGACCAACAATTTCGACGGCGTCAATCTGACGATCTCCACGACCGGCGGCATCAACGACCAGCTTTACATCAGCCGCACGCGCCAGACGGTGGGCGCGCAGGGCGCGACCGATATCGCGGTCTATAACTTCGCCGTCGCCTATGGCGGCGTACAGATCGGCAGCCTGTCATCCGCGGGCGGCAACGGCGTCGATGGCAACCCGCTCATCATCACCCTGAACGCGAACGCGACCCGCACCTCGGTCGAGGCGCTGATCGAGCGCATCAGCTTCCGCAATATTTCCGACAACCCTGTCGCCAGCCGCACGATCACCTATACGTTGGATGGCTATTTCAGCCAGTCGACGACGCTGAACATCACCCCCGTCAACGATGCGCCGATCATGGGCGCAAATACGGGCATCCGCGTTGGAAACGGTCAGACGGTTGTGGTCGGGCGCGGCAACCTGCTTGCTATCGATGCGGATTCTCCCACGCTCACCTATACGCTGACCACCGCGCCCACGACCGGCATCCTGCGCAACAACGGCGTGGCGCTGACCACCGGCAGCACGTTTACGCAGGCGAATATCGACGCGGGCCTGATCACCTTCACGAACACCGTGGCGGGTGCCAACGAAGTGATGCTGGGCCTGACCGTTTCCGACGGCACGGCGACGACTGCGGTTTACAGCGAAGTGCGCAACGGCGATTTCGCGACCGCAACCGACTGGACGACCGGCACCGGCTGGGCGCTTGGTGGTGGCGTTGCGACAAAAACTTCCGGCACAGCCAGCACGCTTTTGCAAACCGACAGCACCCTGGTTTCCGGTCGCTCCTACACCGTGACTTACACAATCACGCGCACCGGCGGCAGCATACAGGTGAATATCGGCGGCACGCTGGGTACGTCGCGCAACGCGGCCGGCACCTATACTGAAACGATCACCGCAGGTGCGTCCGGTTCGATCGGGTTCAGCGCGAACAACAGCTTTGCGGGCACGGTCGATAACTTCTCCGTCAAGCTCGCGACCACGCCTGTTTTTGCCACCATCGACAACACCAATGGCGCGCCGTCGCTTTCCCCCAGCCAGGTCATCACCTGGATGGACGGCACGGTGCAGTACAATGCCACGAACGGTAACTATTATCGCCTTGTTACCGGCACCGTCGGTATCGGTACTGCGCTGCGTAACTCGGAGCTGGCATACCTGAACGGCGTCGCCGGCCACCTTGTCACGATCACCAGCGCATCCGAAAACGCTTTCATCAACGCGATGTCCGCACAAAGCCTGTGGACGGCGGCGTCCGATACGAACACGGAAAGTTACTGGACATGGATGGCGGGCCCCGAAAAAGGCCAAGTGTTCTATGTCGGCCTTTCGGGCCAGGGCGGTGCAGCCGTCAACGGTGCCTATAACAACTGGAACAACCTGGAGCCGAACGATTACCTGTTTGGCAATACGGCAAACGGTAACGGCTTCATGGAATGGACGACGTCCAACCCGCCCGGCGAAGAATGGCTGGAATGGCAGGACGGCGGCGGCTGGAACGATAACCAGGGTCCCTACGGCTATATCATCGAGTGGGAAGGCGCTGACGTCATCAATAACCTTGCCTACCGCTACAACTACAGCAACCCCGCGACCGACATCGTTTCCGGCTCCGTCATGGGAACGGTGCAGGGCGGCGACCAGGAAAAATCCACGCTCACATATGCCATTACGGGCGGTACGGGTTCCGCGTTGTTCTCGGTCAATGCCTCGACGGGCCAGATCACGGTGCTTGACGCGGCGGCGGCAACCACCATCCGTAACAACCTGTCCACCACATCGTCTTATACGCTGATTATGACCGCCAATGACGGGGTGAACACATCGGCGACACAGACGGTCACGATCAACTTCAACGGCGTGCCTGGTTCGGGCGGTATCACGAATACCGGTGTGACCGCACCCGAAGGCGCCGCCACCACAATCACTTCGGCGATGCTGAGCGTCGTTGATACCGATCCCGCTGCCTCGATCATTTTCCGCGTGACGGACACCGTCGATAACGGTTATTTGCAGCTTTCTACAAACGCGGGCGTTGCGGTGACAAGCTTCACGCTTGCCGATATCCAGGCGAACCGTGTGCAGTATGTGCACAACGGCTCGGAGACGTCTGCGGATGCCTTCAGCTTCACGATTTCCGATCCTACTTCGACATCGGCCGCCTATACCTTCAATATCACAGTCTCGCAGGTGAACGATGCGCCCGTCGTCACCTTTGCGGATAGCTGGACGGTCGCCGAGGTTCTGGCGGCGCATCCGGGGGTCAGTTATAACGCCACCACCGGCAGCTTTTATATCTACGTCAATACATCGCTCTCTTTCACGGCGGCGCAGGCAGCCGCGAACGCTTATCAACTGTTTGGCCGTGGCGGTTCTCTTGCGAACATCACGTCATCTGTGGAAAACACGTATGTCGATGGCCTGGTGACGGGAACAAACACGGCTTGGCTCGGCGGCTCGGATGCCGGGCAGGAAGCCGTCTGGAAATTTACGGGCGGCGCCGAAGCAGGGCAGATTTTCTCGTCCGGCCCCTTTACCTATCTTGGCTCCTACATCAACTGGGCGGCAAACGAACCCAGCAATACCGGCGGCAACGAAAACTATCAGGTCATGAACGGGACCGGCGCATGGGAAGACCGCGCTGTGAACTATGCCGTCAACGGCTATGTCATCGAATGGGCAAGCAGTCTTGTGCTGCCAGACCGCATCGTCTATACGCTGGCGGAAAACGCCGCCATCGGCACCTACACCGCCGACACGAATTCGACCGATGCGGAGCCCAGCCAGACGATCACCTATTCGATCGTTTCCGGCAATACGGGCAACGTGTTCGCGATCAATTCATCCACCGGTGTCATCACCGTCAATGGCGCACTCGATTACGAAACAGCGGCATTTTATGACCTCGTCATCCGTGCGACCGACAACGGCGCGCCCGCCATGTATGGCGAGCAGAGTATCCGCGTCAACATCACCGACGTAAACGAGGCGCCGATCCTCAGGAATACCGGTATGACCGCCAACGAGGGCGCGACGACGGCTATTTCGACCGGCGCAAGCGGAAGCCTTTATGCGGCCGACGAAAGTGCGCCGACTGCCCTCGTTTATACCGTCACTACGGGGCTGACCAACGGCTTCCTCGCAAGGGACAGCGCGCCTTCGACGCCCATCACAAGCTTTACGCAGGCCGAGCTTAACAGCGGCGTGATACGCTATGTGCATAACGGCACGAATACGACATCCGACAGCTTCGTGTTCAGTATTACGGACGGCACCTTTACGACCAGCAACCAGACCTTTGCGATCACCGTCAATCCCGCCAACGACGCGCCGCAAGGCACGGACAACACTGTCACCATCCTCGAAGACGCGCCGTATACTTTCTCGGCGGCGAATTTCGGATTCAGCGACCCCAACGACAGCCCTTCCAACACCTTTGCCGGCGTCCGTATTACAACCCTCCCGACCACGGGCGTGCTGCGCCTGAACGGCGTGGCTGTCACGGCCGGGCAGACCGTCAGTGCCGTCGATATCGGCAACAATCTGCTTGTTTTCACGCCTGCCGCCAACGCAAACGGTATCGGCAACAGCAGTTTCACTTTCCAGGTGCAGGACAACGGCGGCACAGCGAATGGCGGCGTTGATTACGACCAGTCGCCGAACACTTTCACTTTCAACGTGACATCGGTCAACGATGCACCGGCGGGCACCGATACGACGGTCACAACGCTTGAAGATACGGCCTATACCTTTACGGTCGCGAATTTCGGTTTCAGCGATCCCAACGATTCTTTGGCGCCCAACACTTTTACGAGTGTCGTTATTGCGACCCTGCCCGCCGTCGGCGCACTCACGCTGAACGGTGTGGCGGTGACAGCTGGCCAGATCGTTTCCGTTGCGAACATCAATAGCGGCCTGTTGCGCTTCACGCCGGCGGCGAACGGCAACGGTGCGACATATGCCACCTTTACTTTCCAGGTGCGCGATGACGGCGGCACAGTGAACGGCGGAGTCGATACCGACCAGTCTGCCAACACCATGACCGTCGCCGTCACTTCCGTAAACGATGCGCCCGCCGGTACGGATGCGACTTATACGATAGCGGAAGACGGACAGTACACATTCTCTGTGGCCAGCTTCGGATTGACGGACCCAAATGATTCCGCTGCGCCGAATACACTCTCGAATGTCATTATTTCAACCTTGCCGCTCGTCGGATCGCTCACGCTGAACGGCGTGGCTGTTACGTCTGGGCAGGTGGTATCTGCGGCAAACATCGCAAGCGGCTTGCTGCGTTTTAGCCCTGCAGCAAACGCGAACGGCACGGGCTATGCCAGCTTTACTTTCCGCGTACAGGACAGCGGCGGCACGGCGAATAGCGGTGTCGATACCGATCCTACGCCGAACACCATAACATTCAACGTGACGGCGGTGAACGACGCACCGGCGGGCACGGATACGACGGTTACGACGCTGGAAGACACGCAATATACCTTCACGGCGGCGAACTTCGGCTTCACCGATCCCAATGATACGCCTGCCAACACGCTGCTGTCTGTTACCATCACGACGCTGCCGGCGACCGGCAGCCTGACGCTGAACGGCGTGGCGGTGACCGCCGGACAGAGCATCACGGCGGCGAACATCACCTCCGGCCTGCTGCGCTTTACGCCCGCCGCGAATGCGAACGGGCTTGCGAATGCCTCCTTCACCTTCCAGGTGCGCGACGACGGCGGCACGGCAAACGGCGGCGTGGACCTGGATGCGTCCCCGAACACGATGACCATCAACGTGACGGCGGTGAACGATGCGCCGGCGGGCACGGATACCACGGTCACGACGCTGGAGGATACGCAATATACCTTCACCACGGCGAACTTCGGCTTTACCGACCCGAACGACACGCCTGCCAACGCGCTGCTGTCAGTCACCATCACGACGCTGCCCGCCACCGGCACGCTGACGCTGAACGGCGTGGCGGTCACGGCAGGGCA